>NZ_BAABKG010000003.1:0-899328 GCF_039543705.1 Nocardioides marinquilinus
ACTAGCGTGGGACATGAAGGCCTCCTGGCGGTGAAGCGGTTTCTAGACAGCTCCACTCCACCGCGGGAGGCCTTCACCCATCTACGGACGCGCCGTACCCGATCGCACAACGTGCCTGGGCATCACAGCTAGGCGCCGTAGGAGTAGCGCAGGTCGGCCCACAGCATCACGTTGAGCCGCTTGCGCAGGTGGCCCAGCACCGCGGGGTCCTGCACGTCGTCGGGGGAGCGCAGCGTGAACGTGAGGTCGGTGCCGGTGCTGCCCGCCGCCAGCGCGAAGTCGATCTCGTCGTCGGGACGCGCCGGCCAGATCGAGGACCACACCAGCGCGTGGGGCTCCTCGCCGCGCAGCACCCGCGGCGCGACCTCGTCGTCGCGCAGGTCGAGCCAGGGCCGGGCCGCCGGGTCGTGCGGCTCGGCCAGCGACCGCCACACCACGCGGGGCGGCGCCGGCAGGTTGCGCCTGCGGTGGGCGAGCTCGTGCACGGCACCGACGCTAGGCCACCCTGGGACGCATGACGATCGAGCCCTACCTCGTCGAGCACGCCGACGGCATCGCGGCCCTGTGCGACCGGCTCGGCTGGCCGACGTACGCCGACCCCGACGTCGCCCGGCGCGGGTGCGCGGCGCCCGGGGTCGTCGTCCGGGTGGCGGTCGAGGACGGCCGCGTGGTCGGCTTCGCCCAGGCGATGGGCGACGGCGTCATGCAGTCGTTCCTCTCGCAGCTCGCGGTCGCCCCGGGCCATCGGCGTCGGGGCGTGGCCCGCCGGCTCGTCGAGGCGGTGTTCGCCGCGACCGGCACCGAGCGCATGGACCTGGTGACCGACGACGCCGAGGCGTTCTACCGGTCGTTCCCGCACCGCGCCAAGCCTGGATTCCGGATCTACCCCGGGTGAGGGCGGCGCGCCGGCGGGTCAGGGCTCGACGGTGACCTTAATCGCCTCGCCGGCCTTGACCAGCGCGAAGGCGTCGAGGACGTCGGCGAGCGGCACGTGGGCGGTGATGAGGTCCTTGACCGGCACCTGGCCCGAGGCGATGTAGGCCAGCGCCTGCTTGTTGTGGTCGGGGGAGGAGCCGTTGGCGCCGTGCACGTGCAGCTGGCGGTAGTGCACGACGTTGGAGTCGAGGGTGATGGTGGGGTCGTTCTTCGGCAGCCCGCCGAAGAACGAGATGCGGCCCTGCCGGGCGGCCATCGACACGGCCTGCTCCTGGGTCACGTTGGCCGGGGTGGCGGTGATGACGACGTCGGCGCCGCGGCCGTCGGTGAGCTGCATGACCTTCGCGACGACGTCCTCCTCGGCGGCGTTGATCACGTGGTCGGGCTGCACGGCGTCGGCCGACATCTTCAGCCGGTCGGCGTTGACGTCGACCAGCACGACCGGGCCGACCCGGTGGACGCCGCGGGCGATGCGGATGTGCATGCAGCCGATCGGGCCGGCACCGAAGACGACGGTGAAGTCGCCCTCCTCGATGCCGAGCTGCTCCTGGGCGTTGATGGCACAGGCGAACGGCTCGGCGGCCGAGGCCTCGTCGTAGCCGACGCCGTCGGGGATGCGGTTGAGGCCGTCGACCTTGAGCACCTGGCGCGGCACGATCATGTAGTCGGCGAAGCCGCCGTCGTACTGGTAGCCGACCGAGGTCTGGTTCTGGCAGACCTCCATCCAGCCCTTGCGGCACTCGTGGCACTCCCCGCACGGGACGGCGGCGATCACCTGCACGCGGTCTCCGACGACCCAGTCGCTGCCGTAGGTGGCGTTGACGTCGTCACCGACCTCCACGACCTCACCGGCGACCTCGTGGCCGAGGGTGCGCGGCGGCGTCAGGTTCTGGTGGCCGTTGTGGAAGATCTTGACGTCGGTGCCGCAAGTCGAGGTGTTGCGCACCTTGATCTTGACCTCGTCGGGCTTGCACGTGGGCTCCTCGACGTCCTCGAGCCGTACGTCCTCGGGGGCGTAGAAGCGCAGCGCCTTCATGGGGGTCCTCCTGGTGTGGTCGTGACGGCGGGCCGGACCCGTCGCACCGGCCCGGCCCGCCGACCCTAGCACCTGAGTTCCTTCGTTTGGTCTTTGAACATGTGGGTTTGGGTCTTGACTACCCCCGAAACGCGGACATATAAAGATCGCAACCACTGACGAGATGCTCGTCACACGCACGCCCGCGCGGCCCACCGCGCGAGGGAGGACCCTCATGGCCACCGCCACCACCACCGCGCCGCCGGCACCCGGTCCGGGTTCGGGCGCCCCGGGCGCCTCGGGCACCTCGGTCCGACTGCGCGTCCAGAAGCTCGGCACCTTCCTGTCCAACATGGTGCTGCCCAACATCGGCGCGTTCATCGCCTGGGGCCTCATCACCGCGCTGTTCATCCAGACCGGCTGGATCGCGCTGATCGCCAAGGACGTCTTCGGCGCCGACACCGCCAACGACCCGCTCGGCTTCGTCTCGGTGCTCGGCGCCTGGAAGCTGCCCGACGGCACGCCGATGCACGACAGCCTCGGGATCGTCGGCCCGATGCTCACCTACCTGCTGCCGCTGCTCATCGGCTACACCGGCGGCCGGATGACCTACGACGGCAACATGCGCGGCGGCGTGGTCGGCGCGATCGCCACCATGGGCGCCATCACCGGCGCCGACGTGCCGATGTTCCTCGGCGCCATGATCATGGGACCGCTCGGCGGCTACACGATGAAGCGGCTCGACGCGCTGTGGGCGCACAAGATCCGCCCCGGCTTCGAGATGCTGGTCAACAACTTCTCCGCCGGCATCTGGGGCGGCATCCTCGCCGTCCTCGGCTTCCTGGTGGCGGGGCCGTTCGTCACCGGCTTCAGCAACGGCGCCGAGAGCATCGTCAACTGGCTGGTCGAGCGCAACCTGCTGCCGTTCGCCTCGGTGCTCATCGAGCCGGCGAAGGTGCTGTTCCTCAACAACGCCATCAACCAGGGCATCTTCACCCCGCTCGGCACCACCGAGGCCGGTGACACCGGCCGCTCCATCCTGTTCCTGCTCGAGGCCAACCCCGGCCCGGGCCTCGGCCTGCTGCTGGCGTTCATGGTCTTCGGCCGCGGCGTGGCGAAGGCCTCGGCGCCCGGGGCCGCGCTCATCCAGTTCGTGGGCGGCATCCACGAGATCTACTTCCCCTACGTGCTGGCCAAGCCCGTGCTCATCCTCGCGATGATCTGCGGCGGCGCCTCGGGCGTTCTCACCAACGTGATCTTCGACTCCGGCCTGCGCTCGCCGGCCTCGCCCGGCTCGATCATCGCCGTCATCGCGGCGGCCCCGCCCAGCAGCCTGGTCGGCGTCCTGCTCTCGGTGGTGGTGGCCGCCGGCGTGACGTTCCTGGTGGCCGGGTTCCTGCTCAAGATCGACCGCAGCACCGAGGACGTCGACCTCGTCGCCGCCACCGCCGACATGGAGACCCGCAAGGGCAGGAAGTCGTCGGTCGCCTCGGCGCTCACCGGCGGTGCCACCGCCTCCGGCCCGATCCGCTCGATCGTCTTCGCCTGCGACGCCGGCATGGGCAGCTCGGCCATGGGCGCCTCGGTGCTGCGCCGCAAGGTGCACACGGCCGGCCACGGCGACGTGACGGTCACCAACCTCGCGATCTCGAACCTCACCGACGAGCCCGACGTCGTCGTCACCCACCGCGACCTCACCGAGCGCGCCCGCGGGCGGGCGCCGTCCGCGCTGCACGTCTCGGTCGACGACTTCATGTCGAGCCCGCAGTACGACGAGATCGTGGCGATGATCGACCGCCAGGGCAGCGGCGACACCGGCGACACCGGCACCGGTGCGCCCTCGCTCGCCAAGGAGCCCGAGGCCGAGGCCGGGGCGGGTCGCGACGTGCTGCGCGAGGACGCCGTCGTGCTCGGGGGCCACGCGACCACCCGTGACGAGGCCATCTCGGAGGCCGGGCGCCTGCTGGTCTCGACCGGCGCGGCCGACCAGGCCTACGCCGACGCGATGCACGAGCGCGAGACGTCGGTCTCGACCGCGATGGGCAACGGCCTGGCCATCCCGCACGGCACCAACGAGGCCAAGACGCACGTGCACCGCACTGCGATCACCTTCGTGCGCTACGACAGCCCGCTCGACTGGGGCGGCAAGGAGGTGCGGTTCGTGGTCGGCATCGCCGCTGCGGGCCAGGAGCACCTCGCCCTGCTCGGCCGCATCGCGAAGGTCTTCAGCGACCGCGAGCAGGTCGACCGCCTCGAGCGTGCGAGCTCGAGCGCCGAGGTGATGGAGGTGCTCGGGCAGGTGCAGCCCGCCTGAGCACCCGCTGACGGGTCCCGCGAGCCCGGTCGGACGTCGTCCGGCCGGGCTCGCGTGCGTCCGGAGCCCGGCCGTGGGTCCGGCACGTGACGACGCCGCTGGGCGGGGAGTGGGTCCCCCGCCCGGCGGCGTCGGTGGGTCGGTGCGTCGAGCGCCGGTGCGGGTGGGCTCAGTCGTCGAGGACGGCGAGCGCGGCGGCGCGGGCGGCGGCCGGATCGGCCCCGGCGAGCGCGGCCTCGGCGGCGTCCTCGCACCGGTCGAGCGTCGCGGTGCCGAGCCGGGCGCCGACGGCGCGCACGGCGGCGGCCGCCATCGACAGCGAGCCGATGCCGAGGCCGGCGAGCACGCAGGCGAGCAGCGGGTCGGCGGCGGCCTCGCCGCACACGCCCACCGGCTTGCCGGCGCGGCGTCCGGCCTCCGCGGTGATCGCGACCAGCTGCAGCACGGCCGGCTGCCACGGGTCGGTGAGGTGTGCGAGGTCGCTGGCCATGCGGTCGGCGGCCATCGTGTACTGGGTGAGGTCGTTGGTGCCAATGGAGAGGAAGTCGACGACCTCGAGCATCCGGTGGGCCATCAGGGCCGCGGCCGGGATCTCGATCATCACCCCGGCCTTGAGCCCACGGCGCCGGACGGCGTCGGCGAAGTCGGCCGCCTCGGCCACGGTGGCCACCATCGGCGCCATCACCCAGGTCTCGGTGCCGGTGCGCTCGGCGGCGAGCGCGATCGCGTCGAGCTGGCGGTCGAGCAGGCCGGGGTTGTCGAAGGAGAGCCGCAGGCCGCGGACGCCGAGCGCCGGGTTCTCCTCGCCCTCGTGGGTCGCGAACGCCACCGGCTTGTCGGAGCCGGCGTCGAGGGTGCGGACGACGACGTAGCGGCCGTCGGCGAAGGGCCGCAGCGCGGCGGCGTACAGCTCGGCCTGCTCCTCGACCGACGGCTCCTCGGCCCGGTCGAGGAAGCACAGCTCGGTGCGGAACAGCCCGACCCCCTCGACCGGCGCCTGCGCGGCCGAGGCGGACGACGCCCCGTCGGCCACGTTGGCGCAGACCTTGACGGCGACGTCGTCGGCGGTGCGGCCGGGGCCGGTCCACGAGGCGACGGCCTCGCGCAGGTCGGCGGCGCGCGCGACGCGCTGCTCGGCGTCGGCCGCGTCGACCTCGGTCTCGACGACGCCGGCGGTGGCGTCGACCAGCACCTCGGTGCCCGCCGGCAGGCCCAGGACCCCGGTGACCCCGACGACGCAGGGGATGCCGAGCTGGCGGGCGATGATCGCGGTGTGGCTGGTGGGGCCGCCCCGCTCGGTGACCAGCGCGAGCACCCGCTCGGGGTCGAGGCCGGCGGTGTCGGCGGGCGCGAGGTCGTCGGCGACCAGCACCGAGGGACGCTCGGGCACCGGCACCCCGGGCTCGGGCTCGCCGACCAGGCGCGCCACGACCCGGCGCTCGACGTCACGCAGGTCGGTGACCCGCTCGGCGATGAGGCCGCCGGTGGCGGTGAAGACCGAGACGAACTGCTCGACCGCGGCGTGGACGGCGTCCAGCAGCGTGGCGTCGTTGCGCAGCCCCTTGCGGACGGCGGAGCGCAGCCCGCGGTCGCGGGCCAGGCCGGCGCTCGCGGTGAGCACCTCGGCCGCCGAGCCGGACGCCGTCGCGGCGCGCGCGGCGTAGGCCTCGGCGACCGCTGCGGCGGCCGCGTCGAAGGCGGCCAGGGCGTCGTCCACCCGGGTCTCGCCGGCGAAGCCGCCGTCGCCGAACCGCTCGAGGGCGGCGGGGTCGAGCTCGTGGCTGACCCGCACGACGGGTCCGTGGGCCACGCCGGGCACCACGGGCGTGCCGCTGAGCGCGGCGGGTGTGCCCGGGGGAGCGGGGGAGACGGTCGTGGTGTCGGTGACCATGGTCACGGAGTCAACCCGCCCGCCCTTGACAAGTCAACACAATCGGGCATAAAACAACATGCACACAGACCGCGACGGGTCTGCCGTGACGAGACCGGGGAGGTCCGCCGTGTACGCCGAGGAGCGCCAGCAGGCGATGGCCCAGCTCGTCGCCGCCAGCGGACGACTGTCGGTCGTCGAGCTTGCCGAGCGCTACGACGTGACCACCGAGACCGTGCGTCGCGACCTGTCGGCGCTGGAACGGATGGGCCTGGTCCGCCGGGTGCACGGCGGCGCCGTGCCGGCCAGCTCGCTCGCCGTCATCGAGTCGGCGCTCACCGAGCGCGACCAGGCCAGCACCGCCGAGAAGGAGCGCATCGCGCAGGCCGCCCTCGAGCTGCTGCCCGCCGGCGGCACCGTGCTGCTCGACGCCGGCTCCACGACGTCCCGCCTGGCCGGACTGCTGCCGCGCGAGCTGCGGTTGACCGTCTACACCCACGCCGTCCCGGTGGCCGCGCGGCTCGCGTCGTCCGGCAACGCCGAGCTGCACCTGCTGCCCGGGCGGGTGCGCGCCACCACGCAGGCCGCGGTGGGTGCGGACGCCGTCGAGTCGCTCGGGCGGCTGCGCGCCGACGTCGCCTTCCTCGGCACCAACGGCCTCTCGGTCGCGCACGGACTCTCGACGCCCGACAGCGACGAGGCCGCCACCAAGCGCGCGATGGTGCGCGCCGCGCGCCAGGTCGTGGTGCTGGCCGACGCCTCGAAGATCGGGGCCGACGCGCCCGTGCGCTTCGCCGACCTGGCCGACGTCGACGTCCTGGTCACCGACGCCACCATCGACGAGCTCGACCGCAAGGAGATCGAGGGCGCCGGGGTCACGGTGGTCGTCGCGTGATCGTGACGCTGACGCCCAACCCCAGCCACGACCGCACGGTCAGCCTGGCCGGGCCGTTCGAGCGTGGCGCCGTGCACCGCGCCACGTCGGTCACCTCGCAGGCCGGCGGCAAGGGCGTGAACATCTCCCGCGCGGCGGTGGTCGCCGGGGTCGAGACGCTCGCCGTGCTGCCCGCGCCCGCCGACGACCCGTTCGTGCTCGAGCTGCGGGCCGCGGGCATCGCCTGCCGGCCGGTGCCGGGCTGCCGCGGCGACCTGCGCGTCAACATCACCGTCACCGAGCCCGACGGCACCACCACCAAGCTGAACTCGCCCGGACCCACCGTCACCCCGCAGGTGCTCGACGACCTGACCGCCGCCCTGGTCGCGGCGGTCACGGGGGAGTCGACCACGCCCGACTGGGTCGTGCTGGCCGGCTCGCTGCCCCCGGGCGCGCCGCAGGAGTGGTACGCCGACCTGGTGCAGACCCTCGCCGGCACCGGCGCCCGCGTCGCGGTCGACACCAGCGAGGCCCCGCTGCGGGCGGTCGTCGACCGGCTGCCGGACGCCGCGCCCGCCCTGATGAAGCCCAACGGCGACGAGCTCGCCTCGCTCACCGGAGACGACGCCGCGACGATCGAGTCCGACCCCCGGGTGGCCGCCCGCGCGGCGTCCGTGCTGCTGGAGCGCGGGGTCGGCGCCGTCCTGGCCACGCTCGGCGCGCGCGGCGCCGTCCTGGCCACGGCCGACGGCGCCTGGCACGCCGAGCCGCCGCCCACCGAGGTCGTCAGCACCGTCGGCGCGGGGGACTCCAGCCTGTTCGGCTACCTGATGGCCGACCTGCGCGGCGACGCCCCGGCCGAGCGGCTCGCCCAGGCCGTCGCCTACGGCAGTGCCGCCGCCGGACTGCCCGGCACCACCATCCCCACGCCGCAGGTCGTGCGGCCCGACCTCGTGCGGGTCAGGCAGCTCGACCCCGCCGCCCGCTGATGCCCTCGATGAACCCTCGATGAACCAGGAGAACCCATGCCCACCAAGTCCGTCGTCGTCGGCTCGTCGTCCGGCCTGCACGCCCGTCCCGCCTCCCTGATCGCCGAGGCCGCCGACGAGCTCGACAGCGACGTCACGATCGCCGTCCCCGGCGGCGAGGGCGTCGACGCCGCCTCGGCCCTGATGATCATGACCCTGGGCGCGGGCGCCGGCGACACCGTCGAGGTCAGCGGCGACGACCAGGCCGACGTCGACCGCATCGCCGAGCTGGTGACGCAGGACCTCGACGCCTGAGGCGCGCTTTTGACCCCCCGCGACCCCGCCACCGAGGATCGCGGCATGACTTTCCCGCGCTCGCTCGCCCTGATGGTCATCGGTGCCCTGGCCGCGTCCCTCGCCGCGATCGTGCCGGCGCACGCCGTGCCCGGGTGGCGCACCAACCTGGTCTGGCAGGACGCGCAGGCCCAGGTCTGCGCCGTGGTGCGCGGCGACGGCAGCGCGGTCGTGCGGGTGCGGATGGACAACCGCCGGGGCACCCGGTGGGTGGCGGCCGGGATCGCCAGCGTGAGGCCCGACGGCCGGCCCGACCGCACCCTGGCCATCAGCCCGTACGTCCGCGGCGGGAGGCTCAGCGCGTCGGCGGAGTACACGAAGCTGCGGGCCGGCAGCCGGTTCTACGTCGACATCCACCGCAGGGTCGACGAGGGCGCGGGGATCGTGCGGACCTCGGCGAAGCCGTTCGTGGTCCGCAACCAGGCGCGCTGCTGAGCCCGCGCTGATCACGCGCCGATCCGCGCCGATCCCGAGCCGATCCCGGGTCAGGGGCGCACGTAGACGCCGATCCGCCGGGCCGGCCGGAACCCGTGACGCTCGTAGAAGGTCGCGGCCCGGCCGTCGCGCAGGGTGAGCAGGTACCAGTGCGTCACGTGGTCGAGCTCGTCGGCGAGCGCCCGCAGCAGTCGCGAGCCGTGGCCGTGGCCCTGCAGGTCGGGTCGCACGCACATCTCCTGCAGCAGGAAGTGGTCCTCGGCGCCCGAGCGCTCGAGGTGTCCGAGCGCGAAGCCGACCACCTCGCCGTCCACCCGGGCCACCACGCCGTGAGCACGCGGCGTCGTGAGGAAGTCGAGGAGGCGGACGGCAGCATCGTCGAGGGTCCACGACTCGTCCCACGGCGGTGCCGTGAACGTCTCGACGTAGAGCGCGACGCACGCCGGCAGGACATCGGGCGTCAAGGCGGTGATCACGCGCGCACTGTGGCACGCCGGCCGGACGTCGTCCCGTCGCGGGCGGCTCAGCCGTAGCTGTGGCAGTCGGCGGCGTTCATCGCCTCGTCGACGTAGCTGCGCAGCGGGCTCTCGGCACCCGACTCGCCCGGGAGGTCGTCGAGGACGGCCGCGAAGCCGTCGCAGTCCCCGCTGGTCTCGAGGTCGTCGATGCGCCGCTGCAGACCGGGCTCGTAGGCGTCCCAGTCGACCTCGGTGCGCGGGCCGGCCTCGGGGGCATCCGCCGCCCCGCCGGCCTCGTCGTCGGTGCCGCAGGCGGTCAGGGCGAGCGACAGCGCCACGCAGGCGAGCAGACGACGGGCCACGCGCGCACGGTAGCGGCGCCGGACGCGCCGCGGGCCGGAATCAGGCCTCCGGCTGGCAGACCGGGCACCAGTAGACGGTGCGGGCGGCCAGCTCGGCGCTCGCGACCGGCGTCCCGCAGCGGCGGCAGGGGAGTCCGGTGCGGTGGTAGACGTAGTGGGCGTCGGTGCGCCTGACTCGGCCGTGCGGCCGCTCGCGGTCGTCGGCGTCGGTGGTGACGATGCGGCCGGTGCGCACGCCGGCCTCCATGAGCACGACCAGGTCGTCCCACAGCACGGTCCAGGTCGCCGGGTCGACCTCGCGGCCGGGCGTCCACGGGTTCAGGGCGTGCCGGAACAGGATCTCGGCGCGGTAGACGTTGCCGATGCCGGCGACCACGGCCTGGTTCATCAGCAGCGTGCCGATCGGCGCGCGGGAGCGGGCGATGCGCTCGCCCGCCGCGGACGCCGGCGTCCCCGGCCGCAGCGGGTCGGGCCCGAGCCGCGCCAGCAGCGCGTCGCGCTCGGGGTCGGCCAGCAGCTCGCACGCCGTGGGTCCGCGCAGGTCGATCCAGTGCGCGTCGGTGACCATCCGCAGCCGCAGCGCACCCTTCGGCTCCGGCGGCTCGCCGCTGCCGTCGCGGTAGCGCCCGAACAGGCCCAGGTGCACGTGCAGCCACCCGTCGTCGAAGCGGTGGAACAGGTGCTTGCCCCAGGCGTCCGTGCCGAGCACGGTGCGGCCGTCGAGCATCGCGGCGCCCTCCGCGAACCGTCCCTGCGGGCTCGAGGTGTGCACCACCTCGCCCTTCAGCAGCCGCCGGTGACGCCGCGCGAGACGGTGGATGCTGTGTCCTTCGGGCACGCGACCCATCGTCGGGCAGCCGGACGGGGTCGCGGCTCACCTGCCGGAGACGGGGGCGCAAACGGCGTGCACGGACGGCGCCCGGCTCGAGAGGATGACGGCGTGCTGACGCTGGAGCAGATCTTCCCGCCGTTCGCCCTGCGGATCGCCTGCGGGCCGGTGGCGCTCACCGTGCTGCGCGACGACGACCTGCCCGAGCTCGTCGAGCTGGTGCAGGACGGCGTCCAGGACCCCGGTCTGCCGATGCCGTTCCTGCGGGACTGGCACGAGGAGCCCTTCGCGCCCGGGGCGCCCGACGGCTTCCCGACCGCGTCGCTGGGATGGTGGTGGAAGCAGCGGGCGACGTTCGCGCCGGACGAGTGGCGGCTCGCCCTCGTGGTCCGTCGGGACGGCGTGCTCGTCGGCATGCAGGACGTGCACGCCGCGGAATTCCCGCACCGGCGCACCGTGGAGACCGGGTCCTGGCTGGGGCGACGTCACCACGGCCAGGGCACGGGCACGCTGATGCGCCGGCTCGTGGTGGGGTTCGCCTTCGACGGGCTCGGCGCCGAGCGGTGCGAGTCGGGCTACATCGTCGGCAACCACGCGTCGGCGGCCGTGAGCCGCAAGGTCGGCTACGTCGAGAACGGACGGAAGCGCATCGTCCAGCACACCCGCGCCGGCACGTTCGCGGTCGACGAGCAGCGCGTCACCGTCACGCCCGCCGGCTTCGTGCGCCCACAGGGAGAGGTCACCGTCGACGGCGCGGACGTCGTCCGCCGGTTCCTGGGGCTCGACCTATCCGGCGAGGCGGAGGCCACTGCCAAGCCCACCAGGAACATCGCCGATAAGTGACATTATGTCAGGTCGCGGCGATCGGACTGAGTGACGGGGACGGAAGGTCGGTCCAACGCTGCACGAGCCGGTCCCCCGCTACGAGGTGGCGAGGCACGACGTCAGGCCGCCCGTGGCCGTCGGCTCGCCGGCGGTGTCCGGTCGGGGCCCGCCGTAGACCTCGTAGACGGCACCCTCGTGCTCGTACGTCACGTACGTCGGACTGTCGGTTGCCTGCGCGAGCGTGTCGGCCACGGCGACCGCCAGGTCACCTTCGAGGATGCAGGAGCCGCGCAGGTCCCCGAGCGGCACCTCGGGGTGCGGCCAGTCGGTGGTCGCGTCGGTCGGCGCGTCGCGTTCGTCGGCAGTGATCACGACCTGCGGCGGCGGGACCGGCAGCTGCTGCGCGGCGTCGATCACCGCGTCCAGGTCGGCGAGCAGTGCTGTCAGTCGTTCGCCGGGCACCAGGCGGTGCGTCCAGAGGCCGCTGTCGCTCTCGATCGCGATCGCGGTGACCGGCCCACCGTCGGCTGCCTCGACCTCCGCCGCGTCCTCGGGGGACGACTCCCCCCAGAGCCCGGCGTCGTCCAGGACGTCGCGGACCTGCTCGATCTCGGCACCGCTGAGGCGGGCTGTGGCGACGTAGGGCCACTCGGCGAGCTGCCCGGGCGACACGTCCCGCGGCTCGAGAACCAGACCACTCCCGTCGATGTCGAACGCGGGCCCGTCGTCGTCGCTCGACACGTGGACCCAGAACGCATCGGCCGGCAGGCCGTCGGGACCCGTGGCGTCGTCAGAGGTGCCGCCGCATCCAGCGACGAGCACCGAGACGATGCTGACGATCAGCGCGATGCAGGCTCGGGTCCACATGGTCGTCCGACGACGGCTGCGATGGCCTGGTTCCGCGTCCGCCTCAGTCGCGGGCTCCCCTGCGCGACGCCCAGCCCGACGCGAGCAGCGTGAGGCCGGCGCCGAGCAGCCAGACGTCCTTGGCGATCGCGATCCCCTGCTCGCTGGGCCGCACCTTCGAGCCCTCCGCGGTCATGCCCGGGGTGTTGAGGTACATGTTCAGCAGCCCGCCGCTGAACGCGACCAGGCCGGCGCCGGCGACCGTCGACGGCACGACGGGTGCGAGCAACGCGGCGCCCAGCGCGATCTCACCGGTGCTCAACGCCTTGCCGAACGCCGTCGGGCTGAGCTTGGTGACCTGCGGGACGCCGTTGGCCGCCATGCCCTGCAGGCCGGCCGCGGCCTCGGCGGGCAGGTTGCGCTTGCCCAGGCCGCTGTTGAGGATGAAGGCGCCGGTCGCGAGGCGCAGGGGCACGTGGCTGAGGTTCATGGGGAGTCTCCTGTCGAGGGCGCCGCGCCGCGGGTCGGACGCGGGCTCGGACGGCCAACGAAAGCACGGGCCGACGTATGCCCGCAGTTCGACGAGCGTGGCCGGACGACCCGCGTCGACTGACGTCGACCGACCTCGACGCCACTCCTCTCGACCTTCACGCCGACGGTGGCTCGGGTGGCTCCCACGGGTTGAGGCACGAGACCCCCAGCGGCTCGAAGTGCCGCTCGTTGCGAGTCACCACGGTCAGCCCGCCGGCCTCTGCGACGGAGGCGATGAGGGCGTCGTCCAGCGGCGCGTGCTCCGGGACCCGGTAGGCCGCGAGGATGCGGGCTGTCGCGAGGTCGAACCCGAGCACGCGACCTGCGAAGGCCGGCAGGACGTGCTCCTCGAACCAGCGGCGCAGCACGATGCCCTGCTCCGCGTCGACTCGCTCCTTCGCGATCACGCCGCGCTCGATCTCGGCGATGCTGAACGCGGAGACGAACTGGTCGGCGAGCGGGACCGAGGCCGACCATGCCTCGACCACGGGGTTGCGTCCCCGGACGCGGAGCGCCGAGACCACGTTGGTGTCGAGCAGGTACCTCACAGCTCGGCCGAGCGGGCCGACAGCCCGAGGCGGTCGGGCACGAAGTCGATGTCGGAGCCGTCCTCGGTGCTCAACAGGTCGACGAGGGTGGCGGGCTCTTCGCTCAGGGCCTGGGTGAGGACGTCGCGCGCCTCGGCCTCGAGGGACCGCCGACTGCGCTGAGCGCGCTTGCGCAGCGCGGCCTTCGTCCCGTCTGGGAGATTGCGGATCAGGATTTGCTCCACGACGTCACCTCCGATATCACCCAAACGATATCGCATCGGTGCGAGCGGTCAGGTCTCGGAGAGCACCGCCCTCAGCGCGGCGACGTCCTCGGGGCCGACCCGGCAGCACCCGCCGACGAGCCGGGCGCCGGCGGCGACCCAGGCGGCGACGTCGGCGGGGTCGAAGGCCGACTCCCCCGTCCACGCGCGGGCGCCGGCGTCCCACCGCTGGCCCGAGTTGGGGTAGACGACGGCGGTCGTGTGGCGGCCGGCGAGCGGGACGGCGGCGGTGGCGTCGGGCGGGGTCGTGCAGTTGACACCGACCGCGAGCACCTCGGCGACGCCGGCCGCCATCGCGAACGCCTCCTCCAGCGGCTCGCCGGCCCGCGTGCGCGAGCCCGCGGCCGACAGCGACAGCCACGCGGGGACGCCGGTGCCGTCGAGCTCGGCGAGCACGGCCTCCACCTCGGCCAGGCACGGCACGGTCTCGACGGCGAGCACGTCGGCGGCGCCGTCCGCGACCGTCGAGGCGAGCACGTCGAGGCGCGGGCGGTGGAACGCGCGCAGCTGCGCGACGTCGAGCCCGTAGTCGCCGCGGTACTCCGACCCGTCGGCCAGCACGGCGCCGTACGGACCCACCGAGGCGGCGACCCAGCCGTCGGGTGCCGCCGCGTCGCGGGCCGCCGCGGCCAGCTCGACGCTGCGGCGCAGCAGCCGCTCGACCTCGTCGCGGTCGGCGCCGGCGGCGCCGAAGCCCTCGAAGGAGACCTGGTAGGACGCCGTCGTCGCGACCTCGGCGCCCGCGGCGAAGAACTCCTCGTGCGCGGCCCGGATCGCGTCGGGGTCGTCGCGCAGCAGCCGGGCCGACCACAGGTCGCTCGACAGGTCGTGGCCGTGCCGCTCGAGCAGGGTCGCCAGTCCCCCGTCGAGGACGATGGGCCGGTCGCCGACCACGTCACGCAGCGCCGTCCGGGTCACGACGTCAGTCTCCCACCCGCGACCTCGTGCACCGGGTCACCGACCGTCACCAGGCCGGGCCGCACCACGTCGGCGTAGACCGCGAGGCACAGGTCGCGCTCGGCCGCGAGCGGGCGCAGCCAGCGACCGCGGGCGACGGCGCCGTCCTGGTCGAGGTCGATCGTGCGGCACCGGGGCGCTCGCTCGACGACGCGCAGCCGCGCGCCACCGCACTCGACCTCGCGCCCGACCCACCGCTCCTCGGCGAACGGCTCCGTCGTCTCGACGACCAGGTTCACCCGCAGCCGCCGCGGGTCGGCGTCGAGGTCCCACGCCGCGGCGCACCAGTCGAGGGTCGCGGTGCCGACCAGCGAGACCGCGCCCATGTCCTGGTGCGGGACGCCGGCCTCGGGCGTCACGCGCACGCTCGCGCCCGTCGTCCGGCTCAGCTCGGCGTCGAGCGCGGCGTCGCCGACCCGCCACGCGTCCGTCCCGTCGGTGACCGTCACCCCGCCGTCGGACGCCGTGGCTGCCCGGTAGCCGAGGACGGCGTCGCGCCGGCGGAAGCGGCGGGTGTCCTTGGCCGAGGCGAACCGACCGTCGTCGTCCTCGACGGCGAACCAGCGGTCACCGGCGAGGCCGCGCCCGTCGAGCGGCACCGAGGCGAGGCCCTCGCCGCCCAGGCCCTTGACCGGGTAGCGGCGCAACGCCACGACGCGCATCGGGCTGCCCACCACCGCATCATCCCGCTACCCTCACGGCCATGAGCACGGTCACCCAGCGACGGGACGCCTCGGCGCTCCTGTTCGGCGACCACTCGTACCGATCGGACCTCTACCAGTAGTCGAGCCCCGCTCCTGCCGGCAGAACCCACACCCACCGATCGGAACCCGCATGTCCACGACCCTGCACCACCCTGCCCTGCCCGCCCCCGGCGTCGACTGGGCCGCCGCCCACATGCCGCTGCTGCGCGACGCCTTCGCCGAGCTCGGCCACGTCTTCGACGGCCTGCGCCTCGCGATCTGCCTGCACATCGAGCCCAAGACGGCCGTGATGTGCCGCCTGCTCGTGCAGGCGGGCGCGACCGTCGCCCTCACCGGCTCCCCCGGCTCCACGCGGCCCGACACCGTCGAGGCGCTGCGGGCCGACGGTGTCGTCGTCCACGCCGACGCCGCCGACGAGGCGCCACGGGTGGACGACGTCCTCGACGTCGACCCGCACCTGCTGCTCGACAACGGAGGCGACCTCACCACCGCGCTGCTGGCCCGCGAGCGCAGCCCCCACTTCGTCGGCGGCACCGAGGAGACCACCACCGGCGGGCTGCGGCTGCGCGCCCGGCCCGACGGCGTCGACGTCCCGGTGGTCGTCATCAACGACAGCGAGCTGAAGCTGATGGTCGAGAACCGCTTCGGCGTCGGCCAGTCGGTGGTGCAGGGCTTCATGAACGCGACCAACCTGATGCTGCCAGGCGCCCGCGCCACCGTCGTCGGCTACGGACCGTGCGGCCGCGGCGTCGCCCAGACCCTGCGCCAGCTCGGCGCCCGGGTCACCGTGGTGGACCTCGACCCCTACCGCGCGCTCGAGGCGCTCATGGAGGGCTTCGACGTCGCTCCCCTGGCCACCGCGCTGCCCGCGACCCGGCTGCTGTTCCTCGCCACCGGCGGGCGCGACGTCGTCGGCGAGGCCGAGGTCGACCTGCTCCCCGACGGCGTCGTGGTCACCGGCGTCAGCCACTTCGCCCACGAGCTGGACCTCGCCCGGCTGGGCCGGCCGGTCGGCGAGGCGGCCTACCACCGCACCTACGAGCGGCCCGACGGCCGCCGCGTCGCCGTCCTCGCCGGCACGCGGATGATCAACCTGGCCGCCGCCCTCGGCAACCCGATCGAGGCCATGGACCTCGGCCTGACGTTGCAGGTGCGGTCGCTGGCCGCGGTGGCCCGGGGCGGGCTCGCGCCCGGCGTCCAGCCGGTTCCGGACGACGTCGACCGGGCCGTCGCCGAGGCGTTCGTGGTGGCGCGGGCGTGACGGCCGACGCGCCATACGACGGCACCGACTTCTACTGCGACATCGCCGTGCCGCACCCCGAGCGGCTCGACGTCGTGCACGAGGACGAGCGGGTGCTGGCCTTCCACCACACGCGCCCGTTCTGGGCGGTGCACGTCGTGGTCGTGCCCAAGCGCCACCTCGCCTCCCTCACGACCCTCACCGACGACGACGCGGACGACGTGCGAGCACTGCTCTCCGTCGTCCAGACCGTGGCCCGGCAGGTCGAGACCGAGCACGGCGCCGCGGCGGTGCTCACCAACCTCGGCGCCTACCAGGACTCGAAGCACCTCCACGTGCACGTGCACAGCGGAGACCGGCTGGTCAGGTGAACCGGTCCCGCTCAGCGCGTCAGCGGAAGCGCTGCTTGAAGATGTTCGTGCACCGCGGGTTCGTGACCGTGCCGCCGGGCATCCGGGCGCGGCAGAGCGCCAGGCGGAACGTGCCGGGCGAGAGGTGGAAGACCCGGTGCGTGAACTTGAAGGTGCTCACCTCCGACGTGCCCTTGCCACAGGCGTATCCGTCGAGGAAGTAGTCGTAGGGGTTGTAGCCCACCTTCTTGACCCGCAGCACCGCGCACTTGCCGTCGGCGGCGAAGTCGGCCACACGCAGGTTCAGCGTGAGCATCTCGGTGTCCTTGGTCCGCTGCGAGTAGTCGAGCCACGCGTTCGGCTGGGTCACGCTGACACCGCGCCACGACCTGCCCCACCCGTAGCAGTGCCGGGTGCTGGTGCCCGAGGTGGAGGTGCCGGCGAACCGGCACTTCTGTCGACCGCGCTGGGCGAGCGGTAGGGCGCTGTACGGCTCGACGGCGGTCGTCGTGGGTGCGGCGGTCGACCCCACCGTCGTGGCCACCGCGACGGAGGAGAGGCCGAGCGGCGCCACGACAGCAGCGACCAGGCACACGATCGTGAGACGGAGTGAGAACACGAGCATCGTCCGATCAGGAGAGGCTGTGAGCCACATTCGACCCCGGCCACCACCGGTTGGCAAGGGTCGACCGGCGCGCCGCGACACGGGCGGACACGTGCGAGCCTCAGCCCGCCTCCCCCGCGATGGTCGCCGCCACGGCGCCGGCGGCGGCGTCGCCGAGCAGCACCGTGTAGTGGTTGGTGTCGGGCAGGGCGGTCACGCGCAGCGCGGACGCCGTGCGCTCGGCCTCGGCGACGGCGTCCGGGGGCAGGAAGGGCGTCGGCTCGTCGAACATGCCGCGCTCGGCGGTGAGCAGGTGGGTCGGCGTGGCGAGCCCGGCGACGGCGTCGCGGACCTGGGTCGAGCGGGTGAGCAGCTCGCGGCCCGCCGCCCGCACCGCCTCCTCCGACGCCGCGGCCCGCACGCCGTCGGCGGTCTCGACCGCGTCGTAGCGGGCGTACAACGCGAGGTCGTCGCTCCAGTAGGGCCCCATCGCCGGGTGGGCGCGGAAGAAGTCGACGTAGGCGTCGACGTCGGCGTAGGTGGTGCGCAGCCGCTCGACCATCGGGCCGACGGTGGTGTCGAGGACGGCGTCCAGCTCGGCCTCGCTCAGCCCGGCCGGCACCGGCAGCGGCACTCCCCCGTCGACCAGCACCAGCCGGGCGACCGTGCCCGGGTGCAGGTGGTCGACGGCGAGCGCCACGTAGGCGCCGAGCGAGTGGCCGGCCAGCACCTCGGCACCGGTGGCGCGGACGACGTCGCGGGCGTCGCGGGCCAGGTCGTCGACGCCGTAGGGGCCGGGCAGGTCGCGTGAGCGGCCGCGGCCGCGCTGGTCGAGCGAGACCAGTGACCACTCGGCCGGCAGCCGCGCCGCCACCGCGCCCCACGACATCGCGTTGGCCGTGATGCCGTGCAGGGCGACCGCGACGCGGGGACCGTCGCCCCAGCGCAGCGCGTGCAGTGCGCCGTTCTGGGCGGCGAGCTCGACCGGGACGGGAGCGGTGGTCACACCACCCGTTCTACCGGAGGCGTCGACGGCGCCTCCCAGGCGCTGGCTAGCCTGCGAGCCATGGACGACGCCGCGGCCACCACCCACGAAGCGGTCTTCGACGTGCACGAGGGGGGTGTCTGGCGTCGCGCGCGGGACCTGGCCGTGGGCGTCGTCGGCGCGGTGGTCGGCGACCCGCAGCTCGTCGGCGGCGACCTCGTCGTCCGCCGCCGCGACGACCACGGCGAGCTGCTGCGCCGCAAGAACCTCGACGAGGACGAGGGTGCGGCGATGCTCGCCGCGATGCGTCGCGACCTCGACACGCTGACCGTGGCCGAGTTCGAGGCGCGGTGGGCCGAGGTGGACGACGCCTGACCCGGGCTCGCGGTCCCGTCGACGAGCCCAGCGGCCGTGGGGGTGGCTCAGGCGGGCTCGGCGGCGTCGGTGGCTGAGACCAGCTGGACCAGGTTGCCGCAGGTGTCGTCGAGCACGGCCGTCCGCACCGGACCCATCTGCGTCGGCGCCTGGGTGAAGACCACGCCGGCCGCCGCCAGCCGGGCGTGCTCGCCGTCGACGTCGTCGACCGTGAGCTGCGCCAGCGGGATGCCGTCGGCCACCAGCGCGTCGCGGTAGGGGCCGACCGCCGGGTGCCCGGCCGGCTCGAGCAGCAGCTCGACGCCGTCAGGGTCGTCGGGGTCGACGACCGTGAGCCACAGGTGCTCGCCCATCGGCACCTCGTGCTTGACGGCGAAGCCGAGCACCTCGGTGTAGAAGGTGCGCGCGGCGGCCTGGTCGTCGACGAACAGGCTGGTCAGGCGGATTCTCATGGGGTGTCCTCCCTCGGGACGGGCCATCGGCGGGTGATCTCGGCGAGCGGCGACGGGTCGAAGAAGTGCACCTTCGTGCGCCCTCGCCGTTCGCTGCGCACCAGGCCGGCGTCCTCGAGCACGGCGAGGTGCTGCGAGACGGCCTGGCGCGTCATCGAGGTGCCGTGCCGCACCGCCAGCGCGCCGCACAGCTCGAAGAGGGTCTGCGCGTCCTTCGCCGCGAGCTCGTCGAGCAGCACGCGCCGGGTCTCGTCGTCGAGGGCCCGGTAGACCGTCGTCACCGGACGAGAATAGGCAAGTGAGTGCTTGCCTGTCTAGGGCAAGCATTGGCTTTCCTGTCGGGTGGGCTTCGCGTGGGGTGCCCTCCGACAGGCTCAGGGACCGTGCGGGTCGGGTCGGCGTGATCGTTGCGTGGTCTCGACGACGGCCTCGCGCAGACGCTCGGCCTGCTCGACCACCGGAGGACTTCGGTGCGTGGGGGTGCCCTTCGACGAGCTCAGGGTCCGTGGGGCTGGCGTTGACCGCGCCGGGTCTCGACGACGGCCTCGCGCAGACGCTCGGCCTGCTCGACCACCGGAGGGCTTCGGGGCGTGGGGGGTGCCCTTCGACAGGCTCAGGGCCCGTGGGGGTTGGTCTGCGTGGACGGCGCGGGGTCTCGAGGCTCGGCCGTGGCCGGCCTCGCACCTCGACCACCGTGGGCGGGGGCGGCCCAGCGGCCGCGGGTCTGGGCGATGTGGGCGGACATGAGGCGCTCGACCTCGGCCGGGTCGCGGGCCTCGACGGCGTCGAGGATGGCGTGGTGCTCGCGGGCGGAGGCCTCGAGCCCGCCGGCGTCGAGCAGGGCGGCGAGGCCGTAGAGGCGGGTGTGGGCGCGCAGGTCGGAGACCAGCGCCGAGGCGCGGCGGTTGCCGGCGTAGTCGAGCAGCCGCAGGTGGAAGGCGCGGTCGGCCTCGGTGTAGGCGACCAGGTCGCCGGCCCGGGCGCCGTCGACGATCGCCTCGGCCAGCCGGCGCAGCTCGGGCAGGTCGTCGGCGGGCACGGACGGTGTCACCCGGGCCGCGAGCGGCGGCTCGACCAGCATCCGCAGCTCGGTGATCTCGTCGAGGTCGCGCTCCTCGACCGCCGTCACCCGGAACCCCTTGTTGGGCACCGTGGTCACCAGGTTCTCGCGCACCAGGTCGAGCATTGCCTCACGCACCGGCGTGGCCGAGACGTCGAACCGGGCGGCCAGCGCGGGCGCGGAGTAGACGACCCCCGGCTCCATCTCGCCCGAGACGATCGCGGCCCGCAGCGCGCGGGCGACCTGCTCGCGCAGGCTCACCTTCTCGAACCCCACCTCAGTCGTCCTCCCCGTCGACCCCGCGCGCCAGCTCGCCGAGCGAGACCGGTGCGGCCAGGCTGCGGCGGGCGACCGAGCGCAGGTCGTCGGCGGACGGCGTCGCCCCGGCCGGCGCGGCGAGCGCGGCCGTCGCGTAGCCGCACACCCGGCCCTGGCACCAGCCCATGCCGCAGCGCGTCAGCAGCTTGACGGTGCGCGCGTCGGCGGCGCCGAGGTCGTCGCACGCCGTGCGCACCTCACCGGCGGTGACCTCCTCGCAGCGGCAGACGACGGTGTCGGGCCGCAGCCACTCCCGCCAGCCCGCCGGCACCGGGTGTGCGCGGTGCATCGCGGCGGCGAAGGCCCGATGACGACGCACCGTGCGTCGCACCGACCGCACCCGGGCCTCGTCGACGGCGCACCCCGCGTCGCGAGCCGCGGTGAGCCCGGCGAGCTCGCCCTCGGCCACCGCCAGGTCCGCTCCCCCGACGCCGGTGGCCTCGCCGGCGGCGAGCACACCCGGGACGTCGGTGCGCTGGCCGTCGTCGACCACCACGACCAGCGACCCGTCGTCGTCGACCCGGGTCGCCGCGCCGACCGCGGTCAGCAGCTCGAGGGACGACGTGAAGCCCCACCCCAGCGCGACGAGGTCGGCCTCGACCTCGACGCCGTCGCCGGGACGCAGCCGGCCCTGGCGGTCGAGCCGTCCCAGCCGCACCGACGTCACGTGGTCGTCGCCGCGGACCTCGGTGACGACGGTGCGGGTGCGCAGCCGCACCCGGTGGCGGGCCAGCGTGGCCGCGTAGGCCGCCGCCTCGGCCGCCTTGCCCGGCACGGCGGCGACGCCGCGCGGCGTCCGCGCCCAGCCGGACGGCGACCCGGCCTCGCACAGCGCGACCACCTCGGCCCCGGCGCGCAGCAGGCCGGCGGCCACCGGCAGCAGGAACGGCCCGGTGCCGGCCACGACCGCACGCGAGCCGGCGAGGGTGCCCGACGCCTTCAGCAGCGCCTGGACGCCGCCCGCCGCCATCACGCCCGGCAGGGTCCACCCGGGCACGGGCAGCTGCCGGTCGTAGCCGCCCGGGCACAGCACGAGCGCCCGCGCCTCGACGCGCGCGGGGGCACGGTCGGCGTCGGGCGCGAGGTCGACGTCGATCGCGGCGTCGACGGTCGGGCTCAGGTGCAGCGCGTGCGGCTCGCCGGCCTCGACGAACCACACCTGCTGACCCGCCACGTGCCGGACGGCGTCGCCCAGCGCGGCCAGCCGCCGGTGCAGGTCGGCGAACCGCGCGTCGGGCTCGGCGTCGTCGGTCGGGCGTCGCCAGTACTGCCCGCCGGTGCGGCGCCCGGCGTCGACGAGGACGACGCGCAGCCCGCGCTCCCCCGCGGCCACCGCGGCCGCCATCCCGGCCGGGCCGGCGCCGACGACCGCGACGTCGAACGCCTCAGTCATCGGAGCCGCCCAGCTCGCGCGGCGTCGTCTCGAGCCGCATGCCGTCGCGGGCCGGCACCAGGCACGCCCGCTGGTTGGGCACGCCGTCGACGACGAGCAGGCAGTCGAAGCAGACGCCGATGCCGCAGAACAGCCCGCGCGGCCGACCGCCGCGTCGCGTCGTGCGCCACGACCGCACGCCCGCCTCGGTCAGCGCCGCGCCGACGCTCTGGCCCGGCCTAGCCGTGAGCGGCGCGCCGTCGAGGGTCAGGTCGAGACGATCGGTCACGCGACCCCCTGCAGCGAGAACCGCTCGGGCGCGAACGGGGCGAGGTCGAGGTCGGGACGTCGTCCGGTGAGCGCCTGCACGAGCACGTGCGCGCTGCCGACCGACAGCCCGATGCCCGCACCCTCGTGGCCGGCCACGTGGGCCAGCCCGGGCGCGCGCGGGTCGAGGCCGATCACGGGCAGGTGGTCGGGGCAGTAGGGCCGGAAGCCCAGGTAGGTGCGCATGAGCGCCACCGGCGCGAGGGTCGGGTAGAGCCGCAGCGCCTGGCGGGCCAGCTCGCGCAGCACCGGCAGCGAGACGGTGCGGTCGAAGCCGACCCGCTCGCGCGAGGAGCCGACGAGCACGGTGCCGGACGCCGTCCCCTCGACGACGGTGGAGACCTGCAGGCCCTCTCCCGCGCTCTGGGTGCTGGCGACGTACTCGCCGGCGTAGACCTTGTGGTGCACCGTCGGTGGCAGCGGCTCGGTGACCAGGATGAACCCGCGCCGCGGCAGCACCGGCACCTCGACGCCGGCCAGCGTCGCCACCTCACCGGCCCACGTGCCGGCCGCGTTGACCACGTGCCCGGCGGCGACGTCGCCGCGGTCGGTGCGGACGCCGACCACCCGGTCGCCGTCGCGCAGGAACCCGGTGACGGTGGTGCCGGTGCGCACCCGCGCCCCGAGCCCGCGGGCCAGCCGCAGCAGGTGGGCGGCCATCAGCATCGGCTGCACCTGGCTGTCCTGGGGGTAGAGCGCGGCGCCGGTGAGGTCACGGGTCAGGTGCGGCTCGAGCTCGTGCGCCCGGTCGGCGGTGAGCACGTCGACCTCGACCCCGGCGTCCCGCTGCCGCCCGGCCAGCTCGCCGAGCGCGGTGGCGCCGGCGTCGTCGGTGGTGACGACGAGGCCGCCCTTGGCCTCGAACTCCCAGAGGCCGGCGTGCTCGGCCAGCTCGCCGCGCCACAGCCGGTACGACAGCAGCGCCAGGTCGAGCTCGGGGCCGGCGACCTTGTCGGAGACCAGCAGGTTGCCCTCCCCCGCGCTCGTGGTGCCGCTGACGATGGCGCCCCGCTCGACGACCTCGACGGCGAGCCCGGCCCGCGCGGCGTAGTACGCGGTGGCGGCACCCAGCGCGCCGGCACCGATGACGACGAGGTCGGGCGCGCTCACAGCTCGAAGCCCGCCGGGAAGGGGTCGTCGGGGTCGAGCAGGTACTGCGCGGTGCCGGTGACCCACGCCCGCCCGGTGATGGTCGGCACCACCGCGGGGACGCCGCCGACCTCGGTGGTCGCGACGAGGCGGCCGGTGAACGTCGTCCCGATGAAGGACTCGTTGACGAAGTCGACGTCGAGCGGCAGCTCGCCGCGGGCGTGCAGCTGCGCCATGCGGGCGCTGGTGCCGGTGCCGCACGGCGAGCGGTCGAACCAGCCCGGGTGGATGGCCATGGCGTGCCGCGAGTGACGGGCGGTCGAGCCGGGCGCGGTGAGGTGCACGTGGTGGCAGCCGGTGATGTCGGGCCGCGTGGGGTGCACCGGCGGCCGCTGCTCGTCGATGGCCGCCATGATCGCCAGGCCGGCGTCGAGCAGCTGCTGCTTGGCGGCGCGGTCGAAGGGCAGGCCGAGCTCGGCCAGCTCGACGATGGCGTAGAAGTTGCCGCCGAAGGCGAGGTCGTAGCGCACCGGCCCGAACCCGGGCACGTCGACGCTCTGGTCGAGCCCGGCGGCGAACGAGGCCACGTTGCGCAGGGTCACCGACGTCGCCCGACCGCCCTCGACGGCGACCCGCGCCTCGACCAGCCCGGCGGGGGTGTCGAGCCGCAGCACCGTCACCGGCTCGACCACCTCGACCATGCCGGTCTCGACCAGCACGGTCGCGGCGCCGATGGTGCCGTGGCCGCACATCGGCAGCAGCCCGGAGACCTCGATGAAGAGCACGCCGTAGTCGGCGTCGGGCCGCGTCGGCGGCTGCAGGATGACGCCGCTCATGGCCGAGTGGCCGCGCGGCTCGCACATCAGGAAGGTGCGCAGATCGTCGCGGTTCTCGATGAACCAGGTGCGCCGCTCGGCCATCGTGGCGCCGGGCAGCACGCCGACGCCGCCGGTGACGACGCGGGTCGGCATCCCCTCGGTGTGGGAGTCGACGGCGTGGATGACGCGGGTCGACCTCACGACCCGGCCCCCTCACGCAGCTCGGCCGGCAGCAGCGCCTGCGGGAACCCCTGCCAGGCGACCGGTCGCACGAACCGGGCGAGCGCGGCCGTGCCGACCGAGGTGGTGCCGGGCGCGGTGGTGGCCGGGTAGGGACCGCCATGCTGCTGCGCGCCGGTGACCGAGACGCCGGTGGGCCACTGGTTCCACAGCAGCCGCCCGGCCCTGCGGGTGAGCACGGTGAGCAGCTCGGCGACGTCGTCGTCGGGCTCGCCCGCGACGGTGGCGGTCAGCTGCCCCTCGAGCACCCGCGCCACCGCCACCAGCTCGGACTCGTCGTCGTAGGTCGCCACCAGCGCGGTCGGGCCGAAGCACTCCCCCAGCAGCCCGGCCGGGTCGGCGAGGACGTCGGCCGCCCGGGTCAGCAGCAGCGCCGGCCGCGGCTGGTCGTCGGGTGCGTCGTCGCCGCCCGCGAGCGGCTCGACGTCGTCGCGCCCCGCCAGCTCGTCGCGACCCCGCGCATGCCCGCGGGCGACGCGGTCGTTGAGCAGCGGACCGGTCTCGGGCAGCGTGGCCGCGCGCAGCCGGTCGAGCAGGTCGGAGCCCGCCGGCACCAGGACGACGCCGGGCTTGGTGCAGAACTGGCCGCTGCCCATCGTGAACGAGCCGACGAAGCCGTCGGCCACTTCCGCGGCGCGCGCCTCGGCGGCGCGGCGGGTGACGAACACCGGGTTGAGGCTGCCCAGCTCGCCGTAGAACGGGATCGGCTCGGGCCTCGACCGCGCGAGGTCGAACAGCGCCCGCCCGGCCGGGATCGAGCCGGTGAAGGCGCCGGCCATCACGTCGGGGTGGGTGAGCGCGGCGCGGGCGTCGGCGGGGTCGTGCACGAGGCCGAGCAGGTCGTCGGGGGCGCCGGCGCCGCGCAGTGCGTCGAGCACGACGTGCGCCGTGGCGTCCGACAGCCCGGGATGCCCCTCGTGCGCCTTGAGCACCACCGGGCAGCCGACCGCCAGCGCCGCGGCGGTGTCGCCGCCGGCGACGCTGAACGCGAACGGGAAGTTCGAGGCCGCGAAGACGACGACCGGCCCGAGCGGGACGGCGGTGCGCCGCAGGTCGGGGCGCGGCGCGCCCATCGGCCAGTCGGGGTCGGGCAGGTCGACGCGGACGTCGAGGTGCTCGCCCGCGGCGGCCGCGTCGGCGAGCAGCCGCAGCTGGAACGTGGTGCGCGTCAGCTCGCCGCGCAGCCGCGCCTCGGGCAGGTGGGTCTCGCGCTGCGCGAGCGGCACGAGGTCGTCGGCCGCGGCGTCGAGCGCGGCCGCCACCGCGTGCAGGGCGGCCGCGCGGTCGGCCGCGGACGTCGCCGCCCACCGCTCCCCCGCCACGACGGCGCGGGCGACCAGGTCGTCGACGTCCACGCTCACGGACCCAGCCTGGCTCACCGGTGTCCGGCGGCCAGCGCCGCCTCGGTCGCCCGGGTGATCCCGGCCGCGACCTCGGGCGCGAGCGGAAGCCGCGGCGGGCGGCAGCGACCACCGCGCCGGCCGACGACGTCCATGGAGAGCTTGATGGCCTGCACGAACTCGACCTGGGAGTCCCAGCGCAGCAGCGGGTGCAGGTCGCGGTAGGTCGCGAGCGCCTCGACGGCGTCGGCCGGGTCGCCGGAGGTGGCCAGGTCGTAGACGCGGCGGCAGGCGACGGGCAGGGCGTTGGTGTAGCCCGAGACCCACCCGACCGCACCGGCCAGGCCGACCTCGAGCAGCACGTCGTCCGACCCGACGAGCACGTCGAGGCCCGGCGCGAGCTCGCGGATGCGGTAGGCGCGGCGCACGTCGCCGGTGAACTCCTTGACCGCCACGATGAGGCCCTCGGCGTGCAGCTCGGCGAGCAGGTCGGGCACCAGGTCGACCTTGGTGTCGATCGGGTTGTTGTAGGCCACGACCGGCAGGCCCACCGAGGCGGCGGCGCGGTAGTGGTCGACCACCGCGGCCCGGTCGGCCCGGTAGGAGTTGGGCGGCAGCAGCATCGCGCAGTGGGCGCCGGCCTTGGCGGCCTGCTCGATCCACCGGCAGCTCTCCAGCGCGCCGTACGCCGCCACCCCCGCCATCACCGCGAACCCCTCGGGCGCGGCCTCGACGGCGGTCTCGACCACGCGAGCCCGCTCCTGCTCGGTCAGCGTCTGGTACTCCCCCAGGGAGCCGTTCGGGACGACGCCGTCCATGCCGTTCTCGGCCAGCCAGCGCACGTGGGCGGCGTAGGCGTCGTGGTCGACGGCGAGCTCGTCGTCGAAGGGCAGGGCGGTGGCGACGGTGATGCCGTGCCACGGCTGGTGGGCCATCGGTTCTCCTCGGCTCTCGGGTGCGGCACGATGTTATGTGACATTGCACTGTCGGTCCAGGGGAAGGGCCGGCCGCGGGTGCGACCGGCCCTCCGACCCTGTCAGGAGCTCTCAGCCAGGCGGCGTCAGAGCACCAGGCCCGCGCGGGAGACGTGCGACGGGCGACCCGTCGCCGCCGCGCCGACGACGGCGAGGCCGTCGACGCGCACCTCGGTGGTGCCGAGCGTGCGCACCCGGACGACGCCCGAGCGCGGCGCGCCGAAGCTGGCGATCTTGACGACCACCGGCTGCTTGCGGGTGGCGCTCGACGTCCCGAACGCCTTCAGGCGCTGGTTGCCGAGCAGCACCTCGAGGCGGCCCTGCTTCGGCCCGGTGCCGACCACCAGCGAGAGCGAGGTGGCCCCGGTGACCCGGTAGGTCAGCCAGGCGCCCTTCCGCTTGGTGGTCAGGTAGCTGCCGCGGAACGCCGTGCCCAGCGTCTTGCGCTGCCAGACGCCCTGCTGCTTGGCGAACCCGGTGTCGTCGACCGGCACGGTGAAGCGACGGGTGGCCGGCGTCGCGTCGGCGTTGCCGGCGGCGTCGGTGGCCCGCACCGAGAACACCTGGGTGCCGGCGGCCGGGTTGCGGTAGGTCACGCTGCCGCCGTTGCAGGCCTTCGAGACGCCGCGCAGGGTGCAGGTGTAGGTCGCACCCGGCTCGGAGGCGAACCGGAGGACGACGTCGCGCGCCGTCACGATCGCGTCCTGGGCCGGCCCGGCGGTGATCCGGGCGTCGGGCGGCGTGGTGTCGACCGGGGTGGTCGTGACGACGACGGTCGCCGGCTCGGAGGCACCCTCGTAGCGGGCGCCGGTGAGCGTGGCGACGACCTCGTAGGTGCGGTCGGTCGGCGCGTCGATCGTGCACGCGGCGTCGCCCTGGGTCACCGGGGCCGAGCAGAGCGCGTCGCCCGTGGTCTGGTCGGTGAAGGCGACGGTGCCGGTGGGCACGCCGGGGGTGCCGTCGTCGTCCTCGACCGTGACGCCGAGCTTCAGCGGCTCGCCGGTGCCCGTCGTGGGACCGATGTAGGTGAGCGTCGCCGCGTCCTTCACGACGGTGATCGTGAGGCTCCGCTGCACGTCGGCCGCGTTGCCGGGGCCGTCGGAGAACGTCACCTGCAGCTGGTAGGTGCCCGGGTCGACGTCCGCCACGCCGAGCACCTGGAAGGTGCGGCTGCTGGGGCTGATGTCGACGGTCTGGATGTCCAGGCCGGTGGGCAGGCCGGTCCAGGAGGCGTCGATGTCGCCACCCTCGACGGTGTTCGAGGTGACCTGCCAGGTGGGCGAGGGGATGAGCACGTCGGACGACGCCACGGTGTAGGTCGCGCCGTCGGCGTCGCCCTCGACGGTGAGCGTCGGCTGCGCCGGGACGTCGACCACGAGGGTCGCCGGGGCCGACGCACCCTGGTAGCGGGTGCTCGTCAGGGTGCCGACGACCGCGTAGGTGCGGTCGGCGGGAGCCTGGAACGTGCACGCTGCCGTGCCCGAGGCCACGGTGGCGGTGCAGAGCTGGTCGCCGGTGGTCTGGTCGGTGAAAGCCACGGACCCGGTGACGGTGCCGGGCGTCGCGTCGCCGTCGACGACCGAGGCCGAGACGTTCACGGTGCCGCCCTGGCTGGTGGTGTCGCCGGTGTAGGTCAGCGCCGCGGCGTCCTTGGTGACGACCACGGTGAACGAGACGGTCTGGTCGTCGGCGTTGCCGGCGCCGTCGGAGACCGTGACCGTCACCGGGTAGGTGCCCGGGTCGACGTCCGCGGTGCCGGTGACGGTGAAGGTGCGGCTGTCGCCGGTGCTCGACGTCGGGGCCAGGGTCAGCCCGGTCGGGAGCCCGGTCGCCGAGGCGGTCAGGGCGTTGCCCGCGACGGTGTTCGACGTGGCCGTGATGGTCGGCGTCGTGCCCAGCGGGTCGGACGACGCCGCGGTGAAGGTCTGGCCCGCGGCGTTGCCGCCGGTGGTCAGCGTCGGCGTCGGCGCGGTCACCGGGGTGATGGTGATGTTGGCGTCGTTGAGGTCGTAGAAGTAGTTGTCGATCGCCTCGACCTTGATGCGGCCCTGGCTGGTGGCGACGTTGGGCCACGTGACGGCCTGCGAGCCGTCGTTGGGCGTGCTGGCCAGCAGCACCGTCGGGTAGGTGAGGCCGCCGTCGGTCGACAGCGAGATCTTCACGTTCGAGACCGAGTAGGGCGCCAGGTCGGTGCCGACGACGTCCCACGCCACGGTGCCGGTGGCGTTGCCGCTGACGCTCGACGCCGTGCCCTGCGAGGTGATCTGGAACGGCGCGGTGCCGGCCGCGGTGATGGTGACGTCGGCGAACGACGTCCCGCCGTCGAAGCCGCCGTCGGCGCCGCCGAGGTCACGGGCGGTGAGTCGGAAGCTCATCGAGCGCGCCACCCGGGGCAGGAACTCGGAGTAGCAGCGCAGCGCGGCGCTGTCGGAGGTGGCGGTGCCGGAGAGGGTGCCGCACGTGCCGGTCTTGGCGTTGGTGGCGCCCTCGGCGACCTGGGCGAGGTCGGGGAAGGACCGGGTGGGGCTGGTGCCGGGCACGTTCTGGCCGGGCGACGGGGTCTGCTGGCTGCCGGCCGCGCTGACCGCGGCGTAGGTGCCGAAGATGCGGAACAGCGGACCGACGGTCTTGGTGTTGTTGTTCAGCGCGGTGCCGGTGGCGCCGCCGACGTCGTTCTGCTCCCAGGAGTAGGTGAGCGTGTCGCCCTCGGGGTCGGTGGCCGAGCCGGTGAGCACGAACGGGGTGCGGATCGGGATGGTCTTCGCGGCGGGCGCGGTGACCGTGGGGTTGCGGTTGCCGGTGGGGGTCGGGTTGTTCGAGCCCTGGTTGTCCTCCGCGCCGCCGTTGTCGGTGGTGCCGACGATGGGGGTGAAGGTGCCGCTGGCGACGGTGACCGCGGGCTTGGCGATGTCGGCCGTGCCCGACCAGGTGATCTGGAAGCCGTTGGTCAGCGACGTGCTGAGGCCCCACAGACCGGTCACGGTGGCGGTGGCGCTGCTGGGCTCGGCGGCCTCGACGGCGGTCTTGATGCCGGCGGCGGTGTAGTTCGTGCCGGAGGTGACGGTCTGCGCCGCACCGCCGTAGGAGATGGTGAACGACTCACCCGAGCCGAACCCGCTGAGGGCGATGTTCTGCACCTCGTTGTCGTTGCCCGGCGCGCCGCGGGTGAAGGCGGCGATCTCGGCCTGCGAGCGCTGGCTGAAGATAGGGTCGCTGTGCGACTGCAGGTTGTCGATGCCGCAGATGCCGGCGTAGGCCATCACCGAGACGCCCGAGCCGGGCTCGACCGACGTGGTGGCCTCGCGGTTGTCGTCGGCGCAGCTGCCCGACGTCCCGTTGAAGGTGTGGTTGCCGGCGAACTGGTGGCCGACCTCGTGCGCGACGTAGTCGATGGCGAAGCCGTCGCCGGTGGGCGGGGCGAGCCCGGTGCAGCCGGCCGCCTTGTCGAAGGTGCCGACCACGCCGAGGCCGGCGACACCGCCGCCGTCGCCGTCGGCGCCGAAGACCACGTGGCCGATGTCGTAGCTGTCGGCCCCGATGAGCTGGCCGGCGACGTAGCGGGCCTGGTCGAGCACGTAGAGCGACTGCTGGTCGGCGGTGAGGCTGTAGCAGCCGTCGGTGGTCAGCGTCGGGTTGAAGCACGCCAGCTGGCCGCAGCGGCCGTTCGCACCGGTGAACTGCTGGGCGGTGTCGAAGTTCAGCTGGTCGGTGCCGCTCACCAGGAGCAGCCGGATCGACAGGTCGTCGCCGTAGACCTGGTTGACGCGGTTGATGAGCGTCGTCTTCTCGGCGGTGGTGTTGCCGCTGAACGCGGCGGCGTAGCTGGGGTCGGAGATGAGCGCGAGGCGGTAGGTGCGCTGGATGGCGACCTGTCCCCCACCTTCGCCGACCGAGGGGCTCGTGGGCTTGCCGGCGCCGTCGGCGTGGAGGTCGTCGCGATCGACGACGTCGGTGCCGGTGACCTCGCGCTGCCGCTCGGGCAGGTCGGAGCCCAGGTAGGACAGGTAGAGCGCGTCGTCGCCCTGGTTCGCGCCGTTGTAGGCGGGGTCGACGTACCAGGTGGCGCCGGGGCCGCGCACCGAGGCGTGGAAGCCCATCGGCGTGACGTCGAGGCGGATGGTGGCGGGCGCGTCGCCGGTCGCGGAGCCGGCCCAGGTGGTGATCTCGGGGTGCGCGGCGGCCAGGCCGGCCTCCAAGACGGGCGACTCCGCGACGGCGAACTCGATCAGCTCGCCGTCGGGCGAGGGCACCGAGATGGTCGCCAGGTCGGCGCCGCGGGCGGCGCGCCGCTCGTTCGGGGCGGCGTCGAGCCGCTGCTCGAGGGCGCCGAGGTCGAGGTGGTAGCCGGCGTAGTCGCTGGGGTCGACCCGGCGCTGCAGGCCGTCGCGGCTGGCGCGGGGCGCCTCGTCGACCGGCGTCCAGACGCCGTCGGTCGCGGGCGCGGGGCTCGCGGCGGGCGCCGCCTGTGAGGACGGCAGCGGGGCCAGGACGGCGGCCGCCACGACGGCGGTCACGGCGGTCGCCAGGGTGGCGGGTATCAAACGGGTGCGGGGCATCGGAGTCCTTCGTCGGTGAGCAGCGGCTCAACCTAGGGCGAGGCACCCACACCTGTACGCCGATTGCGACAACCCACAGGTCGCGGCGTCCCGACGGCCTACCGTGGGTGGATGCCTGCCGGCTTCCCCGTCGTGCTCCACACCGCCCTCGACGCCCGCGACTGCCGCGGGTTGGCGGAGTTCTACCGCGAGCTGCTCGGCCTGACCTACCGGCCCGGCGACGAGCCGCCGTCCCCGGACGAACGGGACGACGCCGACTGGCTGGTGCTGCTCGACGACACCGGACGCCGGGTGCTCGCGGTGCAGCGCAAGCCCGACACCACGCCGCCGACCTGGCCCTCGGAGCAGGTGCCGATGCAGCTGCACCTCGACCTGCGGGTCGACTCGGTCGACGAGCTCGAGCGCCACCGTGCGCGCGCCGAGCGGCTCGGTGCGCGGCTGCTGCACGACCGCTCGGACGACGGCGGCGAGCCGCTCCACGTCATGGCCGACCCGGCCGGCCACCCGTTCTGCCTCCTCGTGCAGCCGCCCCCCGACGGCGACTGAATGACGATGGTCGAGGTGCGAGGCCGGCCACGGCCGAGCCTCGAGACCTCGCAGCGATCACGCGAACGTCGGTGTGGAGGGCCCTTCGACAAGCTCAGGGTCCGTGGTACCGGCCTGGCCTCGACAGGCCGGTGGTCTCGAGGCTCGTCGCCAGGGCTCCTCGCACCTCGACCATCGTCGGCAGCCGATCTCCACCCCACGGACCCTGAGCCTGTCGACGGGCATCCGCCGGGGGGCTCAGAGCGTCAGGCCCGCCCGCGACACGTGGGCCGGGCGGCCGCTGGGGCGCGCGGTGACCACGGCGAGGCCGTCGACCTGCACCTCGGCCGCGCCGAGGGTGCGCACGCGCACCAGGCCCGAGCGCGGCGTCCCGAACCGCGCGACCGGCACGACGACCCGGCTGCGGCGGGTGGGGCTCGTCGTCCCGAAGGCCTTGAGCCGCTGGTCGCCGAGGAGCACCTCGACGCGGCCGCGGCGCGGGCCGGTGTCGACCACCAGCGACAGCGCCGTCGCCCGGCTGACGCGGTAGGTCAGCCAGGCGCCCGGACGGCCGGTGGTGAGGTAGGAGCCGCGGAAGGCGTCGGCGCGCTTCACGCGCCGCCACGAGCCGGCGCGCTTGGCGAACGCGGCGTCGTCGACCGGCACCGTGAACCGGCGGGTGGCCGCGCGCGGGTCGACGTTGCCGGCGCGGTCGGAGGCGTCGACGACCAGCTCGTGGGTGCCGGCGGGCAGGTCGCGGTAGGTCACGCGGCCGTCGTCGCAGCGCTGCGCGATGCCGCGCAGGATGCAGGTGAGGTACGCCCGCGGCTCGGAGGCGATCTCGAAGACGACGTCGCGGGTCGTGACGATCGCGTCGGGCGCGGGTCCGCGGGTGATGCGCGCGGTCGGCGGCGTGGTGTCGACCTCGACGACGACGGTGGCCGTGTCGACGGTGCCGGCGTAGCGGACGCTGTCGAGGACGACGAGGAGGTCGTAGGTGCGGTTCGCCGGCGCGGGGACGGTGCACGTCGCGACACCGGAGAGCAGCGGGGCGTTGCACAGGCTCTCGTTGCCGGCCCGGTCGGTGAAGTACACGGTGCCGTAGACCCGACCCGGGTGGGCGTCGTCGTCGACGACCGACGCCTTGAGCGTGAGCGGGCCGCCGGCGCCGGTGGTGTCGCCGGTGTAGGTCACCGTGGCGAGGTCGACGACGACGGCGACGACGAACGGCACGGTGCGGTCCTCGGCGTTGCCCGGGCCGTCGGAGACGGTCATGGTGACCCGGTACTCGCCCGGGTCGGCGTCCGCGACGCCGACGAGCGTGAAGGTGCGGCTGGAGCCGGAGGTCTCGGACGCCACGACGCTCAGGCCGTCGGGCAGACCCGTGGCGGTCGCGGTGATCGCGCTGCCGGGCACCCGGTTCGACGTGGCCACGACGGTCGGCGCCTCCTGGAGGGGGTCGGACGACGCCGCGGTGAAGCGCCGGTTCTCGGCCCGGCCGCCGATGGCCAGGATGGGCTCGTCGGGGGGCTCGACCACGACGGTCACCGGCTCCGAGGCGCCCACGTGGCTGTCGTCGTCCAGCGTCGCGACCACCTCGAGGGTGCGGGCGACCGGCACCTCGACGGTGCACGACGCGTCGCCGAAGTCGTTGCCGGCGACGCACAGCTCGTCGCCGGTCACCCGGTCGGTGAAGACGACGAGCCCGATGAGGAGGTTGGACGGCGTGTCGGCGTCGACGACGGTGGCGGCCAGGGTGAGCGGGTCGCCGGTGCTGGCGGTCTCGCCGGTGTAGGTGACCGTGGCGTCGTCCGTGGTCACCTCGATGGTGAACGAGACCGTGCGGTCGTCGGCGCCGCCCTCGCCGTCGGAGACGGTCACGGTCACGGGGTAGGTGTCGGGGACGCCGTTCGCGGCGCCGGTGACGGTGAAGGTGCGGCTGTCGCTCGTGGTGGTGGTCGGCGTGAGGTCGAGCCCGTAGGGCAGGCCGCGGACGGTCGCCGTCAGCGCGCCGCCGGCGACGCTGTTCGACGTCGCGGTGATCGTCGGCGTCTCGGGCAGCGGGTCGGACGACTGCACCGTGAAGGTGGCGCCGTCCGCGTTGCCGCTGGTGGTGAGGGTCGGGGTGGGCGGGGCCGGCGGCGCGATGGTGATCGGGGCGTCGTTGACGTCGTAGAAGTAGTTGCCGACCGCCTCGACCCTGATCCGGGCCTGTGGGGTGTCGACCTCGAGCGGCCAGGCGACCTCGGCCGACCCGTCGTTGGGCGTGCCGGCCAGCAGCACGAACGGGAAGGTGCGGCCGCCGTCGGCCGAGAGCGTGACCCTCACCTGCGTCGTCGAGACGGGCGCGGCGGTGGTGCCGGCGACGTCCCAGGTGACGGTGCCGGTGGCGCCCTGCGTGACGGTGGTCGGCGTGGCCTGCGAGGTGACCCGGAACGGCTGGGTGCCGGCGACGCCGACGAGGACGTCGTCGTAGGAGGTGCCCCCGTCGGGGCCGCCGTTCGCTCCCCCGAGGTCGCGCGCGGTCAGCCGGAACGTCATGGTGCGCGCGGTGCGGGGCAGGAACTCCGAGAAGCAGTCGAGCGCGGGGCCCGGGGACGCGCCGGTGCCGGTGTAGGGCGGACAGGTGCCCGTGTCGGCGTTGGTGGCGCCGGCGACCACCTGCGCGAGGTCGGGGAAGGAGCGCGAGGGGCTCGTGCCGGGCCGGTTGGCCCCGGGTGAGCCGTACTGCGCACTGCCGGCCGGGGTCACCGGGGCGTAGGTGCCGAAGACGCGGAACAGCGGCCCGAGGTCCTTGGTGTTGCTGTTGAGCGGCGTGCCGGGGTTGCGGTCGGCGTCCTCGTCGAAGCCGGGGTCGTTCTGCTCCCACGTGTAGACGAGCGCGTCGCCGTCGGGGTCGGTGCCCGAGCCGGTGAGCTCGAACGGCGTGCGCGGCGGGATGGTGCGGTCGGCCGGCGCCGTGACGACCGGGTTGCGGTTGCCGGTGGGCGCCGGGTTGGCGTAGCCGCGGTTGGTCCAGGGCCCGCCGTTGTCGATCGTGCCGACGATCGCGTCGAGGCTGCCGCCGGCGACGGCGACGGTCGGGCGCGCGATGTCGACCCGGGTGCTCCACCGGACGGTGAAGCCCTCGGGGCCGAGGGTCTCGGCGCCACGGAGGCCGGCGACGGTCGCGGTGGCGGTGCTCGGCTCGGCCTCCTCGAGGGCCGTCTTGAGCCCGGCGAGGGTGTAGCTCGACCCGAACGTCACCGCGCGCGACGGCGTCGCGCCGTAGGAGATGCGGAACGAGTCGCCGGCGCCGAAGCCGGTGAGCGCGACGCTCTGCAGCTCGCGCACGTTCAGCGGCTGCTCGACGGTGTAGTCGGCGATGTGCTGCTGCGAGCGCTGGCCGAAGACCGGGTCGCTGTGCGGCTGCAGGTCGTCGATGCCGCAGATGCCGGCGTAGCCCATGATCGTGCTGCCCGACCCGGGCTCGACCGACGTGGTCGCCTCGCGGTTGTCGTCGGCGCAGCTCTCCGCCGTCCCGTTGAAGGTGTGCTCGGCGGCGAACTGGTGGCCGAGCTCGTGGGCCACGTAGTCGATGGCGAACCCGTCGCCGATGGGCGGGTCGAGGCCGGTGCAGCCGCCGGCCTTGTCCTCGGTGCCGACCGAGGCGAGGTAGGCCAGGCCACCGCCGTCGCCGTCGGCCCCGAAGACGATGTGGCCGACGTCGTAGGCGTCGGCGCCGACGACCTGGCCGAGGACCTCGCGGTTGGTGTCGATGACGGTGTCGAAACAGCCGACGTCGCTGGCGGTGTAGCAGGGCAGCACGCCGCAGCGGCCGTTGGCGCCGAGGAAGCCGGCGGTGGTGTTGAAGTTGAGGCGGTCGTTGCCGTCGACCAGCAGCAGCCGGATCGACAGGTCGTCGCCGTAGACCTGGGTGAGCCGGTTGACCAGCGTGACCTTCTCGGCCGTCACGTTGGCGGCGCCGAAGGCGGCGGCGTAGCTGGGGTCGGAGGCGAGCGCCAGCCGGTAGGTGCGCTGGACGGCGACCTGCCCCGGCCCCTCGCCGGCCCGCGGGGCCGGCGTCGTGCCGTCGTCCCGGCCGCCGACGTCACGGGGGTCGAGGACGTCGGGGCCGGTCAGCCCGCGCTGGCGCGGCGGCAGGTCGGAGCCGCGGTAGGACAGGTAGAGCGCGTCGTCGCCCTGGTCGGCGCCGGTGTAGGCGGGGTCGACGTACCAGGTGGCGCCGGGGCCGCGCACCGAGGCGTGGAAGCCCATCGGGGTCACGTCGAGGCGGATGCTCGCGGGGGTGCCGCCGGTGGTGGTGCCGGCCCAGGTGGTGATCTCGGGGTGCGCCGCCGCCAGGCCGCGCTGCATGACCGGCGACTCGGCGATCGCGAAGTCGACCAGCTCGCCGTCGGGCGAGGGCACCGCGACCGTGGCCGGCGCGGCCCCGCGGGCGGCACGGCGCTCGCTCGGGGCGGCCGCCAGCCGCTGCTCGAGCGCGCCGAGGTCGAGGTGGTAGGCGGCGAAGTCGGTCGGGTCGACCCGCTGCCGCAGCCCGCCGCGGCCCGCCGTGGGCTCGTCGTCGACCGGCGTCCACACGCCGGCGGCTGCCGGCGACCCGGGCGACGGCGCGGCCGTCGAGGAGGGCAGCGGCGACAGGACGGCGGCGACGACCACGGCCGCGAGGGCGGGCGCGAGCGTCGAGGGGAGCAGGCGGGAGCGCATCGGTGCCCTTCGTCGGGAGCCGCTCAACCTAGAGCCGCCCGTGAACCCGCGTACGTCGAACCGCCGACAACCACCCGGCTGGTCTCGACCGCCTACCGTGGGCGCGTGCCCGCCGCGCGTCCCGTCCGCGCCCCGCGCCGGGCCGTGGCTGCGCTGGCCAGCCTGCTGGTCGTCGTGACCCTCGCCGGCTGCGGGACGCCGGAGCCGACGGCGTCCTCCGAGCCGCGCGTGACGCCCGAGGGCGGTTGGACGACGCGCGGCGTCGCCGGCCTCGACGTGCGGGTGCACCTGCCCGGCACGGCGCCCACCCTCGGCCGCGGGCGCGCGCTGATGATCGGCCTGCACGGCTGCGGGCAGACCGGCCGCGAGCTGGCGGCCACGGGCAGCTGGGTGGCGACCGCCGACGCCCACGGCATGGTCGTCGCCCTGCCCACGGTGCCGGACGGCGGCGTCCTGGCGGGCTGCTGGGACTACTACGGCCCCGACCACAGCCGCACCGCCCCCGCGCGCCACGACGACGACCTGCTCGCCCTGACCCGCGCCCTGGTGGCCGACCCGCGCTACGACGTCGACCCCGACCAGGTCTACGTCGCCGGGGTGTCGTCGGGCGCCGGCGAGGCCATGGTGCTCGGCTGCCTGGCCCCCGACCTCTTCGCCGGCGTGGGCCTCGCCGCCGGCCCCACGATCGGGACGACGGCCACCCAGACCCGTGAGGTGGCCACCGACGCGGCGACCGCCCGGCGGCTGTGCGCCTCGCTCGCGGGCCGGCACCGCGGCGCGTTCGCCACCCAGCTGACCTCGGTGGTGCACGGCGCCGACGACCGCCTCGCGGCCCCTGGCTACGCCACCGTGAGCGCCGAGACGATGGCCGGCCTGTACGGCGCGACGTCCACCGCGGCGATCGACCCGGCCGACCTGCCCGGCGGGCGCCCGGACGACGACGGCACCGTCTACTCCGACGCCCGTGGCCCGCGGGTCTCGCTCGTCACCGTCGACGGTCTCGGGCACGCCTGGCCCGCCGGCGCGCCGCCCGGCGGCCCGTTCGTCAGCGCCACCGGCCTCGACTACCCCGCGTACCTGACCGACTTCCTGTTCGCCCACAACCGACGCGTCCGGTAGGCGGCTGTGACAGGCTCGCGCCATGGGTGACATGGGTGACGTGGTCGGTGCGCGAGCCGCGCGCCTCGCGAGCGGGGTGCGCTGAGCGGGCCGCCATGGAGCGCCCTCCCCTCGACCTCGCGCGGCAGCGCGGCCGCGCCTCGCTGAGCGTCCGCGCGAGCCGGTTCCGCGACCGCCGCTGGCAGATCGCGCAGTGCGCCATCGCCGCGGCCGTCGCCTGGTTCATCGCGCACGACCTGCTCGGCCACCCGGCACCGGTCTTCGCCCCGATCGCCGCCGTCGTCAGCCTCGGGACGTCGTACGGCCAGCGGCTGCGCCGGGTCGCCGAGGTGACCTGCGGCGTGGCGATCGGCGTCCTGCTGAGCGACCTGCTGGTCGCCTGGCTGGGCCGCGGCGCCTGGCAGATCGGGCTCGTCGTGGGCCTGGCCATGACCACCGCCGTGCTGCTGGACGCCGGCACCCTGTTCATCAACCAGGCGGCCGTGCAGGCGATCTTCGTCGCCACGCTCGTGCCGGGGCCGGGCGAGTCGCTCGTGCGCTGGACCGACGCCGTCGTCGGCGGCGCCGTGGCCCTGCTCGCCGCCACCGTGGTGCCCGCCGCGCCGCTGCGGCGTCCGCGGGAGCAGGCGGGCGTCGTCCTGACGAAGGTGGCCGAGCTGCTGCGCGGGGCCGCGGCGGTGATGCGCGACGGCGACGCCGAGCGCGGTCTCGACCTGCTCGACGAGGCCCGCGCGACCGACCCGCTGGTGCGCACCCTGCAGGCCGCCGCCGACGAGGGGATGGCGGTGGTGGCGTCGTCGCCGTTCCGGGTGCGGCACAAGCCCGGCCTCCGCAAGATGGCCGACCTCGTCGACCCGCTCGACCGCTCGCTGCGCAGCACCCGGGTGCTGGTGCGGCAGACGGCGGTCGCCGCCTACCACCGCCGGCCGGTGCCCGACTCCTACGCCCGGCTCGCGCTCGAGCTGGCCGACGCCGTCGACCTCGTCGTCGACGAGCTGGTGCACGACCGGATGGCGGTCGCCGCCCGCGACGCGCTGCTCATGGTCGGCGGCCGCTCCGGGGCCGTGGAGCGCTCGAGCGAGATGACCGCCGAGGTGGTGCTGGCCCAGCTGCGCTCGATCGTGGCCGACCTGCTCATGCTGACCGGGCTCGGCCAGCTCGAGGCCACCGACGCGCTGCCCCCTCCCCCGCCCCCGCGCTGAGCCGCAGGCCCGTCGACGAGCTCAGGGTCCGTGCGGGCGGGGTGACGTGATCGCTCAGGGGTCTCGAGGCTCGGCCGTGGCCGGCCGCGCACCTCGACCATCGTGGAAGTCCGCCGTCGACGACGGTCGAGGTGTGAGGAGCCCTGGCGACGAGCCTCGAGACCACCGGCCCCGCACGCCCACCCGCCCGTCAGGCCCAGGTGACCTCGAAGCCGCAGCCGGCGTCGAGCGTCGGGGTGTCGAAGCGGACGACGTCGCCCGCCGGCAGCTCGAACCGGTCGGTGAGGTCGTTGAGGTTCGACCCGCCGGTCTCGCCCTCGGGCGCCATCGCGTCGTCGGTGCGCAGCACGGCCCCGTCGCCGTCCACCGACTCGACGCGCACCTCGACCGGCCCGCCGACGGGGCACGGCACCGAGACCGCCGCGCCCTCCTCGGCCGCCAGCGTGCGGCTGACCGGCGTCGGCTCGTGGTCGCGGTCCCACCCGTTCCAGTCGCTGGCCACGACGGTGATCCCGCCGGCCGGCGGGGCGCCGCCGGATCCGGAGCCGGTGCCGTCGTCGTCGCCGCAGGCGGCGAGCAGGCCGAGGGCCAGGGCGGGGAGCAGCAGGAGCGTGCGGTGCATGCGGATGGGACGTGCGGCCCCGTCGATTGGCTCCCTCCTACACCTGTCGCTAGATTGCCTACTATGCGTAGGAAAGCACCGTGCCGCGCGCGGGCCTGACCGCCGAGCGGCTCACCACGGCCGCCGCCGAGCTGGCCGACGCCGAGGGCCTGGAGGCCGTGAGCGTCGCCGCCCTCGCACGGCGGTTCGGGGTGCGGCCCGCCAGCCTGTACTCCCACGTGGCGGGCACGGAGGCGCTCCGCGTCCGGGTCGCGCTGCTGGCGCTCGAGGAGATGGCCGACCTCGCCGTGGACGCCGTCGCCGGCCGGTCGGGCCGCGACGCGTTGGCCGCGCTCGCCGACGTCTACCGCGACTACGCCCGCGCCCACCCCGGCCGCTACGACGCCGCCCAGCTGCGGCTCGACCCCGACACCGCGGCCGGGAGCGCCGGCCCGCGGCACGCCGCCCTCAACCGCGCGGTGCTGCGCGGCTACCGCCTCGGCGAGCCCGACGAGACCCACGCCGTCCGCATCATCGGCGCCGCCGTGCACGGCTTCGTCCGACTCGAGGCGAGCGGCGGGTTCGACCACAGCCGGCCGAGTCCCACCAGCACCTGGACCCGCGTCGTCGACGCCCTCGACACCCTCTTCACCACCTGGAGCCGGAGCACCTCATGACCACCCCGCCCCTGACCCGCACGCCGATCACGCCCGACCTGCTGCGCGGCGTCCTGGCCCCCGAGCCGGGCGAGGTCGGCCTGCTCCCCCACCGGCTGCCCGCCTGGGCCCGGGCGCAGGCGCGCGACCCGCAGCTCGACCTGGTGCAGTCGCAGCCCTCCGGCGGCCGTCTCGTCTTCCGCACGGCGGCGAGCGTCGTCGAGCTCGAGACGCTGCCCACCAAGCGGCTCTACCCGGGGCTGCCGCCGCGGCCCGACGGCGTCCACGAGCTCGTGGTGGACGGCGAGGTGGTCGCCTCGGGCACCGTGCCCGGCGGCCGCACGCTCGTCGTCGACCTCGCCGGCGGCGCGCCCGAGCTGCGGCCCGGCGAGCCGGGCCGGGTGCGGTTCGCGGGACTGCCGGGGCGGCCGGTCGACGTCGAGGTCTGGCTGCCGCACGACGAGGCCACCGAGCTGGTGGCCCTGCACACCGACGCGCCGGTGGAGCCGGCGTCCGCGGTCGAGCGGCCGGTGTGGCTGCACCACGGCAGCTCGATCAGCCACGGCTCGAACGCCGAGCGCCCCACCGGCACCTGGCCGGCGGTCGCCGCGCGGCAGGCGGGCGTCGAGCTGGTCAACCTCGGTCTCGGCGGCAGCGCCCTGCTCGACCCGTTCGTGGCGCGCGTGATGCGCGACGTGCCGGCCGACGTCCTCAGCGTCAAGCTCGGCATCAACCTGGTCAACGCCGACCTGATGCGCCGCCGGGCGCTGGGTCCCGCCGTCCACGGCTTCCTCGACACCATCCGCGACGGCCACCCCGACACCCCGCTGGTCGTCGTCTCGGCGCTGGCCTGCCCGATCCACGAGGACACCCCCGGCCCCGCCGCGATGGACCTCGACGCCTTCGCCACCGGCCGCGTCGCCTTCAGGGCGACCGGCGACCCCGCCGAGGTCGCGGCGGGGCGCCTCACGCTGCGCGTGGTGCGCGACGAGCTCGCCCGCGTGGTCGCCGAGCGGCAGACCGCCGACCCGGCGCTGGCCTACCTCGACGGGCTCGAGCTGTTCGGCCCGGACGACGTCGTCCGACTGCCCCTGCCCGACGAGCTGCACCTCGACGCCGAGGCCCACCAGCTGGTCGGACGGCGGTTCGCCGAGCGGGTGCTCAGCCGACCGTGGCGCGGGTGACGGCCAGCCCCTCGACGACCACCTGCGAGGCGCCGTGGGTGACCACGCGCAGGGTGCCGCTGGTGGGCGTGGAGAAGTCGGCGACCTTCACCAGCTGACGGAAGCGGGTGGTCGGGGCGGCGGTGCTGTTGACGGTCCTCAGCCTGCGGTTGCCGAGGAAGACGTCGACGCCGCCGTAGCCGGGCGACTTCGTCACCACCAGCGAGACCGACGTCGCGCGGTCGAGGCGGTAGGTCAGCGAGGCGCCGCGCTTGACCACGGCGGCGTAGGTGCCGCGGTAGGCCGAGGGCGTCGTCCGCTTCTGCCAGGGTCCGGACGACGTCATCGCCCGGTCGTCGACGGGGACGACCACGCGGCGGGCGAGCACCGGCGAGACGTTGCCGGCGGAGTCGATCGCGCGCACCCGGAAGTCGTGGGTGCCGGCGGCGGGCCGGTCGTAGGTGACGCCGCCCGCCGGGCAGGCGGCCCAGGCACCGGTGAGGCGGCACTGCACGCGGGCGCCGGCCTCGGCGGAGTAGCGGAAGGTCAGCTGGTCGGCCAGCACGATCGAGCCCGCCCGGGGTCCGGCCGTGATGGTGGGACGCGCCGGCGCGGCGACGTCGCCGACGACCAGACCGGTGGGCTGCGCGGTGGCGCCCGCGAAGCGCGGGCCGGCGAGCGTGGCGGTGACCGCGTAGGTGCGGCTGCGGCCGGTGAAGGTGGCGGCGAAGGAGCACGTGGCGGCGCCGTCGACGACCGGGGCGGTGCAGAGCGTGGTGGCGCCGTCGGCGAAGGCGACCGAGCCGGTGACGGGCGCCGAACCGTCCGCGTCGACCACGGTGGCGCTCACCGTGACGGCCTGGCCGCTGCGGTCGACGTCCTGCGTGGTGGGCCCGGTGTAGGCGAGGGTGGCGTCGTCGCGCTCGACGACGACGGTGAGGGTGACGACCTCGTCGGCGGCGTTGCCCGGGCCGTCGGAGACCGTGACGGTGGCGGCGTAGGTGCCCGCGTCGGCGTCCGGCGTGCCGGTGAGGGTGAGGACGGCGTTGCCGTCGCCGTCGACGGTCTTGGTGAGGGCGAGGCCGGCGGGCAGGCCCGCGACCGTGGCGGTGATCGCCTCGCCGCCGACCACGTTGGAGCCGGCGGTGATGGTGGGTCCGTCGACGACGGGGTCGGTGGCCACGACCGTGACCGGGTCGGTGGCCGTGGTGGCGACCTCGAGCACCGGGTCGGTGCTGACGACGACCTCGGTGGTGACCTCACCGGTGTACTGCGGGCTGTCGAGCGTCGCGACGAGGTCGTAGGTGCGGCTGGCGGTGACGAGGTCGGCGCCGAAGGTGCAGGTGACGCGGCCGTCGCTGATGGCGACGCCGTCCTCGTCACCGGCCCCGCCGCAGAGGGACTCGCCGCCGACGCCGTCGGTGACCAGCACGCGGCCGGTGACCGGGAGCGGGTGGGCGTCGAGGTCGGCCGCGACGACGGCGAAGGTGACCTCGACGACGTCGTCGCCGGTGCGGGCTGCCTTGAACGTGCGGCGGCCGTCGTAGACCAGGGTGGCGGCGTCCTTCGCGACGGTGATCGTGAAGGCGGCCACGGCGTCGGCCGCTCCCCCGGCGCCGTCGGAGACGGTGACGACGACCGGGTAGCTGCCGGCCGCGGCGGTGACCCGGCCGGTGACGGTCCAGGCGGCCTCGTCGGTGTCGGGCCGCACCAGGCTCAGCCCGTCGGGCAGGCCGGTGGCGGTGGCGGTGAGGTCGGCGTCGTCGCGCACGTTCGAGTCGGCGGTGACGGTGACGCCGTCCGCGATCGGCTCGGACGCCGTGGCCGCGACCGGGCCGGTGGGGCCCGTCACCGTGAGCGTGGGCGTGAGGTCGAGCGTGAGCGGGTCGGGACCGTCGGCGCCGGTGTAGCGCTCGCTCTCGAGCGTGGTGACGACCTGGTAGGTGCGCGTGCCCGTGCCCGCGGCGAACGACGCGGGGAAGGTGCAGGACGCCGCGCCGGCCACGACGCTCTCGTCGGTGCACAGCTCGGTGCCGCCGGAGGTGAAGACCACCGCGCCGGTCGGGGTGCCCGACCCGTCGGGGTCGGCGACCGTCGCGGTCAGCGTGACCGCCTCGCCCGGGGCGACGGTGGTCGGGCTGCCGCCGGTGAAGGTGACGGTGGCGTCGTCCTTCGTCACGACGACGGTGGTCGTGACCTCGACGTCGTCGGCCCCGCCGGGGCCGTCGCTCACGGTGAGGGTCGCCGGGAAGCTGCCCGGTGCGCCGGTGGCGGTGCCACGCACGACCCACGCGGCCGCGGCCGGGTCGGGACGGACGAGCGAGAGCCCGGCGGGCAGGCCGACGGCGCTCGCGGTCAGCTCGGCGTCGGGCACGGTGTTCGACGTGGCGGTGAGCGTGGGCTCGGGGTCGATCGGGTCGGTGGTGGCGACGGTGACCGTGGCACCGGGCGCGGTGCCGCCGACGGTGAGCGAGGCGGGCTCGGGCCGGGTCACGGTGAGGGCGTCGGGGCCGTCGCTGCCGGCGTACTGGTCGCTGTCGAGGGTCGCGACGACCTGGTAGGTGCGGCTGGTGGCCTGGGCCGGGAACGCGGCGTCGACCGTGCACGACGCCGTGCCGTCGTCGACGGTGCCCCGGCAGAGCTCGTCGGCGCCGTCGGTGAGGACGACCTGCCCGGACGGCGTGCCCGTGCCGTCCTCGTCGACGACCGTGGCGGTCAGGGTGATCGGCTCGCCGGGGGCGGCGGTCGCGGTGGGCGGCGTGGTGTTGGTGACGGTGGCGGAGTCCGCGACCACCTGGGCCTCGAACGTGACCTGCTGGGTCGCGGCGACCCCGTCCGAGACGTCGACGCGGGCCGTCGTCCCGCCGACCTGGGTCGGGGTGCCCGTGACGACCCACGCGGCCGGCCCGGTCTGCTCGAGCGCCAGGCCGGGCGGCAGGTCGACGACGTCCGCGTCGATGTCCTCGGGCGGGACGCTGTCGGACTCGGCGGTGATCGTCACCGCGGGGTCGAGCGGGTCGGTGGCCTCGGCCGGGAAGGCCCGGTCGACGTCCTGCACGGTCACCACGAGCGAGGCGTCGTCGGCGTGCGCGGCACCGGCGGGCACGAGTGCGAGGGACGCGGCGGCCCCGACCGTCAGGACGAGCAGTCGGCGCAGCGCGGTCACGGGGGCACGGCCTGGCACGGCGCCACGCTAGTGCGGCCGCGGGCCCGTGTCAGAGGAATGGACTAGACCGGTGGAGGTTGTCGGTGGGTCGGGGTCTAATGACGGCCATGCGCAGACTCTCGGGATCCTCGGCCGCCGTCCTGGCCCTCGTGCTCGCCGCCACCTCGTGCGGCACCGTGCGGGCCGACGACGACGCCGGAGCCGGGCCCACGGGGCGTCTCGAGCCGGTCGCGGCGTTGCTCGCCCGACCGGCGCCGGCCGCGTCCGAGCGCTCGCCCGGGCTGCGTCCGCTGCGGCCCGGCCGGCCACCGCGCAACGACGCCGGCCCCGACGACCTCGTCGTCACCGAGCTCTACGTGACCACGGCGGTCGACAGCGACCTCGACGGCACGCGCGACGTCGTCCGCGTCGTGGTCACGCGGCCCCGCAAGGCGCTGGTCGACGGCCGCCGGCTCGCCGTGGTCGCGCAGGCCTCGCCCTACTTCTCCTGCTGCAAGGACACCCCCAACCACGACGTCGACGTGCCGCTCGGCCAGGCGCGCGGGCCGCGGCCGGAGGTCTACGACGGGTTCCTGGCCGGCATCCGGACGGTGGGGGCACAGTGGGCGCGCCGCGGCTACGCCTTCATGCGCATCGCCTCGCTCGGCAGCAACCGCTCCACCGGCTGCCCCACCGTCGGCGACGGCCTCGAGACCGCGGGGGTCAAGGCGGCCGTCGACTGGCTCAACGGCCGCGCCACCGGCCGGCTGCCCGGCGGCACGCGGGTGGCGGCGGGCTGGTCGACCGGCAACGTCGGGCTCGCCGGCGTCTCCTACGAGGGCACGCTGCCCAACATGGTGGCCGCCACCGGCGTCGAGGGGCTGCGCGCCATCGTCCCGATCTCGGCCATCTCCAGCTGGTACGACTACTACCGCCAGGACGGCCTCGTCGTCGCGCCCGGCGGCTACCAGGGCGAGGACACCGACGTCCTCGCCGAGTTCGACTACACCCGCCCCGACCAGCGCATCTGCGACCGCGTCATCGACCGGCTCGAGCGGCAGCAGGACCGCCGCACCGGCGACTACTCCCGCTTCTGGGCGCAGCGCGACGTGCGGCGCGACGCCGACCGCGTGCGCGCCGGCGTCCTGATCGCGCACGGGTTCGGCGACGACAACGTCAAGCCCGACCAGGCCGCGCGCTGGTACGCCGCGCTCAAGCGGGCCGGCGTCCCGGTGAAGATCTGGTGGGACCAGGGCGGCCACGGCACGCCGCTGCCCGAGCGGCTGCAGGTGCGCTGGTTCGACCACTTCCTCTACGGCGAGGGCAACGGGGTCGCCTCGGGCCCTCGGGCCGCGGTCACGCACGACGGCCCGTCGGCCGGCGCGCGCTGGTACGCCGACTGGCCGCGGCCGGGCTCGGCCCTGCGACGCTGGTCGCTCGGGCAGGCGAAGGGCCCGGTCGAGGTGCTGCGGCCCGGCGCGCAGCCCGGTCGCGGCCGGCTGCGGTTCACCGACGACGCCTCGCTGAGCGCGAGCAAGGCCTGCCGCGAGCCGGTGCGGGCGCACGCGCTGACCTTCCGGTCGTCGCGGCTGGCGCAGGGGCTCGACCTCAGCGGGTCCCCGGTGGCGCGGCTGCGGCTGGCGTTCGGCCGCACCGCCGCCAACGTCACGGCGGCCCTGTGCGTCACCGCCCCCGACGGCGGCTCGCGGCTGCTCACCCAGGGCTTCGCCGACCCCCAGAACATCCGGTCGCTGTGGCGCGGCGAGCCCCTCGTGCCCGGTCGGTCCTACCCGGTGCGGGTGCGGCTGCAGCCGCTCGACCAGCGCCTGCCCGACGGCAGCCGGGTCTCGCTGGTGGTGATGTCGAGCGACCACGACTTCACCCTCCGCCCGCCCGCCGGCACCCCCCTCACCCTCGACCTCTCCCGCTCCAGCGTCAGCCTCCCCGTCGTCCGCTGACCCCGCTCGACCGCGCCGGGTCTCGAGGCTCGGCCGTGGCCGGCCTCGCACCTCGACCATCGTCGGATGACGACGGTCGAGGTGCGAGGAGCCCTGGCGACGGGCCTCGAGACCCCCGGCCCACCGGCGCCGACCCGACCACACGCACCCTGAGCCCGTCGAAGGGCCCTCGCCGATGGTCGAGGGGCGCGGCGTCAGCCCCGGACCGGCCGCGTGCGGACCAGGACACCGATCTTGTCGATGCGGTGCTCGGGGTTGTCGAACTCGTCGGACCAGTAGTTGCCCTCGGCGTGGTCCTCGCGGGTGCGGCAGGTCGAGAGCGTGATCATCGCGCGGGTCGGCTCGACACCGGGGCGGCCCGGCACGGCCGCCCGCTGCTCGCGCAGCGACCGCGGCTCGCGGAACGAGGTGATCCGCGTCGTGCGCACCTCGTAGACGTAGACGGTGTCCCCGACCCGCACCTTCACCAGGTCGCCGCGACGCAGGTCGGGCAGGAACTCGAACAGCCGGGTGGACGACGTCCGGTGGGCCGTCACCTGGTAGTTGCCGATGCCGCCCGGCCCGGTGCCACCGCGGGGCCCGTGGGGGCTGGCCGCGATGCCGGTGTTCTGGATGGCGTGGCCGGGAGCGTCGTCGGTGAACCCGCGGTAGGTCCGCACGTCGACGCCGCGCAGGCCCAGCCTGGGGATCGTCAGCAGGGCGTCGCGCGGCGTCCCGTCGCTGACCGTGAACGCGGGCTCGACCACCGGCTCCGGCTGGGGCGCGGTGGGCGGCGCGGTGGACGGCGCGGTCGACGGCACGTCGGGTGTGGACGCCGGGGCCCGCGGGGTCGGCTCGGCCGACGGCACCGCGGACGGCGAGGCCGCCGGCTCACCCTCGGCCACCCCGCACCCGACGAGCCCGCACCCGACGACGGCGGCCAGCGCGGCGGCCGCGAGCGCCGTCCTAGACCTGCTCAAGGCGAGGCACCACCGTCTCGACCAGGCGCGTCGTCCACCCGACCGGGTCGTCGCCGACCGGGCCGGTCACGAGGGTCTCGACCCCGAGGCCGGCGTAGGCCTGCGCGGTGGCGAGGAAGCCGTCGGGGTCGGCGACGGCGTCGTCGGTGACGATGACGGTCTTCTCGATCGCGTCGTAGTCGGTGCCGGCGTCGTCGCAGTGCCGTCGCAGCACGTCGAGCTTGTGGGCGACGACCTCGGGTCCTTCGCCGAACAGGTTGCACGCCTGGGCGTAGCGCGCCACGAGGCGCAGCGTCTTCCGCTCCCCCGACCCGCCGACGAGGATCGGCGGGTGCGGCCGCTGGTAGGGCGCCGGCACCGAGAGCGGCTCGGCGACGCGGTAGTGGCTGCCCTCGAACGGCTCGCTGCCGCCGGCGCCGTCGTCCCACATGCGCAGGCACACCTGCAGCGCCTCCTCGAGCCGCTCGAAGCGCTCGGACGTCGACGGGAACGGCACGCCGAGGCCGACGTGCTCGCGCTCGTGCCAGGCGGCGCCGATGCCGAGCAGCGCCCGGCCGCGCGAGAGCCGGTCGAGGGTGGTGACCTGCTTGGCGAGCAGCGCCGGGTGCCGGTAGGTGACGCCGGTGACCAGCGCGCCGAGCCGTACCCGCTCGGTCACCGCGGCCAGGTGCCCGAGGGTGGTGTAGGCCTCGAGCATCGGCTGCTCGGGCCCGCCGAGCTGCTCCATCTGGAACCAGTGGTCCATGACGGTCAGCAGCGAGACGCCGCCCTGGTCGGCCACCCGCGCGGTCTCGACCAGCCGCTCCTCGAGCCGGGTGGCCCAGTCGGGGTGGGAGAAGTCCGCGTAGTGCAGCCCGAGCCTCATGCGTAGGAGCGTAGAGAGCGCACGGTCGTCCGTGCCACGTTGTGACGGTGATGCCACCCGACGACGAGCACCGCCGACCCGACGGTGTCAGCGACGCCACCGTCGAGGCGCTGGGCAAGCTCTCCGCCGCCCTCGACCACGTGGAGGACGCCCGCGGCCACCTCTACGCCTTCCACCGGCTGTGCGGCAGCGCCGAGTCGACCCTCGAGGAGGCGACCGCGCTGATCCGCGACGCCGGCCACGACGGGCTCGCCGACCGGCTCGACCGCGAGCTGCTCGGCCGCAACGTTCTGCCCGGCCGGTGGTCGTTCCAGGTGGTCGAGGAGTACGACGACGGCTACTACGCCACCGCCCGCGCCCTCGAGCAGCAGGCGCGCGACGACCTCGTCGGCGGACGACGTCACCTGTTCGAGGCCGAGATGAAGGAGCTGCGACGCAGCGCCGGCCGGCCCGGCCACGCCTCCCGCCCCCACGACGGGGAGTGAGGACCTAGGCTCGCCGTCGTGAGGAAGCTGACGGCGGCCGCTGCGGCCCTGCTCCTGTCCCTGGTGCTCGCGGGCTGCGGCGACGACGACGGGGACGGCGGTGACGCCGGCACCGACCCGGGCACGAGCGCCGCGGCCCCGACCGACGCGACCTCCGAGGCGTCAGAGCCGTCCGAGCCGGCGACGCCGGGGTCGACCGAGCCGACCGAGCCCACCGAGCCGACGACGAGCGACTCGGCGCCGACCGGGCCCGCATCGTCCGCCGCGCCGGGCGGGAGCGTGCAGTGCGACTACCAGCCCGACGGCCAGCCCGCCTCGGTGCAGCTGCCGCCGGCGCAGGCCTCCGACCAGGGCACCGTCACCGCGGAGGTCACCACCAGCATCGGCGAGCTGGTCTTCGACCTCGACGCCGCGGGCGCGCCGTGCACGGTCAACTCCTTCGTCTCGCTCGCCGACCAGGGGTTCTTCGACGGCACCACCTGCCACCGCCTGACCACCGAGAGCATCTTCGTGCTGCAGTGCGGTGACCCGACGGCCACCGGCACCGGCGGCCCGGGCTACACCATCCCCGACGAGTTCCCGCCCGCGCCCGACTACGGCCCCGGCACGCTGGCCATGGCCAACACCGGGCTGCCCCAGAGCGGCGGCTCGCAGTTCTTCATCGTCTACGACGGCCCCGACACCCAGCTGCCGCCGGGCTACACGATCTTCGGCCAGGTCAGCCAGGGCATCGACCTGGTCGCGCAGGCCGCCGCCGAGGGCACCGTCGAGGGCGGGCCCGACGGGACGCCGGCCGTCCCGGTCGACATCGAGAGCGTCACCGTCGGCTGACCGCCGGCAGCCGCCCGGTCTCGACGCACCGGTGGTCGAGCAGGCCGAGCGTCCGCGCGAGGCCGTCGTCGAGACCCCGGAAGGTCGACGTCGACGTCCCCGCACGGACCCTGAGCCTGTCGAAGGGCAACCCCACGGAGACGTTCGCACGGACGACCGGTGGTTCCCGTCCGTCCCGGTCAGTCCTGGCCGGCGACGACGTAGTCGACCTCGGTGCCGAGCGAGACGGTGCGCGAGACGGTGCAGATGCGGTCGTGGGTCTGACGCACGGTGCGCGGCAGCACCGCGCGGGCGGCGTCCCCGGCCTCGCCGTCGGGGAAGGCGACCTCGAACAGCAGGCGCAGGTCGCTCATCCGCCCGCCGGACTCGTCGCGCACCTTGTGACCCTCGGCCGTCACCTCGAAGCCGGTCGGCTCGGCGCGTCGTCCGGTGATCTCCTCGACGTTGACGGCCGCGCACCCGGCGAGCGCCGCCAGCAGCAGCTCGACGGGGCTGAAGGTCGGCTCGTCGCCACCGATGTCGATCGTGGCGCCGGCGTCGTTGGTGACGCGGAAGGCGCCGGGTCCGGTGCGGTGGAGCCGCACGGAGCGGAAGCTGTCGGGACGGGGGTCCTCGGGGTTCGCGGTCACAGGTCGAGCGTGCCACGCAGACCGGCCGAGACGGTCCTCAGCGACCGACGATGCCCCGGCCGAGACGGTTCTAAACTCATCGAACCCGAAGTCTGACCGATCGGTCGATGTTGGTGGTGAGGGCTACAGCCGCACCCTGACTAGACCGATCTGATCAGCACACGCCGCACCCCCCATGCGGCACCCCCCCACCCCATCCCCCCACCTCCACCCCCCCCACCATGAACCACACCCCCCACCCCGTTGTCGGTGCACGCACCCGCACCGCGCCCGTGAACACGATCGCCGTCGTGGCTGCCGTCGCGGCCCTGGCGACCCTCCTGTCCCTCGTCCTCACCGCCGGCGCCGTCCGCGCCGACGCCGCTCCCGGCCGGTCCGGTGACGGCAGCTCGACGGTCGACGCCGTCCGCGGCGGCTCCGAGTACAAGCAGGGCAGCCGCACCACCCGCCGTCCCCGGCTCGATGCCGACCTGCGCAGCGTCCTGACGCTCGTCAACCGGGCCCGCAGCAAGGCGCGGGTCTGCGGCACCAAGCGCTACCCGGCCGTCGCCCCGGTGAAGCTGAACGCCCGGCTCAACGTCGCCGCCGACGGCTTCGCGCACCTCATGGCGCGCCGTGACTTCTTCGCCCACGAGTCGCCCAACGGTGCCAGCCCCGGCGACCGGATCGCCCGGTCCGGCTACGACTGGAGTCGCTACGGCGAGAACATCGCCGCCGGCTACAGCGACCCCGCCTCCGTCGTCGACGCGTGGCTCAAGAGCCCCGGCCACTGCGCCAACCTGATGGGCCGCTTCAAGGAGATCGGCCTGGGCTACGCCTACGACCCCGACTCGACCTACGGCCACTACTGGGTCCAGGACTTCGCCACCCGCGGCTGAGACCACCTCGGCCCGCACCCCACGCCTCGGGGGAGGCCGCGGAGCCCCGGCCCTTCTGGGCCGGGGCTCCATGGCGTGCGGCCCGCCGGGGCCGGTCTAGGGTCGGTGAGGTGAGCGTCGCCTCCTATCCCAGCCTCCGGCAGTCCGAGGCGCGCGAGCGCGCCGAGCTGCTCACGGTCCGCTCCTACGAGGTGCGGCTCGACCTGCGCGAGGCCGAGACCGCCGAGACCTTCGGCTCGGTCACCACCGTGCGCTTCGAGAGCGCCGGGGGCCGCACCTTCGTCGACGTCAAGGCCGTCGCGGTGCACGCCGTCCGCCTCGACGGGCAGCCGCTCGACCCGGCCGCCGTCGAGCACGGCCGGCTCGCCCTCGACGTCCCCGCCGGCGAGCACGAGCTGGTCGTCGACGCCGCGATGCCCTACCGCAACGACGGCGAGGGCATGCACCGCCACCGCGACCCCGCCGACGGCCGCACCTACCTCTACGTCATGTCGTTCATGGACGCCGCGCCGTCGGTCTGGGCCTGCTTCGACCAGCCCGACCTCAAGGCGCCGTACACGATGCACGTCACCGCGCCCGACGGCTGGACCGTCGTCGGCAACGCGCCCGCGACGGCCCCGTCGTCCGACGACGGCGCGTGGAGCCTCGGCCCGACCCAGCCGCTCTCGACCTACTTCGTCACCCTCGTCGCCGGGCCGTACCACGTGCTGCGCGACGAGCACGACGGCATCGGCCTGGGGCTCAGCTCGCGCCAGGCGCTCGCACCGCACCTCGACAAGGACGCCGACGAGCTGTTCACGCTGACCCGGCAGTGCTTCGACGAGTTCCACCGGCTCTTCGGCATCCGCTACCCGTTCGGCGAGTACCACCAGGCGTTCGTGCCGGAGTTCAACGCCGGCGCGATGGAGAACCCCGGCTGCGTCACCTTCCGCGACCAGCTCGTCTTCGACACCCGCGTCACCCGCGGCGTGCGCATCTCGCGCGCCTCGACCGTCGCCCACGAGATGGCGCACCAGTGGTTCGGCAACATCGTCACGCCCGTGTGGTGGGACGACCTGTGGCTCAACGAGTCGTTCGCCGAGTACATGGGCAACCGGCTCACCGCCGACGTCACGCAGTACGACGACGCGTGGGAGCAGGTGGCGTGGGCGCGCCGCCAGTGGGGCCTCACCGCCGACGCGCGCCCCAGCACCCACCCGGTCGCCGGCAACGGGGCCGCCGACGCGCAGGCCGCGCTGCAGAACTTCGACGGCATCTCCTACGCCAAGGGCTCCAGCGTGCTCAAGCAGCTGTGCACCCGGCTCGGCGACGACGTCTTCTTCGCGGGCGTGGTCGACCACCTGACCACCCACCGGTTCGGCAACGCCACCATGCACGACCTGTTCGCGAGCTGGGAGCGGGCCGGGGCCGGTGACCTCGCCGACGTGGTCGACCAGTGGCTGCGCACCGCCGGCGCCGACGTCGTCCGCCTCGACCGGGCCGCCGGCGTCCTGCACCGCACCGCGCCCGCCGACCACCCCGCCGAGCGCACCCACCGCTTCGACCTGGCCGTCCTGCGCGGTGGTGAGGTCGCGACGTCGACCGTGACCCTCGCCGACGCCGCGACCCCGCTCGACGGCGCCGCCCCGCCCGACGACGCGGCCGTCGTCCTCGACCCGTGGGAGCAGAGCTGGGGCGTCTACGTGCCGGACGCCGTCACCCTCGGCGCCCTGCGTGACGAGCTGCCGCGCGTCACGGACCCGTTGCTGCGGGCGGCGGCGTGGAACAACGTCAAGAGCGGCTACCGGCAGCTGGCCGTCGACCCCGACCTCGTCGTCGACCTCGCCGTGGCCGCGCTGCCGGCCCACGACACCGACGGCCACACGCGTCCGTGGCTGCTGGGCGAGGTCGTGCCCGCCGCCTCCCCCGGTGCGGCGGAGCGGCTGCTCGGCGCCGCGCTCGAGCTGACCGCGTCGGCCGAGCCGGCCGGCGAGCTGCAGCTCTCCGCGTTCCGCACCGCGGTGCTCCTGTGCCGCGACCCCGACCGGCTGCGCGGCTGGCTCGCGCAGGCGCCCGACGGGGTCGAGGTCGACCTCGACGTGCGGTGGCGGCTGCTGGTGCAGCTGGCGACGCTCGGCGCCGTCGACGTCCCCGAGCTCGACGCCGAGCTGGCCCGCGAGGTCAGCTCGGTCGCACACCTGGGTCACGTCACGGCCCTCGCCTCGCTGCCCACCGAGCAGGCCAAGGAGCGCGCCTGGCGGCTGTTCACCGGCGCCGACGACGCCGCCAACCACGACGTCGACGCGGCCGGGCAGGGGTTCTGGCGCGACGGACAGGCCGAGCTGGTCAGGCCCTACGTCGAGCGCTACGTCGCCGACCTGCCGGCCACCGCCGACGTGCGGGCCGGCTGGCTGCTCGCGCTGGCCGCCCGGGCGTTCTTCCCCCGCACGATGGCCGACGACGACGCGCTGGCCCGGCTGCGCGAGCTGCGCGACGGCGACGCGCTGGTGCCGGCCGTGCGCCGGGCCGTGGCCGACCAGGTCTCCGACCTCGAGCACCGCCTCGCCGTCCGCCGGGCGTTCCCGAAGCCGCCGAGCCGGCCGCTGCCGGGGCCGGGCGCGTCGTGACCGAGCAGCTCACGCGTCGTCCCGGGCCCACGGTGCGGGTGCGGGTCACCGAGGCCGACCGCACCCGCGAGGACCGCGTCGTCACCGAGGAGCCGCTCGAGATCCGGCTCGCCTGGCCCGGCGCGCCCGCGCGGCGGGTGTGGGTCACGATGCGCACGCCCGGCCACGACTTCGAGCTCGCGGCCGGCTGGGTGCGGCACGAGGGCGTGGCCGAGTCGGTGGGGCGGGTCGCCTACTGCACCGACGCCACGCTCGCGCCCGAGCAGGAGTTCAACGTCGTCACCGTCACCCTCGACGGCCCGCCCGCCGCGCTCCCCCAGCAGGACGCCGCCCTCTCGGCCGGCTCGTCGGCGTGCGGGGTGTGCGGCTCCGACTCGGTGACCGGCGCGCTGGCGACCCCGACGCGCCGGCCGTGGTCGGGCCGGCTGCCCGCGGACGACGTCGTCCAGGTGCTGCCCGACCGGCTGCGGGAGCGGCAGAAGGTCTTCGACCGCACCGGCGGCGTCCACGCGGCCGGTCTCGCCACCGCCGACGGCGAGCTGCTCGTCGTCCGCGAGGACGTCGGCCGCCACAACGCCGTCGACAAGGTGACCGGCGCCCGCCTGCTGGCCGGCGAGCCCGTCGCCGACGCCTGCCTGGTGGTCTCGGGCCGGGTCGGGTTCGAGCTGGTGCAGAAGGCCGTCGCCGCCGGCACCGGCAGCCTCGTCGCCGTCGGCGCCCCCACCTCCCTCGCCGTCGACCTCGCCCGCCGCGCCGGCCTCGCCCTCTACGGCTTCGTCCGCGACGACCGCGCCGTCCGCTACTGCTGAGCCCGTCGACGGGCGTGCCCCGGGGCGGCGGTGACCTAGTTTCCGTTCCGCACCGGCATTCGGTCACCTACTCACCGCCACCGCGGCTCGGCCCTGGCCGGCGGTGACCTGGTGACCGTTCCGCACCCGCATTCGGTCACTCACTCACCGCCACCGCGGCTCGGCCCCGGGCGGCGGTGACCTGATTACCGTTCCGCAGCCGGATTCGGTCACTGACTCACCGCCACCCCGACCCGACCAAGACGGCGGTGACCTGTTGACCGTTCCGCACCCACATTCGGTAACCACCACACCGCTACCCCGATCCGCCCCCGGACGGCGGTGACCTGGTGACCGTTCCGCACCCGCAATCGGTCACTTACTAACCGCAACCGCGACCCGCCCCCGGACGGCGGTGACCTGGTGACCGTTCCGCACCCACATCCGGTCACCCACGCACCGCCCACCCCGGTCCACGACACCCCCTCCCCAGCCCCCACGGCGCGGGTCCACCGCGTTGTCGGCGGGTCGCCCTACCGTGCGAGGCATGCGCATCCTCCACACCTCCGACTGGCACCTGGGCCGGTCGTTCCACCGTGAGGGGATGCTCGGCCACCAGGCCGCCTACGTCGACCACTTGCTCGAGGTGGTCGAGTCCGAGCGGGTCGACCTGGTGGTGGTCGCGGGCGACGTCTACGACCGCGCGCTGCCGCCGGTGGACGCCGTCCGCCTGGCCGACGAGACGCTGGTGCGGCTGGCGCGGTCGCGGGCGAGCGTGGTGCTCACCAGCGGCAACCACGACTCCGCGCAGCGCCTGGGGTTCAGCGCCCGGCTGATCGACGAGGCCGGCGTCCACCTGCGCACCGACCTCGCCGGCGTCGGCACGCCGGTCGTGCTGCACGACGAGCACGGGCCGGTCGCCGTCCACGGGCTGCCCTACCTCGACCCGCACGCCGTGGCCGCGCCGTGGGGGCTCGACGAGCGCTCGCACGCGGCCGCGCTCGGCGAGGCGATGCGCCGCGTGCGCACCGACCTCGCCGCCCGGCGCGGTACCCGCTCGGTCGTGCTGGCCCACGCCTTCGTCGCCGGCGCGCAGCCGAGCCGCTCCGAGCGCGACATCAGCGTCGGCGGCGTCGCCCGGGTGCCCACCGACCTGTTCGACGGCGTCGACTACGTCGCGCTCGGCCACCTGCACGGCCCGCACGTGCTGCACGACCGGCTGCGCTACAGCGGCTCCCCGCTCGCCTACTCCTTCTCCGAGGCCGGGCACCGCAAGGGGGCGTGGCTGGTCGACCTCGGCGCCGGCGGCGCCGTCACCGCCTCCTTCGTCGACGCCCCGGTGCCGCGCCCGCTCGCGCGTCTCGAGGGCACCCTCGACGACCTGCTCGTCGACCCGCGGCTCGACGTCCACGAGAGCGCCTGGGTCGAGGCCACGCTCACCGACGCCGTGCGCCCGCAGCAGGCCATGGAGCGGCTGCGGCGCCGGTTCCCGCACGCGCTCTCGCTCGCCTTCGCCGCCGCGACGCCCACGTTCGGCGCCGCCCCGGCCGCCGCGGCCGGCGGCCTGAGCGACCGCGAGATCGCCCTCGACTTCGTCGTCACGCTGCGCGGCGCGCCGGCCGCCGAGCCCGAGCGGGCGCTGCTCGACCGCGCCCTCGACGCCTGCTGCGGTGGTGGCGAGCAGCACGAGCGCGGGGGCACCGGGTGAGGCTGCACCGCCTCGAGGTCACCGCGTTCGGCCCGTTCGCCGACACCGTCGAGGTCGACTTCGACGAGCTCGGCGCGGCCGGGCTGTTCCTGCTCACCGGCGCCACCGGCGCCGGCAAGACCAGCGTGCTCGACGCCGTCTGCTTCGCCCTCTACGGCGACGTGCCCGGCGACCGCGGCACCGCCCGCCGGCTGCGCTGCGACCGCGCCGACGACGGCGTCGCGCCGCGCGTCGAGCTCGAGGCAACCCTGGCCGGACGCCGGTTCCGGCTCACCCGCGCCCCGTCGTGGCAGCGTCCCAAGCGTCGTGGCACCGGCACCACGACCGAGCCCGCGAGGGCCACGGTCAGCGAGCTGGTGGGGGGCACCTGGACGCCGCTCAGCAGCCGCATCGACGAGACCGGCGACCTCGTCGGCCGGCTGCTCGGCCTCACCCTGACCCAGTTCACCCAGGTCGCGATGCTGCCGCAGGGCCGCTTCCAGGCCTTCCTTCGTGCCACCTCCGACGAGCGGCACAGGCTGCTGCAGCAGCTGTTCCGCACCGGCCGGTTCGAGGCGGTCGAGCAGTGGCTGCGCGAGCACCGCGCCGACCTGCGTCGCTCCGACGCCGCCCTGCACCGCGAGGCGGCCGACCTCGTCAGCCGCGCCAGCGAGGCCGCCGGCACCGGCCTGCCCGACGGCTGGGACCTGCACGCCCTCGGCCCCCTGGCCGACGACGGCGCGCTCGCCGCCTGGCTCGACGCGCTGGTGCAGGCGGCCCGCGACGAGCAGGCCGCGAGCGCCGAGCGGCTCGCCTCGGACGCCGTCCACGAGGCCGAGACCCGGGCGGGGCTCGAGGCGGCGCGCGAGGCGGCGGCACGTCACGAGCGGGCCGAGCGGGTGCGCCTCGAGCTCGCCGAGCTCGAGGCGGCCGCCGGGACGCACGAGGCCGACGTCCGCCGGCTCGACGCCGCCCGCCGGGCGGCCGCCGTGGTGCCCCTGGCCCGACTGGCCGCAGCACGGGCCGAGGCGGTCGGCAGCAGCGAGCGGGCAGCCACGGCCGCCCGTCGCCGGGTCGACGAGCTCGCCCACCGGCCGGACGCCGCTCTCGACCCCGACCTCGACGCCGACCTCGACGCCGACCTCGACGCCGTCCTGACCAGCGCCCACGCCGCCGCGGCCGCGGCGCGCGCCGTGCGGCCGCGCGCAGAGCGGCTGGCGGCCGACCGGGCCCGGCTGCGCCAGTCCGAGGGCACACGCAAGCGGCTGGCCGCCGAGCTCGAGCGCGCCACCGAGCGGGCCGAGCGGCTGCCCGACCAGGTGGCGGCCCTCCGCGCCGACCTCGACGCCACCCGCGAGGCCGCCGCCCGCGTCGAGCCGCTCACGGTCGCCGCGCAGGCCGCACGCGTGCGCCTCGACGCCCACGGTGAGGTCGCGCGGCTCGAGCCCCGGTTGCGCGAGGCCGAGGCGGCCTGGCTCACCGCCCGCGAGCACACCGTGACCCTGCGCGAAGAGCTGGTCGCGCTGCGGCTGGCGCGCATCGACGGCATGGCCGCCGAGCTGGCCCAGGCGCTGGTCGTCGGCCAGTCGTGCCCGGTCTGCGGGTCGGCCGAGCACCCCCACCGCGCGCGCACCCGCTCCGACGCCCCCGACGCCGCCGCCGAGCGGGCCGCGCAGGCCGCCATCGACGACGCCGCCGCGGTCGAGCACCTGCACGACCAGGCCGTGCGCGACCTCCAGCAGAACCTGGTCGCCGCGCGGGCCCGCGCCGGCGACGACCCCGCGCCGGCGCTCGCCGAGCGGCTCGCCGACCTGCAGGAGCAGCTGGGCGCCGCGCTGCGCGCCGCCGGCCGCCTGCCCGACCTCGAGCAGCGCCACGCCGAGGCCGAGACCGAGCGCGCCCGGGTCGACGACGACCTGCGCACCCTCGCCGCCGACGCCGACCGCGCCGCCCACGAGCACGCCGGGCTCGCCCGAGCCGTCGCCGAGCTGGCGGCGGAGCTCGACGCCGTCCTGCAGGGTGCGGCGTCCCTCGACGCCCTGGTCGACCACCACGACGCCGTCGCGACGGCCGCCCGGCACGCGCTCGACCGCGACCGCGAGGCCACCACCGCCCGCGCCGCCGCCGTCGAGGCCGCCGCCGCCCTCGGGGCCGCGGCCCACGAGGCCGGCTTCGACGCCCCCGAGCCCGCACTGGCCGCCGCGCTCGAGCCCACCGCGCTCGCCCACCTCGAGCAGGCCGTGGTCCGCCACGAGCGCCGGCGCGAGGCGGCCGAGGCGGTGCTGGCCGAGACCCCCGCCGGGGCCGAGGGTGCGCCGCCCGGCGTCCTCGACCTCGCCCTGGCCGACGCCGCGCACGACACCGCGCTCGAGGCGCTCACCGGCAGCCGCGCCTGGTCCGCCCGCGCCACCGACCGCGCCGCCCGGCTCACCGACCACCGCGGCGACCTCGACCGCTGCCTGACCCGGTGGCTGCCGCTGCGGCGCGACCTCGCCGTCGCCGCCGGGCTGGCGTCGTTCGTCGACGGCACCTCGGCCGACAACGAGCTGCGCATGCGGCTGTCGGCCTACGTGCTCGCCTACCGGCTCGGCCAGGTGGTCGACGCCGCCAACGAGCGGCTCGCGGGCATGACCGACCGCCGCTACTGCCTCGAGCACACCGGACACCGCGGCGCCGGCGAGACCCGGGGCGGCCTGAGCCTGCTGGTGCGCGACGACTGGTCGGGGCGCACCCGCGACCCCGCCACGCTCTCCGGCGGCGAGACCTTCGTGGTCTCCCTCGCCCTGGCGCTCGGCCTGGCCGACGTCATCGCGCACGAGGCCGGCGGCGCCGCCCTCGACACCCTGTTCGTCGACGAGGGCTTCGGCTCACTCGACGCCGACACCCTCGACGACGTCCTCGACACCCTTGACGCCCTGCGCGACGGCGGCCGCGTCGTCGGCGTGGTCAGCCACGTCGCCGAGATGCGCGACCGCATCCCCACCCAGCTGGTGGTCGCCACCACCCGCCGCGGCGGCTCCACCCTCACCCTCCGCCGCTGACCTGCTGCCGCCGACCCGGGTCCGGACGACGGCGAGGGCCGACCCGTCAGACATGTCCGACGGGTCGACCCCAGATCGACGCTGACCCGTCAGACATGTCCGACGGGTCAGCGTGGGCTAGCGCAACGATCTCCAGGCGGAGACGTCGAGGCCCCAGTCGCGCTCGAGGCGCTCGGCCTGGGGGCGGTAGAGGGTGGCGAGCGACTCGCGCAGGCCGGGGGTCCAGTCCCAGTCGGCCTTGGACGACGACCCCGAGGCCTGGTCGACGTCGCTGAGCGGCACCGGGTCGAGACCGAGCAGGCCCCACAGCCGCGCCACGGTGGCGTCGACGTCGTCGCGCACCTGCTCGAAGACCATGACGTTGAGCCGGTCGCGGCCGACGGCGGCCGCCCACATGTCGAGCTGGTCGGCGTAGCAGCCGGTCCAGGTCTGCACCGTGATCGGCACCGGGTAGGGCCACGACTTCGAGCGGGTGGCCGCGAGCCGCATGGCCGAGCGGAACCGCTCGACCGGGTCGCGCAGCACCACCAGCAGCGGCACGTCGGGCAGCAGCCGGGCCACGGCCGCCGGCGTGGAGGCGTGCCGCAGGTACTGCGGCGTCCAGTCGCCACGCGCGACGCCGTCGTCGGGGAACAGTGCGAGGTAGTCGTCGGCGGCGAGCCGGCCGTCGCCGACCTTGTGGAGCAGGTGCTGCTCCTTCTTGCCGTTGGTGCCGAGCCCCACCTGCGGGTGCTGCACCAGCAGGTCGGTGAGCCAGGTGGTGCCGCTGCGTTGCGCACCGATGCCGAGCCATGCGGGTCCTGCCACGCGCGGCACGGTACTAGCCCGTTAGGTTCGCTCCATGAGCGGTCTCGACCCGACCTTCACCGACCTGCCCTACCGCTCGCTGGGCGACGCGGCGCTCGCGCGGGCCCGCGAGCTGGGCGCCGGGCAGGCCGACTTCCGCTTCGAGCGGGTGCGCTACCAGAGCCTGCGGGTGCGCGACGGCGCGTTGCAGGGCGCGAGCGACGCGGAGGACCTCGGCTTCGCCGTCCGGGTGGTGCACGAGGGCGCCTGGGGCTTCGCGTCCGGCGTCGTGCTGACCACCGACGAGGCGGTGAGGGTGGCCGAGACCGCCGTCGCCGTCGCGAAGGTCGCCGCCCAGATGACGAGCCGTCCGGTCGAGCTGGCCGACGAGCCTACCTACGACGACGTCACCTGGGTGAGCGCCTACGACGTCAACCCGCTCGAGGTGGCCACGGGCGAGAAGGTCGCGGTGCTCGTCGACTGGACCGAGCGGCTGCGCACCGGCGCCGCGGTCGACCACGCGAGCGCCGCTCTCGCCCAGGTGCAGGAGAACAAGTACTACGCCGACCTCACCGGCACCCGCACCACCCAGCAGCGGGTGCGGCTGATGCCCACCTTCACCGCCATGGGCGCCGGCGCCGACACGTTCGACTCCATGAGCAGCATCGCGCCGCCCGTGGGCCGTGGCTGGGAGTACGTCGTGGGCCGCGCCGACGGGGCGCCCGGCGCCTGGGACTGGGACGCCGAGATCGACGAGGTGCCCGAGCTGCTCGCCGAGAAGCTCAAGGCGCCCAGCGTCGAGCCGGGCGACCACGACCTCGTCATCCACCCCAGCAACCTGTGGCTGACCATCCACGAGTCCATCGGCCACGCCACCGAGCTCGACCGCGCGCTCGGCTACGAGGCCAACTACGCCGGGACGTCGTTCGCCACGCCCGACCTGCTCGGCACCCTGCGCTACGGCAGCGACGTCATGAACGTCACCGGCGACCGCACCGTCGAGCACGGCCTCGCCACGATCGGCTACGACGACGAGGGCGTGCAGACGCAGTCGTGGGACATCGTGCGTGACGGCGTCCTGGTCGGCTACCAGCTCGACCGGCCGATGGGGGTGATGCTGCCCGAGCTCAACCAGCTCGACGGCCGGCCGCGCTCCAACGGCTGCGCCTACGCCGACTCCCCCGGCCACATCCCGATCCAGCGCATGGCGAACGTCTCGCTGCAGCCCGACCCCTCCCCCGACGCCCCCGGCACCGACGAGCTGATCGGACGGGTCGAGCGTGGCCTGTACGTCGTCGGCGACAAGTCGTGGTCGATCGACATGCAGCGGTTCAACTTCCAGTTCACCGGGCAGCGCTTCTACGCCATCCGGGACGGCGAGCTGGCCGGTCAGGTGCGCGACGTCGCCTACCAGGCCACGACCACCGACTTCTGGGGCTCGCTCGAGGCCGTCGGCGGCGCGCAGACCTGGGAGCTCGGCGGCGCCTTCAACTGCGGCAAGGCCCAGCCCGGCCAGGTCGCGGCCGTCAGCCACGGCTGCCCGACGTCGCTGTTCCGCGGCGTCCGCATCCTCAACACGCGAGAGGAGGGCGGCGCATGAGCACCGCCACCGACCCGAGCGGCGCGGCGTCCCCCGTGCCCGCCGTGCACCCGCAGAGCCTGGTGGAGCAGGCGCTGGCCGCCTCGGTCGCCGACCACTGCGTCGTCATCGTGCGCGCGCAGTCGACCGCCAACCTGCGGTGGGCCAACAACACCCTGACCACGAACGGCGTGATGAGCTCGGTGGGCGTCACGGTGGTCTCGTTCGTCGGCTCGGGCGGCGGGACGTCGTCCGGCTCGGTCAGCGGCAGCGCGACCACGCAGGCGCAGGTCACCGACCTGGTGCGCCGGGCCGACGCCGCCGCCCGTGCGGCCGGACCGGCCGAGGACGCCAACCCGCTCCTCACCCCCGACGACAGCCCGGCCGGTGTCGACTGGGACGACGCGCCGGTGCCGACCGACATCCACGTCTACGACGTCTTCGCGCCCGCCCTGGGCGAGGCGTTCGGCCGCGCCGGCAGCGCCGGCCGGGTGCTCTACGGCTTCGTCAACCACGAGGTCACCACCACCTACCTCGGCTCCAGCACCGGTCTGCGCCTGCGGCACGTGCAGCCCACCGGCCACTACGGCTGCACCGGCAAGACCGGCGCCGCGGTCGGCGGCCCGGGCCACACCGAGAGCGCCTGGGTCGGTGGCGCCACCCGCGACTTCACCGACGTCGACGCGCTGGCCATGGAGGCCGAGCTCGAGCAGCGGCTCGCCTGGGGACGACGCCGCGTCGACCTGCCGGCGGGCCGCTACGACACGATCCTGCCGCCCAGCTCGGTGGCCGACCTCGTCATCGACGCCTACTGGTCGGCCGGCGCCCGCACCGCGTGGGAGGGCCAGTCGGTCTTCAGCCGCCGCCCCACGGGAACCCGCATCGGTGAGCCGATCGCCGCGCCCGGCGTCCGCCTGTTCAGCGACCCGGCCCACCCCGGGCTGGAGTGCGCGCCGTTCGTGACCGCGGCGTCGTCCGGCAACGACGCGTCGGTCTTCGACAACGGCCTGCCGCTCGGCGCCACCGACTGGATCCGCGACGGCGAGCTCACCTCGCTGCTGCAGACCCGCCACTCGGCCGCCATGACCTCCCAGCCGGTCACCCCGGCCGTCGACAACCTGGTGCTCGCCGTCGACGGCGCCACGGGCAGCGTCGCCGACCTCGTCGCCGGCACCGAGCGCGGCCTGCTTCTGACCTGTCTCTGGTACATCCGCGAGGTCGACCCGCAGACGCTGCTGCTCACCGGCCTGACCCGCGACGGCGTCTACCTCGTCGAGCACGGCGAGGTGACCGCGTCGGTCAACAACTTCCGGTTCAACGAGAGCCCGGTCGACCTGCTGCGCCGCTTCAGCCACGCCTCGGCGACCGTGCCCAGCTTCAGCCGCGAGTGGGGCGACGACTACTTCTCCCGCACCGCCACCCCGGCCCTCCGCGTGCCCGACTTAAACATGTCGAGCGTCTCGCAGGCCATCTGAGCCGGACTATCCCGTTGTCGCCCGCTCAGCCCTTCAGCCAGCGACGGCGCGCGGGCCGGGCGAGGCGGTGGCGGGCGGCGTCGAGGTCGGCGTCCAGCTCGGCGCCTCGCTGCTCCTCCCGCGCGAACAGGACGCCGTAGCCGAACGCGTTCTCACCGGACGCCGTGGCCTCGCGGGCCAGCCGGGGCAGCTCACGACGCGTGAGCACGGTGTCGTTGCGCTCGCCGAGCACCCGCGTCACCTGCTGGGCAGTCTTGCGCAGCCGCCGGGCGTCGCGGCCCCACACCGGCTCGAGCGCCTCGCAGGCGTAGCGCAGGCGCTTGGCCGCCTTGCGGACCTCGTGCAGGGCCTCGTCGTGCTCGCGGGTGCCGGGCTCCGCGTCGCCGACCGCGTCGAACCGGCCCGGCAGCCGGTGCCAGTCGCGGCGCACCCGGCGGCGCAGCGCCTTCGAGGCCGGCTTCGCGGCGCGGTCGGTGAGCGGCGGCTCGGCGGCGAGGGCGTCGAGCCGTCGCAGCAGCCGCCGGTGGCGCGGTGAGTCGAGCAGGTCCTGCGCCCGTGCGTCGGCCTCGCGCAGCCGCGCGGTGGTGCTGCGCCTGACCCGGCGGCGGGCGGCCGCGTCGACCGCGCCCTCCGCGGCGGCGAGCGACAGCAGCCGGTCGCCCACCACCTCGGCGTCACGCCCCGACCCGAGCGCACGCGCCAGCCACCGCAGCTCGTCGCGCAGCGGGTCGGTCCGCTCGCGCTCGAGCAGCGGACGGAACGTCGCGAGCGCCCCCCGCAGCCGCCGGCACGTCACCCGCAGCTGGTGCACCCCGTCGGGCACGCCGCGTCGCACCTCGCTGTCGTGGCGGCGCAGGTCGCCGACGAGCGCCACGAGACGACGGGTCAGGACGACGCCCGCCGGGCTGTCGGCGGCCGGCGGCCCGTCGTCGTCCGGTGTGGGCAGCCGGTGCGCGAGCACGGTGCCGATCTTGCGCTGCTCGGTCCGCGGGTGGACGCCGGCCGCCGCGAGCACGTCGTCGGCGGCGTCCAGCAGCGCCGGGCCGGCCCCCACCAGCTCGACCTCCAGCTCGCGCCAGGTGCTGACCGGCCCGCCGTCACCCGGGGTGCCGACGACCTCGTCGTCCGCGACCTCGGCGAGCACCTGCCCGTCGGCGCCGAGCAGGTGCCGCAGGGTGCGACGGGTCTCGATGACCGCCACCGGCGCGACCGGGCGCCCGAGGGTCCAGGGCGTGATCGCCCGGGTCAGCGGCCGCGGCGCCCGCGCGGTCGCACCGGCCGCCCGCTGCACCTCGTCGCGGGCGGCGGCCCGCACCGGGCCGACCGGCACCTTGAGGTGCCAGCCCTCGTCGTCGCCGCCGAGCCGGCGGCGCAGCGTGACGCCGGAGCGCACCAGCCGCAGGTCGTCGGTGTCGAGGTAGGTGGCGCTCAGCTCGACCACCCGCGGCGGAGTCACGGTGGCGACGCCCTCGACGGCGGTCAGGTCGGGCAGCGGGACGCCGGGCCCGATGTCGTAGGCGCGCTCGATCTCGCGGTGCATCTCCCAGTGATAGCCGACGCCTCCGAACGGCGGCTCAGACCGGCACGTTGAGGCGCAGCGTGTAGCCGTCGTCGACCGAGCCGGTCAGCGTCGCCAGCTGCAGCGAGTGGCCGTCGCCGAAGACGCCGTCGCTGTCGAGCGAGACACCGGCGAGGTTCGAGACGCTCGCCTCGTAGCCCTCCGCGGTGTCGTAGACGGTCTGGCAGACGTCCTCGGGGAAGGCGATCTGCGAGGTGCGCAGCTTGGTGCCGCCGCTGGTGGCGTCGTCGAGCGAGCCGTAGACCTCGAAGTGCAGGTGCGGCCAGCGTCCGTCGTAGCAGGCCGGGAAGATGCTGGTGAAGGTCAGCGAGCCGTCGGTGGCCACCGTCTGCACCCCGCGCAGGTAGTTCTCGCTCTCGACGCCCTCGGAGTACAGCGAGTAGCGGCCCTCGCGGTCGCAGTGCCACAGGTAAACCGCCGCGCCCTCGTAGGGCGTCATGCCGTCGGCGCCGTTGTCGTAGACCTTCAGCGCGATCGTCAGCGGCACGCCCTCGGCCACGCCGGTGGCGTCGCCGAAGCTCGCGGTGAGGTCGGAGCGCACGATGCCCGACTCGGTGAGCACGTCGACACCGTTGCTGCCGTCGCCCGGGTAGGGGCCGGCGGTCTCCTCGGGGATGTCGCCGTCGTCGAGGTCGGCCTGCGAGACCGCCATCCCCGCCCCGCCGCCGTCGGGCGGGCCGCCGGGGCCGCCGCCCGATCCCGAGGACGACGACGTGCCCGACGAGGTGGACGACGTCCCCTCGGCCGCGCAGCCGACCACGGCCACGGCCCCCAGCCCGCCGAGCAGGCCGAGGACGCCGCGCCGGGCCAGCGGCCGGTCGGGGTGCGCGGGACGGCGCACCATCCCCTTGGCCTGCATCACCGGCAGGTCGTGGTCGAACCCCTCGCGGTGCTCGTCGTGGTCGTGGTTCACAGGCGGCGTGGTCATGGCCCGAGCCTGACCACCCCGCCTGTGAGCCTGCTGTGCCGTCGGTGTGCCGTCGGTGTGGCGCGATCTCAGCCGGTGTAGAAGCTGTCGATGAGGTCCTGGTTGTTGGCCTGGACCACGCTGCGCTTGACCTTCATCGACGGTGTGAGCTCACCGGACTCGATGGTGAGGTCGGAGCCGAGGATCTCCCACTTCTTCACCGTCTCCCAGCGGTTCAGCTTCGCGTTGAGCTCCTCGACGTAGCCCGCCACGAGGTCGTGCACCTCACGGGAGGAGACGACCTGGCGGTAGTCCTGGCCCTCCTTGCCGTTCTCCTTGGCCCAGTCGGCCATGGCGTCGGGGTCGAGGGTGATCAGCGCGACGACGAAGTTGCGGTCGTTGCCGAAGACCATGAACTGGCTGGCGTAGGGGCAGATCGCCTTGAACTTGGCCTCGATGGCCGAGGGGGCGATGTACTTGCCGCCCGAGGTCTTGAACAGGTCCTTGATGCGGCCGGTGATGGTGAGGAAGCCCTCGGCGTCGAGCGAGCCCTTGTCGCCGGTGTGCAGCCAGCCGTCGGCGTCGAGCGCCTTGGCGGTCTCGTCGGGGTTGTTGTGGTAGCCGGCCATGATGTGCGGCCCGCGCAGCAGCACCTCGTCGCCCTCGCCGATCTTGACCTCGCTGCCCGGCATCGCAGGCCCGACGGTGCCGAGCTTGTAGTGGTCGGGGTGGTTGACCGTGGCGCCGGCGGCGTTCTCGGTCATGCCGTAGCCCTCGAGGATCTTCACGCCGGCGGCGTGGAACCAGCGGGCGATGTCGGGGTTGAGCGCGGCCGAGCCGGAGATGAAGAACCGCACCCGGCCGCCGAAGCGGTCGCGCACCTTGCTGAAGACGAGCTTGTCGAAGACGCGGTGCTGCAGCTTCAGGCCGAGCGGCACCTTCTGCCCGGCCAGCGTGCGCTCGTCGACGGCCAGGCCGACGGCGAAGGCCTTCTTGAAGATCTTCTCCTTGGCGCCGCCCTCGCTCGCGGTCATGGTGACGATGCGGGCGTGGGCCTTCTCGAAGATGCGCGGGGCCGCGCCCATGAAGGTGGGCTTCACGACGCCGAGGTTGTCGACGATCTTCTCGACGCGGCCGTCGATGGCGGTGGCGAAGCCGCACGCCAGCTGCGTCGAGAGCAGCACCTTGCCGAAGGAGTGCGCCATGGGCAGCCACAGGAACTGCAGGTCGGTCTCGTCGAGGATCTGCTGCGCCTTGATGGCCGAGCCCTCGTAGACCCAGGCGCGGTGCAGCGTGCGCACGCCCTTGGGGCGCCCGGTGGTGCCGGAGGTGTAGATGAGCGTGGCGAGCTGGTCGGCCGGGATCGCGTCGGCGGTGGTGCGGATGACGTCGGGGTGCTCGGCGAGGTAGGCGTCGCCGAGCTCGGCGAGCGCGTCCATCGTGATCACCTTCGCGTCGGCCTCACCGGCCGGCGCGGAGCCGAAGGTGATGATCTTCTCGACCTCGCCCAGCTCGGCCTCCTGCTCGGTCAGCTTGGCCAGCTGCTCGTCGTCCTCGACGAAGACGAACCGGCACGAGGAGTCGCTGAGGATGAAGGCGACGTCGTCGGCGTTGGTGCTCGGGTAGACGGTGGTGGTGGCGCCGCCGGCGCACATGATGGCGAGGTCGGCGAGGATCCACTCGTAGCGCGTGCCGGAGGCGATGCCGACCCGCTGCTCGGGCTCGAGGCCCAGCGAGAGCAGCCCGGCGGCCAGGCGCGAGACGTGCTCGCCGGCCTGCTTCCAGGTCACCGACTCCCACGACTCCCCGCGCGGGAACCGGAACGCCTCGGCGTCCGGCGATACCGCGACGCGGTCGAGGAACTGCACGGCCACGTTCTGCGGCAGGTTGTCGACGAACGTGGTGTCGTGGTTGACGGGCATGGCACTCCTGGGTTGGGCGGGGTGTCGGCGGGTCGGGCACGCAGAGCCGAGGTTGCTGGCCAGTAACCTAGATCACTCGTCAAACGCTCGGGACCACGCGATGAGTTCCCGCCGTCCCCGAGGTCTGCGCCCCCATGGATGCCACCGACGCCCGCCGCCTCCACGACCTCGTCGAGCCCATCGGCATGGTGGCCTACGCGGCCGAGGAGCCGAACGCGGCCATGGCGGGGATCGGGCTGACCCGCACCTACTGGGACGGCTACTTCGCGGCCCGGGCGGCGCCGCTCGGACCCGTGCCGGCCGAGGTGGTCGACGCTCTGTTCTACAGCTTCGCCCCGGGCGAGGTGGCCCGCCACGTGCCCTCGGTGTGGGACGTCGTCACGCCCGCCGCCGCACGGGCGGCCCACGAGCGCGGGTGCGTCGCGGGGCTGCGCGCGGGGCTCGGCGACCTCGCCGACGCGCCGTCGCTCGCCCGCGCCGCCGACCTGCTGACCACGGCCGCGGTGAGCGCGCCGCTGGAGGGCCGGCCGATGCACGCCGCCCTGCGCGCGCTGCCCGTGCCGCCGTCCGCCCCGGACGGCGACCCGCTGCACCGGCTGTGGCACGCCGCCGTCCTGCTGCGCGAGCACCGCGGCGACGGCCACGTGGCGGCGCTGATGGTGTGCGGCGTCGGCCGCACCGAGAGCCATGTGCTGCACGCGCTGTCGATGGGCCTGGCCGCCCACGAGTTCGGCCGCATCCACCACCTGCCCCGCGCGCAGCTGGACGCCGTCGTCGACGGCCTGCGCACCCGCGGCCTGGTCGACGACGCCGGCGGATTCACCGAGGCCGGCCGCACTGTGAAGCAGCGCGTCGAGACCCTCACCGACGAGCTGGCCGTGGCGCCCTACCTGGCACTCGACGACGCCGACCGGGCCGAGCTCGAGGCGCTGCTCGCGCCCGTGGCCGCACGGCTGCGGGAGGTCTGGGGGCTGTAGGTCCCGCCGAGGTCTACTCCTGCACGGCCTTGGCCAGCGTCACGCACATCGTCAGGTAGTCCCGGTCGAGCGGGCGCCGCTCGGCGTCCTCGAGCTCCCACAGCGCGTTGTGCATCATGCGGACGACGACCCAGTCGCGCGCACGGTCCTCGTCGAGCCCGGCGGCGTCCACGACGGTCTCGAACCGACGCCGCACTCCCCCGCGGACGTCGTGGGCCAACTCGTCCCAGCGGTTCCACAGCAACGGTGCCACCTCGTAGTGCGGGTCGCCGTTCACGGGCTTGGGGTCGATGGCCAGCCACGGCTCGCGGTCGGCGGCGAGCACGTTCTCGTAGTGCAGGTCGCCGTGGATCATGCGGCCGGTCGAGGCGTCGTCCGCGGCGAACGAGCGGCCCAGGCCGACCGCCTGCTCGACCAGCCGGTGCGGCACCGGGGCGTCACGTGGGAGGGCGGCCAGCCCCTCGGTCCACCGCTCGACGTAGCCGGTGAGCGGGCGCAGCTGCGGCGGCGCGGCGACGTGCAGCCGCCCGTAGAGGCCGGCGACGATCTCGCAGGCCTCGAGGTCCCAGTGGTCGCGCAGGTCGGTGGGGTGCAGCCGCTCGAGGAGCAGCAGGAAGCGCCGCGGGTCGGCCCGCAGCAGCCGCACCGCCCCGTCGCCGCCCCAGCGCTGCAGCGCCAGCGCCTCGTGCTCCGACTCCTCGTCGGGCAGGTGCAGCTTGAGCGCCGCCGGCACGCCGTCGTCGGTGAGCACCGGCAGCACCAGCGAGCAGAACCCGTGCCTCGGCGTCCCGTCGTCGGCGTCGATCGTCAGGCCCCACTCGTCGAGGACGTCGGCGGCCAGCCGGGGCAGCCCGTCGAGCCAGGTCGCCCAGCGCGGCCCGAGCGCGCGCTGCGCCTCGAGCCCCGGGGGCACCACGACCGCCATCAGGCGCGGGACTCGATCCAGTGGTCGGGGGGCAGGTGCGGCCTGCCCGGCACCACCCGCGGCTCCTCGTCCCAGGCCTCGCCCTCCGCCCCGAAGGCCGTCGTGGCGACCCGCCGCCAGAACGCGGCCGCGGCGGCGTTGTCGCGCTGGAAGGCGATCGACCAGGGACCCGGGTGCCGGGCCAGCACGTCGAGCGCCAGGCCGGTGCCGAGGCCCGCGCGACGGAGCACGGGCGAGGTCCAGAACGCCAGGACGCGGCGGCGCTCGCCGCGCAGGCCGTGGACGATCGCCAGTCCCACCGGTGCCTCGCCGCCGTTCGGGTGCGGGCACCAGGCGAGGTAGCCCGCGGCGTCGTCGTTCGGCAGCGGGTCCAGCCACGCGTGCCGGTAGCGGCCGTCGGCGTAGGGCAGCCCGCCGACGACGGTCGCCAGGTCGTGGCGGAACAGCTGCCACAGCCAGGCCACGACGTCCCACTGGTCGTCGCCGACCGGGCGGACCTCGAACGTCGGGGCGCGGCCGTCGCTCACTTCTTGGGCTTGTCGCCCGCCGGGCCGGTGGTCGAGAGCGCGGCGACGAACGCCTCCTGGGGCACCTCGACGCGGCCGACCATCTTCATCCGCTTCTTGCCCTCCTTCTGCTTCTCCAGCAGCTTGCGCTTGCGGCTGATGTCGCCGCCGTAGCACTTGGCCAGCACGTCCTTGCGCATCGCGCGGATGTTCTCGCGGGCGATCACACGGGTGCCGATGGCGGCCTGGATGGGCACCTCGAACTGCTGGCGCGGGATGAGCTCCTTGAGCTTGCCGGCCATCATCACGCCGTAGGAGTAGGCGGTGTCGCGGTGCACGATCGCGCTGAAGGCGTCGACCGGCTCGCCCTGCAGCAGGATGTCGACCTTCACCAGGTCGGCGGCCTGCTCGCCGGAGCGCTCGTAGTCGAGCGAGGCGTAGCCCTTGGTGCGCGACTTCAGCTGGTCGAAGAAGTCGAAGACGATCTCGCCCATCGGCAGCGTGTAGCGCATCTCCACGCGGTCCTCGGAGAGGTAGTCCATGCCCTGCAGCGTGCCGCGCTTGGTCTGGCACAGCTCCATGATCGTGCCGATGAAGTCAGACGGGCTGAGGATCGTGGCGCGGACGACGGGCTCGCGCACCTCGGAGACCTTGCCGTCGGGGTACTCGCTCGGGTTGGTCACCTCGTGGTGCGTGCCGTCCTCCATCGTCACCTCGTAGACGACGTTCGGCGCGGTCGAGATGAGGTCGAGGCCGAACTCCCGCTCGAGGCGGTCGCGGGTGATCTCCATGTGCAGCAGGCCGAGGAAGCCGCAGCGGAAGCCGAAGCCGAGCGCGCCCGAGGTCTCGGGCTCGTAGGCGAGCGCGGCGTCGTTGAGCTGCAGCTTCTCGAGCGCCTCGCGCAGGTCGGGGTACTGGTCGCCGTCGATCGGGTAGAGCCCGGCGTAGACCATCGGGTTCGGGTGCTTGTAGCCGCCGAGCGCCTCGGTGGCGCCGTGGTGCTGGCTGGTGACGGTGTCGCCCACGCGGCTCTGGCGCACGTCCTTCACGCCGGTGATCAGATAGCCCACCTCGCCGACGCCGAGCTCGCCGGCCTTGACCTGCTCGGGGCTGATGACGCCGATCTCGAGCATCTCGTGGGTGGCGTTGGTGCTCATCATCTTGATGCGGTCGCGGTGGCTGAGCTTGCCGTCGATGACGCGCACGTAGGTGATGACGCCGCGGTAGGTGTCGTAGACGGAGTCGAAGATCAGCGCGCGGGCGGGGGCGTCGGCCACGCCGACCGGCGCCGGGGTCTGCTTGACGATCTCGTTGAGCACCGTCTCGACGCCCTCGCCGGTCTTCGCGCTGACCCGCAGCACGTCGTCCACGTCGCAGCCGACGAGGCCGGCCAGTTCGGCGGCGTACTTGTCGGGGTTGGCGCTGGGCAGGTCGATCTTGTTGAGCACCGGGATGATGTGCAGGTCGGCACCCATGGCCAGGTAGAGGTTCGCCAGCGTCTGCGCCTCGATGCCCTGGGCGGCGTCGACCAGCAGGATGGCGGCCTCGCACGCCTCGAGCGAGCGGCTCACCTCGTAGGTGAAGTCGACGTGGCCCGGCGTGTCGATCATGTTGAGCACGTAGTCGCCCGGCTCGGCGCCCTCGGCGTTGCCGGTCGGCACGGTCCACGGCAGGCGCACGGCCTGGCTCTTGATGGTGATGCCGCGCTCGCGCTCGATGTCCATGCGGTCGAGGTACTGCGCGCGCCCGCTGCGCTCGTCGAGGACGCCGGTCAGGTGCAGCATGCGGTCGGCCAGCGTCGACTTGCCGTGGTCGATGTGGGCGATGATGCAGAAGTTGCGGATGACGGCGGGGTCGGTCTGACCGGGGCGGAGTGCGGCAGGCACGGGATGCTCTCTGGTGGCGGCGGTGGCGGCGTCGCTGGCGCGGTGGGCGTCAGGCGTCGCCGGCGTCACGGGGTGGGCACGGGTACCCCGCGATTCTTCCACGGTGGCGGGCGGCGTCCCGCTTCCGCGACGAGAACCCCGTCGCGGCGCCGCGACGTCGTCCGCGAGCATGTGCGGGGTGAGCGAAGCACCGTCCTACCCGGCCCCGGTCGGCCGCACCGCGCGGCGGCTGCAGTGGGCCCACCTGCCGCCGTTCCTGCGCGCGGAGATCGAGGAGCGCATCGGCACGCCCGTCGCGCACGCGTCCTCGCGCGACGCCGGCTTCACGCCCGGCTTCGCCTCCGTGCTCGAGGGCGCCGACGGCTCGCTTCACTTCGTCAAGGCGGCCTCGACGAGGGCGCAGCGCCAGTTCGCCGAGTCGTACCGGGAGGAGGCCCGCAAGCTCGCCGCGCTCCCGGACGGCGTCCCGGCGCCGCGGCTGCTGTGGGTGCACGACGCCGACGACTGGGTGGTGCTGGGCATCGAGCACGTCGCCGCCCGGGCGCCGCACCGCCCGTGGACGCAGGACGACCTCGACGCCGCCCTCGACGCCCTCGCCGAGGTGGCCCGGCTGCTCACCCCGCCGCCGCCCGGGCTCGAGCTGGCGACCCTCGCCGACGACCTCGCCGACCTGCCGGGCCTGTGGGACGTCGTCCGCACGACCCACGACCTGCCGCACCTCGACGACGCGGCCGCCCTGGCCGCCGGGTTCGCCGGCCTCACCGCCGGCTCGACGATGGTCCACACCGACGTGCGCGACGACAACCTGCTGGTGCGCGACGACGGCCGTGTCGTGCTCTGCGACTGGAACTGGCCCGTGGTCGGGGCCGCCTGGATCGACTCCGCGATGCTGCTGGTCGGTCCGCGCGGTGACGGGCTCGACGTCGAGCGGGTGCTGGCGACCCACCCCACGTTCGCCGGCGTGCCGGCCGAGGCGGTCGACGCGCTGCTCGCGCTGATGACCGGCTACTTCCTCAAGAGCGCCGGCGACCCGGTGCCGCCCACCTCGCCCCACATGCGCGACCACCAGCGCTGGCAGGGCCAGGTGTGCTGGACGTGGCTCGCCGAGCGCCGCGGCTGGGACGAGGCGGGTACGGCGTGAGCGGCCGATGACGGAGCCCCGTGCCGTCGGCGTCCACCTGGCCTACGACGCCGTGCCCGAGCCGGTGCGGGCCTGGGTCGAGGGCGTGCTCGGGTCGCCCGTGGTGCGGGCGGTCGACCAGGAGGGCGGCATGTCGCCCGGCTGCGTGAGCCGCCTGGTCTGCGCCGACGGCACCCGGGCCTTCCTCAAGGCCGTGGGCGCCGAGCTCAACCCCGACACCCCCGCGCTCTACCGGCGCGAGCGCGAGGTGCTGGGGATGCTGGGCTCCCACCCGCTGTGGGCCGGGCTGGTCGACGCCCACGAGGCCGACGGCTGGGTGGCGCTGCTGCTCGAGGACGTCGAGGGGACCCACCCCGACCTGCGCGACGACGCCGTCATGGCCCGCCTGCTCGAGGCCACCGACGAGCTCGGCGCGGTGATGCGTGAGCGGGTGCCCGACCCGCCCGTGCCGCAGGCCGGCACCGGCCCGGGGCTGTTCCGCCCCGGCCTGGTCGACCTCTCCGTCACCTTCACGACCTGGGCGGAGGCGCTCGACCACGTCGCCGACGTCCCGCGCGACCTCCTGCCGGCCTGGGTCGTCGAGGCGGCGGACGACGTCCGCGCGGGGCTGCTCGCGCTGGCCGCGCGGCCGGGGCGGCACCTGGTGCACAACGACCTGCGCAACGACAACCTGCTGGTGCGGCCCTCGGGCGAGGTCGTGTTCGTCGACTGGGGCGCCTGCGGCGTCGGACCCGCCTGGCTCGACCCGTTGCTCGCCCGCGCCGAGCGGGTCGACGAGCCGTGGTTCGACGCCTCGCTCGCCTCCTCGCCGCCGCTGGCCGCGCTCGGCGACGCCGGGGTGACCGCCTGGCTGGCCGGCCTCGGCGCCTACCTCGCCCACCGGGCGCACACCGCCACCGACGTCGGCCTGCCGACGCTGCGGGAGTTCCGGCGGCGCGAGTCGCGGCGGCTGCTCGACGCCGCCGCCCGGCGGCTCGACCTCGATTTGGGTGGCCGAATCACGCGCCGGTAGTCTTGCGAGTCGCGTTCCTGCACCCGTCAACGAAGGCATCCAGTGGCGAACATCAAGAGCCAGATCAAGCGCAACAAGCAGAACCTGAAGCGCCATGAGCGCAACAAGTCGGTGAAGTCCGGTCTGAAGACCGCCATCCGCAAGTTCCGTGTGGCCGCCGAGTCCGGCAACAAGGACGAGGCCGTCACGCTCGGCCGTCAGGCCAACCGCATGCTCGACAAGGCTGCGTCCAAGGGCGTGATCCACAAGAACCAGGCCGCCAACCGCAAGTCGGCCATCTCGAAGCGCGCCGCTTCGCTCTGATCCATCTCCGACTGACCCGTCGCCCGTGGGCGACGGGTCAGTCGGTGTTTTTCAGCCCTCGCGCAGCGACGCGACGGTGAGCACGAGGCTCTCGAGCGTGTGGTGGGCGTCGCCGGCCGCGCCCTTCACGTCGGCGTCGGCCTGCGCCACCGCCCGGACGGCGCGCGCCAGCGCCGGCTCGGACCACGACTGCGCCTGCGAGCGCAGCGTGCGCAGCTTCCACGGCGGGACGCCGACCTCACGGGCCAGGTCGGCCTCGCGCATGCCGCGCGGCGCGCCCTTGTAGCGGGCCAGGCCGCGGGCGCTGCCGGCGAAGGCCGAGGTGACCAGCACCGCCGCGGTGCCGCGCTCGAGCGCCCACCGCAGCTCTTCGAGCGCCTGCTCGCGGCGTCCGGCGAAGGCGTGGTCGGCGACCGCGAACGACTTGGCGTCGGCGCGCCCGCCGAAGTAGCGGGCGACCCCCTCGACCGTGAGCCGCTCGCCGGCGAAGTCGTCGGTGAGCTGGTGGGCGGCGGAGGCCAGCGCCCGCAGGTCGGTGCCGACAGCGTCGACGAGGGCCCGGGCGGCGTCGTCGTCGATGGTCGACCCACGGCGGCGCACCTCGGCCGAGACGAAGCCGGGCACCTCGTGGGCGCGCAGCTCCTCGGACTTGAACTCGGTCACCGAGGCCAGCTTGCGCAGTCGGGTGAGCGTGCCGGAGCCCTTCTGGCCGCCGTTGTGCACCAGCACCAGCGACACGTCGTCGGCCGGGGTGGCGGCGTAGTCGACCAGCCCGGCCACGGACTCGTCGGGCAGGTTCTCCAGCCCGCGGACGACGACGCAGCGGGTGCTCGAGAACAGCGACGGCGCCGACAGCTCGCCGAGGGTGGCGAGCGTCAGCTCGGCCGCGCCGGTCTCGGAGATCTCGGCCTCGGCGTCGGTGGCACGCACCGCGTCGCGGACGGCGGCGACGGTACGCTCGCCGAGGTACTCCTCCTTGCCGGTGATCAGCACGACCCGGCCCAGCACGTCGCCCGGACCTGCTCCCGGACCCGCCGCCGGCCCGCCTCGTCGTCCCGCCACGGCGTCACCCTGGCACAGCCCGCCGACAACCGGACGACGGGTCCGCCGGGTCTGGCGGCTACCGCTGGGCCACCACGCGCGGGGTGTCGTCGTCCTCGGCGACGACCAGCACGTCGCCGTCCTCGTCGGTGCGAGCGACCTCGGCGCCGGCGTCGTGCAGCACGGCCAGCGTGGACGGCGCGGGGTGCCCGTAGTCGTTGTCGGCGCCGACCGAGACGACCGCGACCTCGGGACGCAGCGAGGCCAGCCAGGCGGCGTCCTGGTAGCGCGAGCCGTGGTGAGGCACCTTCAGCACGTCGACGTCGAGGCCCGGCAGCGCCCGGGCCAGGGCGGCCTGGCCCGGCGGCTCGACGTCGCCGGTGAGCAGCACGCTGACGCCGCCGACCCGGGCCACCAGCACCACGCTGGCGTCGTTGGCCGTGCTGCCGTCGCCGGGCCCGCCGTGCGGCGCCTCCGGCGGCGGCCACACCTGCTGCAGGGTCACGCCGCCGACCTGGCGGGTGCCCGAGGGCGGCAGGGTCGGCACCACCCCGGCCGCGGCCAGCTCGCTCGTCACCTGCTCGACCGACCCGGGCGGGTCGAGCACCGACGTCGTCCAGACCTGGCCCACCGCCCGGTCGTCGAGCACGCCGGGCAGGCCGTCGACGTGGTCGGCGTGGAAGTGGGTGAGCACGACCAGCGGCACCCGGTCGACGTCGAGCCGGTCGAGGCAGCGGTCGACGGCCTGCGGGTCGGGCCCGGCGTCGACCACCACGGCCGCTCCCCCGCCGGCGTTGAGCACGAGCGCGTCTCCCTGGCCGACGTCGCAGACCGCCAGCACCCAGCCGTCGGCCGGCCAGCCGGGCGTCGGCAGCGGCACCACCGTGACGGCGACCGCCACGAGCGCCACGGGGACGGCCACCACCGCCGAGCGCAGCAGCAGCGGGGCGACCAGCGCCAGGCCGACGCACAGCGCGGTGAGCGTGACCAGCGCGGCCGGACCGGTGCCCCACCCGACGGCGGCCACCGGCAGGTCGGCGCCGTGGGTGGCGACCGAGACGATCCAGCCCACGCACCACCCGGCGCCGGTGCCCAGCACCCGACCGGGGGCGTCGGCCACCAGGGCCAGCAGGCCGCCCGCCAGGCCCAGCACCGTCGCCGGACCCACCACCGGCGCGACCAGCAGGTTGGCCAGCACCGCCACCAGGCTCACCTGGCCAGAGAGCGCCGCCACCACCGGCGTGCACGCCAGCTGCGCCGCCGCCGGGACGGCGATCGCCTCGGCCAGCCACCGGGGCAGCCACCGGGCGAGGCGGTCGCGCCAGCCCGGCGCCAGGACGACGATGCCCGCCGTCGCCAGCACCGACAGCGCGAAGCCGGCCGAGGCGGCCAGGCCGGGCTGCACCAGCAGCACCGCGACCACGGCCACGCCCAGCCCACGCAGGGCGCGCTGGCGACCGTTGCTGCCGAGCGCCAGCAGTCCCACCGTGCCCATCGCCGCCGCGCGGACGACGCTCGGCTCGGTGCGCGCGAGCAGCACGAACCCGACGATGCCCAGGCCGGCGACCAGCAGCAGCCAGCGACCGCGCACCCGGCACCAGCGCGCCACCACCAGCAGGAACCCGACGACGAGCGTCAGGTTCGTGCCCGACACGGCGGTCAGGTGCGTCAGGCCGGTGGCGGCGAAGTCGGCCTCCAGGTCGGGGTCGAGACCGGCGTCGTCGCCGTCGACCAGGGCCGGCACCAGCGCCCGCTGGTCGGCCGGGCGGTGCGCGACGGCGTCGCGGATCGAGGCCCGCACCGCCGCCGCGCCCCGCCACCAGACGTCGGGGCGGGCGACGACCTCGGGCGGGCTCGCTCCGGTGAGCAGGGCGGCGACGTCGGAGCCGCGGCCCTCGTCGGTGGCGACGAGCCGCCCGGTCGTGCGCACCGTGGCGCCGAGCGGCACGTCGGCCCAGGCGGGGTAACCGAGCACCACCACCGGCGTGCGCAACCGGTGGCGCCACCCGCGTCCGACGACCTCACGCACCTGCACGCGGACGCTGACCTGCTCGCCGAACGGGCTCTCGACCCGACGCGGGTCGGAGGTGAGCACCCCGGTCGCCTCGACGACCGCACCCTCCTCGGCGAGGTCGGCGACCGGGCTGCTGCCGACCGCCTCGGCCCGCAGCAGCGCGGTGACCAGCACGGCCGAGCCGACGAGCCCGGCCGCGAGCACCGTGGCCACCGCACCCCGGCCGAGACGCCGCACCGACACCAGGGCGACCACCACCCCGGCGGCCACGACCGCGAGCCCCCGCCCGCCGGTCCCGGCGAGCAGCGCCGCGCCCCAGGCCACCGCGCCGAGCAGCGGCATCCGCAGGTCGGCCGCGGCGGCGCGCGCCGGTGCGGTGTCGTCGTCGAGGCGAGGCACCGCGTCACCCCCGCCTCACACCGTCACCAGCGGGCTCACCGTCGCGAGGGTCGCGTCGCCGATGCCGGTGACCTCGAGCAGCTCGGTGACCGCCGTGAACCCGCCGTGCTCGTCGCGCCAGGCCACGATGGCGGCGGCCGTGACCGGGCCGATCTCGGGCAGCAGCTCGAGCTCGGCCTGGGTGGCGAGGTTGAGGTCGACCAGGGCGGCCGGCGCCGTCGGCGAGGTCGCGGACGGCGCGACCCCCGGCGGCGCGACGGGCACGGCCGCGGTGCCGGGTGGCGGGTCGACGCCCACCAGCAGCTGCTCGCCGTCGACGAGCAGGCGCGCGAGGTTGAGCGTGGTGAGGTCGACCCCGGGACGGGCGCCACCGGCCTGCTCGAGCGCGTCGACCACCCGCGCGCCGGCGTCGAGGACGACGATGCCCGGACGCCGGACCTTGCCCGCGACGTCGACCGTGACGGTGCCGGAAGGTGTGCCGGGAGGTGTGCCGGGGGTGCCGCCGGGCCCGGCCGCGGGGGACGACGCGGCCGGGCCCGGCGGGGCCGAGGGATCGGTGGGCGCACCCACCGGCGAGACGGCGACGAGGTCGCCGTCGACCGGGGCCGGGGCCGAGGGCACCGACGGCTCCGGTGGCGCGGGGTCACCGCGCACGACCCACCAGCAGGTGAGCGCCAGACCGGCTGCGACCAGCACGGCCAGCACCGCCAGGCCGCTCGACCCGACCCGCACCCGTCCGCGCAGCGTCTCGGGCACCAGGTCGCGCCACGACACCGGCCGGCGGGCGGCGTGCCGCCCCGGCACCGGCACGCGCACCGGCTCACGTGCCGCGACGGCGACCGGTCGGGCCGGCGGTGCGAGGACCTCGGGCACCACCGCCAACGGCGTGCGGGCGGGGACGACCCGGGTGTGGTCGTCCCACCACGCGCCACCGGCCGCGGGTCGCTGCCAGGCCTCCAGGCCGTCGTCCAGCCCGTCGACCTCGTCGACCTCGTTGACCTCGTCGACCGCACCGTCCTCGACCCCGGGCGCCTCCACCCGCCCGGCCGCCAGCTGCTCGGAGAGCAGCGCGAGACGGCGGGAGACGGCTTCGCGGTGCTCGAGGCTGGGTCGACGGCTGCGCATGGCGGTGAACCTAGGCAGCGCCCCCGACCGCCCGCGACCGTCGCACGAACGCCTGTGGAGAACCCCGTCGCGGACCTCGCCTGTGGACGGTTCCGGGACATTCCGGGACATTCCGGGACATTCCGTGGCCCCGGACGGGCTCGGGAGGTGCCTCAGCGAGGCGCCACGCACACCGCCAGCATCCCCGGACCGACGTGGGCGCCGAGCACGGCGCCGACCTCGGTGGTCCACACCTCGCGACCGCCCAGCGGCCCGGCCAGGCGTGCGGCCAGCTGCGCGGACAGGTCGGTCGCCCGCTCCTCGCCGGCGAGGTGGGCGACGCACACGTCGACCTGCCGGTCGCCCGCGGCGGCGACGGCGAGGTCGGCCAGCCGCGCCAGCGCACGGCCCGACGTCCGCACGCGCTCGAGCGAGGAGACCGAGCCGTCGTCGATGGTCAGGATCGGCTTGACCGCCAGCGCCCCGCCGAGCAGCGCCGCCGCGGTGCCGATGCGCCCGCCGCGGCGCAGGTGCTCGAGGGTGTCGACGTAGAAGAAGGACGACGACGCCTCGGCCCGTCGTCGGGCCGCCTCGGCCACGTCGCCGGCCGGGCGCCCGGCCGAGGCGGCCTCGGCGGCGGCCAGCGCGGCGTACCCCGTGGCCACCCCGACCTGACGGGTGTCGACGCAGGTGACGGGCAGCCGGGCGTCGCGGGAGGCGATCTGCGCCGACTCGAAGGTGCCGCTCATCTCGGCCGAGAGGTGCACCGAGACGATCCGCTCGGCGCCGCCCCGCTCGAGGTCGTCGTAGACCTGCCGGATCAGGGCGGGCGACGGCCGCGACGTGCTCACCGGTCGGAAGTCGCGCAGCGCGTCGGCGATGCGCTGCGGGGTCGCCTCCGGCGTCCCCTCGTCGTGCGCGTCGGCGCCGATGACCACCTGCAGCGGCACCACGGTGATGCGGTGCGCCGCGGCGACGTCGCGAGGCAGGCTCGCGGTGGAGTCGGTGACCACCGCGACCGAGGACATGCGCCGAGGGTAGTGGCGGCCCCCCTAGGGTGCCGGTCGTGACCGGCTACTCCCGTGCCGAGCTGGCCCGCGGCGGTCTCGGTGCCCTCGTCGGCATCCTGGTCTGCGGCGGCGTGGCGCGGCTGGTGCCGGGCGGCCCCGAGCTGCTGCCCTACCTCGTCGCGCCGATGGGGGCGAGCGCGGTGCTGCTGTTCGCCGTCCCCACGAGCCCGCTCGCGCAGCCGTGGCCGGTGGTGGGCGGCAACCTGGTCTCGACGGCGATCGGCCTGGCCGCGCACGAGCTGCTCGGCGACCCGCTGGTGGCGGCCGGCGTGGGGGTCGGCATGGCGATCGTCGCGATGATGCTGCTGCGCTGCCTGCACCCGCCCGGCGGCGCCTGCGCGCTCCTCGCCGCCACCGCTACGCCCGCCATCGACGAGCAGGGCTGGGCGTTCGTCGCGCTGCCGGTGGCGGTCAACACGCTCGCGCTGCTCGCCGTCGCCCTGGCGGTGCACCGCCTGACCGGACGCCGCTACCCCCACCGCCCGGCGCCGCCCGCCCCCGTCTCCCCCACCGACGCGCTCGGCGTGCAGGCACCCGATGTCGAGGCCGCGATGGCCCGGCTGGGTCGCTTCGACGTGCTGCCCGCGGACGTCGTCGCCCTGCTGCGCGACGCCGAGACGCACGCCCTCGACCGGCGGCTCGGCTCGCTGCCGGTCGCGGCGGTCATGCTCACCGACGTCGCGGTGCTGCACCCGTTCGAGTCGCTGTTCCGCGCCCGCACGGTGATGGTCGACCGGCACGTGAAGTCGCTGCCGGTGGTCGACACCGAGCGGCACGTCGTCGGCATCGTCGGCGTCGGCGACCTGTTCCAGCGCGACCTCGCCGAGCTCGACCCGGTCGAGACCGTGATGACCACCGAGGTCGTGACGGTGCCGGCGTCCACCCCGGTCGCCGATCTCGTGCCGCTCATGACGGGCTCCGGCCACAAGCACGTGCCGGTGCTGGACGACGCCGGCCGGCTCGCCGGGATCGTCACCCGCGGCGAGCTGGTCGCCGTCCTGCACCGGGCGCTGCTGGGCGACGACCTGCGGGCGTGAGGCCCTTCAGGCTCAGGGCCCGTGGGGTGGGCCCGTCGCCAGGCTCACGAACGGTGGAGCCTCAGACGACGACGCTGACCAGCTTCGGCTCGCGCACGATCACCTTGCGCACCTCGCGGCCGTCGACGGCGGCGACGACGGCGGGGTCGGCCAGGGCCAGCGCCTCCAGCTCGGCGGCGGTGACGGCGGGCGAGACCTCCAGGCGGGCCTTGACCTTGCCCTGCACCTGCACCACGGCGGTCACCGACTCCTCGACCAGCAGCGCGGGGTCGACGGTGGGCCAGGCGGCCTGGGCGACCGACGGCGCGTGGCCCAGCCGCTCCCACATCTCCTCGGCGACGTAGGGCGCCACCATCGACAGCAGCATGGCGACGGCCTCGACGGCCTCGCGCACGGACGGATCGGCGCCGCCGGCCCCGCTGTCGATCACCTTGCGGGTGGCGTTGACCAGCTCCATGGTGCGGGCGACCATCACGTTGAACCGGTGGCCCTCGACCAGGGTCTCGGCGTCGGCGACCGTGCGGTGCGTGACGCGGCGCAGCGCGACGTCGCCGCCGGCGGGGTCGGTGCCCGGCTCGGAGGTCACGTCGCCGCTCAGCCGCCAGGCGCGCTGAAGGAAGCGCAGCGACCCGGCGGGGCTCATGTCGGCCCAGTCGATGTTGTCCTCGGGCGGGCTGGCGAAGACCAGCGTCAGGCGCACGGCGTCCACGCCGAACTCCTCCAGCTGGGCGCCCAGGTTGACCCCGTTGCCCAGCGACTTGCTCATCTTGCGGCCGTTGTTGATGACCTTGCCCTGGGACAGGTAGGCCGAGAACGGCTCGTCCCAGTCGATCAGGCCCATGTCGCGCAGCGCCTTGGTGAAGAAGCGCGCGTACAGCAGGTGCAGGACGGCGTGCTCGTCGCCGCCGATGTACAGGTCGATCGGCCCCCACGCCGTGGCCAGCGCGGGGTCGAAGGCCTGCGTGTCGTCGTGCGGCGACAGGTAGCGGAAGAAGTACCACGACGAGTCGACGAAGGTGTCCATCGTGTCGGTGTCGCGACGCGCCGGACCACCACAGGTGGGGCAGTCGACCTCGACCCACTCCGTCGCCGCGCCCAGCGGCGAGGTGCCCTTGGGCTTCAGGTCGGCGCCGCGCAGCTCGGGCAGCTCGACCGGCAGCTGGTCGTCGGGGACGGCGACCTCGCCGTCGACCGGGCAGTGGATGATCGGGATCGGCGCGCCCCAGTAGCGCTGCCGCGACAGCAGCCAGTCGCGCAGCCGGAAGTTGACCGTGCCGGTGCCGGTGCCGCGGCCCTCGGCCTCCAGCAGCTCGATGGCGCGGCGCACGCCCTCGGTCTTGTCGCGCAGCCCGTCCAGCGGGCCGGAGTCGACGTAGACGCCGTCGCCGGTGGTGGCGACGCCGCTCTCGGCGGGGTCCTCGGCGCCGGTGTCGACGACGCGCCGCACCGGCAGCCCCATGGCGCGGGCGAAGTCCAGGTCGCGCTGGTCGTGCGCGGGCACGGCCATGATCGCGCCGGTGCCGTAGTCGGCCAGCACGTAGTCCGACGCCCACACCTCGATGGCCTCGCCGGTGACCGGGTTGGTCGCGGTGACGCCCAGCGGGACGCCGGTCTTGGGCCGGTCGGTGGCCAGGCGGTCGATGTCGGAGGCCTTCGCGACCTGCGCGCGGTAGTCCTCCAGCGCCTGGCGCTGCCCGTCGGAGACCAGCTCGCCCGCCAGCCCCGCGTCGGCCGCGACCACCATGAAGGTCGCGCCCCACAGCGTGTCGGGGCGGGTGGTGAAGACGGTCAGCGGCTCGGCACCCTCGACGTCGACGTCGAAGCGCACGTGGGCACCCTCCGACCGCCCGATCCAGTTGCGCTGGGCGTTGACGACCTTGCCGATCCAGGTGGCCTGCAGGTCGTCCAGGCGGTCGTGCAGCTCCTGCGCGTAGGCCGTGGTGCGGAAGTACCACTGCGTCAGCTCGCGCTTGGTCACCTCGGCGCCGCAGCGCTCACAGGTGCCGTCGGCCAGCACCTGCTCGTTGGCCAGCACCGTCTGGTCCTGCGGGCACCAGTTGACGGGGCTGTTCTTGCGGTAGGCCAGCCCCTGCTCGCGCAGCCGCAGGAACAGCCACTGCGTCCAGCGGTAGTACTCCGGGTCGGAGGTGTGCAGCCGCCGCGACCAGTCGAAGCTCAGGCCGTAGTTCTGCATCGAGGCGATCTGGGTCTCGATGTTGGCGTAGGTGTAGGTGGCCGGGTGCTCGTCGTTGCGGATCGCGGCGTTCTCGGCCGGCAGCCCGAAGGAGTCCCAGCCCATCGGGTTCAGCACCTCGTAGCCGCGGAAGCGCCAGTAGCGCGCGATCACGTCGTGCAGCGCGAAGACCTCGGCGTGGCCCATGTGCAGGTCGCCCGAGGGGTAGGGGAACATCGTCAGCGCGTAGCGCTTCTCCCGCTCGCCGCGGCGCACGACGTCGTCGTCGGCGCGGAAGGGGTCGAGCCCGGCCCACACCTGCTGCCACTTCGGCTCCACCGCCGCGGGGTCGTAGGACTCCGTGCGGTCGGCCTGGTCGGCCTGGTCGGCCTGGCTCTGCTCGATCTGCTGACTCATGGCGTCTGCTCCTGGGCTGCGCTCTGGTGCGGGGGGCGTTCGGGTCCGGACATGAAAAAACCCCTCGCAGGGAGGGGTGGCCGCGCGATCAGTGGTCGATCAGCGCGGCTGTCCAAGAAGCAGGACCCGGGTGCTCACGGTGCTGATGCTACCGCGCCGCGTAGGTTGCCCGCATGGAGGTATCCCCCTGGATCGTGGCCGCCGACGCCGAGGGTCTGCTGGCCTTCCTCGCCGAGGTCTTCGGTGCCGAGGAGGCCGGGCGGGTGCCCGGTCCCGACGGCGGGATCGGCCACGCCGAGACCCGGCTCGGGGCGAGCACGGTGGTGGTCATGGACGCCCACGACGGGTGGACGCCGCACCCCTCGCTGCTGCGCGTCGCGGTCGACGACGTCGCGGGCGTCGTGCGGCGGGCCGAGGCCGCCGGCGCACGGGTCGTCACGCCGCGCACCTCGCTGCCGTTCGGCGACGACGTGGCGCGGGTGGCCGACCCGTGGGGCAACCTGTGGTGGGTGCACCAGCACGTCGAGGACGTCGGCTTCGACGAGCTGCTGCGGCGCATGGACGACCCGGCCAGCTCCGAGACGATGGCCGGCTTCGAGCTCTCCCTCGACGCCGAGATGCGCCGCCGGACGGGCGGCACCGAGCAGCCGTAGGCCCCCTACGATCCGACGCATGAGCACCCGCGCCGTCCCCGACCTGTTCCGACTCGACGGGAAGGTGGCGATCGTGACCGGCGCGTCGAGCGGCCTCGGCGTGGCCTTCGCCCAGGGCCTGGCCGAGGCCGGGGCGGACGTCGTCCTCGGCGCCCGTCGGGCCGAGCGGCTCGCCGACACCGCGCGCCTGGTCGAGGCGGCCGGACGACGTGCGGTCACCGTGGCCACCGACGTCGCCGACCCCGACTCGTGCACCGCGCTGGTCGCGGCGGCCGTCGACCAGCTCGGCCGCGTCGACGTCCTGGTCAACAACGCCGGCGTCGGCACCGCCGTCCCCGCCACCCGCGAGACGCCCGAGCAGTTCCGCTCGGTCATCGACGTCAACCTCAACGGCTGCTACTGGATGGCGCAGGCGTGCGGCCGGGTGATGGAGCCCGGCTCGAGCATCGTCAACATCTCCTCGGTGCTCGGCCTGACCACCGCCGGGCTCCCCCAGGCCGCCTACTCGGCGTCGAAGGCGGCGCTCATCGGCCTGACCCGCGACCTCGCCCAGCAGTGGACCGGCCGCAAGGGCATCCGGGTCAACGCCGTGGCCCCCGGGTTCTTCGCCTCCGAGATGACCGACCAGTACCCCGAGGGCTACCTCGAGGCCCAGGGCGCGCGCATCCCGGCCGGTCGCAAGGGCGACCCCACCGAGCTCGCCGCCACCGTCGTCTTCCTCGCCTCCGACGCCGGCGGCTACATCACCGGCCAGACCCTCGCCGTCGACGGCGGCATGACCATCACCTGACCACGCTGACCCGTCAGACATGTCTGACGGGTCAGCGTCGGATCAGCGTCGGATCACCGGTCGAGGTAGGCGACGCAGACCGCGGGGCGCGGGAAGTCGTCGGTGTGGGGCCAGGTCGAGGCGGGCGCCTCGAAGGTGGCGCCGGTGATCTCACCGGGGTGCTGCACGGCGACGAACAGCGAGCGGTCCTCGTCGATCACGAGCGGGCCGCAGGCCTCGGCGCCGCGGGGCACCGAGAGGAACTGCTGCACCTTGCCCCGGTCGGGGCCCTCGGTCGGCACCCGGAAGATGCCGTCGTTGCCGCCGAGCGCGTTGCCGTCGGTGCTGACCCACAGGTTGCCCGTGCTGTCGAACGACAGGTTGTCGGGGCAGCTGATCGGGCTCACCTGCTCCTTGTCGAAGCCGCCGAAGTAGGTCTCGGACGCCGCCGGGTCGCCGCAGACGAGCAGCAGGTTCCAGGTGAAGGTGCGCGCGAGGTGGCCGCTGCGGTCGGGCGCGATCTCGAGCACGTAGCCGTTGCGGTTGCCCGTGGCCGGGGTCAGCGGCGCGCTCGGCGCCGAGCGCACCATCGAGCTGGTGACCGGGTTCGCCTCGTCGGCGGCCTGGGCGGTGCCGCGGCCGTCGTTGTTGGTGAGCGCGGCGTAGACCTTGCCGGTGACCGGGTTGGGCTCGACGTCCTCGGGGCGGTCCATCTTGGTGGGCTGCACCAGGTCGGCGGCGAGCCGCGTGAAGACCAGCACCTCGGCCAGCGACATGCCCGGCACGAACGAGCGGCGCTCGTTGGCCAGCGGGATCCACTCGCCGGTGCCGTCGTAGACGCCGTCCTCGTCACCGTCACCGGTCAGCTTGGCCACGAACAGGGTGCCCGCGGTGAGCAGCTTGAGGTTGTTGGTGCGCGCGGCGCGGGTGCCACGGCCGTCGAACTTGCCGCTCGAGACGAACTTGTAGAGGTAGTCGCCCTTCTCGTCGTCGCCCATGTAGGCCACGGCGCGCCCCGACTTGTCGAGGACGACGTTCGCGCCCTCGTGCTTGAAGCGGCCGAGCATCGTGTGCTTGCGCGGCGTGGACGTCGGGTCGCTCGGGTCGACCTCGACGACCCAGCCGAAGCGGTGCGGCTCGTGCGGCTCGGCGGTGAGGTCGAAGCGGGCGTCGGTGGCCTTCCAGTTGCGGCTGCCGGCGGCGCGGATGCCGTAGCGGGCGTACTGGGCGGTGTATCGGGAGTCGAGGGCACCCGAGGCCTCGAAGTACTGGTTGAAGTTCTCCTCGCCCGAGAGCACCGTGCCCCACGGCGTCATGCCGCCGGCGCAGTTGTTCAGCGTGCCGAGCACGCGGGTGCCGCTCGGGTCGGCGGTGGTCTTCAGCAGGTCGTCGCCGGCGGCCGGGCCGACCACGCGGAACGGGGTGCCGGTGTGGATGCGGCGGTTCTGGGCGGCGGCGTTGACCGGCGTCACCTGCTTCCACGAGCCCGGGGTCGCGCCGCGGCGGACCAGCACCACCGACATGCCGTGGCTGGCCATCTCGATGCGGCGCTTCTCGTCGTCGGTGTAGACATCGGCCGGGAACATGTAGGCGGCCGTCGTGTACTCGTGGTTCACCACGAGCAGCGCCTGGTTCGGCCTGCCCTCGACCGGCACCAGGCCGACGTAGTCGCAGTTGAAGCCGAACTGCTTCATCGCCGCCTCGGCGGTCTGGCGGTAGGCGTCGAACTCCGGCGCGCCGGGCAGCACCTTGTCGCCCCAGCGCATGACGACCGAGCTGGTGAACCCCGCGGCCACCGCGACGGCGTCGCGGCGGTTGGGCGGCACCGGGCGGAAGTCGGCGAGACCGAGGTCGCCGCCGGCGAGCGCGGCGCGCTGCGCCTCGGCGCTGCCCGCGACCGCCTTCTCGGCGGACGACGGGTCCGCGGCGGCGGACTCGGTGACGCCGAGCACGAGGGCGCCGGAGCCGAGCGCGGCGCCCTGCAGCAGGCGGCGGCGTCCGACCGCGCGGGTCACGGCGGCCTGCACGTGCGGGTTGTCGGTGGGGTTGGGCTCGGGGTGGTCGCACGCGTTGCCGCAGCGGAACAGGCAGGTCTGCGGGTCGCGGGAGGAGCGGCCGTGCGCGCCGGCGGGGGTGAGCGGGGTCAGCGACAGCAGCGGTCGGGTCCGAGAGGGGGTCTGGGGTGGGACGGTCATGGCGCGGAACGTAGGCAGCCCGGGCGTGGGGCAGGTGGCGTGCAGGTGAACACCGGCCGACGGGCGCCGCACACCGGCTAGGTTCACCCGCATGAGCGCCGGGGTCCGTCGTCCGAGGGTGATCGTCATCGGGGCCGGGTTCGGCGGCCTGGGCGCGGCCCGCGCACTGCGCGAGGCCGGCGTGGACGACGTCACCGTGCTCGAGCGGGGCGACGAGATCGGCGGCGTGTGGCGCGACAACACCTACCCGAACGCCGCGTGCGACGTCCCGTCACCGCTCTACTCGTGGTCGTGGGCGCCCAACCCCGGCTGGGACCGGCGCTACTCCCAGCAGCCGCAGATCCTGCGCTACGTGCGCGAGTGCGCGCAGCGTGAGGGCCTGCTCGACCTCGTGCAGACCGGCGTGGACGTCGTCTCCTGCCGTCTCGACGAGTCCGGCCCCGGCCGGCCCACCTGGGTCGTGACCGCCGCCGACGGCACCGAGCGCACCGCCGACCTCGTCGTCACCGCCGTCGGACAGCTCTCGACCCCCGTCGTGCCGCGGCTGCCCGGCGTCGAGACCTTCGCCGGGCCCGCCTTCCACTCCGCTCGCTGGCGCCACGACGTCGACCTGCGCGGCGCGCGGGTCGCGGTCGTCGGCACCGGCGCCAGCGCCGTGCAGTTCGTGCCCGGCATCGTCGACCAGGTCGGCACCATGACGGTCTTCCAGCGCTCGGCGCCCTACGTCATCCCCAAGCCCGACCAGGCCTACAGCCCCGGCCACCAGCGGGCGTTCGCGCGCTGGCCCGCGCTGCTCGGGGCCGAGCGTCGCGGCGTGTTCTTCCTCAGCGAGCGGCTCAACGCCGCCCTCGGTGGGCGGGCGCCCTACTCCCGCGCGTTCCTCGCGGCGGTGCGCGCCGCGTGGCGGCTGCACCTGCGTCGCCAGGTGCCCGACCCGGCCCTGCGCCGGGTGCTCGAGCCCGACTACGACATCGGCTGCAAGCGCATCCTGTTCAGCAACGACTGGTACCCCGCCCTCGCCCGCACCCACGTCGAGGTCGTGCCCGACGCCGTGACCGCCGTCGAGCCCGGCGGGGTGCGCTGCGGCGAGACGCTGCACGAGGCCGACGTCCTCATCTGGGGCACCGGCTTCGCGGCCACCGAGTTCCTGGCCGGCATCGAGGTCACCGGGGCCGGCGGCCTCGACCTGCGCGAGCACTGGGCCGACGGCGCCCGCGCCCACCTCGGCGTGACGATGCCCGGCTTCCCGAACCTGTGCCTGGTCTACGGCCCCAACACCAACCTCGGCGGCAGCTCGATGATCGCGATGATGGAGGCCCAGGCCGGCTACATCGCCCAGGTGGCGCGCCGCCTCGCCGACGGGGTCGACGCCGTCGAGCCCGACCCCGGGGCGGCCGAGGCCTACGACCGCGAGATGCAGCAGCGGCTGCGCACGACGGCGTGGGCGGGCTGCGACTCCTGGTACGTCGACGGCGAGCGCATCACCACCAACTGGCCGGGCCTGGTGGGCGAGTACCAGCGGCGCACCGCCGAGGTGCCCTGGGACGACCTGCGCGTCTCCTGACCTACTCCCCCAGGCTGCGACCGGGCAGCGGCCCCAGCACCGCGAAGGCGTCGAGGTAGGGCTCGACGTCACCCTGCGTCGTCCAGGCGCGCAGCTGGTCGGCGGTGCGGCGGCTCGTGACCGCGCGGAACAGGTCGAACCCCGGGGCCTCGAGCACGACGCCGGGCTCGCCGTCCGCGCTCGACCACGACCACTCCGGCGAGGCCAGCCGCACCGGCGCGAGGCCCGCCCCGGTCACACGGGCGGCCAGCCGGGCCGCCATCCGCTCGCGGATGACGCCGACGGCCGCGACGTCGCGGGCTCCCGGCCGCCCCAGCGCACCCCTCAGGTCGTGCTCGTGGATGGTGACGTCGCCGAGCGGTCGCGCGTCGGTCTCGCGCACGTAGGCGACCACGGCGGGCGCCAGCCGACGCCACTCGGCCACGATCGTGGCCGCGTCGTCGCGCGCCCGCCGGTCGACCTGCGCCTGCGTCCACGCCTCGTTGTGGTCGTCGGGCTCGTCGCCGTCGAGGACGTCGGCCGTCAGGCCCACCATGTGCGCCAGCAGCTGCCGGCCCGACCAGTCGGGGCAGGCGGGCACCGGTCGCTCGAGGGCGCCCGGGTCGTCGTCCACCGCCTGCTCCACGAGGGTGCAGACCCGCTCGCACGCTTCTCGCCACCACTGCGCCGCCTCGGCCGATCCGCTCGCCACACCGTCATCCTGCCCGGCGGGTCCGCTCACCGGTGCCGACGACCCGCGTGGGGAGGTGTGCCGGCCGCGGGCACCGGGCACAGCACCCGCATGGTCCCGCTCCACGTCCGTCGTGCCACCGCGCTGCTCGCCCTGCTCCTCGTCGGCACCGTGCTCACCGCCTGCCAGCAGGACGACGACCCCGCACCGCAGAGCGAGCCGACCCCGAGCGAGACGCCCACCGCGACGCCGACCCCCACGCCCGAGCCGCCCGCGGAGCCCGAGCCCGCCGCCCTCGACCCGCTCACCTGGCGCAGTGAGGAGCACCGCGGCCAGCCCCTCGAGCTCCGCCGCCTCGACGGCGACTACGTCGCGGTCGAGACCCAGGCCATCGCGCGCCTGTCCCCCACCGGCGAGTTCCGGTGGCGCTGGACCCCCGACGGCAAGGACGACGTGTGGCCGTTCTTCGCCGGCGACGACGTGGCCGTGGCCGAGCAGAGCCTCAAGCCGAAGGCCGACCACGAGGTCGTCGCGGTCGACCTGCGCACCGGCGACGAGCTGTGGCGGGCGCCGTCCAACGGCTACTCCACCGGCGGCGACGGCCGGGTCTTCACCACCACCTGCACCGGCGGGCGCACCGACGACTCCGACGGCGACTGCACGATGACCGCCCGCGACGCCCGCACCGGCGACCCGCTGTGGGTCGACGACTTCGGCACCTACACCGAGAACACCTTCCTGGTGGGTGAGCGCGACCAGCGGCTGCTCGTCCAGTCGTTCCCCGACGGCAGCAACAGCCAGCAGTTCCTCGTCGACCCCGCCACCGGCGCGACCGTCGACGCCGACGTGCTCGAGGCCTCGAAGGACTACGCCATCTACCCGCCCCTGGCCTCCGAGAGGCTCGAGGTGGTCGAGAGCCGGCGCACCCCGCGGGGCTGCCGCAGCCGCATCAGCGCCTTCGACCTCGACGGCGAGCCGCTGTGGCAGGCCACCGTGGCTGGTCGCCGCACCACGAAGCGGCCGAGGGCCTGCCTCGAGCCGCTGGTCCTCGACACCCCGCGGGTCGACGTCGTCGCCGACTCGGACACCGGCCTGACCGCCCTCGACGCGCGCTCCGGCGAGGTGCTGTGGACCTCGTCCGACTACACCGAGATCGACCAGGTCGCCGACGGCGCCGTGCTGGTCAGGGACGGCTTCGAGCACTCCGCCGCCCTCGACCTGCGCACCGGCGAGCTGCGGTGGCGCATCCCCCACTCGGTCGGCGGCTGGGACGTCGACGGCCGTTACATCGCCGGCAACACCAGCGAATGCGAGGTGACCTGCAGCATCGTGGTCGACGCCCGCACCGGCGACGTCCTGCTCCACCTCGAGGGCGTCTCCGAGAGCTACCTGCCCCCGCGGCGCCCCGGCGGGCGGACGGCGCTGCTGACGCGCATCGACGACGACGAGAGCTACCGCGCCGCCTACGGCTTCACCGTGCTGCCGCGCCTCGGCGACGACGCACCTGCCGCGACCCGCTGACGCGACCGCCGCGCGGCACTAGGGTCCGCGCATGGACTCGGCGCTGAGCACCGTCGGACTGCCGATCGCGCTCGGCATCATCATGCTCGGGCTGGGTCTCGACCTCGCCCTGGCCGACTTCCGCCGGGTCGCCCGGCACCCCCGCGCGGCCGTCGTCGCGCTCGCCTGCCAGCTGGTGCTGCTGCCGCTGGTCTGCTTCGGCCTGGTCGAGCTGTTCGGCCTCGACCCGCTGCTCGCGATCGGCATGATGCTGCTGGCCGCCTCGCCCGGCGGCACCACGGCCAACCTGTTCAGCCACCTGTTCCGCGGCGACGTCGCCCTCAACATCAGCCTCACCGCGGTCAACTCCGTGCTGGCCATCGGCACGCTGCCGCTGATCACCAACCTCGCCATCGACCACTTCGGCCGCGACGACAGCGTCACGATGCCGATCGGCGAGGTCGTGCAGGTCTTCGCGCTGATCCTCGTGCCCGTGGCCATCGGGATGGCGGTGCGCGCCTCCCGGCCCGACTTCGCCGCCCGCATGGAACGGCCCGTGCGCATCGGCTCGGCGGTGATCCTCGCGATCCTGGTGCTCGGCATCCTGCTCGACCAGCGCGAGGACGTCGGCGGCTACCTCGCCGACGTCGGCGTCGTCGCGGCGCTGTTCTGCGTGATCAGCCTGGCCGTGGGCTACGTCGTCCCGCGGGCCGTCGGCGTGCGCGAGCGGCAGGCGATCGCGTCGTCGATGGAGATCGGCGTCCACAACGGCACGCTGGCGATCTACGTCGCGGTCGAGGTGCTCGACTCCACCGCGATCTCGGTGCCGGCCGCGGTCTACTCGGTGCTGATGTTCCCGCTGGCGACGATCTGGGGCTGGGCCGTCAGCCGACGGGTCACCGCCGAGGCCGCGGCACCCGAGCCCGTCTGAGACGTCCCCCACACCGGGCTCCCGACGCGGTTACCAGTCGGTATCTTCCGCGGGATGCAGGCCATCCTCGACGCCATCCAGGCCGGCGACACCGCCGGCGCCGACTTCGCCGCGCTGCCGCTGCCCGAGTCCTACCGGGCGGTGACGGTGCACAAGGACGACGTCGGGATGTTCGAGGGCCTCGAGACCCGCGACAAGGACCCCCGCAGGTCCCTCCACGTCGAGGACGTCGCGCTGCCCGAGCTCGGCCCCGGCGAGGCGCTGGTGGCCGTGATGGCCTCGGCGATCAACTACAACACCGTCTGGACCTCGATCTTCGAGCCGGTCTCGACCTTCGGGTTCCTCGAGCGCTACGGCCGCGTCTCGCCGCTGACCAAGCGCCACGACCTGCCCTACCACGTGGTCGGCTCCGACCTGGCCGGCGTCGTGCTGCGCACCGGGCCCGGCGTGACCAAGTGGCAGCCCGGCCACGAGGTCGTCGCGCACTGCCTCTCGGTCGAGCTCGAGGACCACATGGGCCACGACGACACGATGCTCGACCCGCAGCAGCGCATCTGGGGCTTCGAGACCAACTTCGGCGGCCTGGCGCACGTCGCGCTCGTCAAGGCCAACCAGCTGATGCCCAAGCCCGACCACCTGACCTGGGAGGAGGCCGCCTCCCCCGGTCTGGTCAACTGCACCGCCTACCGCCAGCTGGTCAGCCACCACGGCGGGCAGATGAAGCAGGGCGACAACGTGCTCGTCTGGGGCGCCTCCGGCGGGCTGGGGGGCTTCGCCACGCAGTACGCCCTCAACGGCGGCGCCACCCCGGTGTGCGTGGTCAGCAACGAGGAGAAGGCGGCCATCTGCCGCTCGATGGGCGCCGAGCTGATCATCAACCGCAGCGAGGCCGACCTGAGGTTCTGGAAGGACGAGCGCACCCAGGACCCCGCGGAGTGGAAGCGGTTCGGCGGCATGATCCGCGAGCTCACCGGCGGCGAGGACATCGACATCGTCTTCGAGCACCCCGGCCGCGAGACCTTCGGCGCCTCGGTCTACGTGACCCGCAAGGGCGGCACCATCACCACCTGCGCCTCCACGACCGGCTACATGCACGAGTACGACAACCGCTACCTGTGGATGAACCTCAAGCGCATCGTCTCCAGCCACTTCGCCAACTACCGCGAGTCGTGGGAGGCCAACCGTCTCGTCGCCAAGGGCAGGATCCACCCCACGCTCTCGCGCGCCTACTCGATGGACGACGTCGGCCAGGCCGCGCTCGACGTCCACCGCAACGCCCACCAGGGCAAGGTCGGCGTCCTGTGCCTCGCTCCCGAGGAGGGCCTCGGCGTGCGCGACCACGAGCTGCGCGAGCAGCACCTCGACGCCATCAACCGGTTCCGAGGGGTCTGAGCGGCCGGCAGGGTCGCCGAGCGGGGCAGTTTCACCACTTAAGTGGTGAAACTGCGGGTTGTGCGACGAACCTTCGTCGCACAACCCGTAGTTTCGTCGGCCGTCGCCGAGATAGCGGGCCCCGGCAGCCGTCGGGTGACAACTTCGTGGCGGGTCCGCGCGTCTACCGGATGGGCGCGAGCCTGTTGGGATCGGTGCGCCCGATCAGGGATCATGGGGGCCTTCCCACCCTTCCCCGACCACGACGACCACGAGGACCGCTTGATGACTGACGAGGGCCTGTCCATCTTCGACCAGGAGCCCGAGAACGCCGAGCCGAACGGGCCCAACCGGCCCCACCAGACGGGGCGGGCCGACCAGCGCACGCCCCAGGCGGCCGACGGCCAGCGCACGCAGACCTTCCCCGCCGTCACCGGAGCGCCACCGCGTCCGGTCGTGCCGCCCGCGGCCACCAGCACCACCATCGGCGCCTTCCCCGTCGTGCGCCGCGGCGGCTACGACAAGGCTGCGGTCGACGCCGGCGTCCGCCAGCTCAGCAGCGAGAAGGCGGGCCTGAGCGCCCGGCTGTCCGAGTCCGAGCGGCGCATCGCGGCGCTGGAGGAGCAGCTCTCCGCCGCCCGCCGCGAGATCGAGGAGCAGAAGTCGCCGTCCTACGCCGGTCTCGGCGGCCGGGCCAGCACGATGCTGCGCCTCGCCGAGGAGGAGGCCGACGAGATCCGCGAGGTCGCCCAGCGCGACGCCGCCGACATCCGCACCCAGGCCGAGCGCGACGCCACGGCCATCCGCGCCGACGCCACCCGCGAGGCCGAGGACATGAAGATGGTCCAGCTGCGCGAGCTCGACGAGACCCGCACCCGGCTGCAGGCCGACGCCGAGCAGGAGCGGGCCCTGGCCCGCGGCGAGGCCGACGACATCCTCGCCTCCGCCAAGCGCGAGGCCGACCAGGTCCGCCTCGCCGCCCAGCAGGAGACCAGCGAGATGCGCACCGCCGCCACCCGCGAGGTCGAGCAGCAGCGCGCCGCCGCCGACCGCGAGGTGCAGGAGGCCCGCCGCACCCTCGCGGTGGAGAAGGAGCGGCTGGCCCGCGAGGCCACCGACCACCACAACACCGCCATGGCCGAGACCCGCCGCCTGGTCGAGGAGGCCGAGCAGCGGGCGCAGGCCGCCGAGCAGCGCGCCACCGAGGCCTCCGCCCAGGCCACGGCCAACCGCGCCGCCGCCCAGCAGGAGGGCGAGGCGCTGCTGCAGCGGGCTCGCCGCGAGGCCGAGCAGGTCGTGGCGGCCGCCGAGCACCAGGCCGAGAGCACCAAGGCCAGCCGCGACGAGGCCGTCCAGCGCCAGATCGCCGCCACCCGGGCCGAGCTCGAGCGCCTGGTCAAGCGCCGTGACTCCATCACCGCCCAGCTGGCCGCGCTGCGCGACGTCGTCGCCGGGTTCGCCCCCGACGCCGACGACGAGCCGGACGCCGCTGTGTCGGCCGAGCCGGCCGAGCCGGCCGACGCCCCCGCCGACGCCACCCACGCCGTCGACGCCTCCGAGCTGTTCGCCGACGACGAGGACGAGACGGACGAGCCGGACGAGCCGGACGCGGCCGGCGACGCCCCGGCGTCCGACGCCACCGTCGTGCGTCCCGCCGCTCGCTGACCGACCGGGCCGCCTACCGCCCGACGGAGCCCGCCCGACCGACGCAGCCCCGACCCGCCCGGCGACACCGTTCGCCGGGCGGGTCGTGGCTGCCATGATGCGCGCATGACCGGCGAGCGCGAGGCCCCCACGGCCGGTGAGGGCGTGGCGTCCGTCGACGCCCCCGAGGCGGCCGACGAGACCTTCCCGCCCGATCCCGCCGCGCCCTGGCCCGAGGAGACCGAGTACGGCCACCAGGGCAAGCCGTTCAGCCGGCGCAACCCGTTCTTCATCGGCTTCGTGGGCGCCGCCGGTGCGCTGACGGCGTGGTTCATCTTCGAGGCGCTGATGGGCATCGGCTCGGTGCTGATGCTGGTCGTGGTCTCGATGTTCCTGGCCTGCGGCCTCAACCCCGCGGTCGAGTTCCTCGGACGCCGCGGGCTCTCGCGCGGCTGGGCCTGCGCCGTGGTCATCGTGGCCGCGCTGACCACGGTCGGGCTGTTCCTGGTGGCGATCGTCCCGGTCATCACCGACCAGGTCGCCTCGCTCACCGAGCAGGTGCCCGGCTGGCTCGACGACCTGCAGAACAACGCCACCGTGCGCGAGCTGGACGCCGAGTACGGCGTGATCGACAAGGTGCAGGAGTACGTCGCCAACGGCGACTTCCTCGGCAGCGTCTTCGGCGGGGCGCTCGGCCTCGGGCTGCGGGTGCTCTCGGCGCTGTTCAACGTCTTCATCGTCGTGGTGCTGACGCTGTACTTCCTCTCCTCCCTCGAGCTCACCAAAAGCGCCATCTACCGCCTCGCCCCCGCCTCGCGGCGCGACCGCGTCGCCCGGCTCGGCGACAAGGTGGTGCGCAACGTCGGCGGCTACGTCTCGGGCGCGTTCGTGGTGGCGATGTGCGCCGGCCTGTCGTCGCTGACGTTCCTGTTCATCGTGGGCCTCGGCGAGTACGCCGTGGCGCTGGCCTTCGTGGTGGCGCTGCTCGACATCATCCCGATGATCGGCGCCACGCTCGGCGCGATCGTGGTCACCGCCATCGGCTTCGCCACCGACGTGCAGATCGGCGTCGCCTGCGCGGTCTTCTTCCTGATCTACCAGCAGGTCGAGAACTACGTGATCTACCCGCGCGTGATGCGCCGCTCGGTCGACGTGCCCGGCGCCGTCGTCGTCATCGCCGCGCTCGTCGGCACCGCGCTGCTCGGCATCGTCGGCGCGCTGCTCGCCATCCCCACCGCCGCGGCGATCCTGCTGGTGGTGCGTGAGGTGGTCGTGAAGCGGCAGGACACCCGGTAGCCGGCGCTCAGCCCTGCACGCCGATGAAGCGGCCGTAGACCCACCGGCCACTCAGCGGGCCGACCAGCAGACGACGGAACACCGGCGTGGCCCATGGGACCGTCGCCTCGGTGACCTGGTGGTCCGGCCCGCCTGGGTGCTCGTAGGTCGTCGTGGTCGCGATGCCGCAGGTGAGGTCGTAGACGACGTCGCGGAACAGGGTGATCCCCGGGCCGTACGGGTCGTCGAAGATGCCGGTGACCACGACGACCTCGGACGGCGGGAGGCTGCAGCGCCGTGCCGCGGGCGCGCCGCCGACGGCGTCGACGGTCGTCTCGAACAGCTCGTCTGTGACCGGTGAGGCGTAGACGAGGTCGCCGCCGCGGTAGGCGCAGAGGTGGGCGGACCGGAAGGTGCCACCGCCCTCCATCGTCCTGTCGAACCGGGCCTCGGGCACACCGTCGAGGTCGGGGTCGCAGAGCCCGCCGGGCTCGACCGAGCCCAGCACGCGGGCCCGGAGGTCCGCGTCCTGAGCCGCGACGCTGACGCGGGTGCCGGCGACCTCGACCGTCTCGCGGGTCCAGCCGTCACCGAGGTCCTCCACACCTGGACCGGCGCCGGGGACGTCGAACCACACGTAAGGAGCGGTGGGCGTCGCGTCGGGACCCGGTGTGAAGCAGGCGTCGGTGACCCCGATCGGGCGTCCGACGTAGGGCGTGCCGGTCGGCAGGTCACCGCACAGGCCCGGGTTGCCGTAGCCCCAGTCGGCCGGCACGTCGACCTGCACGCCGCGCCAGTACTCGGTGCGCCACGCGGTCGGCTCCGGATCGCCGCCGTCGGTCGCGGCGGTGACCCTGGGAGCGGCGGAGTCGGCGGGGCCGGCGGGCGCGTCGTCGTCCCCGGTGCGGGTGGTGGTCACCACGACCACGGTCCCGACGACCAGCGCGACGGCCGCAGCGGCACCGAGGACGGCGAACCGGGCGCGCCGTCGGCGCGAGGCAGCGGCGCGGGCGCGGCCGACCACCGCGGGGTCGGGCTCGGCCTGCTCGGCCTGCCGGGTGAGTCCCTCGCGCACGGCGCGGGCCAGCTCGTCGTCGTCCATCAGGCCTGCTCCTCGCCGTCGTCGGTCAGGGCCCGGCGCATCGCCGTGAGCCCGCGGTGCACGTGGGAGCGGACCGTCGCCTCGGTGACGTCGAGCACCCGGGCGATCTCGGCGTAGTCGAGGTCCTCGTAGAACCGCAGCACCACCGCCGCCCGCTGCTGCGGCGGCAGAGCCGCGCAGACCCGCCACACGGCGTCGTCGCGCGCGACCCCCTCGGCGAGGTCGCCGCCGCTGCCCTCGAGACGCACCTCGGCCACCGACGTCTCACGCCGCGCCCCGCGCCGCCACGCCGAGACGTGGGCGTTGACCACCATCCGGCGCACGTAGACGTCGGGGTCGTCGGTGCGCGAGACCCGGCCCCACCGCGCGCACGCGCTGGCGAGCGCCGTCTGCACCGCGTCGTCGGCCGCGTGCTGCGAGCCGGTGACGAGGTAGGCGAAACGGGTCAGCGACGCCAGGCGCGAGGCGGCCCAGCTCTCGAAGTCGGCGTGCTCGACGCCGCGACGGCGCCGCGGCAGCTCGGTCACGCTCCCATCCACGCACCACTCACGCCGCGCACGGCGGATCTGTGGCAGTCGACGGCCGACTTTCTGCTCAGGCGGGGACGGCGTCGGGCTCGGCGCCCACGACGGTGCGCTCACCGAGCTTGACGCCCAGCACGCCGGCGAGGATGAGCGCGCCGCCGAGCAGCTGCACCGGCCCGGGCAGCTGGTCGAGCAGCAGCCAAGCCCACAGCACGCCGGCCACGACCTCGCTCAGCGCCACGAACGAGGCCAGGCGGGAGCCCAGTCGACGCGCGGCGGCGATGCCGGTGACGTAGGCGACGGCGGCGGTGACGACGCCGAGCAGCACCAGGGGCAGCCACACCGGCACGCTCGTGCCGAGGTAGTCGACCGGCGCGCCGTCAATTGTCATCGGCATCAGCCCCACCAGGCCGAGCAGCGCCAGGACGGCGGCGCCGGCGACGAGCCCGCCCGCGGCCAGCGCGATCGGAGGCAGGCCGGTGGATTCGTCACCGTTGACGATGAAGTAGGTGGCGCAGCCGACCATCGCGCCGAGGGCCCAGAGCACGCCCGGCACGCTCAGGTCGGCCCCGGAGAGCAGGTCGAGCACCAGCACCAGGCCGAGCGCGCAGAGGCCCGCGCCCACGAGCGTGACCGGACCGGGCCGCTGCCCGTGGCGCAGCCACAGCCACACCACCACGGCGGCGGGCGCGGTGTACTCGATGAGCAGCGCCGGGCCGACCTGCATGTGCGAGACGGCCGAGAAGTAGCAGAACTGCGCCGCCGCGACGGCGAGCGCGCCGTACATCGCGATGAGACCGGCGTTGCGGCGCAGCAGCGACCACCGACCGCGCAGCGCCCGGACGCCGAACGGCGCCACGATGAGGGCGGCCAGCCCGATGCGCACGAGGACGACGGAGCCCGCCGTCCAGCCGGAGGCCAGCAGCGGTGTGGCGAGCGCACCGCTCAGGCCGAACGAGGCGGCCGAGACCAGGGCCAGGCCCAACCCCGCCGGCGCGGTCGAACCTGCACGTCCCGTCGGTCTGTCATGCGTCAACGCGCTCATGGGTGATGACGCTACGGTCCGGTCCGGTAACCTGTCAACGTGGTATTCGCCCATGACGTCGAGATGGCCCTCCAGGCCGCGACCGTGCTGGCCAACAGCGCCCTCGAGCCCGTGACGATCCGCTCCCCCGCCGAGCTCGCCACCTGGTTCGAGGACTTCTCCTACACCGGCCGGCACGACGAGGACGACGACGAGCTGGCCGCCGTCCTCGACCTGCGCGGCGAGCTGCGCGAGCTGTTGACCGCCTCGCGCGACGAGGCCGTCGTCCTGGTCAACCGGATGCTCGCCGAGGAGGGCGCGCTGCCCCAGCTGGTGCGCCACGACGCCTTCGACTATCACCTGCACGCCATCACCTCCGACGCCCCGCTGCGCGCCCGCATCCGCGTCGAGACCGCGATGGCGATGGTCGACGTCATCCGCGCCGACGAGATGTCGCGGCTCGGGGTGTGCTCCGACGACGACTGCGAGGGCGTCGTCCTCGACCTCTCGCGCAACCGCTCGCGCCGCTTCTGCTCCACCGCGTGCGGCAACCGCAACGCCGTCGCGGCCTACCGCAGCCGCCAGCGCGGGTGAGGCAGCCCCACCCGGGCCCCGCCTAGCGTCGAGGCATGCCCACCGTGACCCGTACCTTCACCGTCGAGCCCGCCCCCGCCACCGTGATCGACTACCTCAAGGACTTCAGCCACGCCGAGGAGTGGGACCCCGGCACCGAGTCGTGCACTCGCCAGGACGCCGGCCCCGTCCAGGTCGGCAGCACCTTCCACAACGTCTCGAAGATCGCCGGGGTGACCACCGAGCTGACCTACCGGCTCGAGGAGCTGACCCCGAGCCTGGTGAAGTTCCGCGGCGAGAACGACTCCGCCGAGACCACCGACACCATCACCGTGACGCCGAGCGGCACCGGCAGCGAGATCCACTACGAGGCCGTCATCGAGGCCAAGGGCACCGCCGGCAAGCTGGCCGAGCCGGTGATGAAGCTGCTCTTCGAGCGCATCGGCACCAAGACCGAGAAGCAGATGACCGAGGTGCTGAACCGGCTCACGCCCGGCCCGGCCTCGCCGGCCTGAGCCGCGGCCGGGTCTCCCTGAGCGGAGGCCGGATCAGCCGGGTCGGGTGCCCGACACCGGTGTGGCGACCGGGCACGGGCACACGACCGCACCACCCGGGTCCACTGACCCGCCCGACCCGACGGAGCCGGGCCCGCCTCAGCAGAAGCGCGGCGTGTACGACGGCCGCAGGGCGAGGTCGCGCAGCACCACGGGGTGCGTGCGGCCGTAGCCCCGGCACGCCTCGCGGAAGTCGGCGGCTCGGTACTCGACCATGACGACGTCGCGCCCGAAGTCGGCCACGTAGGCGCCGCACTCGTCCCACTGCGCGCACGACTCCGCCACGGCGAAGTCGAAGCCGATGCGCGTGCCGTCGTAGCCGGCCAGGTTCTTCTGCGCGACGGCCAGGCCGACGTCGTGGGCCCGCTCGACGAGCAGACGCGCGAAGGCCAGGGCGTCGGCCCGGTCGAGCAGGCCGCGGCTGCGCGTGAAGGAGTCGAGGTTGTCGTACTCCACGGCGTCGAACCCGTCGCGCGCGCAACCGGCGGTCCACCGGCCGACGATGGCGGCCAGGCGCTGCCGCTTCGCGGGCGTACGCAGGTCGAGCAGCCACTCGCCCCAGTTGGCGTCGACGACCGGCTTGCCGCCGCGCTTGAGCACGAGGTCCCACCGCTCGCGCCAGAACCGCTTCTCGTTCGGCTGGGTCTGGAAGCCGTTGACGTAGCAGATGTTGTAGCGCCCGGCGGCGGGCCGGGCGGTGCGGTCACGGGCGACGATGCCGACGTGGCGCGGCGTCGCGTCGGCGCCGCCGAGCTGGTAGTCGGCGTCGGTGCCGCGGGGCAGGCCGACGACGTCGTCGACGCCGTCGGCCACGCGGGCGCCCGCGGGTGCGGCGGGCGCGGTGGTCAGGAGGGTGAGCGCGAGGACGGCGAGCAGGAGGCCGACGAGGGGCCGTCGCAGGTCAGAAGCCACCGTCGAACCCTCCCCCGTCGAAGCCCCCGCCGTCGAACCCGCCGGCGTCGAAGCCGCCGCCGTCACCTCCGTCGTAGCCCCCGCCACCCCCGTCGAAGCCCCCGTCCATGCCCCCGTCCATGCCGTCGAGGCCCGGGCTCATCGCGCTGATGAGCAGCCCGGCGAAGACCGCGTTCATCACCATCGAGCTCGCGAAGTAGCCCGCGGCGTAGGGCTCCACGGCCGGCCCGGCGTCCCAGTAGGGGCGCCGCTTGGCGCCCAGCTGCACCTGCCGGACGTCGGGGTCGGCGCCGGCGGCGACCCGCTCGGCGTCGAGCGCGCAGGCCGGCACCTCACGCTCGGCGCCGCCGCCGGGCCGGTAGGCCACGTCGGTGACCGACAGGCCGTGGCGCGGGTCGAAGAAGCACGGCGGACGACGCGTCGGCAGCGGCTCACCGGCCACCCGGGCCCGCACGCACGCGGCGGCGTAGCGGCCGTCGTCCAGCACCTTCGTGACCTCGCGCAGGTCGTCGGGGGCGGCGATGGCGTCGGCCGAGGTCTTGGCGGCCTCGTAGGCGTCGAGGGCGCGTTGGTAGTCGGCCCGCTCGCCCTCGTCGAGGCGGCGGCCGGCGAGCTCGAGGTCGAGCTGCTGCAGCTCCTCGCCGAGGGCGGTGACGTCCTCGAAGGCGAGCCTGCGCACCGGCGCCAGCGCGTGCTCGCGGCGCTCGGCCTCGCGGGCCCGGTTGCGGCGGCCGGCGAGCGTGCCGATGATCGCGAGCACCACGACCACGCCGAGGACGACGAGCAGGGCTGTCATGACGACACGGTAGCCAGGCCCGGGTCGACGCCGGCGGCTCGCGCGAGCGCGGTCCGGGCGCGGTCAGGCCGTGGTCGGCCCGCCCTCGGCGGTGAGGGGAGCCGGCCCGTCGGCGACCACGCGGGCGACGACGTCAGCTCTCGACCGTCAGCGGCTGGGCGATGCTCTCGAGCGACTGGCCCTCGGCCTTCACCCCGAGCGCCGCCTCGACGAGGCCGCCGGCGATCATCAGCGCCGCGCCGATGTAGTAGCCGATCGCGATGACGGTGATGTCGGACTCGCCCACGCCCTTGTCGATCAGCCAGCCGAACAGCAGCGGTCCGGCGATGCCGCCGGCCGCCGTCCCGATCGCGTAGAAGAACGCGATGCACAGGGCGCGGGTCTCCATCGGGAAGATCTCGCTCGCGGTCAGGTAGGCCGCGCTGGCCCCGGCGGAGGCGAAGAAGAAGATGACCGCCCCGAAGACGGTCAGGGTGGTGGCCGAGAGGCTGTCGAGGCTCATCCCGGCGACGGCCAGCAGCACCCCGGAGAGCACGTAGGTGCCGGTGATCATCTTGACCCGGCCGAGGCTGTCGAACAGCGGGCTGAGCAGCAGGGCACCGGCGAAGTTGCAGGCCGCGAAGATCGCGAGGTACCAGCCGGTCTGCTTGACGCCGAAGAACTCGCTCATGGTGTCGCCGTAGGTGAAGAAGAAGGCGTTGTAGAGGAACGCCTGGCCCACGAACAGCGAGAAGCAGAGCACGGTGCGCCGGGGGTAGAGCGTGAAGACGGTGCGCGCGATCAGGCCGATGCCGATGGAGTGGCGCTGCCGCACGGTGATGGTGTCGTGGGGCTCCGAGAGCCGCTTGCCGGTCTCGTGCTCGACCTCCTGCTCGATGCTCCGCACGATCTCCTCGGCCTCGTCCTCGCGGCCGTGGATGAACAGCCAGCGGGGGCTCTCGGGCACGTGGCGGCGCACGACGAGGATGCCGACCGCCAGGATGCCGCCGAGGCCGAACGCGAGCCGCCAGCCCCAGCTGGCGTCGATGACGTTGGGGTCGAGCAGCGGGATGGTCAGCAGCGAGCCGCCGGCGGCGCCGAGCCAGAACGAGCCGTTGATGGCGACGTCGACGCGGCCGCGATAGGCGGCGGGGATCAGCTCGTCGATCGCGGAGTTGATGGCGGCGTACTCGCCGCCGATGCCGGTGCCGGTGAAGAAGCGGGCGATGAAGTACCAGGTGGGGTTGGGCGCGAACGCGGTGGCCACCGTCGCGACGGTGTAGACCCCCAGGGTCAGCAGGAACAGCTTCTTACGGCCGAACCGGTCGGTGAGCTGGCCGAAGAACAGCGCGCCGACGCACGCGCCGGCCACGTAGGCGGCGCCCGCGAAGCCGATGTCGAAGCTGCTCATCCCCAGGCCGGTGTCGTTCGGCTTGAGGGCGTCCGACATCGAGCCGACGATCGTGACCTCGAGGCCGTCGAGGATCCACACGGTGCCGAGGCCGATCACCACCATCCAGTGCCACCGGGCCCAGGGCAACCGGTCGAGCCGCATGGGGATGTCGGTGGTGATGCGACCGGTCTCGACGGAGCTCATGGCACCGTCCTACTCCTCGCCACGACCGGCATCCCCACCCCCGGAGGGGAGGGCGGACGCCGCCCGCCCGGGGCGGCGGTGAGGTGGTTTCCGTTCGCGCCCGTCATTCGGTCACCCACTCACCGCCCGGCCGGGGTGAGGCGGGGCGGCGGTGAGCTGGTGACCGTTCCGACCCACGATTCGGTAACCCACTCACCGCCCGGCCGGGGTGAGGCGGGGCGGCGGTGAGCTGGTGACCGTTCCGACCCACGATTCGGTAACCCACTCACCGCCCGGCCGGGCCGAGGCGGGGCGGCGGTGAGCTGGTGACCGTTCCGACCCGCCATTCGGTAACTCACTCACCGCCGGGCCGGGGTGAGGCGGGGCGGCGGTGAGCTGATGACCGTTCCAACTCAGGATTCGGTAACCCACCCACCGCCCGTCCGGGCCGAGACGGCGGCCGACCCGGCCGACGCGGCGGCCGACGTCAGCGCGTCAGCGGCGCGAGTAGTCCCGGAACCCGCGCTGGGTCTTGCGGCCCAGGTAGCCCGCGGTCACCAGGTGCTCCAGCAGCGGCGCCGGGGCGAAGCCGGGCTCGCGGAACTCCTGGTAGAGCTCGCGCTGGATGGCGAGCGAGACGTCGTTGCCGACCACGTCGAGCAGCTCGAAGGGCCCCATCGGCAGGGCGCAGCCCTGCTTCATGGCGAGGTCGATGTCGTCGGCGGTGGCGTAGTGCGCCTCGAGCATCCGGACGGCGTCGTTGAGATAGGGGAACAGCAGCGCGTTGACGATGAAGCCGGCCCGGTCGGCGCAGCTGACCGCCACCTTGCCGAGCGTCTCGCACAGCGCCCGCGCGGTCTCGCTGACCGCCTCGTCGGTGACCACCGTCGAGACCACCTCGACGAGCTTCATCACCGGCGCCGGGTTGAAGAAGTGCAGGCCCACGACGTCGCGCGGACGCGAGGTGGCCTGCGCGCAGGAGATGACCGGCAGGGACGACGTCGTGGTCGCGAGGATCGCGCCGTCCTTGCAGATCTCGTCGAGGTTGGCGAACAGCGTGGTCTTGGCGCCGAGCTGCTCGGCGATCGCCTCGACCACGAGGTCGGCGTCGGCGAGGTCGTCGAGCGAGGTCGACCCGGTGAGCCGGCCGAGCACGGCGGTCCTCTCGTCCTCGGTGGCGCGGCCGCGCTGCACCTGCTTGTCGAGGCTGCGCCCGATCGCCTCGACCACCCCGTCGACCTTGTCGGCGCTGCGCCCGACGAACAGGACGTCGTAGCCGGCCTTGGCGAAGACCTCGACGATGCCGGTGGCCATCGTGCCGGTGCCGACGACGCCCACCCGGTCGACGGTGTGCCGCAGCCTCGGGGCGTCGGCGGCCGACGGCGTCCGGTCGTCGGCCACCACGACGGGGCTGTCGGCGGCCTCGTAGGTGTAGAAGCCGCGGCCGGTCTTGCGGCCGAGCATGCCCGCGGTGACCATCTGCTTGAGGATCGGCGTGGGCGCGTGCAGCCGGTCGCGGCCCTGGCGGTACATGGTCTCGAGGATCTCGTAGGCGGTGTCGAGGCCGATCAGGTCGAGCAGCGCCAGCGGACCCATGGGGTAGCCGCAGCCGAAGCGCATGGCGGCGTCGATGTCCTCGCGGGTGGCGAAGTGCGCCTCGTACATCGAGGCGGCGTGGTTGAGGTAGCCGAACAGCAGGGTGTTGGCGATGAAGCCGGCCTTGTCGCCGCAGACCACCGGGCTCTTGCCGAGGGTGTCGAGCAGGGCGCGGATGTCGTCGAGCACGTCGGGCTCGGTGACCACCGTGCGCACCACCTCGACCAGCTTCTGCACGGGCGCGGGGTTGAAGAAGTGGACGCCGACCACGCGGCCCGGTGCCGAGGTGGCCGAGCTGAGCTCGGTGACCGAGAGCGAGGAGGTGTTGGTGGCCAGCACGGTCTCGCGCGAGACGACCTCGTCGAGCTGCTGGAAGATCGCCTTCTTGACCGCCATCGACTCCACGACGGCCTCGATGACGAAGTCGGCCTCGTGCAGGTCCTTCAGCGAGGTGGTGAAGCTGACCCGGCCCAGCAGCTCGGCCTGCTCCTCCTCGGAGAGCTTCTGGCGGCGCACGGCGCGGTCGGTGGAGTGCGTCAGGTGCTGGTGGCCGCGCTCGACGGCGTCGTCGTCGACCTCGGCCCCGATGACGCTGTAGCCGTGGCGGGCGAAGACCTCGGCGATGCCGGCGCCCATCGTGCCGAGCCCCACGACGCCGATGGTGCGGAAGGTGCGCGGGGAGCGGCCGGCCTGCTCGGACGACGCGGTCATCTCGGTCGACATGGCGCGATCATCGCACGCAGGCGGGGGCTCAGCGGGGCCTGGTGAGCGCGACGTCCATCACCACGCGGGGGCCCGCCGCGTCGAGCCCGAGCGCCTGCTCCCGGGCCCGCAGCCGCTGCTGGAACGGCTCGGGCCGCGCGACCTCGCCGAAGCCCAGACCGGCGTAGAACGGGCCGTTCCACGGCACGTCGCGGTAGGTGGTGAGCGACATGCGGCCGAACCCGGCCCACCGCGCCTCCTCCATGGCCGCGCGCACCAGGGCCGTGCCGATCCCGCGGCGTCCGGCGTCGGGCAGCACCGAGACCTGCTCGAGGTGGGCCACCAGGTCGTGCGGGACGACGTGCGCGAACCCGACCAGCCGGCGCTCGTCGACGGCGACGAGCAGGAAGCCGTGCCCGGCGCGGTCGGCCCCGCTCGGGGCGGGCGCTGAGAGCGCCGGCACCCGGGCCATCGTCTCGGCACCGAGGTGCTCGGTGAACAGGGCGACGCCGGCGTCCTCGACGGCCGCGAGGCGGCGCAGGTCGGAGGGTCGCGCCAGGCGGACTCGGACGGTCACGGGGCCACGGTAGATTCGCGCCCCGTGAGACTCGTCGTCGCCCGGTGCCAGGTCGACTACGCGGGGCGGCTGACGGCTCACCTGCCGATGGCCACGCGGGTGCTGATGATCAAGGCCGACGGCTCGGTGCTGGTGCACTCCGACGGCGGCTCCTACAAGCCGCTGAACTGGATGTCGCCTCCGTGCACGCTGCGCGAGGGCACCACCGACGACGGCGCCGTCGAGTGGACCGTCACGAGCAAGACCGACGACACGCTGCGCATCCTCATCGAGCAGATCCACCACGACACCTCCCACGACCTCGGCGTCGACCCGGGCCTGCAGAAGGACGGCGTCGAGAAGCACCTGCAGGAGCTGCTGGCCGAGCACCCCGCCACGCTCGCCGACGGCCTGACGCTGGTGCGGCGCGAGTTCCCGACCGCGATCGGACCGGTCGACCTGATGTGCCGCGACGCCGACGGCCTGGCCGTGGCCGTGGAGATCAAGCGGCGCGGCGAGATCGACGGTGTCGAGCAGCTGACGCGCTACCTCGAGCTGCTCAACCGCGACCCCCTGCTCGCCCCCGTGCGCGGCATCTTCGCCGCCCAGGAGATCAAGCCCCAGGCCCGCGTGCTCGCCACCGACCGCGGCATCGCCTGCAGCGTCGTCGACTACGACGCCCTGCGCGGCATCGACGACTCCGAGCACCGGCTCTTCTGAGCCCGAGAGAGACCGCTGCCGTGCGCATCTTCCACCTCGCCACCGTCGCCGACTGGGACGCCGCCCGCCGGGCCGGGCGCTACACGACGTCCACCCGGGGGCGCACGCTGGCGCAGGAGGGCTTCATCCACGCCAGCCGGGGCGACCAGTGGCAGGGCGTGCGCGAGCGCTACTACGCCGACGTCGACGAGCCGCTGGTGCTGCTCGTGATCGACACCGAGCGCCTCACCTCCCCCGTGGTCGACGAGGAGGTGCCCGGCTCCGGCGAGACGTTCCCGCACGTCTACGGGCCGATCGACGTCGACGCGGTCGTCGGCACCATCCCGCTCGAGCGCGACGGCACCATGGCGCCGTCGGTCACCCCGACGACCCCGGCCGCCGCGACAACACCCGCCGCGACGACCCCGGCCGCCGAGACGACACCGACCACCGACGGCTCCTCCTTCAGCCGGGTCTTCCTGGGCGAGGTGTTCCGCAACCTGCTGGTCGCGAGCCTGGTGCTCGCCCTCACCGTGGCGGGCACCGTCGCCGGCCGGGGCGTGGACGAGGAGTGGGGACCGCTCGTCGGTGCGGTCGTGGGCCTGGTCGTCGGCGTGATGGTCGCCCGCTCGGTCGTTCGGCTGCGCGGGGGCGGGTCGCGCGGCTAGCGTCCGCGCATGCGCAGCGAGCCGGCCCGTCGTCCCCTGGCCCTGGGGGCGGTCTCCCTCGCCGTCGGCGTGGGCCTCGGCGGCTGCTCGTGGTCGGGCCTGAGCATCTTCGACGGGTTCCTCGACGTCTTCGAGCCGGAGAGCGCGGGCGACGTCACCTGCGGCCAGTGGCTCGACCAGAGCACCGAGCAGCGGCGCTCCAGCGTCGTCGACCTCATCGAGGACAGCGACGACGAGGCCGTCCAGGACACCCTCGACGAGTTCGAGGCCGGCGACGAGCGCGACGACTTCCTCGACAGCATCGCCGAGTTCATCACCTCCGAGTGCGAGAGCAAGGGCGAGGACGACACCCGGATCGGCGAGTACGTCTATGCCGACTTCTGACCAGGTGGGTCCACGGCCGGCCGAGCGGACCCGTCCAGACCACCGGCGGCCTGCCTCTCTCCTTCACCCCTTTCGACAGGCTAGGGTTCGCGCCGTGAGCCTCCGAACTGACATCACCCGCCCCCGCTCCTCCCGCTCCCGCATGGGTCTGCTCGTCGCGGTCCTCGCGCTCGGCGGCACCCTCACCGCGTGCTCGAACGCCGGCAACGTCACCTGTGGCGAGTTCAGCGACCAGGACGCCGGCGCGAAGCGCGACACCGTCGTCGACCTCATCGAGGACAGCGACGACGACAACGTCAAGGACACCCTCGACGGCTTCGAGGGCGAGGAGCGCGACCTGTTCCTCGACGGCATCGCCGAGTTCGTCACCTCCGAGTGCGACAGCAAGGGCGACGACGACACCGAGATCGGCGAGTACGTCTACCAGGACTTCTGAGCCGCCCGGCGGTCTCACCTCCCCTCCCACAGCGACTCCCTCGGGGCGCGGGCGCCATGCCCGCGCCCCGAGGTCATCTGAAAGGCCCCCCATGACCACCACGCGACTCCCCCGACTCCCCCGCGTCCGCCGCTCCGCCGGCGTCCTGCTCGCCGCCCTGCTGCTCGGCAGCGGCCTGACCGCCTGCGGCGGCGACCCGGGCGACACCACGTGCGGCGAGTACCTCGACAAGTCCGACGACGAGCGGGCCGACCTGCTCGAGGACGCCGTGGACCAGGACGGCGACGACGAGGCCAAGGAGGCCTTCGACAACGCCTCCGACGACGAGAAGAAGGTCATCTCCGACCTCATCGCCTCCACGTGCGAGGGCGAGGACGCCGACACCAAGCTCGACGATGTCGACGACTTCAGCTGACGACGTGAACCGACGGGCTCAGCCGACGTCGGCGACCGGCTCGGTCACGAGCCGGACCACCTCGTCGGCACACCCCCACGCCACGGTGACGCCCGCGCCGCCGTGCCCGTAGCAGTGCACCACGCGCCCCACCCGTTCCAGCCGGACGGTGGGGCGTTGTGGTCGCAGCCCCACCTTGTGCCGCAGCACCCGCGCCGTGGCCACCTCGGGCACCAGGCGGGCCGCGCGGGCGAGGATCGCCGCGGCCACCGGCGGTGAGGGCGTGCGGCTCCACTCGCCCTCGTCGTGGGTGCCGCCGACGACGAGGTCGTGGCGACGCGGGACGACGTAGGTCGGTGCCTCGTCACCGGCCCGGTCACCCGCGTCGACGCACCAGCGGTCGAGCCCCGGCAGGTCGACGTACAGCACCTGGCCGGCGGCCGGCACGACCCCCCGGTCCCCGCCGAGCAGCCGCGCGCCGAGCCCGGAGCAGTTGACCACGACGTCCAGCTCGCCGCCGGGCGCCGGCAGGGCCGACAGGTTGAGCCGGGTCACCGTGCCGCCGAGGGCCTCGATGCGCGCGACCAGCCACGGCAGGAACGTGGGCATGTCGACCAGCGGCGCCTCGCGCTCGCCCTCGCCGACCACGGTGCCGGACGCCGTCCGCACGCCGTGGGCGTCGACGTCACCGTCGGCGGCCAGGTCGGTGAAGACCTGCTCCGAGCGCGCCGTCCACGCCGAGACCCGGTCGGCCGGGCCGATGCGGTGCGGCAGCACGAGGCCGGCGGCGATCGCCGAGGTGGTCTCGAGCGGTAGGTCACGGGCGACCACGTCGACGCGGTGCCCCGCCTCGAGCAGCCGGACGGCGCAGGTCAGCCCCACCACCCCGGCGCCGACCACGAGCACGCGACCCATGGGGCGAGTCTGCCCGACGGCCGTGCCGGGGGTCAGGCCCCGGCGATGCGGGGCGCGGTGGCGTCGGCGCCCTCGCCGCCCTGCTCGCGCGCGACGTAGTCCTCGATGTCGTCGATGTCGTCGGCGTTGCGGGTGACCACGGCGAGCAGGTCGCTCATCGTGGCGACCTCCTCGACCTGCTCCTTGATGAACCACTGCATGAACTGCTCGGAGGCGAAGTCGGTCTCCTCGCGCGCGGTGCGCAGCAGCTCGTTGATCTGGCTGGTGACCTTCTTCTCCTGGTCGAGCGCCAGCTGCACCGGGGCGACGACGCCCTCGAAGCGGGCCACCGGCGCCTCGACGCCGGGGATGACGGCGTCCTCGTCGGTGTCGAGCAGGTAGCGGACCATCATCATCGCGTGGTCGCGCTCCTCGAGCGCCTGGGCGTAGAAGAAGGCCGCCATCTGCGGCATCGTCAACGCGTCGTAGTGGACCGCGATCGCGAGGTACTGGTTGTGCGCGGCCAGCTCGTGGCCGATCTGCTGGTTCAGGCACTCCACGAACCGGGGTGCGGGCATCTCAGGCCACCTTCTTGAGCTTCTTCTTGGTCACCTTCGTGCCGTCGAGGCGCACGAGCCGCCGGCGCTTGACCGTGTAGCCGGCCGGCAGCGTGCCCTCCTTCAGCATCCGGAGCGGGCAGCGGCTGCAGCGCTTGCGCGACTCGCAGCACTCCAGCTTGGGCAGCCTGACGACGGTGGCGTCACGCTTGTCCTTCTTATTGCCCACGGGTCCGACGGTAGCAGAGCGGGTTAGGACAGGCTTACTTCACCTGGTGACGAGCTCGGCGTCGGCGTCGAGGCCGTGCGCGGCCCGGATGACGTCGACGATGCCGCCCATGATCTCGGTCAGCCCGAAGTCCTTCGGCGTGTAGACGGCGGCCACGCCCGCCTCGCGCAACCGCCGGGCGTCGGAGTCGGGGATGATGCCGCCGACGATGACCGGGACGTCGTCCAGCCCGGCCTCGCGCAGGCCGTCGAGCACCGCGGGCACCAGCTCCATGTGGCTGCCGGAGAGGATCGAGAGCCCCACGCAGTGCACGTCCTCGGCGACGGCCGCCGCCACGATCTGCTCGGGCGTGAGCCGGATGCCCTGGTAGACCACCTCGAAGCCGGCGTCGCGGGCGCGCACCGCGACCTGCTCGGCGCCGTTGGAGTGCCCGTCGAGCCCGGGCTTGCCGACCAGCAGCCGCAGCCGGCCGCCGAGCTCGTCGCCGGTGGCCGCGACCCGCTCGCGCACCCGGGTCAGCTCGGTGCCGGCGTCGGCGACGCCCACCGCGCCCGAGACGCCGGTGGGGCCGCGGTACTCGCCGAAGACCTCGCGCAGGGTGGCCGCCCACTCCCCCGTGGTCGCGCCGGCCCGCACCGCGGCGAGGGTCGCGGGCATGAGGTTGACCTCGGTCCTCGCGTCGGCGGCCAGCCGGGCCAGGGCGTCGTCCACCGCGGCCTGGTCGCGGGCCTCGCGCCAGGCGACGAGCCCCTCGAGCGCGGTGCGCTCGGCCTCGGGGTCGGCGAGCATGATCGCGGTGTCGAGGTCGGCGGTCAGCGGCGACGGCTCGGTGGTGGTGAAGACGTTGACGCCGACGATCTTCTCCTCGCCCGACTCGATGCGCGCCCGGCGAGCGGCGTGGGAGGAGACCAGCTGCTGCTTCATGTACTCCACGGCCTCGATCGCGCCGCCCATCGCCTGCACGCGGTCGATCTCGGACCGCGCGCCCTCGACCAGCTCGGCCACCTTGGCCTCGACGACGTGCGAGCCGGCGAACAGGTCGTCGTGCTCGAGCAGGTCGGACTCGTAGGCCAGCACCTGCTGCAGCCGCAGGCTCCACTGCTGGTCCCACGGGCGAGGCAGGCCGAGCGCCTCGTTCCACGCCGGCAGCTGGACGGCGCGCGCCCGGGCGTCCTTGCTGAGCGTGACCCCGAGCATCTCGAGCACGATGCGCTGCACGTTGTTCTCCGGCTGCGCCTCGGTGAGCCCGAGGCTGTTGACCTGGACGCCGTAGCGGAACCGGCGCATGCGCTCGTCGTCCACGCCGTAGCGCTCGCGGGTGATCTCGTCCCACAGCCGCCCGAAGGCGCGCATCTTGCACATCTCCTCGACGAACCGCACGCCGGCGTTGACGAAGAACGAGATGCGGCCGACCACGCGCGGGAAGTCGTCGGGCTCGACCTGCCCGGAGTCGCGCACGGCGTCCAGGACGGCGATGGCCGTGGCGAGCGCGTAGGCGAGCTCCTGCGTGGGCGTCGCCCCGGCCTCCTGCAGGTGGTAGCTGCAGATGTTGATCGGGTTCCACTTCGGCACCGTGGTCACCGTGTAGGCGATCAGGTCGCTGATCAGGCGCAGCGAGTGCTGCGGCCCGAAGACGTAGGTGCCGCGGGAGAGGTACTCCTTGATGATGTCGTTCTGCGTCGTGCCGGCCAGCCGCCGCGCGACGTCGGCGGGGTCGTCGTCCGGGCTCTGCTCCTCGGCCACCACCTGGTACATCGCCAGCAGCCACATCGCGGTGGCGTTGATGGTCATCGAGGTGTTCATCTCGGCGAGCGGGATGTCGTCGAAGAGCCGGCGCATCTCGCCGAGGTGCGGCACCGGGACGCCGACCTTGCCGACCTCGCCGCGCGCCAGCGGCGAGTCGGGGTCGTAGCCGGTCTGGGTCGGCAGGTCGAAGGCGACCGACAGGCCGGTCTGCCCCTTGGCGAGGTTGGTGCGGTAGAGCGCGTTGGACGCCGCGGCCGTGGAGTGGCCGGCGTAGGTGCGCATGACCCAGGGCTTGTCCTTCTCCGCCATGGGCCGAGGGTAGGACGCCGACTACCGATCGGTAACCGGATCGTGACGTGGGATACGCGACACCCCGGTGCGTCGCGGGTCTCCGGCTCAGACGGCGGCGGCGTGACGCTCGACCTCGACCACCCGGATCAGGTGGGTGAGGTGGAGCAGACGGCGGACGGCGCCGTTGCAGCCGCGGAGGCGGACGTGCTGGCCGCGACGGCTGGCCTGCCGCGACGCGGCGGCGAGCACGCGGAGCGCCGTCACGTCGATGGAGGCCACCCCGGTCAGGTCGACGACGACCCGGTCGTGGTCGGCCAGCAGGTCGTAGAGGACGCCGCGCACCTGCCAGGTGCTGCGGACGTCGAAGTCGCCCTCGAGCACGAGCGTGGAACCGTCGACGGTGACGTCCATGCTGGTCTCCTCGGTGTGTGTGCTGCGGGCCACACCGGCCCACTACCCACTATGACGCGCTGACACTCCTGCAGGTTGCACCCGGAAGCCAGCGAATTTCGCCGCGCGTCACGCCGATACTGTGCGCGGATGGTCCACCTCACCCGCATCTACACCCGCACCGGCGACGGCGGCGAGACCCGCCTGGGCGACATGAGCCTCACCACCAAGAACGACCTGCGGCTGCACGCCTACGCCGACGTCGACGAGGCCAACGCCCACCTCGGCCTGGCGGTCGCGCAGGGCGGGCTCGACGACGACGTCGTGGCGGTGCTGACCCACGTGCAGAACGACCTCTTCGACGTCGGCGCCGACCTGTGCACGCCGGTGGTGCCCGACCCCGAGTACCCGCCGCTGCGCATCACCCAGGACTACGTCGACCGGCTCGAGGGCTGGTGCGACCACTACAACGAGCCGCTGCAGAAGCTGAGCTCGTTCATCCTCAGCGGCGGCACCCCCGCCGCCGCGGCGCTGCACGTGAGCCGCACCGTCGTCCGCCGGGCCGAGCGGGCCGGCTGGGCCGCCTTCGAGCAGCACCACGACAGCATGAACAAGCTCGCCCTGACCTACCTCAACCGGCTCAGCGACCTCGTCTTCATCCTCGCCCGCCACGCCAACCGCGAGCAGGGCGACGTCCTGTGGGTGCCCGGCGGCCAGCGGACGGCGCCCTAGCGGCCGCACCGAGCGGGAGGGTTCTGGGGTTCTCCTCCCGCTTCTCCGGCGATGCATTGCCCGAGAACGTCAGGGACACCCGGTTCACCGGGTATCCCTGACGTTCTCGGCCTCTCCCGTCAGGCCGGCCGACGCAGGGGGCGGCTGAGGCCACCGGAGCTGATCTGGTCGCCGCCGACCCAGACGTCGGCGACGTCGGCGTCGCCGGCGAGGGCGAAGATCTTGCCGAGGGCCTCCTCGGGCGAGTCGGCGTGGCGCAGGCCGATGTCGAGCGCGGTGCCGCCGGGCGGGCGCAGGCACACGGCGTCGAACTGGCGGCCGACCGACAGGTCGCCCACCTCGTCGCCGAGGCCGAGGGCGAGGGCGCCGGCGCGGGTGGCGAGGTGCAGCAGCCGGCCGGGGGTGAGGGCGACGCCGTCCGCCCCCAGCAGGCCCTGCACGAAGTAGGCGTGCAGACCCTCCTTGAACATCGAGAACCCGGTGCCGGCGCCGACGTCGGAGCCGAGCGCCACCTGCACACCGTGCTCGAGGTGGCGGCGCAGCGGGAACAGGCCCGAGCCGAGCGCGGAGTTGGACGACGGGCAGTGCGCCACGGCGGTGCCGCGCGCGGCGAGGCAGGCGAGCTCGGCGTCCATCGGGTGCACGTCGTGGGCGAGCACCGCGCGCTGCGAGAGCAGGCCGAACCGGTCGTAGCTGTCGACGTAGTGGTCGCAGTCGGGGAACAGCCGGGCGACCTCGGCGACCTCGGCCGGGTTCTCGTTGACGTGCGAGGTGAACCACGCGTCGGGGACGTCGGCCAGCACGCCGCCGCACGACTCGAGCATCGCGTCGCCGGCCGAGAGCGAGAAGCGCGGCGTCACGGCATAACGGGCCCGCCCGGTGCCGTGCCAGCGCTGCGCCAGCGCGACGGCGTCCGCGTGCGCCTGCTCGGGGGTGACCAGCAGCGGCTCGGGCAGCACCCGGTCGGAGACGACCAGGCCGCTGGTGACGCGCAGCCCGAAGCGCGCGGCCTCGGTGAACAGCGCGTCGACCGCGCCCGGGTAGTGCGAGCCGAAGACCAGCGCGGTGGTGGTGCCGGCGGCGACCAGCGAGCCGACGAACTCCGAGGCGACCTCGGCGGCGTAGGCGGGCGCGGCGAGCCGCTGCTCCTCGGGCAGCGCGCACCGGTCGAGCCACTCCAGCAGCGGCATGCCGAGGGCGCCGATGACGCGCACCTGCGGGTAGTGCACGTGGGTGTCGACCAGGCCGGGCAGCAGCCACCCGTCGCGCAGGTCGATGACGGCCTCGCCGGGGTGCGTGGCGCGGACGTCGGCGAACGGGCCACGCTCGGTGATGACGCCGTCGTCGACGACGAGGCCGACGTCGTCGCCCGCGCGCAGCCCGTCGCCGTCGTCGGGCCAGGCGTCGTCCGGGGTGTCGAGCACCCGGGCGCGGTAGAGCGTCACCGGTCCGTCACCTGACGCTGCCGTCGAGGGCGAGGACGCCGAGCAGGTCGGCCACCACGCCGAGCGCGATCACCGCCGGCGCCTTGCCACCGAGCCCGCCCGGCTGCCCGATCGGGCAGCGGATGGTCGCGACCGTCGCGGGGTCGTGGCCCTCGAGCAGCAGGCCGCGCTCGAAGCGGGTCCACTTGGCCGAGGAGCCGATGACGCCGACCGAGGCGAGGTGGCCCGGCATGCGCAGCGCGGCGTCGCACAGCGCGAAGTCCTCGGCGTGGTCGTGGGTGAGCACCAGCACGTGGCTGCCACGCGGCAGCGCGCCGAGGGCCACCTCGGGCAGCGGCGCGTGGTGTGCCTGCACCTCGGCGACCGCGTCGGCCAGCGCCGGGTGGTCGCGGACGGCGTCCACCTGGGTCGCGCGGGAGTCGACGAAGTGCAGGTCGAGGTCGTGGCGCGAGAGCAGCCGGGCCAGCTCGAGGCCGACGTGACCGAGGCCGAAGACCGCCACCGCCGGGACGACGGGCAGCGGCTCGAGCAGCAGCGTCACCTCTCCCCCGCAGCACTGACGTCCGTGGTCGGTGCGGGCCTTGTCGCTCAGCGACGAGACGACGCTCTCGGGCTCGGCCGAGGCGAGCGCGCCGGACGCGAGCATCGCCCGCGCGCGCTCGATGGCGGTCTCCTCCAGGTTGCCGCCGCCGACCGAGCCCCACGTGCGCTCGGCCGAGACGACCAGCTTGGCGCCGGCCTCGCGCGGCGCGTGACCCCGGACGGCGCTGACGGTGACCAGCACGCCCGGCGTCCGGCTCGCGCGCAGCGCCGCGACGGCGCGGACCCAGCTCACCGCGGCCCCGCCGGGGCCTGCTCGGAGCGGGGGTGCAGCTCGGGGGCGTCGGGCGGCGGCTGGTCGGGCTCGACCCCGGGCGCACCCTCGACGACGTGCGCGTCGGCCGGGTCGGCCGGGCGGGCGTCGCGGGCCGCCGAGAGCGCCCAGAAGACGGCCTCGGGCGTGGCCGGCGAGGCGAGGTCGACCGAGACCCCCTCGGGCCCGAACGACGCGGCGGCCTGCCGCAGCGCCTCGCGCACGCAGAACGCCAGCATGAGCGGCGGCTCGCCGACGGCCTTGGAGCCGTAGACGACGCCGTCCTCGTGGGCGCGCTCGAGCAGCGAGACCCGGAAGTCGACCGGCATCTCGGAGAACGACGGCAGCTTGTAGGTCGAGGCCGCCTGGGTCGACAGCCGCCCGCGGTGCGGGCCGTCGGAGGTGTCCCAGCGCAGGTCCTCCAGCGTCAGCCAGCCCGCGCCCTGCACGAAGCCGCCCTCGACCTGGCCGAGGTCGACCAGCGGCGAGAGCGAGTCGCCCACGTCGTGGACGATGTCGACGCGCCGCGTGGTGTAGGCGCCGGTGAAGCCGTCGACCTCGACCTCGGCGGCCGCGACGCCGTAGGAGAAGTACTTGAACGGGTGACCGCGCATGGCGGTGGAGTCCCAGTGCAAGCCCTCGGTGCGGTAGAACCCGGCCGCCCACAGCTGCACGCGGGCGAAGTAGGCCGCCGAGACCAGCTCGTGCCACTCCAGGCCGCGGCCGGCGTCGAACTCGACGAGCCGGCGTCGGATCTGCTCGCAGGCGTCCTTGACCGCGCCGCCGTTGAGGTCGGCGCCGGCGCTGGCCGCCGTGGCCGAGGTGTTGGGCACCTTGTCGGTGCGGGTGGGCGCGAGCCGCACCAGCTCGAGCGGGAGGCCGAGCGCGGTGGCGGCCACCTGCAGCATCTTGGTGTGCAGCCCCTGGCCCATCTCGGTGCCGCCGTGGTTGATGAGCACCGAGCCGTCCTTGTAGACGTGCACGAGCGCACCGGCTTGGTTGAAGGCGGTGAAGTTGAACGAGATGCCGAACTTGACCGGGGTGATCGCCAGGCCGCGCTTGCGGTGATCGTGGGCGTCGTTGAACGCCGCGACGTCGGCCAGCCGGCGCTCGAGGTCGGCCTCGTCGTGCAGCTGGCCCCAGGCGGCCTCGAGCCGCTCGGGGTGGCGCACCGGCTGGCCGTAGGGGGTGTCGTGGCCCTCGGCGTAGAAGCTGCGGCGGCGCACCTCGCGCGGGTCGAGGCCCATGAGCGGGGCGCAGCGGCCGATGACGTCCTCGATGACGAGCATCCCCTGCGGCCCGCCGAAGCCCCGGAACGCGGTCTGCGAGGTCTTGTGGGTGTGGGCCACGCGGCCGTGCACGCGCACGTGCGGGATCCAGTAGGCGTTGTCGACGTGGCACAGCGCCCGGGCCAGCACCGGCTCGGAGAGGTCGAGGCTCCACCCGCCGTCGGAGGTGAGGGTGGCGTCGAGCGCGAGCAGCCGGCCCTCGGCGTCGAAGCCCGCACGCCACTGGGCGTGGAAGCCGTGGCGCTTGCCGGTCATGGTGATGTCCTGGTTGCGGGTCAGCCGCACCCGCACCGGACGCCGGGTGAGCACCGCCCCCAGCGCGGCCACCGCGGCGAAGCCGTGCGGCTGCATCTCCTTGCCGCCGAACCCGCCGCCCATGCGCAGGCACTGCACGGTGACCTCGTGGCTGCGCAGGCCCAGCACGTGGGCCACGATCTCCTGGGTCTCGGTGGGGTGCTGGGTGCTCGACTGCACGAACACCTGCCCGCCCTCGTCGACCGCCGCCAGGCTGGCGTGGGTCTCGAGGTAGAAGTGCTCCTGGCCGGCGAGGTCGAGCTCGCCGCTGAAGACGTGCGTGGCCTGGGCCAGCCCGCTCTCGACGTCGCCGCGGGCCACGGTGGGCTGCCCGCCCTGGAACGCCTCGGCGTCGATGGCCTCGGCCAGCGTGAGGACGGCGGGCAGGGGCTCGTAGGCGACCTCGACGGCGAGCGCACCGCGGCGCGCCGCCTCGAGGGTCTCGCCGAGCACCCACGCCACCGCCTGGCCGTGGAACATCACGACGTCGGGGAACAGCGGCTCGTCGTGCTTGACGCCGGAGTCGTTGACGCCGGGCACGTCGGCCGCGGTCAGCACCCGCACCACGCCGGGGACGTCGAGCGCGGGCGCCGGGTCGAGCGAGGTGACGCGGGCGTGGGCGTGCGGCGCGGTGACGGGGTGGGCGTGCAGCACGTCGGTGCGGCCGGCGACGAGGTCGTCGGTGTAGAGCGCGTGGCCGGTGACGTGCAGCGCGGCGCTCTCGTGCGGCATCGACTCGCCGACGACGGCGCCGTCGGGACGGCGGGACAGGTCGGTCGTCATCGGCCCTGCTCCTCCCACACCCGGCGCAGCGCGTTGCCGAGCATCGCCGCCCGGTAGGCGGCGCTGGCGCGCTGGTCGTCGATGGGGGTGCCCTCGCTGCCGAGCACGGTCGCGGCGGCGTCGACGGTCTCGGCGCTCCACGGCCGTCCCTCGAGCACGGCCTCGGTGGCCAGGGCGCGCAGCGGGGTGGCGGCGACGCCGCCGAGCCCGACGCGGGCGCGGGTGACCACGCCGTCGTCCACCTGCAGCGCCACGGCGACCGCGACGGAGGAGATGTCGTCGAAGCGGCGCTTGGCGATCTTGTGGAACGCCGTCACCGGGGCCATCGGCAGCGGCACGCGGACGGCGCGGATGAGCTCGTCGGGGCGCCGCAGCGTCTGGCGGTAGCCGGTGAAGAAGTCGGCCAGCGCGACCTCGCGCTCGCCCTGCGCCGAGACCAGCACGAGGCGGGACTCCAGCGCCAGCAGCACCGGGGTGCTGTCGCCGATGGGCGAGGCGGTGGCGAGGTTGCCGCCCAGGGTCGCGGCGTTGCGGATGAGCCGCGAGGCGAACTGCGGCATGAGCGACGCGAGCAGCGGCACCCGGCCGGCCAGGCCGCGCTCGACCTCGCTGAGGGTGAGGGCCGCGCCGATCTCGACCTCCTCGTCGCGGACGTCGAGGCCGCGCAGCTCGGGCAGCCGGTCGATGCCGACCGCGAGCGCCGGCCGCAGCCCGCGCAGGTTCACCTCCACGCCGTGGTCGGTGGCGCCGGCGACCAGGACGGCGTCGGGCCGCTCGGCCAGCAGCGCCAGCGCCTCGTCGAGGGTGGCGGGACGCACGAACGCGGCGGTCTCGTCGCCGACCCGGGTCGCGCCGGCGGGCGGCGCCGGGCGCTCGAGACGCCGGGCGAGCGGGTCGGTCTCGTCGGGGGCGCCGAGGGCGTAGGCGGCGTCGCGGATGGGGCGGTAGCCGGTGCAGCGGCACAGGTTGCCCGACAGGGCGTGCAGGTCGAAGCCGTTGGCGCCGTGCTCGGCGTCGCCGTCGGCCGCCTCGCCCGGACGCCGGTCGGCGCGGTAGAACTCCGCGGCCATGCTGCAGACGAACCCGGGCGTGCAGTAGCCGCACTGCGAGCCGCCGCGCACCGCCATCTCGTGCTGCACCGGGTGCAGCGCGACCGGGGTGCCGAGGCCCTCGGCCGTGACGACCTCCTGGCCCTCGAGCGCCGCGGCGGGCGGCAGGCAGGCGTTGACCGCCGTCCAGCGCGAACCGTCCTCGGAGGTGTCGGACGAGTCGGGGCCGGCAGGGCGGGCGACCATGACCGAGCAGGCGCCGCACTCCCCCTCGGCGCAGCCCTCCTTGACGCCGGTGAGGCCGAGCTCACGCAGGTAGTCGAGCAGCGAGGTGTGCGGGGTGACGGCGCCGCCGACCACGAGGGGTCGGGGCTCGCCGTTGACGGTGACGCCCATCCGGCGGATCCTACGGCTCGCCCTGCGCGCTGGTGGCAGGACCGGTCACGACCAGGTCACGACCTCGTCACAGGCGGCCCGGCGACCGCTCAGGACGGCAGGAACGCCGCGTGGCGGTGCACGTCCTTGTAGAGCAGGTAGCGGAACCGGCCGGGCCCACCGGCGTAGCAGGCCTGGGGGCAGAAGGCCCGCAGCCACATGAAGTCGCCCTCCTGCACCTCGACCCAGTCGCGGTTGAGCAGGTAGACCGCCTTGCCCTCCAGCACGTAGAGCCCGTGCTCCATCACGTGCGTCTCGGGGAAGGGGATGGCGCCGCCGGGCTCGAAGCTGACGATGTTGACGTGCAGGTCGTGGCGCACGTCGTCGGGGTCGACGAAGCGCTGCGTGGCCCAGGCGCCGTCGGTGCCGGGCATGGCGACGGGCGGGACGTCGTCCTCGTGGGTCACGAAGGCCGCGGGCACCTCGAGCCCGTCGACGGCGCGGTAGGCCTTGCGGATCCAGTGGAAGGTGGCGTTCTGGCCGCCCTCGCCGCCCTCGTTGCCCTCGTTGCGCAGCGCCCAGGCGGCGCCGGGGGGCAGGAACGCGTAGGAGCCGGGTCGCAGGTCGTGCGCCTCGCCGTCGATCGTCAGGCGCGCGCGACCACCGACGACGAACAGCACGGCCTCGGCGGCCGGGTCGGTCTCGGGCCGCTCGGAGCCGCCGCCGGGGCCGACCTCGACGACGTAGTGGCTGAAGGTCTCGGCGAAGCCGGTGAGCGGGCGGGCGATCACCCACAGCCGGGTCTCGTCCCAGAACGGCAGCCGGCTGGTGACGATGTCGCGCATGGTGCCGCGCGGCAGCACCGCGTAGGCGGTGGTGAAGGCGGCGCGGCCGGCGTCGCCGGTGGTGAGGTCGGTCTGCGGCGGGTGTCCGCCGGTGGGCACGTAGTAGCTCACTGCTGGCTCCTCGGTCTGCTGATCAGCCGGCCGCGCGGGGCGGCGTCGAGGTCGACGGCCTCGCCGGCGAGATAGGTGCGGCGGACGACGCCCGCGAGGGTGCGGCCGGCGTAGGGCGTGACGGGGTTCTTGTGGTGCAGCCGGGCGGGGTCGACGACGAAGGTCTCGTCGGGCGCGAGCACGGCCAGGTCGGCGCGGGCCCCCACGGCGATGCGGCCCCGGTCGGCGAGGCCGACCAGGTCGGCCGGGCCGGTCGCCATCCAGTCGACGACCTCGGCGAGGGTGTGGCCGCGCTCGCGGGCCGCCGTCCACACCACGGCCAGGCCGAGCTGCAGCGAGGCGATGCCGCCCCACGCGACGGCGAAGTCGCCGGTGTCGAGGGCCTTGAGGTCGGCGGTGCTGGGGCTGTGGTCGGTGACCACGCAGTCGATGACGCCCTCGGCGAGCGCGGCCCACAGCCGGTCGCGGTTGGCGGCGTCGCGGATGGGCGGGCAGCACTTGTGGTCGGTGCCGCCGTCGGGCACCTCGGCGGCGTCGAGGGCGAGGTAGTGCGGGCAGGTCTCGACGCTCACGCGGACGCCGTCGGCGCGGGCGGCGCGCAGCGCGGGCACGGCCTCGGCCGCGCTGAGGTGGACGACGTGCGCCCGCCCCCCCGTCGCGCGGGCGGTGTCGATCACCAGCGCGATCGCGCGCTGCTCGGCCGCGCTGGGACGGGAGTCGAGGAACGGGCGGTAGGCGGGGCCGTGCGCGAGGTCGGCGATCAGGTCGCCGGACTCGGCGTGCACGATCATCAGCGCGTCGAGGCCGGCCAGCTCGTGCATCGCGGCGCCGAAGCGGTCGGCGTCCAGCGGCGGGAACTCCTCGACACCGGAGTCGAGCAGGAAGCACTTGAAGCCGAAGACCCCGGCCTCGTGCAGCGCGGCGAGGTCGCCGGTGCCGAGGTTCTCGGGCACCGCTCCGCCCCAGAAGCCGACGTCGACGAACGCCTGGTGGCGGGCGGCGCGTTGCTTCACGGCGAGGGCGTCGGGGGTCGTGGTGGCCGGCACCGAGTTCAGCGGCATGTCGACGATGGTGGTGACGCCGCCGGCCGCCGCCGCGCGCGTGGCGCTGGCGAAGCCCTCCCACTCGGTGCGGCCGGGCTCGTTGACGTGCACGTGGGTGTCGACGAGGCCGGGCACGAGCACCTCGTCGTCGGCGAGCACGACGAGCGCGCCGTCGGCCTCGAGCGCCCCCAGTGGCTCGACCACCACGACGCGCCCGTCGGTGACGCCGACGTCGACCGCCTGCTCGCGGCCGTCGACGACCGCCCGGGCCGCGCGGACGACGGTGTCGTACCGGCGCACCTAGCTGCCCCGGTAGGTCGAGTAGCCGAACGGGCTGAGCAGCAGCGGCACGTGGAAGTGCCCGTCGGGCTCGTCGTCGGGCACGGCGAAGGCGATGACGACCTCGGGGAAGAAGCCGTCGCGGCCGGCGAGGTCGAAGCGCACCCGGTAGGTGCCGGGCGCCACCGGGCCGCCGAGCGGACGCACCCGGCCGTCGTCGTCGGTGACGGCCTCGGCGAGCACGGTGCTCTCGGCGTCCAGCAGGGTGACCGGGACGCCGGCGGCCGGCCTCCCGAGCGCGGTGTCGAGCACGTGGGTGCTGACCGTGCTCACGAGGCGTCCTCGGCGCCGACCAGCGCGCGCAGCCGCAGCAGGGCGATCTCACGCAGCTGGACGACGGTCTCGGCGCGCTCGGCGTCGTCGTCGTTGCCCAGGCGCCGCTCGAGCTCGGCAAGGATCTCGTCGGCGTCGCGGCCCTTGGCGCGGATCAGGAAGACCCGGTCGAAGCGCTGCTCGTAGGCCCGGTTGCCGTCGGCGAGTCGGCGGGTCACGTCGGCGTCGTCGTGGTCGACGCCGGCCTGCTCGCTCGCGGAGTGCGCGGCGTCGTGGCCCGCGCCGGCGCGCTCGCCGATGCGCGGGTGCCGGGCCAGCGCGGCCTGCAGCTCGGCGTCGTCGAGGTGCTCGGCAGCGGCGGAGGCGGCGGCCAGCAGGGCGTCGGCGTCGGCGTAGGGGCGGCCGGCCGCCACCTGCTGCACCCAGCGGTCGACGTCGAGGCACTCGGCGAGCAGCCGCCGCGCCTCGGCCTCGGGGGCCTCGTTGAGGGTGGCGAGGTCGCTGCGCAGCACGGTGGCCTCGATGAGGCCGTAGGGGCGGTCGGCGGCGACGAAGACCTCGCCGGGGTTCTCGAGCCCGAACGGCGCGAGGTCGACCAGGAAGTGGTGCTTGTTGGGGGCGCTGAAACCGATCTCGGCCACCGTGGGGTGCTGCTCGATCGTCGCGCGACCCATCGCGTAGAGGGTCTCCTGCAGCGCGCGGCTGAAGGTGGCGGCGAAGGTGCTCAGCATGGTGCGGCGGACGCCGTCGTAGGAGGCGTTCCACTGCTCGTCGGTCTGCTCGGCGACGCCGTCGCCCGCGTGCCGCCACCGGGCGACCAGCGAGGTGGCGAGGATGCGGTCGTCGGTCTCGGGCAGCGTCGTGTACTCGTCGACCAGGAAGCCCTTGAAGGCCGAGCCGGTCGACTTCAGGACGACGAGGTCGCGCAGCCCGCAGGTGACGGTGGGCGGCGTCGCGTCGTCGCGGGTGAGCACCACCTCGCAGGTGCGGGTCTCGCCGCCGCGCCGCACGAAGGCGTGGTCGTGGCCGCCGTCGGTGCCGTCGTCGACGCGGTCCCAGGCGTACTGCTCGACCAGGACCCGGGCCGAGGTGGCGGCCGGCGTGGCCACGAGCAGGCGGCGTCCGAGCGCGAGGGCGTAGGTCTCGATCGAGCCAACGCCGTGCTCCTTGGCGTAGGCGAAGGCGGTGTTCTTCTGGGTGTCGGTGGGCAGCACCTGCGACTGGTCGCCGGAGATGTGCGCCGCCGCGAAGTCACCGCGCAGCGAGGTCGTCACGTTGAGGTCGACGATCTCGTGACGCGGGGTGTCGCGCACGATGCGCACCACCCGGCACTCGGCCTTGCCGTACTGGTTCTGCCCCAGGATCACGCCCATGTGCGCAGTCTGCCCGCATCGTGACCGGTGGCGTCGAGGACCTCCTGCTCCGAGATCGCCCCGCAGTCGAGGCCGCGCAGCACGTAGCCGGCCAGCGCCTTGAACGTGGCGGGCTCGTCGAGCACCGCGCCGCCCGACCCGCTGAGGCGCTCGGCCGCGCGGGCGAACCCGTCGCGGTAGAAGCCGAACGTGGCGGCGTAGCGGGTGGGCAGCTGGGCGGGGTGCAGGTCCCAGCCCTGGTAGAGACCGCGCGCGAGCGAGCGGCGCACCAGCCGGTGGTGCAGCACCCAGCCCGTGAGGACGGCGTCCGGCCCGCCGACGGGCAGCACGTTGGTGGAGCCGTCGGCGACGGGGACGCCGGTGCCGGCCGCCGCCAGCTGCATGACGGCCTTGGCGTGGTCGGCCGCGGGGTGGTCCATCGCCTGGTGCTGCGCCGCGATGCCCAGGGAGGCGGAGTAGTCGTAGGTGCCGAAGTGCAGGCCGGCGCACCGGCCCGCGGCGGCGTGCACCATGCCGGCGACGGTGGCGGTGCCGTCGGCGCCGAGCACGGCCTGCGGGGTCTCGACCTGCACCTCGAAGCGCAGCCGGCCCTCGGCGAGGCCGTGGTCGCGCTCGAGCCACGCGCACGCCTCGACCATCGCCTCGACCTGGTCGACCGAGGTGACCTTGGGCAGCGTGACGACCAGCGCGTCGAGGTCGCCGCCGGCGCCGAGGTAGCCGTCGACGAAGGCCGCGAGGGTGCGGACGCCGCGAGCCCGGGTGGGCGCCTCGAGGCACTTGAACCGGATGCCGTGGCGCAGCGTGGGGAGGGCGGCCACGAGCGGCGCGGCGCGGGCGACGTCGGCGTCCTCGGCCGCGGCGCCGCCGCCGTAGCCGTCCTCGAGGTCGACCCGCAGGTCCTCGACCGGCTCGTCGCGCAGCTTGGCCCGCACCCGGGCGACGAGGTCGTCGTCGGCGCCGGTGGCCTCGCGGAAGCGCTCCTCGTGGGCGTCGAGGACGTCGAGCGCCTGCTCGCCGTAGGAGGCCACCAGGCCGGCCTCGAACCGGTCGGCCGGCACGTAGACGGTGTGCACCGGCGCCCGCCCCGGCCGGGGGCCGGGGTAGCGGGCGGCCAGGGCGGCGTCGGCCTCGGCCAGCCGCTCGTCGAGGGCCCGGGTCAACGCGTCGACGTCGGTCACGCGGGCCAGGATGGCACGGCCGGGCCGGCGCCCGCGGGGCCTGTGCGGGGTGTGTGCGGGGTGTGTGCGGGGTGTGTGGAGAGCACCCCGGAGTGTCGGTGCCGCGTGCCACGATGGAACCGCCATGGACCTGCTGCGCGGCCTGACCTTCGAGGAGATCGTCGACCACTTCGACGACGCCACGGTCGAGCGCGCCCTCGAGCTGCTCGACGGCCGCTCGGTCACCGACCTCTCGGTCACCCGCGACACCGCCGACACCCTCAGCTTCAACGCCTTCGTCATCGGCTCCACCGGCGGCGGCTACCGCGCCTTCGTGCAGCTGCAGCGCTACGCCGGCTACGTCGCGCTCAACACCACCTGCACCTGTCCGGTGCGCTACCAGTGCAAGCACGGCCTGGCCCTGAGCCTGGCCGCCGCGGGCACCGGCTCGCCCGGCCGCAGCCTCGAGCAGCGGCTCGGCGACCTGCTGCACGACCTCGCCGCCCTGGCCCCGCCCGACGTCGAGCCGCGCCCGCTGGCGCTGCAGGTCACCTGGCACCGGCCCGGTCCGGGCTCGTCGTCCTCACCGCCGGGCGCGCCCCGCCTGCACCTGCGGCCGCTGCGGCCCGGGCGCACCCGGGGGTGGGCCAAGTCCGGCGCCGGCTGGAACGACCTGCCGGGCGCGGCGATGCGCGGCGAGTTCCTGCCCGCCCACCTCGAGGTGCTGCGGGCGCTCGCCTCCGCCCTCGAACGGCACTCGCGGCGGTGGTGGTCGGCCGAGCCGTCGGTCGCCGACTTCGGCCCCGACGTCGTCCCGCTGCTGCTCGAGGCCCGCTCGGCGGGCGTCGAGCTCGTGCTGCGCGGGCTCGCGACGCTGCACCTGGCCGACAAGCCGGTGGCGCCCAGCGTCGACGTCACCGCCGGCGCCGACGGCGGCGCGCGGCTGGTCACCGGGCTCGACCACGACGGGCGGCACTGGCACGGCGAGGCGGTGCTGCTGGCCGGCGACCCCGCCCACACCGCGGTGCTGCGCGAGGGCGACGACGTCCTCACCCTCGCGCGGCTCGAGCGCCGGCTGGCCCGCGGCCCGAGCCGGGCCCTGCAGTCGCCGCCGCTCGAGCTGGCCGCCGACGAGCTCGGCACGCTCGCCCCCACGCTCACCCGGCTGCGGCGCCTGGTGCCGGTCACCTCGCGCGACGGCTCGGTCGAGGTCCCCGCTCCCCCGCGGCCGCGGCTGGTGCTCACCGTGCGCTGGCAGGGCGCCGGGGCCGCCACCGTCGCGTGGCAGTGGCGCTACGGCCGGGCCGAGCTCGACCTCGACGCCGTCGACGACCCCGACGGCGTGCGCGACCGCGCTGCCGAGCGCGAGGTCCTGGCCCGCCTGCCCCACACCTCCACCGCCCCCGCCGCGGGCCGCCGCGAGGTCACCGGCGCCGACGCGCTGCACCTCGCCGTCCTCGAGCTGCCCACCTGGCGCGCCTGCGACGACGTCGAGGTGGTCGAGGTCGACGCCCCCGAGTTCCGCGAGACCGAGGCCACCCCCGAGATCGCCTTCGGCACCCGTGAGCCGACCGCCGACGGCGCGGCGCCGCCCGCCGACGAGGGCGAGACCGACTGGCTCGACCTGTGGGTCACCATCACCGTCGACGGCGAGCACGTGCCGCTGGCCGCCGTCGTCGCCGCGCTCACCCTCGACGACGAGTACGTCATCCTGCCGAGCGGGCTGTTCTTCCGCACCGACCGGCCCGAGTTCGCCCGGCTCGCCTCGGTGGTGCGGGCCGCGGGCGAGCTGCGCGAGCCCGACGGCGACCGGGTCACCGTCGGCAAGCACGACCTCGGGCTGTGGGCGCAGCTGGCCGAGGTCGGCGTGGTCGACGCCCAGGCCGAGGAGTGGGTGCGGCGGGCCCGCGCCCTGCGCGACCTCACCGAGCTGCCCCGGCCCGAGCCCACCGGCGTCGTCTCGACGCTGCGGCCCTACCAGCTCGACGGGTTCCACTGGCTGGCGTTCCTGTGGCAGCACCGCCTCGGCGGTGTGCTGGCCGACGACATGGGCCTCGGCAAGACGCTGCAGGTGCTCGCGCTCGTCGCGCACACCCGGGCCGAGACCGACGCGCCGTTCCTGGTCGTCGCCCCCACCAGCGTCGTCTCGGCGTGGGCGGCCGAGGCCGAGCGGCACACCCCGGGGCTGCGGGTCGCCACCGTCACCGCCACGGCCCGCCGCCGCGAGCGCTCGATCGCCGAGATCGCCGCCGGCGCCGACGTCGTGGTCACCAGCTACACCCTCCACCGTCTCGAGACCGACGCCTACGCCGGCGTCACGTGGGCCGGGCTGGTGCTCGACGAGGCGCAGCAGGTCAAGAACCACCAGAGCCGGGCCTACTCCGCGGTGCGGCGCACCGAGGCGCCGTTCCGGCTCGTGGTCACCGGCACGCCGTTCGAGAACCGGCTCATGGAGTACTGGTCGCTGCTCTCGATCGCCGCACCGGGGGTCTACCCACGCCCGCGCTCGTTCGTCGAGAACGTCGTCCGTCCCGTCGAGAAGGAGGGCGACGACGCCGCCCTGCGCCGGTTCACCGCCCGCATCCGGCCCTTCGTGCTGCGCCGCACGAAAGAGCTCGTGGCCGCCGACCTGCCGCCCAAGCAGGAGCAGGTGCTCGCCGTCGAGCTCTCGCCCCGCCACCGTCGCCTCTACGACACCCACCTCAACCGCGAGCGCCAGCGCATCCTCGGCCTGCTCGACGACTTCGACGGCAACCGCATCGCCGTCCTCGCCGCGCTGACGCGGCTGCGCCAGCTGGCCCTCGACCCCGCGCTGGTCGACGAGGAGCACGAACGGGTCGGCTCGGCCAAGCTCGACGTGCTGGTCGACCACCTCACCGCCGTCACCGCCGAGGGCCACCGGGCGCTGGTCTTCAGCACGTTCACCGGCTACCTGCGCCGCGCCCGCGCCCGGCTCGAGGCGGCCGGCGTCGCCACCGCCTACCTCGACGGCTCCACCACCGACCGCGACCAGGTCATCGCGTCCTTCCGGGCCGGTGAGGCGCCGGTGTTCCTCATCAGCCTCAAGGCCGGCGGCGTCGGGCTCACCCTCACCGAGGCCGACTACGTCTTCGTGCTCGACCCGTGGTGGAACCCCGCCGCCGAGGCGCAGGCCGTCGACCGCGCCCACCGCATCGGCCAGACCGAGACGGTGATGGTCTACCGTCTCGTCTCCAGCGACACCATCGAGGACAAGGTGATGGCGCTCAAGGCCCGCAAGGCCGAGCTGTTCCGCAAGGTCGTCGACGGCGACGGCGCCGCCGCGCAGGCCATCAGCGCGGCCGACATCCGGGCGTTGTTCGACTAGCACCGCCGGGGCCGCGGCCGCAAGACACGATCGGGTCCTGCCGCGCGCGTCCGCCTCGTCCTAGCGTGCTGGACGCCGACGTCATCGTGGCGCCGCCCGTCAGAGGAGCTCGCCATGACCCCCACCGCCCGCCGCCGACCGTCCGCGTCCCTCGTGGTCGCCTCCCTCGCGCTCGTGGTGGCCATGGGCGGCACCGGCTACGCCGCCGGCGTGGCGAACAACAGCGTCGGCACCGCGCAGCTGAAGAACGACGCCGTCACCTCGGCCAAGATCAAGAACGACACGATCGTCGGCGCCGACGTCAAGGAGTCCTCGCTCGCCCGGGTCCCCGACGCGGCGAAGGTCGGCGGCGTCGGCCTGAACGGGCTGCTGCGCACCCAGGGCTGCCAGCGGGGCAAGCTGCTCGGGTTCGTGCGGGTGAACGGCGACGGCGCCGCCCTCACCAGCGCCTACGGCACGACGGGCCTGGAGATCCCCTACAGCTGCACGGGCGGACAGGTCGAGGCCCGCCGGGCCAGCCAGGGCCGGCACCTGGTCCGGTTCGTCGGCAACCCGGCCGCCTTCGCCTTCACCCAGGTCCGCTTCGACGCCGACGGGGCCGACGAGGCGGCGTGCTCCACCGTGAAGCGGGTGCAGGGCGGTCCCGACGACGGCGCGTTCTCGGTCACCACCTTCGACTGCAGCACCGACGCCGTGGTGGACGTCGACTTCACCATCCTGCTGCCCTAGGGCGTGACTCCCCCTCCATGGCGGCGCCCCCGCCGCCCACGACGCGGGCATCCGCCAGCCATGGAGAGCCACGCCCTAGCCGGCGTCCCGCTCGACGAAGTCGAGCACCGCACGCGCGAAGCGCTCCGGCTGGTCGAGGTTGACCAGGTGCGAGGCCCCGCGGACGACGACCTCCTCCGCGTGTGGGCAGGCGCGGCGGAAGGCCCGGATGCCCAGGCGAAACTGGTCCCACCGACCGTGCAGGAACAGCACCGGGCAATCGACCCCGTGCAGCATCGCAGGCCGGCAGTGCGTCATCACCTCGCGCCACGCGTCGGGCGTGCCGTCGAAGTAGTAGCCGCCGGCGATGACCGGCTCGATGACCTCCGCGGGGTAGAGCCGGCGCAGCACGCGGTCGTTGACCCGGGTCATCCGCCGCGGCCCGACGCGCTCGGTCAGCGCCGCGACCCCGCGGTAGAGGGCCGCACCGGGGCCGGTCGGCGTGGCCGTGCACCCCGCGAGCACCACCCCGGCCAGTCCCTCGGCGTGCCGGGCGGCGTGGGCGAGCACCACGTAGCCGCCGAGCGAGTGGCCGACCACGACGGTGGGGGCGCGGGAGAGCGCCACCGCCTCCTGCACCACCTCGACGGCCCGGTCGAGGGTGAACCGCTCCCCCGCCCGGACGCCGTGGCCCGGCAGGTCGGGCGTGACCACGTCGACGTGGGGTGCGAGCAACGGCAGCTGGGGCGCCCACTGGCTCGAGGCCAACCGCGAGCCGTGCACCAGCACGACACGCGGACGCCGCGTGGCGCCGGTCGGCGTCACCTCGCCCCCGCGGTCGGGGCGGCCGTGGCCCCGCGGCGCCGGGCGGCCGGCACCACCAGCGCCGCCGGCACCATCAGCGCGGCCACCACCTGCAGCGCCAGCAGGGTGCCCACCTCGTCGCCCAACGCGCCGAGCAGTGGCGGGCCGGCCAGGAAGGCCGCGTAGCCGATCGTCGAGACGACGCTCAACCGGGCCGCGGCGCGGGCCGGGTCGTCGGCGGCCGCGCTCATGCCGACGGGGAAGCCGAGCGAGGCACCGACGCCCCAGAGCACGATGCCGGCCACCACGACGGGCCACACGCCGCCGTGCACGACGAGCAGCAGCCCCCCGGCGGCGAGGGCGGCCGTCGTCCACAGGGTCGGGGCGCGGCCGTAGCGGTCGAGCACCACCGGGCCGAGCACCCGACCCAGGGTCATGGCCGAGACGAACAGCGCGAAGCCGGCCACGCCGACCCAGTGGTCGACGTCGTAGCCGTCGACGAGCGCGAGAGCGAGCCAGTCGTTGGCCGAGCCCTCGGCGACCGCGAAGGCCATCACCATCAGCCCGACCGCGACGGTGCGCGGCTCGAGCCAGGCCCGGGCGCTGCCGCCGGACGACGTCGCCTCCGGCTCGGCGGGCAGGAACGCGCGGGTCACCGCGACCGAGGTGCCGAGGGCGAGGGCCGCCAGCACCAGCAGGTGCGGCGCCAACCCGATGCCGAGCGCGATCACCGGCACCCCGAGCAACGCGCCGAGCACGCTGCCCAGGCTGAAGCCGGCGTGGAAGCGGGGCATGATCGTGCGGCCGAGACGCCGCTCGACCTCGGCGCCCTCGACGTTCATGGCGACGTCCCAGGCGCCGATGCCGGCGCCGTAGACGGCCAGCCCGACGCCGGTCGGCACCACCTGCCCGAGCGCGTCGGCCGAGACCGAGGCCAGCCCGAGCCCGACGGCGCAGGCGGTCGCCCCGGCCCGCACCACCGTCGCGGCCCCGAAGCGCGCCACGAGGGCACCGCTGGTGGGCAGGGCGAGGAGGGAGCCGACGGCGATGGTCAGCAGCAGCGCGCCGAGACCGCCGTTCGACAGGTCGAGGTCGCCGCGCAGGTCGGGCACGCGCGAGACCAGGCTCGCGAACAGACCGCCGTTGAGCGCGAAGACGACCGCGACGCTGGTGCGCGCCTGCCGGACCGGGTCAGTCACCGATGACTCAGCGATCCCAGTCGACCCCGGGCGGGCGCGCCTCGAGCCAGGACTGGAACCCGGTGAGCGAGGCCGCGCTCATCGCCAGCTCGACCTCACCGGACGCGGTCTGGCAGTGGATGACGACGTGGTCGGGGTAGAGCGACATCTGCTCGGTGCCGAACGCCTCGCGCCGGCCGTCGTAGGCCAGGCTCTCGCGCGGCCAGCGCCGCTTGGGCCGGGGCGCGAGGGAGAAGATCCGGAACCACTCCAGCGTCTCGCCCGAGTAGCGCCCCAGGCCCAGCACCCAGCCGCGGCCGTCGTCGGACGGCGCCAGCCGGTGGCTGAGCTCGAAGGTGCCGCCGTCGCGGGCGATCAGGCGCCGCCGCACGACCAGCGCGAGGCCGTAGGCCACGAGGAGCAACAGCAGCGCGCCCGCGATGTCGAGCAGCCACTGCCACCATGCCATGCGCCTCGCTGCCCCTCTCTCCCTGGAGCCGCCAGGCTACCGACCCACCGGTCGGCGACCTGCTAGCGGGCGCTCTCGACGGCGCGGATGCGGGCCTCGGCCCGGCGCACCCGCTGCTCGGCGCCGGCGTCGTCGCCGGACGCGAGGGCCGAACGGGCGTCGTCGAGGTCGGACCGGGCCGCGTCGACGTCGATCTCGTCGACCAGCACGGCGCGCTCGGAGAGGATGGAGACCCGGTCGGCCGCGACCGACAGGAAGCCACCGTCGACCGCCGCGACGACCTTCTCGTCCTCGCCGTCGATCTCGACGACGGCGTCGGCGAGCAGCGAGAGCAGCGGCGCGTGACCGCGCAGCACGCCGACGTCACCCTCGACGGTGCGCGCGATCACCATGGACGCCCGACCGGACCACACGGTCCGGTCGGCCGCCACCAGCTCGACCTGCAGAGCATCGGACGCCATGTCAGAGGCTCTTCTGGATGTCGTCCCACTTGCGCTCGACGTCGTCGAGACCGCCGCACATGAAGAACGCCTGCTCGGCCACGTGGTCGTAGTCGCCGTCGGCGATCTTGTTGAACGCCTCGATGGTGTCCGACACCGGGACCGTGGAGCCCTCGATGCCGGTGAACTGCTTGGCCACGTAGGTGTTCTGCGACAGGAAGCGCTGGATGCGACGCGCGCGGGAGACGATGACCTTGTCCTCCTCGGAAAGCTCGTCGACACCCAGGATCGCGATGATGTCCTGCAGCTCCTTGTTGCGCTGCAGGATCTGCTTGATGCGGATCGCGCAGTCGTAGTGCTCCTGACCGATGTACTGCGGGTCGAGGATGCGCGAGGTCGAGGTCAGCGGGTCGACGGCCGGGTAGATGCCGAGCGAGGCGATCTCGCGCGAGAGCTCGGTGGTGGCGTCGAGGTGCGCGAACGTCGTCGCGGGGGCCGGGTCGGTGTAGTCGTCGGCCGGCACGTAGATCGCCTGCATCGAGGTGATCGAGTGACCGCGGGTAGAGGTGATGCGCTCCTGCAGCACGCCCATCTCGTCGGCCAGGTTCGGCTGGTAGCCCACCGCGGAGGGCATGCGACCCAGCAGGGTCGAGACCTCCGAGCCCGCCTGGGTGAAGCGGAAGATGTTGTCGATGAACAGCAGCACGTCCTGGTTCTGGACGTCGCGGAAGTACTCGGCCATCGTCAGCGCCGAGAGCGCCACGCGCAGCCGGGTGCCCGGCGGCTCGTCCATCTGGCCGAAGACGAGGGCGGTCTGCCCGAGGACGCCGGCCTCCTCCATCTCCACGATGAGGTCGTTGCCCTCGCGGGTGCGCTCACCCACGCCGGCGAAGACCGACACACCGCCGTGGTCCTTGGCGACGCGCGCGATCATCTCCTGGATGAGCACGGTCTTGCCGACGCCGGCGCCGCCGAACAGGCCGATCTTGCCGCCCTGCACGTAGGGGGTCAGCAGGTCGATGACCTTGATGCCGGTCTCGAACATCTGGGTCTTCGACTCCAGCTGGTCGAAGGCCGGGGCCTTGCGGTGGATGCCCCACCGCTCGTTGACCTCGAAGGTCTGGCCCTCCTCGAGGTTGAGCACGTCGCCGGTGGCGTTGAACACCCGGCCGAGCGTCGCGTCGCCCACGGGGACGGTGATCGGCTCACCGGTGTCGGTGACCTGACCGCCGCGCACGAGCCCGTCGGTGGGCTTCAGCGAGATGGCGCGGACCATGCCGTCACCGATGTGCTGGGCCACCTCGAGCGGCAGCGTGGTGGTCTCGCCGCCGAGGGTGACCTCGACCTCGAGCTTGTTGTACATCTCGGGCATCGCGTCGACGGGGAACTCCACGTCGACCACCGGGCCGATGACCCGGGCGATGCGACCGGTGCCGGCGGCCCCGGACTGGTTGGTCTCCTCGACCGTTGCGGTCATGGTCACTCACTCCCTGCACTCGCGTCGGCGAGCGCGTTGACGCCACCGACGATCTCACTGATTTCCTGGGTGATGCCGGCCTGGCGGGCCTGGTTGGCGATGCGCGTGTACTTCTTGATCAGCTCGTCGGCGTTGTCGGTCGCCGACTTCATGGCCTTCTGGCGGGCGGCGAGCTCGGAGGCCGCGGCCTGCAGCAGCGCGAAGAAGACCCGGCTCTGCACGTACTGCGGAAGCAGCCCGTCGAGCACGGTCTCCGGCGAGGGCTCGAACTCGTAGAGCGGCAGCATGTCGCGGCTGCTCGGAGCCTCGCTCTTCCCGTCCTCGGCCTCGACGACCTCGAGCGGCAGCAGCCGCACGGTGGTCGGCTCCTGGGTGAGCATCGAGCGGAAGCGCGTGTAGACCACGTGCACCTCGTCGACGTCGTTCTCCTCGCCCTGCTCCTTGAGGAAGGCGTCGATGAGGGTGCGACCCACGTCGGCGGCGACGTCGTAGGAGGGCTGGTCGGAGAAGCCGGTCCACGCCTGCTGGATCGGGCGCTGGCGGAACTTGTAGTACGCCTCGCCCTTGCGACCGCAGATGTAGGTGTCGATCTCCTTGCCCTCCTCGCGCAGCCGCTCGGCGAGCCGCTCGGCCTCCTTGAGGACGCTCGAGGAGTAGGCACCGGCCAGCCCGCGGTCGCTGGTGACGATGAGGACGGCGGCCCGCTTGGGGTTCTCGCTCTCGCTCGTCAGCGGGTGGTCGACGTTGGAGAACGTCGCCACCGCCGAGACCGCACGGGTCAGCTCACGGGCGTACGGGGCCGCGGCCTGGGCCCGCTGCTGCGCCTTGATGATGCGCGACGCGGCGATGAGCTCCATGGCGCGCGTGATCTTCTTCATCGACTCGGTCGACTTGATCCGCGCGCGGTACTCGCGCAGCGATACAGCCATCAGTTCACTCCCACTTCACCGGCACTCGCGCCTCGTCGTCCGCTCAGCGCTTCTGCCTGACGATCTGCTCCTGCTCGATCTCCTCGTCCTCGAGCGGCTGCTCCTCGCGGTCGGTGCCGGGACGGATGGAGCCTCCCTCGGAGGTCTCGAACTGGTCGAGGAAGGAGTCGTAGGCCGACGCGAGGCCGTCCTCGTCCTCGAACTTCGTGGTCTCGCGGATGGCCGCGAGGATCCCCTCGTGCGAGCGGCGCAGGTAGTCGAGGAACTCGCTCTCGAAGCGCAGCACGTCGGCGGTGGGGACGCGGTCGAGGCGACCGGTCGTGCCCAGCCACAGCGAGACCGTCATCTCCTCGAGCGGGTACGGCGAGTAGGCCGGCTGCTTGAGCAGGGCCATCAGCCGCTGACCGCGGTCGAGCTGCTGGCGCGAGGCGGCGTCGAGGTCGGAGGCGAACATCGCGAACGCCTCCATCGCGCGGAACTGCGCGAGGTCGACCTTGAGCGAGCCGGTGACGGCCTTCATCGCCTTCGTCATCGCCGAGCCACCCACGCGGGAGACCGAGATGCCGACGTCGATCGCCGGGCGCTGGTTGGCCGCGAACAGGTCGGACTGCAGGAAGATCTGGCCGTCGGTGATCGAGATGACGTTGGTCGGGATGAACGCCGAGACGTCGTTGGCCTTGGTCTCGATGATCGGCAGACCGGTCATCGAGCCGGCACCGAGCTCGTCGCTGAGCTTGGCGCAGCGCTCGAGCAGCCGGCTGTGCAGGTAGAACACGTCGCCGGGGTAGGCCTCGCGGCCCGGCGGACGACGCAGCAGCAGCGACACGGCGCGGTAGGCCTCGGCCTGCTTGGTCAGGTCGTCGAAGATGATCAGGACGTGCTTGCCGTCGTACATCCAGTGCTGGCCGATGGCCGAGCCGGTGTAGGGGGCGAGGTACTTGAAGCCCGCGCTGTCGGACGCCGGGGCCGCCACGATGGTGGTGTACTCCAGCGCGCCGGCCTCCTCGAGGGCGCCACGCACCGAGGCGATCGTCGAGCCCTTCTGGCCGATCGCGACGTAGATGCAGCGGACCTGCTTGTCGGGGTCGCCGGTCTCCCAGTTCTGCTTCTGGTTGATGATCGTGTCGATGCAGATCGTGGTCTTGCCGGTGGCGCGGTCGCCGATGATCAGCTGACGCTGGCCACGGCCGATCGGGGTCATCGAGTCGATGGCCTTGATGCCGGTGGCGAGCGGCTCGTGCACCGACTTGCGCTGCACGACGCTGGGAGCCTGCAGCTCGAGCGCGCGGCGCTCGCTGGACTCGATGTCGCCGAGGCCGTCGATCGGGGTGCCGAGCGGGTCGACCACGCGGCCGAGGAAGTTGTCGCCGACCGGGACCGAGAGGATCTCGCCGGTGCGGCGGACCGTCTGGCCCTCCTCGATCTTGTCGAAGTCACCGAGGACCACGACGCCGATCTCGCGGGTGTCGAGGTTCAGCGCGATGCCGAGCGTGCCGTCCTCGAACTCCAGCAGCTCGTTGGCCATGGCCGAGGGCAGGCCGGAGACCCGCGCGATGCCGTCGGCGGCCTGCGCGACCGTGCCGACCTCCTCGCGGCTGGCGGCGTCGGGCTGGTAGTCGTCGACGTACTTCTGCAGCGCGTCCCGGATCTCGTCCGGACGGATCGAGAGCTCCGTCATTGTGTGCCTTCTCTCTGACTTCTGCGTCGTGGTTCTGCGTCTGGTGGATTCGGGGTGCGGCTGCGTCGGTGTGGTCGGTGTGCCGGCGGTGCGGGTGGTGCTCAGCCGGCGAGCCGACGACGGGCGTCGTCGAGGCGGCTGGCGACCGTGCCGTCGATGACGTCGTCACCGATCTCGACCCGCACGCCGCCGAGCAGCGAGGGGTCGACGACCAGGTTCAGCTGCACCGCGCGGCCGTACTGCTGCGAGAGTACGTCGGACAGACGCCTCGTCTCGTCGTCGGTGAGCGGCCTCGCGGCCCTCACCGTGGCCACCCGGCGTCCCTGCACCTCGGCGGCCGTGCGCTGGTAGGCCTCGAGCGCCGCGCCCACCGTGCGGTAGGTGCCCGAGAGGGACTGCGTGGCCAGCGTGACCGTGGCCGGCAGCGCGCGGGAGCCGAGCAGCCGCTCGACCAGCGCCGCCTTGTCGGCCTGCGAGCGGGCCGGGTCGGACAGCGCGTCGCGCAGCGGCGGGTTGTCCTTCACGGCCTGGGCGTAGGCGAACAGCTCGTCGGCCAGGCGCCCGGCGTCGTCGCCGGCCGAGCGCACCGTGGCGACCACGCTGAGGTGCTCGAGGGCGTCGGGCAGGTCGCGGGGCGCCGTCCACCGCTTGCCGGCGGCGGAGCGGACGACGTCGAGTGCCTCGGCGCCCACCTTGCCGCCGAAGACGTCGCCCACCAGGCCCTGACGGGCCTGGGCCGGCACGGACTGGTCGGTCGCGAAGCGCCGCAGCGCACCCTCGGTGCGCAGGGTGGTCGCGACCCCGGACAGGTCCTCGGCCAGGGTCGCGGACACCGCGGCGTCACCCGTGGCGGGCAGCTCGTCGGTGAGGGCGGCCAGGGCCTCGGCGGAGGCACCGCGCAGGTCGATCATCAGCGCGCTCCCGGCGTCCCAGCCTCGAGGTCGGCGAGGAACCGCTCGACCACGCGCGCCTGACGGGCGTCGTCGTCGAGGCTCTCGCCGACGATGCGACCGGCCAGCGTCGTGGCCAGCGCACCGACCTCGCTGCGCAGCGAGGCCACGGCCTGCTGGCGCTCGGCCTCGATCTGCGTCTTGCCGTGGTCGACGATGCGCGCGGCCTCGGACTGCGCCTGCTCGCGCATCTCGGCCACGATCGCTGCGCCCTGCTCGCGCGCCTCCTCGCGGATGCGCGCGGCCTCGTGCCGGGCATCGGCGAGCTGCGCCTCGAGCTGGGCGAGCCGCTCGTCGGCCTCGTGCTGCTTGCGCTCGGCCGTCTCGATGCCGCCCTCGATCGCGGCCGTGCGGTCGGCGTAGGCCTTCTCGAAGTTCGGCACGACGAACTTCGCGATCGCGAAGACGACGATGCCGAAGAAGACCAGGCCGATGACGATCTCGACCGGGTGCGGGATGAGCGGGTTGAGCTCCTCGGCCATCACCGTCAGCTGGGGTATCAGCTGAGAAACCATGAGGTTGCCTTACTTGTCTGCCGCGGTGCGGCTTCGTTACGGCTGGAGGACGAAGGCCAGGGCGACGCCGATGATGAAGAGCTGCTCGGCGAGCACGAAGCCCAGGATCGCGATCGAGCGCAGCTTGCTCTCAGCCTCAGGCTGGCGAGCGACGCCGCTGACGAACGCGGCGAAGATCAGGCCGATGCCGATACCGGGACCGATCGCGGCGAGGCCGAGACCGACCATGTTGAGGGTTCCAAGCTCCACGGGTTTTCCTTTCGTTCCGACACCGGTTGCTCGGCGTCGAGGGTGGGATCGGGGTGGGAGGGGTGGATCAGTGCTCGTCGGCCAGCGCCAGCCCGATGTACATCGAGACCAGCAGCGTGAAGACGTAGGCCTGCAGGAACATGATCAGCAGCTCGAGGAAGCTGATCAGGATCGCCATGAGCCACGAGACCAGGCCGCCGAGGATGCCGACGACGCCGGAGTAGTCGAAGAAGAGGTACTCGCCGCCGAGGGAGAAGACCAGCAGCAGCAGGTGGCCCGCGAACATCGTCGCGAACAGACGCAGCGTCAGCGTGACGGGGCGGACCAGGATGTTGGAGAAGAACTCCAGCGGGATCAGGATGATGAGGATCGGGCCCGTGAGGCCGCCGGGGATGGTCTGCAGCTTGAGGTAGCCCAGCAGACCGTGCCGCCTGATGCCGGCGATGTTGTAGACCAGCCAGGCCACCAGCGCGATCGCGACGACGTAGCCGATGCGCGACATCGTGGGGAACTGCACGACGGGGATGACGCCGTAGTAGTTGTTGATGATGACGAACATGAAGAGCCCGAAGAGGTAGGGCACGTACTTCATGGCGTCGTCGGCGCCGATGTTCTCGCGCACGATGGTGTTGCGCACGAAGCCGTAGACCGACTCGCCGGCGAACTGCAGCCGGCCGGGGACGATCGCGGCCCGGCGCGACATCGCGTAGAGCAGGCCGATCGCGATGATGGCGGACAGGCCCACCAGCACCATCGGCTTGGTGACGCCGCCCATCTGGGCCTGTCCGAAGAAATCGAACGAGCCCCCGCCGAAGATCGCCGGCAGGTCGAAGTCACCGGGACCGGGGGGCGTGAACGGCTCCTGCGCCAGGACCGTGCTCGTCATCGCCTCTCCTGAATCTGCGTCGTGTGCGTGTGCGTCATGGGCCTCGTCGGAGCCGGGGGCCGTGATCGGCCGGCTCGGTCGTCGTCGGAGGTGGCGGCCGGCGCGCGGCCGGTCTGGTGCTGGGGTTGCTGGTGGCTGGGGTCACGCGGTGACGTGCTCCCGCAGCGGCTCGCCGCAGGCCGAGGGCCCGGCTGCCGAGGGCCACCGCGCACGGACAATAGCAGCGCCGGGCTCACGACTCGCCAGCCCGGTCGGCGGGCTGGTCGACCCGCTCGGCGACGGGCACGCCGACGGCGTCCGAGGACCCCGTCGACGAGGACCGCACGTCGGTCGGGACGTCGGTCGGGACGCCGGTCGCCGGCGTCTCGGAGCGTGCCCGGGAGGCCAGCAGCACCTGCACGGTGCTCCAGACCAGGGCGCTCACCACGACCGCCACGGCGAGCCAGCCCCGCGAGATCGTCTCGTCGAGCAGGCCGCTGGCGGACAGGCCGATGAACAGGGCGAGCATCGCGATGACCTGGCCGCCGTAGGTGACCATCGCCATCATCAGCGCGATCTCGGCGCTGCGCGAGGACATTGCGTTGACCGCGAGCGCCCCGGAGACGAAGACCAGCAGGACGACGACGGCACCGGCGAGGACGCCGAGGACCCCCGGAGTGCCGCTGACCAGGGCCGCGACCGCGGCCAGGACGACGGTGAGCCCGAGGGACCCGATCGCCGCCCGCTTCAGCAGTGTGGCGGGGTCGTCACCGGCCAGGCGGTGCAGCGCGGTCGTCATGTCGGCGGCCGTTCCTCGGTCGTGTAACACGGTCCTTCAGTGCTCGTGAAAGTTATCACAAAGTGGGTCTCGGGCCTTCATCGGCAGGCGGCTCCAGGGCCTCCACGATCAGCCTCGGACGGTTCACGATCGGGAGCAGGAAGGTGAGCACCAAGGTGACCGCGAACGCCGACCCGAGGGCGATCCAGACGGTGACGCCGGTGCGCAGGCTGGCGAAGACGGTGCCGAAGGCGATCAGCCCCGCCCAGACCCACATGATCAGCACCGCGCGGCGGTGGGAGTGGCCGATCTCGAGCAGCCGGTGGTGCAGGTGCTGCTTGTCGGGCGCGAACGGCGAGCGGCCCGCCCGGGTGCGTCTGACCACGGCGAGCATGAGGTCGGCCAGCGGCACGATGAGGATCAGGATCGGCAGCGCGAGGGGCAGCAGCATCGGCAGCAGGCTGGCGCCGGCGCCGTCCGCGCCCTGGAGGACGTCCTCGCTGGAGAACGTGGTGGTCACCGTGATGGCGCTGGCCGAGAGCACCAGCCCGATCAGCATCGAGCCGCTGTCGCCCATGAAGACCCGCGCCGGGTGCACGTTGTGCACCAGGAACCCCACGCACACCCCGGCCAGCGCCGCGGAGAGCAGCGCGCCGCTCGTGGCGCGGCTGACGCCGTTGGAGACGCTGAGCTGGAAGCAGTAGACGAAGAAGGCCACGGCGCTGATGCCGACCACGCCCGCGGCCAGGCCGTCGAGGCCGTCGACGAAGTTCACCGCGTTGACGGTGGCGACCACGATGACCGCCGTCAGCAGCGCGCCCTGGGCCGGGTCGAGCGAGAACTGCTCGCCGTTGGGGCCGTAGAAGAAGCTGAACTGCACGCCGGAGTAGACCAGCAGGCCGACCGCGAGCACCTGGCCGCCGAACTTGGTGAGGGCGTCGAGGTCGAAGATGTCGTCGAGCACGCCGACCCCGCAGATCAGCGCCCCCGCCACCAGCACCGCGCGGGCGTCGGTGAAGGTGAACGGGGTGTCGTTGCGGGCGCTCGAGGCCAGGAACGGCAGCTCCTTGGCCACGAGGTAGGCCGTCACCAGGCCGCCCAGCATCGCCAGGCCGCCGAGGTAGGGCACCGGCTCGGCGTGCACGTCACGGTCGCGGACGGCGGCGACGGCGCCGGTGCGGATCGCGATCTCGCGCGCGACGACGGTCAGCAGGTAGGTGATCGTGGCCGCGACCAGGAACACCACGAGGTACTCACGCACCGGCGGCTCCCGGCATCACCCGGCGTCCTCACGCTTCTTGAGCGACGGCGCGGCACCGGGCTCGTCACCGGGCTCGTCGTCGCCCGCCGGGGGCTTCTCGAGCGACGGCGTCGTGCCGGGCTCGGCGTCACCGGCGGCGGGCTTGTCGTCGGGCAGCTCGTCGAGGCTCGGCTCGAGGGTCGTGGCGAGCGGCTCGAGCGCCTCGTCGAGCCGGGCCCGGCTCAGCGCACCCTGGCGCAGCACCCGGCCGCGGGGACCGGTGGCGTCGACGATGGTGGAGGACTCCCCCACCGGCGACGTCCCGCCGTCGACGGTGACGGCGACGCGCTCGCCGAGCATCTCGTCGGCCTCCTCGGCGGTGGTGGCCGCGGGCGAGCCGGTGGTGTTGGCCGAGCTGACGGCCAGCGGACCGGTGCGCTCGAGGATCTCGCGGGTCAGCTCGTCGTCGGGCATGCGCACCGCGACCGTGCCGCGGGTGTCGCCGAGGTCCCACATCAGCGAGGACTGCTGGCGGAAGACAAGGGTCAACGGGCCCGGCCAGAACTCCTCGATGAGGGCTCGGGCGTAGTCGGGGACGTCGCTGGCCAGCGCGTCGACGGTGGTGGCGCTGCTGACCAGCACCGGGGGCGGCATCTCGCGGCCGCGGCCCTTGGCGTCGAGCAGGTCGGCGACGGCGTCGGGGTCGAAGGCGTCGGCGGCGATGCCGTAGACGGTGTCGGTGGGCAGGACGACGAGCTCACCCCGCTGGATCGCCATCGCGGCCGCCTCGATGGCCGCCTCGCGCTCGTCGTCCGTCGTGGTGTCGAAGCGCTCGGTGCTCACCCGCGTCATCTTGCCAAACCGCCGCCGCCGACCGACCGCGCCGTCACGTAGCGCGCACGACCGGCCAGGTCGCGGTGGTCGCGGACGTCGGTCCAGCCCCCCGCCTCGACGAAGACCGCCGGGGCCGAGTCGCCCTGCACGTCGGCGTGCTCGGCGCCGACCACTCCCCCGGGTCGCAGCAGCACCCGGGCCCGGCGGGCGATGACGCGCAGCGCGTCGAGCCCGTCGTCGCCGGAGAACAGCGCGCGGTGCGGGTCGTGGTCGCGCGCCTCGGGCGCCACCGACTCCCACGCCTCAAGCGGCACGTAGGGCGGGTTCGACACCACGACGTCGACGCGGCCGGCCAGGTCGTCGAAGGCGGTGGCGAGGTCGCCGGCGCGCAGGTCGACGCCGGCACCGGCCAGGTTGCGCTCGGCCCAGGCGAGCGCGCCCTCGTCGAGCTCGACCGCGTGCACCTCGGCGTGGGGCGCCTCGTCGGCCACGGCGCGGGCGATGGCGCCCGAGCCGGTGCCGAGGTCGACCACCACGGGGGCGGGCAGGGCGAGCGCCGCCTCGATCGCCCACCCGGCGAGCAGCTCGGTCTCGGGCCGGGGCACGAAGACGCCGGGGCCGACGGCCAGCTCGACGTGGCGGAAGCCCGCGACACCGGTGAGGTGCTGCAGCGGCTCGCGCCGCGAGCGGCGCTCGAGCAGCCGCTCGTAGGCCGCCAGCTCGGCCTCGCCCACCTCCTCGAGCAGCGCGAGCCGCCCGCGCGGGACGCCGACCACGTGCGCCAGCAGCTCGGCGGCGTCGTGGGCGGGGCTGGCCACGCCCGCGGCCTCGAGCCGGGCGGTGGCGGCCGCGAGCAGGGCCCGCGGCCTCACCGCGACTCGACCTGCTGCTGCTGCTGCTGTTGCTCCAACGCGTCCAACCGGGCCTGAAGGTCGGCCTCGACGCAGGAGTCGAGCACCGGCTGGAGGTCGCCGTCGAGCACCTGGTCGAGGTTGTGGGCCTTGTAGCCGGTGCGGTGGTCGGAGATGCGGTTCTCGGGGAAGTTGTAGGTGCGGATGCGCTCGGAGCGGTCGACGGTGCGCACCTGGCTGCGCCGGGCCTCGCTGGCCTCGGCGTCGGCCTCCTCCTCGGCGGCGGCCAGCAGCCGCGCCCGCAGGATGCGCATCGCCTGCTCGCGGTTCTGCAGCTGACTCTTCTCGTTCTGGCAGCTGACCACGATGCCCGAGGGCACGTGCGTGATGCGCACGGCCGAGTCGGTGGTGTTGACGCTCTGACCGCCGGGGCCGCTGCTGCGGAAGACGTCGATGCGCAGGTCGTTCTCGTCGATGCTGACGTCGATCGGCTCGGCCTCGGGCAGCACGAGGACGCCGGCGGCGCTGGTGTGCACCCGCCCCTGCGACTCGGTGACCGGCACCCGCTGCACCCGGTGGACGCCGCCCTCGAACCGCAGCAGGCCGTAGGGACCGGCGCCGGGCTCGACCGTGCCGCGCGCCTTGACCGCGGCGGTGACCGACTTGTAGCCGCCGAGGTCGGACTCGGTGGCGTCGAGCACCTCGACCGACCAGCCGCGCCGCTCGGCGTAGCGGCTGTACATGCGCAGCAGGTCGCCGGCGAACAGCGCCGACTCCTCGCCGCCCTCCCCCGACTTCACCTCGACCAGGGCGTCCTTGTCGTCGGCGGGGTCGCGCGGCACGAGCAGCCGCCGCAGCCGCTCCTCGGCGACCGGCAGCCGGGCCGCGAGGGCCTCGGCCTCCTCGGCGAACGAGGCGTCGTCGGCGGCGAGCTCGCGGGCGGCCCCGAGGTCGTCACCGAGCGTCGTCCACTCGCGCCAGGCCCCGATGATCGCGCTGAGCTCGGCGTAGCGGCGGTTGAGCCGCTTGGCCAGCCGGGCGTCGGCGTGGGTCTCGGGCTCGGCGAGCCGGCCCTCGAGCTCACGGTGCTCGTCGAGCAGGCTCTCGACGGCCTCGAACATGCGATCTCCCCGGGCTGGACGGACGGCTGGACGGCTGGACGAGCAGGTGCGAAAACGACCAGCGCCGATCCCCGCGCATCGGCGGGGATCGGCGCTCGGTGGTGGAGCTACTTGCTGTCGGCGGCCTTCTCGGCCTTGTCGGCGGCCTTCTGCTCCTGCAGCTTCTTGTACCGGGCCTCGAAGCGGGCGACGCGGCCGCCGGTGTCGAGGATCTTCTGCTTGCCGGTGTAGAAGGGGTGGCACTGCGAGCAGACGTCGGCACGGATGGTGCCGGAGGTCGCGGTGCTGCGCGTGGTGAACGACGCCCCGCAGGTGCAGGTCACCTGGGTGACGACGTAGTCGGGGTGGGTGTCCTTCTTCATGGGTGTCCTCTCGATGCGTCCCGGGTCGTCGCACGGCGCGCGACGTGAACCGGGACCGACGGTGCATCCTAGGTAACCGCGCGGGGCGTCGTCACATTCCTGCGGTCGTGCCCGCCCCGACCGCGGCCGTCGGGCCCGCTGCGCGGCCGGTCGAGGCGTCGGCCAGGCGCAGCCGCACCACGACGGTGGTGCCCTCGCCCTCGGCCGACTCGATGACGACGTCGCCGTGGTGGTGGTCGATGATCGTCTGCACGATGCGCAGGCCGAGCCCGGTGCCGGCGATCTCGTTGCTGCGGGCGTTGGAGGCGCGGAAGAAGCGCGTGCCGAGCCGGTCGAGCTCGTCGGCGGGGATGCCGATGCCGCGGTCGCGCACGGTGAGCTCGACGTGGCCGCGCGCCCGCACCACCCCCACCTCGACGGTGCCGCCGTCGTGGCTGAACTTCACCGCGTTCGAGAGCAGGTTGGCGAAGGCGCGGTGCAGCGGCGCGCGGGCGCCGACGACCCGGACGGCCCCGTCGGGCGCGAGCAGCTCGACGGCGATGCCGCGGCGGGCCGCCGTCATCCGCACGTCGGTGACGGCGCCGGCGATCATCTCGACGACGTCGACCGGCTCGGCCTCGGCGGGGCGGCTCTCGGCCGTGGACAGGGCGAGGAGGTCGTCGATCAGGTGCCGCAGGCGCACCACGTTGCGGCGGGTGGCCTCGAGCATGCGGTCGTGGCGGGCGTCGAGACGGCCGTCGAACTCGTCGGCGACCATCTCGAGGTAGCCGCTGATGGTGGTCAGCGGCGTGCGCAGCTCGTGCGAGACGTTGCTGACGAAGTCGTCCTTGGCACTGTCGAGCACGTGCAGCTCGTCGCGGATGCGGCTCTCGACGGCCCGGGCCCGCGACTGCGCGTCGGCGAAGTCGTTGAGGGCGCGGGCGACGGCGCGGACCTCGCTCGGCCCCCGTCCGTCGTCCGCGCGGCTCTCGGGGCCGAAGTCGGCCCCGCGGTCGTGCTCGTGGGGCAGCATCCGGTGCACGACCCGCTCGAGGTCCTGCAGCGGGACGGCGATCTCGTGCTGCAGCCGCACCCGGGACCGGGCGACCACCAGCCAGCCGAGCCCGGCCGCCGCGGCGGCGGCGAGGGCGGTGAGGTAGAGCCAGAGGACGACGCGGTCGGTGCCGGCCCGCGACCGCTCGGTCAGGGCGGACGACGTCGCCGCGCCCGCGGTGCGCAGCTCGACGTAGCGGGGGTCGTCGACGGCGAGCGGCGGGGCGCCGTCGGCCAGCCAGGCGGCGGCGAGGACCTGCTGGGTCGCGACGGCGGCGTCGAGGTCGGGGGCCGAGAGGTCGCCCTGCGGGCCCACCGCGGCCGACAGGTCGCTCAGCGCGGCCTCGAGCCGCTCGCGGACGGCGGCGCCGCGCTCGGCTGCGCCGGCCCGGCCACCGCGCACGCCGAGGCTCTCGAGGTCGCCGATGGCGACCGAGACCTGCTGCTGCGCCAGCCGGGCCTGCTCGACGCGGGCGTCGATCCGATCGACGCCGTGGACCGAGACCAGGATGCCGCCGACGCACACCAGGCCGACGGCGGCGATGATGGCGCCGAGCCGCCAGACGACCGGGGTCACCAGCCGGGCCACCGAGGGACCGGGGCCGTCGTCGACGTCCGCGACGGCGACGCCGCGTCGGGTGACCAGGGGGCCGGCGGCGCGGGCGGTGGCGGACACGTGCACCACCCTCCGCGAGACGGAGCGCCCCCGTGGCGGTCCGTGCGGGCGTCAGCGTAGCCCCCGGCAGGGCGGGGCGCTGGGCTCTTGTCGCAGGTCAGAGCGGCGATTCGGCCGGTCCGCCGACCCTCGCACCGACCCGTGGCCGACCCGTTGCCCGCGCGTGGCCCGGCCGTGGCCGAGGTGTGGCTGTGGGGACGGACGGGGCCACCGGGACCACCGGGGCTCCCGGGACCACCGGGGCGCCCGGGAGTGCCTCAGCCGGAGTCGCGGGCCAGCAGCGTCTCGACGCGGGCGGCGAGCTCGCGCGGGCTGAACGGCTTGGTGATGTAGTCGTCGGCGCCGGAGTCGATGCCGTTCTCGACGTCGGACTCCTGCGCCCGCGCCGTCAGCAGGATGACCGGCAGCCCGACGAGGTCGGCGTCCGCGCGGATCATCCGCACCGCGTCGAGCCCGGAGACGCCCGGCATCATCACGTCGAGCACCGCGAGGTCGGGGCGCTGGGCCCGGCAGGCGTCGAGCGCCGCGGCGCCGTCGCCCACCGCGATGATCTCGTGACCCATCGTGGTGAGCTTGAACTCCACCAGCTCGCGGATGTCGATGTCGTCGTCGGCGACCACGATCCGTGCCATCTCAGACCCTCCGTCGTCCTGTGCCCGCCGGCGCGCGCTGGGCGCGGCGGAGCAGCTCGGCGTTGTCGTGCGTGGAGCGCAGCTGCTCGTGCAGCTGCTCGAGTGCCTGCCCAGCGTCCAGGGTCGACAGGGACCGGCGCAACGCCCGGACGCCGGCCAGCTCGTCGGCGCCCAGCAGCAGCTCGTCGTGGCGGGTGCCGGACGCGGACACGTCGACGGCCGGGTAGAGCCGGCGCTCGGCCAGGTCGCGCCGCAGGCGCAGCTGGGAGTTGGCCGTGCCGCCGAGCTCCTCGAAGAGGATCTCGTCGGTGGCCGAGCCGCTCTCGACGACCGCGGTCGCCAAGATGGTCAGCGAGCCGCCGTTCTCGATGTTGCGGGCCGCCCCGAAGAACCGCTTGGGCGGGTAGAGCGCGGCCGCGTCGACGCCCCCGGCCAGACCGCGGCCCGACGTGGGCGTCACCAGGTTGAAGGCCCGCGCGAGGCGGGTCAGCCCGTCGAGCAGGACGACGACGTCGAGGCCGAGCTCGACGAGGCGCTTGGCGCGCTCGATGGCCAGCTCGGCGACGGCGGTGTGGTCGGCGGCCGGGCGGTCGAAGGTGGAGGCGATGACCTCACCCTTGACCGAGCGCTGGAAGTCGGTGACCTCCTCGGGCCGCTCGTCGACCAGCACGACCATCAGGTGGCACTCGGGGTGGTTGGTGCTGATCGCGGTGGCCACCGAGTGCAGCAGCGCGGTCTTGCCCGCCTGGCCCGGCGAGACGATCAGGCCGCGCTGGCCCTTGCCCACCGGCGCGGCGAGGTCGACGATCCGGCCGGCGAGGTCGGCGTCGCTGCCGGTGCCACCGGCGACCTCGAGCCGCAGCCGCTCGGAGGGGTGCAGCGGGGTCAGGTTGGCGAACTCGGCCCGGGTGCGCGCGGTCTCGGGGTCGTGCCCGTTGACCTTGTCGATGCGCACCATCGGGTTGAACTTCTCCTTGCGCTCCCCCTCGCGCGGGTGGCGCACCTGGCCCACGATCGCGTCGCCGGGGCGCAGGCCGAACCGCCGCACGAGCGAGAGCGAGAGGTAGACGTCGTCGGTGCCCGCCAGGTAGCCGCTGGTGCGCACGAACGCGTAATTGTCGAGCACGTCGAGGATGCCGGCCGCCGGCACCACGACGTCGTCCTCGAGGATCGTGGTGTCGGGCTCGTGGCGCTGGTTGCCGCCGCCCTGGTTGCCGCCGCCCTGGTTGCCCTGGTTGCCCTGGTTGCCCTGGTTGCCGCCGCCGCCCTGGTTGCCCTGGCCGCTCTGCTTGCCGCCACCCTGCTCGGGCGCACCCTGGACGCCGGCGCGGTTGCGGTCACGCCCGCGACGCCGACGGTTGCGGCCGGTGCGGCCCTCGTCGTCGCCCTGGCCCTGGTTGCCCTGGTTCTGGGGCTGGTTGCCCTGGTTGCCCTGGTTGCCCTGGTTGCCCTGGTTCTGCGCCTGGCCGGGGCGGTCGTCGTCCGACCGGTCCTCGGACCTCTGGTCGCCCTTCTCGGGCCGCTGCTCCGAGGCCTGGTCGGCGGCGCGGCCGCCCTGTCCCGACTCGGCCTTGCCCGGCTTCTCCGCCCGCGCGGCCGGCGCCTCGGTCCTCTCGCCCTTCTCCGACCTCTCGGGCCTCTCGGACTTCTCGGACTTCTCGGACTTCTCGGACTTCTCGGGCTTCCCGGACTTCTCCGCCCTCTCGGGCTTCTCGGTCCTGTCGGGCCGCTCGGCCCTCGACGCCTTGGGCCCCGCGGTCGGCTCCGACGACGGCAGCTCGAGCTGCTCGCTGGCGGCGGGGGTGCGCTCGGTCCGACGCGCCGAGCCGCCCGAGCCGCCCGAGCCCGCCGAGCCACCGGCCTGCGCGGCCTTGATCGCGTCGACCAGCTGCGCCTTCTTCATGGTCTGGGCGCCGGCGATGCCCATGCCCTGCGCCATCGTCTTGAGGTCGGCGATGAGCATCGAGCCGAGCCCGCCGCCGCGCTTGCGGGGCGCCGCGCCGTCGCCGTCGGCGGCGGGGGTGTCGGGGGTCTGGGTCACGTGAGTCCTCCCACGCCGACCGTCTCGGTCGGGGGCGCCGAGGGACGGTGGGCTCGTGGAGGGCTCACCACGACGGGAGCCCTCGCGTCGTTCGAACGGCGGTGCCGCCGTGCGCGGCGGACACTAGCAGGAGCACGGCGGGTCCCCTCACGGCCCCGACAGCACGACGGCACCGTCGTGGTCGACGTCGAGACGGACCGCCGTCCACCCGTCAGGACAGCGGTCGAGCAGCCCGGTAGCGGTGCCGTCGGTCCCGTCGGTCAGGGCGAGGACGGTCGGGCCGGCGCCCGAGACGACCGCCGCGACCCCGTCGGCGCGCAGCCCGCGCACCAGCGCGAGGCTCTCGGGCATGGCCGGCTCGCGGTAGCCCTGGTGCAGCAGGTCGTCGGTGGCGCGCAGCAGGTGCTCGGTGGCGCCGCCGAGGGCCACCACCAGCAGGGCGGCCCGGGCGGCGTTCGCGGCGGCGTCGGCGTGCGGCACCTGCACGGGCAGCAGCCCGCGCGCCGCCTCGGTCGAGACACCGGTGGGCGGCACGAACGCCACCGCCGCGACCCGGTCGTCGAGCGGCGCGCGGGTGGCCCAGAACCCGTCGGCTCCGTGCCCCGCGACCGTCAGGCCGCCGAGCAGCGCGGGCGCCACGTTGTCGGGGTGACCCTCGAGCGTGGCCGCCAGGTCGAGCGCGGCGGCGTCGTCGAGGCGCGCGGCCCCGTCGTCGACCAGCGCACGCGCCAGCACGACGCCACCGACGATCGCCGCGGACGACGAGCCCAGCCCGCGGGCGTGCGGCACCACGTTGCGGCAGCGCAGCCACAGGCCGGCCGGCCGCTCCCCCAGCCGCTCGAACGTCGCCTGCATCGCGCGGACGACGAGGTGCCGCCCGTCGCGCGGGACGTCGCCCGCCCCCTGGCCCTCGACCTCCACCTCGAGACCGTCGACGCGCACCTGCGCCGCGAGCTCGTCGTGCAGCCCGAGCGCGAGGCCGAGGGTGTCGAACCCGGGTCCGAGGTTGGCGGAGGTGGCCGGCACCCGGACGCGCACGGCGTCGCGCGTGAGACCCACCGCGGCTAGCGCAGTCCCGCGGCGGCGGCCGCGGCGTCCACGTCGGCGTCGATGACGGTGTCGACGAGCGCGCCGGCGCCCTCGAGGGCGGTGGCGGTGTCCTTGAGCCCGTGCCCGGTGACGGTGACCACGACGGTCTGCCCGGCGTAGGAGGTGCCGGACGCGACGTCGGCCAGCAGCCCGGCGACGCCGGCCGCCGAGGCGGGCTCGACGAAGACGCCGTCGCGGCGGGCGAGCTCGCGCTGGGCGCTGAGGATCTGCTCGTCGGTGACCGCCGCGAACCGACCGCCGGACTCGTTGCGCGCCGCCTCGGCGAGCTTCCACGACGCCGGGTTGCCCACACGGATGGCGGTGGCACGCGTCTCGGGATCGGGCACCGGCTCGCCGTGCACGAGCGGCGCCGCGCCGGCGGCCTGGAAGCCGACCATGCGGGGCAGCCGGGTGGACCGGCCGAGGGCGAGGTACTCGGTGTAGCCCATCCAGTAGGCCGAGATGTTGCCGGCGTTGCCCACCGGCATCAGGTGCACGTCGGGGGCGTCGCCGAGCAGGTCGACCACCTCGAACGAGGCGGTCTTCTGGCCCTGCAGCCGCACCGGGTTCACCGAGTTGACCAGCTCGACGGGGTAGTCCCACGCCAGCTGCCGGGCCAGGGCGAGGCAGTGGTCGAAGTTGCCGCGCACCATCAGCACCTGCGCGCCGTGCAGCAGCGCCTGCGCCATCTTGCCGGCGGCGATCTTGCCCTCGGGCACGAGCACGATCGGCTTGAGCCCCGCCTTGGCCGCGTAGGCGGCCATGGACGCCGAGGTGTTGCCGGTGCTGGCGCACACGACCGCCTGGGCGCCGTCGGCCTTGGCGACCGAGATGGCCGCGGTCATGCCGCGGTCCTTGAACGACGCCGTGGGGTTGCAGCCCTCGACCTTGAGCCAGACCTCGGCGTCGGTGAGGCCGCTGAGCCACTCCGAGGTCACGAGCGGGGTGCCGCCCTCGCGCAGGGTGACCGCCTCGACGCCCTCGGGCAGCTCGAGCAGGTCGCGGTACTCCTCGATGACGCCTCGCCACTGGTGCACCACGACTACTCCTCGACTCCTTCGACGCGCATGACTGAGGTGACCTCGCGGACGACGTCGAGCCCGCGCAGGTGCTCGACGGTGGCCGCCAGCTGGGCGTCGGTCGCCCCGTGCGAGACGACGACGAGCTGGGCGTCGTCGTCGCGTCCCTCCTGGCGCACGGTCTGGATCGAGACCCCGTGCTCGGAGAAGGCCGTCGCGACGGTGGCCAGGACTCCGGCGCGGTCGTCGACGTCGATGGCCACGTGGTAGCGGGTGCGGGCCTCGCCCATCGGCAGCACGGCCCGGTCGGCGTAGGCCGACTCGCCGGCCCCGCGGGTGCCGGTGACCCGGTTGCGGGCCACGCCCACGAGGTCGCCGAGCACGGCGCTGGCGGTGGGCGGCCCGCCCGCGCCGGGTCCGTAGAACATCAGCTGGCCGGCGGCCTCGGACTCGACGAAGACCGCGTTGTAGGCCTCGCGCACGCTGGCCAGCGGGTGGGTGCGCGGGATCATCGCGGGGTGCACGCGCACGGCGACCGCGGCGTCCTCGTCGTCGCCGTCCCCGTCACCGGAGCCCGGGCGCAGCTCGCAGATGGCGAGCAGCTTGACGACGCAGCCCATCTCGCGGGCCGAGGCGATGTCGGCGGCGGTGACCTCGGTGATGCCCTCGCGGTGCACGTCGGAGGCGGTGACGCGGGAGTGGAAGGCGAGCGAGGCGAGGATGGCGGCCTTGGCGGCGGCGTCGAAGCCCTCGACGTCGGCGGTGGGGTCGGCCTCGGCGTAGCCGAGGTCCTGGGCCTCCTCGAGCGCCTCGGCGAACCCGGCGCCCGAGCTGTCCATCTTGTCGAGCACGAAGTTGGTGGTGCCGTTGACGATGCCGATGACGCGGGTGACGCGGTCGCCGGCGAGCGACTCGCGCAGCGGCCGCAGGATCGGGATGGCGCCCGCCACGGCCGCCTCGTAGTAGAGGTCGCGGCCGGCCTTCTCGGCCGCCTCGAACAGCGTGGGGCCGTCCTCGGCGAGCAGGGCCTTGTTGGCGCTCACGACGCTGGCGCCGTGCTCGAGCGCGGTGAGGATCAGGGTGCGGGCCGGCTCGATGCCGCCGATCACCTCGACGACGAGGTCGACGTCGTCGCGCGAGACGAGCCCGAGCGCGTCGGTGGTGAGCAGGTCGGCCGGCAGGTCGACGTCGCGGGGGGCGTCGAGGCGGCGCACGGCGACGCCGGCCAGCTCGATCGGGCGGCCGACGCGGGCGGCGAGGTCGCCGGCCTGGTCGCGCAGCAGCCGCACCACCTGGGAGCCGACCACCCCGCACCCGAGGACGGCGACCCGCAGCGGCGCGTCGGGAGGCGTGCGGGTCACGCGGTCATCCTCCCAAGGTCTGGCATCGGCGTCCCACCGGCGTCTCACGCGCGTCGCACCGGCCCGTCACCCGGCCCGTCATCCGGCTCGTCACCCGGCGGCACCGACGTCGGTGGCCAGCAGGTCGTCGACGGTCTCGCGGCGCACGATCACCCGGGCCCGTCCGTCGCGCACGGCGACCACCGGCGGTCGCAGCGCGTGGTTGTAGTTGCTGGCCATCGACCGGCAGTAGGCACCGGTGGCGGGCACGGCGAGCAGGTCGCCGGGGCGCACGTCGCCGGGCAGGAACTCGTCGCGGACGACGACGTCGCCGGCCTCGCAGTGCTTGCCCACCACCCGCGCGAGCACCGGCGGGGCGTCGGAGGCGCGGCCGGCCAGCGTGCAGGAGTAGTCGGCGTCGTACAGGGCGGTGCGCACGTTGTCGCTCATGCCGCCGTCGACGCTGACGTAGGTGCGCACCGCTCCCCCGTCGAGCGCGACCGGCTTGACCGTGCCGACGGTGTAGACGGTGCAGGTCGAGGGGCCGACGATGGCGCGGCCCGGCTCGATCGACAGGTGCGGCCGCTCGATGCCGAGGGCGCGGCACTCGTGGTCGACGATGCGGGTCATCTCGGCCGCGAGGTCGGCGGGCTCGCTGGGGTCGTCCTGGGTGGTGTAGGCGATGCCGAAGCCGCCGCCGAGGTCCATCTCGGGCAGGGTGACCCCCAGCTCGTCGGCGATGCGGGCGTGCAGCGCGAGCACCCGGCGCGCGGCGACCTCGAAGCCGGAGGCGTCGAAGATCTGGCTGCCGATGTGGGAGTGCAGCCCCTGCAGCCGCAGGCCCGGCGCGGCCAGCACCCGGCGGACGGCGTCCATCGCGTCGCCGCTGGTGATGGAGAGGCCGAACTTCTGGTCCTCGTGCGCGGTGGCGATGTACTCGTGCGTGTGGGCCTCGACCCCGGCGGTGACGCGCACCATGACCGGCTGGACGACGTCCAGCTCGGCGGTGATCTGCGCCAGCCGCTCGATCTCGACCAGCGAGTCGACCACGATGCGGCCGACGCCCTCGGCGACCGCGCGCCGCAGCTCGGGGTGGGTCTTGTTGTTGCCGTGGTAGCCCAGGCGCGCGGGGTCGACGCCGGCGCGCAGCGCCACCGTGAGCTCGCCGTCGGAGCAGACGTCGAGGTGCAGGCCCTCCTCGGCGACCCAGCCGGCGACGGCGGTGCAGAGGAACGCCTTGGCGGCGTAGTAGACGTCGTAGCCGGCGAAGCCGTCGCGGAAGGCCCGGGCGCGGGCGCGGAAGTCGTCCTCGTCGAGCACGTAGGCGGGCGTGTTGTGCTCGGCCACCAGGTCGGCGACGGCCACGCCGCCGACGACGAGGTCGCCGTCGCGCTTGTGGGCGGTGCGGCTCCAGAGCGAGGGCACCAGGGCGTTGGGGTCGGCGGGCGGGCTCAGCCAGGCCGGGCCGCGCAGGGCTCCGGGCGCGTGGGCCCAACCGGCCTCGTGGGTCGTCGACATGCGGGCTCCGGTCACATGCGCTCGGGCGCGGAGACGCCGAGCAGGTCGAGGCCGTTGGCGAGCACCGTGCGGGCGGCCCCCACCAGCAGCAGACGGGCGAGGTTGGCCGGGCGCACCGGCTCGTCGCCCTTGGGCAGCATGCGGCACTCGTCGGTGTCGTACCACTTGTTGAACACCGACGCGGTGGCCTCGAGGTAGCGCGCCACCCGGTGCGGCTCGCGGAGGTCGGCGGCGCTCGCCACCACCGCCGGGAACTCCGCCAGCGCGCGCAGCAGCTCGCCGTCGCGCGGGTGCGAGAGCAGCGACGGGTCGAAGTCGTCGCCCTGCGGCGCCACCATGCCGAGGTCGGCCGCGTTGGCCGTCATCCGGCAGGTGCGGGCGTGCGCGTACTGCACGTAGTAGACGGGGTTGTCGTTCGAGGCCTTGGTGATCTCGGCGACGTCGAGGGTCAGCGGCGTGTCGCAGGGGTAGCGCGCCAGCGAGTAGCGCAGCGCGTCGACGCCGATCAGGTCGACGAGCTCCTGCAGGGCCACGATGTTGCCGGCCCGCTTCGACAGCCGCAGCTCCTCGCCGTCCTGCAGGATCTTGACCAGCTGCCCGATCAGGACGTCGAGGGTCTGCTCGGGGTCGTCGCCGGCGCAGGCCGCCATCGCCTTCAGGCGCCCGACGTAGCCGTGGTGGTCGGCACCGAGCAGGTAGAGGCAGCGGTCGAAGCCGCGCTCACGCTTGTTGACGTAGTAGGCGGTGTCGCTGGCGAAGTAGGTGAGCTCGCCGTTCGACCGGATCAGCACCCGGTCCTTGTCGTCGCCGAAGTCGGTGGTGCGCATCCACAGCGCACCGTCGTCGTCGAAGAGGTGGCCCTGGGCGCGCAGCTTCTCCAGCCCGGTGGCGACGTCGCCCTCGTGCAGGCTGCGCTCGGAGAACCAGACGTCGAAGTGGGTGTTGAACCCGTCGAGCTGGGCGCGCTGCTCGGCCAGCTGCAGCTCGTAGCCCCGCTCGCGGAACGCCAGCCGGCGCTCGTCGGCGGGCAGGTCGAGGATGCCCGGGTGGGCGTCGAGGACCCGGCGCGCGAGGTCGTGCACGTAGTCGCCCTGGTAGCCGCCCTCGGGCACCTCCTGGCCGAGCGCGCGCGCCTCGATCGAGGCGCCGAAGAGGTCCATCTGGTTGCCGCGGTCGTTGATGTAGAACTCGCGGACGACGTCGGCCCCGGCGGAGGCCAGCACCCGGGCGATCGCGTCGCCCATCACCGCCCACCGCGTGTGGCCCAGGTGCAGCGGGCCGGTGGGGTTGGCCGAGATGAACTCGACATCGATGCGCTGGCCGGCCAGCACGTCGGTGCGCCCGTAGGCCGCACCCGCGGCGACGACCTGCCGCGCCACCTCGCCCTGCGCGCCGGCGGCGACGGTGAGGTTGAGGAATCCGGGACCGGCCACCTCGACGGCCTCGACGCCGTCGCGGGCGCGCAACCGCTCGGCCAGCAGCTCGCCGAGGGCACGGGGGTTGGTGCCGGCCCGCTTGGCCAGCTGCATCGCGACGTTGGTGGCGTAGTCGCCGTGCCCCTGCTGGCGCGGACGCTCGATGGTGACCTCCGCCGGGACGCCGTCGGGCAGGGCCAGCGAGCCGTCGTCGACGAGGCCCTGGAGGGCCTCCACGACGGCGGCGGAGAGATCGGCGGGAGTCACCCGGCCAGGGTATCGGCGGGCGCCGGTTGAGCTGAGCCGAGTATCAGCCGGTAGGGTCTGGGCTCGGCCCGACGGGGCCGTTGCCTCCGTAGCTCAGGGGATAGAGCACTGGTTTCCGGTACCAGGTGCCGCAGGTTCGAATCCTGCCGGAGGCGCCCTCGGCGCCGGGCCTCACGGCCCGGCTCCCGCCGTCCCCCGCACGACGATCGTCGTGACCTCGCCGGCATCAGCGGGCGGGGCCCGGGTTCTCCACGACGATCACGGCGATGTCGTCCTCGTGGTGGTCGCCGGTCATGTCGGCGATGATCCGCTCGAGGCGGGCCGGGTCGCGGCGGTGCCGCCCGGCGAGGTCGACGAGACGGTCGAGGCGGTCGTCGATGCTGCTGTCGCGGGTCTCGACGAGGCCGTCGGTGTAGAGCAGCAGCTGGTCGCCGGGCTCGAGCACGGTGGTCGCGTCGTGGCGTCCCCGGCCGTCGCCGACCCCGAGGAGGGTGTCGGGCGAGGGCGAGTCGAGCAGCCGCACCTCGCCGTCACCGGGCACGAGCAGCGGGGGCGGGTGTCCCGCGTTGGCGTAGGTCACCCCCAGCTCGCCCGACCCGTCGGCGGCGTCCACGGTGGCGAGCACGGCGGTGGCCAGGACGTCGACGTCGAGGTCGGCCATCGCCTCCTCGAGCCGGGTCAGCACGCCCGCCGGGGTCGAGGGGTCCGACCAGGCGAGGGTCCGGAGCATGCTGCGCAGCTGTCCCATGGCGGCGGCGGCCTCGATGTCGTGACCGACGACGTCGCCGATCATCACCGACGTCGCGCCGGAGGCGAGCTCGAGGGCGTCGTACCAGTCGCCGCCGACCTCGTGCGCCGCCGGGCGGTAGGCCGCCCGCAGGCGCACGTCCGCGGGCTCGGGCAGGTCCGCGAGCAGCGCGTGCTGCAGCACCGAGGCGACCGAGCGGTCGCGGGCGCTGGCCTCGGCGAGCCGGGCGTTGAGCGTCTCGGTCAGCCGCGCCGCCTCCTCGCGCGCCTCGCGGGCGCGGACGAGCTCGGTGACGTCCTCGGTGTAGTGCAGCACCAGCTCGACGGCGCCGTCGTCACCGAGCACGGGCACCTCGGTCACGTTCCACAGCCGGCGGTCGAAGCCGCCGTCGGGCAGCGGGATCTCGTAGGGGTAGTCGGCGAGCACCTGGGGCTCACGACGGTCGACGGCGGCCCGCATCACCTGCCGCAGCGCCTCGGCCTGGCTGCGGCCGTGCCGGTCGGGCGGGTCGGGGAAGACGTCGAAGACGTAGCGGCCGGCGATGTCGTCGAGCCGCAGGCCGACGGCGTCGAGGTAGCGCGGGTTGGCGTGCACCATCGTCAGGTCGGCGTCGAAGACGAGCAGCGCGACCGGCGCCGCCTCGAACATTGCGCGGTAGTGCGCCGGCGTGAGGTCCGAGCCCACGTGTCCCCCTCGTTCTCTGCTGCCCGACTGCTCGCAACCTAGCCCCGAGGCGGGCGCGGTGACTCGGGTTCGGAGCGGACCGGCCGCCGGATCGGTGCGGCGGGGGTGAGCCCCGGCTCGTCAGCAGCGCGAGATGACGGCGTCCTTGCGGGCGTCGCGGCCGTAGCGGCGGGCGTCGGCGACGTTCGGCGTCACGACGCTCGCTCCGCCGATGGTGGCGATGCCGCCGGTGACGACGCAGCCGGTGATCTTCCTCGGGTCGACGTTCGCGACGACGTGCGCCAGCGCGAACAGCTCACCCGGGCCGAGGTCGGTGTGCAGGTGCTTCATCACCGAGAGCACCCCCTTCTCGACGAAGCCGCGGGTGCCGAGGTTGTCGGCGATCTTCGCCTGGATGCCGGCCAGCACGATCTGCTGGTTGGCCGAGCGGTCGAAGTCGCCGCCGGGCAGCGTCTTGCGCACGCGCGCGAACGCCATCGCCCCGTAGCCGTTGAGCCTGATCCTCCCCTGCTCGAAGCCGAGCGGCTTGAGGTTCTCGTCGGAGAAGGCGCGCGGGTTGCGCACGGTGATGCCGCCGATGTCGTCGACCATGTCCTCGAAGAACGGGAAGCGGGTGACGAAGACGTAGTCGGGCTCGATGCCGACCAGCTCGCCGACCGTGCGGCCGAGCAGCTGGGGGCCGCCGTAGTAGAGGGCGGCGTTGATGCGGTTCGACCCGACGCCGGGGATCGAGACGTAGGAGTCGCGCGGGATGCCGATCGAGGTCGCCGCGCCGGTGCGGGTGTTCATGCCGACCAGCTGCAGGGCGTCGCCGCGCACGCGCAGCATGTCCTCGCCGGGCCGGGCGTCGGAGCCCACGGCCAGGATCCACACGACGTCCGGGCCGACCGAGACGCCGCCGGCGTGCTGCACCTTGACCAGCGCGGCCTGCGTGGAGGCCACCCCGGCGTCGGGCACCACCAGGCCGACCGTGGCGAGGACGACGGCCAGCACCGTCGTCCGCGCCCACCGCCGCAGGCGCGCCACCGTCGTCCTGGTCCGGTCGGTCCCACCCGTCGAGGTGGTCGAGGTCGTCTCGCCGCTCACACCTGCCCCCGCTCCACGTCGTAGCCGAAGACCCGCCAGGCGCCGCGCTGGTAGGTCAGGTAGAGGTCGCCCGTCACGCGCTCGCGGCGCTCGACCTCGCCGGTGAGCTGCAGCCCCAGCTTGAACCGGGCGGTCACGCCGGCGGCGCGGTCGCCGTCCGCGAGCACGTCGATGACCAGCCGACGGCGGGTGGCGCGGACGGCGTCCACGCGCTCGCCGACGGTGGCGTTGGTCAGCAGCCGCCGGTCGCCGCGGGCCTGGTCGCGCACGTTCGCGGTGAAGACGGCGAAGGCGTCGTCGAAGTCGGCACGCGGGTAGTCGCCGAGGTAGGCGGCGTCGATCCAGCGGTCGACGACCCCGGTCACCTGGGACTTGAGGCGTTCGCGGGTGCTCTCGTCGAGCCGGCCGCCGACCACGCTGCGCACGGTGGCGCGGGTGGGCAGCGCCGGGGGCTGCGCGTCGGGCGTCGCGCTGGCCGCGGCGGGCTCGGACTGCGGTCCGTCGAGGTCGGCCAGGTCGTGGCCGCCCGAGCAGCCGGACGTCGCGAGCACCGCGCCGGCGAGCGCGGCCGCGAGCGCGGGACGGACGCCGCGCGGACGGTGCGGGCGGCCGGGGTGCTGTGGTCGGTGGGGCTGCATGGGCGTTCAGCACTCCGATTCGGGGACGTCGGACCCGGCTCGTCGCCGGGCTGTCGTCAGGTATTTCGAGCGTTTTGGTCGGGATTTCCTCGGGCACGCGCCGCCGCGGGCCGGTCGGCCGGCGGGGGCACCGGGAACAGGGTGCATGACGCGGGCCACGGGGCCGCGCATTTGCTGGCGTGTGGGACTAGCCTGGACAGGTCGCCCGGTCCGTGAGCCGCGCGCCGGGCGATGGTGCCCGGCCGCGTTGCCGGGTGCCACCGCCGCCACATCGTCCACGTCGCACCCGAAAGAGGCGAAACCAGCCGTGCCGCAGTCGCCAGGCCCCTCCACCAGCACCTCCACCTCCACGGGCCCGGCAGGGGTGCAGCCGCCCGGTGACGAGTTCGGGGCCAACGAGTGGCTGGTCGAGATGATGCGCGAGCAGTACGACGCCGACCCCGGCAGCGTCGACGAGTCCTGGGCGGCCTTCTTCCGCGACGGCGCCCACGGCGCCTCGAGCAACGGCCACGGCGCGGCCAACGGGGCCGCCCCGGCGCAGGCCGGGACGAAGCAGGAGCCGAAGGCCGAGACGAAGACTGAGGCGAAGGCCGAGCCGAAGACCGAGGCCAAGACCGCCCCGAAGACCGAGGCGAAGACCGAGCCGAAGGCCGACGCGAAACCGAAGGCCGAGCCGCGGCCGACCGGCAAGGCCGCCGAGCCCGCCAAGGCCACCAGCACCCCGACGCCGAAGGAGCCCGACACCACGGGCGGCGGCGCGGCTTCCGACGAGCCCACCGTCACCGTGCTGCGCGGCGCCCCGGCCCGCACGGCGCAGAACATGGACGCCTCGCTCAGCGTGCCGACGGCGACCTCGGTGCGCTCGGTGCCGGTCAAGCTGCTGTGGGACAACCGCACCGTCATCAACAACCACCTCGCCCGCGCCCGCGGCGGCAAGGTGTCCTTCACCCACCTCATCGGCTACGCGCTGGTGCGCGCGCTGCGCACGATGCCCGAGATGAACGTCGGCTACGACGTGGTCGACGGCAAGCCGAACCTGATCCGGCCGGCCCACGTGAACCTGGGCCTGGCGATCGACGTCCAGAAGTCCGACGGCACGCGCCAGCTGCTCGTGCCCTCGATCAAGGCCGCCGAGTCGATGGACTTCGCCGGCTTCTGGACCGCCTACGAGGAGGTCGTGCGCAAGGCGCGCGACAACAAGCTCACCATCGCCGACTTCCAGGGCACCACGATCAGCCTCACCAACCCCGGCGGCATCGGCACGGTGCACTCGGTGCCGCGCCTGATGAAGGGCCAGGGCGCCATCATCGGCGTCGGCGCCATGGAGTACCCCGCCGAGTGGCAGGGCGCCTCGGCCGAGGCCATCGCGCGCAACGCCATCAGCAAGACCATGACGCTCACCTCGACCTACGACCACCGCGTCATCCAGGGTGCGCAGTCGGGTGAGTTCCTCAAGCGCGTGCACCAGCTGCTGCTGGGCGAGGACGGCTTCTACGACGACATCTTCCGCTCCCTGCGCATCCCCTACGAGCCGATTCGCTGGGCCGCCGACATCGCGACGTCCCACGACGACGAGATCAGCAAGCAGGCGCGCATCCTCGAGCTGATCCACGCCTACCGGGTGCGCGGGCACCTGATGGCCGACACCGACCCGCTGGAGTACCGCCAGCGCAGCCACCCCGACCTCGAGGTCGAGTCGCACGGGCTGACGCTGTGGGACCTCGACCGCGAGTTCGCCACCGGCTCCTTCGGTGGCGAGGGACGCCGCTTCATGAAGCTGCGCGCGATCCTCGGCATCCTGCGCGACTCCTACTGCCGCACCACCGGCATCGAGTACATGCACATCATGGATCCCGAGCAGCGCCGGTGGATTCAGCAGCGCGTCGAGCAGCCGCACACCAAGCCGCCGCGCGAGGAGCAGCTGCGCATCCTGCTCAAGCTCAACCAGGCCGAGGCGTTCGAGACCTTCCTGCAGACCAAGTTCGTCGGCCAGAAGCGCTTCAGCCTCGAGGGCGGCGAGACCACCGTCCCCGTCATCGACGAGATCTGCGAGGCCGCGGCCGAGGCCGACCTCGACGAGGTCACCATCGGCATGGCCCACCGCGGCCGGCTCAACGTGCTCGCCAACATCGTGCAGAAGAAGTACAGCCAGATCTTCCGCGAGTTCGAGGGCAACATCGACCCGCGCACCATCCAGGGCTCCGGCGACGTGAAGTACCACCTCGGCGCCGAGGGCGAGTTCACCTCCGAGAAGGGCGACACCGTCAAGGTGTCGGTGGCCGCCAACCCCTCGCACCTCGAGGCGGTCGACCCGGTGCTCGAGGGCATCGCGCGCGCCAAGCAGGACGTGCTCGACCGCGGCGTCGACTACCCGGTGCTGCCACTGCTGGTGCACGGCGACGCCGCCTTCGCCGGCCAGGGCGTCGTGGCCGAGACCCTCAACCTCTCCCAGCTGCGCGGCTACCGCACCGGCGGCACCATCCACGTCGTCGTCAACAACCAGGTCGGGTTCACCACCTCGCCGGGCAGCTCGCGCTCCTCGCTCTACTGCACCGACGTCGCCCGCATGGTGCAGGCGCCGATCTTCCACGTCAACGGCGACGACCCCGAGGCGTGCATCCGCGTCGCGCGGCTGGCCTTCGACTACCGGCAGACCTTCCACAAGGACGTCGTCATCGACCTGGTCTGCTACCGCCGGCGCGGCCACAACGAGGGCGACGACCCGTCCTACACCCAGCCGCTGATGTACGACCTGATCGAGCAGAAGCGCTCGGTGCGCAAGCTCTACACCGAGTCGCTCATCGGTCGTGGCGACATCACGATCGAGGAGGCCGAGCAGGTGCTGGCCGACTACCAGCAGCAGCTCGAGCGGGTCTTCACCGAGGTCAAGGAGGCGACGTCCCAGCCCTCCGACTGGACGACGGTGCCCGACTACCCCGACAAGCCGTCCATCGACGCCGAGACCGCGATCGGCCGCGAGTGCCTCAAGCGCATCGCCGACGCCTACGTCACCCCGCCCGAGGGCTTCACCGTGCACCCGAAGGTGATGCCGCAGCTGCAGCGTCGCGCCAACGCCATCACCAGCGGCCCCATCGACTGGGGCACCGGCGAGATCCTCGCCTTCGGCTCGCTGCTGATGGACGGCCGCCCGGTGCGCCTGGCCGGCCAGGACAGCCGCCGCGGCACGTTCGTCTCGCGCTTCGCCACCATCATCGACCGCGTCAACGCCGACGAGTGGACGCCGCTGGCCAACCTCACCGAGGACCAGGCCAAGTTCTTCGTCTACGACTCGCTGCTCTCCGAGTACGCCGCCCTCGGCTTCGAGTACGGCTACTCGGTGGCCCGGCCCGAGGCGCTGACGCTGTGGGAGGCGCAGTTCGGCGACTTCGTCAACGGCGCCCAGACCGTCATCGACGAGTTCATCTCCTCCGGCGAGACCAAGTGGCGCCAGCAGTCGGGCGTGGTCATGCTGCTGCCGCACGGCTACGAGGGGCAGGGTCCCGACCACTCCTCCGCGCGCATCGAGCGGTTCCTGCAGATGGCGGCCGACGACGCGTTCGTGGTCGCCCAGCCCTCGACGCCGGCGTCCTACTTCCACCTGCTGCGCCGCCACTCGCTGGGCTCGAGGCACCGGCCGCTGATCGTCTTCACGCCGAAGTCGATGCTCAAGCGCAAGGAGGCGGCCTCGCAGCCCGACGACTTCACCTCGGGCACGTTCCGCCCGCTCATCGGTGACGGCGCGGCCGACCCCGACAAGGTCGACACGCTGCTGCTGTGCTCGGGCCGGGTCACGTGGGACCTCTCGGTCGAGCGCGGCAAGCGCGAGGACGGCGACCGCTTCGCGATCGCCCGCGTCGAGCAGCTCTACCCGCGGCCCGAGGCCGAGATCAAGGCCGAGATCGCCCGCTACCCGCACCTGAAGGCGGTCCGCTGGGTGCAGGACGAGCCGGCCAACATGGGCGCCTGGTCGCACTACGCCATGAACGTGTGGCCGGGCGTCGACGCCACGGTCGAGCCGGTCACGCGGCCGGAGTCGTCCTCGCCGTCCGTCGGCACGGTCAAGCGTCACCTGGCCGAGCAGAAGGAGCTGCTGGAGCGCGCGTTCGCCTGACCGGCCGCGCCGGGGCGACCCGGCCGGGTGAGGTGCCGCAGGTAGCATCGCGCAGCGTGACCGGCCGGGGTGGACGACGTGCGCGCCGCCTCGGCGTCACGCTCGCCGCCGTGGCGCTGACGACGGTGCTGAGCGCCGTCCTGGCCGGGTGCGGGGCCTCCGAGCCCGAGCCCGACGCGCCGCCGCCGGACTCCGACCCGGCGCAGGTCGACGCCGTCGAGTCGCCCGAGCTCGGCGCGTGCCGGCTGCTCGACAAGGACGACATCGCGGCCGCCGCCGACGCGACGCCGACGGTGCCCTGCGGCAAGCGGCACACCGCGCAGACCTACGCGGTCGGCGAGCTGCCCGACCAGCTGCAGGACACCGACTACGACTCCCAGGAGATGGCCTCGTTCGCCTACCGCACCTGCGGCACGATGCTGCGGGAGTTCCTCGGCGCCGACGAGAGCCTCAGCATGCGCACCGTGCTGAGCTGGGCGTGGTTCCGGCCCTCGCCGGAGGCGTGGGACCAGGGCGCGCGCTGGTACCGCTGCGACGTCGTCGGGGGTGGCGAGCAGATCACCGAGCTGGTGAGCCTGCCCGAGACCGCGAAGGGGCTGCTGCAGGGCCGCCCCGACGACCGCTGGATGGTCTGCGCCCGCGGCAACACGGTCGCCGGGTCGGTCAAGCTGCCCTGCACCGAGGCACACGACTGGCGCGCGGTGACCACCATCAAGCTCGGCGAGGCCGACGACCCCTACCCCGGCGACCGGCTCTCGGAGGTGCAGAGCCGCGACTTCTGCCGCAAGTCGGTGCAGGCGTGGCTGAACTACCCCGTGGCCTTCGACTTCGGCTACACGTGGTTCGGGGAGGTCGACTGGGCCAGCGGCAACCGGCGCGCCGTCTGCTGGGCGAGGACCGGCGAGTGACCCGCCGTCCCCTGGTCGGTCTGCTGCCGCTGCTCGTCGCCGTCGGAGTGGCGCTCGCGGGCTGCTCGGGCGACGACCCGCCGCCCGACGACCCGACCCCGTCGGCCACGCCCTCGCCCAGCGCGACCCCCACCCCGACGCCGCCGCCCACCGCCGAGCCGGTGCCCGAGCCGGCCGTCGACGCCTGCTACGACCTCGACTTCGACGAGGCCGTCTCCCCCACGACCGACGCCGAGCCGGTGCGTTGCCGGCGTCCGCACACCTCGCAGACCTACCAGGTCGGCCGGGTCGACAACCTCGTCGACGGCCACCTGCTCGCCATCGACTCCCAGCAGGTGCAGGACGACGTCGCCGGGACCTGCCCCGACGCGCTCGGCGACGCCGTCGGCGGCTCCCCCGACGACCTGCGGCTGAGCGTGCTGCGCCCGGTCTGGTTCACCCCCACCCTCGAGCAGGCCGCGGCCGGCGCGGCGTGGTACCGCTGCGACGTCGTCGTGCTCGCCGACTCCGAGTCGCTGCTGCCCGTGCGCGGCCCCCTCGACGGCGTCCTCGACACCGACGAGGGTCGCGAGCGCTTCGGCATGTGCGGCACCGCCGCCCCCGACGCCCCCGACTTCGAGCGCGTCCCCTGCGGCGAGGACCACACCTGGCGCGCCTTCTCGGTCATCGACCTCCCCGGCCAGCGCTTCCCCGGCCCCCAGGCCGTCGCCGAGGCCGGCGACGGACCCTGCGAGGACGCCGCCGCCGCCGTCGCCGACGACCCCCTCGACTACGAGTACGCCTACGAGGGCCCCGACGCCGACCAGTGGGAGCTGGGGCAGCGGTTCGTCCGGTGCTGGGCGCCTGACTGACCTGACTGAATGGTCGCTGCGGGCGCCGGTGTCCCGCCCCCTCGCGCCAGCCTCGAGGGCTGCCGCGATCCTTCCTGGCGAGGGGTCCGGGACAAGCCGGCGCTCCTCCGCTCCGTGCGCCGTGTGGTTCCGACCTGCTTCGGTCAGGGCGCCTGTGCCCCCGTGCGTGGCGTCGCCGCGGACCTGGATCGCCGGGGGCGGTTCGAGTCGGGGCGGGTCGGGTCGGGTCGTCCTGAACCGAGCGATCGCACGGATCGTGCACCCAGACCGACCCATCGGCGTCCTGAACCGAGCGATCGCTCGGTTCGTGAGCGGGCTACAGACCGAGCTTGCGGAGCTGGCGGGGGTCGCGCTGCCAGTCCTTCGCGATCTTGACGTGGAGGTCGAGGTAGACCGGGACGCCGAGGAGGGCCTCGATCTGCAGGCGGGCGCGGCGGCCGACGTCCTTGAGGCGGGAGCCGCCGCGGCCGATGACGATGCCCTTCTGCGAGGAGCGCTCCACGTAGAGGTTGGCGTGGATGTCGAGCAGGGGCCGGTCGTCGGGGCGGTCCTCGCGCAGGCCCATCTCCTCGACGACGACGGCGATGGAGTGCGGCAGCTCGTCACGGACGCCGTCAAGGGCGGCCTCGCGGATCAGCTCGGCGGCGAGGATCTCCTCGGGGGCGTCGGTCAGGTCGCCGTCGGGGTAGAGCTGCGGGCCCTCGGGCAGCAGCCCCACCATCAGGTCGGCCAGCAGCGAGACCTGGTCGCCCGAGACCGCCGAGACGGGCACGATCTCGGCCCACTCGACGCCGGTCTCGGCGCCCAGGGCCGCGATCTCGCCGAGGTGCTCGGCGATGCGTCCCGGGTCGGCGAGGTCGGTCTTGGTGGCGATGGCCAGCTTCGTGGTGCGCGGCACCTTGGCCAGCTCGGTGGTGATGAACCGGTCGCCGGGGCCGATGCGCTCGTTGGCCGGGAAGCACACCGCGACGGCGTCCACCTCGGCCCACGTGGCGTGCACGAGGTCGTTGAGCCGCTCGCCCAGCAGCGTGCGCGGCCGGTGCAGCCCGGGGGTGTCGACCATGATCAGCTGCGCGTCGGGACGGTGCACGATGCCGCGCACCACCGAGCGGGTCGTCTGCGGCTTGTCGCTGGTGATGACGACCTTCTGGCCCACCAGCGCGTTGGTCAGCGTCGACTTGCCGGCGTTGGGCCGACCCACCAGCGAGACGAAGCCGCTGCGGTGCTCGGGCCCGGTCATGCGTTCTGCGCCCGGTCGTAGTCGGCCCAGATCTGCTCGTCGCTGTGACCGGCGGCCTTGCCGGCACGCCAGATCGGGCCGGGATCGACGGCCCTCGGCTGCCGCTGCGCCCCGCCGCGCCAGTAGCCCATGACGTCGTAGGCCTCGCTGGCGAGCCGGCGCTCGCGCATCAGGTGCTTGCGGATGGCGCGCATCTGGGCCGACTCCCCCGCCATCCAGAAGTAACCCTCGCCCTCGGGCCACGCGATGGTCTCGACCACCTCGGCGAGCGAGCTGCGGCTCTCGCCGGGCTGCTCGAGCCAGGTGAGCCCGTCGAGGCCGTCGCCGGCCAGGTAGTCGGGCATCGGCCCGTCGGGCACCTCGGCCCAGACCCGGGTCGGCACCGTGCTGGTCTCGGCGATGCGGGCCATGGCCGGCAGCGCGGTCAGGTCGCCGACCAGCAGCAGCCAGCCGGCGCCGTCCGGCATCGCGAAGGAGCCCTTCGGCTCGGTGACGACGCAGGTCTGGCCGACGCAGTCGCCGCGGGTGACCCACTCGGTGACCAGGCCGACGTCGTGGACGACGATGTCGAGCACGAGACGGCGGGCGGCGTCGTCCCACGTGCGCACGGTGTAGTAGCGGCTCTGGAACTGCCCCGGCACGACCAGGCCGACCCACTCGTCGGGCACGCCGGTGGAGGCGAAGCCGGCCAGCCCTTCGCCGCCGAGCTCGAGGCGCGTCAGGTGCGGGGTGAGCCGGGTGCACGCCGTCACCTCGGCCTCGTAGGTCGCCGCGCGGGTGCTCACCCGCCCAGCCTAGGGCGCCTAGGTTGAGCGGGTGTCATCGCAGCCGGACGGCGCCCCGCAGCGCTCGCAGCCACGGCGGGTCGACCCGGGCGTGCTGCTGGCCGACCTCGGCCAGGGGCTCCGCACCACGCTGGCCGGCGCGGTCGAGTCGGGCGGACGGGTCACCCTCGCCCCCGCCACCGTGCGCCCCGGACCGGACGGCGTCCTGCGGGCGCCGCTGTCGGGGCAGCCGTGCGTGTGGTTCCGGGCGATGACCGTCCCCTCGGCCCGCTGGCTGCCGCTGTCGTTCTCCCACGACCGGCGCACGCTGCCGTCCGTCGCGCCGTCGGACCTGCCCTACGTCGGGGTGCTCTCCGACGCCAGCTCGACGACCCCCTTCGTCGTCGCCGACGAAGGGGGTCGTGTCGGTGCAGGTCTGGCCGGTGCAGGCCGACGTCGACACCCACGTGCAGACGGTGAACGCGCAGACGCCCGGCGGCGAGGTGCACGTCGAGTGGATCCTGCCGGTCGGCGCCCCCGTGCTGGTCGTCGGCGCGGTCGACCGCCCCGACGGCGAGACCGCCTGTCCTGCAGCACCCCGCCGGCCCGCCGCTGGTGACCACCAAGGACGAGAAGTGGCTCGGCGACCGCGCCCGCGCCGAGACCGGCCAGGACCCCCGCCTGCGCTCCTACCGACTGGTCGGCGCCCTCGTCGGACTCACCGTCGCCCTCGCCGTCCTGCTGCTCGCCCTGCTCCCCCTCCTCCGCTGACCCGTCAGACATGTCTGACGGGTCACCGCGATCTCGACGCTGACCCGTCGGACATGTCTGACGGGTCGACGCGTACGCCGGCTGCGGAGCGACCGGGTGGGCTAGAGCAGGCCGGCGGCGTCGAGGGCGAGGTAGGACTGCTCGGTGGTGCCGAGGGTGCCGGTGGGCAGCAGCCGGCGCAGCTCGGCGACGGGCAGCAGGACGACCTCGATGTCCTCGAGCTCGTCGAGGCTCTGGTCGCCCACCGGGCGGCAGCCGGTGGCGAGCACGGTGTGGCGGGGCCGGGTGTGGGCCGGCGGCGAGACGGTCGCGACCAGCCGTGCGTCGCCCGCGGCGTAGCCGGTCTCCTCCCGCAGCTCGCGCACGCCGGCGGCCACGGCGTCCTCGCCGTCGTCGACCAGCCCACCGGGCAGCGAGAGGACGGCGCGGTCGGGGCCGGGCCGGAACTGGCGCACCATCACGACGTGGTCGTCGTCGGTCAGCGCGAGCACCGAGACGGTGGGCGGGTTGTCCATGAGCTCCCAGACGGCGCGGCGTCCGTCGGGCAGCCGGAGCGGACGGCGCAGCACCCGCTGGAACCCGTCGTGCAGGACCTCGTCGTCGCCGTCGCGCGACCAGTCGCGCAGGCCGCTCTCGCCCACGCCTCCGGTCACGGGGGCGGTGCGATCGGCGGCTCGCCGGTGGTGGGGTCCTCGAGCGGGGGGACGCCGCCGCTGACCTGGTCGGTGGGGTCGGCGGGGTCGTCGACCGCGGGCGCGGTGCTGGCCCGACCGGGCTCGACCGACTCCTCGACCGACCCCTCGGCGGGGGCCGACTGGGCGGACCCGCGCTCGCCGAGCAGCGTGTCGAGCCGTGCCGGGGAGAGCCGCACGAACTTGCGCGGCCGCGGCCGGGTGCGGTCGAGGACGGCGACCTCGAGGTCGGCGGTCGGGATCACCCGGTCGCCCCCCTCGGTGTGGCCGAGCGCCCGGACGGCGGCCGCGAGCGCCTGGTCGAGCGGCGCACCGGCGACGTCGGCCGAGGCGAGCGCCCCGGCGACCACCTCGACCTGGCCGCCCATCACGGCGAAGCCGTGCTCGTCGGCGACCTGGCCGTCGTAGGTGAGCCGGAACAGCTGGTCGTCGGCAGCGGTCTCGCCGACCTCGCCGACGAACAGCTCGACCTCGTAGGGCTTCTCGCCCCCGCTGGAGAAGATGGTGCCGAGGGTCTGCGCGTAGGCGTTGGCCAGGCCGCGGCCGGTGACGTCGCGACGGTCGTAGGAGTAGCCCCGCATGTCGGCCAGCCGCACGCCGGCGATGCGCAGGTTCTCGAACTCGTTGTAGCGCCCGACCGCGGCGAAGGCGATGCGGTCGTAGATCTCGGAGACCTTGTGCAGCGCCTGCGAGGGGTTCTCGGAGGCGAACAGGATGCCGTCGGCGTACTGCACCGCGACCACCGAGCGGCCCCGGGCGATGCCCTTGCGCGCGAAGTCGGCCCGGTCCTTCATCAGCTGCTCGGGCGAGACGTAGAACGGCATGCTCATGCGCTCACCTCCGGCAGCTCGGCGACCGGTCCCCCGGGCGCGGACATCCGCGCGGCGAGCATGCGGTCGACGACCGCGGCCACCTCGGCCTCGTCGAGCCGGCGTCCGCCCTCCGCGGTGATGACGTGGACGATCGGGTAGATGCGCCGGGCGACGTCGGGGCCGCCGGTGGCGGAGTCCTCGTCGGCGGCGTCGTAGAGCGCCTGCACGACCGACATCACGCAGTCGGCCTCGGCGTAGTCCTCGCGGAACAGCTTCTTCAGCGACCCACGGGCGAAGATCGCGCCGGAGCCGACGGCGTGGAAGCCGCGCTCCTCGCTGCGGCCGCCGACGACGTCGTAGCTGAAGACCCGGCCCCGGCCCTCCCGCAGGTCGTAGCCGGCCATCATCGGGACGACGGCCAGGCCCTGCATCGCCATCGCGAGGTTGCCGCGCACCAGGGTCGAGAGACGGTTGGCCTTGCCCTCGACCGAGAGCGTGGTGCCCTCGATCTTCTCGTAGTGCTCGAGCTCGGTCTGGAACAGCCGGGTCAGCTCGAAGATGAACCCGGCGGTGCCGGCCATGCCCACGGCGGTGAACTCGTCGACCGGGAAGACCTTCTCGACGTCGCGCTGGGCGATCATGTGGCCCATCGTGGCCCGGCGGTCACCGGCCAGGACGACGCCGCCGGCGAACGTGGCGGCGACGATCGTCGTGCCGTGCGGCACGAGGTCGCTGTGGTCGCCGGTCGGGAGCGCGCGGCGTCCGGGCAGCAGGTCGGGCGCCTGGTCGGCCAGGAAGTCGGCGAAGGAGGAGGTGCCGGGCCGCAGGAACGCGGCCGGCAGGCGCGGGTCGGTCACTGGCCGCCCTTCTGGATGAACGACTTCACGAAGTCCTCCGCGTTGGACTCGAGCACCTCGTCGATCTCGTCGAGGATGTCGTCGACGTCGCTGTCGAGCGCCTCCTTGCGCTCGCTGACGTCGGTCTCGGGGGCGACCTCGGTCGCCTCCTCGGTCTCCTGCGACCTGCGCGGCTGCTTCTGCTCCTGGGCCATACGGCGAGCCTACTGACTGCCTCGGACACCCGGACGGTGCGCTCGCGGGCAGTCGCTCTCCGACAGGCTCAGGGTCCATGAGGTGGCGTGGGCGGGATCCCTGCGAGGTCTCGAGGCTCGGCCGTGGCCGGCCTCGCACCTCGACCACCGTGGGGCGGTTCCGACGACCGCTCAGCGGGTGAGGGCGGCGAAGAGCTGCTCGGCGGTCTCGCAGCGGTCGAGGAGGTCGCCGACGTGGGCGCGGCTGCCACGCAGGGGGTCGATCGTGGGCACGCGCTGCAGCGACTCACGGCCGGGCAGGTCGAGGATGACGGAGTCCCACGACGCGGCGGCGACGTGCTCGGCGTACTTCTCCAGGCAGCGGCCGCGGAAGTAGGCGCGGGTGTCGGTGGGCGGGTCGTGCATGGCGTCGTCGACCTCGCCCGGCTCGAGCAGCCGCTCGATGCGGCCGGCGGCGACGAGCTTCTGGTACAGCCCCTTCTCGGGCCGGATGTCGGAGTACTGCAGGTCGATCAGCTGCAGCTTGGCGTCGTCCCACTGCAGGTCGTCGCGCGAGCGGTACTGCTCGAGCAGCTTGAGCTTGGCCACCCAGTCGAGCTCGCCGGCGCACAGCATCGGGTCGCGCTCGAGCCGGTCGAGCACCGACTCCCAGCGGGCCAGGACGTCGAGCGTCTGCGGGTCGGCGTCGGAGCCGTAGCGGTCCTCGACGTACTTGCGCGCGAGGTCGAGGTACTCCATCTGCAGCTGGACGCCGGTGAGCGTGCGACCGTCGTGCAGCGTGACGGTGTGGCGCAGGGTCGGGTCGTGCGAGACCGCGCGCAGCGCCGCGACCGGGCTCTCGACCGACAGGTCGGCGGCGATGAACCGGTCCTCGATCATCGCCAGCACCAGCGAGGTGGTGCCGACCTTGAGGTAGGTGGAGACCTCGGCGAGGTTGGCGTCGCCGATGATCACGTGCAGCCGGCGGTACTTCTCGGGGTCGGCGTGCGGCTCGTCGCGGGTGTTGATGATCGGCCGCTTCAGCGTGGTCTCGAGGCCGACCTCCACCTCGAAGAAGTCGGCGCGCTGGCTGACCTGGAAGCCGTGCTCGCGGCCGTCCTGGCCCTTGCCGACGCGGCCGGCGCCGGCGAAGACCTGCCGGCTGACGAAGAACGGCGTCAGGTGCCGCACGATGTCGCCGAACGGGGTGGAGCGGCGCATCAGGTAGTTCTCATGGGCGCCGTAGGAGGCGCCCTTGTTGTCGGTGTTGTTCTTGTAGAGCACGATCGGCGCCGGCGCGCCCGGGGCCTGCGCGGCCCGGCGGGCGGCGTCCAGCATGACCTGCTCGCCGGCCTTGTCCCACCGCACGATGTCGAGCGGGGTGGTGACCTCGGGCGTGGAGTACTCCGGGTGCGCGTGGTCGACGTAGAGCCGCGCGCCGTTGGTGAGGATGACGTTCGCGAGCCCCATGTCCTCGTCGGTGAGCTGGCTGGGGTCGGCCGTGCCGCGCGACATGTCGAAGCCGCGGGCGTCGCGCAGCGGCGACTCCTCCTCGAAGTCCCACCGGGCCCGGCGGGCGCGCACGGTGGCCGAGGCGTAGGCGTTGACCACCTGCGAGGAGGCGACCATCGGGTTGGCCAGCGGCTGCCCGACGACCGAGATGCCGTACTCGACCTCGGTGCCCATGACCCGACGGACGCTCATGCCCCGAGCCTACGTGGCGGCACCGTCGGTGCCGTCGGTCCCGGTGGGCGCCGGCCCCTCCTCGCGCAGCCGCGGCACGGTGGCCTGGTCGGCCCTGATGCCCCGCTTGTCGGCGTAGAAGGCGCGGATGCGGTCCATGTCGGCACCCACGTCGCCGGTGAGGTCGAAGGTCGGGCCCCAGCCGACGGTGCGGCTCGGCGCGTCGAGGTAGGCGAGCGTCACCGGGATGCCGGTCTGTCGCGAGATCCGGTAGAACCCCGACTTCCAGTACTCCCCGCGCGAGCGGGTGCCCTCGGCGGCGATGCCGAGCAGGAAGGTCTCGTCGCGGCCGGCGTCGTCGAGCAGCGCGCGCACGGTGGCGCCGGGGTTGGCGCGGTCGAGGGCGACGGCGCCGGTGGCCCGCATGATCGGCGCCAGCGGCCCGCGGAAGAACGACTCCTTGACCAGCAGCCGGATCTGCACCGAGCTGCGCCACGTGAGCAGCATCGTGATGACCCAGTCCCAGTTCGACGTGTGCGGCGCGCCGACCAGGATGCCGCGCTGCGGCACCTCGCCCTCGGTGCGCCAGCGGGTGAGCCTCAGCAGCCCACGGGCGAGCGTGCGGCGGACCAGGAAGTGACGGCGGGACACGCCGTGAACCTAGCCCGACGCCGTACGGTGCCGGGCATGGGCTGGTGGCGCGAGCGCGTGGTGCCGGGCCTCGCCGACCGCTCGCTGCGCGGCCACGAGATCGGCGGCCTGCGGGCCGAGGTGTGCGCGGGGCTCGACGGCGTCGTCCTCGAGCTGGGCTTCGGCGGCGGGCTCAACCTGCGGTTCCTGCCGGACGCCGTCACGCGCGTCGACGCGGTGGAGCCGGCCGACCGGGGCTGGGCGCTCTCGGAGCGCCGCCGCGAGCGCGAGGCCGCTCGCGTCACCGTCGAGCGTGTCGGGCTCGACGGCCAGCGGCTCGAGGCGGACGACGCCTCCTACGACCACGTGCTGTGCACGTTCACGCTGTGCACGATCCCCGACCCCGCGCTCGCGCTGGCCGAGGTGCGCCGCGTGCTGCGGCCGGGCGGGTCGTTCCGCTTCCTCGAGCACGGCCTCGCGCCGGAGCCCCGCACGGCCCGGTGGCAGCGCCGGCTCGACCCGCTCCAGCGCCGGGTGGCGGGCGGGTGCCACCTGACCCGCGACGTCCCGGCCCTGCTGGCCGCGACCGGGCTGCCGCCGTCGGAGGTGACGGCGGGCTACCTGACGCGCGCCCGGTCGCCGTGGACCTACGGGTACCGGGGCCGGTCGGTGCGGGGCTGAGTGCCCTTCGACAGGCTCAGGGTCCGTGGTCGGCGAAGGGCCTATCGGTAAGACCGGTGAGGGCCCGTCGACGGGCTCAGGGCTCGTGATGGCCTAGAGGTACTGGCCGGTGTTGGAGACGGTGTCGATCGACCGGCCCGGCTCGGTGCCCTGCTTGCCGGTGATGAGCGTGCGGATGAAGACGATCCGCTCGCCCTTCTTGCCGGAGATGCGGGCCCAGTCGTCGGGGTTGGTGGTGTTCGGGAGGTCCTCGTTCTCCTTGAACTCGTCGACGCACGCCTGCATCATGTGCGAGACCCGCAGGCCCCGCTGGTCGTGGTCGAGCAGGTCCTTGATCGCCATCTTCTTGGCGCGGTCGACGATGTTCTGGATCATCGCGCCGGAGTTGAAGTCCTTGAAGTACAGGACCTCCTTGTCGCCGTTGGCGTAGGTCACCTCGAGGAAGCGGTTCTCCTCGGTCTCGGTGTACATCCGCTCGACGGTCGCCTGGATCATCCCGGCCACGGTGGCCTCGGCCGACCCGCCGAACTCGGCGAGGTCGTCGGCGTGCAGCGGCAGCGAGGGCAGCAGGTACTTGCTGAAGATGTCGCGCGCCGACTCGGCGTCCGGTCGCTCGATCTTGATCTTCACGTCGAGGCGGCCCGGCCGGAGGATGGCGGGGTCGATCATGTCCTCGCGGTTCGAGGCGCCGATGACCAGCACGTTCTCGAGCGTCTCGACGCCGTCGATCTCGCTGAGCAGCTGCGGGACGATCGTGTTCTCGACGTCCGAGCTCACGCCGCTGCCGCGGGTGCGGAACAGCGAGTCCATCTCGTCGAAGAACACGATGACCGGCGTGCCCTGCGAGGCCTTCTCACGCGCCCGCTGGAAGACCAGGCGGATGTGCCGCTCGGTCTCGCCGACGTACTTGTTGAGCAGCTCGGGGCCCTTGATGTTGAGGAAGTAGGACTTGCCCTCGGCGCCGGTCTTGGCCGCGACCTTCTTGGCCAGGCTGTTGGCGACGGCCTTCGCGATCAGCGTCTTGCCGCAGCCCGGGGGGCCGTAGAGCAGCACGCCCTTGGGCGGCTTGAGCTGGTGCTCCTTGAACAGCTCGGGGTAGAGGTAGGGCAGCTCGACGGCGTCCTGGATCTGCTCGATCTGCCCGCCGAGGCCACCGATCGACTCGTAGGCGATGTCGGGCACCTCCTCGAGCACGAGCTCCTCCACCTCGGACTTCGGCACCCGCTCGTAGACGTAGCCGGCGCGCGAGTCGAGCAGCAGCGAGTCGCCGGCGCGCAGCGTGGTCTCGCGCAGCGGCTCGGCGAGGCGGACGACGCGCTCCTCGTCGGCGTTGGCGATGACGAGGGCGCGGTCGCCGTCGGCGAGCAGCTCCTTGAACATCACGACCTCGCCGACCTGCTCGAACTCGAGCGCGGCGACGACGTTGAGGGCCTCGTTGAGCATGACCTCCTGGCCACGGCGGAGCCCGTCGAGCTCGACGGCGGGGCTCACGTTGACCCGCAGCTTGCGGCCGCCGGTGAAGACGTCGACCGAGTCGTCGTCGTGGCGGGCCAGGAACGTGCCGAAGCCGGCGGGCGGCTGGGCCAGCCGGTCGACCTCGTCCTTGAGCTTGGTGATCTGGTCGCGGGCCTCGCGCAGCGTCTGCGCCAGCCGCTCGTTCTGCGAGGTGACGGCGGCCAGCGAGCGCTGGGCGTCGGTCAGCCGCAGCTCGAGGCCGCGCGACCCGCCGGGGGCGTCGGAGAGCCGGCGCCGCAGGTCGGCGACCTCGGCCTCGAGGAACCGCACCTGCGAGGCGAGCTCGTCGGCGTCGCGTCCGCGACCCGCTCGAGCACCGCTCGACTCGTCATTGGGGTTCACCATGGAGCACCTCCCTGATCCTGTTTCGACCCTACCCGCGTGCGCCGCCGACGGAAGGCGGTGACCGCACGGTGTCGGTCACCATTTCGTCACGCCCGGGTGAACGGGTCGGCCGGCGGGCCGCTGCGGCGTCAGCGACGGTGCAGGGCGGCGAAGTTGCGCAGCAACGTCATCGGGTGCCGGACGTCGACGGCGGAGCCGGCGTCGCGCAGGGTGGCGGCCTCGGCGGGGTCGAAGTAGCCGAAGGTGGCGTAGGTGTCGATGCGGGTGTGGAGGCCGACGAGGTCGAGCTCGGGGTGGAACTGCGTGGCGTAGACGTTGCGGCCGACCCGGAAGGCCTGCACCGGGCAGGCGGCGGAGGTGGCCAGCCGGACCGCGTGCCCCGGCAGCCGGGTCATCGCCTCCTTGTGCCCGCCGTAGGCCGCGAAGTCGCGGGGCACGCCCTCGAACAACGGGTCGGCGAGGCCGGCGTCGGTGAGGGTGACGGCGAGCGGGCCGACCGGCTCGGGGTGGCTGCGGTCGACCAGCCCGCCCTGGTGCCGCCCGAGGGTGCCGATGCCGTAGCAGGCCCCGAGGAAGGGGAAGTCGGCCTCGACGACGGCGTCGAGCACCGGCCCGAGGTCGCGCTCGGCCCGCAGCTGGGCGCGCGACTTGGTGGCCTCGTCGTCGGAGACGGTGAAGGCGCCGCCGCCCAGGACGACCCCCGACCACCGGTCGAGCCAGCCCGGGCCGACCTCGACGTCGTCCACGCCGAGGCGCAGCCGCACCAGGCCACCCGAGCCGTCAGGACCGGCAGGTCCGTGGGGGTCGTCGTGACCGTCGTGGCCGACCCCGAGGAAGCGGGAGAACGCGGCGAGCTCGTCGTCGGCGGCCGCCTGCTCGGCCCGGATCGAGAGCAGCAGGAACGGCCTCACGAGCCGGTGTCCCCGCCGTCCACGACGACGCCCTCGGGGCGGGGGCCGGTGTAGTCGGGACCGTAGGCGCCGGGCGCGGGACGCCGCTTGGTGCGCGGTGCGCGCTCGCCCGGGGCCATGCGGCGGGCGGTGACGAGGAAGGCGGTGTGGCCGATCATCGAGTGACCGGGGCGGACGGCGAGGCCCTCGACGTGCCAGTCGCGCACCAGCGACTCCCAGGCGTGCGGCTCGGTGAAGCCGCCGTGCACGCGCACCGTCTCGGTGAAGCGAGAGAGCTGGGTGGTGGTGGCGACGTAGGCGCACACGATGCCGCCGGGGCGCAGCGCGTCGGCGGCGGCGTCGAGGCACTCCCAGGGCGCGAGCATGTCGAGGATCAGCCGGTCGCAGCGCAGGCCGGACGCCGGCAGCGCCTCCGCGAGGTCGCCGAGGCTGAGGGTCCAGGCCGGGTGCTCGCCGCCGAAGAACTGCTCGACGTTGCGACGGGCGACGTCGGCGAACTCCTCGCGGCGCTCGAAGGAGCGCACCGAGCCGTGCGGCCCGACGGCGCGCAGCAGCGAGCAGGTCAGGGCGCCCGAGCCGACGCCGGCCTCGACGACGTCGGCGCCGGGGAAGACGTCGCACTGCGCGACGATCTGGGCGGCGTCCTTGGGGTAGACGACGGCGGCGCCGCGGGGCATCGAGACCACGAACTCCGAGAGCAGCGGCCGGAAGACGAGGTACTCGCCGCCGCTGGAGGCCGTGACGGTGAAGCCCTCCTCGCGGCCGATCATCTCGTCGTGCTCGAGGTGGCCGCGGTTGCTGAAGAACCGCTTGCCGGGCTCGAGGGCGAAGTTGTGGCGGCGTCCCTTGGCGTCGACCAGGCGCACCCACTCCCCCGCGCGCAGCGGGCCGCGGTGGACGCCCGACCACGCCTCGGTCGGGACGTCCGGGTCGGTCGCGGGCTCGGTCGGGTCGGGCACCGCGGCACCGTACCGGGAGGTCGGCCGCAGCCGGGCTTCGGCGGCTCAGGCCTCGGGGGGGTCGATGTCGTCGATGCGGACGACGCCGGCGACGACGCCGTCGGGACGGGCGAGCAGGTAGCTGGCGGCCGGCCGCATGAAGATCGCGGTCATCAGGTCGTCACCGGTGGCGGCGAGCGGCAGCACCAGGTTCTCGGTGCCGGTGGCCACCGACGAGGTCGGCACCCACGGACGACGGTCGGTCGGCACCTGCTCGACCGCGGCCTCGTCGACCAGGCGCAGGGTGCCGTCGGACCCGAGCGTCGCGACCCCGCCCGCGCCGTCGGCCCCCTGGCGACGCAGGGCCTCGGCGAGCGGGACGTCGGGGTCGACGGTGAGCAGCGGACGCAGGAAGTCGCTGAGGGCGACCTCGCCCATCTCGAGCAGCATCCGGGCGGTGCCCAGCTGCGCGGACGAGGCGAGCCAGACCAGCGCGGCCACGGCGGCGCACACGACGAAGTCGACCGTGCCCGGGCGGGTGCCGAGCACGGGCTCGCGCACGAGCGGCGCCAGCAGCACCAGCACCGCGAGGCCCCGGCCCACCCACGCCGCGGCGATGGCGCCGCGTCGGCGGGAGTCGAGGAGGGCCCACGCGATCGCCCTGACCACCCGGCCGCCGTCGAGGGGCGGGGCCGGCACGAGGTCGACCAGGCCGACGACGAGGTTGACGAGCACGAGGGTCTCGAAGGCCAGGGCGATCGAGCCGCCGTCGTCGACCGTGGCGTGCAGGCCGAGGAAGACCAGGCCGAGCAGCAGCGAGACCGCCGGGCCGGCGGCCGCGGTGAGCGCCTCCTCGCGCGGCGTGTGGGCCTCGCCCTTGATGGCGGTGCGCCCACCGAGGGCGCCGAGGGTGATCGAGATGACGCGCTGGCCGTAGCGTCGGGCGACGACGAGGTGGGCCGCCTCGTGCAGCAGGACGGCGACGTAGACGGCGACGCCGACCAGCGCCCCCAGCGCGTACGCCGCCCCGCCCGACCCGGGCGCGACCGCCTCGGCCCGCGGCGCGATGGCCACCGCGAGCAGCCCGATGATGAGCAGGCACGACGGCGACAGCCGCACCTCGGCCCCCATCAGCCGCCCCACCCTCACCCCGCCACCCTAGGTCGACAGCGTTGTCGGGGGGCGCACCTAGGGTGAGCGGCATGAGCCAGCCGGACGTCGTCGAGGCCGAGTCGCCGGCGCAGCGGCGGGGCAGGCCGGTCGACGGGGTCGACGTCCTGGCGGCGCTGTCGCCGAGCCGGGCGGCCGACTTCCTGGCGTGCCCGCTGCTCTACCGCTTCCGCAGCATCGACCGGCTGCCCGAGCCGCCGTCGCCCGACGCCACGCGCGGCACGCTCGTGCACCGCGTCCTCGAGCAGATCTTCGACCTGCCGGCGTCCGAGCGCACCCCCGAGCAGGCGACGGCGATGCTCGAGCCGGCGTGGGTCGAGCTGGTCGAGGCCGAGCCCGACGCCGAGGCGCTCTTCGCCGACGACGCCGAGCGCGAGGCATGGCTCGCCACCTGCCGCGAGGCGCTCGCGGGCTACTTCACCCTCGAGGACCCCCGCCGTCTCGAGCCCGCCGACCGCGAGCTCTACGTCGAGGCGCTGCTCGAGTCCAGGCTGCTGCTGCGCGGCTTCGTCGACCGCGTCGACGTCGCCCCCGACGGCGCCGTCAGGATCACGGACTACAAGTCGGGCAGGAGCCCGGGCGTCGGGTTCGAGGCCAAGGCGCTGTTCCAGCTGAAGTTCTACGCCCTCGCCCTCTGGCGCACCCGCGGCGTCGTCCCACGGCTGCTGCAGCTGGTCTACCTCGGCGACCGTCAGCTGGTCACCTACGAGCCCGACGAGCTCGACCTGCTGGCCACCGAGCGCAAGGTCGAGGCGGTGTGGCGCGCCATCCGCTACGCCGAGCAGTCCGGCGACTGGCGGCCGCAGCGCAGCCGGCTCTGCGGCTGGTGCGCCCACCAGGCCCTCTGCCCGGCGTGGGGCGGCACGCCGCCGCCGCTGCCGAGGCCTCCCGGCTAGACCGTCGCCTCGGCCTCGGCGTCGGCGACGTCCTGGGCGGTGACCTCGTGCGGCGTCACGGTGCCGGCCTGGATCTCCTCGGCCCAGTGGCACGCCACCTTGTGCGCACCGCCCGGCCCGGTCTCGACGACGCGCAGCTGCGGCCGCTCGTCGTCGCACCGCGTGGGCTGCCGGAACGGGCACCGGGTGTGGAAGCGGCAGCCGGACGGCGGGTTCGCCGGCGACGGCAGGTCGCCGGCGAGCACGATGCGACGCCGGTTCTCCTCGACCTTCGGGTCGGGCACGGGCACCGCCGACATCAGCGCCTTCGTGTAGGGGTGGCGCGGCGTCGCGTAGAGGTCGTCGGCCGAGGCCTGCTCGACCACGCCGCCGAGGTACATCACCGCCACCTCGTCGGACACGTGCCGCACGACCGCGAGGTCGTGGGCGATCACCAGGTAGGTCAGCCCGAGCCGCTCCTGCAGCTCCTCGAGCAGGTTGAGCACCTGCGCCTGGATCGAGACGTCGAGGGCCGAGACCGGCTCGTCGGCGATCACCAGCCGCGGCTCGAGCGCGATGGCGCGGGCGATGCCGATGCGCTGGCGCTGGCCGCCGGAGAACTCGTGCGGGTACTTCGCCGAGGCGGACGCCGGCAGCCCGACCGCGTCGAGCAGCTCGCGCACCCGGGTGCGCTTGTCGTAGGAGATGCCGTGCGCGCGCAGCGGCTCGGTGAGGATCGTCTCGACGCTCTGCCGCGGGTTGAGCGAGGCCATGGGGTCCTGGAAGACCATCTGCAGGTGACGCCGCATGCGTCGCAGCGGCTCGCCGCGCAGCGAGGCGACGTCGGTGCCGTCGTACTCCACGCGCCCCTCGGTGACCGGCACCAGCTTCAGGATCGCCTTGCCGAGCGTCGACTTGCCGCAGCCCGACTCCCCCACCAGGCCGAGCGTGCGGCCGGCCGGGATCTCGAGGTCGACGCCGTCGACGGCCCTGACCGCGCCGACCTGACGGCCGAGCAGCAGCCCGCTGCGGATCGGGAAGTGCACCTTGAGTCCCTCGACCCGCAGCAGGACGTCGTCGCGGGGGCCGGCGGCGTCGGGCTGCTCGGCCTTGTCGAGGTCGGTCATCGCGACCCCTCCTCGTCGGGGGTCTCGGGTGCGGCGGGCCGCTCGAAGGACGCCGTGTCGGTGGGTCCGGCCGGCTCGCGCGGGCCGGACGTCGCCGCGGTCGGCTCGGCCGTCGCCCGCGCCTGGGCGGTGCGGTCGTCGAGCGGGTGGTGGCAGCGCAGCTGGCGCGGGCCGTCGGCGACCAGGTCGGGCGGGTCGGTGCGGCAGTCGTCCTGCGCGTTGTGGCAGCGCGGCGCGAACGCGCACCCCTGGGTCCAGGGCAGCGTGCTGGTGGGCGAGCCGGGGATGGCGACCAGCGGCTCGCCGCGCGGCGCGTCGAGCCGCGGGATGCTGCCGAGCAGGCCGCCGGTGTAGGGGTGGCGCGGCCCGCCGAACAGCACGTCGCGGCCGCTGGCCTCGACGATGCGGCCGGAGTACATGACGTTGACCCGGTCGCACAGGCCGGCCACGACCCCGAGGTCGTGGGTGATCATCAGCAGCGCGGCCTGGGTGTCGGCCACGAGGTCCTTGAGCACCTCGAGCACCTGCGCCTGGATGGTGACGTCGAGGGCCGTGGTGGGCTCGTCGGCGATCAGCAACCGCGGCTCGCAGGCCAGCGCGATCGCGATGAGCACACGCTGCCGCATGCCCCCAGAGAGCTGGTGGGGGTACTCCGAGAGCCGGCGGCCGGGGTCGGGGATGCCGACCTTCTCGAGCAGCGCCTCGGCGCGCCCGCGGGCCTCGCCGCGCGTCACGTCGCGGTGCTGGCGGATGACCTCGGTGAGCTGGACGCCGACGCGGACCACCGGGTTGAGCGAGGTCATCGGGTCCTGGAAGACCATCGCGATGTCGCGTCCGCGCATCGCGGCCAGGTCCTTGCGGCCCATGCCGAGCAGCTCGCGGCCCTCGAAGCGGACGCTGCCCGCCACGTGCACGCCGCGCTTGGGCAGCAGCCCCATGACGGCCAGCGAGGTGACCGACTTGCCGCTGCCCGACTCGCCGACCAGCCCGACGTGCTCGCCCGGCCGGATGTCGAAGCTGACCGAGTCGACGGCGGTGACCCGGCGGCGTCCGCGCAGGCCGAAGGCGACCGAGAGGTCGCGCACGGCGAGCAGGGGCTCGTTCGGGTCGGGGCGCGCAGGCTGCCGCGAGCCCTTCTGTAGGATGTCGCTGCCGGACGACGTCATCGGGTCACCTCCGCGACCGGGGGTCGAGGGCCTCGCGCAGGGCCTCGCCGAACAGCGTGAACCCCAGCGCACTGATCACGATGCAGACGCCGGGCAGGATCGCCAGCCGCGGGTCGGCGGAGAAGCGCTCCTGCGCGTTGACCAGCATGCGGCCCCACTCGGCGACGCGCGGGTTGTCGGCGCCGAGGCCGAGGTAGGACAGCGCCGCGACCTCGATGATCGCCGTGGCCAGGTTCAGCGTGGCCTGGACGATGGTCGGGCCGACCGAGTTGGGCAGGATGTGGCTCATCACGATGCGCCGCTTGCGGAAGCCGAGCGCGTTGCCGGCCAGCACGTAGTCGGCGCCGCCCTGGGCCAGCATCGAGCTGCGCAGCAGCCGGGCGAAGATCGGCACCTGCGCGGCACCGATGGCGATGATGATCGCCAGGGAGTCCTGGGTGATCACGGCGGCGATGCTGACCGCGAGCAGCAGGCTCGGGATCGAGAGCAGGATGTCGACGATGCGCATGATGACGGTGTCGACCCAGCGGCCGACCCGCCCGCCGACCGAGCCGAAGCCGCCCGCGAGCACGCCGAGCAGCGAGCCGGCCAGCAGCCCGACGACCGTCGAGGCCACGCCGTAGATGAGCGACTGCCGCGCGCCGTAGACCAGCTGGGTCCACATGTCGGAGCCGCCGGAGTCGAGGCCGAGCCAGTGCTGCTCGCTCGGTCCCGGCACCTTGGACGGCGTCACCTCGCGGAAGAACTCGCCGGTGCCGGGCTCGAAACTGGTCAGCAGCGGCGCGAAGACCGCCACCAGCACGAACAGCAGCATGATCAGGGTGCCGATGATGGCCGACGGGTTGCGGCGCATGCGCTGGAAGGCGCCACGCCACAGGCTGACGCCGCGCTCGGCGTCCGGTCCGGCGACCGGCTCGAGCGCCGGCGTGCCGCTCGAGGGGCCGGCCGGGGTCATGGGGATGCTCATCAGCTCACCCGCACTCTCGGGTCGATGACGCCGTAGAGCACGTCGACGAGCAGGTTGATCAGCGAGTAGATGATCGCGATGAAGATGATGTAGCCCTGCAGCACCGGGTAGTCGCGTTGGCTGATCGAGGTGAACAGGTACTTGCCGACGCCCTCGAAGCCGAACACCGTCTCGGTGAGCACCGCCCCCGAGAACAGCAGTCCGGTCTGCAGGCCGATCGTCGTGGCGACCGGCAGCATCGCGTTGCGCAGCACGTGGCGTCGCGAGACCAGCAGCCGCGGGAGGCCCTTGCTCTCGGCCGTGCGCACGTAGTCCTCCTGCATCACCTCGGCCACCGAGGCGCGGGTGATGCGCACGATGATCGCGAGCGGGATGGTGCCCAGCGCGACGGCGGGCAGGATCAGGTGCAGGACGGCGTCCCAGGTGGCGTCGAACTCGCGCGTGAGGAGGCCGTCGAGCGTGGCGAAGCCGGTGACCTCGGTGGCGTCGATCTGGGGGTCCTGGCGGAAGGTGGCGGGCAGCCAGCCGAGCCAGTTGGCGAAGACCAGCTTGAGCAGCAGGGCCAGGAAGAACACCGGGGTCGCCACGCCGAGCAGCGAGCCCGAGACGACGAGGGTGTCGAGCAGGCGGCCCTGGTTGCGGGCGGCGAGGTAGCCGAGCGGGATGCCGACCACCACGGCGAACAGCAGCGCGGCCGCGCCGAGCTCGACGGTGACCGGCAGCCGGTCGAAGAAGCTCTGCGTCACCGGCTCGCCGGTGCGGATGGAGTCGAGGAAGTCGCCCCGAAGCAGCGAGCCGACGTAGCGGAAGTACTGCTCGAGGATGGGGTCGTTGAAGCCGTAGGTCTGGTTGATCGCCTCGATGCGCTCGGGGGTCGCGCGGTTGCCGAGCAGCGAGCGGGCGGGCCCGTCACCGGGCAGGTTGCGCACCCAGACGAACAGCAGGATCGACAGACCCAGGAGCACCGGCACCATCAGCGCCAGGCGGCGCAGCACGAAGCGGACCACGGCTCAGCACCCTCCCGGGGGCCGGACCCCGGCCCACCGCGAGGCGGTGGGCCGGAGCCGGGCAGGTCGTGCGGCCGGCACCCGGACGGGAGCCGGAGGGATCACTCGGAGACCGTGACCTGGTTCCAGACCTCGTCCTGCACCGGGCTGGGCTCGTAGCCCTCGACGCCGGGCGCGAAGGCGAGGGACGGCACCGGGTGGGCCAGCGGGACGCCGGGGAGGAAGTCCATGACGTCGCCGTTGATCTCCTCGTAGAGCGGGACCTGCTCCTCCACGGTGGGGATCTGCCGGGCCTGGCGCAGCTTGTCGAACAGCTCGGGGTTGTCGAAGCCCCACTCGGGCTGCTTGGTGCCGAAGAAGACGCCGAGGAAGTTGTCGGTGTCGTTGTAGTCGCCGGTCCAGCCGAGCAGGTGGATGCCGTGGTCGGTGGTTCCCTGGATCCGCTCGAGGTAGTCGGGGTCCCACTGGTCGGCAGCCGGCTCGATGGTCAGGCCGACGGCCTCGAGCTGGGTGCTGATGATGTTGAACGTCGCCTCCGGGTCGGGCATGTAGGGCCGCGAGACACCGGTCGGGTAGTTGAACTGGATGGTCGCGCCCTCGGCACCCGCCTCGGAGAGCAGCTCGCGGGCCTTGTCGGGGTCGTACTCGTAGGTGGTGACGTCCTCGGTGTAGCCCGCGACGGTCGGCGGGATGAACTCGATGGCCTTCTCGGTGCCCTCGGGCAACGAGGTGCTAACGACCTCGTCGAGGTTGATCGCGTGGGCGATGGCCTGGCGGACGCGGATGTCGTCGAGCGGCTTCTGCGCCTGGTTCATGCCGAGGTAGAGCACGTTGAAGGCGGGGCGGTTCTCGATGGTGAAGCCCTCGTCGCCGAGCGTGGTCAGGTCGGCCGGGCCGACGAGGTCGTAGCCGTCGATGTCGCCGGCACGCAGCGCGTCGGCGCGGGCGGTCGGGTCGTCGATGGCGACCACGATGACGCGGTCGAGCTGGGCGACCTCGCCCCAGTAGTCGTCGTTGCGGACCAGGGTGACGTTCTCGCCCCGGTTCCAGGCCTCGAACTTGAACGGGCCGGTGCCGACGGGGCCGCCGCCCTCACCGGTGGAGTAGGGCGTCTGCCGCGGGTTCTCGGCGGCGTCGTCCTGGGTGTCCTGCAGGGCGGTGGGGCTCTGCATGCTGAAGGCCGGCAGCGAGAGCGCCGAGATGAAGCCCGCGAACGGGGACTTCAGCGTGATGACCGCGGAGTCGGTGCCGTCGGCCTCGCAGGACTCGTAGATCGCGTCGCCGGAGGTCTCGCCGGTCTTGAAGCCGCGGAACAGCGCGCCGTAGTAGTAGGTCAGGTCGGGCGACTGGGCCGAGGCCGGCATGTTGTACCAGCGGTCGAAGTTGAAGCAGACGGCGTCGGCGTCGAAGTCGCTGCCGTCGTGGAACTTCACGCCGGTCTGCAGGTTGAAGGTGTAGGTGAGGCCGTCGTCGCTGACCTCCCAGTCGGTGGCCAGCAGCGGGGCGGGGTCGGCGGTGCCGGGCACCGTGCCGACCAGGCCCTCGAAGATCTGGCGCGAGACGCGGAAGCTCTCGCCGTCGGAGACGAAGAACGGGTCGAGCGCGGTGGGCTCGGCGGAGCCGGCGAAGGTGAAGTCACCACCGGCGGGCGCGCCGCTGTCGCCCTCGCTGCCCTCGGTGCCCTGGCTCGCGCCGTCGCCACCGCCGTCGCCTTCGCCTTCACGGTCGCTGTCGGCACAGCCGGCCAGCACGAGGGTGGCGGCCGTCAGCGCGGCCACCCCCAAGGTCAGTGGACGCTTGATCAGTCGCACGGTTCACCTCGTGGTCGGGGTCCCTGGACGGGGACCGGTCTGTCCGCCGGACCACCCGTGGCCAGCAGTACCCGCGGCACCCTACTGCCGGGGGACGGGCGGGGCTACGGCTGCGTGCGGCCGTTTGGTAGCAAACGTGTAACGAAGCCGGACGCCGTCCGGTCGGGCCGCCGGATCCGGGCAGAACCTGCGGTGGGTCAGGCGGCCGCGGCGGCGAGGGAGGCCAGGTCGGCGGCGGTGAGCGCCGCGAGGCTGTCGCGGAAGACCCGGGCCGGGGCCGGGGCCGGGGTGACGTGGTGCGGCACGACGAGCACCGTGCACCCCGCCGCCTCGGCCGAGCGGGCGCCGGTCTCGGAGTCCTCGATGGCCACGCAGTCGGCGGGCTCGACGCCGAGCCGGCGGCAGGCGACCAGGTAGGCCTCGGGGTCGGGCTTGCCCCGCTCGACGGCGTCGCCGGTGACCACGGCCTGGAACGACCCGGCCGGCAGGGCGGCCAGCACCGGCGCGACGAAGCGCTCGTAGGACATCGTCACCAGCGCGCACGGCACGCCCGCCGCGCCGAGGTCGGCCAGCAGCTCACGCGCGCCCGGCCGCCAGGGCACCGCCCGCTCGACCTGGGCCACGACGCCGTCCAGCAGGCGCTCGACGATCTCCTCGGGCGTCAGGGGCAGCGGCATGTGCTGCTGGATGAAGCGCCCGGAGTCGAGCAGGTCGCTGCCCACCAGCTGCAGCGCGCGCTCCTCGTCCCAGGTGCCGCCGAACTCCGCGGCCAGGGCGTGCTCGGTCGCCATCCAGTAGGGCTCGGTGTCGACGAGCGTGCCGTCCATGTCCCACAGGACGGCGGCCGGCCGGCGTGCGCGCGGCTCGGTCATCGGCTCGGTCATCGGCTCGGTCATCGGCTCAGTCATCGGGCTCGTAGCCGAGGTTGGGTGAGAGCCACCGCTCGGCCTCGGCGAGGGTCCAGCCCTTGCGCTCGGCGTAGTCGGCGACCTGGTCGCGCCCGAGCCGGCCCACCACGAAGTACTGCGACTGCGGGTGGCTGAAGTACCAGCCCGAGACCGAGGCGCCCGGCCACATGGCCATCGACTCCGTCAGCGTGATGCCGGTCGCCGCCTCCACGTCGAGGAGGTCCCACAGGGTGAGCTTCTCGGTGTGGTCGGGGCAGGCGGGGTAGCCCGGGGCGGGCCGGATGCCGTCGTACTTCTCGGCGATCAGGTCGGCGTTGGACAGCTGCTCGTCGGGCACGTGGCCCCAGAGCTCGGTGCGCACCCGCTGGTGCAGCCGCTCGGCGAAGGCCTCGGCGAGCCGGTCGGCCAGCGACTCCAGCAGGATCGCGTTGTAGTCGTCGTGGTCGTCCTTGAACGCCTGCACCCGCTCGGGCAGCCCGATGCCGGCGGTGACCGCGAACCCGCCGACGTGGTCGGCCAGGCCGCTCTCGCGCGGGGCCACGAAGTCGGCCAGCGACTTGTGGGCCACGCCCTGCCGGTGCTCGCCCTGCTGGCGCAGGTGGTGCAGGGTCGCGCGGACCTCGGTGCGGCTCTCGTCGGTGAAGACGAGGGTGTCGTCGCCCTTGCCCTCGGCGGGCAGGAAGCCGAACACGCCGGTGGCGGTCAGCCACTTCTCGGCGATGACGGTGTCGAGCATGGCCTGCGCGTCGTCGTAGAGCTTGCGGGCGGTCTCGCCGTGCGTGGGGCTGTTGAGGATGTCGGGGAACTTGCCCTTCATCTCCCAGGCGTTGAAGAACGGCTGCCAGTCGATGTAGTCGCGCAGCTCGGCGAGGTCGTAGGCCTCCAGCACGTGCACGCCGGGCCGGCGGGGCGCCGGGGGCGTGTACGTCGACCAGTCGATCGGCGTGGCGTCGGCCTTGGCCGTCTCGTAGCTCACCAGCTTGCGGTCGCCCTTGCCGGCGTGGCGGGCGCGCAGGGCGTCGTAGTCGGTCCTCACCTCGGCCAGGAGCGTCTCGCGCCGGGTCTCGTGCAGCAGCGCGGCGGCGGTCGGCACCGAGCGGGAGGCGTCCTTGACCCACACCACCGGGCCCTCGTAGCGCGGGTCGACCTTGACGGCGGTGTGGGCGCGCGAGGTGGTGGCGCCACCGATGAGCAGCGGGATGGTGAGGCCCTGGCGCTGCATCTCGGTGGCGAGGTTGACCATCTCGTCGAGCGAGGGCGTGATCAGGCCCGAGAGGCCGATGATGTCGGCGTCCACCTCGGCCGCGGTGTCGAGGATCTTCTGCGCCGGCACCATCACGCCGAGGTCGATGACCTCGTAGTTGTTGCACTGCAGCACCACGCCGACGATGTTCTTGCCGATGTCGTGGACGTCGCCCTTGACCGTGGCCATGACGATCGTGCCGTTGGTCTCCTTGCCGCTGGAGGCCACGCCCCCGGCCGCGACGAGGTCGGCCTTCTCCTGCTCGATGAACGGGATGAGGTAGGCGACGGCCTTCTTCATCACGCGCGCCGACTTCACGACCTGCGGCAGGAACATCTTGCCGGCGCCGAAGAGGTCGCCGACGACGTTCATGCCGTCCATCAGGGGACCCTCGATCACCTCGATCGGGCGGCCGCCGCGCTCGGCGATCAGCCGGCGCAGCTCTTCGGTGTCCTCCTGCACGTGGGCGTCGATGCCCTTGACCAGCGCGTGGGTGATCCGCTCCCCCACCGGCAGGTCGCGCCACTCCTCGGTCGCGGCCTCGACGGCCTCGCCCGCCTTGTTGTGCGCCTCGGCGATCTCGAGCAGCCGCTCGGCGGCGTCGGGACGACGGTTGAGGACGACGTCCTCGATGCGCTCGCGCAGCTCGGGCTCGACGGCGTCGTAGGGCACGAGGGCGCCGGCGTTGACGATGCCCATGTCGAGGCCCGCGCGGATGGCGTGGAAGAGGAAGACGGCGTGGATCGCCTCACGGACCGGGTTGTTGCCGCGGAAGCTGAAGCTGACGTTGCTGATGCCGCCGGAGACCCGGGCGCCGGGCAGGTTCTGCTTGATCCAGCGGGTGGCCTCGATGAAGTCGAGGCCGTAGGAGGCGTGCTCCTCGATGCCGGTGGCCACGGCGAAGACGTTGGGGTCGAAGATGATGTCCTCGGCCGGGAAGCCGACCTCGTCGACCAGGATCCGGTAGGCACGCTCGCAGATCGCCTTGCGGCGCTCGAGGTTGTCGGCCTGGCCGTCCTCGTCGAAGGCCATGACGACCGCCGCGGCGCCGTACCGCCTGACCAGCGACGCCTGCTCACGGAACCGCTCCTCGCCCTCCTTCATGGAGATCGAGTTGACGACGGCCTTGCCCTGCACGTTCTTCAGGCCGGCCTCGATGACCTCCCACTTGGAGGAGTCGACCATCACCGGCACGCGGCTGATGTCGGGCTCGCTGGCGATGAGCTTGGTGAAGCGGTCCATGGCCGCGACGCCGTCGATCATGCCCTCGTCCATGTTGACGTCGATGACCTGCGCGCCGTTCTCGACCTGCTGCAGGGCGACCGCGAGGGCGGTGTCGTAGTCGCCGTCCTTGATCAGGTTGCGGAAGCGGGCCGAGCCGGTGATGTTGGTGCGCTCGCCGACGTTCACGAACAGGCTGTCGTCGTCGATCGTGAACGGCTCGAGGCCCGACAGGCGCATGGCCGGCGCGGGCTCGGGCACCTCGCGCGGCGCCCTGCCGGCGACCGCCTCGGCGATGCGGCCGACGTGCGCGGGCGTCGTCCCGCAGCACCCGCCGGCGAAGTTGAGCAGGCCGGCCTCGGCGAACTCGGCCAGGAACGCGGCGGTCTCGTCGGGCGCCTCGTCGTACTCGCCGAAGGCGTTGGGCAGCCCGGCGTTGGGGTAGCAGGACACGAAGGTGTCGGCGACCCGGCTCAGCTCGGCCAGGTAGGGCCGCATCTCCTTGGCGCCGAGGGCGCAGTTGAGACCGACCGCGAGCGGGCGCGCGTGGCGCACGGAGTTCCAGAAGGCCTCGGTGACCTGGCCCGACAGCGTGCGGCCCGAGGCGTCGGTGATCGTGCCGGAGATGATCAGCGGCCAGCGGCGGCCGTGCTCCTCGAACAGCGTCTCGACGGCGAAGATCGCCGCCTTGGCGTTGAGGGTGTCGAAGATGGTCTCGACGACGAGCAGGTCGGCACCGCCGTCGACCAGGCCCCGCGCGGAGTCGAGGTAGGCCGCGACGAGCTGGTCGTAGGTGACGTTGCGCGCGCCGGGGTCGTTGACGTCGGGGCTGATGGACGCCGTCCGCGTCGTCGGGCCGAGGGCGCCGCCGACGTAGCGGGGCGTGCCGGTGGCCGCCGCGTGCTCGTCGGCGACCCGGCGGGCCAGGCGGGCGGCCTCGAGGTTGAGCTCGTAGGCGAGCTCGGACATGCCGTAGTCGGACAGGGAGATCGCGGTGGCGTTGAAGGTGTTGGTCTCGATGACGTCGGCGCCGGCCTCGAGGTACTCGCGGTGGATGCCGGCGATGATCTCGGGCTGGGTGAGGGTCAGCAGGTCGTTGTTGCCCGCGAGGTCGGAGGGCCAGTCGGCGAACCGCTCGCCGCGGTAGCCGGCCTCGGAGGGCCGGTCACGCTGGATGGCGGTGCCCATGGCGCCGTCGAGCACGACGACCCGCTCGCGCAGCAGCGCGGTGAGCTCGTCGGTGGCGTCGGGACGCAGGTCGGGCAACGGGTCTCCAGGCGGTCGGGCGGGGGTCACTCTCGAGCCTACGAACCGGCGTCCAGACTCCGGACAGGCTTTCCAGATCGTGACACCGGGCGGTGCCCGCCGGAAATCGGCGACCCCTCGATAGGCTCGATCGGGTGATCGAGATCGACGCGGTGCCCGAGCTGGTCGACCCGCTCGTCATCGCCGCCTTCGAGGGCTGGAACGACGCGGCCGACGCGGCCTCGTCGGTGATCGACCACCTCATGCAGGTGTGGGGCGCACGCGTGGTCGGTGCCGTCGACCCGGAGGACTTCTACGACTTCCAGGTCAACCGGCCCACGGTCAGCACCGACGACAACGGCCACCGGCGCATCACCTGGCCGACGACGCAGATCGCCGTCGCCTCGCCGCCCGACCTCGACCGCGACGTCATCCTGCTGCGCGGCATCGAGCCCAGCATGCGCTGGCGCCAGTTCTGCGCCGAGCTGCTCGCGGCCTGCGACGAGCTCGGCGGCGAGCTGGTGGTCACCCTCGGCGCGCTGCTCGCCGACACGCCGCACACCCGGCCGATCCCGGTCTCCGGCACCGCCACCGAGCCCGAGCTGGTCGACCGGCTCAAGCTCGAGCCGTCGACCTACGAGGGCCCCACCGGCATCGTCGGCGTCTTCCAGGACGCCTGCACCCGCCTCGACATCCCCGCCGTCTCCTACTGGGCCGCGGTGCCGCACTACGTCGCGCAGCCGCCGTGCCCCAAGGCCACGCTGGCGCTGCTCGGCCAGCTGGAGGACCTGCTCGAGGTCTCGATCCCGCTCGGCGACCTCCCCGAGGACGCCCGGGCGTGGGAGCGCGGCGTCGAGGAGCTCACCGAGGACGACGAGGACATCGCCGAGTACGTCCGCTCGCTCGAGGAGTCGCGTGACACCGCCGACCTCCCCGAGGCCTCCGGCGAGGCGATCGCCCGCGAGTTCGAGCGCTACCTCAAGCGCCGCGGCGACGACTCTCCCCCGGCCCCCGGCGCGGGCCCCGGTCCCGCCTGACCGCTCGTATCGCTCACCGGCGGTAGTCCCGGACGTTTGGGGGGTCCGGACGGCGTGTCGACCCCGCAAACGTCCGGGACTATCGCCCGGCGGCGCTCACAGCAGGACGCCGAGCGCGGCGTCGACGACGCGGGCGACGGCGCTCGCGGCGTCGGCGTCGGTGGTGTCGGCGAGGCCGTCGGTGCCGAGCGTCGCGGCAGCCCAGGCGTCGACGGCGGCGACGGCGCGGGGCGCGTCGAGGTCGTCGGCGAGCGCGGCGAGCACCTCGGTCACCACCGGCCCGGCGGGGGCCCCGGCGCCGAGGGCGACCGCCTTGCGCCAGCGGGCCAGCACGTCGGCCGACTCCCACAGCTGGTCGTCGGTCCACTCCCAGTCACTGCGCACGTGGTGGCGCAGCAGCGTCAGACGGATCGCCATCGGGTCGACGTCGCTGTTGCGCAGCGCGCTGACGAAGACCAGGTTGCCGCGCGACTTCGACATCTTCTCGCCGTCGTAGGCGACCATCCCGGAGTGCGTGTAGAAGCGCGCGAACGGCGTCCCGGGGTGGAGGGCCTGCGCGTGGCCGGCGCTCATCTCGTGGTGCGGGAAGACCAGGTCGCTGCCGCCGGCCTGCACGTCGAAGGCCGCGCCGAGGTGCTGCTCGGCGATGGCCGCGCACTCGATGTGCCAGCCCGGGCGACCGGGGCCGAACGGGCTGGGCCACGACGGCTCGCCCTCGCGCTCGGCGCGCCAGACCAGGGCGTCGAGCGGGTCCTGCTTGCCGTCGCGCTCGGGGTCGCCGCCGCGCTCGCCGAACAGCCGCAGCATGGTGTCGCGGTCGTAGCCGGACTCCTCACCGAAGGCGGGGTCGGCCGAGACGGCGTAGTAGAGGTCGTCGTCCACCCGGTAGACGGCACCGGTGCCCTCGAGCCGCTCGATCATCTCGACCACGAGCGGGATCGACTCGACCGCGCCGACCAGGTGCGCGGGCGGCAGCACCCGCAGGGCGTGCATGTCGTGGCGGTAGAGCTCGGTCTCGCGCTCGGCCAGCTGCACCCAGTCGGTGCCGACCTTCGTCGCCCGCTCGAGCAGCGGGTCGTCGACGTCGGTGACGTTCTGCACGTAGGTCACCTCGTGCCCGGCGTGCCGCCACGCCCGCACCAGCAGGTCCCACCCGACGTAGGTGGCGGCGTGCCCCATGTGTGTGGCGTCGTACGGCGTGATGCCGCACGCGTACAGCCGCGCCGGCCGCCCGGCCTGCGGCACCACCTCGACCTTCTCGCCACTGGCCGTGTCGTGCAGCACCACCTGCGGCCCGGTGACCTCGAGATCGGGGACGTCGGGGGCGGGCCAGGCGCGCATGGGCCGAGCCTAGGCGGTCGCTCGCGCCGGGTGCCCCGGCGGGGCGGCGGGCGGGGACGTGGCGTGGGTCCCGGCGTCCGGCGCGGGCCCCGGTCCCGGGCCCGACGACAAGCTCAGGGTCCGTGGAGAGACCTGGGCACGAAGGACCGGAGGTCTCGAGGCTCGTCGCCAGGGCTCCTCGCACCTCGACCATCGTCCGGTCGGCCCGACCACAGACCCCGTTCGCGGCGCGCGACCTGGTGAGTGACGAGCACGAAGGGCGCAGCGAGGAACGAGCGAGCCCTCCGCGCGCAGGAGCGAACCGGGTCGCACGAAGGCGCCGCGAACACGCGCCGAAGCGAGGAACGAGCGGAGGCGCCAAACAACACCGTGGGCTGGTCAGCCCGCTCGCCGCGGCCGTTGACCGACCGTGTCCTTCGACAAGCTCAGGGTCCGTGTGGGGACCTGGGCGCGGAGGGCCGGTCGGGCCGACCGCAGACCCGTTCGCGGCGCGCGACCTGGTGAGTGACGAGCACGGAGGGCGCAGCGAGGGACGAGCGAGCCCTCCGCGCGCAGGAGCGAACCGGGTCGCGTGAAGGCGCCGCGAACACGCGCCGAAGCGAGGAACGAGCGGAGGCGCCAGACAACACCGGCGGCCGGTCTGACCATCACGCCGCAGCCGTTGACCGACCGTGCCCTTCGACAAGCTCAGGGTCCGTGTGGGGACCTGGGCGCGGAGGGCCAGAGGTCTCGAGGCTCGTCGCCAGGGCTCCTCACACCTCGACCACCGCGAAGGGCCCTTCGACAAGCTCAGGGTCCGTGTGGGGACCTGGGCGCGGAGGGCCGGTCGGGTCGACCACGGACCCCGTTCGCATGAAGGCGCCGCGAACACGCGCCGAAGCGAGGGACGAGCGGAGGCGCAATCCAACTCAGAACGGCGGCCAGGGGATGCTCGGCCACTGGCCGCGGGGGGTGGGGAGGACGCCGCGGTCGAGGAGACGGCGGGTGCGGCGGGCGGTGGCGTCGATCTCGAGGTCGGTGAGGTGGGTGGCGAGGGTCTCGCCGAGGTCGCCGCCGAGGGCGGCGAGCACGCGCTCGAGGCCGGCGACCTCGTCGTCCTCGAGGGGGTCGCCGCGCCAGCCCCACAGCACGGTGCGCAGCTTGGGCTCGTGGTGGAAGGTCAGGCCGTGGTCGACGCCGTGGCGGTGGCCGGAGGTCATCTCGAGCACGTGGCCGCCCTTGCGGTCGGCGTTGTTGGTGACGACGTCGAAGACGGCCATGCGGCGCAGGGGGGCGGAGTCCTCGTGCACGAGGGTGACGTCGTTGTCCTGGTCGTCGAGGCCCTCGAAGACCGGTAGGTAGCCCTCGGGCGAGCGGCCGCTGCGCACGAGGGTGACGGCCTCCTGGTCGGGGTCGGGCTCGCGCCACTCCTGCAGCATGCCGAGGCCGTGCGGGCCCTCGCCCAGCCAGGTCGGCGGGACGACGTCCCAGCCCATGGCCTGGGAGAGCGCGTAGGCGGCGACCTCGCGGTCGGCGAGGGTGCCGTCGGGGAAGTCCCACAGCGGTCGCTCGCCGGCGACCGGCTTGTAGACGACCTTCACCCCGTCGAGCTCACCGAGGAAGGTGGCGTTGGAGGCGGGCATGATGCGCCCGCGCAGCTCGAGGTCGGCCAAGGTGACGGGGCGCCTAGGCCTGTGGCTCGCGGCGGCGGAAGCCGTTGGCGCGCACGCAGAGGTGGCCGTCGGGGTCGATGGGGCTGCCGCAGAACGGGCAGCTGGGACGCCCGGCCTCGAGCACCTGCTCGGCGCGCTGCACGAAGGAGCGCGCGGCGGCGGCGCCGAGGCGCACCAGCAGCACCTCCTCGGGCTCGGGCTCGACGAGGTCGTCGTCGTCGACCTGCTCGGGTGAGACCACGGCCGCCTCGGTGAAGGGGAAGACCTCGATGACGACGCGCTCGTCGTCGGGGTCCCACGACAGCGTCATGGTGCCGGCGCGGAACTCCTCCTCGATGGGCTGTTCGAGCGGGTCGGAGTCCTCGAGCCCGAGCGGCGCGACGGCGGGGACGACGGTGCCCGTGGTCTGCGACGACATGACCTGGTCGAGCATCTCGTCGATGCGCTCGGCCAGCAGGGCGACCTGCTCCTTCTCGAGGGCCACCGAGGTGATGCGGGAGCCGGTGCGCGCCTGCAGGAAGAAGGTGCGTGCCCCGGGCTCGCCCACGGTGCCGGTGACGAAGCGCTCCGGCGGGTCGAAGGCGTGGACGATCGGCATGTCAGCCACCCTAGGACGTCGTTCCAGGCCCGGCGCCACCCCCGACCGGCGCATCGGCCGAGGCACGCGTGCGTCGTCCGCGCGTCTTCCTCGGCGGCACCAGCCAGGAGAGGTCGCCGGCGTGGGTGTTGGAGGCCAGCACGTAGGGGCGCGCGGCGGTGTAGCGCACGATCGAGATCGAGGCGGGGTCGACGTTGACGCGCTGGAACAGGTCGAGGTGCATGCCGAGCGCGTCGGCCAGCACCGACTTGATGATGTCGCCGTGGCTGACCGCCACCCACACCGCGCCGGCGCCGTGCTCGGCCTCGAACGCGGCGTCGTGGCGGCGTACGGCGGCGACCGCGCGCGCCTGCATCGCCGGCAGCGACTCGCCGCCGGGGAACGCGGCGGCCGACGGCTGGCCCTGCACGACCTTCCAGAGCGGCTCCTTGGCGAGGTCCTTGAGCAGCCGGCCCTGCCACTCGCCGTAGTCGCACTCGATGAGGCCCTTGTCGGTGCCGACCTTCAGCGCGGCCGCCTGCGCGGCGACCACCGCCTTCGCGGTCTGGCGGCACCGCTCGAGCGGGCTCGAGACGAGGCCCGCCAACGGGACGACGGCCAGCCGCTCCCCCGCCCGGCGCGCCTGCTCGGCGCCGACGTCGTCCAGCCGGACGCCGGGCAGCCGGCCGGCCAGCGTGCCCGACGCGTTCGCGGTGGTGCGGCCGTGTCGCAGGAGTACCACCGTCGCCATGTCGGCCAGCCTAGGCTGGCGCCCGTGAGGAGCCGGTGATCGTCGACGCGGCCGTCTACCGCGACGGCCGGCGGATGCCCGCCGCGTGCGCCGTCCACGACTACCCGGCGCTGCGCGAGCTCGCCTCCGTCGACGGGGGCTTCGTGTGGCTCGGCCTGCACGAGCCGACCGAGGGCGAGGTGGCCGAGGCGCTGACGGCGTTCGGCCTCGACGCCACCGTGGTGCGCGACGTCTTCGACGAGCACCCGCGGCCGAAGCTGACCCGTCGCGGCGGCGCCAAGCTGCTGGTGATGCGCTCGCTCTGGTACGTCGACCAGGGTGACCAGGTCGAGACCGGCACCATCGCGCTGGTCATCGGCGAGGACGTCGTGGTCTCGGTGCGCCTCGGCGAGGGCAACCAGCTGCGCGAGGCCCGCCACGAGCTCGAGGAGCACGAGGAGCGGCTCGAGCACGGGCCGCTGGCCGTCATCCACGCCGCGGTCGAGGCCGTCGTCGACTCCTACTTCGAGGTCATGGCCGAGCTCGACGAGGACGTCGGCGAGATCGAGCAGTCAGTCTTCTCCCCCGAGCGCACCCGCGACTCCGAGCGCATCTACTTCCTCAAGCGCGAGGTCGCCGAGGCCCGGCGCGCAGTGGCGCCGCTGCACGACGCGCTGCAGCGCTTCGTCGACGGCACCGTGTCCACCACCGCCCCGGCGGCCGAGGGCTACTTCCGCGAGCTGGTGGCGCGGGTGCGGCAGGTGGCCGACCGGGTCGACACCCTCGACGCGCTGCTCTCGACCGCCTTCGACGCCCACATCGCGGCGATCTCGGTGCAGCAGAACGACGACATGCGCAAGATCTCGGCGGGTGCCGCGCTGGTCGTCGTCCCGACGTTCGTGGCCGGGGTCTACGGCATGAACTTCGACCACATGCCCGAGCTGCACTGGCAGCTCGGCTACCCGTTCGCGCTGGCGCTGATGGCGGGCGTGTCGGCGCTGCTGTTCTGGTTCTTCAAGCGGTCGGGCTGGCTGTAGGCGCCGCGCCGGGCCTCAGGGCACGAGCACGCCGGCGGCCAGCAGCGCCATCGTGCCGAGGCCGAGCAGCACCCGGTAGACCACGAACGGGGTGTAGGAGTTGCTGGCGACGTAGCGCAGCAGCCAGGCGATCGCGGCGTACCCGACCACGAACGCCACCACCGTGGCGACGATGGTCGGCGTCCAGCCGTAGGGGTTGTCGGAGCCCGAGACGTCCTTGAGCTTGTAGACGCCGGCGCCGACGACGGCCGGGATGGCGAGCAGGAAGGCGTAGCGGGTGGCGGTCTCACGGTCGTAGCCGAGCGCGCGTCCCATCGAGAGCGTCGCCCCCGAGCGTGAGACGCCCGGCACCAGCGCGGCGGCCTGGGCCAGGCCCATGAGCACCGCGTCGCGCAGCGAGAGCTGCTTGAGCGTCTTCTCGGTCGAGCCGAGCCGGTCGGCCAGCCCCAGCACCAGGCCCATCACGACCAGCATCGTGGCGATCAGCCACAGGTTGCGGAACACGTCGTCGATGGCGTCCTCGAAGAACAGCCCGAGGACGACGATCGGCAGCGACCCGACGATGACGTACCAGCCCATGCGGGCGTCGAGGTGGCCGCGCAGCTCGGGCTTGACCAGCGAGCGGGTCCACGTGGAGCCGATGCGCCAGATGTCGTGGCGGAAGTAGATGAGCACCGCCAGCTCGGTGCCGATCTGGCACACGGCGGTGAACGAGGCGCCGGGGTCGTCCCAGCCGAACAGCTGGGGGTAGATGGCGAGGTGGGCGCTGCTGCTGATCGGCAGGAACTCCGTCAGCCCCTGGATGACGCCGAGCACGATCGCCTGGAGCACCTCGACCACGCGCCGACTCTAGGGCGTGGCTCTCGATGGCTGGCGGATGCCCACGTCGTTCACGGCGTGTGATGGCGAGGCGCCGGCGCGCACGCCGACCGGGCGTCCTCGAAGCGGCGGCAACGAAGCCAGCGCGCGTCGTGGGCGGCGGAGGCGCCGCCATGGATCGGGAGCCACGCTCTGGGGCCGACCCGCGAGCCGTCGTCCGCGGGCTGGCCGTGCTCGTCTAGGTTGACCGGCATGCAGCAGCGCTCCGTCGGCACGACCGGGCTGCGGGTCTCGCGGCTGGGGCTGGGCACCATGACATGGGGCCGTGACACCGACGAGCACGAGGCGCGCGACCAGCTGATCGCGTTCGCCGAGGCCGGCGGCACGCTCGTCGACACCGCCGCGGGCTACACCGACGGCGACTCCGAGCGGCTCGTCGGCTCGCTGATCGGCGATGTCGTGGCCCGCGACGAGGTCGTGCTGGCCACCAAGGCCGGGGTCTCCCGCCGCACCGGCGAGCGGGTCACCGACACCTCCCGCGGCCACCTGCTCAGCACCCTCGACGCCTCCCTCGCCCGCCTCGGCGTCGACCACGTCGACCTGTGGCAGGTGCACGTGTGGAGCGACGTCGCGCCGGTCGAGGAGACGCTGACCGCCCTCGACCTCGCGCTCTCCTCGGGCCGCGCGGCCTACGTGGGCGTCTCGAACTACGCCGGCTGGCAGACCGCGCAGGCCGCCACCTGGCAGCGCGCCGTGCCCGGCCGGGCCACCCTCGCCTCGACCCAGGTCGAGTACTCGCTGCTCAACCGCGCCGTCGAGCGCGAGGTGCTGCCGGCGTGCCGGGCGCTCGGGCTCGGCGTCCTGCCGTGGTCGCCGCTCGGCCGCGGCGTGCTCACCGGCAAGTACCGCGGCGGCACGCCGGCCGACTCCCGCGGCGCCTCGTCGGTCTTCGCCGGGTTCGTCGGCGCCTACCTCGACGACACCTCGTCGCGGGTGGTCGAGGCCGTCGTCCGCGCGGCCGACGGGCTCGGCTGGACGCCGCTGCAGGTGGCCCTCGCGTGGGTGCGCGACCGGCCCGGCGTCACCGCGCCGATCGTCGGCGCCCGCACGGCCGAGCAGCTGCGGGGGGCGCTGGAGGGCGAGGAGCACGAGCTGCCGGCCGAGATCGCCGCGGCGCTCGACGACGTCTCGGAGCACACCCGGTGAGCCGCATCGACCGCCGTCCGCCGCGCCCCGGCGTGGTCTGGGAGTTCGACAACGTGGTCTTCGAGCGCGACTTCTCCCGCTCGGTGGTCACCAAGCTGCTCGTCGAGCGGGCCGAGCACGGCGGCTGGGAGCTCGACCGGGTGCGCATCGGCCCCGACGGCCGGCGCCGCGTCGTCCTGCGCCGCAAGATCATCCGCGCCGTCCGCACCGCCTGAGGCTCAAGACCAGCGCGACCCACGGACCCTGAGCCTGTCGAAGGGCCTCAGACCTGATCGAGAAAGCGGTCGAAGACGCGCGCGCCGAACTCGAGGGCGTCGACCGGGACGCGCTCGTCGACACCGTGGAACAGCGCGGTGAAGTCGAGGTCGGCGGGCAGCCGCAACGGGGCGAAGCCGTAGGAGCGCATGCCGAGCTTGCGGAAGTGCTTGGCGTCGGTGCCGCCGCTCATCGTGTAGGGCGCCACGATGCCCTCGGGGTCCTCGGCCTGGATGGCGCGCGTCATCGCACCGACGAGGTCGCCGTCGTACGGCGTCTCCCACGGCTGCTGGTGCGACATGAAGTCCCACTCGACGCCGTCGCCGCACAGCTCGCGCAGCGTGGCGAAGAACTCGTCCTCGTAGCCGGGCAGGAACCGACCGTCGACGTGCGCGGTGGCCTCGGTCGGGATGACGTTGACCTTGTAGCCCGCCTCGAGCTGGGTCGGGTTCACGGTGTTGCGGATGACGGCGCCGAGCATGCGTGCGGCGCCGCCGAACTCCTCGATGAGGGACTCGGCGTTCTCGGGCGTCGCCTCGGTGCCGGCGAGGTCGGCGACGGTGGCGAGCAGCACCTCCATCGTCGGGGTCAGCCGCACCGGCCACTGGTGGGCTCCGATGCGCGCGACGGCGCCGGCGATGCGCGTGACGGCGTTGTCGGTGTTGACCATCGACCCGTGCCCGGCGCGACCGCGCGCGGTCAGCTTCATCCAGGCCATGCCCTTCTCGGCCGCCTCGACCAGGTAGAGCCGTCGCCCGCGCACGGTGGTGCTGAACCCGCCGACCTCGCCGACGGCCTCGGTGCAGCCCTCCAGCTCGTCACGGTGCTGCTCGACGAGCTGCTCGGCGCCGTGGTGGCCGCCGGCCTCCTCGTCGGCGGTGAAGCAGAGGACGACGGGCCGCTCGGGCGCGCGCCCGGCGCGCTGCCGCGCCCGCACCACCGAGAGCAGCATGGCGTCGAAGTCCTTCATGTCGACCGCGCCGCGGCCCCACACGTAGCCGTCGACCACCTCGCCCGAGAACGGGTCGACCTGCCAGTCGTGGGCCGCCGCCGGGACGACGTCCAGGTGGCCGTGCAGCAGCAGGCCGCCGCGGTCGGACGCCGCTCCCCCGCCTCCGGTGCCGCCCCAGTGCGCCACCACCGAGGTGCGCCCGGGCGTCGTTTCGTACAGCCGCGCCTCGATGCCGACCTCGTCGAGCAGCGTCGCGACGTGCTCGGCGGCCTTGCGCTCCCCCGGGCCTCCGGTGCCGTCGGGCTCGCCGTAGTTGCTGGTGTCGAACCGGATCAGCTCGCGGCAGAGGTCGACGACCTCGCCGGCCGGGTCGTGCTCGGTCGCGTCCTGGTCAGCCATGCCGCCATGGTGTCACCCGGCGAAGTCGAGTCCGACCCCCGCAAGGGCGTCGCCGAGCACCCGGACGGCGTGCGGCCCGACCCCGTGCAGGGCCTGCAGGTCGCCGCGGCGCCAGGCGGCGACGTCCTCGAGGGTGGCGACGCCGGCCGCGGCGAGCGCCCGGCTCGCGGGCGCCCCGACGCGCGGCAACGGCGTCCCGGTCGGTAGCGCGGGCGGTGCGACGCCCAGCAGGGCCGCGCCGCGCGGGGAGAGCCGGTAGCCGACGTCGAGCGAGACGGTGAGGCCGAGCTCCTTCAGCTTGCGCACGTCGCGCTTGAACTCGGCCGTCTCGCGACCGAGGGACGCCGCGAGGTCGGGCGCCCGCACCCCCGGACGCCGCTCGATCAGCCGCAGCGTCTCGCGGGTCCAGGGCCCGTCGGCGGCCGCGGCGTCCAGACGGTCGAGCCGGGCCGCGAGCGCGGCGCGCTCGGCGTCGTCCGGCAGCTGCTCGCGCAGCGCCTCGCGGGGGTCGGCGCCGGCGTGCCGCAGCCCGACCCGCCACACCGGGCGGTCGGCCGGCTCGGCGAGCCGCTCGCGCAGCGCGGCCAGGGTCGGGGCGCCCGCCCGACGGGCCTCGGCGGCCGTGATGCGGCTCGGGGCCACGCGCTCGACCTCGGTCACCTCGACCAGCCCGACGGCCGTGCGCAGCCGCGTGCCCACCTTGACCCGGGGCCGGTCCCAGCGGCGGAACGCGAGGTCGACGGCGCCGTCGCGGATGGCCCGCAGCTCGACCGGACGGATCATCACGGGCCTCACCCTAGGAGCCGATCCGGCGCCCTCGCGCCCGAGGCGCATCCCGATGCGACGAACCGGAGCGTTCTTGCTACCGTTCCGTTCGCACTCGTCCGGGTGGCGGAATTGGCAGACGCGCTAGCTTGAGGTGCTAGTGCCCGTATTAGGGCGTGGGGGTTCAAGTCCCCCCTCGGACACCCCAGTCTCACCCCGACGTCGCTCGTCGACGTCGGCTCTCGCGGCCCGACCGCATCGACAGCCGCTCCGACGGTCGCACCGGGCACGCGCGTGGCCTCGTCCGTGCGCGGCCCCGGCAGGTTCACCCCGCCGAACCACGCCGCAGTCTTGAACCGTTCAAGATTGACCGGCAGACTGCCGAGGGTGCCGACCACCGACCACGAGCGCTCCCTGCGCGAGGCCTCGCTGCGGGTCACCCGCCCGCGGGTGGCGGTGCTCGAGGCCGTCGAGGCCCACCCCCACGCCGACACCGACACCCTGATCGGCGAGGTGCGCACCCGCCTCGGCGAGGTCTCGCACCAGGCCGTCTACGACGTGCTCCGCGCCCTCACCACCGCCGGGCTGCTGCGCCGCATCCAGCCCTCGGGCTCGGTCGCGCGCTACGAGACGCGCGTCGGCGACAACCACCACCACGTCGTGTGCCGCGTCTGCGGCACCGTCGCCGACGTCGACTGCGCCGTCGGCACCACGCCCTGCCTCACCGCCTCGGACGCCGGCGGCTTCGTCGTCGACGAGGCCGAGGTCATCTACTGGGGCACCTGCCCCGCCTGCACCACCCGCACGACCAGCCGCACGACCAGCACCACCCGCTGAACGACCGACCAGCCGATCCCAACCGGAAGGGACCACCCGTGTCACAGCACGACCACGAGACCGTCGAAGCCGACATGAACACCGAGGAGGCCGGCGGCTGCCCGGTCCACGCCGGACGGATGGGACACCCCACCGAGAGCGCCGACAACACCGACTGGTGGCCCAACCAGCTCAACCTGCGCATCCTGCGCAAGCACGGCCCCGCCGGTGACCCGATGGACGCCGACTTCGACTACCGCACCGCCTTCGAGAGCGTCGACCTCGACGAGCTCGCGCGCGACGTCGACGCCGTGATGACCGACTCGCAGGACTGGTGGCCGGCCGACTTCGGTCACTACGGCGGCTTCATGGTCCGCATGGCCTGGCACAGCGCCGGCACCTACCGCACCGACGACGGTCGCGGTGGAGCCGGTGCCGGCATGCAGCGCTTCGCCCCGCTGAACAGCTGGCCCGACAACGGCAACCTCGACAAGGCGCGCCGCCTGCTGTGGCCGGTGAAGAAGAAGTGGGGCAAGAAGGTCAGCTGGGCCGACCTCATGGTCTTCGCCGGCAACCGCGCCCTCGACACGATGGGCTTCGAGACCTTCGGCTTCGCCGGCGGCCGCGCCGACGTGTGGGAGCCCGACGAGGACGTGTACTGGGGTCCCGAGCGCACCTGGCTCGGCGACGAGCGCTACACCGGCGACCGCGAGCTCGAGAAGCCGCTGGGCGCCGTCCAGATGGGCCTGATCTACGTCAACCCCGAGGGCCCCAACGCCAACCCCGACCCGCTGGCCTCCGCGCGCGACATCCGCGAGACCTTCGGCCGGATGGCGATGAACGACGTCGAGACCGCCGCGCTCATCGCCGGTGGCCACACCTTCGGCAAGACCCACGGCGCGGCCGACCCCGAGCAGTACGTCGGCGCCGAGCCGGAGGGCGCCTCGATCGAGGAGCAGGGCCTGGGCTGGAAGCAGAAGTTCGGCTCCGGCAAGGGTCGCGACACCATCACCAGCGGACTCGAGGTCACCTGGACCTCCACCCCCGTGCAGTGGAGCATGGGCTACCTGGAGAACCTGTTCGGCCACGAGTGGGAGCTCACCAAGAGCCCCGCCGGCGCCTGGCAGTTCCAGGCCGTCGGCGACGAGGCCGCCAACACGATCCCCGACCCCGAGACCGGCGAGATGAACCGCCGGCCCACCATGCTGGTCAGCGACATCGCGCTGCGCGAGGACCCCGTCTACCGCGAGATCTGCCTGCGGTTCAAGGACGACGAGGCCTACTTCAAGGACCAGTTCGCCCGCGCCTGGTACAAGCTCACCCACCGCGACATGGGCCCCAAGCAGCGCTACCTCGGGGCCTGGGTGCCCGACGAGGAGCTGCTCTGGCAGGACCCCGTGCCCGAGGCCAGCGGCGACCCGCTCACCGCCGAGGAGGTCGCCACCCTCAAGCAGCAGATCCTCGCCAGCGACCTCACCGTCCCGCAGCTGGTCAAGGCGGCCTGGGCGGCGGCGTCCTCGCACCGCGTCAGCGACAAGCGCGGCGGCGCCAACGGCGGTCGCGTCCGGCTCGACCCGCAGCGCGGCTGGGCCGTCAACGACCCCGACGAGCTCGCCCAGGTGCTGCGGGTGCTGGACGGCGTCCAGGCCGGCTTCTCGCGCGACGTCTCGATCGCCGACCTCGTCGTCCTCGGCGGCAGCGCCGCGGTCGAGAAGGCCGCGGCCGACGCCGGCCACCCGGTCGAGGTGCCCTTCACCCCGGGCCGCACCGACGCCTCGCAGGAGCAGACCGACGTCGAGTCGTTCAGCCACCTCGAGCCGACCTCCGACGGGTTCCGCAACGTGCTCGGCAAGGAGGGCCGCCTGCCCGGTGAGTACCGCCTCGTCGACCGCGCCAACCTGCTCGGCCTCTCTGCCCCGCAGATGACCGTGCTCGTCGGCGGCCTGCGGGTGCTCGGCGCCAACACCGGCGACAACCGCAAGGGTGTGTTCACCGACCGCGTCGGCGTGCTGTCGAACGACTTCTTCACCCACCTGCTCGGCACGGACCTCGAGTGGCACGCCGTCGACGGCGACGACGACGCCTTCGAGGCGCACGACCGCAGCACCGGTGAGGTCCGCTGGACCGGCAGCCGGGTCGACCTCGTCTTCGGGTCGAACTCCGAGCTGCGCGCGGTGGCCGAGGTCTACGCCAGCGACGACGCCGAGGAGAAGTTCGTCCGCGACTTCGTCGCCGCGTGGTCCCACGTCATGGACCTCGACCGCTACGACGTGCGCTGACCACGTAGCGCCCGCGGGGCGCTAGCGCGTCCGGTCGCCCTGAGGCGGCCGGACGCCGACCGGATCGACGGCCGCGTCGCGATGGCTCACCGCCACCGCGGCGCGGCCGCCACCGTCTCCAGCTGATCGACGCCCAGCGCCGGGCGCCCGCCCACGTCGCGGCGCGGGTCACGTCCGGCGAAGCTCTGGACCCTCACCCGCACGCCGTCCGGACGGGTCACCACGACCGCCGTCCACGCGGCCCCACGCGCCGGCGTGCCCTGCTCGACGAGCACCGTCCCACCCGCCGCCGTCGTGCGGCAGCGACGCTCCGCTGCGGAGTTCTCGCAGGTCAGCGGGCCGGCCAGGCCCCGGCGCAGCGTCACGCGCACCAGCCCGGGGCCGCCCGCACCACGCACCACCACCTCGGCGCTCTGACCGTCGGCGGTGCGTAACGACCCCTCGCGCTGGACGCGCAGGCCGCCCGTGGCGCGCGCCACCAGGCCCGCCAGGACGTCGTCCGTGCGCTCGACCGGGAGGGTCTGCTGACCCACCACCGACGGGAGCGGCGCGACGCCGACGACGGTCGAGGTCGGCGTGCCGAGGATCTGGGAGAGCCACAGCAGCGAGCCGCTCGCGACCGTGCCGACGAGCAGGCAGCCGACCAGGGACGGGCGGCGACGGGCAGCCGTGGCGCCGGCGTCGTGGGGGCGCACGGCGATCTCGCCGGTCCCGCCGGTCCCGCCCTCCGTCGCGGCGTCCGGGGACGTGACGGGGGCGTCGTCACGGCCGCTGGCCGCGACTGACCCTCGCGCTCCGGCCCCTGCGTCTGCGACGCTCGCGCGCGGGACCGGATCGGCGCTGTCTCGACGCTCTGGCGCGCGCTGCGGCACGCCGGGTTGCGGTCTCACCGCACCTCCCGGAGAAATTTGCTTTCGATCGTGAGGCTCTTTACTCCGAACTTTGACAGAATGTAACTGTTCGTTGGACACACGGCTCCCCAGGCCGTGACTCAGAAGGAGAGAACCCCATGTCGAAGTTCCGCGCCCTGCTGGTCTCCGCCCTGCTCGCCACCTCGCTCGTCGGCGGTGCCGTGGCCGGCACCCACGCCGAGGCGAAGGCCCCGACCAAGACCAAGTCCCCGATCGTGATGAAGAACGGCGGCGACAGCTGGTGCTGCTGAGCCGTTAACGGCTCACTGCGCTCCTCCTGATCGGCCGGTACGACCGGCTCGGTCCACGCCGGCGACGTCCCGAGACGCCGCCGGAGCTACCCCAGGCTCAGCTGGTGCTCACCGCCTTCGGCGTGAAGGACGGCTGGGTGAGGCCCGTCGAGGCTGCCGCGCGCCTGAACGCGTCCAGCGCCTCGGAGACCGCACCGTGCTCCTGCAGCAGACCGCCGAGCTCGAACCACAGCTGGGCGGCACCACGGTCGGCACCCACCGCGCTCAGCTCGAGGATCGCGTGACGGAACTGCTCGACGGCCTCCTCGACCCGACCGGCGGCGATCAGGGCGCGACCGCTCAGCGTGCGCGCCTCCGCTGCGGCCAGCGGGCTGATGCCGGCGGTGGCGGTCAGGCAGTCCTCGGCCAGGCGCTGGGCCTCCTCGGTCTCACCGATGAGCAGGCGGGCGCGGGCGAGACCGAGCTGCACCCGGCTGCGGTCGAGAGCGCTGGCGTCGTTCCAGTCCATCTCGTCGCGGGCCCGGTTGAAGTTGAGGACGGCACCGTCGAGCTCGGGCGGGTCGAGCTGCAGCTGCAGCACGCCCAGCTGCAGGCGCAACCGGGCCATGTTGCGGGCGTCGTTGCCCTGCTCGAGCAGGGCGATGGCCTTCTGGGCCAGCGGCAGGGCGGCGTCGACGTCGCCGGCCCGCGAGTGCACGATGCTGCTGTTCCAGTAGGCGGAGGCCCGCGCGGTGGGCGAGTCGAGCTGCTCGGCGCTCTCGACGGCGCGGCGGCACAGCCGCAGCGCGTGGTGGACGTCGCCGCGCTCGTGGAAGGCCGCGGCCACCGTGACGGCCAGCTGGACCCCCTCGGCGGTGCCGCGCAGCGCGGCGTCGTCGAGCAGCGCCTCGGCGCGCTCGCCGACCTCGCACGCCCGGGCGAGGTCGCCCTCCTCGCGGTAGCAGCGGCTCAGCGCGATGAGGGCCTGGATGAGCGAGACGCCCGGCGGGAAGCTGCCGACGGCGTCCTCGAGGACGACGACCGCGTCGTCGAGCCGCCCGCCGGCCTCGAGCGCGAGCGCCTTGAGGTAGTAGCCGCGGCGCTCGACGTCGGGCGGGACGTCGGGCTCCTCGAGCACCCGCATGACACGGGTGAGCGCCTGCTCGGCCGCCCCCGTGCGCAGGTCGAGCTCGACGTAGTCGAGCTCGAGGCTGAGCCGCGCCACCAGCTGGGCGGCGGCGTCGGGCTCCTCGGGTCGCAGCAGGTCGTCGAGGTCGACGCCCAGGCGACCGGCGAGCCGGGCGAGCAGGTCGGGGTTGCCGCGGCGGTGACCGGCCTCGATGCGCGAGATGTAGGCCGTCGACATGTCGTCGCCGGCCGCCTCGCCCTGCGTGAGGCCGGCACGCTGCCGAGCCTCCCTGAGCCGTGCCCCCAGCACGTCGGGATCGATGTTCTTGGCCCGGAACCGCTGCTCCGGACTCACGACGCGAGTGTCCATAGGGCCATGATGCCGCAATGTGACAACAAACGGGACAAGTTGACGAGATCCTTAACCAACGGTGCCGTTCCTTAACTTTCTTCCCCGGTACGAGGCGTTTGACACCGGCTGCCTGGGTTGACCTGCCGACGTCGTGGTCAACGTCGGTTGGGTGCGGTCGTCACGCGACGACCGAGGTCGTCGCCGGGTGGGCACGCGTCCCCGTGGCCCGGGGCGGGCGCGGTCAGCCGAGCGTCGTGCCGACCCAGTCGGGGTCGCCCGGCGCCTGGCCCTGCACGTCGCCGTCGGGCGCCGACGCGTCGGAGCGCGCGACGAGCGAGCGGGTGATCGCCTCGTCGAGGCCGAGGTAGGTGTGGCCGGGGTCGAGGTCGCGGCGCACGTCGTCGTCGCGGCACACCATGTCGTGGGTCAGGCTGGCCACCAGCGCGCGGACCGTCGAGCGCGGTGCCCCCGAGAGCAGTGCGACCGCCTCGCCGACCATCCCGGCCGGCGCGACCGGCACCGTGACGCGGGGCCGCTCCAGCCCGGCGAGGGCGGCGAAGCGGTCGATGAGCTCGGCGTAGGTGAGCACCTCGTCGCCGCCGACGTCGTAGGCGCGGTTGCGGGGCTCGCCCTCGAGCGCGGCGACCAGCAGCCGGACGACGTCCTCGACGGCGATGGGCTGGATGCGGCTCGACATCCAGCGCGGCATCACGGTGACCGGCAGCCGCTCGGTGACGCGGCGCAGCACCTCGAACGACATCGAGCCGGCGCCCACGACCATCGAGGCGCGCAGCACGGTGGCGGGCACCGGGCCGGCCAGCAGGATCTGCTCGACCTCCTGGCGCGAGGAGAGGTGGTCCGAGAGCCGCCCCTCGGGAGTCAGGCCGGAGAGGTAGACGACGCGGCCGACGCCGGCGCGGGTGCAGGCGGCGGCGACGTACTCGGCCGCCTCGCGGTCGCGCTTGACGAAGGCGCCGGCGCCCATGGAGTGCACCAGGTAGACCACGGCGTCCATGTCGCGGGCGGCCAGGTGCACCGAGACGGTGTCCTCGACGTCCATGCGGCGGCGCTCGACCCGGTCGGCCCACCCGAACCGGTCGAGGGCGTCGGTGTCGCGCGCCGTCGCGGTGACCTCGTGGCCGGCCGCGAGCAGGGCGGGCACCAGCCGGGACCCGACGTAGCCGGTCGCCCCGGTCACCAGCACGCGCACACCCCGAACCTACGGGGGCGTCGTCCCACCCCTTGGCGTGGGCGTCGCCGCGGCCGGGGGGCCGCGCCCGCGGCGGGGGGGGGGGGGCTACCAGCTGGTCGAGAGCGGGCGCCCCTCGTGGAACCCGGCCGCCGACTGGACGCCGACCACGGCGTGCTCGTGCAGCTCGGCGAGGGTGGCCGCGCCGGCGTAGGTGCAGGCCGAGCGGACGCCGGAGCAGATCTGGTCGAGCAGGTCCTCCACGCCGGGGCGCGCGGGGTCGAGGTACATGCGGGAGGAGGAGATGCCCTCCTCGTAGAGGCCCTTGCGGGCGCGGTCGTAGGCCGAGTCGCCCGCCGTGCGTCCGGCCACGGCGCGGGCGGAGGCCATGCCGAAGGAGACCTTGTAGGCGCGCCCGCCGGCGTCCTCGACGAGGTCGCCCGGCGACTCGTGCGTGCCGGCGAACCAGCTGCCGACCATCACCGACGACGCGCCGGCGGCCAGCGCGAGGGCGACGTCGCGGGGGTGCCGCACTCCCCCGTCGGCCCACACGTGGGCTCCGAGGTCGCGGGCCGCCGCGGCGCACTCGAGCACCGAGGAGAACTGCGGCCGGCCGACGCCGGTCATCATGCGCGTCGTGCACATGGCGCCCGGCCCGACGCCGACCTTGACGATGTCGGCGCCGGCCTCGACGAGCGCGCGGGTGCCCTCCGCCGAGACCACGTTGCCGGCGGCGACCGGCACCGGCGGGTCGAGGGCACGGACGGCGCGCAGGGCCTCGAGCATCCGCTCCTGGTGACCGTGGGCGGTGTCGACGACCAGGCAGTCGACGCCGGCGGCGAGCAGCTCGGCGGCCTTGAGGGCGACGTCGCCGCCCACCCCGACGGCCGCCGCGACGCGCAGCCGGCCGCCGTCGTCGAGCGCGGCCCGGTAGAGCGTGGCACGCAGCGCCCCGGCACGGGTGAGGACGCCGACCAGCCGGCCCCGCGGGTCGACGGCGGCCACCAACGGGTCGCGCGAGCCGTCGAGCCGGTCGAAGACGGCGCGGGGCTCGGCCTCCGGCGCACCCTCGACGACGGTGACCACCTGCCGCATCACCTGCCCGGCCTGCGCGAAGCGGTCGACGTCAAGGCAGTCGGCGCGGGCGACCACGCCGACCGGCCGCTCGCCGTCATCCACGACTACGGCCGCTCCGTGCGCCCGCTTGGGCATCAGCGACAGCGCCTCGGCGACGGTCTGGTCGGGACGCAGCGCGATCGGGGTGTCGAAGACCAGGTGGCGCGACTTCACGACCCGCACGACGTCGGCCACCACGTCGGCCGGGATGTCCTGCGGGACGACGGTGAGGCCGCCCCGGCGGGCGACCGTCTCGGCCATGCGGCGTCCGGCCACCGCGGTCATGTTGGCCACGACCACCGGCACGGTGGCGCCGGTGCCGTCGGTCGTGGCGAGGTCGACGTCGTAGCGGCTCGCGACCGCGCTGTGCCGCGGCACCATGAACACGTCGTCGTAGGTCAGGTCGTGGGCCGGAGGCGCGCCGCCGAGGAATCGCACCGCCCTAGGGTGTCAGCCGTGACAGGAGCGGTCGAGCCGGGCGACGGGGGCACGACGGTGGAGGCTCGGGCGCCGGGGCGGGTCAACCTCATCGGCGAGCACACCGACTACAACGCCGGCCTGTGCCTGCCGATCGCCATCCCGGCCGAGACCCGGGCCACGGCCAGGGTGCTGGCCGACGGCCCCACACGGCTGTCCAGCGCGCAGCAGGACGACGTGTGGTCGGGCCGGCCCGCCGAGGCCGGACCGGGCGCCGTCGGGGGGTGGGCGGCCTACGCCGCCGGCACGCTGTGGGCGCTCGAGCAGGCGGGTGTCGCGCTGCCGGCCCTCGACCTGCACCTCGACAGCAGCGTGCCGCTCGGGGCCGGGCTGTCGAGCTCGGCGTCCCTGGAGGCCGCCGTCGCCGTGGCCGCGTGCGCCGCCGCCGGTCTCGAGGTCGACGACGCGCTGCGGCGCGACGTCCTGCTGCCGGCCTGCCGCCGCGCCGAGTCGGAGGTGGTGGGCGCGCCGACCGGTGGCCTCGACCAGTCGGCGGTGCTGCTGGCGGGCGAGGGGCGTGCCCTGCTGCTCGACTTCGCCACCGACGAGACCCCGCTGGCCGATCCGGTCGACTTCGACGTCGCCGCCGCCGGCCTCGCGCTGCTGGTGATCGACACCCGCGTCTCGCACTCGCACGCCGACGGCGGCTACGGCTCGCGGCGCGACGAGTGCGCCGCCGCCGCCCGCGCCCTCGGGGTGGCGACGCTGCGCGAGACCGACGCCGTCGCGGTCGCCGGCCTGGACGACGCGCTGCTGCGCCGGCGCGCGGGCCACGTGGTCACGGAGAACGCCCGCGTGGTCGCCGCGGTCACCGCGCTCGCGTCGGGCGACTGGGCCGGGCTCGGGCGGCTGCTCGACGCCTCCCACGAGTCGCTGCGCCACGACTTCGAGGTCTCGTGCGTCGAGCTCGACGTCGCCGTCGAGACCGCGCGCGAGGCCGGCGCGCTCGGCGCGCGGATGACGGGCGGTGGCTTCGGCGGGTCGGCGATCGCGCTGGTGCCCGCGGAGCGGGTCGACGCCGTCCGCCGGGCCGTGGACGCCGCCTTCGTCCGGGCCGGCTTCGCCGCCCCCGGCCACCTCGACGGGACGCCGTCCGCCCCGGCCGGCCTGCTCAGGTCGAGCTGACCCCGATCGCGCCGCGGCGGAAGGCGGCCACGAACTCGGCGTGGTCCTCGCGCACCTGGGTCGCGTAGCGCTCGCCGAAGTCGACCACCCAGTCGATCAGGTCGTCCTCACGGCCCTCGACGGCCTTCGTGATGGCCTCCTCGACCTGGAAGTCGACGAGGTCCTGGTCGCTGTCCTCGTCGGAGGCGCAGTGGATCTTGGCGGTCGCCCGCCCGAGCAGCGCCACCACCCGCTCGATGTCGTCGGGCTCGGTCAGGTCGTCCCAGTCGAGGTCGATCTCGTAGGGCGAGACCTCCGCGACGACGTAGCCGGTGCCGTCGACGTCGGTGTAGCCGAGCATCGGGTCGGTGTGCACCTGCAGCGCCCGCTGGCTGACCACCGTGCGGTGGCCCTCGTGGTCGAAGTAGCGCTCCACCGCCTCGGCGTCGACGAAGCGGCTGATGGCCGGCACGTTGGCCTGCTTCATCGACAGCAGGACGTCGTTGTCGAGCGCCTGGCTGTAGCCCTCGACCAGCAGGTTGTAGGCCGGCAGCCCCGCGCTGCCGATGCCGAAGCCCGACTTGCCGACGACGTCGCGCAGGTCGTAGAAGAGCTCGCGCTCGGAGCGGCGGTGCTCGGGGATGGAGTCGAGGTAGCGCTCGAACGCCTCGGTCACGCGCGCGCGCTCGTCGTCCTCGAGCCGGCGCACGGTGGGGTGGTCCTTGAAGACGCGCACGCCGTCGCTGACGCGGGTGTTGAGGTCGAGCAGGTCGGCGCGGCGGGCCTCGCGGGCCACCACCAGCGCGTCGTGGATCGGGCCCTCGGTGTTGTCGAGGTGCAGCGCGAAGTCGTCGGTCTCGCTCGCCACGTAGTCCTTCACCTGGTCGAGGTAGCAGCGCAGGTAGTGACGGATGAGCCGGTCGACGTCGTCCTCGGGCAGCGCCTTCTGCCATCCCACCAGGGCTAGCGAGGCCGCGAACCGCCGCAGGTCCCAGGTGAAGCGCCCCAGGAACGCCTCGTCGAAGTCGTTGACGTCGAAGACCAGCCGGCCGTCGGCGTTGAGGTAGGTGCCGAAGTTCTCGACGTGCAGGTCGCCGTGCACCCAGATGTTCGCGGCGTCGCCCTCAGCGAACGGGTCGTCGGTCCAGTCGCCGCGGATGACGTCGTGGTAGTACAGGCAGGCCGTGCCCCGGTAGAAGGAGTGCGCGTCGGAGGCCATCTTGCGGTACTTGGCGCGGAACGCGGCCGGGTCGGCCTCCATCAGGGGGGCGAAGGCGTCGGAGAGCACCGCGACGATGGTCTCTCCGCGCTCGCTGGTGGGCTCGGCCTTGTGCTTCACGGACTCGGGGTTCTCGGCGGTGCTGCGGGAGCGGTCGAGGGACATGCGCTCACCGTCCCACCCAGGGGTGAGTGCCGGTACCCACCTTGGTCGAGCACCTCGCCGGACGCCGCGCACCACCGCCCGCCGCCACCCTCGGGCCATGACCACCGACACGCCCAGCAAGAACACCACCGCCTTCTTCGCCATGGCCGGCGTCTCGTTCGGCACCGCGCTGCTGACCATGCTCGTCGCGATCCTCTACCTGCCGGCCGAGCCCTGGGTGCGCGCGTTCCTGGCCCTCGGCACGCTGTTCCTGACCACCTCGACCTTCACGCTCGCCAAGTGCGTGCGCGACGCCCAGGAGAGCCAGTCGGTCGTGCACCGGCTCGACCAGGCCCGCGTCGACCGGCTGCTCGCCGAGCACGACCCGTTCCGCGCCGTCTCCTGACCCCCCGCCCCGCCCGTCCAGCCACCCCGGCCCCTCCGCACCGTCCCGGTGCGGAGGGGCCGTTTGCTTGAATCGCCCGATGGACCCCAAGGCGCTGCTCGGCACGATCCGTCGCACGGCGGGGGGCGCGGCCTCCCGCGTCGTCCCGGTCGGGGCCCGCGTGGTCGGCGAGGCCCGACGACGACTGGGCGGCGCCCGCGGCGCCGAGACGCGCCCGAGCCCGGAGTCGACGCCGTCCTGCGACGAGACGCCCGCACCCGCCGCCACCCCGCCCGCCGAGGCCGACCCCGGCACGACGTCGCTGCCCGAGGGCGAGCCCACGCCCAGCCCGGCGTCGATCGCCAAGAACGTCGCTCCCCCGCGGCCGACCGTCACGCCCCGGCCGGCCGAGGCGCGCCCCTCGCCCGACGACGTCCCCGGCGGCAGGCTGCCGCCCCGCCGCTGACCGGACGGTCACCCGCGCGGGCGTCGTGGCGCCCCGCGCGGCGTGGTTGCCTGGCCGCATGACCAGCGTCCTCGGCACCGTCTCCGGCCTCGTCCGGCTGCCCCTCCGCCTCGTCGGCGTCGCCCTCGGCGTCGCGAGGTCGGTGGTGCCCGGCGCCCGCCGCGAGGAGCGGCCGGCCTCGACCTCGCGGGCCTCCCGCCCGTCGCCGTCCTCGTCGACTTCCTCACCGTTCTCGGCCGGCCCCGTGGCCGAGCCGGACGCCGGACCGCGCACCCCCCAGGGAGACCCGTTGCGCGGTCCGACGACCACCCCGTCCACGGCTGCCGACGACACCGAAGACACCGGCGACACCGACGTCGCGACCGACGGCGCCGACCCCGGCGAGCGGCTGGCGTCGGTCACCGACATCGACGCCGACGCCGGCCCGGACGACGTCGACGTGACGCCGTCCGACGTGGCCGACGCCATGGGCAGTCAGCTCGACGACCGGCCGCCCAGCCCGAGCTGAGCGGCCCCGCCGTCGTCCTCGGCCCTACTTCAGCTGCGCGCTCGACAGGCCGAGCACGCGGCGGGCCACGATGAGCTGCTGGATCTGCTGCGTGCCCTCGAAGATGTCGAGGATCTTGGAGTCGCGCGCCCACTTCTCGAGCAGCTCGGCCTCGCTGTAGCCGATCGTGCCGGCCAGCTCGACGCAACCGAGCGTGATGGCCGAGCCGACGCGGCCGAACTTCGCCTTGGCCATCGAGGCCTCGAGCGAGTTGGGCTTGCGGTTGTCGGCCAGCCAGGCGGCCTGCAGCGTGAGCAGCCAGGCGCCCTCCCACTCGGCCTCCAGCTGCAGGAACCGCGCGGCGGCGGCCGACTGCACCTGGGCGGGCCGGTCGTAGTCGACGACGACCCCGGCGTCCTCGAGCAGCTCGCGGGTCAGGTCGAGCGCGGCGCGCGAGCAGCCGGCCGCCATCGCCGCCACCAGCGGGCGGGTGTTGTCGAAGGTCGCCATCGCACCGGCGAAGCCCTGCTTGGTGTCGACCTCGGGCGAGCCGAGCAGGTTCTCCTTCGGGACGCGGCAGTCCTCGAAGATGATGGTGGCGGTGTCGGAGGCGCGGATGCCGAGCTTGTGCTCGAGCCGGTCGACGCGCATGCCGGGCGTGCCCTTCGGCACCACGAACGACTTGATGGCGGCGCGGCCGAGCTCGCGGTCGAGGGTGGCCCAGACGACGACGTGGTCGGCGCGGTCGCCGGAGGTGACGTAGATCTTCTCGCCGTTGAGCACGTACTCGTCGCCGTCGAGCACCGCGGTGGTGCGGATGCCGGCGGAGTCGGAGCCGACGCTCGGCTCGGTGATGGCCATCGCAGCCCACACGCCGGCGAACCGCTCGAGCTGCTCGTCGTCGGCGACGGAGGCGATGGCGGAGTTGCCGAGGCCCTGGCGCGGCAGCGAGAGCAGCAGGGCGACGTCGCCCCAGCACATCTCGGCGATCGACATGACCGAGGCGAGGTTGGTGCCGTTCCTCGTGCCGCCGTCGTCCTGGGTGTCGGGCTTCTCGTCGCGGCGGACGCCGGCCGCACCGGCACCGCCCGCGGCGCCCGACTCGCTGACGCCGTCGATCATCGCGGCGAGCATGTCGAGCTCTTTGGGGTAGGTGTGCTCGGCGCGGTCGTACTTGCGCGAGATCGGGCGCAGCGCGTTCATCGCGAGCTGGTGCGCCTGGGCCACCAGGGGCTTGAACTTCTTCGGGTCGTCGAGCGAGATGGCCATCAGACCAGCACCGTGCCTTCCATGATCGAGACGGCGCGCAGGTCGCGGTACCAGCGCTCCACCGGGTGGTCCTTGACGAAGCCGTGGCCGCCGAGCAGCTGGACGCCGTCGAGGCCGATGCGCATGGCCTTCTCGGCACACAGCGCACGGGCGAGGGCGACCTCGCGGGCGACGTCCTTGCCGGCGGCGGCGCGGGCGGCGGCCTTGTAGGTGGCCAGGCGCATGGCCTGCACCTCGATGGCCATGTCGGCGACCATGAAGGCCACCGACTGGCGGTGGGCGATCGGCTCGCCGAACGCCTCGCGCTCCTTGACGTAGGGCGTGACGTAGTCGAGCACGGCCTGCGCGGTGCCGACGGCCAGGGCGCACCAGGCCAGGCGCGACAGGCGCACGCACTCGCGGTAGGTGCTGCCGTCGGTGGCGCCGAGGACGGCGTCGGCGGGCACGCGGACCTCGCTCAGCGACAGCCGGGTGAGCGAGGCGGCACGCACGCCCATGGCGGGGTCGCCCTCGACGGCGAGGCCCGGCGTCGACGACTCGACGAGGAACAGCACCGGCTGGCCCTCGAGCTCGGCGCCGACCACGAACAGCTCGGCGTCGGCGCCGCGCGCGACCAGCGACTTGGTGCCGTCGAGCACGTAGCCCTCGCCGGCCCGGGTGGCGGTGGTGCTCGGCGCCAGCACGTCGAACAGCACGGCGGGCTCGAGCAGCGCGAGCGAGGCCGCGGGCACGTCGTCCCCGGTGAAGGCGGGCAGGTAGGTCTGCTGCTGGGCCTCGGTGCCCCACAGGCCGAGCGCGGTGGCGACCGAGCCGGCGCCGAGGGTGGCGACGGCCAGGCCCATGTCGCCCTTCGCGAGGGCCTCGGCGACCAGGACGCCGGCGACGGCCGAGCGCTCCTCGGCGATGCCGCCGAGCGACTCGGGCACGCCGAGGATCGGCAGGCCGATCTCGAGGCTGGCCTTGAGCACGGCCTCGGGGGCCTCGCAGGTCTCGTCGGCCTCGGCCGCGGCGGGGCGCACGACCTCGTCGGCGTACTCGGTGACCACGTCGACCAGCATCTGCTCGTCGTCGGTGGGCGTGAGGTCGAAGACGCCCGTGCGGGTGGCGGGCTTCGGGTGGTCGCCGCGTCGGCCGGCGCGACCGGCCTTCTGGAAGGTGCGGCCGGCCGCCGTCATGGTGCTGAAGCCACCGCGGGTGACGGTGAAGACGGCCTGCTCGGTGGGCTTGCGCAGCCCGACACGGTCGAGGACGTCGCTCTGCGCGAGGCGGTTGAGACCGGCCACGAGCAGGCCGATCGGGTCGCGCGACTCGCGGCGCGGCACGCCGTGGCGGCCGCCGGGCCGCAGGCTCTGAAGTAGGGGCATGCTCCTAATGTAACTCTGAGTTACACATTCGGCTACAGCTGGTCGGGTGCCGTCGGCCACACCTCCTTCGGGCGCCCGCGGACGGCGTCCCTATGCTGCGGCGCATGTCCGACGAGGCCCCGCACGCACCCCACGGACCGCTGCCCGAGGGAGGCACGGCGCGTCCGATCACCCGGTGGGGCACACCGGTGATGCACCGGCCGCAGCAGAAGGTGACCGCCTACGACGACGAGCTGCGCGCGCTGGCGGCCGACATGGTGGCCACGATGTACGCCGCCGACGGCGTCGGGCTCGCGGCCTGCCAGATCGGCGTCGACCTCGCCCTGTTCGTCTTCGACTGCCACGACAAGGACGGCGAGCGCACCGTCGGCGTGGTGTGCAACCCCGTGCTGACGCTGCCCGAGGGCAAGGACCGCCACCTCGAGGAGGCCGACGAGGGCTGCCTGTCGCTCCCGGGTGCCTTCACCGGCTGCGCCCGGCCCGACGTCGCCAGCGTCACCGGCACCGGCCTCGACGGCGAGCCGGTCGCCTTCAGCGGCAACGGCCTGCTCGCCCGCTGCCTGCAGCACGAGACCGACCACACCAACGGCACCGTCTTCGGCGACCGCATCCCCACCAAGGCCCGCAAGAAGCTGAACAAGGCCCACGAGGAGCGCGCCGACGAGTACCCCCTCGACTGGCCCGCCGGCTGACCCGTCGCTTATGAGCGACGGGTCGACGAACCTGGCGCTGACCCGTCAGACATGTCTGACGGGTCAGCGGGCGGAGGTGACGTAGCAGGCGACGGCGGCGGCCGCGGCGACGTTGAGGGAGTCGACGCCGACCTCGGGGCCGCGGGCCATCGGGATGACGGCGCGGACGTCGGCCGCCCGCTGCCAGCGCTCGGAGAGTCCGTGGCCCTCCGAGCCGAGCACGAGCGCGACCTTGTCGCGCCCGGCGACGGCGTCGGCGAGCGGGACGGCGTCGTCGGCGAGGGTGAGCGCGACGGTGGTGAACCCGGCGCGCGAGAGGGCGGGGAGGGCGTCGTCCCAGTCGGGCAGGCGGGTCCAGGGCAGCGAGAACACCGCGCCCATCGCGACCTTCACGGCGCGGCGGTAGAGCGGGTCGGCGCAGCGCGGGGCGAGCAGGGCGGCGTCCATGCCGAGCGCGGCGCCGCTGCGCAGGACGGCGCCGACGTTGGTGTGGTCGACGACGTCCTCGAGCACGAGCACCGAGCGCGCGCCGGCCAGCACGTCGTCCACGCTCGGCAGCGGGCGCCGCTCGAGCGAGGCGAGCGCGCCACGGTGCACGTGGAAGCCGGTGACCTCCTCGGCCATGGCCTCGCTGACGACGTAGCAGGGGGCGTCGGTGGTGGCGAGGACATCGGCGAGGCCGTCGAGCCAGCGCGGCGCCATGAGGAACGAGCGCGGCGGGTAGCCCGCCTCGACCGCGCGCCGCACCACCTTCTCGCCCTCGGCGAGGAACAGGCCGTGCTCGGCCTCGAGGTGGCGGCGCAGCGCGACGTCGCGCAGGTCGCGGTAGTCGGCCAGCCGCGGGTCGTCGGGGTCGGTGACCTCGACCAGCTCACTCATCGGGCAGGTCGCGGTCGGGGTAGCGCTCGGGATGGGCGACGGCCACGACGTCGCCGACCACGATGACGGCGGGCGGTCGCACGCCCTGCGCCTCGACGTCGTGCGCCATCTCGGCCAGGCGGCTCAGCACGACCCGCTCCCCCGGCATCGTGCCGTCGCTGACGAACGCGACGGGCGTGGCCGGGTCGCGGCCGCCGGCGAGCAGGGCCGCGGCGATCTGCGGCGCGTGCTCGACGGCCATCATCAGCAGCAGCGTGCCGCCGAGCCGGGCGACGGCGTCCCAGTCGGTGAGCGAGCGCTCGTGCCCAGGCGGCAGGTGGCCCGAGACGACGACCAGCTCGTGGGCCACGCCGCGGTGGGTCACCGGGATGCCGGCGATGGCGGGCACCGCGATCGGGCTGGTCAGGCCCGGGACGACGGTGACGGGGACGCCGGCGGCGCGGCAGGCGAGCACCTCCTCGTAGCCGCGGCCGAAGACGAAGCTGTCGCCGCCCTTGAACCGGACGACGCGTTGCCCGGCCAGCGCCCGCTCGACGATGATCCGGTTGATCTCGACCTGCTGCGCCGAGCGGCCGCGGGGCAGCTTGGCGACGTCGACCAGCTCGACGTCGCTCGGCAGCTCGCCGAGCAGCTCGCGGGGGGCGAGCCGGTCGGCCACCACGACGTCGGCCTCCATGAGGGCGCGGCGGCCGGCGAGCGAGATCAGCTGCGGGTCGCCGGGGCCACCGCCGACGAGCGTCACGCCCGGCGTGCGGTGGCGGCGCCGTCCGGCCGGGAGGGTGCCCTCGCGCAGCCCGTCGAGCACCTCGTCGCGCACCGCGACCGAGCGGCGCGGGTCTCCCCCGCCGAGCACGGCGACGGTGACCCCGCCGGCGCGGCCGACTGCCGGCGTCCAGGAGGTGGCCGCGGTGGCGTCGTCGGCGCGGTTGCAGAAGACCCGGCGGGCCTCGGCGGCGGCCGAGACGGCGGCGTTGGCGTCGGGGTCGTCGGTGGCGGCGACGGCGTACCAGGCGCCGTCGAGGTCGGCCTCGACGAAGGTGCGTCGCTCCCAGGTCACCTCGCCGCCGGTGGCCAGGCCCTCGAGCGCCGGGGTGACCTCGGGCGAGACCACGACGACGTCGGCGCCGGCGGCGATCAGCTGCGGCACGCGGCGCTGGGCGACGTGCCCGCCGCCCGCGACCACGACGCGGCGGCCCTCGAGCCGTAGCCCGGCGACGTAGCTGCGGTCGTCGTCCACCCCGGCATCCTCTCGCACCTCCCGATGGGTCTACCCGCCCGCACTAGGTTCGAGGACATGGACCTCGACCGCCCCGTGAGCCCCGACCCGTACACCCTGCTGCCGTCCGTGCCGTCGTTCGGCGTGACCAGCACCGACGTGACCGACGGCCAGCCGCTCGGCGACGCCCAGGTGGCCGACGGCGGCAACACCTCGCCGCAGCTGTCGTGGGACGCCGTCGACGGGGCGCAGAGCTACACCGTCACCTGCTTCGACCCCGACGCGCCGACCCCGTCGGGGTTCTGGCACTGGGTGCTGGTCGACCTGCCGGCCGACGTCACCTCGCTCGAGACCGGCGCGGGCGCCGAGGACGCCGACCTGCCGGGCAACGCCTTCCACTGCCGCAACGACGGCGGCACGCAGGGCTTCATGGGCGCCGCGCCGCCGGAGGGCGACCAGGTGCACCGCTACTACTTCGTCGTCCACGCCGTCACCGAGCCGCAGCTGGGCGTCGACGCCGACGCCTCGCCGGCCGTGGTCTCGTTCAACCTGGTCTTCAAGACCGCGGCCCGCGCGGTCCTGCACGGCACCTACCAGCACTGAGCCGCCAGAACACCAGGACGCCAGAACACCAGGACGCCGGCCCCGGGAGCTCCCGGGGCCGGCGTCCCTGTCCTCTGTCGGTGGGTCGGTCAGCCGCGGCGCACCTGGAAGACACCGACCCGCGCGTTGTGGCTGTCGACGGCCATGTCGATGACGCGGGCGTCACGCAGGCGGATGCTGGTGCCGTCGGTGCCCGGGACCCACCCGATCTGGTCGATGCCGCGGCCGAAGACGCGTCGCTCCTTGCGGTGCACCTTGGGCATCGCGTCGCGGTTGACGTCGCCGGTCCACACCACCGGGATGCCGCGGGCGTGGTAGGCCGCGACGCGCTTGCGGTGCCGGTCGTAGTGCTCGTTCCACCGGTCGCGGCGCCACTTCTCCGAGCCCTGGGAGGTGTCGGCGTTCCACGCCCCGGCGACGTAGTGGGTGTTGAGGACGGCGACCCGCAGCGACGGGTCGCTCTTGTGCGCGATGAGCACCTCGTTGATGAACCGGGGCGGCGTGACGTTCTTGCGACCCTCGTGCACGAAGGAGTCGCGGCGTCCGACGATCGTGAAGGGGTGCGGGACGACGACCGGCACCCGCCGCGAGCGGGCCTGCGGGTTGTTGAAGGCCATCTCGAACCGGCCGCCGAAGAGGCCCCGGATCCAGTCGATCTCCTCCAGGCCGGGGTCGCCCTCGCCGATCTCCTGGAACCCGACGAGCGGCCGGGCGGTCTCGCCGTGGCGGGTGACGCCGTAGCGCACCGCACGGATGCCGGGCTCGCGCTGGGAGAGGTTCTTGCGGCCGATGTTGGCGGTGACGACGACGAGGTCGGTCCAGTCGGCGGCCTGGGCCGCGGGGGCCAGCGCGGTGCCGGCGACGGCGGCGCCGGCGAGTCCGGCCGCGCCGGCGAGGGCGGAGCGTCGGGTCACGAGGGGCAGGTGCTGGGTCATGGGTGCTGCTTCCTGTCGGGGGGGCGGGTGAATCGAGGTGAGTCGCGGTGGGCGGAGGTGGGCGGGACGGCGGTCAGTCGACGCGGAAGCCGCCGCGGCCGTGGGTGAGGGTGCCGGTCGTCGGGTGGCGCAGGCGGCCGTCGTACCAGTGCCAGGTGACGCGCAGTCCGCCGCCGGCGGCGGTGTAGACGTCGAGGCCACCGGGGCCGCGGCGGTTGCCGGGCAGGCGTCGGTAGGGGCCGATGCCCCCGGGGCCGACAAAGCCGAAGTAGGGCCGGTTCGCGCCGTCGCGCAGCAGCCGGCACGGGCCGGGGCGCGCCGACGCCGGGCCGCACTCGGCCAGGCCGGTGGCGTAGCGCGGGCTGGCCCACTGGTTGCCGGCGAACGCCAGGTGCCAGCGGCCCTTGTGCGCGAACAGGGAGGGGTTCTCGACCACGTGGCTGCCGCTGTCGGTGCCGCGGGTGTCCCAGGCGATGTCGGTGCTGCGCAGCAGGGTGCGCCGCGAGCCGGGCACCGCGCGGCCCCTGCGGTCGGCACGCACGACCGAGATCGCGGTCTCGGGCCCGCTCGTGACGCCGTCGTCGCGGTAGGCGACCCACAGCGTGCCGTCGCGCACGACGGGGTTGGCGTCGATCGCCCACCGGTCGGCGGGGCAGACGAAGGAGCCGGCGTCGCGGAACGGGCCGTAGGCGCTGCCGCTGACGGCGAGCCCGAGGCACTTGCGGCCGGTGCCGCGCTTGGACGCCGTGTAGTACATCAGCCAGCGACCCTTGTAGCGCGCGACGCCGGGCGCCCAGATGCCCGAGTCGAGCACCGCCCAGGCACCGGGGCCGCCGGGCAGCGCGTCGCCCGACGCGCAGTCGGTCAGCCCGACCTCGGCTCCCCCGCCGTGCACCAGCATCGGCACGTAGAGCTTGCCGCGGGCTGCGGGGCTGCACCGGTCGCCGCGCTTGGGCGGCACGGTGGTGCCGTAGGTGACGTAGCGACCGTCCTCGGCGAGCACCGTGTCGGGGTCGCCCATCGCGAACGACGAGCCGGCGGCGCGGGCGGACGGCGTCCCCGCCTGGTCGGCCGGCGCGGCCTGGCCGGGCCGGGCCGGCACGACGAGCAGCCCGGTGAGCAGGAGCAACGGGACGACGCGGCCGACCGAGAAGCGCACGGCACGCCCCTGCCCCCGCGGGACGCCGGGCAAACCGTCGTCCGGCCCGTCGGGGTGCCGCTCAGCCCTCGCGCAACCGGGCGGCCGCCGCGGTGAGGTCGGCGACGAGGCCGCGGTACAGCTCGTCGCGGTCGGCGTCGTCGGCGCGCAGCACCGCGGAGGGGTGCAGGGTGGCGAGCACCCACGGGGTGCCGCCGCGGGTGGGGAACCGGTCGACCGGCCAGTCCTCGAACCGGCCGCGGGCCTCGCCGACGCGGAACCCGGTGCCGTGGACGGCCTTGCCGGCGCTGCCGCCGAGCAGCACGATGCCGCGCGGCTCGACGCCGGCCAGCTCGGCGACCAGCCAGGGGCTGCAGGCCCGGATGTGGGCCTGGGTGGGCGACTGGTGGATGCGCTGCTTGCCGCGGCCGGCCTTCCAGCGGAAGTGCTTGACGACGTTGGTGCGGTAGACCTCGCGCGCCTCGATGCCGGCCTCGCCGAGCGCCGAGACCAGCACGCGGCCGGCCGGCCCGACGAACGGCTTGCCCTCGCGGTCCTCGGTGTCGCCCGGCTGCTCGCCGAGCAGCAGCAGCGGGGCCGACGGGTCGCCCTGCCCCATCACGGTCTGCGTGGCGTCGCGGTACAGCTCGCAGCCCTGGCAGCCCTGGGCCGCCTCGCGCAGCGCGTCCGGGTCGGTGGTGTCGGGGACCCACGCCGCCGCGCCGGGTCGTTCGTCGGTGCCGGTGGCCATGCCCGCAACCTAGGCAGCGGCGCACCGGACGCCGTCCACCCGAGCAGACGAGCGGCGTCCCCGAGCGGGTGGCCCGGTCGGCACGGTCGGCGCGGTCGGCACGGTCGGCGCGGTCGGCGTCAGTTCTTCGGCAAGGGGGTCGTGGCGACCCAGGTGATGCGCTCGCCGGCGAGGTCGTCGACGGCGGCCCTCGCCGAGGCCGGCACCCGTGTGTACGCCGGGCTCTTCGCCCCGCCGGGCAGCAGCCAGGGCTCGATCTCCTCCACCAGCACCCGGTGGCCCCGTGCGGGGGCCCCGCCGCGGCTGACCAACACGGGCGGGTAGCCGTCGTCCGTGGCGGTGACGACGGCCGACCTGACGGTCTCCCAGCCGAGGTCGTCACCGGCCTCGGGGCGGGCGTGGCGTTGCAGCGAGAGACGCACCTGCGGGTGGTGGGTCTTGTCCTCGCCGAGGTGCACGGTGCCGCTCACCCGGGCCTCGAGGAGTCCGTCGCGGTTGCGGACGCGGACGGTGCGGGCGGGCAGCAGCTGCACCGGGTCGAGGGTGACGACCGGCGAGAGCTGCGGGACGCCGTCGGCCACGTGCGGCTGGTAGCGGGCCACGGCGAGCCGCACGAAGGTGCCGGGCGGCTTGCCGGGGAAGGCGACCTCGGCGACGTAGAGGTCACGGCCGGGGTGGTAGGCCACGTCGTGCGCGGCGATGGTCGCGAGCACCTGGCCGTCGACGCCGAGGCTCTCCGACAGGACGACGTCCTTCACCACGGTGCCGGTGAGCACCCCGGCGGTCCGCGCGAGCGGGGTGGCCCCCACGCGCAGCGTCGGGTCGAGCCCGTAGAGGCTGACGACCTGGCTGAGCCGGCCGGTGTCCTGGGTGAAGTCGACACCGGACTCGCGGCTGTGCCCGGTGACCACGGCGAGCCGCTCGCCGACCCCGCTGGTCCACCACGGCCGCTCGAGCCAGAGCCGTAGCCTGCCCGGGCCGCGCGAGGCGGCGGCGATGCCGTGGGCGTCGAGGGCGCCCTCGTCCGACGCCCAGGCCGGCAGGGCGTGCACCAGCTCGGGCGGGGCGGGCCGCACCGCCGAGGGCACGATGACGGTCGCGGTGGGCCCGGTGGCGACCACGCGGCCGCGCACCCCCGCCACGTCGGGCAGCGACGTGACACCGTGGGCGAGCCGGACGGTGCGTCGCTTGGTGGTGGGGTGGACGGCGACGTCGTAGTCGACGCCGGGGGCCAGCCGGCGCGGGATCGGCGCCGGCGCCGGGGCCGGTCCGGGCGGCGGCGCCGGGGCAGGTGTGGTGAGCACGATGCTCTCGAGGTCGACGTCGGCGGGGCGGTCGAGGTAGCGCGGCCCGGTGCCGGCCGGCACGCGGGTGAAGGTGAGGTCGAGCGCCTCGCGGAACTCCTCGACGAACCGGCTGGTGGTGCTCACGCTCAGCGTGACGTCGCGGCGGCGGAGGTCGGGCAGCACGAGCGGCTGCTCGTAGTCGTGGGGCCGCAACGGCACCGAGGGGGCCTGGGCCGGGGTCGCGACCGGGGCGACGTCGGTGTCGAGCAGGGCCGTGCGGTCGACCGCGACGCGGGTCGGCAGGCTCCACCCCGGTCCGCGCAGGTGCTTGCCCTCGTCGACCAGCTCGTCCCAGGCGGCCGTCAGGGTGACCCGCCCGGCCGTCTCGTCGTGCAGCCGCACGGTGGCGGCGATGACCGGGTTCTGCTCGCCTGCTGCGCGACGGGCGACCACCGCGCTGATCGCCGGCGGCAGCAGGGGTTGCTTGACGGCGTGCACCAGCTCGACGACCCGGGCGGGCGCCACCGTGGGCACGTCGCCGCGCGCCATCGCCGCACGCTTGGCGGAGGCGTTGCCGGGCCGCAGGGCGAGGACGCCGTGCTGCAGGATGCGGGCCTCCCGCGGCAGCGAGCGCACCTCGACCCGGGCGCGTGCCCCCGGGCGCAGGCCGATGCGGATGCGACGGCGGTCGGGACTGCTGCCCGCGAGGCCCGACGTCGAGGTCGAGCCCGGCGGCAGGGCGGCGAGCTCGAGCCCGACGCCGCTCCAGTGACCGACGAGGGCGGTGCCGAGCGGGTCGGGGCCCGGCACGAAGCTGGCCTCCCGCTCCGGGAGCCCCTCGATCCCGAGGTGGACGTCGGTGGTCATCGGGTCGGGCAGCCAGCCGACGGTGAGCGGCGCCGGAGTGCCGTCGGCCTCGGGCTCACCGGTCCGTTCGGGTGGCTCGGCCGCGTCGAGGGTGGTGAGCAGGGTGTACCGGGACGGGTCGGGCGTGCCGTCGGCCCGGTCGAAGACGCCGTGCAGCAGGCCGAGCGCCACCGAGACCCGCGGCGGCACCAGCACCCGTGAGCTCGACGGCCCGGGCGCGAGCTGGCTGTTCGGGTCGCTGCGGACGACGAGGCGCCCGGCGTCCTCGGTGCGGGTCAGCGTGGGCGGCGGCAGCACCAGCGGGCTGGCGGCGGCCTCCCAGCGCAGGTAGGGCACCGGCGCGGTCGCCGGGGCGTCGTCCCAGGCGGGCGCTCCCCCGGTGACGTCGACCGCGCGGCCGCGGAAGCAGTAGCGGCGTCCGAAACGCAGCGCCGGCAGGCGGGGGTCGGTGCCGTCGGCCGCACTCTCGGGCAGGCTCGTCGCGAAGTCGAGCGAGCCGTAGTCGGGCCCCGGCGAGCCCGGCTCGTGCTCGACGCCCGGGTCGGCGGGGTCCGCCTGCAGCAGCTGCTGCGCGGGGTGCGGCACGGCGAGGCTCCAGCCGTCCCAGCGCGCCACGACGTCGCTGACCAGCAGCGTGGTGGCCTGGGCGGGGTCGCGGCGGCGCGCGACCATCGCCACCGGCGCCTCGTCGACCACGGCCAGCGAGGCCGAGGTGGTGGTGTAGGTCGTCGCGCGGTGACCCAGCCCGAACCAGCGCACCGGCTGGCCGCCCGCGGCCTCGTCGACCACGCCGACCTGCAGGTGGTGGCCCACGACGAGGTCCTCGGCGAACAGCGTCGGCGGCGAGCCGGGCGTGCTGCGGGCGGTGAGCGCGCCGGCCCGCCCGTCGTCGAGGCGACGCTGCAGCGACTGCACCCGGCCCCGCCAGGCGAGGGTGAGGCCGCCGCTGCGTGCGCTCGGGATCGTGGCACCACCCTGGCCCTGCGCCACCGAGACGACCTGGGCCGTCGTGGCGTCGACGTCGACGCTGTGCACGCTGAAGCGTTCGGCGTCGTCGAGGGCCAGGCGCAGCCGGGCGTCGTGGGCGCCGTCGTCGGTGCGCAGCGCGGGCGCGAACAAGCCGGGCGCCGAGGTGACCCGGGTGGGCGGGTTGACCTGCACCGTCGTCACGCCGGACGACGGAGCCCAGACCAGCCTGACCCGCACGGTGCTGACGGCGGAGGCCGCGGGCGGAGCGACCTGCAGGCGGACGACGAGACCGAGCGCCTCGAGCAGCCGCGGGTGGTCGGAGAGCAGCGTGAGCCGCTCGTGCAGGTCGGGGGCGAGCTCGCCGCGCGTGGGGCTGGGGTCGCCCACCGGCTCCCAGAAGCCGAGGAACTGCCGCACCGCCTGGGCCACGTCGTTCGTGGGCGCCGGCTGCGCCTGCGGCACCAACGGCCCCCGGCACGCCTGCACGAGGGCGGACGAGGCGGGGTCGGCCGCGGCGTAGGCCTGCGTGATCCCGTCGGCCAGCGTGGCGTAGGTGTAGCCGAGCGCCGTGCGGGCCGGGCCGGGGTCGCCGTCGAAGGAGTCGACGCGGGTGGCGGACCCGAAGATCTCGTGCCAGAGCCGCCCGGGGTCGCGCTCGGAGACCGGCGTGGCGGGGCCGTAGGCCCCCCCGTCGAACGAGACCTCCCAGGAGACCTGCTGCTCGGGCCAGCCGTCCAGGTCGGCGAAGTCGCCGAGCACGGCGCCGGTCTGCGCGGTGTAGGACAGTCGTGGTGAGACGAGGGCGCCGACCTCGACGGTGCCGGGGGCGACGTACCCCCGTGGCACCGCGGTGACCACCATCGTCTGCCGGGCTCCGGCCGGGGCGCTCACGACAGGCTCCCCGCGCTCCCCGCGCTCACCGGGGCGTAGGCCGCGCAGAGGTCGGACCAGTCCGTCGCCAGCGGGTAGGCCGTGCTGAACGTGGGTTGCGTGGCCTCGTCGGGCGGCTCGATCCCGGTGATGCCCGTGGACGGCGACCGACCGAGGGCACGCCGTCCCGCCGTCCCGGTGGCCTTCCCGGCGGGCGGCACGCCCGCCTCGCGCCTGCCGCCCTCGATCGACCTGGTCACCGAGGTCGAGACCGTCTTGGACACGAACAGCACCTCGACCCGGAGCTCCAGGGTCGCCTTGCCCACCAGCAGCGTCGGGCCCGTCTCGGGCTCGTGGAAGTCGAGGGTCAGCTCGAAGGTGGCGCTGATCGAGACCAGCTGCAGCACCGAGAGCCGGCCGCAGGCCCGGAAGAACGCGGTGAGCCTGAGACCGTCCGGCGTGATCGCCATCGTGGCCCCGACCGCGACCGACAGCGAGCCACTGGCCACTCCGAGGTTCATCCCGAGCTCGCCGGCCACGTGGAGGCTGACCTCGACCAGGCTGACGGTGCCGCCGGTGAGCTGGATGGCGGCGTACCCACCCCCGCCGAAGCCGAGGTAGGTCACCTGGAACGGGCTCTGCTTCCCGGCGAAGCTGGCGTCGAGCACGAGCGCGCCGGAGTACGGCAGCGTCAGCCCGAAGCCGAAGGAGAGGCCGCTCAGGGTGAACGCGCCGAGCGGGAGGTCGGGCACTGCGACGTCCTGGCGCAGCCGCAGGCCGGTCCCGTCGACGTCGACCGACGGCGGGGCGATGCCCGGACCCGAGGCGAGGGACGTGCCGCGGCCGGTGCCGCGGGCAGTGCCGTCACCGACGGCCCCGGCGGCCGCCCCGAGCACCGCCATGACGTCGCTGAGCACCTGCAGGAACGCCAGTGCCTTCAGGTAGCGGACGTCGCCCGCGACGAAGTCGACGTCGAGCGGGGCGCCGGTGCGGGCCACGACACGGAGCTCGCGGACGGGCAGCACCACCAGCCCCGCCAGCTCGATCGAGACGTGCTGCAGCCGCGCGTCGAGGCTGGTCTCGGCGGGGGCGGTGCCCCCGGTGGCCGCGGTGGTCGTGATGGTGAGCGAGCCCGCCGCCTGCTCGTCGGAGGCGCGGAACCTGACCGGCAGGGACCCGGAGTCGGCGTCCTGGAGCGGCGGGGTGATGCTCATGGTGACCGTCGTGCGGCCGTCGACGGTCACCGAGTCGATGGTGGGCGCGAGACCGGCGGGGCCGGCCGCCCGGGCCGCTCGCGACGGCTTCGCGACGGCGGCGCCGGCGGCGCCGGCCGCGCCGGCCACGTCGACCGCATCGACGATGTCGGCCAGCGAGATCCCGCCCAGCAGCGTGATGCCCTCGAAGACAGCGGCCGGGCTGGGCGGGCCCGAGGTCGCCTGGTCGAGCGCGGCCGGTGTGGCGGCCATGACGGCGCCCGCGGTGCGGGAGAGCCCCTGGTAGGTCGGCACCTGCACCAGCCCGCCGGTGCGCTCGCCGCCCACGGCCGGCGGCGGCTCAGACCCCGTCTGCCGCGCCAGGACGACGCCCCCGACGTTGCCGGGGCTCGCCCGGAAGGTCGGGTGGTAGACGTGGCGCACCACGCCGGGGCCGGCCAGCGCGCTGACCTGCGGCACCTCGGTGTCGAGCCACTCCACCACCGGCCGGAAGGGTGCGCGACGGCGGCCGGCGAGCACCGTGCTGCTGATGGGCTCCACGACGGTCGACAGCGCGGTCAGCGGCAGCGTGGTCCCGTGGGGGCGGGCGGCGTCCGGGGTGGCGACGGCGACCGGCCGGCCGCCGATGTCGGCCACCCGCCGGCTGCCGGGTACGCCCTCGTAGAGCATCCGGGCGGCGTCGCCGTCCTTGCTGGTGGGCACGAAGCAGGCGACCTGGGTGAACGGCACCTCGCGGCCGGTCCAGTCGGTGCCGACGAACGAGAACCGCACCGGCTCCGCCCCCACGAGGGGCACGCCGCCGGTGGGCTTGATGCCCTGGTTGGTGATCGGTGGCGTGCGCAGCGTGGTGCACCGCACCCGCTTGAACGGCACCGGCGCACCGAGGTCGTGGTCGGTGCGGGCGAACCCGACGTCGGTGTCGACGTCGGGGCTGACGAGCAGCGTCGAGGTGGTGCGGAGGTAGGCGAACGGCCGACCGCTCGCCGTCGTCACCAGGCGCCGCCAGGTCTCCTCGACCACCACGGCGTCGTGGCCCCAGGGGGCCAGCCAGCCGCGGGTGACGGTCTTCACGTACTGGTCGCGCCCGATCGTGGCGCGGTGGTCCCAGGCGACGAGGGACGGCGCCGCCGGCCAGCTCGCGGTCAGGTCGAGGGTGGCGCCCAGCGGGGTCAGCGAGAGGTGCTCGACGGTGACCGGGGCGCGCGCCACCTCGCCGTCGACCAGCTGGAAGGCGCCCGACTGCGCGGCGATGGACATCCGGTCGGCGTCGTCGAGCGCGCCGAGCGTCGACTGCCCGGCCCGGGTGAAGGAGGCGACCGACGTCAGCCGGTCGTCGACCCCGGTGCTGCGGCCACGACCTCGCCCCCGCAGGTGCCAGACCTCGGTCGTGGTGCTCTGGCCGCGGGTCAGCCGCACGGGCGCACCGGGTCGGCTCCAGGCGTGGCTGGCGGGCGAGGGCTTCATCCGCAGCCGGAACGGCGCCTCGAGGAGGCTCGCGGGCCGCTCGGGGTTGCTGCTGCTCCACAGGGGGTCGAGCTGCTCGAGGTCGAGCAGTCCGTTGAGGTCGTAGGCGAGCTTCGTGCCCGACGGCACCGTGAAGGCGAGCACCGTCGGTGGGGCCAGCTGCGCCCCGGCCGCCGGGGCGGCACCGGTCGCGCCACCGGGCGCCTTGGCGAGCACCTGCTCGCCGATCACCTGGCCGGGCAGCACGAGGGCCAGGTAGCCCGTGCCGGCACCGGACGACGGCCGCAGGTAGCGACGGCCGCCGACGGTGACGACGTCCAGGTCGCGCAGCACGAGGTTGACCGCCAGCAGGTCCTCCTGGCGGCGCACCCGCTCGACGACGGTGCGCGGGCGGGCGCCGGCGGCGCGCAGCAGCTGCTGCAGCACCTCGGGCCCGCCGGCGGTGACGGTGACGGCGGTGCCGCCGACCAGCACGGTGCCGGTGGTGACGACCTGGCGGCGGGCCAGGCTGCGCAGCAGCGCTGCTGAGAGGTCGACCATGCGGCGCACGCTAGGTCGGGGTCCGGGGCCCCACCCTGGCCCGTTCGGGCCATTTCGCGAGGTCCGCGGGCGCGGGGGCGGGCGGGCTCAGACCCGGCTGAGGATGAGCAGCGCGCGGTCGTCGTCGCCGCGGGGCACGCGGGCGATGACGCGCCGGGCGGCGCCGTCCACCCCCTGCTCGAACGCCTCGGCGGCGGTGCGCCGCAGCCAGTCGATGCCGACCTCGATGTCCTCGCTGCGGGACTCCACGACGCCGTCGGTGTAGAACATCAGCGCCTCGCCCGGCTGCAGCACCCCCTCGCCGGCGTGCAGGTCGGGGTCGGCGAGGACGCCGAGCGCGAGGCCGCGCGAGAGGTCGGTCCGCCACGCCTGCTCCTCGACCGACCAGTGGAGGGCGGGCGGGTGCCCGGCGTTGTGGACGACGTAGCGGCCGGTGGGGAGGTCGACGGAGACGTGGACGGCGGTCGCGAACGTCTCGACGGCGTCCTGGCGCAGCAGGAAGGCGTTGGCGGCCCCGAGCACGTCGGGACCACGCAGGGCGCCGATCATGCCGCCGAGGGCGCCGGCGAGCAGCAGGGCCGAGGGGGCCGCCTTGACGCCCTTGCCGACCACGTCGACCAGCACCATGTCGAGCCGCTGCGCCTCGGCGTCGAGGTCGACGACCATGAAGTCGCCCGCGTAGCCCACGCCGTGGGCGGCGATCATCGCGGTCTCGCAGCGCCAGCCGTCGGGCAGCGGCGGCACCGTGCCCTGGGCGTTGAGGCGGTCGCGCAGGTCGGCGAGCAGGGCCTCGCTCAAGGGGCCGGGCAGGCCCGCGCGCTGGCGGCTGGCGGTGTAGAGCACCAGCAGGACGAAGACGAGCAGGATGACGAGCCCCGAGACGCGCCCGACCTCGACCTCGGCCACGAAGCGGGCCATGACGCAGGCGGCGACGACCACGAAGGTGAGCACGACCAGCGGGCCGAAGCGCAGCAGGATCGAGCCCAGCAACAGCCACAGCAGGAAGCCGGCGAGCGGGAAGACCGTGTAGTCGACCAGCGAGACCACGAGGGAGACGGCGACACCGCCGATGAGGGCGAGCAGCACCGCCGTCTGGCTGCGGTGCGACCCCGAGCGCCAGGCGTCGGCGACGTCGCGGAGGCCCTGCATGGCCCGCACGCTACTGCCGCGCGTGGCCGGGCCGGAGGCGACAGGCGGGTCCCCGCTGCGGGTGTGCTCCGGCCAGGGGTCGCATGCGCACGATGGCACCATGACCCATGACGACTCGGCCAACGGATCGACCAACGGATCGGCCAGCGGATCGACCACCGGATCGGGCGCCCCGGCGCCCAGCGACCGCCACAGCCTCACGATGGGCCCGGACGGCCCGATCCTGCTGCACGACCACCACTTCGTGGAGCAGATGGCGCACTTCAACCGCGAGCGCATCCCCGAGCGCAACGTGCACGCCAAGGGATCGGGGGCGTTCGGCGTCCTCGAGATCACCGGCGACGTCGAGCGGTACACCAAGGCGGCGGTCTTCAAGCAGGGCACCACCACCGAGATGCTGGCGCGGTTCTCGACCGTGGCCGGCGAGATGGGCTCCCCCGACACCTGGCGCGACCCCCGCGGCTTCGCGCTGAAGTTCTACACCTCCGAGGGCAACTGGGACCTCGTCGGCAACAACACCCCGGTCTTCTTCATCCGCGACACCATGAAGTTCCCCCACTTCATCCGCTCGCAGAAGCGTCGCGGCGGCTCGGGCCTGCGCGACAACGACATGCAGTGGGACTTCTGGACCCTCAACCCGGAGTCGGCGCACCAGGTGGCCTGGCTGATGGGCGACCGCGGCATCCCGCGCACGTGGCGCCACATGCAGGGCTACGGCAGCCACACCTACCTGTGGGTCAACGACGCCGGCGAGAAGCACTGGGTGAAGTTCCACTTCCACAGCGACCAGGGCGTGGAGTGCCTGACCCAGGAGGAGGCCAACCGGATCGCCGGCGAGGACTCCGACCACCACCGTCGCGACCTCTACGAGGCGATCGAGCGCGGCGACTTCCCGAGCTGGACGCTCAAGGTGCAGGTGATGGGCTACGAGGAGGCCAAGACCTACCGCTACAACCCGTTCGACCTCACCAAGGTCTGGCCCCACGCCGACTTCCCGCTCATCGACGTCGGCACGATGACGCTGAACCGCAACCCCGAGAACCACTTCGCGCAGATCGAGCAGGCGGCCTTCGAGCCGTCGGCGATCGTGCCGGGCATCGGGTTCAGCCCCGACAAGATGCTGCTCGGGCGGGTCTTCGCCTACGCCGACACCCACCGTCACCGCATCGGCGCCAACTACCAGCAGCTGCCGGTGAACCGGCACCGCGTCGAGGGCGCCTACACCTACCAGTTCGACGGGCCGATGGCCTACGACCACACCGGCGACCGGCCGAAGTACGCGCCCAACAGCTACGACGCGCCGTACTCCGACCTCACCGGCCCGGCCGAGGACTCCTGGGAGGCCGACGGCGAGTTCGTGCGCCAGGCCTACACGCTGCGCGAGGACGACGACGACTTCGGCCAGGCCCGCACGCTGGTCACCGAGGTGTGGGACGACGACGCCCGCGACCGGTTCGTGGCCACCGTCTCGGGGCACCTGTCCGGCGGTGTCAGCGAGCCGGTCCTCGAGCGCGCCTTCGCCTACTGGCGCAGCGTCGACGAGGAGATCGGCAAGCGCATCGAGGCCACGGTCCGCGCCGACGCCGGCACCGACGTCGCCCCCGGCCCCACCGAGGTCGAGGACCCCGTCCACGCCTGACCCCCGCGCTGACCCGTCAGACATGTCCGACGGGTCGACGGCCCCACGACGCTGACCCGTCAGACATGTCTGACGGGTTAGCGTCTAGGTTGGCGCGGTGGTCGAGACCGACGTGCTCGGGGAGCCGTGGCGAGCGGAGACGATCGGGCTGGCGCCGGACGACGAGGGGCCGGTGGTCACGACGCTGGTCAGCCGGCGCGCCGAGCGGCCGACGGGGCGCGCGGTGCTGCACGTGCACGGCTTCGCCGACTACTTCTTCCACACCGAGTACGCCGCGTGGTGGTTGGCGCGCGGCTACGACTTCTACGCCCTCGACCTGCGCAAGTACGGCCGGTCGCTGCGGCCCCACCAGACGCCCACCTACGTCGCCGACCTCGACGACTACCGCGAGGAGCTCGACCTCGCCTGGTGGCGCGTCACCGAGCGCGACCGCCACGACCACGTCGTCGTCTCGGCGCACTCCACCGGCGGGCTGACGACGCCGCTGTGGGCCGACGCGCGTCGTCCGGCCGCGCTGGCGGGGATGGTGCTCAACTCCCCCTGGTTCGACCTCCAGGGCGCGCCGTGGATGCGGACGGCGGCCGCCACCCGGCTGCTCGACCGGGTGGCCGACCGGACGCCGCTGCGCGAGATCCCGCGCGAGGTGTCCGGCCTCTACGGCCGCAGCCTGCACCGCGACCACGACGGCGAGTGGGACTTCGACCTCGCCTGGAAGCCGATCGAGTCGTACCCGGTGCGTGCGGGCTGGCTGCGCGCGGTGCGCCGCGGGCACGCGCGGCTGCACGCCGGCCTCGCGGTGCCCGCCCCGGTGCTGGTGCTCTCCTCGGGCGGCACGGTGCGACCAACCGAGATGGTCGACGACGTGCACACCCACGACATCGTGCTCGACGTGCCGCAGATCCGGCGCTGGGCGACCGCGGTCGGGCCGCGGGTCACCTACGTGGCCGTCGAGGGGGCGCGGCACGACGTCGTCCTGTCGCGGCAGCCGGCCCGCGACGAGGTCTACGCCGAGCTCGGGCGCTGGGCGGGCGCCTACCTCGGCTGACGGCGATCGCGGCCGGGAAAGATCAGATCTTCTCCAGGACGGCGACCAGGCGGAGCTCGAGCCGATCCCGCTCGGCGGCGTCGGTGATCATCGCCGGGCGGCCGGGCGGCGGCAGCATGCCGACGACGTCCATCACGTCGACGTGCGGCTGTGGGGCGCGCCCGGTGAGGCGCGTGTAGGCCTTGCCGAGGGCGTCGGCCCGCTCCGTGCCGTGGCGCAGCGCGAGGTTGGTGGCGCAGTGGGCGACGTCGAGCCACGCCGGCCCGGTCGACGTCTCGACCCAGTCGACCAGTCCGGTCACCTCGTCGTCGCGCCACAGCACGTTGCGCGGTGAGAGGTCGCGGTGCAGGAACGTCGGCTCGTGCGGCGGCGGCGCGGTGCGCAGCAGGGCGAACGCGGTCTCCCACGCCTCCGCGTCCCGCGCCCACGCCGGCACGACAAGCTTCGCCTCCCACGCCCACGACTGGTAGTCCCGCGGCCACGCCCCCGCCGGCGGCCGGACGGCGTGCACCCGCGCCAGCAGCCGGGCCAGCCCGTCGACGACCTCGTCGGGCGCGTCGTCGCGCACCCGGCCCGGCAGCAGGGTCATCAGGTGGCGCCCGGACGGCGCGTCGAGCGCGAGGCTGCGCGGCGCCGGGAGGTCGGTGCCCTCGAGCAGGCGCTGCGTCACCGCCTCACGCGCCGTCAGCGCCGCCGCGTGGGCCCGCCACGGCTCGCGGTCGATCTCGCGCAGCACCGTGCGGCGTCCGTCGGCGTGGGTGAGGGCGAGCATCGTCGAGGTCATGCCGCCGGTGAGCGACTCGTGCGCCACCACCGGCGAGCCCACGGCCGTGCCCGCCCAGGCGAGCGCGTCGCTCACGGCGTGAACGGCTCGCCGTCGAACCGCTCCCGCGTCGCGAGCTCGGCGACCGGGCGCCGCCGCAGCCGGGTCACCTGCTTCACCGGCCGCCCGAGCGGGACGACGGCCGCCACCGCGAACCCGTCGGGCACGCCGAGCAGCGCGCGGACGGCGTCCTCCTCGGCGACCGCCATGGTGGTGATGGTGCCGCCGAAGCCCTCGGCGCGGGCGGCGAGCAGCACGTTCCACACGAGCGGGTAGACCGACGCGCCGCCGACGATGCCGATGCGGTCGAGGTCCTGGTCCATGGCGGCGACGACGCCGAGGTCGACGACGAAGACCAGAACGACGGCGGCGGTGAGCACCGGGCGGGTGAACGCCTCGGGCACCTCGGTCGCGGCGATCTCGTCGGGGCTCGGGCCGGGCGGGTGCAGCGGGTTCCAGGGGCTCTCCCCCGCCGCCGACTGCGCGACGTAGCGCCGCACCGCCGGTTCGTTCAGCTCGGCCAGACGCTGCCGGGTGGCCCGGTCGCGGACGACGACGACCCGCGTGCCCTGCCGGTTGCCGCCGCTGGGGGCGAACCGGGCGTGGTCGAGGATGCGGTGCAGCACGTCGTCCGGCAGCGGGTCGTCGGTGAACTCGCGGACCGCCGGTGTCGTGCGCATCGCCTCGTGGAGCTGCATGCCGGTCACGGTGCCACGTCGGGTTCGGCGATCCGCTGACGGATCGGCGGTTTCGACCCACACTGTGCCGGTGCTGCGTCGCCTCCTCCCCCTCCTGCTCTCGGTCCCGCTGGCCCTGACCCTCGCGTCGCCCGCCACCGCCGCGTCGTGGTCGTCCCCCGATGCCGCGGCCAACGTCGACGGCAGCGAGTACGGCCCGATCGAGCCCGGCGAGTGCTGGACCTCGACCGACGTCGACGCCACCCACCGCCGCGACCTCGACATCCGGCGCCTGAGCGTGCGCCACGGGCGCCGCGACGTGGTGGTGACGGTGCGGTTCGCCGACCTGGTCGACGGCCGGCGCTCCTCCCTCGAGCTGCCGATGCTCACGCCCCGCGGCGACTACACGCTCGACCTCGACGTCACGCCCCGCGGCCGCGTCCGCACGTCGTGGGTGCCCGGCTACCAGAGCGCGATCCTCGAGGCGGCCGCCGAGGCCGCCGAGGAGGACCCGGAGGGCTGCCAGGGCTTCTTCTTCGCCACCGAGCCCGGCCGCTGCCGCGGGCTCGAGGTCGAGCGGTCGCCCGCCGCCGACACCGTGCGCGTCGTCGTCCCGCGCTCGTGCCTCGGCGACCCGCGCGCCGTGCGGGTCGGCGCCTCCACCCACGGCTTCGAGGACGACCGGGACGGCGAGACGTTCCGCACCTTCTCCGACCGGTGGGCACCGCCCGGACGCGACCGCGGCTGGTTCGTCTACGGCCCGTGGGTGAGGGCCGCCGCATGAGGCGCCTGCTCGCGACCGCAGCCGCAGTGCTCACCGTCACCGTCGCCGCCCCGGCTCACGCCGGCTCATGGTCGGCGCCCGACCCCGCCGGCGACGCCACCAGCTACGCGTGGGACCCCGAGCCGGAGCCCTGCGGCACCTACACCGCCACGCGGCACGACGTCGGAGACCTGCGCCGGCTCAGTGTGCGACACGGCCGGGACGACGTCGTGCTCACCACCGTCATGGCCGGCTACGACGAGGTGCGCTACGCCTCGGTGACCTTCTCGATCCGCACCGAGCGCCGCGCGTGGACGCTCGACGTGGACCGCTTCCGGGGCCGCCTCGAGGCGGTGCTGTTCCACGACGACCGCCCCGAGACCGACGAGGTCGACGAGTGCGGCGCGGCGGGCTGGGTCTCCTTCGGCCTGCGGTGCGACCGGCTCTCGCCGAGCGCCGACCGCGCCTCCGGCCGGATCCGCGTCGTCCTGCCGCGCTCGTGCCTGCGCGACCCGCGGTGGGTCCGTGCCGGGGTCGAGTCGTTCGCCGGCCTCGGCGGCGGCGTCCAGGTGCTCGACGCGTGGGAGCCGCGGTCCCGGCGGGACGACGACCCGCTCACCCCCACCTACGGCCCCCGGGTCCGCCGAGCGGGCGCGGCGCGCTGAGGCGGACCGCTCCCGACCGGGTCCCGGGTGCGCCCCGGAGGGTGACCTACCGGCCAGTAGGGTCCCGGGCATGAACCCGGTCACCGCCCTCGCCCTCGGCCGCATCGGCGTCGGCGTCGCCTCGCTCGTCAACCCGCAGGCGGTCGCCGCCACGCTCGGCTCGTCGTCCGCCGACGGCTCGGCCGCGCTCGTCACGCAGTGGTTCGGCTCGCGCGAGATCGCGCTCGGCGCCGCCACGCTGCTCGCCTCCGGCGGCGCCCGGACGACGCTCGTGCTGGCCGGCATGGCCGTCGACGGCTCCGACGCCGCCACCGCCTACGCGGCACTGGGCCGGGGCACCCTCCCCCGCGAGGTCGGGATGGCCATGGTCGGCATCGCGGCCGGCGCCGTGGCCGCCGGGGCGCTCGGCCTGCGGCTGGTCAAGCGGCCGCCGCTCGTCGTCGCCGAGTGAGCCGGGCCGGCCGCGGCCGGCGCCCCGAGGCTGGGGCACGGGCGACACGGTGCCGACATGACCCGTATTCGTCATGCGGGCGCACTCCGGATCCTCCACACTGTGCGCCATGAACCAGCCGCCACCGCCGCCCCCCTCCTCCGATCCCTACGGCACACCGCCGCCCCCGCCGCAGTCGAACAACCCCTACGGAACGCCGCCGCCGGCCCCCGCGCCCGGTCAGACGCCGGTCGGCGCCCGACCCGGAGAGCTGGTCGAGCGGTTCCTGGCCCGCCTCATCGACGGCATCGGCCTCGGCATCGTCTTCGGCATCCTGTGGGCGATCTTCGCCGCCATCTTCATCACCGGCTACCGCAGCGTCGGCGAGGCGCTGCTGTTCGGCATCTTCTTCTACGTCATCACCACGGCGCTCTACATCGGCTACTACGCCTTCCTGGAGTCGAACCAGGGCGCCACGTTCGGCAAGCAGCTGCTGAAGATGAAGGTCGTCGGCCCCGACGGCGTCAGCAACCCGACCATGGAGCAGGCGCTGCGCCGCAACGCCTTCTACGCCGTCGGCCTGATCTCGATCGTCCCGGTCGTCGGCTTCTTCCTCGGCCCCCTGGCCACCATCGGTGCCTACGTCTTCATCGCGGTCACCATCAACAACGACACCGTCGCCCGCCAGGGCTGGCACGACACGTTCGCCGGCGGCACCCGGGTCCTCAAGGTCGGCTGACCCCACCCGCACCCGTCACGGCCGCCGTCCCCGCTGCGGGGACGGCGGCCGTCGCACGTCGGGGGTCGGCTCAGCGCAGCAGGATGACGGCGATCGCGACCAGGCCGACGACGACGATGACCGTGCGCAGGGCCAACGGCGGCAGCCGCCGTCCGACCTTCGCGCCGAGCACGCCGCCGATCACCGACCCGCCGCCGATGAGGGCGACCACCGTCCAGTCGACGTCGGCGACGACGACGAAGATCAGGCCTGCGACGCCGTTGACCGCCGCGGCCAGCACGTTCTTCACGCCGTTGCTCTGCTGCAGCGACTGCGCCACCCCGATGCCGAGCACGCCCATGAGCAGCACGCCCTGGGCGGCGCCGAAGTAGCCGCCGTAGACACCGGTGGCCAGCACCGCCGGCCACACCCAGCGAGCGTCGCGCGGCTCGGTCTCGCCGCGCGCCTCGGCCCGCGCCCGCACCCACGCCGAGAGCCGCGGCTGCACGACCACCAGCACGACGCCCAGCAGGATCAGCACCGGGACGACGGCCTCGAACGCCCCCGGCGGCAGCACGAGCAGCAGCACCGCGCCGGCCGCGCCGCCGATGAGCGAGGCGCTCAGCAGCCGCAGCACCCGGCCGCGCTGGCCGCGCAGCTCGGCGCGGTAGCCGATCGCGCCCGCGACCGAGCCGGGCACCAGGCCCACGTTGTTCGACACGTTGGCCACCACCGGCGGCACGCCGAAGCCGAGCAGCGTCGGGAAGGTGATCAGGGTGCCGGACCCCACGACGGTGTTGATCAGGCCGGCCACGAGGCCGGCCAGGGCGATCAGCGCCGCCTCGAGCGGCGTCACTCCCGGGTGGGGTCGTCGACGCCCGGCTCAGCGGGGGCGGGCACGTTGGTGGGGTCGACGGCCGGGTCGGTCTGCTGCGGCGCGGTCTGCGGCGTCACGTCGGCGGCCACGTCGGCGGCGTCGTCCGAGCGGCCGGGGTGAGCGGCGCTCTCGGCCGCCGCGATGGCCTCCTTGACGGCCTCGTCGGTGGCGCGGGTGCTGCCGAGCTCGCCGGTCGAGCTCTTCGGCAGCTGCGGCTCGGTGCTGCCCATGCTCACGCGCGTGCGCGGGCCGTCGACCTCCTGAGGGATGCCCTGCAGGTCGGTGAGGGTGGAGCCGAGGCCCTCGAGCGCCTTGCCGATCTCGCTGGGCACGATCCACACCTTGTTGGCGTCGCCCTCGGCGATCTTCGGCATCATCTGCAGGTACTGGTAGGCCAGCAGCGACTGGTCGGGGCGGCCGTCGTGGATGGCCTGGAAGACCGTCTGGATGGCCTGGCCCTCACCCTGGGCGCGCAGGATCTGCGCCTCGCGGTCGGCCTGGGCGCGCAGGATCTGCGACTCGCGGTCACCCTCGGCGTTGAGGATCGCCGACTGCTTGTTGCCCTCCGCGGTGAGGATCGCCGACTGCCGCTCGCCCTCGGCGGTGAGGATGGCGGCCCGCTTGTTGCGGTCGGCGCGCATCTGCTGCTCCATCGAGTCCTTGATCGACGGCGGCGGGTCGATGCCCTTCAGCTCGACGCGGTTCACGCGGATGCCCCACTTGCCGGTGGCCTCGTCGAGGACGCCGCGCAGCTCGGAGTTGATGGAGTCGCGGCTGGTCAGCGTCTCCTCGAGGTCCATGCCGCCGACGATGTTGCGCAGCGTGGTGGTGGTCAGCTGCTCGACGGCCTGGATGTAGTCGGCGATCTCGTAGGTGGCCGCCACCGGGTCGGTGACCTGGAAGTAGATGACGGTGTCGATCGAGACGACCAGGTTGTCCTCGGTGATCACCGGCTGCGGCGGGAAGCTGACGACCTGCTCGCGCAGGTCGATGGTGTAGCGCACCTTGTCGACGAAGGGCACCACGTAGTTCAGGCCTGCGGGCAGCGACTCCTTGTACTTGCCGAAGCGCTCCACGATGCCGGCCCGCGCCTGCGGCACGATGCGCACCGTCTTGACCAGGAGCACCACCACCAGCAGGGCGATGACCCCCATGACGATGTAGATGGCTTCCATGCGCTCTCTCCCTCGCTCGGTCGGTCAGTCGTCCAGCTGCGGCACCGGGTGGACGACGGCCGTCGCCCCGCGGATCTCGAAGACCTCGACGGTCTCGCCCTCGGCGATGACCAGGCTCTCGTCGTAGGGCGTGGCCGACCACACGTCGCCGTCCAGGCGGACCCGACCGGTCTCGGAGGCGCTGATGGCTGCCGTCACGATGCCGGTGCGGCCGACGAGCTTGCCGTGGCCCAGCTTCAGCTCGGGGCCGCGGTGCAGCCGGCGGGCGACGGGGGGTCGCACCAGCGCCAGCATGCCGATCGAGCCGGCGGCGGCGACGAGCACCTGCAGCAGCACCGGCGCGCCCGCGAGGGCGGCGACCATGCCGCCCAGGGCCCCGACGGCCAGCATGATGAGCACCAGGTCGAGGCTCATCATCTCGGCGACGGCGAGCAGCGCGGCGGCCCCGAGCCAGAGGCTCCAGAGGTGGTCGCCGAGCCAGTCCATGGGCCAACCCTAGTCAGCGGGGCCTGACCGCCGGCGGCCGGACTCGACCGCGGCGCGGCGCGGATTCAGCGGTGACGGGGCCGGCGCCGGGCCGCCCAGCGGCCGTCGTCGTGCTGCAGCAGCAGCGGCATCCCGAAGGTCGCCGACAGCGACGACTCGCTCAGGACGTCGTCGATCGGGCCCTCCGCCACGACCGCGCCCTGGCGCAGGAGCAGCGCGTGGGTGAAGCCCGGCGGGATCTCCTCGACGTGGTGCGAGACCAGCACCGTGGCGGGCGCGTCGGGGTCGTGCGCGAGCGTGGAGAGGGTGGAGACGAGGTCCTCGCGGCCACCGAGGTCGAGGCCGGCGGCGGGCTCGTCGAGCAGCAGCAGCTCGGGGTCGCTCATCAGCGCCCGGGCCACCTGCACCCGCTTGCGCTCGCCCTCGCTGAGGGTGCCGAAGGTGCGGTCGAGCAGGTGGGCGACGCCGACCTCGCGCAGCAGCTCGCGGGCGCGCTCGTGGTCGAGGTCGTCGTACTCCTCGCGCCAGCGGCCCACCACGCCGTAGGCCGCCGAGACGACGACGTCGCGCACCAGCTCGTGGCGCGGCACGCGGTCGGCCAGCGCGGCGCTGGTCAGCCCGATGCGCGGACGCAGCTCGAAGACGTCGACGGTGCCGATCAGCTCGCCCAGCACGCCGACGGCGCCGTCGGTGGGGTGCAGCTGCGCCGAGGCGACCTGCAGCAGCGTGGTCTTGCCGGCGCCGTTGGGCCCCAGCACCACCCAGCGCTCGCCCTCCTTGACCACCCACGTCACGCGGTCGAGCAGCACCGACTGACCCCGACGCACCGTGACGTCGGCGAACTCGAGGACGGCGGCCATGGCGGCAACCCTAGTGTGAGGGGCGTGTCGGACCCGCTCCCCCTCTCGGCCCGGTTGGCGTGGTGGGGCACCGCGTGGCTGCGGGGCGGCGTCGGGCCCGACGACCTGCTCGACGCGGTGATCGGCGACGACGTCTCGCACCTGGTGGTGGGCACGAGCGGCGGTCTGGTGACGCTGCTCGCCGAGATGCGGGCGGACGGCGCCACCGGCCTGGGCGCGGCGTTCGTCGCCGAGGGCGACCTCGTCGGGCTCGGCGGCCCGCCGGCGTTCAACGACGCCGCGCTGGCCGCGGGCGAGGCAGTGGTGGCGGTGGGCGCCGAGCACGGGCTCGTGCCGGCACGGGTGGGCCCGGTGGTCGAGTGGACGACGCACCACGCGCGCCGACGCCAGGTGCCCGACGTCGGCGAGGCCGACCGCCAGCTGCGCGCCGTCCTGCTCGAGAGCGCCGACCTGATGGCGTCGCTGGACGTCGCCCGCTGGCGTCCGGAGGTCGCCGACCGGCTGCTCGACCTGCGGCACCGACCGGCGGTGACCGCTCCCCCGGGGACGCCGCCGCGGTGCGTCGAGCTGGCCTCGCGCGGCCTGCAGGCGCTCGGCATCGCCGACCTGGCCCTCCAGGACGACGGCGGCGCGCTGTCGTCGTGGGAGGTCGAGCAGCGCCGCGGCGCCCTCACCCCGCTCGCCCGCGCGGGCCGCCGTGCGCTGGTGGCCGCCTGCTCGCCGGAGGCCTGGCCGCCGGGTTGAGGGCCCTTCAACAGGCTCAGGGTCCGTGGGGTCGGGTCGGCCTCGGAGGGCCGGAGCCAGCCCCGCGGTGGTCGAGGTGCGAGGCCGGCCACGGCCGAGCCTCGAGACCCCGCAACGATCACGCGGACGTTCGCGTGGAGGGCCGGTGGTCTCGAGGCTCGTCGCCAGGGCTCCTCGCACCTCGACCATCGTCGGGGCCGCCTGACGGTGGTCGAGGTGCGAGGCCGGCCACGGCCGAGCCTCGAGACCCGCAACGATCACGTGAACGTTCCCGAGGACGGCCGGTGGTTTCGACGACGCTCGTTCCTCGCTGCTCGACCACCGGTGAGCAGCCTCGGGCTCAGGCGTCGCGGGGCTTCTCGGCCTCGGTCCAGACCTCGACGGCCTCGGTGAGGACGTCGTCGCCCGCCGTGGCGAAGACGGCCACGTGGAAGGTCTCGGAGCCGTCGGTGACCCGCGCCCGCAGCACGCCGCGCGACCCGTCGGCCACGAGGTCGTCGACCACGAACCGCCAAGCGCCCGGGTAGTCGCGGTTGAAGGCGACGTAGGCGTCGGCGTCGTGGGTCTCGCCGGTGTGCACGAACCTGGCCTCGAAGTCGTCGGCCAGCACCGCGCGCAGCGCCGTCCAGTCGCGGGCGTCGATGGCAGAGGCGTAGCGGCGGAGCAGGACGTCGGCGTCGGTCACGCCCCCAGCATGGACGCCGCCACCGACAGCCGGGCCGCGACGCACTAGGTTCGCGGGCGATGGCCGCCCACCCCGAGACCCTGCTCGTCACGCTCACCGGCAACGACCGGCCGGGCGTGACGTCGTCGGTGTTCACCGCGCTGACCGCCGCCGGGATCGAGGTGGTCGACGTCGAGCAGATCATCCTGCGGGGCCGGCTCATCCTCGGCGTGCTGGTCACCGCCCCGCGCGACCCGCGCCGGCTCACCACCGCCGTCCACCAGACCGCCCGCGACCTCGGCATGCAGGTCGAGATCGAGCGCGGCTCGGGCGACAGCCCGTCACGGCGCACCGGCCGCGCCCACGTCACCGTCATCGGCAGCCCGCTGCGTCCGGGCCACCTCGCCGCGATCGCCGGTCGCATCGCCGACCTCGGCGGCAACATCGACCGCATCGAGCGCATGGCGCGCTACCCCGTGACCGCCATCGACCTGCACGTCTCGGGCACCGAGCCCGACCGGCTGCGGGCGCTGCTGGCCACCGAGGCGGCGCAGCAGGGCGTCGACGTCGCCGTGCAGCCGGCCAACCTGCTGCGGCACGGCATGCGCCTGATCGTGATGGACGTCGACAGCACGCTCATCCAGGGCGAGGTCATCGAGATGCTGGCCGCCCACGCCGGCCCGGACGCGCAGGCCGAGGTCGCCGAGGTCACCGAGGCCGCGATGCGCGGCGAGCTGGACTTCGAGGAGTCGCTGCGGGCGCGGGTGCGCCACCTCGCCGGGCTCGACGCCGCCGTCCTCGACCAGGTCTACGACGAGGTCGTCATCACCCCCGGCGCCCGCACGATGGTGCGCACGCTGCGGCGTCTCGGCTACCGGTTCGCGATCGTCTCGGGCGGCTTCTCGCACGTCACCGACCGGCTGGCCGCCGACCTCGGCATCCACTTCAGCCGCGCCAACGAGCTCGAGGTGGTCGACGGGCGGCTCACCGGCGGCATCGTCGGCGACGTCGTCGACCGCGCCGGCAAGGCCCGCGCGCTGCGCGAGTTCGCCGAGCAGGCCGGGGTCGACGTCGCCGCGACGGTGGCGATCGGCGACGGCGCGAACGACCTCGACATGCTCGCCGCCGCGGGCCTCGGCGTCGCCTACAACGCCCGGCCCGTGGTGCAGCAGGCCGCCGACACGGCGGTCAACGTGCCCTACCTCGACCCGATCCTCTACCTGCTGGGCATCTCGCGCGAGGAGATCGAGGCCGCGGACGCCGAGGCCGGGATCGTCACGCCGTCTCCCCCGGTGTGACGCCGCGGCCGTCGGCGCCCGCGGCGCCCGCGTCGCCCGCGTCACGCCGCCGCCGCGACAGCAGCGGCAGCACCAGGCTCACGACGAGGACGAACGCCACGACCACCACCAACGCCAGGGTCGGGTCGGGGATCAGCGCGTCGCCGACGATGCCCACCGTCGCGTAGACGGCCGCCCACAGCAGCGCGGCGGCGACGTCGGCGCTGACGAACCGCGCCACCGGGTAGCCGCCGAGCGCCGCCGCGAGCAGCACCGGCACGCGACCGCCGGGCACCAGCCGCGAGAGCAGCAACGAGCGCACCTCGTCGCGCTCCAGCCGCGCCCGCAGGTGCTGCAGGGCGCCGTCGGGGTCGTCGGCGTGCAGCCAGCCGACCCGTTGCGCGAGGGGCCGGCCGGCCTTGCGCAGCACGACGTAGGTGACCACGTCGCCGACGTAGGCGCCGGCCGCGCCGACCAGGACGACGACCACCACCTCCCACGGACGCTCGCCGCGCGCGAGCACCGCGGCCGCGCTCACCGCCGCACCGGTCGGCACGACCGGGACGACGGCCCCGAACGCGACCGCGCCGAAGAGGGCGAGCAGCCCGGCCAGGCCCAGCTCGCCGCTCACGCGGCCGGCCCGGTGAGGGGCACCCGCTCGCCGAAGGCGGGCGTCAGCGGCGTCGCGGCGAGCCCGGCGGCGTCCGCGGCCTCGTGGAAGCGCTGCGGCGGCGTGACGAACAGCCGGTGGTGGTTGGCCGGGCTGAGACGGCGCAGGGCCAGCGGCCAGTAGGTGCCGTAGTGCACCGCGATCGCCCAGCGCGCGCCGACGGCGGCAGCCGCGGCCACGGCCTGCTCGGGGTCGAGGTGGTCGTCGCCGAGGGTCGGACCCCAGCCGCCGATCGGCACCACGGCGAGGTCGACGGGGTCGACGTCGGCGAAGTCGGGGCGCACGCCGGTGTCGCCGGGGTACCAGACGGCCGCGTCGCCCACCGCGAACCGGAACCCCAGCGCCGGCGGCATCTCGCGACGGCGGGCGAGCCGGTGGGTGACCTTGTCGCGGGTGCCGTCGTGGCTGGCGGCCAGCACCTCGACGTCGACGCCGGCCACCGTGAGCCGGTCGCCCGGCGCGACCTCGACGACGTCGAGCGCCGCGAGGCCGGGCACGAGGGCGCTGGCCCCGCGCGGCACCAGCAGAGGCACGCGGCCGCACTGGCGCAGCGAGGGCAGGTGCAGGTGGTCGTGGTGCAGGTGCGAGACGAGGACGACGTCGCCCGCCACCGCCTCCCGCGGCGGCTCGGGCAGCGCGCGGCGCAGGTGGTAGAGCCGTCGCGGCAGCAGCGGGTCGGTGACGACGCGGACGCCGCCGAGCTCGATCGTGGTGGTGGCGTGGCCCCACCACGTGACCGCCTCGACGCTCACCGCCCGACCTCGGCGGGCTCCGTGGCCACGGGCTCGTCGTCGCGCAGCCCGAGCGTCACCAGCCGCTCGACCAGCACGCGGTGGACGTCGGTGCCGCCGAGGCGGCCCTCGGGCACGTCCCAGTGCTCGGGGTGGGCGAACAGCGCGAGCGTCTGCGGCCCGCCGATCCCGCCGTGCGAGCCCACGAGCTCCTCGAAGGCCGCCACCTCGTCGAGGCGCGGGTCGTAGCGGGCGAGCAGGACGACGTCGCCGACGTGCTGCTTGCGCTCGAGCGCGGCGAGGTCGGCCGCGGCGCCGGGACCGTAGACGGCCAGCGGGTCGTCGCCGTCGGCGGCGGACGCGGGCGCGACGGAGCCGTCGGGGGCGACCGCGCGTCGTCCGCGCCCGTTCTCGACCACCAGCGCGCCGTCGTCGCGGCGGGTGACGACCACGCCGACGTGCTCGAGCGCGCACAGGCCGGGCAGCAGCGCGGGCAGGGCCGCCTCGACCTCGGCCCGCGTCAGCCGGCCGGGGCGGTCGCACACATAGAGGTGGGCCAGGCCGCCCGAGGCGAGCACCTGCACCTGTGGGACGTCGGCGGGCCGGGCCGGCTCGCGGGTGGCGGCCGAGCGCTCGACGAGCCCGTGGCCGCGCGCGCCGCCGGCCCGCAGCAGGTTGGCGGGCGCCAGGGTCTCGGCCGGGGCGCGGTGCTCGTCGTCGTCCGCGACGCTGCCGGTGCCGCCCTCCCCCGGCTCGACCAGCTCGCGCACCGCCTGCGCCAGCGACCGCCCGGTGAGCTGGCGGAACGTGGCGCCCTGGGTCTGCCCGTGGTCGGAGACGACCGCGATCTCGTAGTCGCGGCCGACCTCCTCGGCCAGCTCGGCGAGGAACCGCAGCGCCCGGTCGAGGCTCTCGAGGGTGTGCATCGACTCCGCGCGGGTGGGTCCGGCGTGGTGGGCGACCTCGTCGTAGTCGAGGAAGTCGACCCACACCACCGGCACGCCGCGGGCCAGCTGGTCGGCCACGATCGCGACGCTGAGGTCCTTCAGGACGACGGTGGTCAGCCCGCGCAGCAGCCGGAAGGTGCCGCCCCGGTCGACCCGCGGGACGACGTCGCGGTGCCGCTGGCGGCGCGCCTGGTACCACTCGGTGAGGATCTCGCCGACGAACAGCACGATCGAGCGCACGAACCCGCTGCGCGAGGCGGCGTACTCGGCGGCGCCGCGCTCGCTGCCGGGCAGCCGGGCGTGGCTCATGGTGAGCGCGCGCAGCCCGGCGTCGCCGGAGAAGATGGTGGCCACGCTGGTGCCGCCGCCGGCGAGCAGGCCGCGGCCGTCGGTGAAGGCGGCCTCGACCTCGGCGGCGTCGTCGGGCCGGCTGGCCCGCACCACGCGGCCGGCGGCCTTGTCGTACCAGCGGAACCCCGGCACGGCCGCCTCCTCGCCGTGCAGCAGCACCGCCTGCCCGGCCGGCGTGGTCGAGGGGATGCCGGTGTGCCAGGTGCGCAGCCGGTAGTCGCCCGAGCGCAGCAGGCCGGTCAGGTAGGGCATCGACCCGGCGGCCGCGGCCTGCCGCAGCAGGGGCTCCGAGACGCCGTCGAGCTGGACGACGAGCAGCCCCGGCCCGCTCACCTCGGTGCGCCGCGCGGTGCGCACCGAGCGGCCCAGCACCTGGGCGAGGAAGACCTCCTCGCTGGAGGCGTCGACGACCCAGTTCAGCACCGCGGCGACGATCGCGACCAGCCAGGCCGCCAGCACGATCTCGGGAAAGTCGATCGGCTCGATGGAGGGCACCAGCGCCAGCGCCACGCCCAGGACCACGCTCTGCGCGAGGAAGCCGGTGAGCAGCAGCCCGAAGACGCCGGTGATGACGGTGATGCGGGTCAGCAGCGGCCGCAGCAGCGCGCCGACGAGCAGCACGGCGAGCACGAGCAGGACCACCGAGGTGACGTCGCCCTCGGGCACCTGCCGGCCCGGCACCAGCGCGAGGGTGACGGTGAGCGCCACGAACGAGACGACGAGCGAGCGGACGACCGCTCGCAGCCACGTCCAGGTCAGGCGCGTGCGGGCGAGGTCGCGCCGGGCCAGCGTCAGCCGCCGGCGGAGCGAGCCCTGCCCACCCTTCCCGCCCTGCCCGGTCACGGCGCGAGTCTAGGAAGCCGACGCGCGCCCGACGTGGAAGCCCGTCAGGCGGGCACCGCCGAGCGCGAGGTCGGCCCAGGCGCCGTCCACCTCGAAGACCGCGGCGGCGCCGGTCGGGAAGCCGCGCGCGGCGAGCTCACCGGACGGCGCCGGGTCGCCGTCGCCGTCGTCGAGCAGCTGCGCGAGGTAGCCCATCGTCGGGTTGTGGCCCACCACCACGGCGGTGGCCACGTCGTCGCCGAGCCCGCGCACCAGGTCGAGGGCGGTGTCGGCGTCGGCGGCGTACAGGCCGCGGTCGAGCTCGGCGTCGAGGGTCCAGCCGGCGCCGCGGCACAGGTGCTGCCAGGTCTGGTCCGTGCGCACGGCCGCCGAGACCAGCGCGTGGTCGGGGACGACGCCCCGCCCGGCCAGCCAGGACCCCGCCTCGGCCGCGTCGTCGCGCCCGCCCGGCGTCAGCTCGCGGGCGGCGTCGTCGCCCCCGCCGGCCTCGGCCTTGGCGTGCCGCACCACCACCAGCGTGCGGGCGGATGTCTGCGACATGGCGCACACCCTAGGGTGTCGGCCATGCCTTCCGGTCCGCTCATGGTCATCGGCGGCGCGGAGGACAAGCTGCGCCGACGCACGATCCTCCGGGAGTTCGTCGCCGCCAGCGGCGGCGACCGGGCCCGCATCGCCGTCGTCCCCACGGCCTCGTCCCTCGGCCCCGAGGTCGTCGAGGTCTACGACGCGCTGTTCCGCCGCGAGGGCGCGGCCGACGTGGTCGCCGTCCGCCCGCAGAGCCGCGACGACGCGCACGACCCGGCGACGGTCGCGCTGCTCGACGACGTCACCGGCATCTTCATGACCGGCGGCAACCAGCTGAAGCTGTCGGCCATCGTGTGCGGCACGCCGCTGGGCGACGCGATCGTCGGGGCCCGCGAGCGCGGCGTCGTCATCGCCGGCACCTCGGCCGGCGCCAGCATCCAGTCGAGCCACATGGTCGCCTTCGGCGGGCCCGGCTCGACCCCCAAGCAGCGGATGACGCAGGTGGCGGCGGGTCTCGGACTGCTCGAGTCGTCGGTGATCGACCAGCACTTCGACCAGCGCAACCGCTACGGGCGGCTGCTGATGATCGTGGCGCAGAGCCCGCAGCTGCTGGGCCTCGGCGTCGACGAGGACACCGCCGCCGTCGTCGAGCGCGACGAGCGCGGCCACGAGATGATGCGGGTCGTCGGCCGCGGCGCGGTCACCGTCATGGACCCCGCCCGCATCACCACCGACGCCTTCGAGGCCAAGCGGTCCCAGCCCATCCTGGCCAGCGGCGTCGTGCTGCACGTGCTTCCCGCCGGCCAGGTCTTCGACCTCACCGAGCGGGTGCTGGTGCCGCCCGTGCCGCAGGTCGACCCCGGCGAGGCCGCCGAGATCGCCGAGGCCGAGCAGGACCTGCGCCAGCTCGCCCGCGACATCGCCGCCGCGGACGCCGACCCCATCGTCCTGCGCCGCCGCCTCGCGCGGCGACGCGGCCGGCCCAGCCACGACCCGGACGGAGCCCCCGCATGACCGAGCGCCCCACCCCCGACCTCACCATCGCCGAGACCCGGGTCTACCGGGGCGCGAACGTGTGGTCCTACGACAAGGCCATCCACCTCGTCGTCGACCTCGGCACGCTGGAGGACTTCCCCACCAACACCATCCCCGGCTTCACCGACCACCTGCTCGCGATGCTGCCCGGCCTGCGCGAGCACTCCTGCTCGCGCGGCAAGCGCGGCGGGTTCGTCGAGCGGCTGGTCGAGGGCACCTGGCTCGGGCACGTCGCCGAGCACGTGGCGCTGGCGCTGCAGCAGGTCGTCGGCCACGACATCCGGCGCGGCAAGACCCGGGGCGTGAAGGGCCGCAAGGGCGTCTACAACGTGATCTTCGGCTACGCCGACGAGCAGGTGGGGCTGGCGGCGTCCCGCCTGGCGGTGCGGCTGGTCAACCACCTCGTCGAGGCCGACCCCGAGTTCGACTGGGACGCCGCGCTGGAGGAGTTCATCAAGCGCGCGCAGCGCACCGCGTTCGGCCCGTCGACGCAGGCGATCCTCGATGAGGCGGTCTCGCGCGACATCCCCTGGATCCGGCTCAACCAGTACTCGCTGGTGCAGCTCGGCCAGGGCGTGCACGCCAAGCGCATCCGCGCCACGATGACCTCGGCCACCTCGGCCATCGCCGTCGACATCGCCTCCGACAAGGACCTCACCACCTCGCTGCTCGGCGCGGCCGGCCTGCCGGTGCCCAAGCAGGAGATGATGCGCACCGTCGACGCCGCGGTGCGTGCGGCCGAGCGCATCGGCTACCCCGTCGTCCTCAAGCCGCTCGACGGCAACCACGGCCGCGGCGTCATCCTCGACAACGAGAGCGAGGACGACGTCCGCGCGGCCTTCGAGGTCGCCCAGGCCGAGTCGCGTCGCGGCTGGGTGCTGGTGGAGTCGCAGATCGTCGGCAAGGACTACCGCTGCCTGATCATCGACGGCCGGGTCGCCGCCATCGCCGAGCGCGTGCCCGCCTCGGTGACCGGTGACGGCACCTCGACCGTCGAGCAGCTCGTCGACACCGCCAACGCCGACCCGCGGCGCGGTGTCGGCCACGAGAAGGTGCTGACCCGCATCAAGGTCGACGACGCCGCCGTCACGCTGGTGCGCGAGCAGGGCTACGAGATGACCGACGTCCCGCCCGAGGGCGCGCACGTGAAGCTGGCGCTCACCGGCAACATGTCGACCGGCGGCATCTCGATCGACCGCACCTTCGAGGCGCACCCCGAGAACGTCGAGATCGCCGAGGAGGCCGCCCGCATGGTGGGCCTCGACATCGCCGGCATCGACTTCATCTGCCCCGACATCACCGAGCCGGTGCGCGAGACCGGCGGCGCGATCTGCGAGGTGAACGCGGCGCCGGGGTTCCGGATGCACACCCACCCGACGATCGGCGAGCCGCAGTTCATCGCCAAGCCGGTGGTCGACATGCTGTTCCCGCCGGGGGCGACCTCGCGGATCCCGATCGTGGCCGTCACCGGCACCAACGGCAAGACGACCACCTCGCGGATGATCAGCCACATCTTCAAGGGCATGGGCCGCAAGGTCGGCATGACCTCGACCGACGGCGTCGTCATCGACGAGCGGCTGCTGATCCGCGCCGACGCCTCCGGCCCGCGGTCGGCCCGGATGGTGCTGCAGAACCCGCGCGTCGACTTCGCGGTCTTCGAGGTCGCGCGCGGCGGCATCCTGCGCGAGGGCCTGGGCTACGAGCGCAACGACGTCGCCGTCGTCCTCAACGTGCAGCCCGACCACCTCGGCCTGCGCGGCATCGACACCGTCGAGCAGCTGGCCGACGTCAAGGCGGTGCTGGTCGAGGCGGTGCCCCGCGACGGGCACGCCGTCCTCAACGCCGACGACCCGCTGGTGCGCGAGATGCGGCGTCGCTGCTCGGGCCAGGTCGTGTGGTTCTCGATGGAGGAGCCGGGCCACGAGACCCGCGAGATGATCGACGCCCACTGCCGCCGCGGCGGCAAGGCGCTGGTGCTCAACCAGACCGAGCGCGGCGAGATGATCGTGGTCAAGCACGGCCCGCGCGAGATGCAGATGGCCTTCACGCACCTGCTGCCGGCGACGTTCAGCGGCCGGGCGCGCATGAACGTGCAGAACGCGCTGGCCGCCGCGGCCGCCGCCTTCGCCGCGGGCGCGCCGCTGCACGACATCCGGCAGGGCCTGCGCACGTTCTCGACGAACTACTACCTCTCCCCCGGCCGGCTCAACGAGGTCGACGTCGACGGCGTCAACGTCATCGTCGACTACTGCCACAACGCCCCCGGCATGCGCATGCTCGGCGACTTCGTCGACCGCGTCGGCGACTCGATGGAGTCCTCGCACGAGCTGGCGCGCCCCTCGCGCATCGGCATCATCGCCACCGCCGGCGACCGTCGCGACCAGGACATGCGCGAGCTCGGCGAGATCGCCGCCCACCACTTCGACGTCGTCATCGTGCGCGAGGACAACGCCCTGCGCGGCCGCGCCCGCGGTGAGGTCGCCGGCCTGGTCACCGAGGGCGTCCGCGCCGCGATGGCCGAGCCCGGTGGCGTGCGCTGCAAGCAGGTCGAGGAGGTGCTCGACGAGATCGAGGCCGTGCGCCACGCCATGGCGCGCGCCAACAAGGGCGACCTGCTGGTCATCTGCGTCGACCAGCACGCCTCGGTGATGAGCGAGCTCGAGACGTGGTCGTCGGTCGCCCAGGCCGGCGCCGGCGCCACCGACGACGCCCCCGCCGCCGACCCCGACTTCTCCCCCTCCCCCGCCGACGCCTGAGCGGCCCTCCAATGCCAGCGCCCGCACACGGACCCTGAGCTCGTCGAAGGGCCCACGGGAACGTTCGCGTCGACCGCCCGAGGCCTCGACGCCTCGCGCAGCCGCTCGGCTGCTCGACCACCGGCGGGACCGACCCCGGTGGTCGAACAGCGAGGAACGAGCGTCGTCGAGACCACCGGCCCTGCACGCGAAGCCTCCCGTGGGTTGCCCTTCGACAGGCTCAGGGTCCGTGGGGTCGGGCTGGCGTTGACGGCGGGAGGTCTCGAGGCTCGGCCGTGGCCGGCCTCGCGCCTCGACCTCCGGTGGTCGAGCAGCGAGGAACGAGCGTCGTCGAGAGTGCCCTTCGACAGGCTCAGGGTCCGTCGGGTCGGGCCGGCGTCGACGGCGGGAGGTCTCGCCCCGACGACGGTCGAGGTGCGAGGAGCCCCGGCGACGAGCCTCGAGACCACCGGCCGCGCACGGTGACGGGCTCGGGGCCCGTGAGGCACGGCGGCGTCTGTCGGTTTCTGTCGGCGGGGGTGGCTAGCGTGCGGGGCGTCCCACCACCGACGACGGAGGCCGTGATGCACGAGCTGGAGGGTCTGGGCGACCTGCTGGCGCAGGCGTGCGCCGATCCGGAGGCCGGCGCGCCGGGGGCGGTGCTGGGGGTCTGGCACGACGGCCGGCTGCAGGTGGCGGCCCACGGGGTGCTCAGCAGGCGCACGCAGGTGCCGGTGACGGCCGACAGCGTCTTCCAGATCGGGTCGATCACCAAGCCGTGGACGGCGACGGTGGTGGCCGGACTGGCGGCCGAGGGCCGGCTGCACCTCGACAGCACCGTCGCCGAGCTGCTCCCCGGGGTGCGGCTCGGGCGCGACGACCTCGGCGACCGGGTCACCGTCCGCCACCTGCTCACCCACACCAGCGGCATCGACGGCGACGTCTTCACCGACACCGGACGCGGCGACGACAGCGTCGCCCGCTACGTCGACCTGCTCGCCGACGCCGTGACGGTGCACGAGCCCGGCGCGGCCTACTCCTACTGCAACAGCGGCTACGTCGTCCTCGGGCGCATCGCCGAGGTGATCGACGGCGCGGTGTGGGACGACGTCCTGCAGCGCCGCCTCGCCGCCCCGCTCGGGCTCGCCGACGTGTGCACCCTGCCCGAGCAGGCCGTGCTGCGACGCGCGGCCGTGGGCCACGAGTCCGGCGGGCCGGTGACCACGTGGGCGCTCCCCCGCTCGGTCGGGCCGGCGGGCACGGTTGCCACCACCGCGGCCGACCTGCTCGGCTTCGCCCGGCAGTGGCTCGCGGACGACGTCCCCGACCACCTCGCCGCCATGACCGAGCCGCTGGTCGACGTCCCCGACGGCTCCGACCTGCAGGCGGTCGGCTGGGGCTGGCGGGTCGGGCGGTGGGACGGGCACCTCGTCCTCGGCCACTCCGGCCTCACCCTCGGCCAGAGCGCGACGCTGCGCATCCTGCCCTCGCTCGGCCTCGCCGCCTGCGTGCTCACCAACGGCGAGCGGGCCGACGCCGTCCACCTCCGTGTCGTGCCGTCGCTGGTGCGCGACCTCACCGGGGTCGAGATGCCGCCGCTGCCGGGGCCCGACCCCGAAGCCAGTCCCGACCGCGACGGGCTGGCGGCCTTCACCGGGCGCTACCTGCGGCGCGCCGCCCACTACGACGTCGAGCTCGACGACGCCGGGCTGTGGGCCACCGCCACCCCCGCCGGCGAGCTGGCCGGGCACGGGCCGGCGCCCGAGCGGCTGCTGCTGCGGCCCCGGGCGAGCGGTGGTGCCGGGGGCTTCGTCCGCCGCTCGCACGACACCGAGCCGTGGGCCCCGCTCACCTTCGGCCGCCTGCCCGACGGCACGCCGATGCTCTTCACCGCCGGCCGGGTCGCGGTGCGTGCGCCGTGAGGATCGTCGAGCTGGCCGACGTGCCGCACCGACCCGTCGACGCCCACCACAGCAGGGGCTTCACCCTCGGCGCGCTCGGCGTCACCGCCGACGCCCACGTCGTCGTGGTCTCGCTGCGCCCGGGCGGGGTCGTCGGCCGTCATCCCGCCGCGGGCCGCCAGCTGCTCGTCGTCCTCGACGGCGACGCTGCGGTCGCCGGGGCCGAGGGCCCCGCGGTCACCATCGGCCCGGGCCAGGCGGCCGTGTGGGAGGCCTACGAGAGCCACGAGACCCGCACCGTCGGCGGTCTCCTGGCGCTGGTCGTCGAGGGCGAGATCGACCTGCGCTGACCCGCCGTACGGCATCCTGTGCGTCGTGGAGGCCTACAGCACCCCGCACCTCGTGGCGCTGCTCGTCTTCGTCGCGGGCATCCCGGTGGCGGCCTGGTTGGGCGCGCGCGAGCGCCGCACGGGCGTGCCCGTGGCCAGCCGCACGATGGCGGTGCTCATCCCGCTCGTGCACGTGCCCACCCAGCTCGTCGACGTCGTCACCAGCTTTGAGCTCGGGGTCTCGCTGCCCCTGCACCTGTGCGACCTCGCCTGGATCGCGGCGACCGTCGCGCTCTGGACGCAGAACCGGTACGCCGTCGCGCTCACCTACTTCTGGAGCCTGCTGACCCTGCAGGGCATCGTCACGCCGTCGCTGGGCGAGGACTTCCCCGAGCTGCGCTTCTTCGCCTACTGGGCGCTGCACCTGCTGATCATGTGGGCGGCGGTGCTGCTGGTCTGGGGCCTGCGCCGCACGCCGACGTGGCGCGACTACGCCTTCACCGTCGGCGCCACGCTGCTGTGGGCGGTGGGCACCTACTGCTTCAACGCCGCCGCCGGCACCAACTACGGCTACCTGCAGGAGAAGCCGTCGTCCGGCTCGATCCTCGACCTGCTCGGACCGTGGCCGGTCTACGTCGTGGCCGAGATCGTCATCGTCGCGGCCGTGTGGGCGCTGATGACGTGGCCGTGGGTGCGCGCCGCCGAGCGTGAGCCGGCGCCGTCCGCCACCCGCTCCGACCAGACGGCCTAGCCGGCGGCCCGCACCTTCGCCGCGAGCGTCGCGCCCGTGTCGGGGGTCGCGCCGTGGTCGGCCAGCCAGTCGTAGCACTCCTGGCGCTCGGCGTGGCACATCAGCCCGACGACGTCGCCCGGCAGCGCCTGCCCGACCAGCGCCGAGAGCGCGGCGACCTCGGTGGGGTAGGCCGGGATGCCGGTGACCCCGACCCGCTCGGCGCCGGCCCGCATCAGCACCTCGAGCTCGACGGTGGTGCGGCCGCGCAGGTAGCGCTCCTTGTGGCCGATGGCGACGACGTCGCTGTCGCGGGCCGCGATCTCGCCCAGCTTCTCGATCAGGTCGTCGGTGCGGTCGCCGACCACGCCGAGGCCGAGCAGCAGCCGTCCGCCGGGCGGCCGCACCCCGTTCATGATCTCGAACAGCGCCTCGAGACCGGCCTCGTTGTGGGCGAGGTCCATCACGACGCTGACGCCGCTGGGGGTGGTGAAGAAGTTCATGCGGCCCGGGTTGTGCTCGGCGTCGGGGGCGAAGGTGCGCAGCCCCTCGACGACGACGTCGCGCTCGATGCCCACCGCGAGCGCCGCCGAGGCCGCCGCCAGCGTGTTCTCGACGTTGAACCGCGACAGCCCGGCCAGCGTCATCGGGACGTCGACCAGCTCGACCAGCGGGTCGGGGTCGGCGCCCGGCCGCAGCACCGCCACCCAGCCGTCGATCACGACGGTGGCGCGGCCCTTGTCGCTGAGCGTCTCGCGGACGCCGGGCGAGTCGACGTCCCGCGAGAAGACCCACGGCTGCGCCTTGATGACGCCGCGCATCGCGTAGACCCGCGGGTCGTCGGCGTTGAGCACCGCCCAGCCCCTGCGGCGGGTGATGCGGGGCACGACAGCCTTGACCTCGGCGAGCTGGTCGAGGGTGTCGATGCCCTGCAGGCCCAGGTGATCGGCCGAGACGTTGGTGACGACCGAGACGTCGTTGTGGGTCAGCCCGATGCCCTTGAGCAGGATGCCGCCCCGCGCGGTCTCGGTGACGGCGAGCTGCACCTCGGGATGGGCCAGCACGCGCCCCGCGCCGCTCGGACCCGAGTAGTCGCCGCCGTCGACCATGCGGCCGTCGACGTAGATGCCGTCGGTGTTCGACCAGCCGACGAGCCGGCCGTCGGTGCGCGCGATGTGGGCGACCATCCGCGAGGTCGTGGTCTTGCCGTTGGTGCCGGTGACGGCCACGACCGGCACGTGGGGGGTGATCGTGGTCGGCGCGGGGCCCGGGTCGGCGGCGGCGACCCGCTCGGCGGCGGCGCTGACGGCCGCGTCGACGTCGCCGGGGACGGCGTCCAGCACCGAGGCCACCGCCCGGCCCATCTCCTCGGCCCGGGTGCGGTGCTGCCACGGGAACGCCACCACCACGGTGTGGCGGTCGGCCGTGGGCCGCACCCGCACGCCCAGCCGCGACGTGCCGGACTCCTTCGCCACCGCACGCACGAGCCGCTCGACCGCCCGCAGGGCGAACCGCTGCCGGAAGCCGGAGCCCGGCGCGCCCGGACGCGCGTTGCGCAGCCCGATGCGGGCCGCGAGGCGGGTGGCGGTCTGCTCACCGGCGTCGGAGAGGTGCTCGATGTCGAGGGTGAGCTTGACCGCCGCCCGCGGGAAGTACAGGTTCGGCCCCTCCAGCACCCGCAGCTCGACGAGGGACTCCGGCTCAGCGCTCACGCGGCCGACGCTATCGACCCCGTGCCCCGGCTGGACAGCGGCCGAGCCCCTGCGGTCGGGTGGACGCCGTGACGACGCCCCCCGCACCGGACCACCAGCCCGACCGCGAGCTGCTGCTCAGCCGGCTCACCGGCCGCCGCCGGCACGTGCTCGACCAGCTCGAGGGCCTGGACGACGGGCAGCTGCGCCGTCCAGTGCTGCCGTCGGGCTGGAGCTGCCTGGGTCTCCTGCGCCACCTGACCCTCTCGGACGAGCGCTACTGGTTCGAGGTGGTCGTGGCCGGCGGGCCGCTCGACTTCTTCCCCGACGGCGAGAACGCGGACTGGTCCGTCGCCCCCGACGAGCCGGCCGAGCAGGTGCTGGCGGCCTACCGGGCGGCCGTCGAGCGCAGCGACGCGATCATCGCCGCGCGCCGCCTCGACACCCCGCCCGCCGTCACCGAGCCGTGGTGGGCCGAGGCCGGCCTCGCCTTCCCCGACCTGCGCTCGGTCGTGATGCACGTGCTGGTCGAGACCGCCACCCACGCGGGCCACCTGGACGCCGTCCGCGAGCTGATCGACGGGCGGCAGCACATCGTGCTGTGACGTCGGGTCGGTCAGGTCGCCATCCGGCGCAGCTCGACGTGGTCGCCGCCCTCGGCGAAGGCGCGGACCACCTCAAGCAGGTCGGCCTCGTCGGCGGACTCGACCAGGTAGAAGCCGGCGACCTGCTCGGCCGACTCGGTGAACGGGCCGTCGGTGACCACCGCCGAGCCCCGCGCCGTGTTGCGCATCGAGACCGCCTGCGCCGACGGCTCCAGCGGTCCGCCCGTGACGATCGTGTGGCCGCGCGCGACCAGCGCCTCGTGGAAGCGCTGGTGGTTGCGGTGGCCTTCCTCGTGCTCGGACTCAGGCAGCGCGGCCCACTCCGCCTCGGGGGCGGGCAGGAGCAGCAGGTAGCGGCGGGTCGGGGTCTGGGTGGGGTGCTCGGTCACGGGGTCTCCGTTCGGGGAGGACAGGTCGTCACCATGACGCGCGGGCGGGGTCGGGATCGACGATCTCGGTGGCTGGCTTGAGTGCCTTCCTCACCAGGTCTCGTCACGCCGGTTCGGCCCTCGCGGTTCCTGAGCCTGTCGGAGGGCGGGCCGACGGCTTGCTCGACCCTCATCGGCGCCTGCACGCGCTTCGCACGCTCGCGCGTCAGGCGCCCATGGCGTGGAAGCCGCCGTCGACGTGCACGATCTCGCCGGTGGTGGCGGGGAAGAAGTCGCTCAGCAGCGCGCAGACGGCCTTGGCGGTGGGCACGTGGTCGGCGTTGTCCCAGCCGAGCGGCGCCTTGGTCTCCCACAGCGCCTCGAGGTCCTCGAAGCCGGGGATCGCCTTGGCGGCGAGGGTCTTCAGCGGGCCGGCGCTGACCAGGTTGACCCGGATGCCCTCGGGGCCGAGGTCGCGGGCCAGGTAGCGCGCGCACGACTCGAGGCCGGCCTTCGCCACGCCCATCCAGTCGTAGACCGGCCAGGCGACGGTGGCGTCGAAGGTGAGGCCGACGACCGACGAGCCGGGGCTCAGCAGCGGCCGGGTGGCGACGGCCAGCGCCTTGAGCGAGTAGGCCGAGACGTGCAGGGCCTGGGCGACGTCGTCCCACGGGCCGTCGAGGAACTTGCCGCCGAGCAGCGTCTCGGGGTTGCCGTAGGCGATGGAGTGGACGACGCCGTCGAGGCCGTCGACGTGCTCGCGCACCGCGTCGGGCAGCGCGGCGAGGTGGTCGGGGTCGGTGACGTCGAGCTCGAGCACCGGCGGTTCGACCGGCAGCCGCTTCGCGATCCGGCGGGTGATGCCGAGCGCGCGGCCGAAGTTGCTGATGAGCACGGTCGCGCCCTGCTCCTGGGCGACCTTGGCGGTGGCGAAGCCGATGGAGGAGTCCATCGTCACGCCCGCCACGAGGATGCGCTTGCCGTCGAGAAGACCGGTCGATGTCATGTCAGTGCCCCATTCCCAGTCCGCCGTCGACGGGGATGACGGCCCCCGTGACGTATGCGCCCGCGTCGCTCGCGAGCCAGGTCACCGCGCCGGCCACCTCGGCCGGGTCGGCGTAGCGCTGCAGCGGCACCTGCTGCTTGATGGCCGCCTTCTGCTCGTCGGTGAGCACCGCGGTCATGTCGGTGTCGACGTAACCGGGCGCCACCACGTTGGCCGTGATCGAGCGCGAGCCCAGCTCGCGCGCCAGCGAGCGCGCCATGCCGACCAGTCCGGCCTTGGACGCCGCGTAGTTGACCTGCCCGGGCGAGCCGAGCAGCCCCACGACCGAGGAGATGAAGATGATCCGGCCGCGACGCCGGCGCAGCATGCCCTTGGCGGCGCGCTTGGCCAGGCGGAACGAGCCGGTGAGGTTGGTCTCGACGACGCGGCTCCAGTCGTCCTCCGACATCCGCAGCACCAGGGTGTCGGCGGTGATGCCGGCGTTGGCCACCAGCACCTCGACCGGGCCGAGCTCGGCCTCGACGGTCGTGAACGCCGCCTCGACGGCGTCGGGGTCGGTGATGTCGCAGGTGACGTCGAGCGCGCCCTCGGGCGCCCCGCCGCTGCGGGTGGTCACCGCGACGCGGTCGCCCTGGGCGATGAACGCCTCGGCGATGGCGCGGCCGATGCCGCGGTTTCCGCCGGTGACGAGGACGACGCGGGGCTCGGTCTCACTCACGGGGCCCGACGCTAGCGACTACCGCCGGGTAGCCACGAGTCCGGCGTCCGACCCGACCGTCCCGCGCGCGCCCTGCACGTCGTCCGGGACGTCGTCCTACTCGTCGTCCTCGAGGCGGAAGCCGAGCTTGAGGCCGACCTGGTAGTGCTCGACCGAACCGTCCTTGATCTGGCCGCGCACCTGCGTCACCTCGAACCAGTCGAGGTGGCGCAGGGTCTTGCTGGCCCGCTCGATGCCGTTGCTGATGGCCTGCTCGATGCTCTCCGGCGAGGTGCCGACGATCTCGGTGAGGCGGTAGGTGCGGTTCGTCATGGCCGCACTCTAGGATCACCCGCCCGGCCCGTGTCCGGGCCGTCTCCGCGACGTAGGCTGAGGACATGTCACGGAGCGCACGAACCGACCGTCGGACGGACGACGCGATCCGCATCACGACCGCTGCCGAGGGCCGTGAGAAGGACATCCGGGCCCGCCAGAAGCGCTACCTGCTCTCGATGAGCCTGCGCACGCTGTGCTTCGTCGGCGCCATCATCGCCTCGCTCGCCGGCGTCGGCTGGCTGTGGCCGATCCTCATCGCCGGCGCGATCATCCTCCCCTACATCGCGGTCGTGATGGCCAACGTCGCGGCCAACCACTCCGACGGCTTCCGGCTGCGTGAGGGCAACTTCGGCGCCCCCGAGCTGACCTCGGGCTCCACCGGTCACCGCGAGCTCTGAGCCGGTGACCCTCGACGGGTCGGCCGGGGCTGACGCCGGGCCCGACGTCGACGTCTGCTCGGCCCGTGGGTGCCGGGCGCCGGCGGTCTGGCAGCTGGGCTGGAACAACCCCAGGCTGCACGCGCCCGACCGCCGCAAGGTGTGGCTGGCCTGCGAGGAGCACCGGGAGTCGCTCTCGGCCTTCCTCGAGGCGCGCGGGTTCCTGCGCGACGTCGCGGCGCACGCGGGCTGAGGACCGCCGAGCCCGGCGCCCGACCGTAGGGTCGCGCCATGGACGACGTCGCGGCCGAGGCGGTTGCGCTGACCGCCGCGCTCGTCGGCATCGACAGCGTCAACCCGACACTGGTCCCGGGAGCCGCCGGCGAGCGCGCGGTGGTCGAGCACCTGCGCCGCCGGCTCGAGGGCCGCGGGTTCGAGACCCACGTGGTGCTCGGGGCGGGCGGGCCCACGCGACCCAGCCTGGTCGCCGTCCCGCGGACGCCGGTGGCCGGACCCACCGTCGTCCTGAACGGCCACCTCGACACGGTCGGGGTCGGCGGCATGGCCGAGCCGTTCACGCCGCGGGTGGACGGCGACCGGCTCAGCGGGCGCGGCGCGGCCGACATGAAGGGCGGGGTGGCCGCCCTGGTGGCGGCGGCCGAGCGGCTCGTGGCCGACCGCGCCCCGGTGCGGCCGGTGCTGGCCCTCGTGGCCGACGAGGAGGACGCGAGCCTCGGCACCGAGGCGGTCGTCGAGGCGCTGCCCGGCCTCGGCGTCGAGCCCACCGCGTGCCTGGTGGGCGAGCCCACCGACCTCGCGCTCGCCCGGTCGCTGCGCGGGTTCGCGGTGGTGCGGGTGCGGTTCGCCGGACGCGCGGCGCACAGCTCGCAGCCCGAGCACGGCGTCAACGCCGTCACCCACCTCGGCCGGCTGCTGGCGGCCGTCGACGAGCGGGCGCCCGCCGTCCGGGCCCGGGGCGGCGACCTGATGGTCACGGCGGCGCACGGCGGCTCCACGCCGTTCGTCGTCCCCGACGCGGCGGAGTGCCTGGTCGAGCGGCGCACCGTGCCCGGCGAGTCGGCCACGGGCGCGCTGGCCGAGGTGCAGGCGCTGCTCGACCCCGGGTGGCGGGCCGAGGCCGTCCTCGAGGCGCACCGCGACGCCTGGCGGCTCGACGCCGACGGCGCCGCGGCCGACCTCGCCGCCCGGCTCGGGGCGCGGCTCGGCACGACGTCCGACTTCGACGCGCCCTACTGGATGGAGGCCCCGCTGTGGCAGCGGCTGTGCCCCACGCTGGTCTGCGGCCCATCGGGCGGCGGGCTGCACGCCGTCGACGAGTGGGTCGACCTGCGACAGGTGCGGGCGCTGGCCGAGGCGCTGGTCGACGTGCTCGGCGCGTGGCCCGGGACGGCGCGCTGATGCCCACCGACCCGCGCGGCCTGCGCACCGACGCGCCGCTGCTCGACGCCTGGCTGCGCTTCCACGAGCGGGCTCCGACGCCGTTCACCATCCCCGGCCACAAGCAGCGCCACGACCTGGTCGGCGACGTCGTGGCCGGCGACGTGCCGCTCTACGGCGGGCTCGACGAGGTCGGGCTCACCGTCGGTGTGCTGGCCGAGGCGGAGGCGCGGGCCGCCCGGCTGTGGGGCGCCGACCTGTGCCGGTTCTCGACCGGTGGCGCCACCCACGCCAACCAGGCGCTGGCGCTCGCGCTCGGCGCCCCCGGTGACCGGGTCGTGGTCAGCCGCACGCTGCACCGCTCCCTGCTGCTCGGCCTCGTGCTCGCCGGCCTCGACCCCGTGTGGGTGCGCCCCGACCTGGACGCCGCCACCGGGCTGCCGCTGGGCGTGCCGCCGTCCGCGGTCGCACGCGCCCTGGCCACGCACCCCGAGGCCCGGGCGGTGCTCGTGGGCGACCCGTCCTACGTCGGCACGGTGGGCGACGTCGCCGGGCTGGCCGAGGTGGCACACCGGCACGGCGTCCCGCTGATCGTCGACGCGGCGTGGGCGGCGCACTTCGGCTTCCACCCCGCGCTCCCCCGGCACGCGCTGCAGCTGGGGGCGGACGCCGTCGTGGTCAGCGCGCACAAGACGCTGCCGGCGTGCAGCCAGGCGGCACTCGTGCTCGCCCGCACCGAGCGTCTGGACGCCGCCCGCCTCGACGCCGGTGTCGAGGCCACCGCCACCACCAGCCCGGCCGGGGCGGTGCTGGCCAGCACGGACGCCGCCCGCGCGCTGCTCGAGCGCGACGGCGAGGCGCTGCTCGGGGCGGCGCTGGACGTCGTCCGGCGGGCGCGGGCGCGGTTGGCCGAGGTGCCGGGCCTCGTCGTCCTCGACGGCCCGCACGTCGACCCGTTGAAGCTGACCCTGCTGCTGCTCGGCACCGGCGCCGACGGCAGGGCCGTGGAGCGGGACCTGGTCGCGGCGGGGCTACCGGTCGAGGCGGCCGAGCGTGACCTGGTGGTCGCCGTGGTGACGCTCGCCGACACCGCCGCGACGGTCGGCGCGCTGGTCGACGCGGTGGTGGCCGCCGTCCAGCGGCACCGCGGGCCCGCCCGGCCGGTTGTGACGGCGGCCGCCTTCGGGGTCGAGCCCGAGCCGGCGACGACGCCGCGCGAGGCGTTCTTCGCGCCCGCCGAGCCGGTGGCGGTGGACCGCGCGGTGGGCCGGGTGTGCGCCGAGCTGGTCGCGCCCTACCCGCCCGGCGTCCCGGTGCTCGCGCCCGGCGAGCGGGTGACCGAGGCGGCGCTCGCCGCGCTCACGGCCGCGCGCGACGCCGGCGTCCGGATCGCCTACGCGGCCGACCCGTCGCTCGCGACGCTCCGGGTCGTCGCCGGGCGCTGACCGGCCGACGCGGGAGCACGAACCGAGCGATCGCACGGTTCAGGCGCGGTGAGTGGCCGATCCGGTGCACGAACCGAGCGATCGCACGGTTCAGGCGCGGTGAGCGGCCGATCCGGTGCACGAACCGAGCGATCGCACGGTTCAGGCGACGGACGGGCCCGGGGAACGTGGCGCCCGGGTCAGCCGCCGATGGCGCTCATCGGGCGCTGCGGCTGCAGGAAGGTGGGGTCGTCGATGCCGTGGCCCGCGGCCTTGCCGCGCATCGCGGTGACCCAGAGCGCCGCCAGCTCGGCGTCGGAGGCGCCATCGCGCAGCGCGGCCCGCAGGTCGGACTCACGCCGCGCGAACAGGCAGGTGCGCACCTGGCCGTCGGCGGTCAGGCGCACCCGGTCGCAGTCGCCGCAGAACGGGCGGGTGACCGAGGCGATGACACCGACGGTGGCGGGGCCGCCGTCGACCAGGAACAGCTCGGCCGGGGCGCTGCCCCGGGGCTCGGCGGCCGGCGTCAGCTCGTGGTGCTGCGCCAGGGCGGCGTGGATCTCGTCGGCGGTGACCATGCCGTCGCGCGACCAGCCGTGCTGGGCGTCGAGCGGCATCTGCTCGATGAAGCGCAGGTCGTAGCCGCGCTCGAGGCACCAGCCGAGCAGCTCGGCGGCCTGGTCGTCGTTGACGCCGCGCATCAGCACCGCGTTCACCTTGACCGGACCGAGGCCGGCGTCGGCGGCGGCCGCCAGACCCGCGACGACGTCGTCCAGGCGGTCGCGGCGGGTCATGGCCGTGAAGGTCTCGCGGCGCACGGTGTCGAGGCTGACGTTCACCCGGTCGAGCCCCGCCTCGGCCAGCGCCTGGGCGGTGCGGGCCAGTCCGAGTCCGTTGGTGGTCATGGACTGCTCGAGGCCGGGGTGGGCGGCCTTGACGCGCGCCACGATGCCGACCAGGCCCCGGCGGACCAGGGGCTCGCCGCCGGTGAACCGCACCTCGCGCACGCCGAGCCGCTCGGCGGCGATGCCGATGAGCCGCACGACCTCGTCGTCGCTGAGGACGTCGTCGGTGGGCAGCCAGTCGAGGCCCTCGGCCGGCATGCAGTAGGTGCAGCGCAGGTTGCAGCGATCGGTCAGCGAGACCCGGAGGTCGGTCGCGACCCGACCGTGGTCGTCGGCGAGCGGAGTCGCCATGGGGAGCACCTGCACGACCTCAGCCTACGGTCGCGCCGGTAGATTCGGGGCGTGGGCTCGTACCGCTTCCTGTTGAGCCGGCGGTGGATCCTCTTCGCGGTCGCCGTCGCGCTCTCGGCCTACGCGGCGTGGTGGCTCGGCGAGTGGCAGTTCGGGCGGCTCCACGATCGGCGCGCCGACAACGCGATCGTGCGCACCAACCTCGACCGCGAGCCCGCCCCCGTCGAGGACGTTCTCGCGCCCGGCCGACCCGTCGACGACCGCCAGGAGTGGCGCCGCGTCGTCGCCACCGGCACCTACGACACCGACGACACCGTGCTCGTGCGCTACCGCAGCGGCGAGGACGGCGAGCCCGGCGTCGGCGTCGTCGTCCCCCTCGTCACCGCCGGTGGGACGGCGCTCGTGGTCGACCGCGGCTTCTTCGCCACCGACGACCCGCGCCCGGCCCCCGAGGAGGTGCCCGCGGCGCCGTCCGGCCAGGTGACCGTCACCGGGTGGGTGCGCGTCGACGGCACCGGCTCGAGCACCGCCGTCGACGCCACCGACGGGGGCCTGTCGACCCGCGCCATCTCCTCCGACGAGATCGGCTCGGCCATCGGCCGCCCGGTCTTCGGCGGGTTCGTCGACGCCCTCACCGAGGACCCCACCGCCCCGACCGCCCTGCAGCTGCGCGAGCCGCCCGACCTCGGCAGCGGCCCCCACTTCTTCTACGGCCTGCAGTGGTGGTTCTTCGGCGTGCTCGCGATCTTCGGGTTCGGCTACCTCGCCTACGACGAGCGCAAGCGCGGCCCCCGCGGCGAGCGCCCCCACCGCCAGCGCCCCGCCCGCGAGCGCCGCACCAACGTGCCTGCGGCGTACCGGCGGGACGGGTAGGGGTAGCGGCGTCCGCAGCGGCTCGGCCCGGGGCGGCGGTGAGCTGGTTACCGTTCCGGACGCCGATTCGGTCACCCACGCACCGCCCACGCGACTTCGGCCCGGGGCGCCGGTGAGCTGGTTACCGATCCGGACGCCGATTCGGTCACCCACGCACCGCCCACGCGACTTCGGCCCGGGCGCCGGTGAGCTGGTTACCGATCCGGGCGCCGATTCGGTGACCCACGCACCGCCCACGCGGCTCGGCCCGGGGCGGCGGTGCACCAACCACCGTCCCCAACTCCGGAACCGTGGCCCACGCACCGCTCCCCCGGCCCGGCCCGCCCGGCGGTGCACCAGCCACCGTCCCCGACCCCAGAACCGTGGCCCACGCACCGCCCACCCGGCCCAGCCCCACTAGCGGTGCACCAACCACCGTCCCCGACCCCAGAACCGTGGCCCACGCACCGCCCGGGCAGCCCTGGACCGGACGGTCGAGCAGGGATCAGAGGGCGCGGAGCATGCCGCCGTCGACGGGGAGCATGACGCCGCTGACGAAGGAAGCGGCGGGCGAGAGCAGGAAGGCGGCGGCGCGGCCGAACTCGGCGGGCTCGCCGTAGCGGCCGAGCGGGATGCGGGCACGGGCGGCGGCGCGGGCGGCGTCGGGGTCGCCGGTGGCGGCGTCCAGCTCGTCGACCCGCTCGGTGGCGACCCGGCCGGGCAGCAGCCCGTTGACGCGGACGCCGGCGGGGCCGAGCTCGTCGGCCAGCGTCTTGGCGACCATCGCGAGCCCCGGGCGCAGGCCGTTCGAGATGGCCAGGCCGCCGATCGGGGCGCGCACGCTGCTCGAGAGCACCAGCGCGATCGAGCCGCCGGAGCCGCCAGCGCCGCCGTCGGAGCCGCCGTCAGTGCCAGCGGCGAGCCGCTCCCCCACCGCCCGGGCGAGCCGCACCGCGCCGAGGAAGACCGAGCCGAAGGCCGCCGTCCACTGCTCGTCGCTGACCGCGCCGTCGCCCGAGACCGGGCCGGGCGGCGGTCCGCCGACCGAGACCAGCGCGCCGTCGAGGCGGCCCCACGCGTCGTGGGCCGCCCCGATCAGCCGCGCCGGCGTGTCGTGGTCGGCGTTGTCGGCCACCACGGTCGTGCACGCCGGTCCGAGCGCCGCGGCGGCCTCGGCCAGCGACGCCGCCGAGCGCCCCGAGAGGACGACGCGCGCCCCCTCGGCCACCAGCACGTCGGCCGTCGCCCGGCCCAGGCCGCGCGCCCCGCCGCTGACGACGAAGACGCGGTCGGCGAGCCCGAGGTCCATCAGCCGACCTCGGCCGGCTCGGCGACCTGGTCGGTCCCGCCGGACCGCTCCGCCGGCATGACCGGCTCCGGCACGTCGTCGACGAAGAACTGCGTGCGGTAGAGGTCGGCGTAGAGCCCACCGCGGGCCAGCAGCTCGCCGTGGGTGCCGAACTCGGCGATGCGGCCGTCGTCGAGCACCAGGATCTGGTCGGCGTTGCGCACGGTGCTGAGCCGGTGGGCGATGACGACCGACGTGCGCCCCTCGAGCGCGGCGTCGAGCGCCTTCTGCACCGCGGCCTCGGACTCGGAGTCGAGGTGGGCGGTGGCTTCGTCGAGCACGACGATCGAGGGCGCCTTCAGCAGCAGCCGCGCGATGGCCAGCCGTTGCCGCTCGCCACCCGAGAGCCGGTAGCCACGGTCGCCGACCACGGTGTCGAGCCCGTCGGGCAGCGAGCGCACCAGCGGCGCCACCTGGGCCGCCTCGAGCGCGCTCCACACCTCGTCCTCCGACGCCCCGGGTCGCGCGTAGCGCAGGTTGGCGCCGATGGTGTCGTGGAACATGTGGGCGTCCTGCGTGACGTAGCCGACGGCGTCCTCGAGCGACTGCAGCGTCACGTCGCGCACGTCGAGCCCGCCGACCCGCACCGCGCCGTCGTCGGCGTCGTAGAGCCGCGCGATGAGGTGGGTGATGGTGGTCTTGCCGGCACCCGAGGGCCCCACGAGCGCGACCATCTCGCCGGGCTGGGCCACGAAGCCGACGTCGGTGAGCACCTGGCGCCGCTCCCGCGACTCCGAGCGGACGACGGTCTCGAGCGACCCGAGGGAGACGTCGTCGGCGGCGGGGTAGGTGAAGGAGACGTGGTCGAGCTCGAGGCTCGCGGCGCCCGACGGCAGGGCGACGGCGCCGTGCTTCTCGCGCACCAGCGACGGTAGGTCGAGCACCTCGAAGACCCGCTCGAAGCTGACCAGCGCCGTCATGACGTCGATGCGCACGTTGGACAGGCCCTGCAGCGGGCCGAGCAGCCGCAGCAGCAGGGTGGCGAGGGCGAGCAGGGTGCCGACGGTGAGGGTGCCGTCGACGGCGAGGTGGCCGCCGACGCCGTAGACCAGCGCGGTGGCGAGCGCCGGCACGGTCATCATCGCGGCGCCGAAGACGCGGGTGATGAGCGTGATGCGGATGCCGAGGTCGCGCACCACGGCGGCCTTGGAGGCGAACAGCTCGTCCTCCTCGCCGCGGCGGCCGAACAGCTTGAGCAGCATGGCGCCGCCGACGTTGAACCGCTCGGTCATGACGTTGCCGAGGTCGGCGTTGCCGTCCATCTGCATGCGGGTCAGGCCGGCGAGGCGGCGACCGACCCACCGCGAGACCAGGAACAGCACCGGGAACATCAGCAGGCACAGCAGGGTGACCTGCCAGCTCAGCGCCAGCATGGCGACGCCGACCACCACCACGGCGACGGTGTTGCTGACCGTGCTGCCGAGGGTGGAGGTGAAGGCCCGCTGCGCCCCGATGACGTCGTTGTTGAGCCGGGAGACGAGCGCGCCGGTCTGGGTGCGGGTGAAGAACGCCAGCGACTGCCGCTGCACGTGCCCGAAGACCCGCGTGCGCAGGTCGAAGATCAGGCCCTCGCCGATGCGCGAGGAGAACCAGCCGCCGAGCACCGACAGCACGGCGCTGAACAGTGCAGCGCCGGCCATGGCGAGCGCGAGCAGGGTGACCAGGCGGGTGTCGCCGGCAATGATGCCGTCGTCGACGATGCGCTGCACCAGCAGCGGCGTCACGACGACCATGCCGGCGTCGACGACGGTGATGGCGAGGAAGATCGCGATCAGCCGGCGGTGGGGACGGGCGAACCCGACGACGCGCTTGACCGTGCCGGGCGCGACCTTGGTCTCGACCGTGCTGCGGTCGGTGCGCAGGTGGCGCCACGCGGCGCCGCTGGAGTACATCGACATCGGCTTCTCCTCTCGTGCCCGCCTCGCGGGTGGGCGGCGGGGCGGCGGGTCAGCCGCCCATCAGGCCGGCCAGCTCGCGGAACCTGCGGGTCTGGGCCTCCCGCTCGAGCCGCCGCTGCGTCTCGAGGTCGCGCTCGGCGGCCCCCAGCAGCAGCGCCGTGGTCTCGCGGACGGCGTCGGGCAGCGCGGCGGTAAGGGCGGTAACGAGCTCGGCGACGGCGCCGTCGAGCTCTGCGGCGGGCACCGGGCCCAGCGCGAGGCCGATGCGGGCCGCCTCCTCGGCGCCGACCGTGCGCGCGGTGGCGCAGATCTCCAGCGCCCTCGGGTAGCCAACCCGCTCGACCAGCGGTTTTGTTCCCGTGAGGTCGGGGACGAGGCCGAGCGCGGTCTCCTTCATGCAGAACCGCGCGTCGTCGGCAGCGAGCACCAGGTCGCACGACAGCGCCAGCTGGAACCCGGCGCCGATCGCGTGCCCCTCGACGACGGCGACCGAGACGAACCGCGGGTCGCGCAGCCAGGTGAAGCCGCGCTGGTAGGCGTCGATGGCGGCCGACATCTCCTCGTCGGACGCCGTGAGCAGGTCGGCCACGCTCTCCTGACCACCTGAGGCCCCGCTGCCGCCGGGCGTCAGCAGCGTGCGGTCGAGGCCCGCCGAGAACGTGCCGCCGGCCCCGCGGACGACGACCACCCGCACGTCGGCGGGCAGCGCGGCCCCGATCTCGGCCAGGACGCGCCACGTGGTCGGCGTCTGCGCGTTGCGCGCCTCGGGCTTGTCGAGGGTGATGGTCGCGAGGACGCCGTCGACGGCCAGGCGGAGCCGTCCGGCGGCCAGCCGGTCGGCGTCGGGGAGGTCGGTGCTCATGGCGGCGAGTGTAGGGAGCCGCACCGACAGTCCGGACCGGCCCTTGACCTCAAGTTCACTCGAGGTTCAAGACTGACGGCGACACCGATGAACCCGACGAACCACAGGAGGACGGCATGCCCGTCGCACTCGTCACCGGAGGCTCGGCCGGCCTGGGCCGCGCCCTCGTCCACTCGCTCGCCGACGACGGCTGGACCGTCGTCACCGACGCCCGTGACCCCGAGGCGCTCGCCGCCGCCGTCCGCGGCCTCGACGCCGTCGTGCCCGTCGCGGGCGACGTGGCCGACCCGGCCCACCGCCAGGCGCTGACCCGCGAGGTGGAGTGGCTCGGCCGCCTCGACCTGCTGGTGCACAACGCCAGCACGCTCGGCCCGCTGCCGCTGCGCCCCCTGCGCGACGTCACGGAGCGGCAGCTGCTCGACACCTGGCGCACCAACGCCGCCGCGCCGGCCGCGCTCACCGCCCAGCTGCTCCCCCGCCTCACCGCCTCGGCCGGCACGCTGGTCGCCATCACCTCCGACGCCGCCGTCGAGCACTACGAGACCTGGGGCGCCTACGCCGCGGGCAAGGCCGCGCTCGAGCACCTCACCCTCACCACCGCCGCCGAGGAGGGCGTGCGTGCCTACGTCGTCGACCCCGGCGACCTGCGCACCCGCATGCACCAGGACGCCTTCCCCGGTGAGGACATCAGCGACCGGCCCGAGCCGGAGTCCGTCGTCCCCGCGCTGCGCGCGCTGCTGGCGGCCGCCCCGCCGTCGGGGCGCTACCGGGCGGCCGACTACGCCGACCGTGCCGGAGACCTCGCGGGGGCCTCGCGATGAGGACCCTCGACGAGCAGCCCGCCACCCGCTTCACCGCCCCCGCCTTCGCCCCCGCGCCCGTCGAGGAGCGGGGCGGACGACGCGACCGCACCCGCCTGCTCGTGGCCCGGCCGGCGGACGTCGAGCACACCACCTTCGACGCGCTCGCCGACCACCTGCGGGCCGGCGACCTCGTGGTCGTCAACAACTCCGCCACCGTCGCCGCCCAGGCCGACGCGCGGTCGACCCGGCACGGGGCGGTCGTCGTCCACACCGCGGCGCCGCTGGACGACGGCACCTGGGTCGTCGAGGTGCGCACCGCGCCCGACGCCGCGCGCGCCGTCCTCGACGCGCAGCCGGGCGACCGGCTGACGCTGGCGGCGGCGACCGTCGACCTGCTCGAGCCCTACCCGCGGGAGGGCTCGTCGCCCACCGGCCAGGGCACCCGGCTCTGGCGGGCCCGGGCCACCGGCGACCTGGCGGCCGCGATGGCCCGCCACGGCCGGCCGATCGCCTACGGCTACCTCGACCGCCGCTACCCGCTCGCGGCCTACCAGACCGTCTTCGGCACCCGTCCCGGCAGCGCCGAGATGCCGTCGGCGGCCCGGCCGTTCACCACCGGGCTCGTCACGAGGCTGGTCTCGCGCGGCGTCGGCGTCGTGCCGATCACGCTGCACTGCGGCGTCTCCTCGCAGGAGGCCGGCGAGGCGCCGCAGCCCGAGCGGTTCGAGGTGAGCGACGCGACGGCCCGCGCGGTCAACGCCGCCCGCGCCGGCGGCGGCCGCATCGTCGCCGTCGGCACCACCGTCACCCGCGCGCTGGAGTCGGCCGTCGACGACGCCGGCCGCCTCACCGCCCGCGCCGGCTGGACCGAGCGCGTCGTCACCCCCGCCGACCCGCCGCGGGTCGTGTCCGGTCTGGTCACCGGCTGGCACGACCCCGCGGCGTCCCACCTGCTGCTCGTCGAGGCCGTCGCCGGGACGGCGCTCACCCAGGCCGCCTACGACGCCGCCGTCGCCGAGGGCTACCTCTGGCACGAGTTCGGGGACGCCGCGCTGCTGCTGCCCTGATGCGAGGGCCCTTCGACAGGCTCAGGGTCCGTGGGTGGGTCCGCCTGGGGGGGCCGGCGGTCTCGAGCGGCCCACGTCCGGCTCAGCCGAGGTGGTGGACCTCCTGCAGGCCGTAGACCGGGGTGTCGAGGCCGGCGTGGCGGGCCTTGAGCTGGAGGGCCAGGTAGAGGGAGTAGTGGCGCGACTGGTGCAGGTTGCCGCCGTGCATCCACAGGTTCGGCACCTGGGTCGGCTTCCACATGTTGCGCTGCTCCCCCTCCCACGGGCCGGGGTCCTTGGTGGTCTCGGAGCCGAGGCCCCACACCTTGCCGACCCGGTCGGCGGTCTCCTGGTCGACCAGGTCGGCCACCCACCCGTTCATCGAGTCGTACCCGGTGGCGAGGACGACGACGTCGGCCGGCAGCTCGGTGCCGTCCTCCAGCACGGCGGCGTCCTCGGTGAGGTGGGTGATCTGGCCGTGGGCCAGCTTCACGTCGCCGTTCGCCACCAGCTCGGCGGCGCCGACGTCGATGTAGTAGCCGGAGCCGCGGCGCAGGTACTTCATGAACAGGCCCGAGCCGTCGTCCCCCCAGTCGTGGCGGAAGCCCGCCGCCTCGAGCCGCCGGTAGAAGTCGGCGTCCCGCTCGGCCATCGCCTCGTATGCCGGGATCTGGAACTCGTGGAGGATCCGGTAGGGCAGCGAGGCGAAGATGAGGTCGGCCTTCTCGGTGGTGACGCCGGCGGCGAGCGCGCGCTCGGAGTAGAGGTCGCCGAGGCCGATGTCCATGAGCGAGTCCGACTTCACGATGTGGGTCGAGGAGCGCTGCACCATCGTGACGTCGGCGCCATGCTCCCACAGGGCGCCGCAGATGTCGAAGCTGGAGTTGTTCGAGCCGATCACGACCGCCCGCTTGCCGGCGTAGGCGTCGGGACCGGGGTGGCGCGAGGAGTGGTGGACGTCGCCGCGGAAGACGTCGGTGCCGGGGATCTCCGGGATCCGCGGCTTGCCGGACATGCCGGTGGCGAAGACGAGGTGCTGCGGCGTGAGCACCAGCGGCCGGCCCTCGCGCTCGACCTCGACGGTCCACTCCCCCGCCTCGTCGGACCAGGTGGCGCTCTTCGCCTCGGTGCTCGACCAGTAGGGCACCTCCATGGTCCGCACGTACGACTCGAGCCAGTCGCCGATCTTGTCCTTGGGTGCGAAGACCGGCCAGTTGTCGGGGAACTTCAGGTAGGGCAGGTGGTCGTACCAGACCGGGTCGTGCAGGCAGAGCGACTTGTAGCGGTTGCGCCACTGGTCGCCCGGCCGCGGGTGCTTGTCGATGACCAGCGCGGGGACGCCGAGCTGCCGCAGCCGCGCGCCGAGCGCGATGCCGCCCTGGCCGCCGCCGACGACGAGCACGTAGGGCTGCTCGGTCGAGCCGAGCGACTCGGCCTCCGCCTGGCGTCGCTCCTTCCACGTCTGCCGGTCCCGGTCGACGCCGTGCTCGGCGCCCATCGGACGCCGGGTGCCGCGCGGCTCCTCGTGGCCCTTCAGCTCGAACAGCGTCGTCAGCAGCGTCCAGGCCCGCAGCTCGCCGTCCTCGTCCTTCAACCGCACCAGGCCGGTGCCGCGGCCGACCGCGGTCTCGAAGCCGAACCAGGCGGTGAGGACGCCGTCCGCCTCGTCGGCCGGCTCGGTGAGCGTGAGGGCGCTCGGGGCGACGCGCTCGAGGGTGTGCTCGAGCAGGTCGGTGACGCCGGCGCGGTCCTCGACGGTCTTGAGGTTCCAGGTGAACGCGATCAGGTCGCGCCAGAAGCTGGTGGTGCAGAACATCTCGGCGGCGCGCGCGACGTCGCGGTCGGTCAGCGCGCCCTCGAAGGCGGAGAGCCACGCCTGCGCGCGGGCGCTGGCGTCGTCACCCGGGGTTCCCTGGCTGTCGGCGGGTCGTTCGAGCGTCTCGGTCATGGCCCCACCGCACACCCGGCGGGCGCGCCGGACCAGCGTTGCAGCACGTTGCATGTGGCGCCCCTCACACGACGCGCCTAGATTCGGTGGGGTGAGCTTCGCCGCGGTCGGTCCCGGCACCGACCTCGCCACCCACGCCCGCGAGCTGCAGCGGGTGCACGACGCCGTCCTGGCGGGCTCCCGGCCGGCGCACCGGCCGCGGCCGCTGGTGGCACGGTCGTGGGCCCGCGTGGTCGGCATGGGGCTCGAGCCCGACGGGCCGAACGCCCGCGACTCCCTGCCCTGGGCCGACCTCGCCGCGCTGCGGGCGCGCTCGCCGCTCTCGTGGGTCGTCGACGAGCTGCGCTCGGTGCTCACCAGCGTCGCCGACGCCTCGCTGTTCCTCATGGTGGTCTGCGACGCCGACGGCACGATCCTGTGGCGGGAGGGCTCGCCCAAGGTGCGCTCGACCGCCGACCGGCTCGGCTTCTGCGAGGGCGCGCGCTGGACCGAGCGGCAGGTCGGCACCAACGCCATCGGCACCGCGCTCGCCGAGGCCGCCCCCGTGCAGCTGTTCTCGGCCGAGCACTTCGAGCAGCAGCAGCACCCCTGGTACTGCACCGCTGCCCCCATCCACGACCCGCGCACCGGCGAGCTGCTCGGCGTGGTCGACGTCAGCGGCCCGGCGCTCACGCTGCACCCGGCGCTCGTCTCGCTGGTCGCGAGCGCGGTGCGGCTCGCCGAGGCCGAGCTGGGACGCCGTCACCGGGACGAGCTCGAGCGGCTGCGGCGTCGCGCCGAGCCGCTCGTCGGCGGGCTCGCCGGTCCGCTGCTGGTCGTCGACGACCTCGGCTGGGTGGCCCACCACGCCGGCGTCGCGCACCGCGACCGGGTCGAGGTGCCCCGTGCGGGCCGCGCGCTCGCCGTCCCCGGTGTCGGGCTGTGCGTGCCCGAGCCGCTGGCCGGCGGGTGGGTGGTGCGCCCGCAAGGTGAGCAGGACGTCGTCCGCGCCCGGCTCGACCTCACCGGCCCGGCGCCGGTGCTGGTGGTCAGCGCCGGCGCGGCGCCGTGGCGCGTCGAGCTGACCCGTCGGCAGGGACAGGTGCTCGCGGTCCTCGCCCGAGCCGGTGCCGCCGGCGTGACCGCCGCCGACCTCAGCCGCGCCCTCTACGGCGACCCCGACCACGCCGTCTCGGCCCGCGCCGAGGTCAGCCGCCTGCGCCGCGTCGTCGGCGCCCTCGTCACCACCAACCCCTACCGGGTGGCCGACGGGGTCGCCCTCGAGGTCGCGGCGCCCGGGGCTGGTTACTGACCGTTGTGACCACTGGCATGCGCGTAGAACCGCTGCCCAGTAGTCCCAACGGTCGGTAACAACCTCCGGGCCGGGCCGACCGGCTATGCCAGCGCGACGAGGTCGGCGTAGTCGGCGTTCCAGAGGTCCTCGACGCCGTCGGGGAGGATCAGCACGCGGTCGGGCTCGAGCGCGGCGACCGCGCCCTCGTCGTGGGTGACGAGCACGATGGCGCCCTCGTAGGTGCGGATGGCGGCCAGCACCTCCTCGCGGGAGGCGGGGTCGAGGTTGTTGGTGGGCTCGTCGAGCAGCAGCACGTTGGCGCTCGAGACGACGAGCGAGGCGAGCGCGAGACGGGTCTTCTCGCCGCCCGACAGCACCGCGGCGGGCTTGTCGGCGTCGTCCCCGGAGAACAGGAACGAGCCCAGCACCGAGCGGGCCTCGGTGTCGGTGAGCTGCGGCGCGGCGCTCTGCATGTTCTCGAGCACGGTGCGGCCGGTGTCGAGCGTCTCGTGCTCCTGGGCGTAGTAGCCCAGCTTCAGCCCGTGCCCCGGCTGCACCGTGCCGGTGTCGGGCTCGTCGACCCCGCCGAGGATGCGCAGCAGCGTGGTCTTGCCGGCGCCGTTCAGGCCGAGGATGACGACCCGCGAGCCGCGGTCGATGGCCAGCGCGACGTCGGTGAAGACCTCCGCCGAGCCGTAGGACTTCGACAGCTCGGACGCCGTGAGCGGCGTCTTGCCGCACGGCGCGGGCGCCGGGAACGCGATGCGGGCGACCTTGTCGGCCCGGCGCTCGCCCTCGACCCCGGCCATCAGCCGCTCGGCCCGCTTGAGCATCGACTGCGCCGCCTGGGCCTTGGTGGCCTTGGCGCGCATCTTGTTGGCCTGGTCGGTGAGCGTCCTGGCCTTGTTCTCGGCGTTCATCCGCTCGCGCTTGCGCCGCTTCTCGTCGGTCTCGCGCTGCTCGAGGTAGCGCTTCCAGCCCATGTTGTAGACGTCGATCGTGGCGCGGTTGGCGTCGAGGTGCAGCACCCGGTTCACCGTCTGCTCCAGCAGCGCGTTGTCGTGGCTGATGACCACGAACCCGGCCCGGTGGTTCTTGAGGAAGTCGCGCAGCCACACGATCGAGTCGGCGTCGAGGTGGTTGGTGGGCTCGTCGAGCAGCAGCACGTCGGCGTCGGAGAACAGGATGCGCGCCAGCTCGACACGACGCCGCTGGCCGCCCGAGAGCGTGTGCAGCGGCTGGTGCAGGATGCGCTCCTCGATGCCGAGGCTGGCCGCGATCGTGGCCGCCTCGGACTCCGCGGCGTACCCGCCGCCGGCGTGCATCTCGTCGTCGGCGCGCGTGTAGCGGCGCATCGCCTTCTCGCGCACGTTCGGGTCGTCGCTGGCCATCTGCAGCTCGGCCTCGCGCATCCGCCGGACGACGGCGTCCAGGCCGCGCGCGGACAGGATGCGCTCGCGGGCGAGCACGTCGGGGTCGCCGGTGCGGGGGTCCTGCGGCAGGTAGCCGACCTCGCCGCTGCGCGTGACCTGCCCCGAGGCGGGCAGCCCCTCGCCGGAGAGCACCTTGGTCAGCGTGGTCTTGCCGGCGCCGTTGCGGCCCACCAGGCCGACCTTGTCGCCGGGCCCGACGCGGAACGAGACGTCGCTCATGAGGAGTCGCGCGCCGACGCGGATCTCGATCTGGTGCGCGGTGATCATCTCGTCGTCGATCGTACGAGAGCAGCGGGGCGCCCCACGATTCGACGCGGGTCGTTCACCGCCCGCTCACGCCGTGCTCCCCGGCGCGGCGACCGCGCCCCCTTGCCTGGACGTCGTGACCCTGCGCACCTCGGTCGGCGCCCTGATCGGCGCCGTCGGACTCTCCCTCCTGGCCGGCCCGCCGGCCCCCGCCTCCTCCGTCCCGCCCACCCCGTCAACCCCGTCCACCCCGTCCATCCCGTCCACCGCCGTGCCGTCCGCGGCCGCCCCCGTCGCCGTCGCCGTCGTCCCGCCCCCGCTCGGGGAGGCGCCGTCGTCCCCGCGGCCGGCCCCGACCGCGGCCCGGGCCCCGCGTCCGCCCGCCGTCCTGCGGCTCGCGCTCACGACCGCCAACGTGCGCGGCGCGCCGTCGCACGAGATGGCGCAGCCGCGCGTGCAGGCCGACCTCGACCTGGCCGCCCGCCGCGGCGGTGCGCTGCTGCTGCAGGAGATCTGGCCGGTGCGCTACAAGCGGGCGGTGCGGCGCACCTTCGCCGACCGTCACGTCGGTCTGGTGCGGCGGAGCTCCAACCCGGTCGTGGTCGACCGCCGGTGGCGGGTGCTCGAGCGCGGCCGGGTGACCACCACCCGCACCGTGCCCGGCACGACGCCGCCGCGCAGCCTCACCTGGCTCGTGCTCGCGGGCGACACGGCGTCCGGCCCGGTGCGGTTCGTGCTGATGAACACCCACTTCGTGGCCGGGGCCTGGAACGGACGGCGCGACGCCGACGTCCCGCTGCGGCAGCGCCTGTGGGACCGGCACTACCGGCTGATGCGGCGCTACGTGACCGACTTCAACGCCCGCGGCCTGACGGTGGTCGGCGGGGGCGACTTCAACCGCCGTCGCAGCGACGGGCTGCTGCCCTTCACCGACCGGCAGCGCTGGCTGTTCGACGACGTCGGCGTCGACAAGCTCTTCGTGGCCCCCGCCCCGCGCGGGGCCCGGGTGCGCGTGGTGGCGCGGGCGACGACGCAGGCCAACTCCGACCACGACTTCCGCACCGCCTGGCTGCGGATCGCCCCTGCGGAGCGGTCCCGCTGACGGTGGGAAGCCCTAGGCTCACCGGGTGCGCTTCAACCCCAAGGCCCGTCTCGACCGCAGCCGCGTCCGCGACGCCGGGCGCGGCAGCAGCCGCGGCGGCGGCACCCGGTCGATGTCCCTGCCCGGCGGCGTCGCCGGCGGCGGTGGGGTCGTCGGCCTGATCGTCGTCATCGTGTTCGTGGCCATCCAGGTCTTCGGGGGCAGCGACACCGGGGGTGGCAGCACCACCTCGCCGGCGTCGTCGACGTACGACTCGTCCCGCCTCGCCGACTCCGAGCGCTACGCCGGCTGCGAGACCGGCGCCGACGCCAACGAGAGCAGCGACTGCGCACGCGTGGCGGTCGAGAACTCCCTCTACGACTTCTGGTCCGACACCCTCGGCGACGAGTTCGAGCCCGAGGAGGCGATCGTGACGTTCACCGGCTCGGTCGACACCGGCTGCGGCGGCGCCACCTCGGCCGTGGGCCCGTTCTACTGCCCCACCGACCGCACCATCTACCTCGACACCGGCTTCTTCGACGAGGTGCTCGAGAAGCAGCTCGGCGGCCCCGACGGCGGCTTCGTCGAGCCCTACGTGCTGGCGCACGAGTTCGGCCACCACATCTCCAACCTGCAGGGCAACCTCGGCCAGGTGCGCGGCGACACCGGCCCGCAGAGCAGCGGCGTCCGGCTCGAGCTGCAGGCCGACTGCTACGCCGGTCTCTGGGCCCGCGGCGCCACCACCACCGAGGACGCCGACGGCAACGTGCTCATCGACGAGCTGACCGACGACGACATCCGCCTCGCCCTCGAGGCCGCCGCCGCCGTCGGCGACGACCGCATCCAGGAGCAGACCGGCGGCCAGGTCACGCCGGAGACCTGGACCCACGGCTCGGCCGAGCAGCGCCAGACGTGGTTCCGCACCGGCTACGAGGGCGGCAGCGTCGAGGACTGCGACACCTTCGGCGCCGACCGCGTCTGACCGACCACGGACCCTGAGCCCGTCGAAAGAGCCTGTCGAAGAGAGCCTGTCGACGGGCTACCAGCCGAGCAGCGCCTCGACCGAGGCCGACTGGCGCTGCAGCGCGCGCAGGTAGGGCGCCACGGACGGATGGCGGAACTTGCCCGCCAGCGCGCCCTCGCCGCCCGCCACCCGGGCCAGCGCCCACTCGGCCCGGCCGAAGCCGGTGTAGACGGCGGTGATGCGCGCGCCGAGGACGACGTCGTCGACGTCGACCGGCTCGCCGCTGCCGCGCGGGTCGTCGAGGCCGAGGCGGTAGGCGTCGAGCAGCGGGTCGAGCTCTTCGCGGGCCATGAGGGAGAAGTAGCCGAGATCGGCGCCGACCGGGCCGACGCCGAAGGTCGACCAGTCGATGGCCACGGCGTCGTCGCCGTCGCGGCCCGGGATGTTCGCGTGCGAGGGGTCGCCGTGCTGCGAGACCTGCGGCAGCGAGTCGAGGATGTCGAGGAAGGTCTCGCGCCGCGACCAGAGGTGGTCGGCGACGTCGGCGGCGGTCGTGCGGCCGAGCGTCGGCCAGCCGCCGCGGCGCTCGGTGCGCTCGAGCCGGGTGCGCAGCTGCTGCCGGGCGCAGAACGCCGGCCGGGGCACGCCGGCCCGGGCGAACCGGCCGAGCGAGACGGCGACGAACAGCCCGCTGAGGGCGGCGTCCTCGACCCACGGCCGGGTGATGGTGATGCCGTCGGCGTCCTCCTCGACCGTCGCGGCCACGACGCCGCGCAGGCCGCGGGTGCCGGCGACGACGCCGGTGGCGAGCACGTCGGCCTCGCGCCGCCAGTAGGCGTGGTGGGTCGGGTCGGACAGCTCGGGCGGGTCGCCGGCCACCGGCGCCGCCACCCGCTTGACCACCAACGGGTCGTCACCCCGCGCGGTGCGCCACACACCCACGGTCGAGGCGCCCAGCCCGCCGGGCAGGGGGTGCCACCCCGGCTCGGGCTCCCACATGGCCCGGACGGTACTGGAACCACGCGCCGCGGGGTGGGACGTCGTCGCCGCGGCCCCGCCGGTGGTCGAGCAGCGAGGAACGAGCGCCGTCGAGACCACCGGCCCTGCACGTGAACGTTCACGCGCGGCTGCCCTTCGACAAGCTCAGGGTCCGTGGAGTCGGGTTGACGTTGACGCCGCGGGGTCTCGACGACGGCCTCGCGCAGACGCTCGGCCTGCTCGACCACCGGAGGACGGCGGCCCTCCACGCGAACGTCCGCATCGGCCGTGCGAGGTCTCGAGGCTCGGCCGTGGCCGGCCTCGCACCTCGACCCGCGTCAGACCGGCCCCCACGATGGTCGAGGTGCGAGGAGCCCTGGCGACGAGCCTCGAGACCACCGGCCGTCGACGCCGCCGCAGCTCAGCGGGGCGTTAGGCGGTGCAGCTCGACGTCCCGCAGGAGGCCACCCCCGGCGACGAGCGTCAGGTACGTGCAGAACGGCTGGCGGCGACGGTCGGTGGGCGAGCCGGGGTTGAGCAGGCGCAGGCCGCGCGGGGTGGTGGTGTCCCAGGGGACGTGGCTGTGCCCGAAGACCAGCACGTCGTCGTCGGGGTAGGCGGCGTCGCAGCGCGCCTCGCGTCCCTGCGTGCTCCCCGTCTCGTGGACGACGGCGAACCGGACGCCGCCCAGCTCGGCCCGCGCCACCTCGGGCAGCCGGGCCCACAGCTCCGGTCCGTCGTTGTTGCCTGCCACCCCGACCAGCCGCCGCGCGCGCTCCTCCAGCCGGTCGAGCGTGGCCTCCTCGACCCAGTCGCCGGCGTGGACGACGACGTCGGCCACCTCGACCTGCTCCCACACCTCGGCGGGCAGGTCGCGCGCCCGCTTGGGCAGGTGCGTGTCGGCGAGCAGCAGCACCCGCACGTCACCGCTCACGCGTTGGTCACCGACACCCGCAGCGACCCGGCGTCGGCCACGGCCGCCTCGAGGACGGCGCGCCGCGGGTCGGGCACCGGCAGCCACGGCTCGACGGTGCGCGCCTCGCGCAGCCGGGGGTCGGCCAGCACCTCCTCGATCGCGGTGTGGTCGCCGCCGACCACCAGCGGCCCGCGCAGCCCGTCGAGGATGCGGGCCGCGTGGCCCGCGGCCGCCTCGTAGGCCTGCCGGGCCTGGTTGTCGCGCCGCCGGGCGAACCGCTGCTGCGACTGCCCGCCGGCCTTGGTGCGCCCCTGCACGTGCCGCTGGCCGACCTTCGAGTCGACGACCCGCTCCCCCGCCAGCCGCGCCACCGCGAAGCCCCCCTTGCGCGCCAGCAGCACGCCCCAGTCGTCCGGCCGGGCGAGCGCCGCACCGAGCGCCGCCGGGTCGGCCGGACCGTCGTAGGCCGCGCCGAACGGCAGCGACGCCTCGACGTCGGAGCCGTCGTCCGCGCGGCCCCGCAGCGCGCCGTCGGCCACCTCGTAGGTCGTCGCGCCGTGGCTGCGCTCGAAGTTCTCGACCCACCGCTCCCAGCGGGCGAGCGGCACCAGCACGAGCGGCATCCGGCGAAACTACCGCTCAGCCCGCGGGCGGGAACCGCACGTCGTCCAGCGGCCGGTCGGTCCAGGCGTGCCGCACGACCCGGTCGGCGGCCCCGAGCCGGGCGCCGTGGTCGCGCAGGCCGGCTCGGGCCGCCACCCGCGCCGAGGCCGGGTTGGTGGCGTCGATCCAGGCGATGCGGGCGAGGTCGTCGTCCCGCTCGGCCGCCGCCGCGAGGGCCGCGCGCAGCAGCGCGGTGGCGTGACCGTGCCCCTGGTGGGCGGTCGCGATGCGGTAGTTGAGGTTCCAGCAGGACCCGCCCGACCCACCAGGCGTCGTGTGCCGCTGGGCGCCGCCCGACCCGATCACCTCGCCGGACGACGCCAGCCGCGCCGTCCAGTACGACAGCCCGTCGACGTCCCACCGCGCCGCGGCCCGCTCGCAGTAGGAGCGGGTCGTGGCGGGGTCGGCGTGCCGCCGGGCGGGGTCGTAGGCCCACATCGCCGTGTCGCGGTAGATCACGAACAGCTCGTCGGCGTCGGCGACGGACATCGGGCGCAGGTCGAGCACCCCGCCATCATCACCGCCCCAGCGGCAGGACGAGCGGCACCTCCTGGCCGGGCTCGATCGTGAGCGTGGTCGGGCGCGGGTGGCGCGTGGTGCGGCCGTCGGCGTAGGTGACGCCGGCGGGCACCTCGATCACGAGCGGGTCGCGGCCCGCCCGCAGCGTGGCCAACGGCGCGTCGGTGCGGTCGAGCCAGTCGACGAGCCGTCGTCCGAGGTCGGCGGTGAGCCGCGGCTGGGTCTCGGACAGGTCGGTCGTCTCGCCGAGGTCGGCGACCACGTCGTAGACCTCGATCGACTGGTCCTCGTAGCCGTAGACCAGCTTGTGACGGCCCGCGCGGATCGTCGACTCCGGACGCTGCTCACGCCCGCCCTCGAGCAGGTAGCCGGGCAGGTGCGCGAACCGGGGCCGGTCGACCTTCTTGCCACCGGAGAACGCCCGACTGAGGTCGACGCCGTCGAACGGGACGCCGCGCGGCAGGCGGGTGCGCGCCAGCGAGGTCAGCGTCGGGTAGAGGTCGGTGCTGTTGATCGGCGAGTGGTTGACCGTGCCGCCGCGCACGAGCGCGGGGTTGCCGCTCCACACGACCCACGGCACACGGACGCCGCCCTCGCGCAGCTCGCCCTTCTGGCCGCGCAGCGGCCCGTTCCAGGCGCCGAGGTCGACCCGGCCGCCGTTGTCGGAGGTGAAGACGACCAGCGTGTTGTCGGCCAGCGGGTGCCCCGGGTTGCGCGGGTCGGGCGTGGTCTCGAGGTGCTCGACCACGCGGGCCACCGACTGGTCGAGACCCTCCACCAGCGCGGCGTACGACGGCCGCGACGGGGAGCCCTGCCCCGGCGTCCGCGCCTGGTACTTGGCCAGCAGGTCGTCGCGGGCCTGCGCGTCGCCGACGGGGCTGTGCACCGCGTAGGTGCTGAGGAAGGTGAAGAACGGCTCGTCGTCGTTGCGGTCGATGAAGTCGATCGTCGCGTCGGCGAGCGCGTCGCTGACGTGCTTGTCGGTGCCCACGAGCGCGTCGAGCTGCGCCTGGCTCACGCCGGAGGAGTACGGCGCGATGTTCGCGTCGACGTACTCCTGCGTGTAGTCGGCGGCGAACCGGTCGAGCTCGGGCCCGACGGAGTTGACGAACTCACCGTCGACCGCGTGGTAGTTCGACGCCGCCCCCGCGTGGGTGCCGCCGAAGTTCTCCTGCCAGCCGTGCTCGGCCACGATCTCGGCGCCGTCGCGCGCGACGTGGAACTTGCCGACGTAGCCGGTGCGGTAGCCCGAGTCGCGCAGCGTCTCGGCCACGGTGGTGCTGGCCGGGTCGAGCACGACCTCCTCGTCCTCGCGCCCTTGGGGCGGGCCGTCGAGCAGCGTGTCGTCGCCGCCGCGGTCGAGCTCGTCGACGATGTAGACGTTGTTCTGCGGACGCGTGGCGTAGAGACCGGTCTGCAGCGCCATCCGGGTCGGAGCGCAGTTCAGGCAGGCGTAGGCGTTGTCGAAGCTCATGCCCTGCTCGGCCAGGCGGTCGATGGCCGGGGTGTCGTCGAAGTCGCTGCCGTTGCCGCCGTTGACGCGGCCGGTGCGCAGGTCACTCCAGCCGAGGTCGTCGGCCATGACGAAGACGATGTTGGGCCGCGGGGCGCGGCCGGGCGCCGGGGCGGGCGCGGCCGGGGCGGGAACCGGCGCGCTGCGCGCGAGGTCGGACGACGGCGCCGGGCCGGCCGCGCCGGCGTCGGCGGCCACCACCGGGACGGCGGCGGCGAGGCTGAGCACGGCGCCGGCGGCCAGGGTCCGGTGGCGGGCGCGGTGCAGCGTCGGTCGGGCGTGCGGTGGCAGGCTGGGCATGGGGAGCTCCTCCGAGAGAGCGCGGGTGCCCCCCGCGCCGGGTGCACAGAGTCAAACCGGATAAACTCGACCAAGTCAAACGACTACGAGCAGGAGGCCACCGGATGTCGTCGTGCTGCGCGCCGAGCACCACCGGCGCGACCGCCACCACCGACCGCGCCGCGGGCGTGCCCGCCGGCGCGCGCAGCACGCGCGGGCAGGTCGCGGTCCCCGGCGGGCTGCTGCGCATGGGCGACGCCCACCACGAGGGCTACGAGGCCGACGGCGAGGGCCCCGTGCACGACGTCCGCCTCTCGTCGTTCCTGATGGACGCCACCACCGTCACCAACGCGCAGTTCGCCACCTTCGCCAAGCAGACCGGCTACGTCACCGAGGCCGAGGAGATCGGGTTCTCCGCCGTCTTCCACGCCCTGCTCGACGCCGCGCCGGGCGACGTGATGGGCCAGGCCACCGGCACGCCGTGGTGGCTGACGGTCAAGGGCGCGAGCTGGCGGCGTCCGGCCGGGCCGCGCTCGAGCATCACCGACCTGCGCCAGCACCCCGTCGTCCACGTCTCGTGGCGCGACGCGCAGGCCTACTGCCGGTGGGCCGGCAAGCGCCTGCCCACCGAGGCGGAGTGGGAGCACGCCGCCCGCGGCGGCCTCGAGGGCGCCCGGTTCCCGTGGGGCGACGAGCTGCTGCCCAAGGGCCGGTGGCGCTGCAACATCTGGCAGGGCACCTTCCCCACCCACAACACGCTGGACGACGGCCACCTCGGCACCGCGCCGGTCACCGCGTTCGTGCCCAACGCGCACGGCCTGCACCAGACCGTCGGCAACGTCTGGGAGTGGTGCGCCGACGCCTTCTCCCCCACCACCTACGCCGACCGCGCCGGCACCGAGGTCGTCGACCCGCTCGTCGGTCCCGACGGCTCGGTGGACGACGACGGCCAGGTCGAGCGCGTCATGCGCGGCGGCTCCTACCTGTGCCACGACTCCTACTGCTACCGCTACCGGGTGGCCGCCCGCTCGCGCAACACCGCCGAGTCGGCCAGCGGCAACATCGGCTTCCGCTGCGCCAACGACGCCTGAGTGCAACAAAGCGCCGGGGTCGAGGCGTCGAACGAGTGCCGGGCGCGAGAGCCGCGCCCGACCACTCGGGAGAAGCCATGACGATCCTCACGACCTCCGCCCGCACCCTTGGCGCCGCGTTCGCGGTCGCCCTGCTCGCCGGCTGCGGCGCCTCCGACGACGGGGACGGCGGCGACCCCGGCCGTGGGACGACGGCCGACCCGACGGCCGCGAGCACCTCGACGGCCCCGGTGGGGGTGCCGCAGGACAGCGACGTCGCCGTCGCCCCGGCCCTCGACCCGGGCCTCGCCGACGTCGGCCGGGCCGTGCTCGCCTTCGCCCGCGGCCAGGAGGCCGACGTGCCCGCCGCCGACGAGATCGAGCTGTTCGTGCGCGGCAACCCGGTCTCGACGATCGCGGCCGCCGACGCCGACGACCCCACCGCGTGGGAGATCTGCACCAACGAGGACGGCAGCTGCTCCTCGCCGCTCGACCAGGTGGGACTGCAGGACGGTCCGTTCGACGTCACCGGCGAGTCCGAGGTCACCTGCGTCGACCACGACGCACCGGCCGGGTTCACCGACGTCCCGCGGGTGCTGCTCGAGGCCAGCCCGTCCGACTGCCGCAGCTACGCCGCGCTCGCGGTCTACGTCACCGACGGCGACGTGGTCGCGGTCGACCTGCTGCAGTAGGGCCGGCACCGACGGTCGGGCGATGGTCGAGCGGACGTCGACCCCGGTGGTTGAGCAGCGAGCGTCTGCGCAAGCGTCGTCGAAACCACCGGCCCTCCCACGCGAACGTCCGCGACCGGCGTCCCTTCGACAGGCTCAGGGTCCGTGTGGTCAGGTCACCGTGCTCCTCACCGGGTCTCGAGGCTCGGCCGTGGCCGGCCTCGCACCTCGACCACCGTGGGCGGACGTCGACCCCCGGTGGTTGGGCAGCGAGCGTCCGCGCACAGTGTCCCTTCGACGAGCTCAGGGTCCATGTGGCCGGGCCTGACGATGGTCGAGGTGCGAGGAGCCCCGGCGACGAGCCTCGAGACCACCGGCCGGGCATGCGGACGTTTGCGCCCGGCGTCCCTTCGACAGGCTCAGGGCCCGTGTGGTTTGGTCGCCGTTCTCCTCACCGGGTCTCGAGGCTCGGCCGTGGCCGGCCTCGCACCTCGACCACCGTGGGTGGACGTCGACCCCCGGTGGTTGAGCAGCGAGCGTCGTCGAAACCACCGGCCCTCCCACGCGGACGTTCGCGCGCGGCGTCCCTTCGACAGGCTCAGGGCCCGTGCGGCCGGGCCTGACGATGGTCGAGGTGCGAGGAGCCCCGGCGACGAGCCTCGAGACCACCGGCCCGCCATGCGGACGTCCGCGCACGGCGTCCCTTCGACAGGCTCAGGGTCCGTCTAGGCGACTCACCACGGTCGAGGGAGCCTCGGGCGGGTCGGGTGGATCGGCTGCGGTGGTCTCGACACGCCCGTCGCGGCTTCGCAAGCTCAGCCGCGGGGCTTGCTCAACCTTCTCGCCACCGAGTCGTCCTTCGTTCCTCAGAACGACTCGGGCTCAAACGTTGAAACCGAGGGCGCGGAGCTGCTCGCGGCCGTCCTCGGTGATCTTGTCCGGACCCCACGGCGGCATCCAGACCCAGTTGATGGCGACGTCGTTGACCAGGCCCTCGAGGGCGGCGTTGGTCTGGTCCTGGATGACGTCGGTCAGCGGGCAGGCCGCGGAGGTCAGCGTCATGTCGAGGACGCAGTTGTGGCCCTCGTCGAGGTGCACGTCGTAGACCAGGCCGAGGTCGACGACGTTGATGCCGAGCTCGGGGTCGACGACGTCCTTCATCGCCTCGGTGACGTCGTCGACGCTCACCGTGGTGGTGCCGCCGCCGGGAGCCGCCTCGGGCACCTCGGGCAGGTCGCTGTTGTCGATGGTCATCGGGTCTCCTCGGGATCGGCGGCGCGGGTGACGGCGTCCTGGTAGGCCATCCACGACAGCAGGGCGCACTTGACGCGCGCCGAGAGCCGGGCGGTGCCCTGGAAGGCGACGGCGTCCTCGAGCACGTCCTCGTCGGGCTCGTAGGCGCCCTTGCCGCGCATCATGGCCAGGAACTCCTCGAGCACCGTCTCGGCCTCCGCCACGGGGCGGCCGACGAGCACCTCGGTCATCACCGACGCCGAGGCGGTCGAGATCGAGCAGCCGAGGGCGTCGTAGGAGATGTCGGCGACCGTGCCGCCGTCCAGGTGGACGCGCAGGGTCACCTCGTCGCCGCAGGTGGGGTTGACGTGGTGCACCTCGGCCTCGAAGGGCTCGCGCAGCCCGGCGCCCAGGCGGCGCTTGGCGTGGTCGAGGATCACGTCCTGGTACAGGGAGTCGAGCTCAGCAGACATCGTTCAGCCCAACTTGAAGTACGAGCGGGTGTATTCCAGGCCCTCGACCAGCGCGTCGATCTCGGACGGCGTCGTGTAGAGGTACGACGACATGCGGGTCGAGCTCTGCACGCCGTAGCGGGCGTGGGCCGGCTTGGCGCAGTGATGGCCGGCGCGGACGGCGACGCCGCGCGAATCGAGCACCTGCGCGATGTCGTGGGGGTGGACGCCGTCCAGCTCGAAGGCGATCGCTCCGCCGCGGCCCTCGGGGGCGTCGATGCCCGGGCCGAGCACCCGCAGCCCCGGCACGGTGGCCAGGCCCTCGAGCGCGTAGCGGGTGATGGCCTCCTCGTGCCGGCGCACGTTCTCGAGGCCGAGGTCGCCGAGGTAGCGCACCGCGGCGCCGAGGCCGACGGCCTCGACGATCGGCGGCGTGCCGGCCTCGAAGCGCTGCGGCGGCGCCGCGAAGGTCGAGCGCTCCATGCGGACCGTCTCGATCATCTCGCCACCACCGAGGAACGGCGGCAGCGCGGCGAGCAGGTCGTAGCGGCCCCACAGGACGCCGATGCCGGTGGGCCCGCAGACCTTGTGGCCGGTGAAGGCCAGCAGGTCGACGCCGGCCTCCTGCACGTCGACCGGCAGCTGCGGCGCGGCCTGCGAGGCGTCGACGACGCTGATCGCGCCGACGGCGCGGGCCCGGTCGGCCAGCTCGCGCACCGGGTTGACGGTGCCCAGCATGTTCGAGACCCAGGTGAAGGCGACGACCTTCGTGTTCTCGTCGATCACGCCACGGGCGTCACCGCCGGCCAGGTCGAGGCGGCCGGCGTCCTCGCCCTCGGTCTGCAGGTCGAACCAGCGCAGCTCGGCGCCCGAGCGCTCGCAGGCCAGCTGCCACGGCACGATGTTGGAGTGGTGCTCCATCTCGGTGATCACGACGTTGTCGCCGGGCTGCAGGTGCACCGTGTTGGCCACCAGGTTCAGCGCCTCGGTGGCGTTCTTGGTGAACACCACCTCCTCCACGCGCGGGGCGTTGAGGAACGCCGCGACGTCGGCGCGGGCCTGCTCGAACGCCTCGGTCGACTCCGCGCCCAGCTGGTGCATGGCGCGGGCGATGTTGGCGTTGTGGCGCTCGAGGTGGTCGACCATCGCGTCGATCACGCACTGCGGCTTCTGCGAGGTGTTGGCGCTGTCGAGGTAGACCAGCGACCGGTCGCCGGGCAGCGTGCGCTCGAGGATCGGGAAGTCCTTGCGGACGACCTCGAGCTCGGGCAGCAGCCCCGGCAGGGTGAACGCGGTCGGCGTCGACACGTCGGTCCCTTCGTCAGGCGGGCGGGTGGGTGGCGCGGGGTGGTGCGGGAGCCTCAGACGGAGGCGTTGGTGAAGCGGTCGTAGCCCTCGGCCTCGAGCCGCTCGGCGAGCTCGGGGCCGCCCTGCTCGGCGACCCGGCCGTCGACGAAGACGTGGACGAAGTCGGGCTCGATGTAGCGCAGGATGCGGGTGTAGTGCGTGATGAGCAGCAGGCCCTTGCCCTCCTTGGCGCGGAAGCGGTTCACGCCGTCGGAGACGACCTTGAGCGCGTCGATGTCGAGGCCGGAGTCGGTCTCGTCGAGGATCGCGACCTTGGGGTCGAGCAGCTCCATCTGGGCGATCTCGTGGCGCTTCTTCTCACCGCCGGAGAAGCCCTCGTTGACGCTGCGCTGGCTGAAGGTGGAGTCGAGCTTGAGCTGCTCCATCGCGGCGTTGACGTCCTTGACCCAGGTGCGCAGCTTCGGGGCCTCGCCGTCGATGGCGGTCTTGGCGGTGCGCAGGAAGTTCGCGACCGAGACGCCGGGCACCTCGACGGGATACTGCATGGCCAGGAACAGGCCGGCGCGGGCGCGCTCGTCGACGCTCATCGACAGCACGTCGACGCCGTCGAGCAGCACCTCGCCGCCGGTGACGTCGTACTTGGGGTGGCCGGCGATCGAGTAGGCCAGGGTCGACTTGCCCGATCCGTTGGGGCCCATGATCGCGTGGGTCTCGCCGTCGCCGATGGTCAGCGTGACGCCCTTGAGGATGGCCTTGGGGCCGTCCTCGGTGGCGACCTCGACGTGCAGGTCCTTGATCTCGAGCGTGCTCATGCTGGGGTGACTCCGTTCAGGGTGGTCTGGACATCGACGTAGACGTCGCCGTCGCGGACGTCGACGGGGAAGGTGGCCACCGGCTCGGTGGCGGGCAGCCCGGTGGGCTTGCCGGTGCGCAGGTCGAACTTCGACCCGTGCAGCCAGCACTCGATTGTGCAGTTCTCGACCTCGCCCTCGCTGAGGGCGACGTGGGCGTGACTGCAGAGGTCGTGGACGGCGAACAGCTCGTCGCCGTCACGGCCGATGGCCACGTCGAGGCCGCCGACGCTGACGCCGAGCGCCTCGCCGGCCGGCACCTCGTCGACGGCGCACGCGCGCTCGAAGCTCACGCGGTGACCTCCGCGGTGTCGACGCGCTCGGCCACCTCGTCGACGGCCACGTCGGCGACGTCGTCGCGCAGCACGTTCTTCGACAGCTCGGCCTCGACGGTGGTGGTCAGCCGCTCCTCGATCGAGGGCACGCCGACCTTGCGGATGAGGTCGTTGAAGAAGCCGTGCAGCACCAGGCGGCGGGCCTGGCGCTCCGAGACGCCGCGCGAGCGCAGGTAGAACAGCTGCTCGTCGTCGAAGCGGGCGGTGGTGGAGGCGTGGCCGGCGCCCTCGATCTCGCCGGTCTCGATCTCGAGGTTCGGCACCGAGTCGGCCTGGCAGCCGTCGGTGAGCACGAGGTTGCGGTTCTCCTCGTAGGTCTCGATGCCCTCGGCGACCTTGCGGATCAGCACGTTGCCGACCCACACGGTGTGCGCGCCCTGGCCCTGCAGCGCGCCCTTGTAGACCACGTTGCTCTTGGTGTGTGGGGCGTCGTGGTCGGCGAAGAGGCGGTGCTCGATGTGCTGGCCGGCGTCGGCGAAGTACAGGCCGAGCAGCTCGGCCGAGCCACCGGGGCCGGCGTAGCTGACGTTGGCGTCCATGCGCACCAGGTCGCCGCCGAAGGTGATGGCGGCGTGGCGGTAGCGGGCGTCGCGGCCCACGAGCGCCTGGTGGTGGGTGAGGTGGACGGCGTCGTCGGCCCAGTCCTGCAGCGAGACCACGGTGACGTCGGCGCCGTCGCCGACCTGCACCTCGACGACCTGCGCCATGGTCGAGGACCCCAGGTGCTCCAGGACGACGACCGCGCGGCTGTGGCGTCCGAAGCGCAGCACGATGTGCCCGGCCTCGGTGACCGAGACGTCGTCGCCGTGCAGGCGCACCGCGATCGGCTCGGCGACCTCGGCCTCGGCCGGGACGTCGACGAGCAGCGTCGACTCGACCTCGGCCAGCACCCGGGCTCCCCAGCGGGTGTTGGGCACCCAGCCGCTGACGCCGCGCAGCGCGCGGGCCTCGTCGCCGTCGACGCCCTCGATGCGCACGCCCTCGGGCGTGTTCCACTCACAGCTCGTGGCCGAGGGCAGGAACGGGGCGTCGTCGTGCAGGCCGCGCAGGCGGCGCAGCGGGGTGAAGCGCCAGATCTCCTCGCGCCCGGTGGGCGCGGGGTGGTCGGCGACCTCGAAGGAGCCCTTGGGGTGCAGGTGGGACTCCACCGGGGTCACCTCGAGGGCGGAGGACACGCTCTCGCGAGCAGCGTCGGTGACGGTCACGTGTGTACTACTTCCTAACTCTGTGCGGGCGGACGGCTGAGCGGGTCAGCCGACGGCCCCCTCCATCTGCAGCTCGATGAGACGGTTGAGCTCGAGGGCGTACTCCATCGGCAGCTCCTTGGCGATGGGCTCGACGAAGCCGCGCACGATCATCGCCATGGCCTCGTCCTGCTCCATGCCGCGTGACATGAGGTAGAAGAGCTGGTCGTCGGAGACCTTCGAGACGCTCGCCTCGTGGCCCATCGACACGTCGTCCTCCCGGATGTCGACGTAGGGGTAGGTGTCGGAGCGGCTGATCTGGTCGACCAGCAGCGCGTCGCACAGCACGTTCGACTTCGAGCCGTGCGCGCCCTCGTTGACCTGGATCAGGCCGCGGTACGACGTCCGGCCGCCGCCGCGGGCCACCGACTTGCTCAGGATCGAGCTCGAGGTGTTCGGCGCGGCGTGCACCATCTTGGCGCCGGCGTCCTGGTGCTGGCCCTCGCCGGCGAACGCGATCGAGAGCGTCTCGCCCTTGGCGTGCTCGCCCATGAGGTAGATGGCGGGGTACTTCATCGTCACCTTCGAGCCGATGTTGCCGTCGACCCACTCCATGGTGGCGCCTGCCTCGCACGTGGCGCGCTTGGTGACGAGGTTGTAGACGTTGTTCGACCAGTTCTGGATGGTCGTGTAGCGGACGCGGGCGCCCTTCTTGACGATGATCTCGACGACCGCGGAGTGCAGCGAGTCGGAGGAGTAGATCGGCGCCGTGCAGCCCTCGACGTAGTGCACGTAGGAGTCCTCGTCGGCGATGATCAGCGTCCGCTCGAACTGGCCCATGTTCTCGGTGTTGATGCGGAAGTAGGCCTGCAGCGGGATGTCGACGTGCACGCCCTTCGGCACGTAGATGAACGAGCCGCCCGACCACACCGAGGTGTTGAGCGCGGCGAACTTGTTGTCGCCGACCGGGATCACCGTGCCGAAGTACTCCTGGAACAGCTCGGGCTGCTCCTTGAGCGCGGTGTCGGTGTCGAGGAACAGCACGCCCTGGGCCTCGAGGTCCTCGCGGATCGAGTGGTAGACGACCTCGGACTCGTACTGCGCGGCGACGCCGGAGACCAGGCGCTGCTTCTCGGCCTCGGGGATGCCGAGCTTGTCGTAGGTGTTCTTGATGTCCTCGGGCAGGTCGTCCCAGGTGGCGGCCTGCTTCTCGCTGGACCGCACGAAGTACTTGATGTTGTCGAAGTCGATGCCGCCGAGGTCGGAGCCCCAGGTGGGCATCGGCTTGCGACCGAAGAGCTTGAGGCCCTTCAGGCGCAGGTCGAGCATCCACTGCGGCTCGGACTTCTTGGCCGAGATGTCTCGCACGACCTCCTCGCTCAGGCCGCGCTTGGCGACGGAGCCGGCGGCGTCGGAGTCGGACCAGCCGAACTCGTAGCGACCGATGTCCTTGAGCTCGGGGTTGAGGTCCTCGATCGAGGTCATGAGGTGACCGTCTCCTTCTGGTTCGGGGTCGGGGCGACGTCGGGGACGTCGGGGATGCAGGTGGTGCACACGCCGTCGCCGTGGGCGATCGTCGCGAGCCGCTGCACGTGGCGGCCGAGCACGCGCGAGATGGCCGCGGTCTCCTCCTCGCACAGCTGCGGGAACTCGTGGGCGACGTGGCTCACGGGGCAGTGCTGCTGGCACAGCTGGGCGCCGACCGGCGAGGTGCGCACGCTGGCCGCGTAGCCCTCCTCCGACAGCGCGGCGGCGAGCGCCTGCGCGGGGCCGAGGTCGGGGTGGTCGCGGCGCACCTCGGTGAACCGCTCCTCCACCACCGTGGCCCGCTGCCGGGCGAAGGCGCGGACGGCGTCCTCGCCCCCGGTCTCGGCGAGGAACCGCAGCGCGGCGACCGCGAGGTCGTCGTAGGCCTTCTCGAAGCTGTCGCGGCCGGCCTGGGTGAGGGCGAAGACCTTGGCCGGACGACCGCGGCCACGGCTGGCGGCCGGGCGCGGGTCGCGCGCCTCGACGGCGCCGTCGTCGACCAGCTGGTCGAGGTGGCGACGCACCGCGGCGGGCGTCAGGTCGAGCCGCTCGGCGAGCGCGGCGGCCGTGGAGGGACCGTGGTCGAGGATGGATCGCGCGACGCGCTGACGCGTCGACGAGTCCCCCTGACCGAATTCCACAACACCAGTGTGCCGATATTGGCTCGGCCCGTTCAAGCAAGGTCAACCTAAGTGACCCCGGGCACGTCCGCCGCGGCGGCAGGAGTCACCGGTTCACCGGCGACTCCTGACGTTCTCGGCCGGTGCAACGGCTGAGAACGTCCGGAGTCACCGGATATCCGGTGACTCCTGCGCGCCCCTACCCCGGGCCCGAGCCGGCCGAGGAGAGGTGGGCGAGGACGGCGTCCGCGACGGCCTCCGGGGCGTCCTCGGCCTGGTGGTGGCCGGAGTCGATCGTGCGCACGGTCAGCGGCCCGGCGACCCAGGGGCGCCAGATCTCGCCGGGGTCGCCGTGGATGTCGATGTCGTCGTGCTCGGCGGCCAGCAGCAGCGTCGGGCAGGCGATGCGGCGCCCGGCGGCGCGGTCGGCCTCGTCGTGGCCGCGGTCGACGTCGAGACCGGCGCGGTAGTCCTCGCACATGCCGTGGACGACGGCCGGGTCGCGCAGGGCCGCCCAGAGGTCGGCGTGCTCGGCCGCGCCGAGCGTGTCGGCGTCCGGGGTGGCGTACCAGGCGTCGGGGTCGGCGCAGATGACCCGCTCGGCCGGCTTCTCCGCCTGCGCCAGGAACCACCAGTGCCACCACGCCCGCACGAAGTCGAGGTTGAGTCGCTCGAGGTGCTCCACGACCGGCAGTCCGTCCATCACCACCAGTGCGGTGACGGCGTCCGGGTGGTCGAGCGCGGTGCGGTAGGCGGCGATGCTGCCGCGGTCGTGCCCGACGACGGCGAACCGCTCGTGCCCGAGGTGGCGCATCAGCGCTACGACGTCGGCCGCCATGGCCCGCTTCGACGACTGCGCGTGGTCGGGACGCGTCGGCGGCAGCGTCGAGCGGCCGTAGCCGCGCAGGTCGGGGCACACCACCGTGTGGTGCTCGGCGAGCCGCGGCGCGACCCGGCTCCACGTGGTGTGCGTGCGGGGGTGCCCGTGCAGCAGGACGACGGGCGGCCCGCTGCCGCCGTGACGGACCCGCAGCACCACCTCGCCGACGTCGACGTGCTCGAGCGCGAACCCCTCGAACACCGCTCAGCCCGCCGTCGGCCGGGTGGCGCGCAGCCACGCCAGCCCGAGGAACGGCAGCACCAGCGGCAGGAACGCGTAGCCCTGGCCGAAGTGCGACCACACCGTGCGGTCGGGGAACAGGGCGGTGTCGACGTAGGAGAGCGTGCCGACCGCCAGGACGCCGACCAGCTCGACCGTGCACGCCACCACCGCGACCCGCCAGGCCCGGACGCCGCCGCGCAGCAGGCAGGTGGTGGCGACCAGGTAGATGACCGCCGCCACCAGCGAGAGCGTGTAGGCGACCGGCGCGCGGTCGGCCTCGGTGCCCAGCTGCACCAGCGAGCGGCCGGTGGCGGCGACGGCGAAGACGCCGTAGACGAAGACGAGCACCCGCCCGGGGCCGCTCGACAGCGAGGCGTCACGCACGGCCGCTCCAGATGACCTCGAGCCGCAGCTGCAGCGCCACGACGGTGAGCACGGCGACCAGCAGGACGGCGGTGCCGGCCCGGGTGCGCTCGGCCAGCGACCAGAACACCCCCACCGGCAGCGCCAGCGTCACCCCGACCAGGTAGCTGACGAACAGGACGCCGTCCACGTCGCGCTCGGTGCCGGCCAGCAGCACGCAGCCGACGACCAGCTGCACGACCAGCACCACCTCGGTGACGGCGAGCAGCGCGAAGGTGCGGTCCTGGGCCGGCTCGTCGCGCACCAGCGCCACCACCAGCACCACCGCCGCGACGAGCGTGAGCACGACCACGGCACCTGTCAGCCACACGCTCACACCGAAAACCTAGACTGTGGAGGTGTCCGCTCCTCCCGCCGTCCTCGTCGAGGGGCTGACGATGACCTACGGCGAGAAGGTCGCGGTCGACGACCTCAGCCTGCGGGTCGACCAGGGCACGATCACGGCCGTCCTCGGCCCCAACGGCGCCGGCAAGACCACCACCCTCGAGACGTGCGAGGGCTACCGCCGTCCGCAGCGCGGGTCGGTGCGCGTGCTCGGCCTCGACCCCGTGCGCGACCGTCGCGCGCTGCTCCCCCGCATCGGCGTGATGCTGCAGAGCGGCGGCGCCTGGAGCGGGGTGCGGGCGGTCGAGATGCTCCGCCACGTCGCCCGGCTGCACGCGCACCCGCTCGAGGTCGACCTGCTGGTCGAGCGGCTCGGCCTCGCCGACTGCGGCCGCACCGCCTACCGCCGGCTCTCCGGCGGCCAGCAGCAGCGACTCGGCCTGGCGATGGCGCTGGTCGGCCGCCCCGAGCTGGTCTTCGTCGACGAGCCCACGGCCGGGCTCGACCCCGCCGTCCGCCGCACCGTCTGGGAGCTGCTCGACGAGCTGCGCCGCGACGGCGTCACCGTCGTCCTCACCACGCACTACATGGACGAGGCCGAGCGGCTCGCCGACCTCGTCCACATCGTCGACCACGGCTCGCTCGTCGCCTCCGGCACGCCCACCGAGCTCACCCGCAGCAGCACCGTGGCCACCATCCGGCTCGTGGTCACCGAGCCGTTCCCGCCCAGCGCGCCCGTCTCGCTCGCCGCCGAGCTCGGCCCCCACACCGAGGTGCGTCAGCTGGACGCCGTCAGCCTGGTCATCACCGGACCCGCCGACCACACGACCCTCGGCACCGTCTCGCGGTGGTGCGAGGCCAACGGCGTGCTGCCGGTCTCGCTCACCCTCGGCCAGCGCAACCTCGAGGACGTCTTCCTCGAGCTCACCGCGCCCGCCCACCCCGTCGCCACCGGCCAGGACGTCGTCCCGGAAGCCACCGCGTGAGCACCGCCGCCACCTTCGCCCCCGCGCCCGGCGCCGCGCCGTTCGGCCGTCAGGTGCTCGCCCAGGCCTCGATGGAGGCCCGGCTCATGCTGCGCAACGGCGAGCAGCTGCTCCTCGCGGTCGTCATCCCGGTCATCGTGCTGGTCGGCGGCGTGCGGGGGGCCGAGCGGGTCGGCCTGTCCTACGGCGTCGACACCCTCGCCCCCGGCGTCCTGGCCCTGGCGGTGATGTCGACGGCGTTCACCTCGCTGGCCATCGCCACCGGGTTCGAGCGGCGCTACGGGGTCATCAAGCGCCTGGGCAGCTCGCCGCTCTCGCGCACCGGGCTGCTGGTGGGCAAGGTGCTGGCGATCCTCGCGGTCGAGGTGATGCAGGTCGTGGTGATCGGCGCCGTGGCCCTCGCGCTCGGCTGGTCGCCGTCCCCCGGGCTGGTCGGCGTGCTCGGCTTCGTGCTGGCGCTCGTGGTGGGCACCGCCGCCTTCGCCGCGCTCGGCCTGCTGGTCGCAGGCTCGCTGCGCGCCGAGGCGACGCTCGCCGCCGCCAACCTCGTCTACCTGCTGCTGCTGGCCGGCGGCGCCGTCGTGCTGCCCGCCTCGGCCTACGGCGGCTTCGGAGAGGTCGTCACCTGGCTGCCCTCCGGCGCGCTCGGCGAGGCCGTGCGCACCGCCCTCGACGCCGGCTCGGTCGCCGTCAAGGACCTGCTGGTGCTGGCCGTCTGGGCCGTCGTCGGCGCCGTCGCGACGGCGCGGACCTTCTCATGGGAGTGACCCTGAACCGCATCGACCTCGCCCCGCACGTGCGACGGCTGGGCTGGGCCTCGTTGGTCGCCAACATCGGCATCGTCGTCACCGGCGGGGCCGTGCGCCTCACCGGGTCCGGCCTCGGCTGCCCCACCTGGCCGCGCTGCACCGACGCCTCGTTCCGCCCGCACGGCGAGCTCGGCGCGCACGGCGTCATCGAGTTCGGCAACCGCATGCTGACCTTCGTGCTGGTCGCGGTCGCGATCGCCACGTTCGTCGCCGCCTGGCAGACCGGACGCCGCCAGCTGCGCGCCCACGCCCTCGTGCTCGCCCTCGGGGTGCCCGCACAGGCGGTGATCGGCGGCATCACGGTGCTCACCGACCTCAACCCGTGGATCGTCGCCCTGCACCTGCTGGTCTCGATGGCGATGGTGGGCGTGGCGGTGCTGTTCCTGCGCCGCACCCGCGACCCCGACGCCACCTGGACGCCGCACGGCCGGTTGCCGCTGCTGGCCTGGCTGCTGCTCGCCACGACGTGGGTGGTGCTCTACCTCGGCACGGTCGTCACCGGGGCGGGCCCGCACGCCGGCGACGCCGAGACCCCGCGCAACGGCCTGGACCCCCAGCAGCTGAGCCAGCTGCACGCCGACGCCGTCTTCCTGCTGGTCGGGCTCACCGTCGGCCTGCTGCTCGCCGTCGACCGCGGCTCGCGCGCGCGCCGCGCCGTGGCCGTGCTGCTGGTCGTCGAGCTGGCCCAGGGCACGGTCGGGTTCGTGCAGTACTTCACCGACCTGCCCGAGGTGCTGGTCGGCGTCCACATGCTCGGCGCCGCGCTCATCTCGGTCGCCGCCACCTGGGCCGTGCTCGAGGTGGTCCTCCCCCACGCGCCCTCGCGCCGCCCGCCCGACCCGCACGTCGGCCGGCCGGTCGCCGCCGGGGCACGCTGAGCCCTCCCGGCTCTGCCGGCCGCTCCCGTCCCGTCCCGTCCCGTCCCGTCGGAGATCGGGTCGTGTGCCCCACGACGGTCCAGGCACCGCTCCCAGGCACACGACCCCGCCACCGACCCTGAGCGCCGACCCCGAGCGCCGCGGGCCAGCCCCCGCCGGGCCGGTGTCGGCTCAGAACAGCAGCGGGTCGAGCGCGACGGCGACGAACAGCAGCGAGAGGTAGAGGTTGCTGTGGTGGAACAGCCGCATCGGGGCGATGACGGAGAGGTCCTCGGTGCCGCGCGAGCGCGACCACATGCGGTGTGCCTCGCGCAGGAAGACCGCGCCGAGGACGGCGGCGACGACGGGGTAGACCGGGCCGGTGCCGGCGACCGGCCACAGCAGCAGCGAGGTCGCGACCATCACCCAGCTGTAGAGCACGATCTGGCGGGCCACCTCGGCGGCGGGCCGGACGACGGGCAGCATCGGCACGTCGACGTTGGCGTAGTCCTCGCGGTAGCGCAGGGCGAGCGCCCAGGTGTGCGGCGGCGTCCAGAAGAAGACGACGGCGAACAGCACGACCGGCACCCACGACAGCTCGCCGGTGACCGCGGTCCAGCCGATGAGGGCCGGGAAGCAGCCGGCGATGCCGCCCCAGACGATGTTCTGGGTGGTGCGCCGCTTGAGCAGCATCGTGTAGCCGAAGACGTAGAACGCGTTGGCGCCCAGCGACAGGGCCGCCGACAGCGGGTTGACCCACACCGCCAGCACCACGGTCGAGACGATCGCGAGCACGGTGGCGAAGACCAGCGCCGCCCGGGGCGTGACCACGTGGCGCGGCAGGGCGCGGCGACGGGTGCGCCGCATCTGCTCGTCGATGTCGCGGTCGTAGACGCAGTTGTAGGTGGACGCCGAGCCCGCCGACAGCGCGCCGCCGACGACGGTGGCGAGCACGAGACCGAGCGCCGGGACGCCGCGCTCGGCGAAGAACATGACCGGCACCGTGGTCAGCAGCAGCAGCTCGATGACGCGCGGCTTGGTGAGCCCGACGTAGGCCGAGACGACGTCCTTCAACGAGGCCGTGGACGAGGCGGTGGGCGTCGTGGACGCGCCGTCGTCGGGGTCGGGCTGCTGCACTGCAGGTCGCGACTCGCCGACGTAGGTCACAGGTCCTCGGATGACGTCAATGGAGCGGTGGGCAGGGCCCGAGCGCGGTGCGCGCCCTTGACCCTCTCAGGCGGTAGGAGTCTAGCGCCGCGCGTGAGTAGGCTCGGAATCACCCGAGCCGCACCCGGCCCGGCGACCCCCGCACGAAGGAGCCTCGTGACCGACACCCCCGCCCTCGACTGGACCGAGCTCGACGACCGGGCGGTCGACACCGCCCGGGTGCTCGCGATGGACGCCGTGCAGAAGGTCGGCAACGGCCACCCCGGCACGGCGATGAGCCTGGCCCCGGTGGCCTACCTGTTGTTCCAGAAGGTGATGCGGCACAACCCGGCCGACCCGCAGTGGGTCGGCCGCGACCGCTTCGTGCTCTCGTGCGGGCACTCCAGCATCACGCTCTACACGCAGCTCTTCCTCGGCGGCTTCGGCCTCGAGATCGAGGACCTCAAGTCGCTGCGCACGTGGGGCAGCAAGACGCCCGGCCACCCCGAGCTCGGCCACACCGCCGGCGTCGAGGTCACCACGGGCCCGCTCGGCCAGGGCGTGGCGAACGGTGTCGGCATGGCCATGTCGGCCCGGCGGGTGCACGGCATGCTCGACCCCGACGCGGCCGAGGGCGTGAGCCCGTTCGACCACCACGTCTACGTGCTGTGCTCCGACGGCGACCTGCAGGAAGGCGTGAGCGGCGAGGCCAGCTCGATCGCCGGCACGCAGCGCCTGGGCAACCTCACCGTCGTCTACGACCGCAACCGCATCTCGATCGAGGGCGACACCGACATCGCCTTCACCGAGGACGTCGCCAAGCGCTACGAGGCCTACGGCTGGCACGTGCAGACCGTCGACTGGACCGGTGGCGGCAAGAAGTACGCCGAGGACGTCCCCGCCCTGCACGACGCGATCAGCGCCGCGGCCGAGGTCACCGACCAGCCCAGCCTGATCGTGCTCGACACCGTCATCGCCTGGCCGGCCCCGAACGCCCAGGGCACCGAGAAGGCCCACGGCAACGCGCTCGGCGAGGAGGAGGTCGCGGCCACCAAGACGGTGCTCGGCTGGGACCCCGAGCAGACCTTCCAGGTCTCCGACGAGGTCCTCGCCCACACCCGCGGCCTGATCGAGCGCGGTGGCGCCTGGGCCCGCGAGTGGGACGCCGACTTCCAGGCGTGGCGGTCGGCCAACCCCGATCGCGACGAGCTGCTGAACCGGCTGCAGCAGCGGCAGCTGCCCGAGAGCTTCGCCGACGCGCTGCCGGTCTTCGAGGCCGACGCCAAGGGCATGGCCACGCGGGCGGCGTCCGGCAAGGTCATCAACGCACTGGCCCCGGTGCTGCCCGAGCTGTGGGGCGGCTCGGCCGACCTCGCCGGCTCGAACAACACCACCATCACCGACGCCCCGTCGTTCGTGCCGAAGGACCGCAGCACCCACGACTGGGACGGCGACCCCTTCCAGGGCCGCGTGCTGCACTTCGGCATCCGCGAGCACGGCATGGGCGCGATCATGAACGGCATCGCGGCCGACCGCCTGACCCGCGTCTTCGGCGGCACCTTCCTGACCTTCAGCGACTACATGCGCGGCGCCGTCCGCGTCGCCGCGTTGAGCCGGCTGCCCGTGACCTACGTGTGGACGCACGACTCCATCGGCCTGGGCGAGGACGGCCCCACCCACCAGCCGATCGAGCACCTGGCCGCGCTGCGCGCCATGCCGGGCCTCGACGTCATCCGCCCGGCCGACGCCAACGAGACCGCGGCCTGCTGGGCGCAGGTGCTGCGCCACACCGACCGGCCCTCGGCCCTCGCACTGACCCGCCAGAACGTGCCGGTCTTCCCGCGCGGCGAGCAGGGCTACGCCGGGCTCGACGACGTCGCCAAGGGCGGCTACGTGCTCATCGACGCCGAGGACGGAACCCCGGACGTCGTCCTGGTCGGCACCGGCTCGGAGGTCCAGATCGCCGTCGCCGCCCGCGACCTGCTCGCCGAGGACGGCGTCAAGGCCCGCGTGGTCTCGATGCCCTGCCGTGAGTGGTTCGACGCCCAGGACGAGGCCTACCGCGACACCGTCATCCCGCCGACCCTCAAGGCCCGCGTCTCGGTCGAGGCCGGCGTCTCCCAGGGCTGGCGCGAGGTCGTGGGCGACCACGGCCGCATCGTCGGCATCGACCAGTACGGCGCCAGCGCCGACTACCAGCGCATCTACACCGAGTACGGCCTCACCGCCACCGCCGTGGCCGACGCCGCTCGCGACAGCATCCGGGTCACGACGGGCTGACGCCCGCGACCGCCCCCAGCCCCGAACCCCCTCAGAGGAGAACACCCATGTCCGACCGTCTCAAGGCGCTGGCCGACGCCGGCGTGTCCATCTGGCTCGACGACCTCTCGCGCGAGCGCATCGAGACCGGCAACCTCGCCGACCTGGTCAAGGAGAGGTCGGTCGTCGGCGTCACCACCAACCCGACGATCTTCGCCGGCGCCATCGCCGACGGCGAGCGCTACGACGAGCAGGTCCGCCGCCTGGTGGCCGACGGCGCCGACGTCGACAAGGTCATCTTCGAGCTCACCACCGAGGACGTGCGCAACGCGTGCGACGTCCTCGCGCCCGTGGCCGAGCGCACCGCCGACGACGGCCGCGTCTCGATCGAGGTCGAGCCCACCCTCGCCAACGACACCGAGGCCACCATCGCCTCGGCGCAGGCGCTGTGGGAGGCCGTCGACCGGTCGAACGCGCTGATCAAGATCCCCGCCACCAAGGAGGGCCTGCCCGCCATCACCGCGGTGATCGCCCAGGGCATCAGCGTCAACGTGACGCTGATCTTCGGCGACGTGCGCTACCGCGAGGTCATGGACGCCTACCTCGCCGGCCTCGAGCAGGCCCGCGACAACGGCCTCGACCTCGGCCGCATCCGCTCGGTCGCCTCGTTCTTCGTCTCCCGCGTCGACACCGAGGTCGACAAGCGCCTCGAGGCGATCGGCTCGGAGGAGGCCCTCGCCCTGCGCGGCAAGGCCGCCGTGGCCAACGCCCGCGTCGCCTACGCCGCCTTCGAGGAGGTCATGGCCTCCGACCGCTGGAAGCAGCTCGCCGAGGCCGGCGCCAACCCGCAGCGCCCGCTGTGGGCCTCCACCGGCGTGAAGAACCCCGACTACTCCGACACCCTCTACGTCACCGACCTCGTCGTCGCCGACACGGTCAACACGATGCCGGAGAAGACGATGGAGGCCTTCGCCGACCACGGTGAGGTCGAGGGCGACCAGGTCACCGGCCGGGCCGACGAGGCCCAGCAGGTCTTCGCGCAGCTCGCGAAGGTCGGCATCGACTTCGAGGACGTGCTCGTCGCGCTCGAGCACGAGGGCGTCGACAAGTTCAAGAAGTCGTGGATCGAGCTCACCGAGACCGTCGAGGGCCAGATGGAGAAGGCGCGGTCGTGACGACGGAGTCGCACCGGGGGGCTCCCCCCGTCGACCCCACGACCACCGACGCCTGGGCGCGGCTGCAGACGCTGGCCGACGGCTTCGAGCCCGACCTGCGCGCCGCGCTCGCCGACGACGACTGGGTGCGCCGCTCGACCCTCGACGCCGCCGACCTGCACGTCGACCTGTCGAAGAACCTCGTCACGCCGGAGGTCTGGACGGCGCTGCGCGACCTCGCCGACGAGGTCGGCGTGGCCGCGCGGCGCGACGCCATGTTCGACGGCGAGCACATCAACGTCACCGAGGACCGCGCCGTCCTGCACACCGCCCTGCGGCTGCCGCGCGACGCGACGCTCGAGGTCGACGGGCAGGACGTCGTCGCCGACGTCCACGAGGTGCTCGACCGGGTCTACGCGTTCGCCGAGAAGGTGCGCTCGGGCGAGTGGACCGGTGTCACCGGGCAGCCGATCCGCACCGTGGTCAACATCGGCATCGGCGGCTCCGACCTGGGGCCCGTGATGGCCTACGAGGCGCTGCGGCCCTACCACCACGAGCGGCTCGAGTGCCGCTTCATCTCCAACATCGACCCCACCGACGCGGCCACCACGCTGCAGGGGCTCGACCCCGCCACGACGCTGTTCATCGTCTCGAGCAAGACCTTCGGCACCCTCGAGACGCTGACCAACGCCCGGCTGTGCAAGGCGTGGCTGCTCGACGGTCTGGGCGACGTCGAGGCCGAGGAGGCCGTGGCGAAGCACTTCGTCGCCGTCTCCACCGCGCTGGAGAAGGTGGCCGACTTCGGCATCGACCCCGAGAACGCCTTCGGGTTCTGGGACTGGGTCGGCGGGCGCTACTCGCTCGACTCCGCCATCGGCACCTCGCTCGTCGTGGCCGTCGGCCCCGAGCGTTTCGCCGAGCTGCTGGCCGGCTTCCACGCCATGGACGAGCACTTCCGCACCGCACCGGCCGAGCAGAACGTGCCGCTGCAGATGGGGCTGCTCAACGTCTGGTACGCCGACTTCCTCGGCGCGCAGACCCACGCCGTCCTGCCCTACGCCCAGCTGCTGCACCGGTTCCCGGCCTACCTGCAGCAGCTGACGATGGAGTCGAACGGCAAGGGCGTGCGCTGGGACGGCACGCCGGCCACCGCCGGCACCGGCGAGGTGTTCTGGGGCGAGCCCGGCACCAACGGCCAGCACGCCTTCTACCAGCTCATCCACCAGGGCACCCGGCTCATCCCGGCCGACTTCATCGCCTTCGCCCGGCCCGCCTACCCGCTGGTCGACGAGCACGAGGGCGAGCGGGTCGACGTCCACGAGCTGTTCCTGGCCAACTTCCTGGCCCAGACCAAGGCGCTCGCGCTCGGCAAGACCGCCGAGGAGGTGCGCGCCGACGGCGTGGACGACGACGCCCTGGTCGCCGCCCGCTGCTTCACCGGCAACCGGCCGACCACCTCGGTCATGGCGCCCGAGCTGACGCCGTCCGTGCTGGGACAGCTGGTGGCGCTCTACGAGCACATCACCTTCACCCAGGGCGTGGTGTGGGGCGTCGACAGCTTCGACCAGTGGGGCGTCGAGCTCGGCAAGAAGCTGGCGCAAGAGCTCAGCCCGGCCGTGGCCGGCGACGACGACGTCGCCGCGCAGCAGGACGCCTCCACCCGCGGCCTGCTCGCCTACTACCGCGAGAACCGCGGCTGATGGCGGCCGAGCGCGCGCCGCGCACCAACCCGCTGCGCGACCCTCAGGACCGCCGCATGCCGCGCATCGCGGGGCCGTGCGGCATGGTGCTGTTCGGCGTCACCGGCGACCTGTCGCGCAAGAAGGTCATGCCGGCGATCTACGACCTGGCCAACCGCGGCCTGCTGCCGCCGGGCTTCAGCCTCGTCGGGTTCGCCCGCCGCGACTGGGCCGACCAGGACTTCGCCCAGATCGTGCACGACGCGGTGAAGGCCCACGCCCGCACCGAGTTCCGCGAGGAGGTCTGGAACCAGCTCGCCGAGGGGTTCCGGTTCGTGCCGGGCGCCTTCGACGACGACGAGGCCTTCGAACGGCTGCGGGCCACCATCGACGAGCTCGACCGGGTGCGCGGCACCGGCGGCAACCACGCCTTCTACCTCGCCATCCCGCCCGGCGCGTTCGGCACGGTCGCGCGTCAGCTCAAGGAGCACGGCCTGGCCGACGCGCCGGCCCAGGGCGGGGACGACGCCCCGTGGCGCCGCGTGGTCATCGAGAAGCCGTTCGGTCACGACCTCGCCTCCGCGCGCGAGCTCAACGCGCAGCTCGACGCGGTCTTCCCGCCGTCCACGATCTTCCGGATCGACCACTACCTCGGCAAGGAGACGGTGCAGAACGTGCTGGCGACCCGGTTCGCCAACACCATGTTCGAGCCGATCTGGAACAACAACTACGTCGACCACGTGCAGATCACGATGGCCGAGGACGTCGGCATCGGCGGCCGCGCCGGCTACTACGACGGCATCGGCGCCGCGCGCGACGTCATCCAGAACCACCTGCTGCAGCTGATGGCGCTGGTGGCGATGGAGGAGCCGACGTCGTTCGACGCCGAGGCGATGCGCATCGAGAAGCAGAAGCTGCTCGCCAGCATCACGCTGCCGCGCCGGCTCGACCTCTCCACCGCCCGCGGCCAGTACGGCGCCGGGTGGGCGGGCGGTCAGAAGGTCGGCGGCTTCCTCGACGAGGACGGCATCGCGCCCGACTCGCGCACCGAGACCTTCGCCGCGGTCACGCTGAACGTCGACACCCGCCGCTGGGCCGGCGTCCCGTTCTACCTGCGCACCGGCAAGCGGCTCGGACGCCGCGTCACCGAGGTCGCGGTGGTCTTCAAGCGGGCGCCGCACCAACCGTTCAACGCCACCTCGGTCGAGGACCTCACCCAGAACGCGCTGGTGATCCGGGTGCAGCCCGACGAGGGCATGACCCTGCGGTTCGGGGCCAAGGTGCCGGGCACGCAGATGGAGATCCGTGACGTGAACATGGACTTCGCCTACGGCGGCACGTTCACCGAGGCCTCCCCGGAGGCCTACGAGCGGCTGATCCTCGACGTCCTGCTCGGCGACCCGCCGCTGTTCCCGCGCCACGAGGAGGTCGAGCTGTCGTGGCAGATCCTCGACCCGGTGCTCGAGCGCTGGGAGGCGTCGGGCTCGCCCGAGACCTACCCGCCGGGCACGTGGGGCCCCTCGTCCGCCGACACCATGCTGGCGCGCGACGGCCGCACCTGGCGACGACCCTGAGAGGCATGCCGTGATCGAGCTGACCGACACCAACTCCTCGGCCATCGCCGCCGAGTTCGTACGCGCCCGCACCCGTGCGGGCTCACCCGCCATGGGCATGGTGATGACCCTGATCGTGGTGGTCGACGAGGCGTCGTCCGAGGCTGCGATGTCCAACGCCCGCAAGGCCACCCACGAGCACCCGGCCCGCGTGCTGGGCGTCGTGCTCGGCTCGGCCCGCGGCAAGCCGGTGGTCAACGCCCAGGTGGGCACCGGCGCCGGCTGGGGCGGCGAGGCGGCCGTCATCCGGCTCTCGGGCGAGGTGGTCAAGCACGCCGAGTCGGTGGTGCTGCCGCTGCTGCTGCCCGACTCCCCCGTCGCCATCTGGTGGCCGCACGACCCGCCGGCCGACCCGGCGTCCGACCCGCTCGGGGCGCTGGCCAAGCGGCGCATCACCGACGCCGCCGAGGTGGCGCGCGGTCGCTCGAAGGCGCTCGAGGTGCAGTGCGCCTCCTACGTGGCCGGCAACACCGACCTCGCCTGGACCCGCATCACGGCGTGGCGGGCGCTGCTGGCGGCCTCGCTCGACCAGCACCCGCTCAAGGTCACCCGGGCGAGCGTGACGTCGGAGCGGGTCAGCCCCAGCGCCGACCTGCTCGCGGCCTGGCTGCGCAGCCGGCTCGGCGTCGAGGTGAAGCGGCACAGCTCGCAGGGCCCCGGCATCACCGAGGTCGTGATGGAGACCAAGCAGGGCCCCATCCGCATCTCGCGCAGCGACGGCCGGCTGGCCACCTTCACCTCGCCGAACCGTCCCGACCGGCCGATCGCCCTCAAGCGACGCGGCCTGCCCGAGCTGCTCGCCGAAGAGCTGCGCCGTCTCGACGAGGACGACGTCTACGCCGCGACCATCCGGTCGCTGGCCCCCCGCACGAAGGCGAGCAGCCGATGAGCTTCGAGCCCCGCATCGAGGTCCAGCCGGACGCCGACGCGCTCGCCACCGCGGTGGCCGGTGAGCTGCTCTCGCGGCTGGCCGACCTCCAGGCCTCCGGCGGCACCCCGCAGATCGGGCTGACCGGCGGCACCATCGCCGAGGCCGTGCACCGCGAGCTGGCCCGGCTGTCCCCCGACGCCGACGTCGACTGGGGCCGGGTGGTGGTCTGGTTCGGCGACGAGCGCTTCGTGCCGGCCGGCTCGCCCGACCGCAACGCCGGGCAGGCCCGCGCCGCCTTCCTCGACGCCGTCGGCGCCACCCAGGTGCACGAGGTGCCCGCCGCCGACCAGGTGGCCACCGCCGCCGAGGCCGCCGAGGCCTACGGCAACGCGATGCGTGAGCACGGTGCCGGCAGCTTCGACGTGCTCATGCTGGGCATCGGCCCCGACGGGCACGTCGCCTCGCTGTTCCCGGGCCGCCCCGAGCTGGACGCCGACGACTCCGTCGCCGTCGCCGTCGCCGACTCCCCCAAGCCGCCGCCCGAGCGCGTCTCGCTCACCTTCGCCGCGCTCAACCGCGCCGACGTCGTGTGGTTCCTCGCCTCCGGCGAGGGCAAGGCCGAGGCCGTCGGCCGCGCCCTCGCCCCCGAGGGCTCGATCGCCGAGACGCCGGCCCGTGGTGTGAACGGCTCCGTCGAGACCACGTGGTGGCTCGACCGCGACTCCGCGTCTGCTGTGTAGGTCGCTCCGGGCCTCGTCGGGGGTCCTGAACCGAGCGATCGCTCGGTTGGTGCAGTGGTCCGGGCAGTTCGGGGTGCTGAACCGTGCGATCGCTCGGTTCGTGCACTGGTCCGGGCGGTTCGGGGTGCTGAACCGTGCGATCGCGCGGTTCGGGGTGCTGAACCGCGCGATCGCTCGGTTCGTGCACTGATCCGGGCGGCTCGGGGTGCTGAACCGTGCGATCGCTCGGTTCGTGAGCCGGCCCCCGAGCCCGTGCCCCGATGTTCTCCGCCGAGCCGGACCAGCGAGGTCCTCGCCCCGACGTGCCGCAGGCCCCGGCGGGATGCCGGGGCCTGGCTGGTTGGTGCGGGCGGGTCTCGCCTACAGGGCGGCGAGCACCGCGAGCACGAAGAAGAAGATCGCGAGGGTGCCGCTGACGAACGCCGTGACGACGTCGAGCGGACGGAACGAGCGAATGGTGTCCACGAGAGTCTCCCTACAATATGTACTGACTAAGTCAGATTAAAGCACTGTGACCGGGTCGCTGTCCATCGAATCGCCCCGACCCTCCAACGTGTGGGAGACACACCGGTCACGCGACGGGGTGAGCCGAGTCGAGAAGGACCGAGTAATGACGCCCCGGGACCCAGCGCACGAAACCCGATCTCACGCCACGACCCCCCGAAGGCGCCCCGACCCGACGAAAGCGTCACCACAGGGCGCACGGAGCGCAGCGGCGCAGCCGTGTGCCGGACCCCGCGCACGCAGCATCGCGGCAGCCCTCGTGGATGGTGCGCGGGGGCGGCACAGCGAGCCGCGGAGCGACCCTAGAAAATGACCTCGCCGGACTTGCGCCGGCTGCGCAGCAGCTGGATCGCCTCGTCGAGGATGACCTCGGCCTCCTTGTCGGAGCGGCGCTCCTTCACGTAGGCGAGATGGGTCTTGTAGGGCTCGATCTTGGGCGCCGGGGGCGGGTTGTCGGAGTCGAGCGAGGCGGGCAGGCCGCACTTGGGGCAGTCCCACGAGTCGGGCACGGAGGCCTCGGCGGCGAAGGTGATCACCGAGCGGTGCTCGTGGGAGCAGAAGTAGGTGACGGCCTTGCGCGGGGCGGTCTCGCCCCGCTCGGCCTCGCCCATCGGACCGGCGCCGACGCGGCTGCCGCGGATGGCGTTCCCTCCACCAGCCATGGGGGTGACTCCTTCTGGTTCGTGTCTCGGGGTCGCTCGTCGAGCGGGTTTCGGAGGGGGGGTGGCTCGGAGCCTAGTACGCCTTGAGCAGCCCGAGCGCGATGACACAGGCGAACCAGATCATGCCGGTGCCGATGGTGAAGCGGTCGAGGTTGCGCTCGGCGACCGAGGAGCCGCCGAGCGAGCTCGAGACGCCGCCACCGAACATGTCGGACATGCCGCCGCCGCGACCCTTGTGCAGCAGCACCAGGAGGATCATCAAGGCACTGGCGATGATGAGCAGGACGGTCAGCAGGAGTTCGACGCTCACGGGGGGGAAGCCTACGTCAGCCGGTGCGCGATCAGATGATCGGCATGTCGTAGAACCGGCAGATGCCGCCGAACTCGTCGTGCTGCAGGCTGGCCCCGCCGACGAGGGCGCCGTCGACGTCGGGCTTCGCCATGATGCCGCCGACGTTCGCCGCCTTGACCGACCCGCCGTAGAGCACGCGGACGCCGTCGGCCGCGGCGTCGCCGTGGGTCTCACGGATCTGCGCGCGGATGGCCTGGCAGACCTCCTGGGCGTCGTCGGGGGTGGCGACCTCGCCGGTGCCGATGGCCCACACGGGCTCGTAGGCGACGACGAGGCCGGCGACCTGGCCGGCGTCCAGGCCCGCGAGCGAGCCCTCGACCTGCGCCATCGTGTAGGGCACCTGCTCGCCGGCCTGGCGGACGTCGAGGCCCTCCCCCACGCAGACGATGGGCGTCATCGACGCGGCGAGGGTGGCGCGCGCCTTGGCGTTGACGACCTCGTCGGTCTCGCCGTGTTGCTCGCGTCGCTCGGAGTGGCCGACGACGACGTAGGAGCAGCCGAGCTTGGCCAGCATCGAGGCGGAGATCTCACCGGTGTAGGCGCCGGACTCGTGGGTCGAGACGTCCTGGGCGCCGTAGCGCAGCGGCAGCCGGTCGCCGTCCACGACGGTCTGCACGGAGCGCAGGTCGGTGAACGGCGGCAGCACCACGACCTCGGCCTTGGCCGGGTCGTGGCGCTTGTCGACCAGGGTGGCCGCCAGCTTCTGCACCAGGACGATGGCCTCCTGGTGGTTGAGGTTCATCTTCCAGTTGCCCGCCATGAGCGGGGTGCGGGTGCTGGTCGTGGTCATGCGTCCTCCAGGACGGTCAGGCCGGGCAGCTGCTTGCCCTCGAGGTACTCCAGGCTCGCGCCGCCGCCGGTCGAGATGTGGCCGAAGGCGTCGTCGTCGAAGCCGAGGCTGCGGACGGCGGCCGCGGAGTCACCGCCGCCGACGACGGTGAGGCCGCCGCCGGAGGTCACGTCGGTCAGCGCCTGCGCGACGGCGCGGGTGCCCTCGGCGAACGCCTCCACCTCGAAGACGCCCATGGGGCCGTTCCAGAACACGGTGCGGGCGCCGCGGACGGCGTCGGCGAACGCTCGCGCCGCCTCGGGCCCGATGTCGAGACCGAGGCTGTCGCCGGGGATCTCGGACGCCGCGACGACCGAGGGCTGCGGCTCGCGGTCACCCGACGGGAAGGCGGTGTCGACGACCACGTCGGCGGGCAGCAGCAGCTGGACGCCGGACTCCTCGGCGCGCCGCAGGTACTCGCGGCAGGTCTCGACCTGGTCGTCCTCGAGCAGGCTCTTGCCGACCTCGTGGCCCTGGGCCTTGAGGAAGGTGAACAGCATGCCGCCGCCGATGACGAGGGTGTCGGCCTTGCCGAGCAGGTTGTCGATGACGCCGAGCTTGTCGGAGACCTTCGAGCCGCCGAGCACGACCACGAACGGCCGCTCGGGGCTCTCGGTGAGCCTCTTGAGCACGTCGACCTCGGCCGCGACCAGGCCGCCCATGGCGTGCGGCAGCCGTTGCGCGAGGTCGTAGACGCTGGCCTGCTTGCGGTGCACGACGCCGAAGCCGTCGGAGACGAAGGCGCCGTCGGTGCCGGCGAGCGCGGCGAGGTCGTCCGCGAACGCGCCGCGCTCGGCGTCGTCCTTGCTGGTCTCGCCGGCGTTGAACCGCACGTTCTCGAGCACCACGACCTGGCCGTCGGCCAGGCCGGCCACCGTCGCGCGCGCGGAGTCGCCGACGGTGTCGGTGGCGAAGGCCACCTCGGCGCCGAGCAGCTCACCGAGCCGCTCGGCGACGGGCCGCAGCGAGTAGCGCTCGTCGGGCTCGCCCTTGGGGCGGCCGAGGTGCGCGAGGACGGCGACGCGGGCGCCGGCGTCCGTCAGCGCCGTGATGGTCGGCACGCTGGCGCGCACGCGACCGTCGTCGGTGATGCGGCTGCCGTCGAGCGGCACGTTGAGGTCGGACCGGACGAGGACGACCTTGCCGCCGACCTCGCCCAGCCCGTCGTAGGACCCCATCGTCAGAGGGTCTCGCCGATGTAGGTGATCAGGTCGGCGAGGCGGTTGGAGTAGCCCCACTCGTTGTCGTACCAGCCGACGACCTTGACCTGGTTGCCGATGACCTTGGTCAGCGGCGCGTCGAAGATGCAGGACGCCGGGTCGGTGACGATGTCGCTGGAGACGATCGGGTCGGTGCTGTAACGCAGGTAGCGGCCGTCGGCGGCCTTCTGCACGGCGGCGTTGACCTCCTCGACCGAGGTCTCGCGGCCGGCCTCGAAGGTGAGGTCGGTGGCCGAGCCGGTGGGCACGGGCACGCGCAGGGCGTAGCCGTCGAGCTTGCCCTTGAGCTCGGGCAGCACCAGGCCGATCGCCTTGGCGGCGCCGGTGGAGGTGGGGACGACGTTCAGGGCGGCGGCGCGGGCGCGGCGCGGGTCCTTGTGGATGTTGTCCTGCAGGTTCTGGTCGGCGGTGTAGGCGTGCACCGTCGTCATCAGGCCCTTGACGATCGTGAACTCGTCGTGGAGCGCCTTGGCCATGGGGGCCAGGCAGTTCGTGGTGCACGACGCGTTGGAGATCACGGTGTGGGCGGCCGGGTCGTAGAGCTCGTGGTTGACGCCCATGACGACGGTGACGTCCTCGTTCTTCGCGGGCGCGGAGATGATGACCTTCTTGGCGCCGCCGCCGTCGACGTGCGCGCGGGCCTTGGTGGCGTCGGTGAAGAAGCCGGTGGACTCGACGACGACGTCGACGCCGAGGTCGCCCCACTTCAGGGCGGCGGGGTCGCGCTCGGCGAAGGCCTTGATCTCGGCGCCGCCCACGACGATCGCGTCGTCGGTGGAGGTGACGTCGGCGTCGAGGCGGCCGAGGATCGAGTCGAACTTGAGCAGGTGGGCCAGGGAGGCGTTGTCGGTCAGGTCGTTGACGCCGACGATCTCGATGTCGGCGCCCGACGCACGGACGGCGCGGAAGAAGTTGCGGCCGATGCGGCCGAAGCCGTTGATGCCTACGCGGACGGTCATGTGTGTACTCACTCCTCGTGGGGTGGGGCCTTCGGTGACCCCGTTGCGGAACGGGCCTTTGGTGACCCGACTTCGACCCTAGCGACGTCGTGGCGAGCCCCCCGACCCACGTCCGACGTACGTGCGAGTAACACCGGGGAAACCTCGCGTGACCGGGGTGGACGACGTCCCCCTGGGGAGCCCTGGCAGCGGCCGGCCGGTGGTCTCGGGCTCGTCGCCGGGCCTGTCAACCGGCGCTGGTGACGGTGGTCGAGGTGCGAGGCCGGCCACGGCCGAGCCTCGAGACCTCGCGCGGTCCACGCGAACGCCACCGGACGACGTCCGAGCCCTTCGACAGGCTCAGGGTCCGTGTGCCGGACCCCTCGCCAGCCCAGACCGGCGGCAGCCCTCGAAGAGTGGGGTGAGGGGGCGGCACAGGCCGTCCCGCAGCGACCTGACACGACCCGACCGAACGTGGGCGCGCCGACCCGAGCAGCACCTGACCACAGGGCGCACGGAGCGAAGGGGCGGCCCGTGTGCCGGACCCCTCGCCAGCCCAGGCCGGCGGCAGCCCTCGAAGAGTGGGGCGAGGGGGGCGGCACAGGCCGTCCCGCAGCGACCAGACGGCTCAGTCGTCGAGCATCTCGGGCGTCAGCGACGCCTCGGTGTCGGGGATGCCGAGCTCTTCGGCGCGGCGGTCGGCCATGGCGAGCAGGCGGCGGATGCGGCCGGCGATGGCGTCCTTGGTGAGCACGGGGTCGTGCAGCTGGCCGAGCTCTTCGAGCGAGGCCTGCTTGTGCTCCAGGCGCAGGGTGCCGGCCATCTTGAGGTGGTCGGGCACCTCGTCGCCGAGGATCTCCATGGCGCGCTCGACCCGGGCGCCGGCGGCGACGGCGGCGCGCGCGGAGCGGCGCAGGTTGGCGTCGTCGAAGTTGGCGAGGCGGTTGGCGGTGGCGCGCACCTCGCGCCGCATCCGCCGCTCCTCCCAGGCCATGAGCGTCTCGTGGGCGCCGACGCGGGTGAGCACCTGGCCGATGACGTCGCCGTCGCGGATGACGACGCGGTCGACGCCGCGCACCTCGCGGGCCTTGGCCGAGATGCCGAGCCGGCGGGCCACGCCGACGAGCGCGAGCGCCGCCTCGGGACCGGGGCAGGTGACCTCGAGGGACGACGAGCGGCCCGGCTCGGTGAGGGAGCCGTGGGCCAGGAACGCGCCCCGCCAGGCGGCGACGGCGTCGCACGAGCCGCCGGACACCACGGCCGGCGGCAGGCCGCGCACCGGCCGGCCGCGCTGGTCGAGCAGCCCGGTCTGACGGGCGAGCGACTCGCCGTCCTTGACCACGCGCACGATGTAGCGGCTGCCCTTGCGGATGCCGTTGCCCTGCACCATCACCACGTCGGAGTGGTGGCCGTAGATCTCGTTGATGTCGCGGCGCAGCCGGCGGGCGGCGGCACCGGTGTCGAGCTCGGCCTCCACGACGATCTTGCCGCTGACGATGTGCAGGCCTCCGGCGAAGCGCAGCATCGTGGCGACCTCCGCCTTGCGGCAGCAGGTCTTGGTGGTGGGGGTGCTGGCGAGCTCTGCCTTGACCTGAGCCGTCATCGCCATGGCTGCGATCCTGCCACGCGAGTCAACGACCCTCGACGGCCCCGTCGGCCCGCTCGACCACCTCGGCTCCGTCCGCGCGCTCGATGATCCGAGCGTAGGCGGCGGCCAGCTTCACGGGGTCGTGGCGGGGGGTGCCGTCGTCGCGGGCGACGTCGTCGACGACGAGCCGGGCGCCGGCGGCGTCCACGACCTGCCGCAGCTCGGCGAGCTGGTCGGGTCCGTGGTCGCGGGCGTCGGCCAGCACGGTGTGGATGCGCAGACCGGGCGCGTGCTCGCAGAGGACGGCGAGGTGGTCGGCCGGGCCGAAGCCACCGGTCTCGCCCGCCTGCTCGTCGAGGTTGAGGACGACGACCAGCCGGGCGTCGGTGCTCACGATGGCCTCGCGCAGCGCCGGCACGCGCACGTGCGGGATGACCGAGGAGAACCACGACCCGGGCCCCATGAAGGCCCAGTCGGCCTCGGCGATCCGGCGCAGCGCCTCGGGGCTGACCGGCGGGTCGGGCGGCTCGAGGTCGAGGGCGGTGATGACGCCCTCGGCGGTGGCGACCTCGATCTGGCCGTGCACGGTGGTCAGGGTCTCGGGGTCTCCCCCGTCGGCGCCGGCGAGCCCGCGCACCTCGGCGCGGATGTCCATCGGCGTCAGGGCCATGGGCAGCACCCGCCCCTTGGCGCCCAGCAGCCGGCCCACCCAGTCGAGGGCCAGCACGGGGTCGCCCAGCAGCTCCCACAGGCCGACGATCAGCAGGTTGCCGACCACGTGGCCGCGCATCTCGCCGTTGCCCTCGAACCGGTGCTGCAGCACCCGCGCCCAGGTGTCGCCCCACTCGTCGTCGCCGCACAGCGCGGCGAGCGCCATCCGCAGGTCTCCCGGCGGCAGGACGCCGAACTCGCCGCGCAGCCGGCCCGAGGAGCCGCCGTTGTCGGCGACGGTGACGATGGCGGTGAGCTCGTCGACGGTCAGGTCGTCGACCAGCGTGCGCAGGGCCGAGAGCGAGGCGTGCAGCCCGTGTCCGCCCCCGAAGGCGACGACGGCCTGCGCCCTCACGCGCTCACCTACTCACGCCCCAGGTCGCGGTGCACGGCCCGCACCTCGTAGCCCGCCTCGCGCAGCCGGCCGGCGATCTCCTCGGTCATGGCGACGCTGCGGTGCCGCCCGCCGGTGCAGCCGATGGCCACGCGCATGAACCGCTTGCCCTGGTCGAGGTAGCCGGTCGCGACGGAGGTGAGCACCGGCAGGTAGGCGTCGAGGAACGGCCGGGCGCCGGGCTGCGAGAGCACGTAGTCGGCGACGTCGGGGTCCTGGCCGGTGTGCGGGCGCAGCTCGGGCACCCAGTGCGGGTTGGGCAGGAAGCGCATGTCGGCGACGTAGTCGGCGTCGGCCGGGATGCCGTACTTGAAGCCGAAGCTGATGACGGTGACCTTGAGGCGGGTCGTCTCGGGAGTGCCGAACGACTGGGCGACCCGGTCGGTGAGCTGGTGCACGTTGAGCACGCTGGTGTCGATGAGCAGGTCGGCCTCGGCCCGCAGGTCGGCCAGCACCCGCCGCTCGCGGGTGAGCCCGTCGAGCAGCCGGCCCGAGCCCTGCAGCGGGTGGGGACGCCGGGCGGCCTCCTGCCGGCGCACCAGCACCTCGTCGGAGGCGTCGAGGAACAGCAGGGTGGTGCGGCGTCCGTCGATGCCCTGGGCCAGGTGGGTGCGCAGCGTGGCGAAGAACGAGCCCGAGCGGACGTCGACGACCACCGCCACGGGCTGGTCGGTGCCGTGGCTCTGGTCGACCAGTCGCACCACCTCGGGCAGCAGGCTCGGCGGCAGGTTGTCGACGACGAAGAAGCCGAGGTCCTCCAGCTCCTTCGCGGCGGTGCTGCGGCCGGCGCCGGTCATGCCGGTGACGACGACCAGCTCGCCCTGCGGCTCGGACGGCCGCTCGCGCCCGCCGATCGGCAGGTCGCTGACCGTCACTCGAGGACCTCGCCCGTCGCGGTGTTCACGGCGACAGTCTGGCGGGTCGCCGCCGCGCGCTCCACGGCGTCCTTGATCGAGGCCGCCGTGCGGGGGCCGATGCCGGGCACCTGGGCGATCTCGCCGACGTCGGCCTCGCGCAGCTTCTTCAACGAGCCGAAGTGCTTGAGCAGCGTCTTGCGGCGCACCTCGCCGAGGCCGGGCACCTCGTCGAGCATGCTCTCGACCATGCTCTTCGAGCGCCGCGAGCGGTGGTGGGTGATGGCGAAGCGGTGCGCCTCGTCGCGCACCCGCTGCAGCAGGTAGAGCCCCTCGGAGGAGCGGGCCAGGATGACGGGGTCGTCGTCGCCTGGCAGCCACACCTCCTCGAGCCGCTTGGCCAGGCCGCACACCGGGACGTCGTCGATGCCGAGCTCGTCGAGCGCCCGCTGCGCCGCGGCGACCTGCGGCGGGCCGCCGTCGACGACGACCAGGCCGGGGGCGTAGGCGAACTTGCGCGGCCGCCCGGTCTCGGGGTCGACCAGCATCGGGCCGCCGTCGGTGACCCGCGTCTCGGACGACGCCTGCTCGTCGAGCAGCCGCCGGAAGCGCCGGGTGATGACCTCGTGCATCGCGGCCACGTCGTCGGAGCGCTGGTCCTTGATGACGAAGCGGCGGTACTCGCCCTTGCGGGCCAGGCCGTCCTCGAAGACGACCATCGAGGCGACGACCTCGGTGCCCTGCTGGTGCGAGACGTCGTAGCACTCGATGCGCAGCGGCGCCTCGTCGAGGTCGAGCGCCTCGCGGATCTCGTCGAGGGCGCGGTTGCGGGTCGTGAGGTCACTGGCCCGCTTGGTCTTGTGCAGCGCCAGCGCCTGCTTGGCGTTGCTGGCCACCGTCTCCTGCAGCGTCTTCTTGTCGCCGCGCTGCGGCACCCGGATGCGCACCTTGCGGCCGCGGACGTCGCCCAGCAGCTCTTCGAAGGTGGTGGCCTCGGGCGGCAGCTCGGGCACCAGGATCTCGCGCGGCACCGAGTCGGGGTCGCCGGCGTACAGCTGCAGGATGAAGTCGCTGACCAGCTCGGCGGTGCCGGCCTCGGTGACCCGGTCGGCCACCCAGCCCCGCTGGCCGCGGATGCGCCCGCCGCGCACGTAGAAGATCTGGACGGCGACCTCGAGCGGGTCCTCCGCCAGCGCGATGACGTCGGCGTCCGCGCCGTCGCCGAGGACGACGGCCTGCTTCTCCAGCGCCCGCTGCATCGCGCCCAGGTCGTCGCGCAGCCGGGCCGCGCGCTCGAACTCCATCGCCTCGGAGGCGGCGTACATCTCCTTCTCGATGCGCTTGACGAACGGGCGGGTCTGCCCGGCCATGAAGTCGCAGAAGTCGTCGACGATCTCGCGGTGCTCCTCGGCGCTGACCTTGCCCACGCACGGCGCCGAGCACTTGCCGATGTAGCCGAGCAGGCACGGCCGGCCGATCTGCGCCGACCGCTTGAAGACCCCGGTGCTGCACGAGCGCATCGGGAAGACCCGCAGCAGGATGTCGACGGTCTCGCGGATCGCCCACGCGTGGCTGTAGGGCCCGAAGTAGCGGGTGCCGCGCTTCTTCGCGCCGCGGCCCACCATCACCCGCGGGAACTCCTCGCCGACGGTGACCGCCAGCCACGGGTAGGACTTGTCGTCGCGGTACTTGACGTTGAACCGCGGGTCGAACTCCTTGATCCAGGAGTACTCCAGCTGCAGCGCCTCGACCTCGGTGTTGACCACCGTCCAGTCGACCGACGCCGCGCTCGTGACCATCGTGGCCGTGCGCTGGTGCAGGTTCGAGATGTCCTGGAAGTACGACGACAGCCGCGCCCGCAGGTTCTTCGCCTTGCCGACGTAGATGACGCGACCCTTGCCGTCGCGGAACCGGTAGACCCCCGGCTCGGTCGGGATCGAGCCCGGCTCGGGACGGTAGGACAGCGGCCCCCGCGTGTTGCGGAGACGTCGTTCGGAGCGGGCCGGTGGCACGTCGTCCACCCTACGGAGACGCTCTGACACTCGGGTCGCTCCGGGTCGGCCTGACCCGCCCCCGCGCGCCAGCCTTCCTCGCTGCCGCGGTCGGCATCGGCGCGGGGTCCGGGTCACGGGCCTCTCCTCCGCTCCGTGCGCCCCTGTGGCCCGGTCTCGCTCGGGTCGGGGCGCCTCAGGGTGGACGGGTGCTTGGGGTCGGCCTGACCCGCCCCCGCGCGCCAGCCTCCCTCGCGCTGGGCGTGGCGGCTCGCGCGGGTCAAGTCTATTGATCTAGTCTGCTTTGGTGACCTTGCGTGACCGGTACGGACTGCGGCTGACGACCACCGCCGAGGCGGCGGCGGTCTACACGCGTGGGCTGGACGACGTCCTCGCCCTGCGCACGGGCGGGGTGGAGGCGCTGGCCACGTCCGTCGTGCTCGACCCGACGTTCGCACTCGGGCACGCCGCGCTCGCGCTCGCCGGCCACGACCTGTGCATCGACGTCGACGTCGCCGCGCGGCTCGCCGACGCCGAGCGGCTCGCCGCGGCGCCGGGCCTCACCGACCGCGAGCGCAGCCACGTGCACGCCGTGGCCGCACACGTGCGGGGCGACCACCGCCCGCTCGTCGACCACCTCGCCGCGCACCCCCTCGACGCGCTGCTGCTCACCGCCGCCGTGCCGACCATCGCCTTCGCCGGTGTCACCGAGGTCCCCGAGGAGGCGTGGGCGATCGTCGAGACCGCGCGCCCCGCCTACGGCGACGACTGGTGGTTCAGCGGCCTGCTCGCCTTCGTGCGGCAGGAGCAGGGCCGCTTCGAGGAGGCCTTCGACCTCTCCTGTCGCTCGCTCGCCGAGCACCCGGGCGCCGGGCACTCCGCGCACGCCCGCGCCCACGTGCACTACGAGACCGGCGACCACCACGCCGGCCTCGACTGGATGGACGCCTGGGTCGTCGGCGACGGCGCCCGCACCCAGAGCCTGAGCCACTTCTCGTGGCACGCGGCCCTGCACGAGCTCTCGCTCGGCGACCTCGACGCCGTGCGCCGACGCTACGAGACCCAGCTGCGCCCCGAGGACGCCGCCGGCTGCCGCGCCCTCGTCGACACCGGATCGCTGCTGGTGCGCTGGGCGCTGACCCCGCACGCCGAGCGCGTCCCCGGGCTGGACGACGTCGTCGCCGTCGCCGGCCGACCGACCCTGACCCGTCCCGCGACGCCCTTCCTCGGCATGCACGCCGCCGTCGTCCTGCTCGCGCTCGGCGACCGCGCCGGCCTGGTCTCGCTGGCAGGCTGGGCCGGCGACCACGACCACCCGGTGCACCGCGACGTCGTCGCCCCGCTCGCTCGCGCGCTCGGGATGATCGCGGCCGGCCGCCCCTCGGCCGGCGCCGCCGCCCTCGCGACGCTCGAGTCGTCGCTGTGGCGGGTCGGCGGCTCCGACGCCCAGCGCGAGCTGGTCGAGGAGGTGCGGATCGCCGCCCTGCTGCGCGCCGACCGCTGGGACGAGGCCCGTCTGCTCATCGACCGCCGCCTCGACCGGCGTCCGAGCCCCCGCGACGCCGCCTGGCGGCTCAGCACCACCGGCTGAGCATCGACGCACCGATCGCCCGAACCGTTCGATCGAACGGTTCAGGCGACCACAGCGCGCCACCAGCCGGCCGAACCGTTCAATTGAACGGAACCGTTGTCCGGCTGGGCTCAGGCCGCGACGACCTGGCCGTCCTTGACCTCGACGGCGACCTCGGGGAGGGGCTGGGTGGCGGGGCCCTGGACGACGGAGCCGTCCTCGATGCTGAAGATGCTGCCGTGGTTGGGGCAGATGATGCCCTGCTCGGTGGGCGCGTTGACCGTGGTGCCCTGGTGGGTGCAGGCGGCGGAGTAGGCCTTGAACTCGCCCTCGGTGGGCTGCACGAGCACGATGTTCTGGTCGCCGATGACGATGCCGCCGCCGACGGGCACCTCGGAGACCGCGGCCAGGCCGGCCCCCGACTCGGGCGCCGCGCCGTCGCCGCCGGAGCCGCCGTCGTCGCCACCGCCGCACGCCGCCAGCGCGAAGGCCGCGCCGAGGGCGCCGAAACCCTGGAAGGCGACCCGGCGGGTGACCAGCGCGTCGACCTGACGGCGGCTCACGAGAGCACCACCTGGTCGCCGTCGACCTCGAAGTCGATCGTCGGCAGCGGCGAGGGGGCCGGTCCGCCGAGGACGTCGCCGGTGGTGATGTCGAAGACGCTGCCGTGGCAGGGGCACACGATGCCGTCGGCGCTGATCTGGGTCACCGCGCACCCGCTGTGCGTGCACGTGGTGGTGAAGACGTGGACGTCGCCCTCGGTGGGCTGGGTGACCACGACCCGGTCGGAGGCGATGATGACGCCGCTGCCGACCGGGACGTCGGCGGTGGAGACCACCCCCGCGGCGGCCGGCTCGCTCGTGGCCTCGGTGGCCTCGTCGCTCGGCTCGGCCGACGTCGACGGCTCGGCCGGGGTCGACCCCGCCGTGGCCGACGAGCTGGACGAGGAGCTGGCCGAGGGGCTGGCCGGGTCGGAGGCGCTCGAGGACGGGCTGCCGTCGTCGCCGCACGCGGCGAGCACCGGCAGCGCGAGGCCGGTGCCGGCCGCGCCGGCGAGTGCGCGGCGTCGGGTCACGGGGGGTGTGGTCACGACAGGCTCCTGGGGGACGGCGTCGAGGAAGTAGTTGAAGAACACACTAGTCGCGCAGATGAGAGGAGCATGAGAACCGGCTGGGAGGGGCCCAGGGATCCCCCATCCGACCCGGTCCGGCCCGGTTCGGACGGTCGAGTCCGGCCTACCCGCGCGACGCGGTGCGCTTCGCGGTCGTCTTCCTCGCGGGCGCCGAGGCGGCCGCCGCCTTCTTCGCCGCCGCCCGCTTGATCCCCGCCTTCGTGGTCGGCTCCGGGGGCTTCGGCGCGGCCCGCTTGCGCGTGGGCTGCTTGGCCTCGCGGCCCTCGAGCAGCGGGCGCAGGAACCGGCCGGTGTGGCTGGCGTCGTTGCGGGCGACGTCCTCGGGAGTGCCCTCGGCGACGAGCGTGCCGCCGCGCGAGCCGCCCTCGGGACCCATGTCGATCAGCCAGTCGGCGGTCTTGATGACGTCGAGGTTGTGCTCGATGACGAAGACCGAGTTGCCGGCGTCGACGAGCCGTCCGAGCACCAGCAGCAGCTTGCGGATGTCCTCGAAGTGCAGGCCGGTCGTGGGCTCGTCGAGCACGTAGACCGTGCGGCCGGTGGAGCGCTTCTGCAGCTCGGCCGACAGCTTGACCCGCTGGGCCTCGCCGCCCGACAGCGTGGTGGCCGGCTGCCCGAGCCGCACGTAGCCCAGGCCCACCTCGACCAGCGTCTTCATGTGCCGCGCGATCGCGGGGACGGCGGCGAAGAAGTCGACCGCCTCCTCGATCGGCATGTCGAGCACCTCGGCGATGGTCTTGCCCTTGTAGTGCACCTCGAGCGTCTCGCGGTTGTAGCGCGCGCCGTGGCAGACCTCGCACGGCACGTAGACGTCGGGCAGGAAGTTCATCTCGATCTTGATCGTGCCGTCGCCGGAGCACGCCTCGCAGCGACCGCCCTTGACGTTGAAGGAGAACCGGCCCTGCTGGTAGCCGCGCATCTTGGCCTCGGGCGTGGCTGCGAACAGCTTGCGGACGTGGTCGAAGACGCCGGTGTAGGTGGCCGGGTTGGAGCGCGGCGTGCGCCCGATCGGCGACTGGTCGACGTGGATGACCTTGTCGACGTGCTCGAGGCCGGTGATCGTGCGGTGGCGGCCCGGCACGGCGCGGGCGTGGTAGATCTGCTTGGCCAGCGAGGTGTAGAGGATGTCGTTGACCAGGGTCGACTTGCCCGAGCCCGAGACGCCGGTGACGGCGACGAACATGCCGAGCGGGAACGAGACGTCGAGGTTGCGCAGGTTGTGCTCGCGAGCACCGAGCACCTTGAGCTCGCGGCCCACCGTGCGCGGACGGCGCACCTCGGGCACCGGGATCTCGCGGCGCCCCGAGAGGTACTCCCCCGTCATCGAGTCGGGGTGCTCGTAGAGGTCCTTCACGGTGCCGCTGTGCACGACCTGGCCGCCGTGCTCGCCGGCGCCCGGACCGATGTCGACCACCCAGTCGGCGGTGCGGATCGTGTCCTCGTCGTGCTCGACGACGATGAGGGTGTTGCCGAGGTCCTTCAGCCGCACGAGGGTCTCGATGAGCCGCTGGTTGTCGCGCTGGTGCAGGCCGATCGACGGCTCGTCGAGCACGTAGAGGACGCCGACCAGCCCGGCGCCGATCTGGGTGGCGAGCCGGATGCGCTGGGCCTCGCCGCCCGAGAGCGAGCCCGAGGGCCGGTCGAGGGAGAGGTAGTCGAGGCCGACGTCGAGCAGGAACCGCAGCCGCTCCTGGATCTCCTTGAGCACCCGCTCGCCGATCTGGCGCTCGCGGGCGGTGAGCTCGAGGTCGCGGAGGTACTCGGCGGTCTCGTTGATGGGCAGCGCGCAGATCTCGGCGATGTTCTTGCCGCCCGCCTCGCGCGCGCCGAGGGTGACCGCCATCGAGACCGGCTTGAGGCGGCTGCCCGAGCACGCGGGGCACGGCACCTCGCGCATGTAGCCCTCGAACCGCTCGCGCCCGGCGTCGGACTCGGAGTCGCGGTGCTTGCGCTCGATCCAGGTGCGGGCGCCCTCGAAACGGGTGTCGTAGGCCCGCTGGCGGCCGTAGCGGTTGCGGGTGACGACGTGGATCTTGGTGGGGTGGCCGTCGAGCAGCGAGCGCTGCGCCCGCGGCGGCAGGTTCTCCCACGGGGTGTTGAGGTCGAAGCCGAGCTCTTCCCCGAGCGCGTGCATGAGCTTGAGGAAGTAGTCGGCCACCGTGGCGTGGCTCCACGGCTGGATGGCGCCCTCGCCGAGCGTGGCGGTGACGTCGGGGACGACGAGCTCGGGGTCGACCTCCATGCGGGTGCCGAGGCCGCTGCACACCGGGCAGGCGCCGAACGGGGAGTTGAAGGAGAACGAGCGCGGCTCGAGCTCGTCGGTGTCGATGGGGTGGTCGTTGGGGCACGCCATGCGCTCGCTGAACCGCGCCTCGCGCTCGGGGTCCTTCGCGTCGCGGTCGACGAAGTCGAGGACGACGAGCCCGCCGGCGAGGTTGAGCGCGGTCTCGACCGAGTCGGTGAGCCGTCGCTTGGCCGACCCCTTGACCGCGATGCGGTCGACGACGACCTCGATGGTGTGCTTGAGCTTCTTGTCGAGCGCGGGCGGCTCGTCGAGGGTGTGGATGGCGCCGTCGACCCGCACCCGGCCGAAGCCCTGGGTCTGCAGCTGGCGGAACAGCTCGACGTACTCGCCCTTGCGGCCCCGGATGACGGGCGCCAGCACCTGGAACCGCAGCCCCTCCTCCATCGCCATGACGCGGTCGACGATCTGCTGCGGCGTCTGCCGCTCGATGGGCGCGCCGCAGGTGGGGCAGTGCGGCCGCCCGGCGCGCGCGAAGAGCAGGCGCAGGTAGTCGTAGACCTCGGTGATGGTGCCGACGGTCGAGCGCGGGTTGCGCGAGGTGGACTTCTGGTCGATCGAGACCGCGGGCGAGAGGCCCTCGATGAAGTCGACGTCGGGCTTGTCCATCTGCCCGAGGAACTGGCGGGCGTAGGCCGACAGCGACTCGACGTAGCGGCGCTGCCCCTCGGCGAAGATCGTGTCGAAGGCCAGGGACGACTTGCCGGAGCCCGACAGGCCCGTGAACACGATCAGGGAGTCGCGCGGCAGGTCGAGCGAGATGTCCTTGAGGTTGTGCTCGCGGGCACCGCGGATGATGAGCTGATCGGCCACGGTTCCACCCTAGGTGCCGCCTCCGACAACCGACCTCCCCCGGCCGACGGGCGGGCCCGCACCACCGGGTGACCTGACCCCGTCCGTCGGTGGCGTGCGTCACGATGGGCGCGTGCACCCCCAGGACGACGCCGCGCCGCCCACCACCCCGCCCGTCCTCGACGTGCCGCCCGGGCTGGGCGTCGACCTCCAGGAGGCGACGCAGCGGCTGGTGCGCACGGTCGACGGACTGACCGACGACGACCACCGCGGGCCCTCCCTGCTGCCCGGCTGGACCCGCGCGCACGTGGTGGCCCACCTCGCGCTCAACGCCGAGGCGCTCGTCGAGGCGCTGGACGGCGTCCTGGCCGGTGAGCCGGTGCCGATGTACGTCTCGCAGGAGGCGCGCGACGCCGACATCGAGGCGCTGGCCGCGGCCGACCCGGCGACCCTGCGCGGGCGTCTGTTCGCCGGCGGCACCCGGCTGGGCGACGCCCTCGCCGGCCTCGACGGCGCGCCGCTCGAGACGGCCGCCACCGTCGTCCGCCGCACCGCCGACGGCGAGCGCACCTTCCTGGCCGGCGAGGTCGTGCTGATGCGGCTGCGCGAGGTCGAGATCCACCACGTCGACCTCGACGCCGGCCACGGCCGCGACGCCTGGCCGCCCACCTTCTCCTCGCTGCTGGTCGACGACCTGCGCGGGCGCACCGCGGCGACCCTCGTCCTCACCGACCTCGACCGGCGCTACGAGGCGGACGCCGGCGAGCCCACCGTCAGCGGCACCGCCGCCGACCTCGGCTGGTGGCTCTCCGGACGTGGTGACGGCGCCGGCCTGACCTGCGACCTCGGCCCCGTGCCGCCCGTCGCGGCCTGGTGAGCCGCGCCGGGGCCGGTGTCACCGGCGCGGGCTAGCGTGCCGGGCATGAGCGACTACACCGGAGCCGTGACGGTCGGCGGCGGCGCCGACGTCCGCGAGCTGACCCACCTGACCATCACCAAGGTCGCCGTCGACCCCGAGATGAGCAACAACGCCTACCTGCTGCGCTGCCGTCACACCGGCGACCAGCTGCTCGTCGACGCCGCCGCCGAGCCCGACACCCTGCGCGAGGTGGTCGGCGACGGCGGGCTGGCCACCATCGTGACCACCCACCAGCACTGGGACCACCACCGCGCGCTGGCCGACCTCGCCGGCGAGACCGGGGCCGAGGTCGCCGCAGGCGAGCCCGACGCCGACGCCGTCAGCGAGCAGACCGGCGTCCAGGTCACGCGGCGGCTGAACCACGGCGACACCGTGGCCGTCGGCGACTGCACCCTCGAGGTCATCGCCCTGGCAGGGCACACCCCCGGCTCGGTCGCGCTGCTCTACGACGACACCGCCTCGGGCGGGCACCCGCACCTGTTCACCGGCGACTCGCTGTTCCCCGGTGGCGTGGGGGGCACGTTCGGCGACGCGGCGGCCTTCGCCCAGCTCATCGACGAGGTCGAGCACAAGGTCTTCGACCGGCTGCCCGACGACACGTGGTTCTACCCGGGTCACGGCGCCGACTCCACGCTCGGTGCCGAGCGCGGCGACCTGCCCGCCTGGCGCGAGCGCGGCTACTGACCTCCCGACCCCGTGACCCGCACGGCCCCATGACCGGGTCACCGGACAGGGCCGGCCCGATCGGACGGTGAGCGGGCCGGCCCTGCCGGTGGGGGGAGAGGGAGAGGAGCCTCAGGCGGCGCGGTCGGTCGTGCCGGGCTCGGCCGGCCGTGCGTCGTCGGAGTCGGGGACCGCGACGCCGGAGTCGACGAGCACGCGGCGTCCCATCGTCGGCCGGCCCACCTCGGGGTCGAGCCGCAGGCCGTTGTAGCGGGCGAAGAGACCGAGGGCCTCGAGGTCGGGGCGGGTGTCGGAGCCGAGGTGGTCGAGCAGGTCGCGCTGCGTCAGGTCGGCGGCCACCGCGATCGCCAGGGCGGTGGCGCCGTGCCGCTGCATCCAGAGCCACTGCGTGAAGGGACCGATGCCGTGCCGGGCCGCCCGCTCCACGACCAGGCGTGCCTGGTCGCGTGGGACGCCGTCGGCCACGAGCGCGTCGAGCACATCGGCCGGGGTCGCCGCGGCCGGGTTCTGGTTGACCACGCGGCGCCGCCGTCCGGCCGCGCGGTCGCGGCCCTGACGGGTGCCGGTGCCACCGGCGACGAGCGAGGACAGGGTCACGGCGCTGACCAGGCCGATCACGATCAAGACGATCACGGGGGCCGTCCTTCCTGCCGCCGCGCCGGGGGACGCGGTCGGGAGCGAGCGAGGGGGGTGGGGGGAGGGTGGGTCGTCGTCGGCCCGCGTCCCTGCCACACGGACCGACGACGATCACCCGACACCAGGAACCTCGGCCACCCATGAGGGTGACTTGAGCCTCGGCGCGCGGCGCCGCGTCACCGGCCGCGTCACCGGCCGCGTCTCCGGCCGCGTCGCCAGGGGCTCAGCCCTCGTAGGCCACCTCGGTGCGCCAGTCGTCGCCCACGGCGCCGTCCTGGTCGACGGCGGCGAGGATGGCGGCCGCGACCCGGGCCGGGGTGAACGGGCCGTCGTCGGACAGGGTGCCGCGCACGGTGACCGACACCGCGCGGATGCCGTCGTCGCGCAGCGTCGCGTCGATGCTGTGCACGAGGTTGCGCACGCCGGCCTTCTGCACGCCGAGCGACGCCGCCCGGTGCCACGGCCGGTCGGCGGCCATGCTGCCGGTCACGGTGACGCGGCTGCCCTCGCGCAGGAACGGCCGCGCGGCCTGGACGACGGTGAGCAGCGAGCCGACGCCGAGCAGCACGTCCTCGAGCAGCTCGTGCGGCTCGAGCTCGAGCGGGTCCTTCTCGCGGAAGGCGCTGGGGTTGAAGTGCAGGACGTCGACGGGCCCGACCCGCTCGCCGAGCCCGGCCACCGCGGCCCGCGCGGCGACGGCGTCGGTGAGGTCGGCGAGCGCGACGTGGGCGGTGCCCCCGGCGGCGCGGATCTCGTCGGCGACCGCCTCGACGGTGCCGCGGTCGACGCCCAGCAGCCCCACCGCGTGACCCTGCTGGGCCAGCAGCCGGGCGACGGACCCGCTGACCCCGGGGCCGGCCCCGGTGATGATGGCGCCACCGCGCTCCGCATCGCTCATCCGGGCAGCCTAGGGTGGGCCGCCGTGACGGCGTCCGAGCACACGAGCGAGCACCCGTCGCTGCACACGACGGAGGTCGGGGCGGCCGACGGCTCCGGCGAGCGCGTCGTCTTCCTGCACGGCCTGTTCGGCCAGGGCCGCAACTTCACCCAGATCGCCCGGGCGCTCGAGCCCGGCCTGCGCTCGCTGCTGGTCGACCTGCCGAACCACGGTCGCTCGGCCTGGACCGGCACGGTCGCCTACCCCGCGGCCGCCGACGCCGTGGCCGCGACGCTGCGCGCCGGGTTCGCCGCCGACGGTCCGGTGCACCTCGTCGGCCACTCGATGGGCGGCAAGGTGGCGATGACGCTGGCGCTGCGCCACCCCGACCTCGTGCGGCGGCTCGTGGTCGTCGACATCTCACCGGCCGTGAGCGAGGGCGAGAGCGAGTTCGGCCACCTGCTCGACAGCCTCGCCGCCCTCGACCTCCGCGCCGTCGAGCGCCGCGCCGACGCCGACCGGCTGCTCACCGAGCCGATCCCCGACGCCCGGGTGCGCGGCTTCCTGCTGCAGAACCTGCGCTCGGCCTCCCCCGAGACGGACTCGGACGACGTCCGCTGGCGTTGGCAGGCCGACCTGGCCCTGCTGCGGCGCGAGCTGCCCGCCATCGCCGGCTTCCCGGACGCCGCCGAGCTCGGCGAGCCGTTCGACCACCCGGTGCTGTGGGTCGCCGGCGAGCGCTCCCCCTACGTGCGCCCCGAGCACGCCGCGACGATGCGTCGGCTCTTCCCGCGCACCACCCAGGTGACCATCAAGGACGCCGGCCACTGGGTGCACTCCGAGCAGCCCGACGCCTTCGTCTCGGCCCTCCGCGTCTTCCTCCGCGCCGGCTGAGCCGAGCCAAGCCGCGCCGTGCCGAGCCGCGCCGCGCCGCGCCGCGCCGCGCCGCGCCGTGCCGAGCCGTGCCGTGCCGTGCCGTGCCGTGCCGTGCCGACGAAACTGCGGGTTCTTCGACGAAGGTTCGTCGCAGAACCCGTAGTTTCACCACTCAAGTGGTGAAACTGCCGCCGACGCGGCGACAGATCCGAGCGGCGCGGGGGAACCGGCGCGTCGGCGGTTTCGTCGCAGCGGGCATGGACAACGATCAGCGCATGAGCAAGCGCAACCTGGTCATCGGCGCCGTCACCTCGGTCGTCATCGTGGCGGTCGCCCTGGTGCTGGCGCTGGTCGTCATCCCGCGGCTCGGGGGCGGTGAGGTCGAGCTGCCCGAGGAGGTGGGGGGCCTGACGGCGCTCGACGAACTGGTCCCGCCGGGCGCGGACGACGACCCCGAGGCGCAGGACCGCGCGGCCGAGAACCGCGCCCGCCAGGAGGACTCGCGCGAGTACTCGGCCGAGAAGATCTCCGAGATCTTCGACGGGGCCGACGCGGACCAGCGGTCCTACGCCGACCCCGACACGATCGACCCGATCTACACCGTGATTGCGGTGGCCGCCGACGCCGGCCCGCTGCTGGTCTCCAACGGCTTCCCCGACCCGGAGTACCTCGGTCTGGCCCTGCCGCGCGAGGAGTGGTTCGAGCAGGGTGACGCCGAGTGCGTGGGCACCCGCCTCGAGACGGTGCCGGCCGGCGAGGAGCCGACCGAGGAGCAGCGGGCCTTCGGCTTCCTGGTCTGCCAGCGCTCGTCGGGCTCGCTCTCGGTGCGCGTCTCGGTGAACGACGGCGACGTCGACGCCGCCGTCGACCTCCTCGACGCGGTCTATACCGACCTCGACTGATCCGGCCGATCGCGCCGCACGGCGCGCGCCGCGGTGCTGTGATCGGCGCATGGGGAACCTGCCCGACTGGGTCTACGGACTGATCGTGTGGATCGGCGGCTGCGTCGTCGTCGGCGGGGGCCTCGCCCTGTGGCGCCGGCTGCGCCTGCGCCGACTCGAGCGGACGACGTCCGCCCGGGGCTGGCGCTACCGGGCCGAGGCGCCCGAGCTGGTCGGCGTCTCGCAGGGCCCGCCCTTCGGCCCGCTCGGCGCGAGGGTCACCGGCGTGGTCGAGGGACGCGAGCACGGCCGGGAGTTCGTGGCGTTCCGCTACCAGCGCGACGACCCGAGCAGCGGTGAGGGGACGTCGACGTCGCGCTTCGGCGTTGTCGCGTTCCCGCTGCCCTTCAGTGGTGTGCCCGTCGTCCACGTCTCCACCCGCGCGGACGCGGCCGCCTGGTCGCTGCCCGCCTGGCAGCCCGCGCCGACCGGCCTCGAGGCGTTCGACCGCGAGCGCACCGTGCTCACCACCCGGCCCGAGACCGCCCGGGCGCTGCTGACCCCCGCGCTCGCCGAGCTGGTCCTCGCCCACCCGGCCTGGGTCTGGCGCGTCGACGACCACGCGCTGCTGGTGCTGCGCCGCAGGCGGGAGTTCGACGCCGCCGAGCTGGAGCGGGTGGTGGCGTTCGGCGCCGCGGTGCTCGACCACCTCGAGCCCGCGCTGCGCGCCTCGCACTAGCCCCCAGCCACCAGCCCCCAGCCACCCGGCCGGGCGGAACATCGCGCCCGTCCGGCCGCGTTGGGGTCGTCATGAGCGAGACCAGCCAGTCCAGCCAGTCCAGCCAGTCCAGCCAGTCCAGCCAGAGGCCCGGGACGACGTCCAACCGCTACGCCTTCGACGGCCGCACGGTGCTGGTCACCGGCGGCGGCAGCGGCATCGGCCGCGCCATCGCCGAGGCCTTCCTGGCCAACGGCGCGAACGTGGCCGTGGCCGGACGACGCCGCGACAAGCTCGAGGAGACCCTGGCCGGGCACTCGGAGGCCGCGACGCTGGCGGTCGAGGCCGACGTCTCGGACGACGCCTCGGCCGCGGCCATGGTCGCCGCGGTCGTGGAGCGGTTCGGCTCGCTCGACGTCGTGGTCAACAACGCCGCGGCCTACACGCACGGCGAGTTCCTCGACCTCGACCTCGACGGCTGGGAGGCGATCCGCTCGGCCAACATCGACGGGTTCGTGCACGTCGCCCGGCACGCGCTGCCCGAGCTCGAGCGTTCCGGCGGCAACCTGGTCGTCGTCGGGTCGGTCTCGGGCATGCGCGGCGACTGGGGCCAGGCGGCCTACAACGCCACCAAGGCCGCGATCATGAACTTCGTGCAGTCGCTGGCGCTCGACTACGGCCCGCGCGGCGTGCGCCTCAACGCGGTCGCTCCGGCCATGACCTACACCCCCGTCACCGCCGGCGCGGCCGACGACCCCGAGACCCTCGCCAAGGCCGAGAACCGGGTCGCCCTCGGTCGCATCGGGCAGCCCGAGGACGTCGCCCCCGCCGTCCTGTTCCTCGCCAGCGACGACGCCCGCTACGTCACCGGCGCCTGGCTCGCCGTCGACGGCGGCACCTCGGCGTCCACCGGCCAGGCGCACTGAGCCCCCGAGACCCGCCACCGCCCGCGTCGATGTCATACGTCGGCCGGCCGCCGTCCCCGGGCGACTAACTCACCGTCCGAGCCACTTCCCCGCCCGGACACGGGCGGGTAGGTGGACGTCGAGGTGAGGTAGTGCTGGCGCGGCGGCCGGACGGGGTCGCCGCGCGTCAGGCCAGCAGCGCGGCGACCCGGTCGATCTCCTCGACCGAGCCGAGGCTGAGCATCAGCGTGGTGACGCCGGTGGCCTCCCACGCGGCGACCTTCTCGAGCACCTCGCCCCGCTCGCCGACGATGTGCATGTCGTCGACCAGCTCGTCGGGGACGAGCGCGGTGGCCCGGTCCTTCTCGCCGCCCAGGTAGAGCTCCTGCACCTCGCGGGCGAGGCTCTCGTAGCCCATCCGCACGAAGACCTGGTTGTGGAAGTTGGCCTCCTTCGCGCCCATGCCGCCCATGTAGAGCGACACCACGGGCCGGAGGGCGTCGAGCACGCGGGCCTTCTCGTCGGCGTCCGCCACCACCTGCAGGTGGCAGGTGGCGGCGATCTCGAAGTCGTCACGGGTGCGCCGCGCGCCGGGCCGGGCGAAGCCCTCGTCGAGCCACGGCCGGTACATCTCCGCCGAGCGCGGCGTGTAGAAGATCGGGATCCAGCCGTCGGCGATCTCGGCGGTCTGGGCCACGTTGCGCGGCCCCTCGGCACCGAGCCAGATCGGGACGTCGGCGCGCAGCGGGTGCACGATCGGCTTGAGCGGCTTGCCCAGCCCGGTCGCGCCCGGGCCGCGGTAGGGCAGCGGGTGGTGGGGGCCGTCGTTGGTCACCGGCCCCTCGCGCCGCAGCACCTGCCGCACGATGTCGACGACCTCGCGGGTGCGGGCGAGCGGCTTCTCGAAGGGCTGGCCGTACCAGCCCTCCACCACCTGCGGCCCGCTCACGCCCATGCCCAGCACGACCCGTCCGCCGCTGAGGTGGTCGAGGGTCAGGGCGTGCATGGCGATCGAGGTCGGCGTCCGGCCCGACATCTGCACGATCGAGGTGCCGAGGCGGATGCGCGTGGTCTCACGGCCCCACCAGGCCAGCGGCGTGAACGCGTCGGAGCCCCAGGCCTCCGCCGCGAAGACGGCGTCGAAGCCCGCCGCCTCGGCCGCCCGCACCCGCTCCCCCACGCCCTCGGGGGGCTGCGCGCCCCAGTAGCCCAGCTGCAGACCCAGTCTCATGGCGTCACTCTGGCAGCCGTCGAGCCGTCGTCGCGCTCAGGCGCGCACCAGCTCGTCGCCGGTGAGGTGGCGTCGCGCGAGGGCGGCGAACGCGGCCACGAGCGGGCCGGTCTCGCCCGCCCGCACCGCCAGCACGGTCGGCACCGGGTCGAGGCCGTCGACCGGCACCGTGGTCAGGTCGCGCCGCAGCAGGCCGTCGGGCCCCGGGTCGGGCATCAGGGTCAGCGCCTCGCCCGCGGCGACCAGCTCGAACTTGTCCTCCCGCTCGCCGGCCGGCGGGCCGTCGGGGGCGCGGCTGCCGTCGGGGCGCGGGTCGACGCGCCAGAAGGCGTCGCGCACGGGATCGGCCGAGCGCACCAGCGGCTCGTCGGCGAAGTCGGCCAGCACCACCCGCTCCCGCGCGGCCAGCGGGTGGTCGAGCGGGACGACGAGCACCCGGCCACGCTCGTGCAGCACCTCGACCTCGAGACCGTCGTCGACGAACGGTCCGCGACCCAGCACCACGTCGGCGCGACGCTCGAGCAGGGCGGGGCGGACGTCGTCCCAGGCCACGTGCGCGGTGACGACGTCGGCGTCGGGGTGCTGCTCGCGCAGGTGGCGCACGAGACCGGTCACGACGAGGTCGCCCGCCCAGCCGACGACGAGGCGGCGCGGCGAGGCGGCGGCGCGCGCCTCGGAGACCGCCGCCTCGGCCGCGCGCAGCAGGCCGAGCGCGTGGGGCAGGAAGGCGCGGCCGGCCTCGGTGAGCGTGCTGCCCTGTGCCGTGCGGTCGAGCAGCCGGGCGCCGACCAGCTGCTCGAGGCGTCGCACCTGCCGGCTGAGGGAGGGCTGCGCCACGAGCAGCGCCTGGGCCGCCCGCCCGAAGTGCCCGTGCTCGGCGACGGCCGCGAAGTAGCGCACGAGGCGCAGGTCGAGGTCGGGCACCTGACCACGGTAGCCCCGCTGACCTGGCCTCATGCCCGAGGTGCATCGCGCGGTGCCGAACGGGACCTGTAACCGGAACATCTCTCCACCTAGCGTCGGCGGCATGAAGATCTACGTCACCGGAGCCTCCGGGTTCATCGGCTCGAGCCTCGTCCGCGACCTCGTCGCGGCCGGCCATCACGTCACCGGCCTCGCCCGCTCCGACCGCGGCGCCGCGGTCGTCGAGGCCGCGGGCGGCGCCGTCCACCGCGGCGACCTCGCCGACCTCGACAGCGTCGTCGCCGGCGTCGGCGACGCCGACGGCGTCGTCCACCTCGCCTTCAGCCACGACGACATGAGCCAGATCCACGCCAACGGGCAGCGCGACCTCGCCGTCGTCGAGGCGCTCGGCACCGAGCTCGAGGGCAGCGGTCGCGCGCTCGTCGTCACCTCCGGCAGCGCGCTGGTGGCCGGCTCCGGCTCCCCCGCCGACGAGGACACCGCCGTCGACGCCTCCGGCGGCGTCGGCGCCGCCCGCGGACCCTCGGAGGAGCTGACGCTCGCCCTGGCCGACCGCGGCGTGCGCTCGAGCCTGGTGCGGCTCGCGCCGTCGGTGCACGGCGACGGCGACACGCACGGCTTCGTCCCCACGCTGGTGCGCCTCGCCCGCGAGCGCGGCGTCTCGGGCTACGTCGGCGAGGGGGCCAACGTGTGGCCCGCCGTCCACCGGCTCGACGCCGCGCGGCTCTACCGGCTCGCCATCGAGTCCGGCCCCGCCGGCATGCGGTGGCACGCGATCGCCGAGGCGGGCGTACCGGTGCGCGAGATCGCACAGGCGGTCGGGGACGCCGTCGGCGTGCCGACGACCTCGATCGACCCCGCCGACGCGGCCGACCACTTCGGCTGGATCGCCGGCTTCGCGACGGTCGACAACCCGGTCTCGTCGACCCGCACCCAGCAGCTGCTGGGCTGGCAGCCGACCGGCCCGACCCTGCTCGAGGACATCCGGGCCGGGGTCTACGACGGGGTGTGAGCCGGCGGGCCGAGCGGACCTGACGTCAGGCGGCCAGCGCCAGCGGGCCGGTCGGACGTGCGGCGAGGGTGCGGGTCACCCGCAGCGTCAGGTCGACCAGCCGCAGCCCGAGCGCACCGGAGACCGCGCCGAGCATCTCCGAGCTGGGCTCCTTGAGGCCGCGCTCGACCTCGGAGAGGTACTGCACCGACATGCCGGCCCGGCCGGCGACGTCGGCGAGGGTGCGCTCCTGGGCCTGTCGCTCCTCGCGCAGCTCGCGACCCACCGCCTGGCGCCACAGCGGCTCGGGCGCGGCGGGCTCGGGCCGGTGCTCGGGGTGCGGGAACGCGATCAGCTCGCCCATGACCCGAGGGTAGTCCTGGATCGGTGGCAGGGTGGGGCGATGCGTGGACGTCGACGCGGTGACGCGTCCGAGGACCGGTGGCAGCGGCGCGACTGGTGGAACGTCGTCCTCGACAGCCCCGACCCGCACGCGCTGGCCGCGTTCTACTCCGCGCTGCTCGGCTGGCCGCTGTGGCTGCCCGAGGGGCAGACCGAGCCCGACCCCGGCGGAGCCGCGATCGATCCCGGCGAGGGCGTCGGCGGCATCGCGTTCCAGCTCGACGAGGACTACGTGCGCCCGGCCTGGCCCGCTCCCCCGGGGTCGCAGCGGATGATGATGCACCTCGACCTGCAGGTCGACGACCTCGCCGAGGCCGTCGCCCACGCGGTCGAGCTCGGCGCCGAGGTCGCCGACCACCAGCCGCAGGACGACGTCCGGGTCATGCTCGACCCCGACGGTCATCCGTTCTGCCTGTACACGTGAACGGTGGCGGGTCTCGAGGCTCGGCCGTGGCCGGCCTCGCACCTCGACCACCGTCAGGCGGTCCGGCCCCGACGATGGTCGAGGTGCGAGGAGCCCTGGCGACGAGCCTCGAGACCACCGGCCGTCCACGCGAACCCGACCACGGACCCTGAGCCTGTCGAAGGGCCCCGACGTCAGAATCCCGGGAAGACCCGGCGCAGGTCGTCGAGGGTGACGTTGCCGGTGACCTGGACGTCGTCCGGGGTGTGCTCCGGGCCGAGGCGGCCGGCGAGCAGCCGCGCGGCGGCCTCGTCGGACGCCGTGAGGGTGGCGGTGGGCGCGAGCGGCGCCTCGTCATCGAGCACGACCGACTCGCCGATGCTCAGGCCGCGGCCGGCGAAGGCGATGACGGCGGTGTCGGCGAGCTGGTCGGGCTGGCCGGCCCAGCCGAGCACCGACTGCAGCGGGCCGGCGTACAGGTCGAGGGCGAGCGCGGCGGGCTCGGGGTCGATGGTGGCCTGCGGCGACTGGCCGGCGACGACGTCCCAGGCATGCAGCGTGACCTCGTTGAACCGCAGTCCGGTGGCGACCACGAGCGGCACCGGGGCGGGCAGGAAGCCGAGGTCGACGGTGACGGTGTCGCGCTCGGCGTCGCCGAGGGCCTCGAGGGTGGTGACAAGCCGCTCGTCGTGCTCGACGAACCCGGCGACCTGCTCGGCCGGCGTCATCGCGTTCCAGCGGTCCCAGACGGCCTGGTTGTCGGCCTGCGGGGGCGTCGTCCCGCCCGCGGCCGCGGCGATCGGGCGCAGCGAGATCTCGGCGCCGCTGCCGAGGTGCGAGACGACGTCGCAGACCCGCCACTCCGAGGCCGCGCTGGGGCCGATGAGCACCTCCTCGTCGAGGGCGGTGACGACCTCGACGAGCCGGTCGTGCTGGTCGCGGAGCGAGAGGATGACACGGTCGACGAGGCGCATCCCTCGATCGTAGGGCGGCCCCCTGCGGCCGACACCCCCGTCGGGTGGAACGCCCGCCGGGCCGGAGATCGAGACTGGAGCGGTGAAGACTCTCAGCGACGTCAACCGCATGGGCTACGGCGCCATGCAGCTCAGCGGCCCGCACATCTTCGGGCCGCCCGCCGACCGTGACGAGGCCGTGCGCGTGCTCCGTCGGGCCGTCGAGTGGGGCGTCGACCACATCGACACCAGCGACTACTACGGCCCCTACGTCACCAACGAGATCGTGCGCGAGGCGCTGGCGCCCTACGACGACCTCGTGCTGGTCACCAAGGTCGGCGCCCGGCGCGACGAGAAGGGCGACTGGCTGCCGTGGTTCGAGCCCGAGGCGATCCGCCAGGCCGTCCACGACAACCTCGAGCGGCTCGGCACCGACCGTCTCGGTGCGGTCAACCTGCGGATCATGGACGGCCACGAGGGCCCGATCGCGCCGCAGTGGGAGGTGCTGGCCGAGCTGCGGTCGGAGGGGCTGATCGGCGAGCTCGGCCTCTCGACCGTCACCGCCGAGCACCTCGCCGAGGTGCGCGACATCGCCCCGGTGGCGTGCGTGCAGAACCTCTACAACATCGCCCAGCGCGACGACGAGGCGCTCATCGCCCAGCTGGCCGACGAGGGCATCGCCTACGTGCCCTACTTCCCGCTCGGCGGCTTCACCCCGTTCGACCTCACCGAGCTGGACGCCGTCGCGCAGAAGTACGACGCCACCGGCCGCCAGGTCGCGCTGGCGTGGTTGCTGCAGCACGCCCCCAACATCCTGCTGATCCCGGGCACCAGCTCGGTCGCGCACCTGGAGGAGAACCTGGCCGCCGCCGACCTCACCCTCGACGCGGACGACGTCGCCCGGCTCGACGCGCTGCACCCGCCGGCCGCGGGCTGACGTCGTCCGGCCCTCGGCTGGCCGCCGCCGCTCAGCGGTCTCGAGGCTCCTGCGCTCGCGGTTCCCGAGCCGGTCGAAGGGCGCTCCGGAGCACCTCAACCACCGGTGAGCTTGCGGCTCTCGAGCACCGCGTCGGCGACGCCGTACTCCACGGCCGCCGGCGCGGTGAGCACGAGGTCGCGGTCGGTGTCGGCGCGCAGCCGCTCGACCGGGACGCCGGTGTGGTGGCTGAGCAGCTGCTCCATCTCGGCGCGCAGCCGCACGATCTCCTTGGCCTGCACGGCGAGGTCAGGCAGCGTGCCCTGGCCGCCGCCGGCCGGCTGGTCGAGGACGACGCGCGCGTGGGGCAGCAGCGTGCGGCGTCCGGTCTCGCCGGCGGCCAGCAGCAGCGCGGACGCCGAGCCGACCTGGCCCACGCACGTCGTGGCGACCGGGCTGCGCACGAACTGCAGGGTGTCGTAGATCGCCAGCACCGCGGTCACGCTGCCGCCCGGGGAGTTGAGGTAGAGGCTGATCGGCCGGTCGGGGTCGTCGGACTCCAGGTGCAGCAGCTGGGCGATGACGACGTTGGCGACGCCGTCGTCGACCTCGGTGCCGAGGTAGACGATGCGGTCGGTCAGCAGCCGGCTGTAGACGTCGACCGCGCGCTCCCCGCGCACGGTGCGCTCGACGACGCTGGGGATCGTGTACTGGCTCATGCCGGCACCCCGAACGCGATGCCCTGCCGCGACGGCACGACCGAGGCGACCTCGGTGAGGACGTGGTCGACGAAGCCGTACTCGCGGGCCTCCTCGGCGGTGAACCACCGGTCGCGCAGCGCGTCGCGCTCGACCTGCTCGACGGGCCGGCCGGTGTGCTCGGCGGTGATGCGCATCATCACGTTCTTCATGTGCTCGAGGTTCTCGGCCTGGATCTCGATGTCGACCGCGGTGCCGCCGATGCCGGCCGAGCCCTGGTGCAGCAGGATCCGGCTGTTCGGCAGCGCGTAGCGCTTGCCCGGCGTGCCGGCGGTGAGCAGGAACTGCCCCATGCTGGCGGCCAGGCCCATCGCCAGCGTGGCGACGTCGTTGGGGATCAGCCGCATCGTGTCGTAGACGGCGAGCCCGGCCGAGACCGAGCCGCCGGGGCTGTTGACGTAGAGGCTGATGTCGCGGTGCGGGTCCTCGGCCGAGAGCAGCAGCAGCTCGGCGCAGATGCGGTTGGCGATCTCGTCGTCCACCTGCTGGCCCAGCACGATGATCCGCTGGTGCAGCAGCCGGTCGGCGGCGCTCGAGGGTGTCGTGGTCATGTCGTCCAGCGTGGACGGCGGCCGCCCGGCGTCCCAGCGTTTCCGCCTCAGGCGGATCCGCCGTCGGCGGAGGCCACGGGCACGCCCTAGCCTGGGAGGCGTGATCGAGCTCAGGACCCCCCGCCAGATCGAGGAGATGCGGCCCGCCGGCCGCTTCGTCGCGTCGGTGCTGACCGCGCTGCAGGACAAGGCCGACGTCGGGGTCAACCTGCTCGAGCTCGACGCCCTGGCCCACTCGATGATCCGCGAGGCCGGCGCCGAGTCGTGCTACATCGACTACCACCCCTCGTTCGGCGCGTCGCCGTTCGGCAAGGTGCTGTGCACCTCGGTCAACGACGCGGTGCTGCACGGCCTGCCCTTCGACTACGACCTGCAGGACGGCGACCTGGTCTCGGTCGACTTCGCGGCCTCCGTCGACGGCTGGGTGGCCGACTCGGCCGTCTCGTTCGTGGTCGGCACCCCCCGCGAAGGCGACCTCGAGCTGATCGCCACCACCGCGAAGGCCCTCGACGCCGCCATCTCGTGGGCCCGCCCGGGCAACCGGCTCGGTGACATCTCCAACGCCATCGGCGAGGTGGCGCGCGAGGCCGGGCTGAGCGTCAACCTGCAGTTCGGCGGCCACGGCGTCGGCCGCACGATGCACGGCGACCCCCACGTGCCCAACGACGGCCGCCCCGGCCGCGGCCTGCGCCTCAAGCCCGGCCTCGTCATCGCGATCGAGCCCTGGTTCCTGCAGACCACCAACCAGATCTACACCGACCCCGACGGCTGGACCCTCCGCAGCGAGGACGGCTCCCGCGGCGCCCACAGCGAGCACACCGTCGCGATCACCGACGAGGGCCCGCTCGTCCTGACCGCGCGGGACTGAGGCGGGTCGGCCGGCTGGGTTGGTTGCCGGGTTGGCTGGGTTGGCTGGGCCTGGGCGGCGGTGCGTGAGTTACCGGATCGGCGTCCGGAACGGTAACCAGCTCACCGCTCCCCCGCGTCGAGCCTGGGCGGCGGTGCGTCAGCTACCGAACCGGCGTCCGGAACGGTAACCAGCTCACCGCTCCCCCGCTTCGAGCCAGGACGGCGGTGCGTCAGCTACCGAACCGGCGTCCGGAACGGTAACCAGCTCACCGCTCCCCCGCTTCGAGCCAGGACGGCGGTGCGCGAGTTACCGAACCGGCGTCCGGAACGGTAACTGGCTCACCGCTCCACCGGGTCTGGCCGAGGCGGCGGTGCGTGAGTTACCGGATCGGCGCCCGGAACGGTAGATGGCTCACCGCTGCCTGGGGTCTAGCCGGGGCGGCGGTGCGTGAGTTACCGAATCGGCGTCCGGAACGGTAACCAGCTCACCGCTCCCCCGCGTCGAGCCTGGGCGGTGCCGAGCCGGCTAGCGGGCGCGGCGGACGGCGCCGCCGACGGCGTCCGGGCGGCCGCTAACGCGCTGGCGCGCGCGGGCGCGGGTGGCGCGGACCCGGTCACGGATGCCAGCGACGCGGGCGCGCGCGCGGGTGCGCACGCCCCGGGCGCGGTCGCGGACGCGGGCGACGGCCCGGCGGGCGGGCGCGAGGGCCCCGGCGGCGGCACGGCGCAGCGATCGGACGGCGGCGCGCACCAGGCGCGTGAGGGCGCGGCCCCACCGCCGCACCAGGTCGGTGGCCAGGCGGTCGATGCGGGCCAGCCAGCGGCCGAGCCCGCGGAGCGCCGTCCCCAGCGCCCGGAGCGGCCAGAGCAGGGCGCGGCCGACCGAGCGGAGGACGACGCCGAGCCCGCTCCAGGCGGCGCCGAGCAGCCGGGCGACCTGCTTCAGCGGCCACACGAGCACCCGGCCCGCCGCGCCGAGCGCGGCGGACAGCCCGGTCCACACGGCCGCGAGGGCCCGACCGAGCAGGCGCAGCGGTGCGGTGAGCGCCGTGCCGGACCAGCGGAGCACGACCCCGAGCCCGGTCACCGCCGCGGAGAGCAGCGCCCCGAGCCGGCGCACCGGCCACGCCAGCGCGCGTCCGGCGGCCCGCAGGACGGCGACGAGCCCCGCCCACACCGCGGCCGCACCGCTCGCGAGCAGCCTCAGCGGCGCCGTCAGCACCCGACCCAGCCCCCGCAGCAGCGCACCGAGCCCCGCCCAGACGGCAGCGAGACCGCGCCCGAGCAGCCGCACCGGCGCGGTGAGCGCCCGACCGACCCAGCGCAGGACGGCGCCCGCGCCGGTGAGGACCGCCTCGAGCAGCCGGCCGACCTGACGCACCGGCCAGACCAGCGCCCGGCCGAGGCCGCGCAGGCCCGCCACGAGACCGGCCCACCCCGCCGACAGCGCCCGTCCGAGCAACCGCACCGGCGCCGAGAGGACGGCGCCCACGCCACGCACCACCGCGCTCGCGCCCCGGCGGATCATCGCGCCGGCCCCGGCGACGACCCGGCCGACCCACCGCACGGGCGCGGACGCCGCTCGCGCGAGCCACGCGCCGAGGCCCTGCAGGCCGCGTCCGGCCCAGCGGAAGGGCGCCGTCGTCCCGCGCACGGCTGTGGTGACGAGGGCCTTGAGGGCGTCGGTGACGGCGACCCAGGCGGCCACCGTCCACACGATCGGCAGCTCCCACAGGGCCGGCGGGCGCTCGTCGACCGCGACGTCGTCGTCCCGGGCGGGCGGCTCGTACGGCTCGTACGCCTCGACCGCCGCCTGTGCCTCGGGCCCTGCCTCGGGCCCTGCCTCGGGCCCTGCCTCGGACGCCGCCTCGGACGCCGCCTCGGGCGGGTCGGCCATCACGGCCACGTCGGTCCGGTCACGTCGCAGCCAGCGCATGCGTCACCCTCCCTGTCGGCCGAGACGGGCGTCAAACCGGACCGGCCCGACCGCGCCCGGAGGTCAGAGCGTGCGCTGCACCTGCAGCTCGCGGCCCATCACCCGGTAGCCGAGCCGCTCGTTCACGCCGATCATCGGGGCGTTGCTCTCGGCGTTCCAGGTGTCGATCTCGGCGAGCTGCGGCTGCTCCTCGCGCAGCCACCGCAGGATGCCGCTCTTGAGCAGCGCGCCGAGCCGGTGGCCACGGTGGGCGCCGAGCACCGAGGTGTCGTGCTGGCCGGCGTGAGCGGGGTTCTCGCCGTCGACCACCACGACCGTCTGGCCCGCCAGCTCGCCGCTCGCGCGGTGCCGGGCCAGCAGCCGGTACAGCTCGCCGCCGCGGGCGACCTGGGCGCGCTCGTAGGCCGCGACCCGCTCGGCGTCGAAGACCTCGTCCTCGAAGTCGAGGTCGTCGGTCGGGGCGTCGTTGATGGCGGCGGTGAGAAGCGCGAGCGCCTCCAGCTCGGACTCCGGCGTGGGTCCGTGCCGGCGCACCAGCTCGTAGTCCGACGACGCGGCGGCCGACTCCTCGAAGATCGCGTCGAGCGTCGCCGGGTCGACGTCGGCGAGCACCTGGCGGCGGTTGATGTTGACGGCCCGCTGCTCGTAGCCGTGCCGGGTGGCGAAGGCGAGCAGGCCGGCGTCGTCCCAGCACGAGGCGCCGACGGTCGTCCGGCCCATGCCGGCCGCCTCGGCCTCCAGCCGCTCGAGCAGCCGCGAGCCCAGCCCGCGGCGCCGGTGAGCCGGGTCGACCTCGAGGCTGAGCCAGGCCAGGTGCAGGTTGTCGCGGTCGCTGTAGTTCAGCGCGCCGATGGCGACCACCTCCCCCTCGTGCTCGCCGACGAAGCCGAGGCTGGGCTCGCCGTCCCAGCCCTGGCTGAACCGCACGCGCGCGCCGCGCTCGGTGTCGGGCGGCGTCCAGGGGCTGTCGACGTCGCGGCAGCGGTTGCTGACCGTCACCCATGCGCGCAGCGCGGCGTCGTCGTCGGGGCCGAACGGTCGGATCTCCACGATCGGACAGGATGGCGCAGCCCACACGTCCCGCGCGAGGGGTTTGCGGGCCCCCGGCTCCTAGACTGGAGCCATGGCGCAGGCTCCCCCACGGCGCGATCGACACCTCATCGACCCGTCCCGGCCGCGCCCCCGCCCCACGCAGGCCGACATCGCCCGGCTCGAGCGGGTGCAGCGCTGGGTGCTCTCGGTGCTCGCCGCCACCACGATCGTCCACCTGTCGGTCGGGCTGGTGATCGGCGCGATGTTCATCGACGAGGACGAGGTCGTCGCGCGGGTGGGTCTCTGCGTGCTGGGCGGCGCGTTCGGCGTCATCGCGCTCGCCGCGGCGTTCGCCATCCACCGCCGCCGTCTCACCGACCCGTGGCTGCTGCTGGGACTACTGCCCGGCGTCGTCGGGCTGGTGCTCGTCCTGCGCTGAGCCCGCTCAGTCGTCGTCGGTGGCCAGGCCGGACGGCGTCCACCCGTGCGGCGGCTGCCACGAGCCGGTCACGGCCAGGTGGTCGAGGATCTCGCGCTCGGGCTCGAACCACGCCTCGAGCCGGGCCCGCAGGTCGGCGTCCAGCTCGGGGGGACGGCGTGCACTGGCCTGGTTGCGGCGGGTCACCTCGACCGGCGCGCCGACCTGCTCGGAGAACCACGCCGTCCAGACGTCGGGACGGTCGAGGGCGAAGATGCGGTCGATGCGCCAGCCCTGCTCGGGGTCGCCGGCCACGAACTGCGCCGGGCGGCCGGAGATGCCGGTGCGCTCCTTGTCGGTGAGGAACAGCTCGGCGAAGTCGTCGAAGGCGATGTCGCCGGTGAAGCGCTCGGAGCGGTTCTCGCGGGTGTGGTCGCGCTGGCGGTAGCGCCACCACGACTCCAGCCACGCCACCGGCTCGCGGAACAGGCAGACCAGCTCGTAGGCGTCGCGACCGAAGCCGAGCCGCTCGACCTTGCGCACGGTCGTCTGGTGGAACGCCCGCACGTTCTGGTGCTTCGGCGGCTGGCGGCGCGCGGGCGGCGTCTCGTGGTAGCGCTCCAGCGCCGCGTCGAGCGAGGTGGAGGCGACCTTCGGCAGCGACAGCAGCACGAAGCCGTGCGACGGCGCGATGATCACGGCCCCACCGTAGGGCGCGGGGTGCCCGGCACCGAGGCGGGGTGGACGTCGTCCGCTCCGGTGCCGCGCAGCACGTCGAGCTCGGCGCCCCAGCCGTCGACCACGGCGGCGAGCTCGGGGTCGCGGCGCAGGCGCGGCTCGAGGGCGGCGAAGGTCTCGCGGACGGCACCGGCGTCGCCGTCGAGGGTGCGCTCGACCAGGTCGAGCAGGTCGAGTGGTCGGTCGCCGGGCGAGGCGGGCAGCGGGTGCTCGGCCAGCTCCCAGGCGAGGTACTTGTTGTAGGGGCGGACCCGCCCGGACAGCGTGAAGACCACGTCGAGCAGCCACGGCACCGACTCGGCGGCGTCGAGCCTGCACTCCCGGCGGCGACCGTCGCGGCACGACTTCAGCGCGCGGTAGGCGAAGTTAAGCCAGCCGTCGAGCCGGTCGTGCTGCAGCAGGACGGCGCGGGCCTCGGCGGCGTCGACGCTCGCCTGCCGCCGGACGGCGTCGGTGAGCCGGCCGTCGGTGCGGTCGAGGAGCACCGGCGCCCACGCGAACGCCCACCGGCCCCACCAGTCCTCGGTGCCGAACGGCCACGGCCGCTCGAGCTCGGACAGGGGCACGGGGATCTCGTCCAGCTCGGGCGAGCGGGAGGTCGAGCGGTGGCGGGCGGCGTCGTCGCTCAGCACGACGAAGACGTCGAGGTCGGAGCGCGCGGTCGCCATCTGCCGTCCCGCCGAACCGGTGAGCACCAGGCCGAGCAGGCCGTCGCCGTGCTGCGCGAGGTTGTCGGCCAGGAGCGACCGCAGCGTCTCGACCTGGGCCGGGGCGAGGTGGTCGGGGAGGTCGAGCGACGGGGCCACCGGCCCACCGTAGAGCCGGCTCGCCCCGCGCGGCATGATCGAACGGTGCTGCACGAGGGGGACCGCGTCGCGCTCCTGGTGGCGCCGTCGCAGGCCTACCTGGACGCCGTGTGGTCGCTGCTGGCCCGGGGCGTCGTCCCGATCCCGCTCGACCCGCGCCTGACCACGACCGAGCGCGAGCGCATCCTCACCCCGCTCGACCCGACGGTCGTGGTGACCACCGACGACGGGCTCGCCGCGGTGACCACGCCCGACCGGGGACTGCCGCGCGCCCGTCCGATGCACTGCACGAGCGGCACCACCGGCGTGCCGAAGGGCGTGTGGAGCGGTGTGCTGGACGACGCCGACGCGGCCGCGCTGGTGGCCGAGGAGCGCGACCTGTGGGGCTTCGGGCCCGACGACGTCAACCTCGTGCTCAGCCCGCTGTACCACTCCGCCCCGCTGCGGTTCGCGCTCGGCACTGCGCTCGCCGGCGGCCGCGTGGTGCTGCCGGGGCGCTTCGACCCGGCGCTGGTGACGGCCGCGATCGAGACCGAGCGGCCCACCTCGATGTTCTGCGTACCGACGCACCTGCAGCGGCTCTTCGCGCACTGGGACGACGTCGGCGTGCCCGACCTCGGTTGCTTCCGGCTGGTCGCCCACGCCGGCGCGCCGTGCCCCGAGCCGGTCAAGCGGCGGCTAGTCGAGCTGTTCCCCGACGGGGCGACGTGGGAGTTCTACGGCTCGACGGAGGGCCAGTTCACCGCGTGCCGCAGCGAGGAGTGGCTCGGGCGCCCGGGCACCGTCGGGCGGGCGCGACCCGGTCGGGTCATCACCACCGCCGCCGACGGCACGGTGTGGTGCGCGGTGCCGCCGCACGCCCGGTTCGTCTACTACGGCGACCCGGAGCGGACGGCGTCCGCCTGGCGCGAGACGCCCGACGGCCCGGCCTTCACCGTCGGCGACCTCGGCCGCCTCGACGACGACGGCTACCTCTACCTCGACGGCCGGCGCGAGGACCTGGTGATCAGCGGCGGTGTCAACGTCTACCCGGTCGAGGTCGAGCAGGTGCTCGGCACGCACCCCGGCGTCGTCGACGTCGCCGTCTTCGGCGTGGACGACGCCACCTGGGGCCAGCGGGTCTGTGCCGCCGTCGTCGGGACGGCGTCCGCCGCCGAGCTCGACGCCTTCGCCCGCGAGCACCTCGCCCCGCCCAAGCGCCCCAAGACCTGGACCCACCTCGACGAGCTGCCCCGCACGCTCACGGGCAAGGTGCGGCGCGACGTGCTCGCCGGGCGGGTCGGGGGCCCTTCGACGAGCTCAGGGTCCGTGGACTGACGACCGCCGTGTCGGCCGGCGGTCTCGAGGCTCGGCCGTGGCCGGCCTCGCACCTCGACCATCGTGACGACCGCGTCCGACGACGGCTGAGGTCAGGGTTCGTGCACCTGGACTTTCGTGACGACCGCGTTTGACGCTGGTCGAGGTGCGAGGAGCCCTGGCGACGAGCCTCGAGACCGCGCAGGGGGTCAGCCGCCGACGAGGTGGTGGAGCAGGTGCTCGAGCTGGCGGGCGGGGTCGGCGGTGGTGCCGCCGTGCACGGGGCCGGGCTGCAGGACGGTGCTGCGGGGGGCCTTGAGCAGCCCGAACCGCTGGCTCACCGGGGCGCGGCCCGCGCTGCCGGCGCGCTCGTCGCCGCTGCAGACGGCGTCCACGTAGGCCAGCGCCTCGCGCAGCCGCGCCGGGTCGAGGCGGGCGTCGAGGACGGCGAGGCGGTCGGCGTCCAGGTGCCAGGCGGCGCGCAGGAAGTCGGTGGCGTGGCAGTAGAGCACGACGCCGACGTTCACGAACTCCTCGCGGTCGACGCGGGGCACGCACCGCAGCACGACGTACTGGTAGGCCTGCCGCACGCCTGCGCTCACGGCAGCCACTGCCGGGTCGCGAGACGGGCGGTGAGGAAGGCGAGGTAGGCCTGACGGAGGGCCTCGGGGGTCTCGGCGCCCGGGACCGGGTCGAGCCAGGCGTCGGGCACCAGCGACACGACCTCGGCCAGCAGGTCGGTGGTGACGACCTCGGTCAGCCGCCGGTCGACCTGCGCGAGGTCGCCGGCCCGCTCGACGAGCAGGTGGTCGGACGGGTCCCACGGCTGCCCCGCGAAGCGGACGGCACCGCGCTCGACGTCGAGCCCGCCGGTCCAGGCGTGGTGGAAGTACAGGCAGGCGCCGTGGTCGATGACCCACAGGTCGTCGCCCCACAGCAGCAGGTTGGGGTTGCGCCACGACCGGTCGACGTTGGCGCAGAACGCGTCGAGCCACACGACGGTGCCGGCCAGCTCGGCCGTCACCGCCGTCTGCCCGTCGTAGCCGAACGAGCCGGGCAGGAAGTCGCTGCCGAGGTTGTCGCCGACGCTGGCGCGCAGCAGGTCCTGCACCTCCTCGTCGGCCTCGTAGCGGGCGATCTCGGGGTCGAGGTCGAGCACCACCTGACGGGGCGTGAGCAGGCCGAGACGGCGGGCCAGCTCGCCCACCAGCACCTCGGCCACCAGCACCCGGGGACCCTGGCCGGCGCCGCGGAACTTGCACACGTAGGTGCCGAGGTCGTCGCCCTCGACGACGCCGGGCAGGCTGCCGCCCTCGCGCAGCGGCGTGACGTAGCGCGTCACCGCCACCCGCTCGAGCGTGGGGACGCCCGCGCCGCTCACGCCGGCGGCTCGGCGTCGAGCAGCCGCCGCCGCTCGACCTCGGGGTCGAAGTCGGGCGCGGGCCACTGCGGGTCGAGGTCGCGCAGGGCGTCGCGCAGCAGCAGCCCGACGGCGAGGTTGCGGTACCACTTCTTGTCCGACGGGACGACGTGCCACGGCGCCAGCTCGGTGTTCGTGCGCTCGATCGCGAGCTCGTAGGCCTCGCGGTAGGCGCCCCAGTAGCCGCGCTCGTCGACGTCGCCGGGGTTGTACTTCCAGTACTTCGTGGGGTCGTCGAGCCGCGCCAGCAGCCGCTCGCGCTGCTCGTCGGCGCTGACGTGCAGCATGCACTTGACCACCGTGGTGCCGCTCTCGACGAGACGCTGCTCGAAGTCGTTGATGGCCTCGTAGCGGCGCTCGATCTCGTCGTCGGGCGCGAGGTGGCGCACGCGGGCGATCAGCACGTCCTCGTAGTGGGAGCGGTCGAAGACCCCGAGGTAGCCGGGCCCGGGCAGCGCCCGCTCGATGCGCCACAGGAAGTCGTGGCTGCGCTCCTCCTCGCTGGGCGCCTTGAACGAGGTGATGCGCACGCCCTGCGGGTCGACCAGGCCGACGGTGTGGCGCAGCACGCCGCCCTTGCCCGAGGTGTCCATGCCCTGCAGCACCAGCAGCACGCTGCGCCGTCCACCGGAGCGGCCCTCGGCGAACAGCCGCTCCTGGAGGTCGGCGAGCTCGTCGCCCATCTCGGCGAGGGCCGCCTTGCCCTCGCTCTTGCCGCCGTCGAACCCGGGCGCCGCGTCGGTCTCGATCGCGGTCAGGTCGACGGGTCCGGTCGGCACTCTCAACGCATCCACCCGCCCAACCTATGACTGCGGACCGCCGTGCGCGTGCAGCCGCGGCCCACGTGGCATCGTCGGGACGTGCCCGTCGAGATCGTCGCCACCGAGCGCCCCGAGGCGTTCGTCGTGCGCCTCGACGGACGCGATCAGTCGCACGTCGACCTCGCCGACCCCACCCGCCTCGACTTCCCCTACGTGCGGCGCATCGGCGACGTGCTCGACGCGTGCGCGCCCCCCTCGGCCCCGCTGCGTGTGCTGCACGTCGGCGGCGCCGGGCTGACCGTGCCGCGCTACGTGGCCACCACCCGTCCCGGGTCGGCGCAGGTGGTGCTCGAGCCGGACGCCGAGGTCACCGAGCGGGTGCGCGCCGACCTGCCGCTGCCGCGCCGGTCGGGCATCAAGGTGCGGCCGGTGGCCGGACGACCCGGCCTCGCCGCGGTGCGGGACGGCTCGCAGGACGTCGTGGTGGTCGACGCCTTCGCCGGCGGACGCGTGCCCGGCGACCTCGTGACCACCGAGGCGGCCCTCGACCACGCCCGGGTGCTCGCTGCCGAGGGACTGCTGGTTCTCAACCTCGTGGACGTCGCCCCCTTCGCCTGGGCGCGACGCGCGCTGGCCGCCGTGCGCACCGCCCTGCCGGAGGTGCTGGTGACCGCCGAGCCGGCGACGCTGCGGGCGCGGCGCGCGGGCAACCTTCTGGTGGTCGCCTCGCGCGGCACGGTGCCGACGGCCGCGCTGACCGCCCACGTCGCGACCAGCCCGGCGCCGTACCGGGTGCTCGGCCCCGCCGCGGTGAGCGACACCCTCGGCGGCGGCACGCCGTTCACCGACGCCGACGCCGAGGACTCCCCCGCGACCCAGGTCTAGGCACGGTCGGGGCGGGGTGGGGGCGCGGTGCGGGCGCGAGCTAGACCGAGTGCGGCTCCTGCGGCGCCTCGCGGCCCGAGGTGGCCAGCTCGTCGCGGACGACGGCGTAGGCCGTGCCGGGCGGGTAGCCCTTGCGGGCGAGCATGCCGACCAGCCGGCGGGTGGCCGTGGCGTCGTCGACCCGGCTCAGGGTGCGCAGCTTGCGGCGTACCAGCTGCCGGGCCGCCTGCTCCTCCTGCTCGGGGTCGACCTCGTCGAGCACCTCGCGCACCAGCTCGTCGTCGACGCCTTTGCGCCGCAGCTCGTGGCTCAGCGCCCGCCGCGCCAGGCCCTTGGCCTGCTGGCGGCCACTGACCCACGACCGGGCGAACGCCTCGTCGTCGACCAGCCCGACCTCCTCGAAGCGGTCGAGGAGCCGGGTGGCGACGTCGTCGGGCACGCCCTTGGTGGCCAGCTTGTCGGCCAGCTCGCGGCGCGAGCGGGCCCGGCCGGTGAGCTGGTCGAGCAGGATCGTGCGCGCCACCGACTCGGGGTCGGCGTCGGGACCGTCGGCCACCGGGTCGGGCGGCGTCCCGGACGGCCCGGACGCCGGGGCCGCAGCCCCGCGCGTCCAGGCGGCGACGCCGTCGTGGACGTCGCCGCGCCAGCCACCGGCCGAGCCAGCCGAGCCAGCCGAGCCAGCCGGCTCAGAAGTCATCGACGCCGATCGGCTCGTCGGACAGGTCGTTGCGCGGGTCGTCCTCGACCGTGGGCGTCACGCCGAGCTTCTCGAGGATCTTCTTCTCGATCTCGTTGGCGAGGTCGGGGTTGTCGCGCAGGAACGTGCGCGCGTTCTCCTTGCCCTGGCCGAGCTGGTCGCCCTCGTAGGTGTACCAGGCGCCGGCCTTGCGGACGAGGCCCGCCTCGACGCCGACGTCGATCAGGCCGCCCTCGCGGCTGATGCCCTTGCCGTACATGATGTCGAACTCGGCCTGCTTGAACGGCGGGGCGACCTTGTTCTTCACGACCTTGACCCGGGTGCGGTTGCCGACCATGTCGGTGCCGTCCTTCAGGGTCTCGATGCGGCGCACGTCGAGGCGCACCGAGGAGTAGAACTTCAGCGCCCGGCCACCGGTGGTGGTCTCGGGCGAGCCGAACATGACGCCGATCTTCTCGCGCAGCTGGTTGATGAAGATGGCCGTGGTGCCCGAGCTGTTGAGGGCACCGGTCATCTTGCGCAGCGCCTGGCTCATCAGTCGCGCCTGGAGGCCGACGTGGCTGTCGCCCATCTCGCCCTCGATCTCGGCGCGCGGCACGAGCGCGGCCACCGAGTCGATGACGACGAGGTCGAGCGCGCCGGAGCGGACGAGCATGTCGGCGATCTCGAGCGCCTGCTCACCGGAGTCGGGCTGGGAGACCAGCAGCGCGTCGGTGTCGACGCCGAGCGCCTTGGCGTAGTCGGGGTCGAGGGCGTGCTCGGCGTCGATGAAGGCCACGATGCCGCCGGCGGCCTGGGCGTTGGCCACGGCGTGCAGCGCGACCGTGGTCTTGCCGCTGGACTCGGGGCCGTAGATCTCGACCACGCGGCCACGCGGCAGCCCGCCGAGGCCGAGGGCGACGTCGAGGGCGATGGCCCCGGTGGGGATGACCTCGAGGGGGGCGCGGGTCTCTTCGCCGAGCCGCATCACCGACCCCTTGCCGAACTGCTTCTCGATGTTGAGGAGCGCCGCGTCGAGCGCCTTGTCGCGGTCTGCACCAGCCATGGTTCTGCCTGCCTTCGTGTCTGTCGGGTTCACGTGCTGCGGGACGCTAGACGCGACCACCGACATCGCGCTCGGCTTGTCGCCGAGCCTGTGGATGACCGTGGTGGGGAAGCGTGCGCCGGAACAGCACCCAACCTAGGCCGAACACGTGTTCGAAGCATCCCGACACGCCGCCGGACGTCGCGGACCGGCCGCGAGGACCCCCATGACGACCCCCGTGACGACCGCGTGGCGACCCCGTGACGACCCCGTGACGACCCCGTGACGACCTCAGTCGGACGCCGGCAGCCGCACCGAGAACCGGCACCCACCGGGCACGTTGGCGACCGCCACGCGGCCGTGGTGGGCCTCGACGATGCCCTTGACGATGGCCAGGCCCAGACCGGCCCGCGCCCCGCCGGGCTCGGGCGGACGACCCGCCGCGCCCGCGGCCACCGGCTCCGGCGTCCGGGCCTGCGAGCCGGTCCACGCCACGTCGAAGACGCGCGCGAGGTCGGCGTCGTCGATGCCGCCGCAGCCGTCGGCCACGCTCAGCTCGACGGTGCCCGAGGCCGCCTGGCCGCGGATCTCGACCGCCTCGCCGGGCCGCGTGTGCCGCACCGCGTTGGCCACCAGGTTCGACAGCACCCGCGTCAGCCCGGCGGGGTCGGCGCGGACGACGAGCCCCGGCTCGACCGAGCCGCGCACCGCCACCCCGCGCGCCCGCGCGACCGGCTCGGCCGCGGCGATCGCCTCGCTGACGAGGTCGTCGAGCGGCAGCGGCTCCGGCTCGTGCGGCAGGACGCCGGCGTGGATGCGGGAGAGCTCGAAGAGGTCGTCGACCATGCGCGAGAGCCGGTCGACGTCGGTGCGGATCTGGGCGTGGTAGCGCGCCGGGTCGGCGGCCACGCCGTCCTCGAGCGCCTCGGCCATCGCGCGGAGGCCGGCGAGCGGCGTCCGCAGGTCGTGGGAGACCCACGAGACCAGCTCGCGGCGGGCGGTCTCGACGCGCAGCTCGCGGGCGCGCGACTCCTCCAGCCGCACCTGCATGTCGTGCAGCTCGGCGGCGAGGGCGCGCAGCTCGGCCGGGCCACCGGGGGGTGCCTCGAACCGCTCCCCCTGCCCGACGCGCCGCACGCCGGCGCGCAGCGACGCCGAGAACCGCGTCAGCGCCGCCGACAGCGCCAGGGCGACGACGATCGCGATGACCGCGGCCACCACGGTGACGAGCGTGACGACGTCGAGGTCGTGGTCGGAGAGCAGCATCCGCTGGGCGACGGCCAGCACGCCGCCGAGCACGCACAGCACGGCGACGACGGCGACGAGGCCCAGCTGCCAGCGCAGCGAGCGGCTGCGCAGCGCGACCCCGGCGCCGAGCCCGAGGGCGCCGACGACGACGGCGGCGATGGCAGCGACGACGACGATCTCGACGGTGTCACTCATCGGGCGGCCCGTGCGGAGGGGCAGGGTCGGCAGGGTCGGCAGGGTTGCCGGCCTCGGCGGGGCCGGCGGCTGCCGGCTCCCAGCGGTAGCCCACGCCCCACACCGTCACCAGCCGCGTCGGCGTGGCCGGCTCGGCCTCGATCTTCTCGCGCAGCCGCCGCACGTGCACCGTGACGGTCGACTGGTCGCCGTGGGTCCAGCCCCACACCTGCTCGAGCAGCTCGTCGCGGCGGTAGGCGACGCCGGGGTGGGCCATGAGGTGGCGCAGCAGGTCGAACTCGCGGCCGGTCAGCGCCAGCGGCTCGCCGCCGCGCAGCGCCTCGCGCCGCACCCCGTCGACCACCAGGTCGCCGTCGCGGACGACGTCCGGCAGCGCCCCGGCACCGGACGACGACGGCGCCCGCCGCAGCAGCGACTCGACCCGCAGCACCAGCTCGCGCGGGCTGAACGGCTTGGTGAGGTAGTCGTCGGCGCCGAGCTCGAGCCCACCGACGCGGGCCTCGACCCCGGCGAGCGCGCTGAGCATGATGATCGGCACGTTCTTGACCTCGCCCGCCGCGGCGCGCAGCCGGGTGCAGGTCTCGCGGCCGTCGATGCCCGGCATCATCACGTCGAGCACGACGAGGTCGGCGGGGCGGGTGCGCATGGCGGCGAGCGCGGCGCCGCCGTCCCTGGCCTCCTCGACCTCGTGGCCGGCGGCCCGTAGGTAGGACACGACGACCTCGCGCACCGTCGGGTCGTCGTCCACCACCAGCACACGCGCCATGGCGCTCATCCTGCCGCTCCGTCCGTCGACTCCGCGAGCACGAGACAGAACCGTGACCCGTGTCGACCGGCGTGGACGACGCGCAGCCCGGCCGCACGGGCCGGGCCGGCGAGGTCGTCGGGGTCGGTGCCCGGCCCCACCTCGACCACGCAGCGCCCCCGCGGGTCGAGCAGCCGCCGCACCCGCCGCAGCAGCGCCTCGGGGTCGTCGCCGATGGCGAGGCTGCCGTCGGTGAGCAGCGCGGTGTGCCAGCGGCCCTGGCCCGGCACGTCGGCGAAGACGTCGCGCCGCAGCGCCGAGCCGCCGCGGTCGACCGTCGAGACCACCGCGGCCGGGCTGACGTCGATGCCGAGGGCCACGTGGCCGCGGCGGGTCAGCTCCGCGACGAGGCCGCCCGGGCCGCACCCCACGTGGAGCGTCGGCCCGCAGCACAGGTCGAGGATGGCGTCGTCGTCCATAGGTGCTCCCGACGGTAGGTCGGGCCCGCGGGTCGGCGGGCCGGGACGCCCTTACGGAACGGTGACGCCGCTCAGCCCGGGATCTCGTAGGTCGGCCCGACCTCGTCGGCCCACGTCGAGCACGAGCAGCCGTCCGGGTCGGGCAGCGCCTCGATCGCCCGCGTGAGCACGCCGGCGAGCCGGTCGAGGTTGCGTCGGAAGGTCGCGAAGACCTCCTCCTGGCCGACGCCGTGACCGGTCTCGGCGCCGGCGTCCATGTCGGTGACGAGCGCGAGGGGGGCGTAGCACTGCCGCATCTCGCGGGCGAGCGCCGCCTCGGGGGCGCCGGTCATGTTGATCAGCGACCAGCCCTGGTCGGCGTAGTGGCGCGACTCGGCGCGCGTCGAGAACCGCGGCCCCTCGACGACGACCATCGTGCCGCCGGCGCGGACGTCGGGGTCGGCGCTGGCGAGCGCGGCCGAGACCCCCGGGCAGTAGGGGTCGGCGAACGGCAGGTGGCACGCGCCGGACTCGACGAAGGAGCCCACGCGGCGGTGGGTGCGGTCGACGAGCTGGTCGGGCACGACGAGGTCGCCGGGCGCGACGCCGCCGCCGAGCCCGCCCACCGCGCACGGCGCCAGCACCTGCCGCACCCCGAGCGAGCGCAGCGCCCAGGCGTTGGCGCGGTAGGGGATGCCGTGCGGCGGGTGCCGGTGGTCGGCGCCGTGGCGCGGCAGGAAGGCGACGCGTCGTCCGGCCACCTCGCCGACCGCGACCGGCGCCGACGGTTCGCCGTACGGCGTGCTCACCTCGTGGTGGGCGGGCGCGTCGAGGAAGGAGTAGAACCCGGTGCCGCCGACGACGGCGACCTCGGCCGTGACGCGCGTGGTCATCGCTCGGACGCCGGAAGCTCGAGCGCGCCCCACACCGCGGCCCACACCCGCTTCGGCGGGACGCCGGCGTCGAGCGCCTCCTGGGCGGTGCGGCCGAGCTCGGGGACGACGTACTGCGCGGCCCACGAGCGGTAGTAGCCGGGGCCGAGCGCGTGCTCGAGCCGCTGCCAGAACTCGGTGTGCCTCATCGACCTCCACCGTAGGCGACCACCGCCAGCCATCGCTCACCGCGCATGCCGTCAGTCTCGGTCACCTCGCCGACCTGCCACCCCGCGCCGGCCACGACGTCCTCGAGCGGCCCCCGCCGCCAGTAGGTGAACGAGCGCGGCGCGCCGATGGAGCCGTGGGTCGACCACCCGTCACCGTCGCCCTCCTTCACCGTCAGCCGCAGGACCCCGCCGGGCCGGGTGGCGGCGGCGAGCCGCGTCAGCACGGTCGGCAGGTCGCGCCGCGCCACGTGCAGCAGGGAGGCGTTGGCCCACACGCCGTCGTAGCCGGCCGGCGGCGGGTCGAGGTCGTCGACGAGCGGGTCGAGCACGTCGGCCTCGTGCCCGGCCGCCCTCAACAGCTCGACGAAGCCGGGCGTGACGTCGGTGCGGCGCACGACGAGCCCGCGGGCCTCGAGCTCGGCGGCGTCGCGGCCGCCCCCGCTGCCGATCTCGAGCACCCGAGCGCCGGGTGCGAGCGCGGAGGCGTAGGCGTCGAGGGCGGCCCGCACCGGCTCGGACAGCGTCGCCGAGGCCTGCCGGTAGGCCGCGGCCTGCTGGTCGTAGGCGGCGCGGGTGACGTGCTGGCGCACGTCCCAGGCGTGGTGCACCACGTCGTGCAGGTGGTAGCGGGCGAGGGTCTCGACGGTGAACCGCGAGCCGTTGTCGCGGCGGCCGCGGCGGTGGCGGGCGGCGTCCGGCACGGCGTCGTAGCGGGCGGCGGCGGCCTCGGCGCCGTCGTCCAGCTCGCCGGCGACCGTCGCGGGGTCGGCGAGGTCGTAGCGGCCGGCGCGGGCGGCGGCGTCCTGGTCCCAGTTCGCGAAGGTGGGCTCGTCCTCGGCGAGCACCAGGTCGACCCGCTCGGCGAAGACGCGGTGCACGTCGCGCACGTGGCAGGCGTACTCGGCCGGCGACCACGTGCCGGGCCGCGGACGACGGGTCGCCCCGTCGCCGTCCAGCGCGACCCGCCAGACCGCGGCGTTCGCCCGGAGCGCTGGTCCGACGTCGGCCAGGTCGACAGTGGCGGCGTCGTAGCCGCAGTCGGGGCAGGGGCGGTCGAGCACCCAGGTCCAGTCCTTGGTGTCGGGCTCGACGTCGGGCCCGGCGTCGTCTGCGGTCATGCCGCTCAGCGTGGCAGTCCGCGGCCGGGTGCGCCGTCGGGTCACTGCCAGCCCGCGTCAGGATGCCGCCATGTCAGACGTGAGGGTGCGCGCCGCCGTCGAGGCCGACCTGCCGGCGGTGAAGGCGATCTACGACGTGCAGGTGGCCGGTCGCATCGCGACCTTCGACCTCGAGCCGCCGCCGCTGTCGTACTGGTCGGCGCGGCTGGCGAGCGAGGCGCGCGGCGACCACCTGCTGGTGGCCGTCGACGGCACCCTCAGCGGCTCGGACGACGTGCTCGGCTACGCCTACTCCTCCTCCTACCGGCCGCGCCCGGCCTACGACCGCACCCGCGAGGTGTCGGTCTACCTCGCCGACGGCGCGCGGGGCCGCGGCCTCGGGCGGGCGCTGTACGACGACCTGCTCGCCCGGCTGGCCGACGACGACGTCCACACGGTGCTCGCGGTGGTGGCGCTGCCCAACCCGGCCTCGGAGGCGCTGCACCGCGCGTGCGGGTTCGAGCGGGTCGGGGTGCTGCCCGAGGTGGGGCACAAGCTCGGCCGCCGCATCGACACCGCCCTCTACGCCCGCGTGCTCGCCGGGTGATCGCCGGGTGATCGCGACTGTCGGTGGCGCGTAGTTGGATGACGGGATGCTGCTCTCCGACGTCGTGCAGACCTCCGCGGACGTCGCCGCCACCCGCTCGCGCAAGGCGAAGGTCGTCGCGCTGGCCGCGCTGCTCGAGCGGGCGCGGGGGCTCGACGAGCTCGAGGTCGTCACCTCCTACGTCGCGGGCTCGCTGCGGCAGCGGCGCACCGGGGTCGGCTGGCGCGGACTGAGCTCGTTGCCCGAGCCGGCCGCCGAGTCCACGCTCACGGTGGCCGCGGTCGACGCGGCGTTCGACGACATCGCGGCCCACGCGGGGCCTGGCTCGCAGGCGGCGCGGGCCGACGCCGTCCGCGCGCTGTTCGGGGCGGCGACGGCCGACGAGCAGCGCTGGCTGCGGGCGCTGGCCACCGGCGAGGTGCGGCAGGGCGCCTCCGACGCGCTGGTGCAGGAGGCGGTGGCGGCGGCGTCCGGCGCACCGCTCGAGCAGGTGCGGCGCGCGGCGATGCTGGCCGGGTCGACCACGGCCGTGGTGCGGGCGGCGTTCACCGGCGGCGCCGAGGCGCTCGCCGAGGTGGGGCTCGAGGTGATGCGGCCGGTGCTGCCGATGCTCGCCTCCACCGCGCCCGACGTCGAGGCCGCGCTGGTCAAGGCCGGCGGCGGGGAGGGCGTCGAGGTCGCGGTCGACACCAAGCTCGACGGCATCCGCATCCAGGTGCACCGCGACGGCGACGACGTCGTCATCGCCACCCGCACGCTGGAGGACATCACCGCCCGGCTGCCCGAGGTCGTTGAGGTGGCGCGCTCGCTGCCGGCCACCTCGTTCGTGCTCGACGGCGAGGCCATCGCGCTGGGCGACGACGGCCGGCCGCGGCCGTTCCAGGAGACCGCCTCCCGCACCGCCCAGGCGGCGGCCGACGACGGCATCGTCGTCACTCCCTACTTCTTCGACGTGCTGCACCTCGACGGCGTCGACCTGCTCGACTCCCCCGGGCGCGAGCGCGGCGCCGCGCTGCTCGGCCTGGTGCCCGAGCCCTACCGGGTGCCCACGGTCTCCACCGCCGATCCCGACGTCGCCCGCCGCTTCGTCGACGACGTGCTGGCCGCCGGGCACGAGGGCGTGGTGGTCAAGGGGCTCGACGCGCCCTACGCCGCCGGACGCCGCGGCGCCGCCTGGGTGAAGGTCAAGCCGGTGCACACCGTCGACCTGGTGGTGCTCGCCGTCGAGTGGGGCTCCGGGCGCCGCCAGGGCTGGCTGTCCAACATCCACCTCGGCGCGCGGGCCGACGACGGGTCGGGCGGACTGGTGATGCTCGGCAAGACGTTCAAGGGCATGACCGACGAGATGCTCGCCTGGCAGACCGAGCGGTTCCTGGCCCTCGAGACCGGCCGCGACGGGCACGTCGTCCACGTGCGGCCCGAGCAGGTCGTCGAGATCGCCTTCGACGGCGTCCAGCGCTCCACCCGCTACCCCGGCGGCATCGCGCTGCGGTTCGCGCGGGTCGTGCGCTACCGCGACGACAAGACGACGGCCGAGGCCGACACGCTCGCGACGGTGAAGGCGCTGGGGCGGTGAGCGTCTCGCGGTGGTCGTGGCGCTCGCGCGGCTCGGTGCTCTCGATCGCGTCGGAGGGCTCGGTGCTCTCGATCGGGTCGGTCGGGTCGTTCGCCTCGATCGGCTCGATCGGGTCGGCGCTGAGCATCGCGTCGGTGGGCTCGGTGATGAGCGCGGGCTCGGCGTGGTCGTGCCAGGCCGGCGGGTCGGTGCTGTCGTGCCAGGCCACCCGCTCGGTCGGGTCGTTCCGCGCCGACGACGCCTGGTTCGCCGCCTACGCCGACGGCGCGCTGCCCCGCTGGGCGGCGCCGGCGGTGGTGGCGGGGGTGGCGTCCGTGGCGCTGGCGACCTGGCGCGGGTTGCGTCACAGCCGTGCAACTGCGAGTTGCACTCGTCGTACGATCGGCGGGTGAGCACGGCTCCCGAGACCGACGGACGCCGCCGGGCCGCGGCTGTGCGGCGGCGGGCGCGCGAGGCCGAGATCATTGCCGCGACCCGCGCCCGCTTCGACGCCATCGGCGTCGGCGAGGCGCTGATCGACGAGATCGCCGCCGACGTCGGCATCAACCGCGCGATCGTCTACCGCATCTTCACCGGCAAGGAGGAGCTGTTCGCCCTCACGCTGGTCAGCTACCTCGACGAGCTGCGCGACGCCCTCGACGACGCCGCGGCGTCGTCGACCGTGCCGACCGAGCGGCTGGCCGCGCTGGTCGGGGCGTTCGTCGACTACGGCGTCGCCCACCCGGCCTTCGTCGACTGCGCACAGACGCTGATGCGCCGGCGCGGCGAGGACCTGCTGGCCGAGATCTCCGAGAGCGCGCTGTTCCGCCTCGGCCGGGCGATCTCGTCGTGCCTGACGATCCTGTCGCGGGTGCTCGAGGACGGCGTCACCGACGGCGCCTTCACCGTCGAGGACCCGGTGCTGCTCGCCAACACCCTCTACGCCTCCGGCCTCGGCGCCCTGCAGCTCGCGCGGGTCGGCATCCTGGTCAAGGAGGCCGCCCCCGGCCTGCCCACCCTCGGCCGGGTCTCGGCCGACCAGGTGCGCAGCCACCTCGTCGCCTCCGCCCTCGCGCTCGCCGGCGGCTGACCGTCCGGGCGGTGCACCAGCCACCGTCCGACCTACCGGTTCGGTGGCTCACGCACCGCCCACCCGGCCCAGCCCTGCCGGCGGTGCAACAGCCACCCTCTGACATCCGGAAACCGTGGCTGACGCACCGCTCCCCCAACCCAGCCCGGACGGCGGTGCCTCAGCCACCGTCCGACGTCCGAATCGGGTGGCTCACGCACCGCCCACCCGGCCCGGCCCGGACGGCGGTGCCTCAGCCACCGTCCGACGTCCGGAAACCGTGGCTCACGCACCGCCCACCCGACCCAGCCCGGACGGCGGTGCACCAGCCACCGTCCGACGTACCGATCCGGTGCCTCACGCACCGCCCACCCGGCCCAGCCCGGCCCAGACCGGCCCAGACCGGCCAGGCACGACGGGGAGGACGGTGGGCGGCGGTGGCGGGCGGCCGGGCCGGACGGTGGCCCGGGCGCCCGCGCACCGCCGCACCACAGCAGACCCGGACGGCGCGCGGGGGTGACCGGTCCGGTGACGGTGGTCCGGTCAGCCCGCCGCGCCGCGCGGGACGCGTGAGGGCGGCGCAGGCGACGTCAGGGGAGTCAGGGGCGCTCGAGGATGGCGACGACGCCCTGGCCGCCGGCGGCGCAGACGGAGATGACGCCGCGGCCGGTGCCGCCGGAGGACTCCGAGAGCAGCTTGGCCAGCACCGGCACGATGCGGCCACCGGTAGCGGCGAACGGGTGGCCGGCCGCCAGCGACGAGCCGTGCACGTTCAGCCTGGTGCGGTCGACGGCGCCGAGCGGCGCGTCGAGGCCGAGGCGCTCCTTGCAGAAGACCGGGTCCTCCCACGCCTTGAGCGTCGCGAGCACCTGGGAGGCGAAGGCCTCGTGGATCTCGTAGTAGTCGAAGTCCTGCAGCGAGAGGCCCTCGCGCTCCAGCATCCGCGCCATGGCGTACGCCGGCGCCATCAGCAGGCCCTCGCCACCGTGCACGTAGTCGACCGCCGCGGTCTCGTAGGCGGTCAGGTAGGCCAGCACCGGCAGGCCGCGCTCGGCCGCCCACTCCTCCGAGGCCAGCAGCACCGCGGAGGCGCCGTCGGTCAGCGGCGTGGAGTTGCCGGCCGTCATCGTCGCGGCCCCGCCCTTGCCGAAGACCGGCTTCAGCTTCCCGAGCTTCTCGGCGGTCGAGTCGGCGCGCAGGTTGGTGTCGCGGTCGACGCCGCGGAAGGGCGTCACGAGGTCGGCCAGCCAGCCGGCGTCGTAGGCCGCGGCCAGCTTCTGGTGCGAGGACGCCGCCAGCTCGTCCTGCTCGGCGCGGCCGACCTGCCATTCCAGCGCGGTCAGCGCGGCGTGCTCGCCCATCGAGAGCCGCGTGCGCGGCTCGGAGTTCTGCGGGATCTCGAGCCCGACGTCGCCGGGCCGGATCGCGGCGAGCGCGGCCAGGCGGGCCTTGGTGCTGCGGGCGGCGTTGACCTTCATCAGCTTGCGGCGCAGCCTGTCGCTGATGGCGACCGGCGCGTCGGAGGTGGTGTCGGTGCCGCCGGCGATGCCGACCTCGATCTGCCCGAGCGCGATCTTGTTGGCGACCTGGATCGTCGCCTGCAGGCCGGTGCCGCAGGCCTGCTGGACGTCGGTCGCGGGCGTCTCGGGCGACAGGCGCGACCCGAGCACGGACTCACGGGTCAGGTTGAAGTCGCGCGAGTGCTTGAGCACCGCGCCGGCGACGACCTCGCCGAGCCGCTCGCCCTCGAGCCCGAAGCGCGTCGCCAGCCCGTCGAGGGCGGCGGTGAGCATCTCCTGGTTCGACGCGGTGGCGTAGGCGCCGTTGGAGCGGGCGAAGGGGAGCCGGTTGCCGCCGACGACGGCGACGCGACGGGTGCGTTCGATCATGGGTCCATACTGGCCGGTAACAGCCCTGGCGCCCAACCCTCTGAGGGCCAGGTCACGAAATGTGGACGCTGTGTGACACCTGCAGTTACATGTTCTGGACCAGCGTCCGTCCACCCCGACAGCACCACGACAGCGAGGCGACCAGCACCCCATGACCGACCGCTACCGCGGCTTCACCGCCACCCCGATCGGCTCGTTCCTCGTCAAGAACCTCGGGCTCCCCCAGCCCACCAAGCTCGAGCGCTACGCCGCCGGCGCCCCGCTCGTCGACGGCACCGTGCTCGTCGGCGGCCGCGGCCGGCTGGCCGAGTCGCTGCCCGGCCTGCTCGACGGCCTCGGCATCACCGCGGTGAACATCGCCCCGGCCGAGACCCGGCTCAAGGGCCTCGTGCTCGACGCCACCGGGCTGACGTCGTCGTCCGAGCTCGGCGCGCTTCGCGACTTCTTCACCCCCCTCATGCGCTCGCTGCACAGCTGCGCACGCGTCGTCGTCCTCGGGACGCCGCCCGAGCAGGTCGCGGGCGCCGAGCGCATCGCCCAGCGCGCGCTCGAGGGCTTCACCCGCAGCCTCGGCAAGGAGATCGGCCGCGGCAGCACCGTGCAGCTGGTCTACGTCGCCGACGGCGCGGAGGCCGCGGTCGCCAGCACCCTCGGGTTCCTGCTGTCGCCGAAGTCGGCCTACGTCTCGGGCCAGGTCGTGCGCGTCGGGGCCCACGGCGGCGGCGTCGGCGACGTCGGCGAGGTCGCCGACCCGCTGCGCCCGCTCGAGGGCAAGACCGCCCTCGTCACCGGCGCGAGCCGCGGCATCGGCGAGCAGATCGCCCGCGTGCTGCACCGCGACGGCGCCACGGTCGTCGGGGTCGACGTCCCGCAGGCGGCCAGCGAGCTGCAGCAGCTCACCAGCGAGCTGGACGGCGACTGGCTGACCCTCGACATCACCAACCGCGACGCGCCGCAGCGCATCGCGCAGCACCTCGCCACCAAGCACAGCGGGGTCGACGTCGTCGTCCACAACGCCGGCATCACCCGCGACAAGAAGCTCGCCAACATGGACGACAGCCGCTGGGACTCGGTCATCGCGGTCAACCTCACCGCCCCCGAGCTGATCACCCGCGAGCTGCTCGACCAGGGGCTGGTCCACCGCCACGGCTCGATCGTCGGCGTGGCCAGCATCGCGGGCATCGCCGGCAACGTGGGCCAGACCAACTACGCGGCGTCCAAGGCCGGCGTCATCGGCCTGGTCGACTCGCTGGCCGACGAGCTGGACGACGGCATCACCATCAACGCCGTCGCGCCCGGCTTCATCATCACCCAGATGACCGCCGCCGTGCCGTTCGCGACCCGTGAGGTCGGGCAGCGTCTCAACGCCATGTCCCAGGGCGGCCTGCCGGTCGACGTCGCCGAGACCGTCGCCTGGTACGCCCACCCCGGCTCGAGCCTGGTCAACGGCAACGTGGTGCGGGTCTGCGGCCAGATGATGCTGGGGGCCTGACGTGGCGCTCGTTCCCCCGCTGCTGCGCGCCGCCCTGCCCTCGGTGCCGCTGGTCAACCAGCTGCCGGGCGTGAAGAAGGCGCCCGCCGCCGGGTTCAGCGGCCTCACCCGCACCCGGCCGCCGGTCACCGTCGAGCGCGAGCACGTCGAGGCGTTCGCCCGGGTGTGCGGCTTCCCGCGCAAGGACGACGTCCCGCTGCCCTACCCGCACCTGCTCGCCTTCGACCAGCAGATGGCGATCATGAGCGACCCGGCGTTCCCGGCGCCGGCCATCGGCACCGTGCACCTCGAGAACTCGATCACCCGGCACCGGCGCATCGCGGTCGGCGAGACGCTGTCGGTGCTGGCCCACGTGGGCGCGCCCGTGCCGCACCCGAAGGGCACCGTCTACGACTTCGTCACCGAGGTGCGGGCCGTCGACGGGCCGGACGCCGGCGAGCTGGTGTGGCAGGAGACGTCGTCCTACCTGCGTCGTGGCACGCCCGACCCGGCCGCCTCCTTCGGCACCGTGCTGCCCGAGGCCGAGCCCAGCGGCGTGGTGTGGCGGCTGCCGGCCGACCTCGGACGCCGCTACGCGGCCGTCTCGGGCGACCGCAACCCGATCCACCTCTACCCGCTCACCGCCAAGGCGCTCGGCTTCAGGCGGCAGATCGCCCACGGTATGTGGACGATGGCGCGCTGCGTCGCCGCGCTCGAGAACCGGCTGCCGGACGCCGTCCGCGTCGACGTCGCGTTCAAGAAGCCGGTCTTCCTGCCCGGGTCGGTGGCGTTCGGGTCGGCGCCGGTCGACGGCGGCTACGCGTTCTCGCTGAGCAGCCCGTCGTCGGGCACCTCGCACCTGGCGGGACGCACCACCGCCGTCTGAAGGCCCGCCCCGACCTCCTAGGTGGTCTCGCCGGGTCCGCCCCCGACGCCGATCTCGTTGCCGTCGGGATCGTGGAAGATGACCTTGGTGACCCCGTTGCCGTAGGTCTCGCGCGAGGTCTCGTGGACGTCGCGGTCGGCGGCCGCCGCGACGAAGGCGTCGAGCTCGTCGGGGCCGCCGACGAACAGGGTCACGACCGCGTGACCGGCGCGCGATGGGTCGAGGTCGACGGCGAGCGAGCCGTGCTCGACCACGGTCCAGACGTGCTCGGTGTCGTGGGCGACGAAGGTGGCCGGCGCGCCGAGCAACCGCTCGTACCAGGCCACGGCCCGGTCGAAGTCGCGCACGGCGACGCCGGCGAAGAGGTCGATGGTCACCTCGGTCGGACCCGGGCGGCGGCTGCGACTCATCGGTGCCGGGGCCCGACCTCGCTCAGCGGCTCCTCGGCCGGATGAGCCCCTCCTGGGCCGCGGTGGCGACCAGCGCGCCGTCGGAGGTGAAGACCCGGCCGATCGAGAGGCCGCGGGCGCCGGACGCCGAGGGCGACCACTGGTCGTAGAGCCACCAGTCGTCGACGCGGAAGGGCCGGTGGAACCACAGCGTGTGGTCGAGGCTGGCCATCTGCACCTGCGGCGGCGTCACCTCGTGCGCGGCGAGCGAGGCGCCGAGCAGCGAGACGTCGCTGGCGTAGGTGAACGCGGCCAGGTGGGTCAGCGGGTCGTCGGGCATCGCGCCGCGCACCCGGATCCACATCCGGGTCTGCGACGGGTGGGCGGGGTCGACCTCGATGCCGTGGCCCGAGCTGCCCAGCCACCGCACCTCGAGCGCGGCCCACTCCCGACCCAGCGCGTCGGCCTCGGCGTTGCCGCCCTGGCGCATCAGGTCGAGCAGGTCGATGCCGGCGTCCGGGGGCGGCGTGGCGGGCATCGAGTCCTGGTGGTCGAAGCCCTCCTCGGTGCGCTGGAAGCTGAGGGTCTGGTAGTAGATCGGCCGGCCGTGCTGGCGGGCCATGACGCGGCGGGTGGCGAACGAGCGGCCGTCGCGGATGCGCTCGACGTCGTAGATGATCGGCACCTGGTAGTCGCCGGGCAGCAGGAAGTAGGAGTGCAGCGAGTGCACGTGGAAGGCGACGCCGTCGCGGCCCGGCACGGTGCGCGCTCCCGCGATGAGCGCCTGCGCCGCGACCTGGCCGCCGTAGACCCGCTGACGGGTCGAGGCCGGCTGGCGGCCGCGGAACAGGTCGACGTCGAGGTACTCGAGGTCGAGCAGCGAGACCAGCTCGGCCGCCGCCTCGTCGGCGGGGACGTCGCTCACTGGTCGTCGTCCGGGCGCTCGCGGCCCTCGGCGCCGTCAGGGCCGTCGAGGCCGGCCAGGAACTGCTCGAACTGACGGCCGAGGTCCTCCCCGGTGGGCAGCGGCTGGTCCTCGGCGAGGAGGCTGGAGCCCTCGGCCTCGGCCTGCGCGAAGGAGTCGTACTGCCGCTCGAGGGCCGCGACGACGTCGCCGACCTCCTCGTTGGCGGCCAGGTAGCGGCCGATCTCGGTCTCGCGCTCCTCGGCGGCCGCGCGGAGCGCGGTGAGGTCGACGGTGAGCCGGCCGGCCCGCTCGACGGCCTCGAGCAGCGCCACCGAGGCACGCGGGTAGTCGAGCTGGGCCAGGTAGTGCGGGATGTGGGCCACGAAGCCCTGCGCGTCGAGACCCCACTCGCCCAGCCGCACCTCGAGCAGCCCCTGCGCGCTGCTCGGCACCCGCAGCTCGCCCTGCCACGGGCTCTCCTCGCGGATCAGCTCGGGGTTGTTGGCGTGCTGGGTCAGCGCGATGGGGCGGGTGTGCGGCACCGCCATCGGCACCGAGCCGACGCTTACCACGAGCGCGACGTCGAGCCGCTCGACGACCTGGCGCACCGCGCGGGCGAAGGCCTCCCAGCGGTTGTCGGGCTCGGGGCCGTGCAGCAGCAGGTAGGGCGTGCCGCCGGCGTCGCGCAGCAGGCGGACGACGAGCCGGGGCGCGTCGTAGGACTCGTAGTGGTCGCGCACGAACGAGATCGCCGGACGCCGGGCGCGGTAGTCGTGGAACTGGTCGACGTCGAAGGTGGCCACGACCGACCCGCCGCCGGAGAGGTCGGCGAGGTGCTGCGCGGCGAGGGCGCCGGCGCGGCCGGCGTCGAGGAACCCGTCGAGGGCCACGACCATCGTCAGCGGCGTGTCGCCGTCGAGGCCGACGACCTCGTCGACGATGTGCACCAGTCGCTCGCTGCTCACCTACCAAGGGTAGGGGGCCGGTCGTCAGCCGCCGGGGGTGGGTGACGGCGCGTCCGCGCCGCGGCTGGGGCCGCCGTCGGACGGCGTGCCCGACGGGCTGGGCGACCCGCTCGGGCCCTCGGACGGCGCCGGCTCGCGGTCGTAGGTCTCGAGCAGCAGCGCGGCGCCGCGGCGGGCCAGCTCGTCGGTGCTCAGGCCGAGCACCTGCTCGACCACACGGTCCTCCTCGGCACGACCGCCGCCACCACCGCCGTCGTCACCCCGCCCGCCCGACAGGCTCGCGAAGGCGTCGAGGAAGGCCCACGGGACGTCGTCGCCGTAGGTGAGCGCCAGCCACTCGCACACCCACCACGCCAGCGCGTAGTGCATCTGCGCCTGGCCGTCGTTGAAGGAGGCCTCGTCGGGCATCTCGCGCACGCCGTCGCGCACCTCGCGGACGACGCTGTCGGGCACCCGGCGCCGCTCGACCGGCAGCGCCTGCACCGAGACCCACTCGGCCAGGCCCTCGACCAGCCAGACGGGCGCGACGTCGTCGTTGCCGCCGATGGCCAGGTGCGCCAGCTCGTGGCGCACCAGCCGCCCGAGGACGTCGGGACTGCGGCGCGGCCCGCTCATCAGGGCCGGGCTGAGCACGAACCGGGTGGCGGCCGCGGTGGCGTCGCCCGGGCCGGCGGGCACGGTGAACGCGACGCCGTCGAGGGCGTCGGGGTCGCCGCCGGGCAGGTTCTCGAAGCCGTCGAGGAACCGCGGGTCGCTCAGGGCGTAGAAGACCGCGCTGCGCGACCAGTCGTAGGGCACGCGGGCCGCGACGTCGCTGAGACCGGACGTGACGGCGTCCATCAGCTCGGGGGCGCGGGCGAGCGTGCCCCGGTCGAAGACGCCGAGCACGCTGCCCTGACGCCGCACCACGACCGGCTCGAGGTCCCACGGCTGGCGCGCGGTGGCGTTCGAGCGCTCCCACCGGGGGTCGGTGGTGGAGGCGAGCCGCCAGCCGCGCCCGGCGGGCACCAGGCGGTAGCGGTCGAGGGTGGTGACCGGCAGGTCGTCGAAGCCGTCGAGCTGCATCGTGACCTCGACGACGGCCCAGTAGCCGCGGTCGGCGCGCACCAGGCTCTCGGGGAGCAGCTCGTAGTCGAAGGTGGCGAGCGGCAGCTGCACGAGGTTGTCGAAGTAGCCGCCCTCGCGCTCGCGCAGGCCGGGGTCGGCGGTGAGCACGTCGAGGAACGCGCCACGGTCGCCGGTGACGACGGCGTCCGCGCGGCGGCGCAGCACCCCCGTCAGCACGGTGGCGAGGTCGGCGGTGACGGTCGGGACGTCGGGCGGTCTCGGACCCGGGTGTCGCTTGCCGGGCGTCGGCTCGGACGAGGGCGTGGCCGGCGGCGGCAGGCTGGGCTCGGCGTACGGCGTCGCGTCGGCGCCCTGCGACCCGTCGGTCGGGGCCTCGTCGGCGCCGGAGCAGGCCGCGGGGACCAGCAGCGCGAGGGCGAGCGCCACTGCGGCGCCGGCACGGCGCCCGCGAGGGCGGCTAGCCGCGGGGCTGCTGCTCGACGTCGGCATCGGCGACGGCTCCCCCAGTGGCCGACCCGCTGAGGCCGTCGACGCCGGTGCTCATCTCCTCGACGATGCCGCGGGCCAGGTCCTGCGCGCCCAGGCCGATGCGCTCGAGGATGACGGCGCGGTTGGCGTGGTCGTGGAACTGCTGCGGGATGCCGTGGATGCGCACCGGGGTGGTGACCCCGGCGGCGACGAGCGTCTGCAGCAGGACGGCGCCGCAGCCGCCGATGACGCCGTTGTCCTCGAGGCTGACCACGAGGCGGTGGTCGCGGGCCAGCTCGACGATCGCGGGGTCGACCGGCTTGACCCAGCGGGGGTCGACGACGGTGACGCCGATGCCCTGGTCGCGCAGCCGGCCGGCCACCTGCACCGCGGTGGTGGCCATCGCGCCGACCGCGACGACCAGCACGTCGCGGGCGCCGTCGCGCACCAGGACGTCGGCCCCGCCGGCCCGGTCGACGGCGGGCAGGTCGTCGGGCGGCGAGCCCTTGGGGATGCGCAGCACGGTGGGTGCGTCGTCGACGTCGACGGCCTCGCGCAGCAGCTCGCGCACGCGGGTGCCGTCGCGGGGCGCGGCCAGGCGGAGGCCCGGCACGACCTGCAGCATCGACATGTCCCACATGCCGTTGTGGCTGGCGCCGTCGTCGCCGGTGACGCCGGCGCGGTCGAGGACGAACGTGACGCCGCAGCGGTGGAGGGCGACGTCCATCAGCACCTGGTCGAAGGCGCGGTTGAGGAAGGTGGCGTAGATGGCGACGACGGGGTGGAGCCCGCCCATCGCGAGGCCGGCGGCGGAGGTGACGGCGTGCTGCTCGGCGATGCCGACGTCGAAGGTGCGCTCGGGGAAGCGGGCGTTGAAGCCGTCGAGGCCGACCGGGTGCATCATCGCGGCGGTCATGGCCACGACGTCCGGGCGCTCGGCGCCGATGGCGACGACCTCCTCGGAGAAGAAGTCGGTCCAGATGCGGCCCTTGGGCGTGGCCTCGCCGGTCTCGGCGTCGAACGGCCCGATCTGGTGGAACTGGTCCTTCTCGTGCCGCTCGGCGGCCTCGTAGCCGAAGCCCTTGTGGGTGAGCGCGTGCACGATGACGGGGCCGTTGAAGCGCTTGGCCTGGGCGAGCGCCTGCTCGACCGCGACCCGGTCGTGGCCGTCGATGGGGCCGACGTACTTCAGGCCGAGGTCCTCGAACAGGCCCTGGGGCGCGAGCGCGTCCTTGAGGCCCTTCTTCATGGCGTGGAGCGCGTCGTAGGCGGCCGGGCCGACGCCCTTGACCGAGGTGAGCCGCTTCTTGACCAGGTCGAGGAAGTGCTCGTAGCGCGGGTTGGTGCGCAGGCTGGTGAGCGCGGTGGTGAGGCCGCCGACGGTGGGCGTGTAGGAGCGGCCGTTGTCGTTGACCACGATGACCAGGCGGCTGTCCTGGGCGATGGCGATGTTGTTCAGCGCCTCCCAGGCCATGCCGCCGGTGAGCGCGCCGTCGCCGATGACCGCGACGACGTGCCGGTCCTCGCCGCGCACCCGGTAGGCCTTGGCCAGCCCGTCGGCGTAGCTGAGCGAGGTGGAGGCGTGGGAGTTCTCGACGATGTCGTGCACCGACTCGGCCTGGCTGGGGTAGCCCGACAGCCCGCCCTCGGTGCGCAACCGGTCGAACTGGCCCGCGCGGCCGGTGACCATCTTGTGCACGTAGGCCTGGTGGCCGGTGTCGAAGACGATGCGGTCGTGCGGGGAGTCGAAGACCCGGTGCAGCGCCAGCGTCAGCTCGACGACGCCGAGGTTGGGCCCGAGGTGCCCGCCGACCTTCGCGCACGAGCGCACCAGCAGGTCGCGGATCTCGGTGGCCAGCGCCGCCAGCTGGTCGTCGTCGAGCCCACGCAGGTCACGCGGCTCGGTGATCGACTCCAGGAGGGGCATGTCGGCGAGTTTACGGGGGAAGTCGGCGGCGGGTGCCACGTCCGGGTGAGACGCGCGTCGCCCCGGTCGCAGGAGTCACCGGTTCACCGGCGACTCCTGACGTTCTCGGCCGAAGTTCCGGCTGAGAACGTCAGGAGCTACCGGGTATCCGGTGACTCCTGCCGCCGGTCCGGACCGGGGGCCGCGCCGGTGCGGTCAGAGGGTCAGGACGGCGACGGCGGGCTCCTCGAGGCTGCCGAGCCAGACGCGGCCGTCGTGCTCGCGGACGCCGGTGACCATGTGGTAGCCGCGGCGCTGGGTGTCGGGGTCGACCTGCACGTCGTGCACCAGCCGGCCGGTGTCGTCGTAGGCCTGCACACGCACGGTGCGCTGCGGCTGGGGCTGCAGCCGGGCGGGCACCTTCGTCGCGAGCCGCCGCAGGGCGACGGGGCCCGACTGCAGCCGCTCGACGACCGGGTCGGTGGGGCTGGCGATGGTGACCCAGACCAACCCGTCGCTGCCGCGGGCGATGTTGTCGGGGTAGCCGGGCAGGTCGTCGCACAGCAGGTCGCGCTGGCCGGCGCGCGGCCCGGTGAGCCAGTGCCGGACGACGGTGCGGGCGGCGGTCTCGGCCACGCACACAAAGTCCTCGGCCCGAGAGAGCGCGACGCCGTTGGCGAAGGCCAGGCCGTCGAGGACGACGTCCACCCGGCCGTCGGGGGCGAGGCGCAGAAGCCGCCCGGTGCGGGTGTCCTGCACGAAGTCGTCCTTCCACCGCTCGATGCCGTAGCGGGTGGAGGAGTCGGAGAACCAGACCGTGCCGTCGGCGGCGATCGCGGCGTTGTTGCAGAACCGCATGGGGACGTCGTCGACCTCGCCGGTCACCGCCTCGACCGCGCGCGCGCCATCGCGCAGGTCGACGCGCAGCAGGCCGCGGTGGGCGTCGCAAACCAGGAGCCGCCCGTCGGGGTCGAGCTCGAGACCGAGCGGGCGGCCGCCGGTGCGGGCGACGAGGTCGATGCGGGCGCCGTCGTGGCTGACCCGCCACACCGAGCCGTCGTCGGTGCCGGTGATCACCGCGCCCTCGTGCCGGCCCGACGGCACCACCACGACGTCCTCGGCGCCGTGCCCAGGCACGGGGTGCACGTTCAGCCGGACGCCGGTGGTGTGGTCGGTCATGCCGTCGCCCCCACAGCCCGGCGGTAGACGTCGGAGGCGACGAGGTCGGGCAGGATCACCCGCGCCGGTCGGCCGAGCAGGAGCCCGGCGGCGTCGTCGGGGTGCACGAAGACCATCTGCCGTCCCTCGTGGCACTCGACGCCGTCGTCGTCGAGGTCGGTGGCCGCGGCGTAGACCTCGAACTCGGCCGCCGGACCCTCGGCGCTCACCGGCAACCGCCAGCGCCCTACCAGCTCGAGCGCCTCGGCGGGCAGGTCGACGCCGGTCTCCTCGGCGAGCTCGCGCCGGGCGGCGGTGCGGTAGTCCTCGCCGGGCTCGAGCCCGCCGCCGGGCAGGCTCCACATCTCGGGCGCGACGACGGCGTGCTCGTCGCGCTCCTGCATCAGCAGCCGGCCGCGGGGGTCGACGAGCGTGGCGCAGGCGTAGCGGGTCTCGCCGACGGCGGTGAACCACAGCTCGCGGTGGAGGTCGCCGTCCACGACGTCGGGCAGCACGAGCGAGGCGGAGTGGGTCAGCGGCAGGTCGCCGAGCGTGGCGGGCTCGACGAAGACGATGCGTCGTCCCTCGTGGCACTCGACGTCGTCGTCGGTGAGGTCGAGCCCGGCGGCGTAGACGTGCACCGGGTCGGTGGTGCCGTACGCGGCGTGGAAGACCTCGCGCGTCGTCACGTGGCGCAGCGCAGCGGCGGGGACTTCGAGCCCGGTCTCCTCCCGCAGCTCACGGCGGGCGGCGGTCTCGACGTCCTCGCCCTCCTCGACGTGGCCGCCGCAGATGCCCCACCGCTCGGGGTCGATGGGCGCGTGCTCGTCGCGCTCCTGCAGCAGCAGCCAGCCGCGTCGGTCGACGATCAGCACGCAGGCGAAGGAGGGCACCGTGCCACGCTAGGCCCATGCGTCGAACCGCTCTCGCGCTGGTCGCGACCCTCCTCGTCGTCCCCGCGCTGCCGGCACCGGCCGGCGCCGCCGTCCGTCAGCCTGCGAGCCGCGCGGACGACGGCCTCGCCGTCACCGGCTACGCGCTCGGCAGCACGCCGGCCGAGGTGGTGCGGCGCGACGCCGACGCGCTGACCACGGTCACGATCGCCGCGGTGCCGCTGAGCGCCGACGGCCGGTCGGTGGGCGCCCCCACGCGCGACATGACGCGGCTGCGCGGCGTGGCGGCGCGGCAGGGGCTGCGCACCGAGCTGCTGCTCAGCAACTACAGCAACGGCCTCGGCGGCTTCGACGAGCGCCGCGCCCACCGGCTGCTGTCGAGCCCGGCGGCGATCCGACGCGTCGCCGAGCGGCTGGCCACCCTGGTCCGGAGCGGCGGGTGGGACGGCGTCAACGTCGACCTCGAGCTGGTGCGGGAGGGCGACGCCGGCGGACTGGTGCGGCTGGTGACGGCGCTGCAGCAGGCGATGCCGCCGGCCCGCACCGTGAGCATCGACATCAGCGCCAGCACCTCGCTGCGGTCCTACCGCGAGCGCGGCTACGCCCTCGGCGCCCTCGGCCGGGCGGTCGACGTCGTCCAGCTGATGGCCTACGACCAGCACGGCCCCGGCTGGTCGGGCCCCGGCGCGGTGGGCGCCCTGGCCTGGCAGCGCGCGTCGGTGCGGACGGCGCTGACCCGGGTGCCGGCGTCCAGGCTCGACCTCGGCGTCGCCGGCTACGGCTACCTGTGGCCGGGCGAGGGGACGTCGCGCCGCGGCCGCACCGTCAAGCCGGGTGGAGCCCGCGCCATGGCGGCCGCGGCCGGCGTCCGGCCGGTGTGGCACGCGACGGAGGGCGAGTGGTCGGCGCGGCTGCCCGACGGCAGCACGCTGTGGTGGGCTGACGCCCGCTCCTACCGCCAGCGCGTCACCCTCGCCCGCGAGCTCGGCCTGCACGGCCTCGCGGTGTGGCGCCTCGGGTCGGCCGACCCGCTGCCCTGACGCCTCGGCGAGATCAGTCGTCGGTGAGCGCGTCGACCCGCCGGTCGAGGTAGAACCGCACCGGCGCGGTGGCGAGGCGGGCCAGTCGCAGCTGCAGCCGGTCGCCGATGCCCGCGCCGGGCGGCACGTCGTCGCCGTCGACGTCGCGCGCCAGCACCCACTCCAGGAACGGTCCGGCGCCCGCCACCGTGCCGAGCACCTCGGGCACGGTGTCGATCAGCAGGTCGAGCGCGTCGCCGGGGCGGTCGGGGTCCTGGCCGAGGAGGGCGTCGAGCAGGTCGCCGGGCCCGGTGCGGTACGCGGTCTCCGCCCCCCGCGCGACGGCGGCGAGCACGGTCTCCCCCTCCGCCGGGGTCACCTCGGCCGCGGCGATCGCCCGCGCCAGTTCCTGGCAGGCGGGGTCGGCGGCGAACCCGGGGCCGACGAGGTACTCGCACAGCGCGCTCGCGCCGTCCAGCCGTCCCCACAGCCAGTCGTGCTCGCGGCCGGTGCGTGAGGCGAAGGCGCCGAAGTGGTTCCAGCGCTCGCCGTAGAGCTTGCGCGCCGGCCAGTCGCCGTAGCCGGTGGCCTCGACGGGCAGCAACGGCGCAGCCGCGGGCGTGACCTGGCGGTAGCGGAAGCCCGGCCGGTCGCCGGTGTCGAGGGAGAGGGCGCACGCCAGCACCTCGAGGTCGAGCGAGAGCTGCGCGAGCGTCGAGCCGTCGAGGCCGCCGTCCCACGCCGCGGCGACCGCGTCGGTGACGTCGGCGAGCAGCGCCGCAACGGTCGCGGCGGCGTCCAGCCCGGCGTGCACCTCGACCAGGGCCGCGAGCCGGACGGCGGGCGTGGCGTCGCCGTCGAGCAGGGCCCGCAGGCGCGACTCCTCCTCGCGGCGCAGCGTGCGCACGGTGCGCTGCGCCCGGTCGAGCGTGGCGAAGGCCGCGGTCAGCCGCGGCGTCGCGCGGCTGGCGAGCACCAGCGCCCGGCCCCACCAGCGCAGCACCCGCGCGGCGGCCGGCAGCCCCCAGTGCCAGGCGGCGGGGTCGAGGGTCGCGGCGCCCGGCACCACGGGCCAGGCGCGGCCACCCAGCTCGAGCGGGGGCGGCGGCTGGAGCCGGGGCGGGCGCCCGAGGTCGAGCAGCCACCGCTCGGCCTCCTCGAGCCGCCGCGCGCGGTAGGCGGGGAAGACCGCGAGGGCGGCCGTGCGGGCCGCGGCCGGCGTGAGCAGCGGTGCCGCCGTCGGCGACAGCAGGTCGGCCAGCAGGTGGTGGGCGCCGGCCCGGGTGAACGCGGCGCGGGCGAACGACTCCCCCAGCGTCTCGAGGTCGTCGCGCTGGTCGGGCTCGCGGACGGCGCCCACCACCGCGCCGAGCACCCGCGCGGCGTCCGGGGCCATGCCCGAGGTCCACGGCGCGCCCGCGCCCGCCACGCTCGGGGTGACGTAGAGGACGACGCGCTCGAACGGCGCCGCGACCGAGCGGTCGCGCAGCTCGTCGAGCAGCGGCTCGAACGGGGCGTTGTCGAGCACGCCGCCGTCGATCAGCCAGGTGGGCGGGTCGTCGTCGCGGCGGTCGCGGCGCCGGCCCCGCAGGGCGGCGCTCTCCCACACCGGCTCGAAGGCCACCGGGAACCCGGCCGACGCCCGCGCGGCCTGGGAGACGACGGGCGGGACGTCGTCCGGCTCGCCGCCGGGCGCCGCGGCGACGAAGTCGTCGGCCTCGACGGCACCGGTGGCGTCGAGGCGGCGCTGGAACCGGTAGACGCGGCGGCTGTCGACCGCCCACGCCTCGAGCCCGCCCTCGAGCCGGTAGCGGCGCGGAGCCGGCCGCAGCGCGGTGGCCGTGACCAGCAGGGTGCACTCGACGGGATCGACGCCGGGCTCGGGCACGATCGCGTCGACCACGCCCGCCACCGAGCGGGCGAAGTAGTCGCCGTCGAGCACCGACGGGGCGCCCTCGGGATCGGCCCGCAGCAGGGCGTCGCGCTGCAGCGAGGCGAGGTCGCCCCACACCGGCTCGAGGTGGGGCAGGGCCGCGCCGCGGGCGAGCGCGGTGGCCAGCAGCGTGCCGTTGAGGCCACCCGCGCTGGTGCCGGCGACGGCGTCCACCACGACCGAGCGGCCGGTCTGCTCGAGCACCACGCGCCACGCGTCGTGCACGGCCTGCTCCGCGGCGTCACGGGGTGGTGAGCCCGCGGAGGCGAGGCGCAGCCGGTCGAGCTCGTGGACGACGCCGCTCATCCACACCGCCAGGCTGACCCCGCCGTTGAGGACCAGCGCGAAGCGGGTCTCGGTCGTGCTGCCGTCGCTCACCCGGCCAACCTGGCAGCGATCACCGCCGCTGCCCATGGCCCGACCGGGTCACCCCGCCGGCCGACCGGTCAGAGCCGCGCCCGGAACCGGGTGCCGCGCAGCGCCTCCTCGACCAGCCCGACCTCACGGCGCACGCGCGAGAGCCGGGCGTCCTCGCTGAGCCACACCTCGATCGCGGCGTCGACCACGTCGTGCGGCGCCACGCCGCGCAGCGCACCACGGGTCTCGCTCAGCCCGCGCCGGCAGGCCGCCTGCATCGCCTCCACGTGCAGCAGCGCGAACCGCGCCAGGACGACGACGTGCTTGCGCAGCGCCGGGTAGCCGCGGTACTCCGGCGGGCACTGGTCGAGCAGCCACGCCTCCGCCGTCTGCTCCCACCGCTCGACGTCGGGCGCCCGGACGCCGGCGGGCCAGCCGGGCGGGGCGACGGACGAGGGCATGGTTCGGACTGTAGTCGAACACGTGTTCGCAGGCGACCGCTGGACCCGTCCCGCCGTTCGGGGACCTGACCACGGGGGGCCGGGGGTCTCGAGGCTCGTCGCCAGGGCTCCTCGCACCTCGACCACCGTGAGGGCCACCCCGACGACCTCGACCACCGTGGGGGCCATCCCGACGACCTCGACCACCGTGAGGGCCACCCCGACGATGGTCGAGGTGCGAGGCCGGCCACGGCCGAGCCTCGAGACCCCGCACCGGTCACGCCGACGTCCGCACCGACGGCGGTCACCGCCCGTCAGGACAGCAGGCTGAAGCGCACCTCGCGCACCACGTTGTCGACGTTGAGGTCGACGAGGCAGACGCTCTGCCAGGTGCCGAGCGCGAGGCGGCCGCCGAGCACGGGGACGGTGGCGTGCGGGGGCACGATGGCCGGCATCACGTGGGAGCGGCCGTGCCCGGGGCTGCCGTGGCGGTGGCGCCAGCGGTCGTCGGCGGGCAGCAGGTCGCCCAGCGCGGCGAGCAGGTCGTCGTCCGAGCCGGCGCCGGTCTCGATGATCGCGATGCCCGCGGTGGCGTGCGGCACGAACAGGCTGAGCAGGCCCTCCCGCTCACCGGTGCCGCCGAGGAAGTCGCGGCAGGCGTCGGTGATGTCGAGGACGACCTCCTCGCCGCCGGTGCGGAACGCGCGGGTCTCGCTGATCACGCCTGACCCTGGCCGGCCGCGAGCGCCGCCTCGAGCCGCTGCACCTTGCCGGTCAGCTCGCCGGTGCGGCCGGGCCGGATGTCGGCCTTGAGCACCAGGCTCACCCGCGGCGCGACGGCCGCGACGACGTCGACGGCGCGGCGGACGACGTCCATGACCTCGTCCCACTCCCCCTCGACGTTGGTGAACATGGCGTTGGTCTCGCACGGCAGGCCCGACTCGCGGACCACCCGCACCGCGGCGGCGACCGCCTCGGAGACCCCGCCCTCGTCGTCCCCGCCGGACGGGCTGATGCTGAACGCGACGATCATGAGACCCACGCTAGTCACGCGGGCCTGAGCCCCCGGGCCGGGCGGTCAGGCGCTGAAGACGTGGTACTCGTCCGGGCCGAGGAAGAAGCCCTGGGTGCGGCCGGGGTCGATGCAGGTGACGCCGACCCGCTGGGCCAGGCAGGTGATGCCGCTGGTCGAGGAGCGGGCCACGGAGTCGAGCGGCAGCCTCTTCGCGCCCGGCTCGCGGATGGTGTCGCTGTTGCAGACCGGCTCGGGGTCGCCGCCGCCGAACTCGATGCGGCCGACGTTCTGGCTGGGTCCGTCGTTGCCGCACACGGCGGGGTCGGGCACGCCGCCGCCGGCGAGCTCGCAGCCGGTGAGGAAGTCGGAGGAGAGCAGGCAGTAGATGCCCGTGGGGGTCTCGAAGCGGTCGAGGTCGACCGGCTCCTGGCCGAGGTCGTCGAGGCGCTGCTCGGCCTCGGCGTAGGTCGTCGCCGGCGCGTCGGGGTCGGCGGGCGGGGCCGGCGGGTCGGACGGCGGCGCGGTGGGCGGGTCGGACGGCGGCACGGCGGTGGTCGGCTCCGGGGTCTCGTCGGTCGCCTCCGTGGGCTCGGTCGACTCCGACTCCGACACCGACTCGGTGGGCTCGCTCGGGGCGGTGGGCTCGGTCGCGTCGGTGGCCTCGGTCGACTCGGTCGTCGGCGCGGTCGAGGTCTCGCCGGTCGGCGTCCCGGAGGCGTCGGTGGGCTCGTCGTCGTCGCCGCAGGCGCTCAGGGAGAGCGCCAGCACGCAGATCGGGACGGCGAGGGCGGCCAGGCGTCGACGCATCACCGGACCATCGTGGCACCGGCCCACCCCGCCGCCACGCACCCGGCGCGCGCGTCGCCGGGTCCTCCCCACGAACGAGGCCGCACGACCGGACGCCGCCCGATACTGGGCCCTGTGAAGCTGCTGCTGACCTCCGGAGGGGTCACGAACCCGAGCATCGAGCTCGCGCTGGTCGACCTGCTCGGCAATCCCGTCGCGGAGTGCCGGGCGCTGGCGATCCCGACCGCGACCTACGCCCACCCGTGGTGCACGCCCGAGCACGCCTTCCGGTTCGTGACCGGCGAGGGGCCCGGCGCGATGACGAACCTGGGCTGGGCGAGCGTCGGCGTCCTCGAGCTGACCGCGCTGCCCAGCCTCGACCGCGAGCGGTGGGAGGGGTGGGTGCGTGAGGCCGACGTGCTGCTGGTCGGGGGCGGCGACGTCCTCTACCTCGCGCACTGGCTGCGGGAGTCGGGGCTGGCCGACCTGCTGCCCGACCTCGACGACGTCGTCTGGGTCGGGCTGAGCGCCGGCAGCATGGTGCTGGCGCCGCGCGTCGGCCACGAGTTCACGCAGTGGCATGCACCGGGCGCCGACCCCGACGACGACACCACGCTCGGCCTGGTCGACGTCGCGATCTTCCCGCACCTCGCGCCCGACGGGCAGCCGGGCAACTCGATGGCCGAGGCCGAGCAGTGGGCGGCCAGCATCGGCCACGACGCCTACGCCCTCGACGACGCCGGCGCGCTGGTCGTCGTCGAGGGCGAGGTCACCGTCGTCTCAGACGGCGCGTGGCGCTTCTTCGCTCACTCCGCGTCGGACTGACCGTCGCGCAGGCTGCGCAGCACGTACTGCATGATCCCGCCGTGGCGGTAGTAGCTCGCCTCGCCCGGGGTGTCGATGCGCACGGTGGCCTCGAACTCGCTGGTCTCGCCGTGCTCCATGTCGGTGCCCGGCGCCGGCTCGACCCGCACCGTCACGGTGCGCGGCGTCTCTCCGTCGTTGAGCGCGGTCAGGCCGCTGATCGAGATCACCTCGGCGCCGGTCAGGCCGAGGTCGTCGGCCGTCTTGCCGTCGGGGAACTGCAGCGGGACGACGCCCATGCCGATCAGGTTCGAGCGGTGGATGCGCTCGTAGCTCTGCGCGATCACGGCGCGGACGCCGAGCAGCGCGGTGCCCTTGGCCGCCCAGTCGCGTGAGGAGCCGGAGCCGTACTCCTTGCCGGCGAGCACGACGAGCGGCGTCCCCGCCTCGGCGTAGGACTGCGCGGCGTCGTAGATCGTGGCGACCGGGCCGTCGTCGGCGGTGAAGTCGCGGGTGAAGCCGCCCTCGGTGCCCGGCGCCAGCTGGTTGCGCAGCCGGATGTTGGCGAACGTGCCGCGGATCATGACCTCGTGGTTGCCGCGGCGCGATCCGTAGGAGTTGAAGTCGCGCTGCCCGACGCCGTGCTCGGCGAGGTAGGTGCCCGCCGGGCTGTCCTTCTTGATGGCGCCGGCCGGGCTGATGTGGTCGGTGGTGACCGAGTCGCCCAGCTTGAGCAGCACCCGCGCGCCGGTGATGTCGGCGACCGGCTCCGGGTCGGCGGGCATGCCGTCGAAGTAGGGAGGGCGGCGCACGTAGGTGGAGTCGGGGTCCCACTCGAAGGTGTCGCCCTCCGGCGTGGGCAGCGAGCGCCACCGCTCGTCGCCGGCGAAGACGTCGGCGTAGCGGTCGCCGAACATCTCCGAGCTGATGGCCTCGCCGACGACGCGGTCGACCTCGGCCGGCGAGGGCCAGATGTCCTTGAGGTAGACGTCGTTGCCGTCGGTGTCCTGGCCGAGCGGGTCCTCGAACAGGTCGACGTCCATCGACCCGGCGAGGGCGTAGGCCACCACCAGCGGCGGGCTGGCCAGGTAGTTCATCTTCACGTCGGGGTTGATGCGGCCCTCGAAGTTGCGGTTGCCCGAGAGCACCGAGGTGACGGCGAGGTCGGCCTCGTTGACCGCGGCCGAGACCTCGGGGATCAGCGGGCCGGAGTTGCCGATGCAGGTGGTGCAGCCGTACCCGACGAGGTTGAAGCCCAGCTTGTCGAGGTAGGGCGTCAGGCCCGCGCGGTCGTAGTAGTCGGAGACGACCTGCGAGCCCGGCGCGAGGGTGGTCTTGACCCACGGCTTGCGCTGCAGGCCGCGGTCGACGGCGTTCTTGGCCAGCAGCGCGGCGCCGATCATCACCGACGGGTTCGAGGTGTTCGTGCACGAGGTGATCGCGGCGATGGTGACCGCGCCGTGGTCGATCTCGAACTCGCTGCCGTCCTCCAGGCGCACCCGGGTGGGGCGGCTCGGACGACCCTCGGCGTTGCCGGCCGAGGTGAGGTGGTTGCTCGGCGGGGCGGCGTCGCCGCCGCCGTTGCTGGTGGCGGGGTCGGAGGCCGGGAAGGTCTCCGCGACGGACTCGTCGTAGCCCGACTGGTCGCCGTCCTCCTCGACGTAGTCGGCCAGCGAGGAGCGGAACGACTGCTTGGCGTCGGTGACGGCCACGCGATCCTGTGGGCGCTTGGGACCGGCGAGGCTGGGGACGACGGTCGCCAGGTCGAGCTCGAGGCGCTCGGAGAAGCGCGGCTCGGCCTCGGGGTCGTGCCACAGGCCCTGCTCCTTGGCGTAGGCCTCCACGAGCGCGAGCTGCTCGTCGGGCCGGCCGGTCAGGCGCAGGTAGTCGATGGTCTGGTCGTCGATCGGGAAGACCGCGATGGTAGAGCCGAACTCGGGGCTCATGTTGCCGATCGTGGCGCGGTTGGCCAGCGGCAGCGCCGAGACGCCGGGGCCGTAGAACTCGACGAACTTGCCGACCACGCCGTGCTCGCGCAGCATCTCGGTGATCGTGAGCACCAGGTCGGTGGCGGTGGAGCCGGGCGGCAGGTCGCCGTTCAGCTTGAAGCCGACCACGCGCGGGATGAGCATCGAGACCGGCTGGCCGAGCATGGCCGCCTCGGCCTCGATGCCGCCGACGCCCCAGCCGACCACGCCGATGCCGTTGACCATCGTGGTGTGGGAGTCGGTGCCGACGCAGGTGTCGGGGTAGGCCACCTGCTCGCCGTCCACCTCGCGCACCATCACGGTGCGGGCGAGGTGCTCGATGTTGACCTGGTGCACGATGCCGGTGCCCGGCGGGACGACCTTGAAGTCGTCGAAGGCGCCCTGGCCCCAGCGCAGGAACTGGTAGCGCTCGCGGTTGCGCTCGTACTCGATCTCGACGTTGCGCTCGAAGGCGTCGGCCGAGCCGAAGACGTCGGCGATGACGGAGTGGTCGATGACCATCTCGGCCGGGGCGAGCGGGTTGATGCGGGACGGGTCGCCGCCCAGCTCGGCCATGGCCTCGCGCATCGTGGCGAGGTCGACCACGCACGGCACACCGGTGAAGTCCTGCATGATCACCCGCGCCGGGGTGAACTGGATCTCGGTGCTGGGCTCGGCGTCGGCGTCCCAGCCCGCGATCGCGAGGATGTCGTCGGCGGTGATGTTGGCGCCGTCCTCGGTGCGCAGCAGGTTCTCGAGCAGCACCTTGAGACTGAAGGGCAGGTTGGCGACGGAGCCGTCGCGCAGGTCGTCGCCCTTCACCGCGTCGAGGCGGTAGATCTCGTACGACGTGCCGCCGACGTCGAGGGTGCTCTTCGCGCCGAAGCTGTCCTTGCTGGCCATCTGCCGTCTCCTCGTGTGGTCCCGTGCTGGCGGACGTCGTCCATCCTGCCGCCGCGACGGTTGCCGCGGGTAGTGAGGCAGCCCTAACCCGGGCCTCCCCAAAGTGTCTCGATATCAAGATACATGACGTCGAGCGAGAGCAGAAGCCGTTGGCGCGCGCGTCGGGTCGCGGGTAGGTTCTCGCGCTTGTGCGCGCAGCGGGGAGGGTCTACCGGCGGCTCCTCGTCGCCGGCTTCCGGCGCCAGTCGACCTACCGGCTCGCGGCGCTCGGCGGCCTGGTCGCCAACACCACGTTCGGCTTCTTGAAGGTGGCGATCCTGTTCGCCGCGGTGCGCGCCGCCGGCGGTGAGCTGCAGGGCTACGACCTGGGCGCCGTCGCGGCCTACGTGTGGATCAGCCAGGGCATGCTCGGCTCGGTCAACCTCAACGGGCGCAGCGACCTGGCCGACCGCATCAAGGACGGCGACGTCGCGGTCGACCTGATGCGGCCGGTCGACGTGCAGGGAGCGTTCGTGGCCACCGAGGTCGGCCGCTCGCTCTTCGCGTTCCTGCCCCGCGGCCTGCCGACGTTCACGATCGGCGCGGTGGTGGTCGGCGTCCCGCTGCCCGACGACCCGCTCGTCTACCCGCTCGGGGTGCTCAGCATCCTGCTGGCCGTGACGGTCTCGGCGACCACCGTCTACCTGCTGGCCACCACCGGGTTCTGGCTCGTCGAGACCCGGGGCCTGCAGCTGCTCTACATGATCGTCTCGGGCTTCCTCGCCGGCCTGTACCTGCCGATCTGGTTCTTCCCCGACTGGCTCGTCGTGGTGGCGAGCGCGACGCCGTTCCCGGCGATGCTGATGTACCCGACCGACGTCCTCTCCGGGCGCGTCGACCTCGCCGGCGGCGTCGTCCACGTGCTCGTGCAGCTGGCCTGGCTCGCGGCGACCGTGGCGGCCGGGCAGGGCCTGACCCGGGCCGGGCGGCGCCGTCTGGAGGTGCAGGGCGGATGAGCGCCACCGGCCTCGCGTGGCGCGAGCGGACGGCGCCCTACCGCGCCGTCCTCGCCTCGCGCGTGCGCTCGCAGCGCAGCCACCGGGCGAGCTTCCGCACCGACGTCGCCAGCAGCCTCCTGGTCGGGCTGGTCGAGCTGGCCGAGGTGGCGGTGCTCTACGTGCAGGTCGAGAGCCTCGGCGGGCTCGACCTCAAGGCGGTGCTGCTCGTCTTCGCGATCGCCGACCTCGGCTTCTCGCTGGCCGACCTGGTGGTCGGTCACTGCGACAACATCCCGACCTACCTGCGCGCCGGCACGCTCGACGTGTTCTACCTGCGCCCGCAGCCGCTGCTGATGCAGCTGATCACCAGCGACCTGCAGCTGCGGCGCCTCGCCCGGGCCGCCGTCGCGCTGGTCGCGCTCGTCGTCGCGCTGGTGGTCAACGACGTCGACTGGGGCGTGGGGGCCGTCGGCCTGCTGGCGCTCGCGCTGGTGTGCGCGCCGCTGACCTTCGCGGCCATGTTCGTGTGGGCGGGCGGCGTGCAGTTCTTCCTCGTCGACGGCGCCGAGGCCACCAACGCCTTCGTCTACGGCGGCCGCTACGCCGCCTCCCAGCCCGCGACGGTGTGGGGCCGACCGCTCGTCGTCCTGTTCGGCTTCTTCTTCCCGATGGCGTTCACCGCGTTCCTGCCCGTGGTGACGCTGCTCGACCTGGACGGCGCCCAGCAGCTCGGCCTGCCGGGCTGGATCGGCTGGACGACGCCGCTCGCCGTCGTGTGGGCGTGGCTGCTGGCCGCGCTCAGCTGGCGCGTCGGGGTGCGGCACTACCAAGGAGGTGGCGGATGAGATCCGCTCCGGAGGCGATCGGCGCCGGCAATGATCCGATCATTCACAGCCGCGGTCTCGGCCGGGACTTCACCGTGCGCGAGGGCCTGCGGCGCCGCACCGTCGTCGCCGTCGACGACCTGTCGATCTCGGTGGCGGCCGGGGAGGCGGTCGGCTACATCGGCGCGAACGGCGCCGGCAAGTCGACGACGATCAAGATGCTCACCGGCATCCTCGTGCCCACCCGCGGCGAGGTGACCACCTGCGGCCTGCGGCCGGTGCCCGACCGGCGTCGGCTGGCGCGCGAGGTCGGCGTCGTCTTCGGCCAACGCACCCAGCTGTGGTGGGACCTACCGGTGCGGGAGTCGCTGCGCATCCTGGCCGCCATCCACTCCCTGTCCCCCGCCGCCGAGCGCGACCGCACCGACGAGCTGGTCGAGCGGCTCGAGCTGGAGGAGTTCCTGGGCACGCCGGTGCGGCAGCTCTCGCTCGGTCAGCGGATGCGCGCCGAGGTGGCTGCCGCGCTGCTGCACTCGCCGCGGCTGGTGATCCTCGACGAGCCGACCATCGGGCTCGACGTGCTGTCGAAGCAGCGGCTACGGGAGTTCCTCGTGGCCGAGCGGCGCAGCCACGGCACCACCCTGCTGCTCACCACCCACGACATGGGCGACGTCGAGCGGCTGTGCGACCGCATCCTGCTCGTCGACCGCGGCTCGCTCGTCTTCGACGGCACCCTCGCCGGCCTCTCGGCCACCGTCGGCGCCGAGCGGGTGATGGTGGTCGACCTCGCCGAGCCGGTGCCCGACCTCACCGTGCCCGGCACCCGGCACGTCGACAGCGAGGGCGGCGGCCTGCGCCACCGCCTCGCCTTCGACCCCGGCGCCACCACCGCCGCCCGTGTCCTCACCGAGGTCTCCCGCCACGCCGAGGTCCTCGACCTCGCCATCGAGGAGCCCGACGTCGAGGACGTCGTCCGTCGGGTCTACGCCTCGCGGCGGTGACATCTGCGCCTCCGCTCGTACCTCGCTTCGGCGCGTGCCCGCGGCGCCTTCATGCGCCGCGAACAGGCTGACCGTTCTCCGCTGCGGTCGGTCTCGCTGGCGCTCGGTCCGGATCCTGCGGGGCGGCGGGTGGGTGGCCGGGTCCCTCGGTGGTTACGCCAGCATGCCGAGGCGCTTGGCCTCGGTGACGTACTCGCCGTACTCGTCGAGCAGGGCGTCGATGAGCTGCTCGTCGGAGAGCGCGTCGATGGAGCCGATGGGCTTGTAGTCGGCGTTGTCGATGACGCGCTGCTCGAGGTCGTCGAGCTGCTGGAGGAAGTCGAACGACTCGCGGCCGATGGAGAGGAACTTCCAGAAGATCGGGGCGGTGGAGACCTCGATGAGGGCCTGCACGGCCTGCGGCTTGGAGTTGGGGGCGCCGTCGGTGAGGAAGATCGCGAAGACCGGCTCGGAGGCGGGGCGCAGGTTGTCGGGCAGGGCGACGTCCACGGCGCCCTCGACCTTCTTCTTGCGACCGAACAGGCCCTTCTTCTCGCCACCGGCGAGCTTCGGCGGCGCGAAGCCGAAGTGGTCGCGCACGACGCGGAAGGCGCCGGCGTAGTCGGTGGTGCCCATGCGGCGTCCCTGCGTGAGCCGGTCGACGGCGCCGGCGTAGTTGTCGAGCGGCACCTCGCCGAGGTGGGCGGCGGTGGAGTCGAAGACGAAGAAGTCGATGGCGCCGTCGTCGTCCAGCTGGGTGGCCAGCGCCAGGATGCGCTCGGTCAGCCTCTGCACCCGTCCCTCGCGGTACTCCCGCGTCATCGAGCCGCTGTAGTCCATGACCACCGCGACCTTCGCGCGGGTGCCGAACAGGTTGCGCTTCTCCAGGCTGACCTTCGCGGTCTTGGCGAGGTCGACCAGTCCGGGAGCGGTGGACTGGACCTTGTCGAGGGAGATGGGCACGGGGAGTCCTCTCGAGAAATCTGTGACGGGGGTGTCGTGTCCGCGGGTGGCGGTTCGTGGAGAGGATGCCAGCAGGCACCACACCTCAACCCCCTTGCAGGAGATCGACATGCGCACGCTGATCGTCACCACCTTCGTCTCCCTGGACGGCGTCGTCGAGGCCCCCGGCGGCGAGCCCGGTTACCGCAACGCGGGCTGGACGTTCCACGACCTCGTCTTCGACCCCGCCGCCTACGAGCTCAAGGACCGCGAGCAGAAGGAGGCCGGCGCCCTGCTCATGGGCCGCGTCAGCTACGAGGCGTTCGCGCCGGTGTGGCCGACGATGACCGAGGAGTTCGCCGGCTACAACACGATGCCGCGCTACGTCGTCTCGACCACCCTCGAGTCCGACGACGAGCGCTGGCCCGCCACGATCCTGCGCTCGCTGGACGACGTCGCCGCGCTCAAGGAGACCGACGGCGGCCCGATCAGCGTGCACGGCAGCGCCACCCTCGGCCGCGCCCTCGCGGACGCCGGCCTGGTCGACCGCTACCACCTGCTGCAGTTCCCGGTGCTGCTCGGCGCCGGCAAGCGGATGTGGAGCGAGACCGACAAGGACAAGCAGATGCTGCGCCTGGTCGAGAACGAGACCTACTCCAACGGCATCCAGAAGCTGGTCTACGACGTCATCCGCTGACGACGGCGAACGCCCGCACCGGGAAGGTGCACAGGCCGACGACGGCCGGCGGGACGGCGGTGAACCGCGCCCCGCGCGCCGGCAGGGCGGCCAGCCCGGTCAGGTGCTCGACGACCGGCACGTCGGCCCCGAGCAGCACCGTGTGCGCCGGCCGCTCGCCGCCGCGGGTGTCGTCGATGTTGACGGCGTCGATGCCCACCAGCGCGGCCCCGGCCCCGGCCAGGTGCCGGGCGCCGTCCTCGGTGAGGAACGGGTGGTCGGCGTCGCCGTAGTGAGCGGTGCGCCAGTGCCGGCTCCAGCCGGTGCGCAGCAGCACCGCGGCGCCGGCCAGCGGCAGGTCCGCCCCGAAGGTCGCGGCGTCGAAGGCCCGGACGCGGTCGGGGAGGTCGACCACGACGGCCGGCAGGTCGGCGCACCGCTCCAGCGGCAGGCCCGCGAGGTCGTGGCCGCCACGGTGGCGGTGACCGGGCGTGTCGAGGTAGGTGCCGGTGTTCGAGACCATCGCGATGCGCCCGATGGTGAACTCGGTGCCCGGCGCGTAGTGGTCGGCCGACTCCTCGAACCCGAGGTGGACGCCGATCTCGGGCGCCGGCAGCCCGGGGTAGGTCGTCATCCCGTGCTCGACGACGTGGCTGAGGTCGACCAGGCGGGTCGTGCTCACGACCGGCCGCCCGGGACGAGTCGGGCCACGCACTCCACGTGGTGCGTCATCGGGAACAGGTCGAGGGCGCGCAGCCCGTCGAGCCGGTAGCCGTGCTCGGCGAACAGCGCGACGTCGCGGGCGAGCGCGGCCGGGTCGCAGGCCACGTGGGCCACGGCGCGCGGGCGTCGGGCGACGACCGCCTCGACGACCTCGCGGCGGGCGCCGACCCGCGGCGGGTCGAGGACGACGAGGTCGACCTCCGGCGCGACGTCCGCGCCGGCCAGCGTCGCGGCGACGTCGCCGGTGAGCGCCTCGGCTCCCGGGGCGTTGACGCCGATCAGCCGGGCCGCGGCGGGCTCGCCCTCGACGGCGACGACGCGGCCGGCGTCCCCGACGCGCTCGAGCAGGAACCGCGAGAACAGCCCGACGCCGGCGAAGAGGTCGAGCGCGGACTCGCCCGGCTGCGGGTCGAGGGCCTCCAGGACGGCGTCCACGAGCGCCGTCGGGGCGCCGGGGTGCACCTGCCAGAACCCGCCCTCGGCGACCTCGAAGCCGACGTCGTGCACGGTGGTCGCGGGCGGCCGGTGGGCGTCGATGAGGCAGTCCTCGACCGGCACCAGGTCGTGGGAGCGGTGCTTGCGCATCGCGGTGCGACCGTCGGGCAGGCGGGCGTAGCGCTGCCGGGTGCGCCAGCGGAGCCCGTCGACGTCGCCGGGCACGGCCTCGACCGTCACCTCGACGTCGAGGCCGGCGACGCGCCGCAGCTGCTCGGCCACGACCGCCGCCTTGAGCTCGCGCTGGTGGGCGACCTCGACGTGCTGGAGGTCGCAACCGCCGCAGCCCCCGGGACCCGCCACGGGGCACGGCGCCGGCACCCGGTGCGCCGAGGCGGCGAGCACCTCGACGGCGTCCGCACGCCAGAACCGGTCGCCCTCGGTGCCCTCGGTGACCTCGACGACGACCCGCTCCCCCGGCAGCGCGTGGCGCACGAAGACCGCCCGGCCGTCGACGCGGGCCACGCAGTGCCCGCCGTGGGCCACCGGACCCACCTCGACCTCGAAGCGCTGCCCGACGACCGACGGGCCGCGGGGTGCGCGACGCCGTTTGGGCGACCTTCGGTGGTTCTGTGCCGGACCACGACTCACCCGCCCAGCGTGACAGGCGGCCACGCCTCGTCGGGCGGTGCACCAGCCACTGTCTGACCGCCGCGAACCGTGGCCCACGCACCGCCACCCCGGACCGGCCCCGTCGGGCGGTGCACCAGCCACCGTCCGCGCGTCCCGAACCGTGGCCCACGCACCGCTACACCGGCCCGGCCCCGTCGGGCGGTGCACCAGCCACCGTCCGACGGACACAGACCGTGGCCCACTCACCGCCCGCTGGGCCCGGTCTGCTGGGCGGTGACCTACTCACCGTTCCGCAACCTGATTCCGTAACTGGCGCACCGCTACCCCGATCCAGCCCCGTCGAGCGGTGAGCTGGTTACCGTTCCGCGACCCGATTCGGTAACTCACACACCGCCACCCCGAGCCAGCCCGACCCAGCGGTGAGCTGGTGACCGTTCCGCGACCCGATTCGGTAACTCACACACCGCCACCCCGAGCCAGCCCGACCCAGCGGTGAGCTGGTGACTGGTCCGCGACCGGACTCGGTAACTGACACACGGCCACCCCGGGCCCGGCAGCCGAACAACTAGCGGTTGACCTGGCCCCGGCGCGACTTCCGCTCATCGACCTGGCCGCGGCGGAGGTCGCCGGGGCGGACGCGCTGGGCGCCGCGCTGGCTGCGGTCGACGGCGAGCTGGGAGGAGCGCAGCTGGTAGGGCACCGAGATGACCATGACGCCGGGGGTGAACAGCAGCCGGCCCTTGAGGCGCAGGGCGGTCTGGTTGTGCAGGAACTGCTCCCACCAGCGGCCGACGACGTACTCGGGGATGTAGACCGCGACGACGCCGCGCGGGTTGGCCCGGCGGATCTCGCTGGCGTAGGCGACGATCGGGTTGACGAGCTCGCGGTAGGGCGAGTGCAGCAGCTTGAGCGGGACGCCGAGGTTGCGCCGCTCCCAGGCCTCCACCAGGGCCGTGGTGTCGTCCGGGTCGACCGCGACGTAGACCGCCTCGAGCACGTTGGGGCGCGAGGCCTTGGCGAAGGCCACCGCCCGCAGCGTGGGCTTGTGGATCTTGCCGACCAGCACGATCGCGTGCACCCGCGTGGGCAGCACCTTGTCGCCCTCGTCGGCGGCGAGCTCGTCGCTGACGTCGTCGTAGTGGCCCTTGATGCGGCGCATGACGGCGAAGAAGAACGCCATGGCCAGCAGCGTGATCCACGCCCCGGCGAGGAACTTGGTGATCAGGACGACGACCAGCACCACGGCGGTGAACGACAGGCCGATGGCGTTGATGACGCGCGAGCGCTGCATCCGGCGGCGGGTGGCCGGGTCGCGCTCGGTGGTCAGCTTGCGGGTCCAGTGCCGGATCATCCCGGCCTGGCTGAGGTTGAAGGAGACGAAGACGCCGACGATGTAGAGCTGGATCAGCCGGGTGGTCTCGGCGTTGAACGCCACGATCAGCACGATCGCCATCACGGCCAGGAAGACGATGCCGTTGGAGTAGGCCAGCCGGTCGCCGCGCGAGCCGAGGGCCCGCGGCGCGAAGCCGTCCTTGGCCAGGATCGAGCCGAGCACCGGGAAGCCGTTGAAGGCCGTGTTCGCGGCCAGCACCAGGATCAGCCCGGTGACGATGACGACGGCGTAGAAACCGGGCGAGAAGTCGGAGAAGACGGCCTTGGCGATCTGGGCGATGACGGCGTTCTGCTCGTAGCCGTCGCCCACGGGCGTCCCGTCCGGGTAGAGCAGCCGGTCCTGTTCGCTCGGGTCGACGTACTTCAGGCCCATCTGCTTGGCGAGCACGATGACGCTCACCATCATCGTGATCGCGATCGAGCCGAGCAGCAGCAGCGTGGTCGCGGCGTTGCGGCTCTTGGGTCGGCGGAACGCCGGGACGCCGTTGCTGATCGCCTCGACGCCGGTCAGCGCCGCGCAGCCGGACGAGAAGGCCCGCGCCAGCAGGAACAGCAGCGCGAAGGTCGTCAGCGACCCCTCGTAGTTCTCGTCGGGCACGATCGTCAGGTTGGCGCTCTCGACGTCGGGCAGCGTGCCCCCGGCGAGCTGCAGGAACCCGTAGAGGCAGGTGCCGATCACCGCCGCCATGAAGGCGTAGGTGGGGACGGCGAAGAAGGTGCCCGACTCGCGGATGCCGCGCAGGTTCATCGCCATCAGCACCACCACCATCACCGCGCCGACGGTGGCCTCGTGGTTGTGCAGGACAGGGATGGCGGCCCCGGCGTACTGCGCGGCCGCGGAGATCGACACCGCGACGGTGAGCACGTAGTCGACCAGCAGGGCGCTGGCGACGGTGGTGCCGGCGGTCCGGCCCAGGTTGACGGTGGCGACCTCGTAGTCGCCGCCGCCGCTGGGGTAGGCGTGCACGGTCTGGCGGTAGGAGGCGATGACCGCCGCCATCACCAGCGCCACGGCGATCGCGATCTTCCACGACCACACGTAGGCCGAGAACCCCGCGAGCGAGAGCATGATGAAGACCTCGTCTGGCGCGTAGGCGACCGACGAGAGCGCGTCGCTGGCGAAGACCGGGAGCGCGATCTTCTTGGGCAGCAACGTCTCGCCCAGCTGGGCGCTGCGCAGCTTGCGTCCCAGCAGGATCCGCTTAGAGACGTCGCCGACACCCACGAGCGGCAAGGGTACGACCTCGGACACCACCCGCGAGGACCGATACCGTGAGTGCGTGCACGTGGTGATCATGGGATGTGGCCGGGTCGGCTCGACGCTGGCTCGCAGCCTCGAGGAGCGCAACCACACGGTCGCGGTCATCGACAGCGACCCCGACTCGTTCCGCCGCCTCGGCCCCGCCTTCAACGGCGACAAGGTCACCGGCTACGGCTTCGACCAGCAGGTGCTGCAGAAGGCAGGCATCGGTCGCGCCGACGCCTTCGCGGCGGTCTCGAGCGGCGACAACTCCAACATCATCGCCGCGCGTGTCGCGCGCGAGTCGTTCGGCATCACGCAGGTCGTCGCCCGCATCTACGACCCGGGCCGCGCCGAGGTCTACCAGCGCCTCGGCATCACCACGGTCGCCACGGTGAAGTGGACCGCCGACCAGGTCCTGCGGCGGCTGCTGCCCGCCGGCACCGAACCCGACTTCCGCGACCCCAGCGGCACCATCCGCGTCGACCACGTGCCGGTGCCGGAGGTGTGGGTCGGCCAGCGCACGGTCGCCTTCCAGGAGCAGACCGGCAGCCGCATCGCCTGGATCGACCGCCTGGGCGAGGGCATGCTGCCCACGCGCGAGTCGGTCATCCAGGAGGGCGACCTCATCCACCTCGTGATGCGCGAGGCCGACGCGTCGCGCGCGTTCGCGATCATCAAGCAGGGCCCGGAGGAGTCGTCGTGAGGGTGGCCATCACCGGAGCCGGGGCCGTCGGGCGCTCGATCGCCCGCGAGCTGATCGGCAACGGGCACGCGGTGCTGCTCATCGACAAGGACGCCCGGGCGGTCAAGCCCGAGCGCGTGCCGGACGCCGAGTGGCTGCTGGCCGACTCGTGCGAGCTGTCCTCGCTCGAGGAGGCGCGTCTCGACCGGTGCGACGTCGTCATCGCCGCCACCGGCGACGACAAGGTCAACCTGGTCACCTCGCTGCTGGCCAAGACCGAGTTCGGCGTCCCCCGCACGGTGGCCCGGGTGAACCACCCCAACAACGAGTGGCTGTTCACCGAGGCCTGGGGCGTCGACGTCAACGTCTCGACGCCGCGCATCATGTCGGCGCTGGTCGAGGAGGCCGTCACCGTCGGCGACCTGGTGCGGCTGTTCACCTTCCGCCAGGGCAACGCCAACCTGGTCGAGATGACGCTGCCGGCCGAGTCGCCCTACGTGGGCAAGCCCACCGGCCTGATCCCGTTCCCCGAGAACTGCGCGCTGGTGACGATCCTGCGCGACGGCCAGGTCTACGTGCCCGACCCCGAGCAGCCGGTCGAGGCCGGCGACGAGCTGCTGTTCGTCGTCCCGGCCGAGGGCGAGGACGCCCTCGAGCACCTGCTCGCCCCCGACGCCCACCCGGGGTAGCCGGCGGGTCGCCCTTCGACAGGCTCAGGGTCCGTGGGCCCGGTCCTCGTCAGAGCTCGGCCGGCCCTGCACGATGGTCGAGGTGCGAGGCCGGCCACGGCCGAGCCTCGAGACCCCGGAGGCGTCAGGCCAGCCCGCGCTGCTCCCCCGGCTCCTCCAACGGTGTTGCGTTGCGGGCGAGGAGCCAGATCATGGCCGACCACGACGCGATGCGCAGCGGCCAGCCCAGGCCGTAGCGCAGGGCCGCGATGACGGCGACGGCGGTGTCGGGATCCATGGCGTCGCGCCACCCGAGCAGCCACACCGGCCCCTGCAGCAGGACGCCGATCGCCCCGGGCGCGCCGAGCAGCAGGGTCAGCCGCGAGCACAGCCGCACCACCTGCTTGTCGGCATGCCAGGCGGTGGGGTCGCCGGTGACGCTGCCGAGCATGAACCCGATCAGCGGCCAGCCCGCGACGACCGAGCCGGCCAGCAGCACCGTGTAGGCCAGGCTGTAGAGGATGCCGGGCAGGAAGAACGCGAGGGCCTGGTCGGACTCCGAGCCGCCCGAGGACTGCGCGATGCGCACGAAGACCCAGCCGATGCCGATCGAGAACACGGCGTTGACGACGTACTGCACCGTGCTGCGCTGCAGCAGCCGCAGCACGAGCGCCAGGCCGGCCGCCGCCAGGCTCAGCACCAGCGCGAGCCGCAGGTCCTTGGTCGGCAGCCAGACCGCGGTGAACAGGATGCCGGGGATGCCGGCCTCGACCATGCCGCGCTTGCCGCCGAGGGCCTTCGCCATCTGCTGGCGCACCATCGCCTCGACGGTGGCCACGGTGGGTGGCGGGCGCTCCTCGCCGGGCACGCGCTCGCCCTCCCGGTCGCCGTGGGTGGCGCTCATCCGAGCAGCTCGTACTTCGGGTTGTACATGACCCGCTCGTTGTCATGGATGCCGATGCGGCCCTGCACCTGCAGCGACCGGCCGGGGTCGATGCCGGCGATGCGGCGCCGTCCGAGCCAGAGGATGGTCAGCGAGCCGGAGCCGTCGTACAGCTCGGCCTCGAGCGCCGGGACGCCGCCGCGGGGCCGCACCGTCACGGTGCGCACCGAGCCGCGCAGGGTCACCATCTGCCGGTCGGGGCACTCGGCGATGGAGGCGTTGTGGTCGTCGACGAACTCGGCGCGCATGTCGCGCGCGTAGCCGTCGTCGGCGTTGGCCCACCGGCTGATCGTGCGACGCAGCCTGCTCTTGCCCGCCACCTCGTGACTCCCGTGACCCTCGCGACCGGCCGGGCGGCCGGTCAGGCCTCGCGCTTGCCGCGCTGGCGGGCCGGACCGACGCGTCGGGCGTTCTCGGGCAGCACGAGCGGGAGCGGCTCGCCGACCGGCAGCGGGTGGTCGCCACGGCGGACGGCGATCTGGGTCAGCGCGTCCTCCCACGCCGCGGCCTCGTCGGGCTCGCGGGCGGGACGTCCGAGCAGAGTGGCGCGCAGCAGCCACCGCGAGCCGTTGATGCCGAGGATGCGCGAGTGCTGGACCCCCTTGCCCTCGGGCCGGTCGACCTGGATCTCGCAGGAGAGCTCGGTGCCGAAGCGGCCCTCCCGCTCCTGCGCGGTGCCGCCGCGGCGCGTCATGTCGTCGGCGATCTGCGGGCGCACCTCGCTCCAGAGGTCGCCGTGGCGCGGTGCCGCGAAGGCCCGCAGCTCGACCGCGCCGTCGGGGCCCGCGAGCATCACCGACTGCACCTGGCCCGAGGACTCGTCGACCTGCATGCGCAGCTCGAGGCCGCCCTGCGGGGCGACGAGCAGCGAGCCGAGGTCGACGCGCTCGACGCCGTCGTCCTCGACCTCCTCGGCGTCGAACGGGCCGACCGGCCCGTCGCCGGCGTCGCCGCCGTCGGCCTGGCCGTCCGTCGTCTCGTCGACCTCGGGGTCGGCAACGGACTTGCGGCGGAACCTCACGAACTACTCCTTCACGACTGCTGGGTGGCGTCCGGGTCTGCCCCGAAGCCGCCGGTAGAACCGTATCCCCCGTCGCCACGGACGCTCTCGGGCAGGCGGTCGACCTCGACGAAGCGCGCGTGCTCGACCCTCTGCACCACCAGCTGCGCGACCCGGTCGCCACGACGCAGGACGACGCTCTCGCGCGGGTCGAGGTTGACCAGCAGCACCGAGACCTCGCCGCGGTAGCCGGCGTCGATCGTGCCGGGCGCGTTGACGATCGTCAGGCCGTGCCGCGCGGCCAGGCCCGAGCGCGGGTGCACCAGACCGACGTGGCCCTCGGGCAGCACGATGGCGATGCCGGTGGGCACCAGCGCGCGCTCGCCGGGAGCGAGCGTGACGTCGACCGTGGTGCGCAGGTCGGCGCCGGCGTCACCGGGATGGGCGTAGGAGGGCAGCGGCAGGCCCGGGTCGAGCCGCACCACCGAGATCTCGAGGTCGGGCACGCCCGGGACCCTAGCGGGACGCCCTGGCGCGGGCCGGTGCCCGCCCGGATGGGAAACTCGGTCCCGTGGAGCTGCCCCCCGCGACCCGCTACGCCGAGCGGCTCCACGTCCCGCTGCGCTGGTGGGTGCAGGGCACGATGCTCATCGCCACGCTGTGGCTGGCGCTCGTGGTCGCCGTCCCGCCCGCGCTGGCGTGGGTCGTCACCGGTCTCGCCCTCGCGCTGCTCGCGGCCGGGCTCCGCGCCATCGGCTCGCCCCGCATCGTGGTGGCCGGCGACGTGCTGCAGGTCGGCCGGGCCCGCATCGAGGCCCGCCACCTCGGGACGGCGGTCGCCCTCGACGCCGAGCAGACCCGCCGCGTGGCCGGCCGCGAGGCCGACGCCCGCGCCCACCTGGTGCTGCGGCCCTACCTGCCCCGGGCGGTGCGGGTCGAGATCACCGACCCCGCCGACCCGGCGCCGTACTGGCTGGTCGGCTCGCGGCATCCCGACCGGCTCGCGGGCGCCGTCGGCGCGATGACCGGACGCCACGGCGCCGGGCACTGAGGTCGCCGGCCGGGGCCGGGCACTAGGGTCGGCCCATGGCGAAGAAGGACGGCGGGCCCAAGCAGAGCTCGAAGGTGTGGTCGGTGTTCGCGCTGGCCTCCGCGCTCGGCGCGGCGAGCCTGACCAAGAAGGCGCTCGACACCGGCTGGAAGGCCGCGACGCGGCGCCAGCCGCCCGAGAACCCCGCCGACCCCGACGTCGACCTGCGCGAGGCCGTGGCCTGGGCCGTGGTCAGCGGCGCGTTCGTCGGCCTCGCCCGCATGCTCGCCCAGCGCCGGGCCGCCGGCTACTACTTCAAGAGCACCGGCAACCTGCCGCCCGGGCTGCGCAAGGACGACCAGCGGCTCGACCTCGGCGCCAAGAAGTAGCCACTGCTCGGCTCCCGGACCACGCTCGTCGCCGGAGCACCACCTCGACCATCGTCGAGGTGGTGCCGTCACGGTGGTCGAGGTGCGAGGCCGGCCACGGCCGATCCTCGAGACCCCCGCGAGACCCCCGGACGCAGAACGGGTCCCGAGCCGGTGGCTCGGGACCCGTGCGATCGAGGTGCGCTCAGACGCAGTCGACGCAGATCAGCTTCTTCTCGTCGGCCAGCTGGCTGCGGTGGTGCACCAGGAAGCAGCTCATGCAGGTGAACTCGTCCTCCTGCTTGGGCTTGACCTCGACGGCCAGCTCCTCGTGCGAGAGGTCGGCGCCGGGCAGCTCGAAGGACTCGGCGGCCTCGGTCTCGTCCTCGTCGACCTTGCCCGAGTTCTTGTCGTGCCGGCGGGCCTTGAGCTCCTCGATGCTCTCCTCGGACTGGTCTTCCTCGTTCTTTCGCGGTGCGTCGTAGTCGGTCGCCATCGCGTCGCTCACTCCCTCCCGGTCGATGGGCCCACGGGACCTCGTTGATCCCCTGGTGGGCCGGTCCCCCACATCCGGCGCGGCAGATCATGCACCATGGGACCAAAGGCCGGAACACTGGTCCGGACCGGTCGTGCCAACAGCGCGCAGGCGCGCTCTATTCCGGCGTGTCGGCGGCCCAGAAACCGGCCTCGATCGTGGCCCGCCGCAGCTCGTCGAAGCCGTGTGCCGGGGCACACAGCAAGAGGGTCAGTCCGCCGCGTCCGACGCCCAGCTCGGTGCGCGCCCCGGCCGCCCGCGCGATGAGCCCGCCGGCCGCGTGGTCCCACAGGTTGACGCCCTCCTCGACGTAGCCGTCGACGCGTCCCTCGGCCACCGCGCAGAGGTCGAGGGCGGCCGAGCCGAAGCGGCGCACGTCGCGCACCCGCGGCACCAGGTGCGCGATCGCCGCGGCCTGCACGACCTTCACCTCGGTGACGTAGGAGAACCCGGTGGCGACCAGGCTCCGGTCGAGCGGGGCGGGGTCGCGCACCGCGATCGGCCGGCCGTCGCGCTCGGCGACGGTGGCGCCGTCGACGCCGGGGCGGGCGACGTACTCGACCCGCTTGGCGACGTCGAGGACGACGCCGGCCACCGCCTCGCCGTCGACCTCGGCGGCGATCGAGACGGCGTACTGCGGGATGCCGTAGAGGAAGTTGACGGTGCCGTCGATCGGGTCGACGACCCAGCGCACGCCGCTGGTGCCGGCGACGTCGTCGCCCTCCTCACCGAGGATCGCGTCGTCGGGACGCCGCTCGGCCAGCCGGCCGCGGATCAGCGCCTCGGCCGCGCGGTCGACCTCGGTGACGACGTCGATCGCGCTGGTCTTGGTGTCGGCGACCGTGACGCCCTCGCTGTGCTCGCGGATGAGCTCGGCTGCCTCGCGTGCGATCTCGAGGGCGGTGGTCGCGAGGGCGGCGGCGTCGGCGGCGTCGGCGGCGTCGGCGGTGCTCACGCGGTGTCCTGGCACAGCGCGGGCCGCTCGGCGCGCGGGTTGGGGCAGCAGCCGACCGGGCAGCGGTCCCACATCGGGCCGGTCGCACCGAGCGCCGGCTGCTCGGGGTCGCCGCCGCGCTCGCGCTCGGCCCGCTCGAGCAGCAGCTGCCGGACGACGGCCACGAACCGCTCGTCGTCGCCCGGGGTGCCCGCGCGACGCACCGGCAGGCCCAGCTTCTCGGCGGTCTCCATGGCCTCGGTGTCGAGGTCGTAGATGACCTCCATGTGGTCGCTGACGAAGCCGACCGGCACCAGGACGGCGCCGGGCACGCCCTGCGCCGCCAGCGCCTCGAGGTGGTCGTTGACGTCGGGCTCGAGCCACGGCGTCCGCGGCGAGCCGGAGCGCGAGCAGTAGACGAGGTCGTGCTCGCGCTCGACACCCGTGACCTCGGCGACCCGGCCGGACACGACCGCGGCGACGTCGCGGTGCTGCCGCTCGTAGGCGCCGCCGCCCTGGGCGGGCGGACCGCTCGAGTCGTTCATCGCGGTCGGGATCGAGTGGGTGACGAAGACGATGCGGGCGCCGTCCCGCGCCTCGTCGGGCAGGTCGGCGAGCGCGGCCACGGTGGCGTCGACGACAGGTGCCACGAAGCCCGGGTGGTTGAAGTAGTGGCGCAGCTTGTCGAGCGCCGGCCGGGCCGCGCCGTCGGGGAGCGCGTCGACGGCGTCCCAGAGGTTCTCGCGGTACTGCCGGCACGACGACCACGACGAGTAGGCGCTGGTGACGAAGCAGGCGGCGCGGGTGACGCCGTCCTCGCTCATCTGCCGCAGCGTGTCCTTCAGGTAGGGGTCCCAGTTGCGGTTGCCCCAGTAGACCGGCAGGTCGATGCCGTGGGCGGCGAGGTCGGCGCGCATCGCGGCGAGGAACGAGCGGTTCTGGTCGTTGATCGGGCTGCGGCCACCGAAGAGGTAGTAGTGCTCGCCGACCTCCTCGAGCCGCTCGCGCGGGATGCCGCGGCCGCGGGTCACGTTCTCGAGGAACGGGACGACGTCGTCGGGGCCCTCGGGGCCCCCGAAGGAGACCAGCAGCAGGGCGTCGTAGGGCGAGACGTCGGGATTCGGCACTTCCTCATCGTAGGGAGCACCATCGAGCCGCCATGCTCGAGACCTACCGCCGCATCCTGAGCCGCCCGGGCACCGCGCTGTTCAGCGCCACCGGCCTGGTCGCGCGGCTGCCCATCTCGATGGTCGGTCTCGGCACCGTGCTGCTCGTCGAGAACGAGACCGGCTCCTACGGCCTCGCGGGGTCGGTCTCCGGCGTCGGGCTCGTCGCCAACGCCGCGTTCGCCGTCCCGCAGGGGCGGTGGGCCGACCGGCTCGGGCAGGCCCGGGTGCTGCCGATCGCCATCACGATCTGGGGCGTCGCGCTGGCGGTGCTGATGTGGGCGGTCGAGTCGGGCCAGCCGCTGCTCGTGGCCTACGTGGCGGCCGCCGTCGGCGGCGCCGCGCTGCCCGGCGTCGGGTCGTGCGTGCGCGCCCGCTGGGCCCACGCCCTGCCCGACGCCCGCGAGCGGCAGACCGCGTTCGCGCTCGAGGCGGTGGCCGACGAGGCGGTCTTCGTCACCGGCCCGATCGTGGTCACGATGCTGGCGACGGCCGTCGACCCGGTCGCCGGGCTGACCACCGCCGTGGTCGCGGGCCTGGCCGGCACCTACGTGTTCTCCGCGCAGCGCGCCACCGCCCCGCCGCCGCACCCGCCCGAGCACGACCGCACCCAGCGACCCCGGATGCCGTGGTCGACCGTGCTGCCGCTGGCCGTGGTCTGCCTGGCGCTCGGCACCCTGTTCGGGGCCGCCGAGGTCACCACCGTCGCCTTTGCCGAGGAGCGCGACGTCGAGGCGCTCGCCGGCGTCCTGCTCGCGCTGTGGGCGGCCGGCAGCCTGATCGCCGGCGTGCTCACCGGCGCGGTGGTGTGGCGCGCCGAGCTGGTGGTGCGGCTGCGGGTCGGCGCCGCCGCGATGACGGTGACGATGGTCCCGCTCGCCCTCATCGACTCGGTGCTGCTCATGGCCGGCGTCCTGTTCGTGGCCGGCTTCGCCATCGCCCCCACCCTCATCGCCAGCATGTCGCTGGCCGAGTCGACGGTGCCGCCGTCGCGGCTCACCGAGGGGATGGCGTTCCTGCACACCGGGCTGGTGGCCGGCGTCGCGCCGGGCGCCACGCTGTCCGGTCTCGTGGTCGACGCCTCCGGCGCCTCGCCGGCCTACCTGGTCTCGGCGGTGGCCGGCGCGGTGGCGCTCGGAGCCGCCTGCCTGACGCGCCCGAGGCAGGTCGTGCCGGCCGCGGCGACGGTTGTGCCGACCGACCGCGTTGCCTAGCCTCCGCACATGGATTCTCGGGAACCCTCTGTCCTGCCCACCCCTCATCACGCCGACGACGCCCCCGTCGCGGGCCTGAGCCGTCGCTCGGTCGTCGCCGGCCTCGCCGGCAGCGTGGCCGTCGTGGCCGCCGGTCAGCCCGCCTGGGCCGCCGACGCCCGGCGTCCCGGCTCGGCGAGGGCCGCGTCGTTGCGCCCTGCCGACCGCAAGGTCGTCGGCGGCATCCGCCCGGCCCAGGCGCTGCGTCACCTGCGCGGCCTCTCGGAGGACATCGGTCCCCGCATCGGCGGCACCGGGTCGGAGTACGCCGCCGCGCAGTACATCGCCGGCGAGCTCGACCGGCACCGGCTCGCCGTCCGCCTCGAGCCGTTCCCCGTCGCCGACAAGTTCCTCGCCCAGGTCGACGACCCGGCCGGACAGCTCGCCGACGACATCTGCTGGCAGGCCGGGGCGTCGCCGGACGCCGGCCTCGACGTCCGGGTGAGCGGCCCGGCGGTCGACGTCGGCTCGGCCGCGGCCCCGGTGTGGCCGGCGGCCGGCGTCACCGGCGCGGTCGTGCTCGCCGACGACGCCCAGAACGCCACCGACCCCGTCGCCCGCGTGAACCAGCGCGCGGCGTTCGTCGCCGACGCGCAGGGCCGCGGCGCGGTCGCCGTCGTCCTGCTGCCGGCCGACCAGGCCTTCCCGCGGCGGGCGCAGGCGGCGTCCCTGCGGCTCGTCCCGACCACCGGCACCACCCCTCCGCCGCCCACGCCGGTCGCGACCGTCCCGGTGATCGGCGTCGCGCAGGTGCAGAAGCGGCTGCTGCGAGAAGAGCTCGCCGTGCGGGCGCTGCCGCTGCAGGTCTCCACCACCGCGCACCGCAACCTGACCAGCCACAACGTCATCGCCGAGCGCCCGTCCGGACGTCGTGGGCTCTCGCCGCTGGTCTACATCGGCGCCCACTACGACTCCGTCATCGGCGCACCCGGCGCCAACGACGACGGGTCGGGCACGGCGCTGACGCTCGAGCTGGCGCGGGTCTTCAAGAGCCTCGGCAGCACGACGGCCGGCGTCCGGTTCGCGCTGTGGGGCTCGGAGGAGCAGGGCCTGATCGGCTCGCGGTACCACGTGGCGCAGCTGCCGCAGGTCGAGCGCGACCGCATCCGCGGCGCCTTCAACAACGACATGGTCGGCACCAGCTGGGCGCCTGCCACCCGCTACTGGCTGCTCAGCTTCGACGGGCAGGCGAACGCGACGACGCAGACGGTGGCCGCGGCGGCGACCCGGCTCGGCTACGCCCCGCAGACCTCGCCGGTCACCGAGCGCGGCGCCAGCGACCACCAGTCGTTCCAGGAGGTCGGCATCGCCTCGGCCAACTTCTCCTGGCGCGGCGAGGCCAGCCCGGCGCTGCTCGAGCCGCCGTACCACTCGCCCGAGGACACGATCGCGAAGAACATCAGCATCGACCGGCTGACGGTGAGCATGGAGCTCATCGGCTGCGCCGCCTACGACCTGGCCTCGCGCCGCTGACGCACGCCTACCCCGCCGGGCCGCGTGGTCCGGCGGGGTGAGGGGCGGCGCAAGCCGGGGCGGCCAGGATGACGGGCGTGCCCGAGCTGCCCGAGGTCGAGAGGGCGCGCGCCACGATCGAGCGGGCCGCGCTGCACCGCACGATCGCCGACGTCGACGACACCGACTCCTACGTCTGCCGCCCGCACACGCCCGGCCAGCTGAAGGACGCGCTGGTCGGCCGGCAGCTGAGCGAGGCGTGCCGGCGCGGCAAGGCGATGTGGTGCACGACGTCCCGGTCGGGGCCGCTGCTCGGCCTCCACCTCGGCATGGCCGGGCGGATCGTGGTGACCGAGCCCGACGGCTCGGTCGTCGAGGGCGGTGACCCCCGCGGCGGCGGCTACGGCCCGAGCCCCGACGGCAAGCCGGAGTGGTACCGCTTCACGCTGACCTTCGAGTCCGGCGCGACGATGCGGCTGTTCGACAAGCGGCGGCTCGGCCGGGTGCGGCTCGACCCCGACCTGGACGCGCTCGGGCCGGACGCCGAGATGGTGCGGGTCGCGGAGTTCCGCGACCGCGTCGGCCGCGGCACGGCCCCGGTCAAGGCGCGGCTGCTCGACCAGTCCGTCATCGCCGGCGTCGGCAACCTGCTCGCCGACGAGACGCTCTGGCAGGCCCGCATCGACCCGCGCCGCCGCGTCAGCGACCTCGACCACGACGACCTCACCCGGCTGCACCGCGCGCTCGGCACGGCCACCCGCGCCGCGATCCGCAAGGGCGGCGTCCACACCGGCGAGGTCATCCCCCACCGCCGCGCCGGCGCCGAGTGCCCCCGCTGCGGCGCCGAGATGCAGCGCGCCACCGTCGGCAGCCGCACCACCTGGTGGTGCCCGGAGGAGCAGGTCTGAGGGGCGCTTGCCCGGGTCGGGCCCGGCGCGGTCGCGCAGCGACTAGCGTCGCTGTCGTGCCGCATCGAACCCTCCGGTCGCTCGTCGCCCTGCTCGTGGTGGTCGCGACGCTCGGCGTCACCACGACCGTCGCGCGCGCCGCACCCGGGGCGCGCGGCTGCGACGTCGAGGTGACGCCCGCCGACGACGTCGTCCGCGCCGTCGACCGCGCCGGCCCAGGCGCCACGGTGTGCCTGCGTCAGGGCACCTACCGCCTCACCCGGCCGCTGCGCCCGCACCGCGGGCAGACGCTGGTCGGCCCGCGGGCGGTGCTCGACGGCTCCCGCGTGCTGCGCGGGTGGCGCCGCGAGGGGCGGGTCTGGGTGGTCGGCGGCCAGCACCAGGAGGGGCAGCGCACCGGCACCTGCCTGCGCGGGCGCGCCTGCACCTACCCCGACGACGTCCTGCGCGACGGCCGGCCGCTGCGCCGCGTGCTGAGCCGGGCGGACGTCGGGCCGGGCCGCTACTGGTTCGACTACCGGCGCGACCGCATCCTGCTCGGCGGCGACCCGCGCGGCCACGCGCTGAGCGTGCTCGTCTCGCGCGGCGGCATCGCCTCTCGCGCCGGCGCACGCGGGGCCGACGTCACGGTGCGCGGACTCACCGTGCAGCACATGGCCAGTCCCGCCCAGCACGGGGCGATCGAGGTGACGGCCCCGGGCTGGCTGGTCACCGGGACCGTCGTGCGCGACAACCACGGCGCCGGCATCACCGCCGGCGGCCGGGTGCGACTGCTCGACAACCGCGTCGTGCGCAACGGCCAGCTGGGCATCGGGGGCGTCGGGGTCGACACCGTGGTGGCCGGCAACACGATCGGTGACAACGGCGGTGGCGGCTTCGACCCCGCCTGGGAGGCCGGCGGCGCCAAGTGGGCCGTGACCGACCGCCTCGTCGTGCGCCGCAACCTGGTCGTCGGCAACCACGGCCCGGGCCTGTGGACCGACATCGACGCCCAGCACACCACCTACGCCCGCAACGTGGTGCGCGGCAACAGCGGACCGGGGATCTTCCACGAGATCAGCGCCGATGCCGTCATCCGCGACAACCTCGTGACCGGCAACGGCCACGGGTCGGCGACCTGGCTGTGGGGCTCGGGGGTGCTGGTGGCCGGCTCGCACGACGTCGACGTGGTGGGCAACCGGCTGGCGGGCAACGCAGCGGGCATCGGGCTGGTGCAGCAGGACCGTGGCGTCAGCGACGTCGACGGCACGCCCCGCCGCCTGCACGACGTGCGGGTGCGTGACAACGGCGTCCGCCTGGCCCGCTCGGAGACCGGCATGGTGCAGGACGACGGCGACCGCTCCGTCTTCGACGACGACACCATCACCTGGACCGGCAACACCTGGCTCCAGCGCGGCCCCACCCCCTTCCTGTGGGACGACGCGGCCCTCACCCTCGCCCAGTGGCGCGCCCTCGGCCACGACGTCCCAGCTAGCACCCCCCGCGATAGTCCCTGACGAAGTGGTCGCGACTTCCGCCCGCGATCTCACGACCATTTCGTCAGGGACTACCGCTCTGACGCTTGCGACAGCTAGCGAAGTGCTAGCTCAGACGCTGGGGGTGGCGGAGGCGGGGAGGGGGGCCTGCCAGCCGCGCCAGAGGGCGAGCAGGCGCCACACCAGGCAGGTGAGGGCGCCGGCGGTGGCGACGACGGCGATCGGGACGTCGGTGCGCTCGCCCGCGACCGCGACGGCGGCGCCGGCGAGGGCCGGGATCGCGTAGAGCTCGCCGCGGAAGACCACCGGCACGCGGCCGGCCAGCAGGTCGCGCACCATGCCGCCCCCGATGCCGGTGACCATGCCCATCAGCGCCGCCGGCACCGGCCCCAGTCCGTACTCGGCCGCCTTGAGCGACCCGGCCACGCAGAACAGCGCCAGCCCGAAGGCGTCGAAGACGGCGACGCGACGCTCCTGCCGTCCGAGCGCCGAGGGGTAGGCGAAGGTGATCAGGCCCGCCACGACGGGCACCACCAGGTAGCGCCAGTCCGCCAGCGCGGCCGGCGGCGTCGCGTCGATGAGGACGTCGCGCAGGAAGCCGCCGCCGAGGCCCGTCGTCCCGGCGAGCACCAGCACGCCGAAGACGTCGAGGCCCTTGCGCACCGCCACCAGCCCGCCGGAGATGGCGAAGACGAAGATGCCGGCGAGGTCGAGGATCACCAGGGTCGTACCCACGGCCGCAGCGTAGGGACCGGACCGGGCGCGCCGCCCGTCCGCGGGCCACCTGCTGACGTAGGGTCGGCGGGAAAGTCGACCGGGCACCACGAGGGCGGGACAGCGAGAAGCACGAGATGGCGGAGCAAGCGCGGGACGCGGTGACCTCGCACCTGAGTCTCGCCGGGGTGAGCGACGACCGCCGGCGCCTGCTGCTCGTCGACGACCGCGGCACGCAGTACACCCTCGACATCACCCCCGGCCTGCGCGCCGCCCTGCGCGGCGACGCCACCCGGCTCGGCCAGTTGGAGATCACCATGGACAGTGCCCTGCGGCCCCGCGACATCCAGGCCCGCATCCGCTCCGGCGAGAGCCCGGACGACGTGGCCCGCGCCGCGCAGACCACGGTCGAGGCGATCATGCCGTTCGTCGGTCCGGTGCTGGCCGAGCGGCAGCACATCGCCGACCGCGCCCAGCGCTCGACGCTGCGGCGTCCGGCCGGCGAGTCAGGCGGCTCGGGCGCGGCCGGCCGCACGCTCGGCGACGCCGTCTCGGCCCACCTGCGCGCCCTCGACGTCGACCCCGACACGGTCGAGTGGGACGCCTGGCGGCGTGAGGACGGCCGCTGGGTGCTGGCCGCCGACTTCACCGCACCCGGCCGCAGCGGCTCCGGCCGGTTCACCTTCGACCCGCCGGGCAACTACGTGGTGCTCGACGACGACGACGCCCGCTGGCTGGTCGGCGAGGCCGTCGCCTCCCCCGGGCCCTCGCGCGACGACCTGCGGTCGGTGCGCGAGCGGCGGCTGGCCGCCGTCCCGCCCGACGAGCTGCCGCTCGGCGACGACGCGATCGAGATGGTGAGCGCCGAGCCCGACGGTGCCGACGGTGCCGAGGAGGCCGACGGTCATGAGGAGGCCGTCGAGGCCTTCCTCGACGACTCCCCCGCCTCCGACGACGTCGCCCTGCGCGACGAGGCCGCCGACGCCGCGGCCGCGGAGCCGGAGCCGCAGCTCGACCTGCAGACCGCGTCGGAGGCCGACGCCGAGCCGCCCGCGCCCGAGCCGGAGGAGCCCCCGCGGCGCAAGAAGAAGGGCCGCTCGTCGGTGCCGAGCTGGGACGAGATCATGTTCGGCCCCGGCGACCGCTGATCCTCTCGCGACCGTGGTCGCGGGGGTGACCGCACGGATACCCTCCGGCCATGTCGTACTTCGTCACCGGCGCCACCGGCTTCATCGGCCGTCACCTCGTGCAGGAGCTCGTCGACCGGCGTGAGGGCGAGATCTTCGTGCTGTGCCGGGCGTCGTCCCTGCCCCGGCTCGAGGCGCTGCGGGCACGCTGGGGCTCCTCGCGGGTGACCCCGGTGATCGGCGACCTCGGCGAGCCCGGCCTCGGCGTCGACCCCGCCTGGGTGGCTGCGCACGCCGGCGAGATCGACCACGTCGTGCACCTCGCCGCGATCTACGACATGACCGCCGACGACGAGACCAACGAGGTGCTCAACGTCGGCGGCACCCGCGGTGCGGTCGAGCTCGCCGCGGCGCTGCGTGCCGGCTGCTTCCACCAGGTCTCCTCGGTGGCCGCGGCCGGCGAGCACCGCGGCACCTTCGACGAGACGATGTTCGACGTCGGCCAGAAGCTGCCCTCGCCCTACCACCGCACCAAGTTCGAGTCCGAGCGCATCGTGCGCGAGGAGGCGACGGCCGCCGGCGTCCCGTGGCGGGTCTACCGTCCCGCGATCGTGGTCGGGCACTCCGAGACCGGCGCGATGGACAAGGTCGACGGCCCCTACTACTTCTTCCCGGTGCTCAAGCTGCTGCGCGACCGGCTGCCGGCGTGGCTGCCGCTGGTCGGCGTCGACCTCGGTGAGACGAACGTCGTCCCGGTCGACTACGTCGCCTCGGCCATCGACCACCTCGCGCACCTGCCCGGCCGCGACGGCGAGACCTTCCACCTCGTCAACCCCGAGCCGCAGCCGACGGTCGAGACGATCAACCTGTTCTGCCGCGCCGCCGGTGCGCCGCAGCTCGCGACGCCGTCCGCGCCCCTGCCCGTGCCCGGCCCGCTGCGGCCCGGGCGGCTGCTGAACGCGCTGGTGCGCCAGCGCCCGGCGCAGGCCGTGCTCGACCAGACGCTCGGACGGCTCGGCATCCCGGCCGAGGTGCTCGCCCACACCTCCTTCAACGCCGTCTTCGACTCCCGCCGCACCGAGCAGGCGCTGGCCGGGTCGGGCATCGCCGTGCCCGACCTCGAGGGCTACGCCCGCACGCTGTGGGGCTACTGGGAGGAGAACCTCGACCCCGCCACCGGCCGCGACCCGCGCGTCCGGGCGGCGCTGGCGGGCAAGCACGTCGTCATCACCGGTGCCTCCTCGGGCATCGGCCAGGTCACGGCGCTCAAGGTGGCCCAGGCGGGCGGCGTCCCGGTGCTCGTGGCGCGCGGCAAGGACAAGCTCGAGGAGACCAAGGCCACCATCGAGCTGCGCGGCGGCACCGCGCACGTCTACCCGTGCGACCTCTCCGACCTCGACGCCATCGACACCCTCTGCGAGCAGATCGTCACCGAGCTGCCCGGCGTCGACTTCGTGGTCAACAACGCCGGCCGCTCGATCCGCCGGTCGCTGCGGCTGAGCCAGGACCGCTTCCACGACTTCGAGCGCACCATGCAGCTCAACTACTTCGGCGCCATCCGGCTGGTGATGGGCCTGATGCCCGCGATGCAGCGCCAGAAGTCGGGCCACGTCGTCAACATCTCCTCCATCGGCGTGCAGACCAACCCGCCGCGGTTCTCGGCCTACGTGGCCTCGAAGTCGGCCCTCGACGCGTGGAGCAACGTGGTGGCCTCCGAGGTGGTCGGCAACGGCATCACCTTCACCAACATCCACATGCCCCTGGTGCGGACGCCCATGATCGCGCCCACCAAGCTCTACGACCGGTTCCCGACCATCTCACCGGCGCAGGCCGCCGACACCGTGATCACCGCGATGGTCGACCGGCCCCATGAGATCAACACCCTGCTCGGCAACGTGGGCGCCGTCGCGCACACCCTGGCGCCCAAGCTGGCCTTCCGGGTGCTGAACCTGGCCTACCACGTCTTCCCCGACTCGGCGGCGGCCAAGGGCCAGACCGTCGAGGCCGGCACCCGCGAGAGCGAGCAGATCATGCTGGCGCGGGTGTTCAAGGGCGTGCACTGGTGACGGCGGTTCCTCATCCTGTCTCGACCGGACGCTCGGGGTCGGTGACCCACCCGCTCCAGCTGCCGGGGTAGAGCGCCGCGCCCTCGACGCCGGCCACCTCGAGCGCGAGCAGGTCGAGGCACGCGGTGACGCCGGAGCCGCAGTAGACGGCGACGTCGGCACCGGTCACCGCGCCCACCGAGGCGTAGAGCTCGCGCAGCGCGGCGGCGTCGCGCAGGCGGCCGTCGTCGGTGAGGTTGCGCGCGGTCGGCACGTTGACGGCGCCGGGCACGTGACCGGCCACCGGGTCGACCGGCTCGGTCTCGCCGCGGTAGCGCTCGGGGGCGCGGGCGTCGACGAGCACGCCGACGTCGAGGACGCCGTCCACCCCGACGACGGGGAGGACGCCGGGACCGGCGGTGAAGTCGCCGGGGCTGGGCTCGGCGGGGCCGGTCTCGACCTCGCCGCCGGCGGCGGTCCAGGCCGACCAGCCGCCGTCGAGGACGCGCACGTCGTGGTGCCCGTGGTGGCGCAGCAGCCACCAGGCGCGGGCGGCGGCGTGGCCCGACCAGTCGTCGAGGACCACGACCGGCCGGTCGTCACGCACGCCGGCCGCGCTCATGGCCGCCTCGAACGCCGCCCGGTCGGGCAGCGGGTGCCGGCCGCCGTCCCCCGGTGGCGCGGCGAGGTCGTGGTCGAGGTCGACGTAGGCGGCGCCGGGCACGTGACCGGCCTCGAACGCGGCGCGACCGGGCGGGCCGCCGAGGCGGTAGCGCACGTCGAGCACGGCGACGCGGTCGAGGGTCTCCCGCAGCTCGGCGGCGGTGATGAGGGGGTGCACGACGCCATCCTCGCGCACCCGCACAGCAGGAATTGACAACCATTCTCAACAACTTGAGAATCGTTCTCATGAGGTTCACCGCCGGCCTGGCCGCCGCCGTCCTGCTCGCCACCTCGGGCTGCGCCGCCTTCAGCGACGACACCGCGGACGGCGCCGACGACGGCGAGGTCACCGTGAGCGCCGCGTTCTACCCGCTGCAGTACGCCGCCCAGCGGGTCGCCGGCGACCACGCCTCCGTCGGCATCCTCACCCGCCCCGGCGGCGAGCCGCACGACCTCGAGCTCTCGATCGAGCAGACCGCCGACCTCTCCCAGGCCGACCTCGTCGTCTACGAGGAGGGCTTCCAGCCCTCGGTCGACGAGGCGGTCGAGCAGAACGCGACCGGCGAGACCGTCGAGGCGGCGTCCGTCGTCGGCCTGCAGCCTTTCGACGAGGAGCACGCCGAGGACGAGCACGCCGACGAGCACGAGGGCGAGCACGAAAGCGAGCACGAGGGCGAGGAGCACGCCGCGGAGGAGGTGCACTCCGAGGACGACGGCCACGACCACGAGGGCGGTCTCGACCCGCACTTCTGGCTCGACCCCCTCCGCATGGCCGACCTCGGCGACGCCGTCGCCGACCAGCTGAGCGACATCGACCCCGACCACGCCGACGACTACGCCGCCAACGCCGCGTCGCTGCGCGACGACCTCACCGCGCTCGACGAGAGCTACACCGAGACGCTCGGGTCGTGCGAGCGCGACACGATCGTGGTCTCGCACGACGCGTTCGGCTACCTCGACAAGTACGGCCTCGAGGTCGCCGGCGTCGCGGGCCTGTCCCCCGACGCCGAGCCCACCCCCGCCGGCCTCGCCGACCTGCAGCGGCTCATCGCGGACGAGGGCATCACCACCGTCTTCAGCGAGCGGTTGGCCAGCCCGGCGTTCACCGAGTCGCTGGCCTCCGACGCCGGCGTCGGCACCGCCGTCCTCGACCCGATCGAGGGCCTGACCGACGAGACCGCCGACGACGACTACCTTTCCCTCATGCAGCAGAACCTGGACGCCCTGGCCACCGCCAACGGGTGCCGGTGACGACCGCAGCCCCCACCACTCCCCCCGTCGAGCTCGTCGGGGGCGCCGTGGCCATCGGCGGCCGGCCGGTGCTGCGCGGCATCGACCTCGTCGTCGAGCCCGGCGCCTTCGTGGCGCTGCTCGGCCCCAACGGCTCGGGCAAGTCGACGCTGGTGCGCGCCCTCACCGGGCTGCGACCGCTGGCCAGCGGCACCCTGCGGCTGTTCGGGACGCCGTTCGCGCAGTTCCACGACTGGCGACGCATCGGGTTCGTGCCCCAGCGCAGCAGCGCCGAGTCGGGCGTGCCCGCCTCGGTGTGGGAGACGGTCGCGGCCGGCCGGCTCACCCGACGCCGGCTGCTGCGGCCGATGTCGTCCTCCGACAAGACCGCCATCGCCGACGCCCTCGAGCTCGTCGGTCTCGCCGACCGCGCCAAGGACGGCGTCGCGACCCTCTCGGGCGGCCAGCAGCAGCGGGTGCTGATCGCCCGGGCGCTGGCCGGCGACCCCGACCTGTTCTTCCTCGACGAGCCGACCGCCGGCGTCGACGCCCGCAACCAGCGGGCGCTCGCCGAGGCGCTCGGCCGGCTGCGCGACCGCGGCGCCACGATCGTGCTGGTGGCCCACGAGCTCGGCCCGCTCGCGCCGCTGGTCGAGCGGGCGGTGGTGATGCGCGAGGGGCGCATCGCCTACGACGGCCCCCCGCGGCACGACGACGGCCACTCCCCGCACGACGTCCACCACCACGAGACGCTGCGGCCGCGCCACGGACTGCCGCTCGAGGGGCGGTGGCCGTGAGCCCCGCCGAGCTGTTCAGCCTGCCCTTCATGCAGCGCGCGCTCCTCGCCGCGCTGTTCACCGGCCTCGCCGCGCCCGCCATCGGCACCTACCTCGTGCAGCGCCGGCTCGCGCTCATGGGCGACGGCATCGGCCACGTCGCCGTCACCGGCGTCGCCATCGGCCTGCTCACCGGCTGGTCGCCCACCTGGACGGCGGTCGTCGTCGCCGCGGTCGGCGCGGTCGCGATCGAGCTGATCCGAGAACGCGGCCACACCAACGGCGACGTGGCGCTGGCGCTGCTGTTCTACGGCGGGCTCGCGGGCGGCGTCCTGCTCACGGGCATCGGCGGGCAGTCGGCCGCCCGGCTGCAGCAGTACCTGTTCGGCTCGCTGCTGACGATCTCGATCAGCGACGTCATCGTCACGATGGTGCTCGCGACCGTGGTGGTGCTGATCGCGGTCGGGCTGGCGCCGCAGCTGTTCGCCGTCTCGCACGACCGCGAGTTCGCCCGCGTCGCCGGCCTCGACGTGCGGCTCTACAACATCCTCGTCGCGGTGCTCGCCGCCGTCAGCGTCACGGTGGCCATGCGCACCGTCGGGCTGCTGCTCGTCTCGGCGCTCATGGTGGTGCCCGTCGCCACCGCCCAGCAGCTGACCCGCTCGTTCCGGACGACGCTCGCGGCCGCCATGGTGATCGGCGTCCTGGCCTCCGTCGGCGGGCTCGTGATCTCGGCCTTCGCCTCCTACCGCGCCTCGGTCGCCCCCGGCCCCAGCATCGTGCTGCTCGCCCTCGCCGGCTTCGCCGTCACCTGGCCCATCGGCGTCTGGCTGCGCCACCGCAGCCGGCTGCGACAACCCTTCGCCGACGACCCCGTCGGCCACGAGGTCAGCGACGACCACGACGACCGCCACCCCCACCGCCACGGCGACGACTGCGGCCACCTCGCCGTCCCCCACGACGACCACGTCGACTACGTGCACGACGGCCACCGCCACGCCCCCCACGGCGAGCACTACGACGAGCACTGAGTTCGTCTGGTCGCTGCGGGCTGCGCGGTGCCGCCCCCTCGCGTCATCCTTCTTCGCTGCCGCGGTCTGGCCTGGCGAGGGGTCCGGCACCCCGCTCCGCTCCTTCGCTCCGTGCGCCCTTCGGGTGCCTTTCCGTTCGGTCGGGGCGCCTCACGGATGCTCACTTGCGCTACTGACTCACGGACCCTGAGCCTGTCGAAGGGCACCCCCACGATGGTCGAGGTGCGAGGCCGGCCACGGCCGAGCCTCGAGACCCCGCAGCGCCCACGCGACCGTCTCCTGGAGAGCCGGTGGTCGAGCAGGCCGAGCGTCTGCGCGAGGCCGTCGTCGAGACCACGCACGGACAACGCGGACGTTCCCGTGCAGGGCCCTTCGACAAGCTCAGGGTCCGTGCGGGGGCGTCGGCCTCGGTGGGCCGGCCTGACGATGGTCGAGGTGCGAGGCCGGCCACGGCCGAGCCTCGAGACCCCGCACCGTCCACGCGAACGTCCCCGTGGAGGGCCCTTCGACAAGCTCAGGGTCCGTGCGGGGGCGTCGGCCTCGGTGGGCCGGCCTGACGATGGTCGAGGTGCGAGGCCGGCCACGGCCGAGCCTCGAGACCCCGCACCGTCCACGCGAACGTCCCCGTGGAGGGCCCTTCGACAAGCTCAGGGTCCGTGTGCCCGCCCTGGCCTTCGAGAGCCGGTGCTCGAGCGGGCGGGGCTGAGGGCTCAGGCCTTGCCGTAGCGGCGGTCGCGCTCGGCGTAGATCTCGATGGCGCGCCACAGGGCGAGGCGGTCGACGTCCGGCCAGAGCACGTCGGTGAAGACCAGCTCGGCGTAGGCGGCCTGCCAGAGCATGAAGTTCGACAGCCGGTTCTCCCCCGACGTGCGCCACACCAGGTCGGCGTCGCCGACCTCGGGCACGTAGAGGTGCTTGGCGAACGTGCGTTCGTCGACGCGGTCGGGGTCGAGCCGCCCGGCGGCGACCTCGCGGGCGATCGATCGCGCGGTGTCGGCCAGCTCGGCGCGGCCGCCGTAATTGACGCACATCGTCAGCGTCAGGACGTCGTTGCCGCGGGTCAGCTGCTCGGCGACCTGCAGCTCCTTGATCACCGAGCGCCACAGCCGCGGCGCCCGCCCGGCCCACCGCACCCGCACGCCGAGCTCGTGCATCTCGTCGCGACGCCGACGGATGACGTCGCGGTTGAACCCCATGAGGAACCTGACCTCCTCCGGGGAGCGGGTCCAGTTCTCGGTGGAGAACGCGTAGGCCGAGACCGCCTTCACGCCGATCTCGATGGCCCCCTCGACAACGTCGAACAGCGCCGCCTCGCCGGCCTCGTGCCCGCGGGTGCGGGGCAGTCCCTGCTGCTTGGCCCACCGCCCGTTGCCGTCCATCACGATCGCCACGTGCTTGGGCACCAGCGACGCCGGGACGTCGGGCGGCCGCGCCCCCGACGGGTGGGGCGTGGGCCGGCGCGGCTGACGTCTCACGCGGCCAGCCTGCCACTGCCGGCGCCTCCGCCCCGACGTCGGCGGTCGGTGACGGGCGTGTCGTGGCGGCGTCCCGTCCCCGCTTGCGGGCCCTTCGACGAGCTCAGGGTCCGTGTGGCGGCACGTCACACCCGGCTCGACCCGCCGACCAGACGGCGCACGGAGCGCAGGGGTGGCGCGGGTGCCGGACACCTCGCCGGACCGAGCCGCGGCAGCCCTCCGAGGCTGGTGCGAGGTGGCGGCACCCGACGCCCCGGAGCGACCAGAAGGCCTAGCGCTCGACGTGCTCCCACGAGCGCAGCGACCGCTCGAGGTGCCAGGAGAGGAAGGCGGCGACCAGGCCGCTGGCCTCCTTGAGGTGGCGGGGGTCGGCGACGTCCACGAGCGCCCAGTCGCCCGCGAGCAGGCCGCCCAGGACGCCGATCGTCTCGGCCGACGGGGACGCCGAGCCGGGCAGTCGGCAGGTGGTGCAGAGCACGCCGCCCATGGAGGGGTTGAACCAGCGGTGCGGGCCCTCGCGGCCGCAGTGCGCGCAGTGCTCGAAGGACGGCGCGTAGCCGGCCACGGCGAGCGAGCGCAGCAGGTAGGAGTCGAGCACCTGGGCGGGCCGGTGCTCGCCGGCCGCGAGCGCGCGCAGTCCGCCGACCAGCAGCAGGAACTGCTGCAGCGAGGGCTGGCCCTCCTCGGTGGCGAGGCGCTCGGCGGTCTCGAGCATCGCGGTGCCGCAGGTGTAGCGCTCGTAGTCGGTGCCGAGCCCGGCGTGCACGAGCGAGCGGGTCTCGGCCTGCGTGACGACGTCGAAGGTGCGGCCCTCCGCGAGCTGCAGGTCGACGTGGGTGAAGGGCTCGAGCCGTGCCCCGAAGCGTGACGTCGTGCGCCGCACCCCCTTGGCGACCGCGCGGACCCGCCCGTGGTGGCGGGTCAGGAGGGTCACGATGCGGTCGGCCTCCCCCAGCTTCTGGGTGCGCAGCACGACGGCCTCGTCGCGATAGACGGGCACCACAGCATTGTGCCGCCCGGGTGGGGACCACCCGGGCGGCACGTCATGCGTGTCGTGCGTTCAGCGGCTCAGCCGTGGTCCTCCGACGTGCGGACGGCCCCGTTAACGCCGCGCGGGAAGAACCCGCCCTTGCTGACGCTGTTGGGGTTGAGGTAGACGACGTTGAGCACCTGGCCGGGGCGCCGCGAGAACGCGATGCCGTTCTTGTCGGTCGGCACGATGTTGGCCGGGCTCTTGCGCGACCCGATGCCCTGGTCGATGTTCTTGGGCCCGTCGAGCGAGTCGCGCGCCGCGGAGATCTTGCGGACGGCGGACATCAGGCCCTTGTCGTACAGCGCGCTGCGCACGATGCCGGCGTGGTAGGCCTCGACGGCGAGGATGCCGGCGGCGGCCTCGAGGAACGTCTTGTTCTGCACCAGCGGCGCAGCGCCCTTGTAGGCCGTGACGCCGACGTCCTCGAAGATGAACGCGGCGAGCAGGAAGTTGTTCTCGTTGGCGTAGGGGTCGAACCGCTGGTTCGGGCCGATCAGCCCAGCCGCGCGGGCGGCCGCGGTGAAGCTGCTGGTGATGTCGATCGCCGGGCGGGCGACGGCGGTGCCGCCGAGCGCGGTGCGCAGGAACTTCACGTGGGCGAGCTCGTCGTTGGCGATCTCGACGGCGTACTTGCGGATGGCGGGGGTGGAGAAGTTGACCTTGCGGCCACCCTTGACGCCACCGCGCTGCCCGCGGCCGCGGGTCAGCCTGTCGGGAAGGCTCCGGCCGAAGGCGGCCTGCTGGTAGAACTCCGCCTCCAGGTACTCCAGGTTCAGCGCGAAGTTGAGCACCGCGCCGTCGCTGGCGGACGCCGCCTGGGCGCTGCCGGCGGTCAGGCCGGTGAGGGCCGCCCCGGCGCCGACGACACCGAGGCCGCCGATGCTGGCCGACTTCATGAAGGCGCGGCGGTCGGCCTCGTTCTCCGCGCTCCGGTCGATGAATTCCTTGACGACGTTCTTGCCGAACATGCGATCTCCTCGTCGTTGCGGGCAGGCGCGCGTGACCGGCCGCGCGACGGTGCGTCGCGCGAGCCGGGTGGCGACGTCCGCCCCAATGCGGTGTCGGTCCTCGGAACCCTCCTGTGCGCCGGTTGACGGCACGCGACATCGGGTCGCGGAGGGAGCACCTGTAACTGACCAAAGCACCCCGACGACGCCGTGTCACCACCTGTGACCGAGGAACTTCCGGACCCACCCCCCGGGGTGGATTCGGGTACGAGACCATCCGATTCCGTCGTGGCGTCGAAGCACGGATGCCGCTTTCCGGGCACCGTCTGCGTGACGATCAGACGTCCGCCGAGTCGAGGAGCACGACGTGTACCAGCAGTCGCCGCCGGTCAAGGCGCGCGCCCGGGTACGGGGTCCGCTGCCCCTGCTCGGCCCCGCGTTCGTGACGGCGATCGCCTACGTCGACCCCGGCAACTTCGCCACCAACATCACCGCCGGCTCGACGTTCGGCTACCTGCTGGTGTGGGTGGTCATCGTCAGCAATCTGATGGCGATGCTTATCCAGTACCTCTCGGCCAAGGCCGGCATCGCCACCGGCAAGAGCCTCCCGGCGCTGTGCCGCGAGCACTTCCCGCGGCGGGTCACCCGCGGCCTGTGGCTGCAGGGCGAGCTGGTCGCCATCGCCACCGACATCGCCGAGGTGATCGGCGGCGCGATCGCGCTCAAGCTGCTCTTCGACATCCCGCTGCTGGCCGGCGGCCTGATCACCGCGGCGGTCGCCTTCTCGCTGCTGGTGCTGCAGAGCCGCGGGCACCGACCGTTCGAGGTGGCGATCACCGGGCTGCTGCTCGTCATCCTGGTCGGGTTCCTCTACGACGTCGCCCGCAGCGGTCTCGAGCCGCTCGCCATCCTCGACGGCACCGTGCCGCGGTTCGAGGGCAGCGAGAGCGTGCTGCTCGCCGCGGGCATGCTCGGTGCCACGGTCATGCCGCACGCGATCTACCTGCACGGCGCGCTGACGAGCCGGCGCTACGTGCGCACCACCGAGGACGAGCGACGCGCGCTGCTGCGCAGCCAGCGCACCGACGTGATCACCGCGATGACCATCGCGGGGCTGATGAACCTCTCGCTGCTGGTGGTGGCCGCCGGCGTGCTGCGCGGTGGCGAGCCGGTCGACACGATCGAGGGCGCGCACGCGGGGCTCGGCGACGCGCTCGGACCCGCCGCCGCGCTGCTGTTCGCGCTGGCGCTGCTGGCGTCGGGCTTCGCGTCGTCCAGCGTCGGCACCCTGTCGGGACAGATCGTGATGGAGGGCTTCCTGCGCACGCGGATCCCGCTCGTGCTGCGCCGCCTCGTCGCGCTCGCGCCGGCCGTGGTCGTCATCGCGATCGGGGTCGACCCCACGCGGGCGCTGGTGCTCTCACAGGTCGTGCTGAGCTTCGGCATCCCGTTCGCGCTGGTGCCGCTGATCCTGTTCACCCGGCGGCGCGACGTCATGGGCTCGCTGGTCAACCGCGCGGCGACCACCCGGGTCGCGTGGGCGGTCGCGGCGGTGATCATCGCGCTCAACCTCGCGCTGATCTGGCTGACCTTCGCCTGAGCGACCGGACGCCGTCCGCCCGGGTGGCGCACGCCACACACTGCTCGCGGTTCTCACCCATCCGGGCGACGGGTCCGGCACGAACTCCTCCCGGCCCCACGTGAGACCCAGGAGGACCCGTGACACTGTCGTCAGGCCCCACCCCCGACGCCGGCTCGTTGACCGCCCGTGAGAAGGAGGTGCTCGACCTCGTCGCCCGAGGGTTGAGCAACGCCGAGATCGTGCAGGAGACCGGGCTGAGCATCAACTCGGTCAAGTCCTTCATCCGCGGCGCCTACCGCAAGATCGGCGCCGAGAACCGCGGTGACGCCACCATGTGGGCGCGCGCCCACGGCTTCGGGGACGACGAGGCCGCCAGCTGAGCCGGCGGCCCCGCGCCCTGCCTGCGCCGGGTCAGCGGCGGGCGCGGTTGACCGTCCCGACGACCGCCCGCAGCGAGGCGGTGACGATGTTCGGGTCGAGCCCGACGCCCCACAGCACCTGGTCGCCCACGGCGCACTCGACGTAGGCCGCGGCGATGGCGTCGCCGCCGGCGCTGAGCGCGTGCTCGTGGTAGTCGAGCACGCGGACGTCGTAGTCCTGCGGCAGCGCGTTGATCGCGGTCACGAACGCCGCGATCGGGCCGTTGCCGACCCCCTCGAGGGTCATCGCCTCGCCGTCGACGATCACGTCGACGGTGAGCGCGTCCTTCTCGCCGGCCGCCGAGCTGGTGTGCACCGAGTCGAGCCGCAGCGGCGCCTCGCGGTCGAGGTACTCGCGACGGAACTCGCGCCAGATCTCGTCGGGCGTCACCTCGCCGCCCTCGGCGTCGGTGCGCTGCTGGATGACACGGCTGAACTCGATCTGCGCGCGGCGCGGCAGGTCGAGCTTGTGCTCGGTCTTGAGGATGTAGGCCACGCCGCCCTTGCCCGACTGGCTGTTGACCCGGATCACGGCCTCGTAGGAGCGGCCGACGTCCTTGGGGTCGATGGGCAGGTAGGGCACGGCCCACGGGTGCTGGTCGACGGGGACACCGGCCGCGGCGGCGTCCCGCTCGAGGGCCTCGAAGCCCTTCTTGATGGCGTCCTGGTGGCTGCCGGAGAAGGCGGTGTAGACGAGGTCGCCGCCGTAGGGGTGGCGCTCGGCGACGGGCAGCTGGTTGCAGTACTCGACCGTGCGGCGGACCTCGTCGATGTCGCTGAAGTCGATCTCGGGGTCGATGCCCTGCGTGAGCAGGTTGAGGCCCAGGGTGACCAGGCAGACGTTGCCGGTGCGCTCGCCGTTGCCGAACAGGCAGCCCTCGATGCGATCGGCGCCGGCCTGGTAGCCGAGCTCGGCCGCCGCGACCGCCGTCCCCCGGTCGTTGTGGGGGTGCAGCGAGAGGACGACGTCCTCGCGGTGGTTCAGGTGCCGGTGCATCCACTCGATGGAGTCGGCGTAGACGTTGGGCGTGGCCATCTCGACCGTGGCCGGCAGGTTGATGATGACCGGCTTGTCGGCGGTGGGCTCGAAGACGTCGAGCACCTCGTTGCACACGCGGACGGCGAACTCGAGCTCGGTGCCGGTGTAGGACTCGGGGCTGTACTCGTAGTAGACGGTCGTCTCGGGCACCGTCTCCTCGTACTTGCGGCACAGCCGCGCCCCCTGCACGGCGATGTCGCGGATGCCGTCCTCGTCGAGGCCGAAGACGACCCGGCGCTGCAGCGTCGAGGTGGAGTTGTAGAGGTGGACGATCGCCTGCTTGGCGCCCTTGATCGACTCGAAGGTGCGCTCGATGAGCTCTTCACGGGCCTGGGTGAGCACCTGGATGACGACGTCGTCGGGGATCAGGCCGTCCTCGACGAGCTCGCGCACGAAGTCGAAGTCGGTCTGGCTGGCCGCCGGGAAGCCGACCTCGATCTCCTTGTAGCCCATCTTCACGAGCAGCTCGAACATGCGGCGCTTGCGGGCCGGCGACATCGGGTCGATGAGGGCCTGGTTGCCGTCGCGCAGGTCGACCGCGCACCAGCGCGGCGCCTTCTCGATGGGCCGGTCGGGCCACGTGCGGTCGGTGAGGACGACGGGGCGGAACGGCTCGTAGCGGGCGAACGGCATCCCGCTCGGCTGCTGCGGGTTGGACTGGCTCGGCTGGCTGGACTGGCTGGTCATGAGGTCTCCTGCGATGGGTGCGGGCTGTGCCGGCGCACGATCAGCCCCGCAGCGAGGAGGCCGGCCCTAGATCGGGAGAACCTCGCTGCGGCAGCGAAGGAGGAGGCTGCGCGTCATGGTGACCTCAGACTAACCCGTCGGCGCCGGGGGCGGCGTCCGGGTCTCAGCCCTGGAGCAGGTGGTAGGCGGGCGGGGCGGCGTCTTTGCCCATACCGGTGATGGCTTGCATGTAGAGGCTCGGAGGCATGCCCTTGAGGCAGTTGCGGGGCACCGAGACGTCGATGTAGTTCGCGCCGGCGTCCCAGACGGCCTTGAAGACGCAGGACTGCGGCCGCTCACTTACCTGTGTGGCGTACGTCAATCGCTTCCTCAGCGTGCCATTCGGGGCCACCCGCACGTAGGCGATGTAGAAGACGTCGGAGTCGGGCGGGGCAATGACCAGCTGTGCCGATCCCCCGCGCACCAGCTCGGGGACGACGATGTGCGCCGCCGCCTTCTGCGGCATGTTGCGGTAGGTGACGCGCGCGATGTCCATGCGGGCCGGGGCGTCGCCGCGGGGGTCGGTCTTCTCGACCGCCTCCGCGCTGCTGGGGGCGATGCTGCCCACGAGGGCGACCAGCACGGCGCTGACGACGACCAGGATCTTCTTCATCCGCGCACCGTAGGCGCGACGTCCGACACTGCGCAGTGGAACGGCGACGTCCGTGCTGACGGTGGCGGTCAGCCCTGGGGCAGCCGGCGGGCCGGCGGGGCGTAGTCCTGCCGCAGCCCGGTGGCGGCCTGCAGGTACAGCGTGGAGCGCAGGCCCTTCAGGCAGCGGCGCGGCACGGAGATGTCGACGTGGTTCGCCCGGGCGTCCCACGCCGCGGTGAACCGGCACGACCGGCGCTGGACGTCCCCGCCGCTGCTGCGCACGAACCGCGTGCGCAGGGTGCCGTCGTCCGCAACCCGCACGAGGGCGACGTAGGCCCAGTCGCTGCCCGGGTTGGCCAGCACGAGGTGCGTCGTCCCGTCGCGCACGAGCCTGGGGACGACGACGCGCGCCGACGCCCGACCCGGCAGGTTGCGGTAGACGACCCGCGAGATGTCGAGGCGGGCCGACGCGTCGCCGCGGGCGTCGACCTTCTCGACCCCCTGTGCGCTGCTCGGCGCGACGCCGCCGGTCAGCGCGACGAGCACGGCGACCACGACCACGACGGCTCTGCTCATCCGGGCACCGTAGGCCGGGCCCTCCCGCCTCACGCCACCCCGAGGTGAGGGGCCGGCGTCCGGGCCGAGCTTCTCGGGTTCTCCTCCCGCTTCTCGGGCGTTGCACTGCCCGGGAACGTCAGGGATACCCGGTGAACCGGGTATCCCCGACGACCGGACCGAGCCACACCAGCCACGTGAGTCCCACCCGCCTCAGACGAACGGGGCGAGGGTCCAGCCGGCGTCGGTGAGGGTCGTGCGTACGGCGTGGGCGTGGCCGACGGCGCCGGGGGTGTCGCCGTGCAGGCAGAGCGAGGCGACCCGGCCGGCCAGGTCGAGGGCGTGGGCGGCGACGGCGTCGGCGTCGTCCAGGACGGCGCCGGCCGCGTCGCGCGGCAGCAGCCGGCCGTCGTCGCCGTAGCCGCGGTCGGGGAAGCCCTCCAGGACCACGCGCCGTCCGGCGTCGGAAGCCTGGGTGAGCAACGCCCCCGGCATCCCCAGCACCGGCAGCGATCCCGAGCCGGCGAGCACCGCGGCCGCCTGCTCCTCGTCGTCGATGACGCGGTGGTAGAGCGCGCCGTGGGGCTTGAGGTAGCGCACCGTCGTCCCGCCGGCGCGGGCGGCGTCGCCGAGCCGGCCGACCTGGTCGGCCACCTGCTCGCGCAGCACGTCGGACGCGACGTCGAGCGGACGCCGTCCGAAGCCCGGCCGGTCGTCGTAGGACACCTGGGCGCCGACCGCCACGCCCAGCTCGGCCGCGCGGGCGCAGACCTCGCGCATGATCGCCGGCGTGCCCGCGTGGTAGCCGCAGGCGACGTTGGCGCTGGTGACCACCGCGAGCAGCCCGGCGTCGTCGGTGACCTCCTCGCCGAGGTCGGCGTTGAGGTCGACCGAGCGGGCGGCGGAGGTCACGGCGTGCGGGCCACGAAGTTCTCGGTGACCTGGTAGCCCAGCCGGTCGTAGAGCCGGCGGGCGACGTCGTTGTAGCCGAAGACGTTGAGGCCGATCGCGTGCGCACCGTGGTCGAGGGCCCACCGCGCGCCCGCCCGCATGATCCCCGCGCCGTGGCCGCGGCCGCGGTGGGCCTCCTCGACCACGACGTCGTAGACGAAGACCATCGGGCGCTCGGTGCTGAGCCACAGCAGCCCGACGACCTCCTCGCCCGCGACCCCCTCGAAGATGTGGTGCCCGGCCGAGCGCAGGCCGTCGGGCAGCAGCTCGGCGTGCTGCTGCTCGGAGACCTCCCGGGCACGCTCGGCGCTCTCCCCCGACCGCTGCCGCGCCTCGGCGTACTCGGCGACCTGCCCCTGGATCCACTCGTTGTAGCGCTCCTGGCCCATCGGGCGCAGGACGACGACGTCCTCGGCCGGCGGCTCGACGTCGAGGTCGAGGCGCATCTGGGTCGCGAAGGTCTCGAAACCGCCGTCGGCGACGAGCGCCTCCGAGCCGGGGTCGCCGGGCGAGACGGTGACGGTGAGGCGGCTGCGCCGCTCGGCGCGCGCGAGGTCGAGCAGCGCGTCACGCAGCGCGGGGGCCAGCGCGACGTCGTCCAGCGCGACGTCGATGACCGCGAGGTCGTCGCCCTGCTGCACCACCCACGCCTCGCCGCGCCGGACGCCGTCCTCGCGCACCTCGAGGAGCCGCGAGCGGTCGCGCAGCCGCTCGACCTGCGCGGCGGCCGCGGCCCGCGCGGCGTCGCGGTCGCCGTGCTCGCCGAGGTAGCGGCGCACGGTCAGCCGCTCGACGAGCCCCTCCTCGGACGGCGACGGGCTGGGCGACAGCGAGAGGTCGGGCACGGGCCGACTCTGCCACGTGGCTAGGTTCGACGGCATGGCACAAACCGACCCCGTCGTCGCTCCGACCGCCGCCCGTCGTCCGGTCACCACCGAGCACCACGGGCGCACCCGCGTCGACGACTACGACTGGCTGCGCGCCAAGGACTCCCCCGAGGTCGTGGCCCACCTCGAGGCCGAGAACGCCTTCACCGAGCAGCGCACCGCCCACCTCGCCGACCTGCGCGAGCAGATCTTCGCCGAGATCAAGGCCCGCACCCGCGAGACCGACCTGTCGGTGCCCACCCGGGTGCGCGAGCACTGGTACTACGGCCGCTCGTTCGAGGGCCGCGAGTACGGCGCCTCGTGCCGCGTGCCGGTGTCCGGTCCCGACGACTGGACGCCGCCGCGTCCCGCCGCCGACGCCGCCCCCGACAAGCCCGCCCTGCCCGGCGAGCAGGTGCTGCTCGACCTCGACGAGCTCGCCACGGGCCACGACTTCTTCTCCCTCGGCGGCTCCAGCGTCAGCCCCAGCGAGCAGCTGCTGGCCTACGCCACCGACGTCGTCGGCGACGAGCGCTACACGATCCGCGTCAAGGACCTCGGCACCGGCGAGCTGCTGCCCGACGTCATCGAGGGCACCCTCGGCGGCGGCACCTGGGACCGCGCCGGCGAGCACCTCTACTACACGACCGTCGACGACGCCTGGCGCGCCGACAAGGTCTGGCGCCACCGCCTCGGCACCGCGCAGGACGACGACGAGCTGGTCTTCCACGAGACCGACGCCCGGTTCTCGGTGGGCGTGGGCCGCACCCGCACCGACCGCTTCCTCATGGTCGTCGCCGGCTCGAAGACCACCACCGAGATGCACGTGCTCGACGCCGACGACCCCGACGCCGGGTTCCGGTGCTGGGCGCCGCGCGAGGAGGGCCTGGAGTACTCGCTCGAGCACGCCGTCCTGGCCGGCGAGCACCGGTTCCTGGTGCACCACAACGGCACCGGCCCCGACTTCGAGCTCGCCGTCGCACCGATCGAGCCGACCCCGCGCGAGCAGTGGCGTCCGCTGCTGCCGCACGACGCCGCCGTCCGGCTCGAGGACGTCGACGCCTTCGCCGGGCACCTCGTCGTCCACCAGCGCAGCAACGGGCTGACCCAGCTGCGCATCCTCGAGCTCGACGACGCGGCCGAGGACGGCGTCGGCGACGACTACCTCGTCGAGTTCGACCACGAGATCTACACCGTCGGCTCCGGCGGCAACCCGCGCTTCGACCAGCCGACGGTGCGGCTGGGCTACGTGACGCTGGCGGTGCCGTCGTCGGTCTACGACTACGACGTGCGCACCCGCGAGCTCACCCTGCTCAAGCAGGCGCCGGTGCTCGGCGGCTACGACCCGGCCGACTACGAGGAGCACCGCCTCTGGGCCACCTCGGCCGACGGCGAGCAGGTGCCGATCTCGCTGGTGTGCCGCCGCGACGCCCGCGCCGACGGCGGCCCGGTGCCGCTGCACCTGTACGGCTACGGCGCCTACGAGGCCTCGATGGACCCCGGGTTCTCGGTCGCGCGTCTCTCGCTGCTCGACCGCGGCGCCGCCTTCGCCATCGCCCACGTGCGCGGCGGCGGCGAGATGGGTCGACGCTGGTACGACGAGGGCAAGATGCAGCACAAGCAGCACACCTTCGACGACTTCGCCGCCGCCGCCCGCCACCTCGTCGCCGAGGGCTGGACGACGCCCGACCGGCTCGTCGGCGAGGGCGCGAGCGCCGGCGGCCTGCTGATCGGCGCCGTGGCCAACCAGGCGCCCGACGCCTTCGCGGGCCTGGTGGCCGGCGTCCCGTTCGTCGACAACCTCACCACGATGCTCGACGCGAGCCTGCCGCTCACGGTCACCGAGTACGACGAGTGGGGCAACCCCGAGGGCGACGCCGAGGCCTACGACACCATCGCTGCCTACGCGCCCTACGACAACGTGAGCGAGCAGCGCTACCCGCGCATCCTCGCCGAGACCTCCTTCAACGACACCCGGGTGCTCTACGTCGAGCCGGCCAAGTGGGTGGCGCGGCTGCGCGAGCGGGCCGTCGAGCCCGACGTCCTGCTGCGGGTCGAGATGGCGGCCGGCCACGGCGGCGTCTCGGGTCGTTACCAGGCGTGGAAGGACCGTGCCTTCACCCTCGCGTGGATGCTCGACGTGATGGGCCTCACCCAGGTGGCGGGGTCGACGTCCCGAGCCTGAGAAGTCGCTGATATGTGGCCGCCACGGCAACTCTCGGGAACGCCCGGACGTCCTTGCTCCTGAAGGCGCTCGTCGCTGGTAACCAGGTGGTGCGACCACAGTCACCTGGGCGGTGGGGCCGCGCGACCTTCTGGGGTGATGTGGGAATCCACGGCTCCCGACGAACGTTTGATCCACGTGGCCGCAAGGTCGGTCACAGAGCGAAGGAGGTCCTCATGGCTACCAGGACCGCGTCCCAGGGTTCCCGAGAGATCGAGGGTCGCGACAGCGTCGGGCTCTACCTCGACGAGATCGCACGCAACCCCCTGCTCGACGCCGCGATGGAGGTCGAGCTGTCCAAGACGATCGAGGCCGGACTCATGGCCGAGGCACTGCTCAAGGAGGGCCGTGTCGGACGCCGCAAGGGCGGCGCCCCGATGCGTGCCAGCCAGGAAGAGCTCGAGTGGCTCGCCGAGGAGGGTCGCAAGGCGGTCGACACGTTCATCACCGCCAACCTGCGGCTCGTCGTCTCGATCGCGCGCAAGTACGGCCGCGCGCAGATGCCGATGCTCGACCTGATCCAGGAGGGCAACACCGGCCTCATCCGGGCGGTCGAGAAGTTCGACTACACCAAGGGCTACAAGTTCTCGACCTACGCCACCTGGTGGGTGCGCCAGGCGATCACACGTGGCATCGCCCAGCAGGCCCGCGTGGTGCGGCTGCCGGTGCACGTCGTCGAAGAGCTCAACCAGGTCGGCGGCGCCCGTCGCACCCTTGAGCGTCAGCTCGGCCGCGACCCCGAGCCGGCCGAGATCGCCACCGAGCTCGGCATGGACGTCGACCGCGTGCTCGACCTGCTGTCGTGGGGCCGTGAGCACGTCAGCCTCGACACCCCGGTCGACGAGGACGGCGACACCTCGTTGGGCGACCTGATGGCCCAGGAGACCGCGCCGTCCCCCGACCTGACGGTGCTCGACACCGAGTCCCGCGACCGGCTGAACAGCCTCGTCGGCCAGCTCGACGACCGCGCGGCCGACATCGTGCGCTCGCGCTACGGCCTGGTCGACGGACGCCAGCACAAGCTGGCCGACATCGGCGCCAAGCACGGCATCAGCGCCGAGCGGGTGCGCCAGCTCGAGCGCGAGGCGCTGCAGAAGCTGCGCCGCCTCGGCGACCCCGACCTGGCCGCCTGACCCGTTCCACCCCGCTGACCCGTCGCTCGTGAGCGACGGGTCAGCGTCATGATGGGGCCCGTGCGGGTGGTCGAGAGCGGGCTGGACGACGTCCGCGTCGTCGCGCTGCTCGAGGCGCACGTCGCCGAGCTGCGGGCCACCTCTCCCCCGGAGTCGACCCACGTGCTCGACCTCGACGGGCTGCGGGCCGCCGGCGTGCGGTTCTTCACCGCCCGCGACGGCGACGAGCCGGTCGGGTGCGCCGCGGTCGCCCCGCTGGAGCCCGGGCACGTCGAGCTCAAGTCGATGCGCACGGCGTCCGGCCACACCGGCCGCGGTGTCGGCGCGCTGCTGGTGACCCACGTGCTGGACGCCGTCCGCGCGGCCGGCGTCGCGCGGGTGAGCCTCGAGACCGGCAGCGACGACTTCTTCGCCCCCGCCCGCCGTCTCTACGCCCGCCACGGGTTCGTCGAGTGTCCGCCGTTCGGTCGCTACCGCCCCGACCCGAACAGCACCTTCATGACCCGAACCCTCTGACCTGGCCGGCTCCGACGTTGGTCGAGGTGCGAGGAGCCCTGGCGACGAGCCTCGAGACCCCCGCAGCCGCTTCGACGAACGCAGGTCCCGCGGACCCCCGCGTCGACCCGTGCGAGGTCTCGAGGTTCGGCCGTGGCCGGCCTCGCACCTCGACCACCGTCATCCCACGACGACGTCCGCGGGCGCCCCGAGAACGCTGGAGCGGTCTCGGACCTCGACCGTCGACAGGGGCGACTACTGGCCGGACGGGGTGGGGTCGGACGTGGGGCCGGGGTCGGGGACGACGCCGTCGTCACCGGTGAGGGCGGCGACCTCCTCGGCGGTGAGCCGGACGACGAGGTCGTCGAGGGCGAGTTCCTCGTAGTCGGCCGAGTCGATGTCGCTGCTCTTGCCCGTCGCCGCACCGCCGGCGCCGTAGGAGAGGAAGACGAACCGCGCGCCGGTGGCCTGGGCCAGCTGCCGGAAGACGGCCTCGGCGGCGTCGTCGCTCTCCGAGGAGGCGACCGGGAAGATCTTGATGCCGCGCGCCACGGCGTCGCGGACGGCGTCGGGGTAGGTCACCTGCAGGTCGCGGCGGGTCTGCGGCGGGGCGTCGGCGACGAGGAAGACCAGCTGCACCGCCTCGCCGGGCCCGCGCCACGACGGCTCGCCGAGCGCCTCGGCGAGTCCCTCCTCGAGCGCCTCGGGGTAGTCGCCGCCGCCGCCGGCCTCCACGTCGGCCAGGGCCGCGCGGAAGGCGTCGACGTCACCGGTGAAGTCGTAGGTGGAGGTGACGAACGCGTCGCCGCGGTCGCGGTAGAGCGTCATGGCGAAGCGGACGTCGGGCGCCCCCTCGAGCGCCGCCACCCGCTCGGCCACCGAGTCGATCGAGGTCTTGAGCTGGTCGATCTCGTCGCCCATCGATCCGGTGGCGTCGAGCAGGAACAGGACGTCGAGCGGCACCGACCCCTCGACGCCGCCGGCGCGCTCCACGCCGAGCTCGGCCGAGCCGCCGGCGTCCACCTCGGCGGACGCCTCGCCGGCCCGCACGGTGAACCGTCCCTCGGGCGCGGCGCCGAAGACGGCCGGCAGGAAGCGGGCGGTGCCGTCGGCCGTCGTCCGCAGGGTCGCGACCTCCTCGCCGCCGTCGAGCACGGTGACCGGCTCGCCGGCGGCGGGCCGCCCGTCGGAGCCGGTGACGGTCACCAGCACCCGGCCGCGGGGGTCGAAGGGCCGCAGCCGCAGCCCGAGGTCGTCGATGCGGGCAACGTAGCGCAGGTAGGCCTCGTAGTCGGCGTTGTCGTCGACGCTGCCGGCGGCCAGCCCGCCGGTGCGCCGGTCGCGGCCGGCGTCGGTCGTCGTGGGCGCCGGCGCGGCCAACGGCGCCTCGCCGTCGCCGGCCGACAGGGCGTCGCCCCCGCTGTCGCCGCCGTCCCAGTCGGGCTCGCCGCCGATCCAGCCACCCTCGGACGAGGTGACCTCCGGCCCGGGGTCGTCGGACTCCGGCTCGCCGGGGGCGCCGCACCCGGTGAGCAGCAGGCCGCCGAGGGCCAGGACGCAGACGGTGGAGCTCAGGGACCGGGTTCGCATGGCCCTACGACGGCGGGGACTACGGCGTCGGTTCCCGCTGGTCGCCGGTGAGGTCGCCGAAGACCTCGACCACCCGCGCGCGCAGCGCCTCGCGGCCGCCCTCGTTGACGACGACGTGGGTGGCCACCGCCAGGCGCTCCTCGCGGGTGGCCTGGGCGGCGATGCGGGCGGCGGCGTCCTCGCGGGTCCACCCGCGGTCGCGCACCATGCGCTCGACGCGGACGTCGTCGGCCGCGTCCACCACGACCACCGCGTCGAACTCCCCGGCCCGCCCGGTCTCGGTCAGCAGCGGGATGTCGTGGACGACGACCCGGTCGGTCTCGCCGTCGGCTTCGGCGGCGGCCTCGATCTCGGCGTAGCGCTCGAAGACGAGCGGGTGCACGATCGCCTCGAGCCGCCGGCGGGCGGCCTCGTCGTTGAAGACGATGGAGCCGACGTGGGCGCGGTCGAGGTCGCCCTCGGGCGTCAGCACCGCGGGTCCGAAATCCTCGACCACCCGTGCCAGGCCCGGCGTGCCGCGGGCGACGACCTCGCGGGCCAGCTGGTCGGCGTCCACGACGACGGCGCCCAGCTCGGCCAGGATCGCGGCCACCGTGCTCTTGCCCGAGGCGACGCCGCCGGTGAGTCCTACGCGCACGGAGCGAGGCTAGTCGCCGCCACCCCCGCCGCCGCCGTCCCCGCCGCCGCCGCTGTCACCGCCGCCGCTGTCACCGCCGCCCCAGCCGCCGTCGCCGCCGGTCCAGCCGCCGTGGTCGCCGTGGTGCCGGTCGTCGCTGCCGACGTCCGAGCCGTAGTAGCCGCCCACGAAGCCGGCGCCGCTGTCGCTGGTGCTCGAGCGCCGCCGCGAGCGCGGGGAGTTGTTGCCCATCGAGCCCGCTGCCACGAGCAGCACCATCACGATCGCGATGCCCACCACGAGGGCGACCCACCCCTCGGGGCCCATCAGAGACCCGTCCCGCCGACGCCCATGCCCGACCCGGCCCGGCCGGTGCGGCGCATGCCGCGCAGGCGGCCCGGGCGACCCGGGCCGACCGGCGAGCGACCGGTGACGTGCTGGACGACGAGGCCGACCGCGATGAGCAGCCAGCAGAGTCCGATGAACGCGGCGACGACGGCGATGAACGTCATGGTCGGTCCCTTCCCCGTTCGTGGCGGCTCACACGACCCCGGCCGGGTCGATCAGCAGCCGTGGTTGGCCTGGCGGCAGGTGTCGAGCGCCCAGTCGAGCGTGTAGGTCTGCGTCGAGCGGTCGGTGGTCACCTCGACGGTGATCGGGTCGAGCTCGAGCTGGTTGGTCTCGTTGATCGGTCCGCCGGTGACGGTGTAGTCCATCGACCACCAGGTGCGCCCCTCCTCGTCGGAGACCTGCGTCAGCGGCGTGCGGTGCCCGTCGGGGAAGGTGTAGCCGACGGCGAAGCGCGAGGCGCCCTCGGGCACGAGGCCGGCCGACACGAAGGTCGACGTGCGGGCCTTCGGGTAGACCGAGCTGATCGCGTAGGCGTCCTTGTCGTCGGGGGCGTCGAGGGCGCGGGCGCCGAAGACCGTCGCGCGGCCACCGTGGGTGCTGCACGCCGTCCACTTGCCGCCCTTGACGAAGAAGACGGTGCTGCCGGTCTCGGACGTCGTCGACGCGACGACGTCGGCGCCCTTCAGGATGAACTCGAGCTCGGGACGGCACGCGGCCTCCGCGTCGCTGACGGCGTCGTCCGGGTCGGCGGGGGCGCTGCTCGGGTCGCTCGACGGCTCGCTCGACGGCTCGTCGCTCGGCGGGTCCGACGGCGTCGGCTCGTCGCTCGGACCGTCGGGGGCCTCGCTCGCCTCGTCGGACGGCGGCACGTCGGCCGTGCCCGAGCCGGCCGGACCGCTGGGGGCCGAGGGGCCGTCGTCCCCGCCCAGTGCGACGCCTGCGGTCACGCCGGCGACGACGACCACGGCGGCCGCTGCCGCGGCGGGGACGAGCCAGCGGCGTGGACGACGGTGGCCGCTCTCGTCGAGGCCCGCGACGACGCGGGCGCGCAGCCGGGCGCGGGTGGCGTCGTCCATGGGCTCTCCGGGGGGCGGGGTGGGCAGGTCGGGGTTCTGGGGCTGGTCGGTCATGCGGCGGGTCCTTCCGGGGCGAGGGTGGCGAGGCGGCGCCGGGCGCGCGAGAGGCGCGACCGCACGGTGCCGACCGGGACGTCGAGGGCGGTGGCGGCCTGCTCGTAGGACAGGCCGGTCCAGGCGACGAGGGCGATGACGTCGCGCTCGCGCTCGGGCAGGCGCGCGATGGCCTCGAGGACGTCGTGCACCCGCTGCTCGGTGCTCAGCTGGTCGGTGACGGCGTCGGCGTGGTCGGGCTGGGCCGGCTCGGGGCCGATGCGGCCGACCGCGCGCAGGTGGCGCCGACGTCCGCGGGTGAGGTTGCGGCACACGTTGGTGGCGACGCCGTAGAGCCACGGCAGCGCCGACCCGTCGTGCTCGCGCACCCGGTCGCGGTGCCGCCAGACCTCGAGGAAGGTCTGCGCGGTCGCGTCCTCGGCGTCGGCCCGGTCGGCGGTCAGCCGGTGGCAGTGCTGGTGGATGCGGTCGGCGTGCCGGTCGAACAGCGCCGCGACCGCGTCGGGGTCACCGGCGCGCAGCCGTTCGACGAGCGCGGACTCCGACTCGATCGCCATGGTCTCCTCCGGGGGGCTCATACCCTGACATGTCCGCTCGGGGGCGTGGGTTCCCGGCTTTCGTGGGTGGGCCCCGGCGGGCGGTGCGCTGGCCACGCTTCTCGGACGCCGTTCGGTGGCTCAGGCACCGCCACCCCGGCCCGACCCGGTGGGCGGTGCGCTGGCCACGCTCGTCGGACGCGATCTGGTGGCTCACGCACCGCCACCCCGGCCCCCGGCCCGACACGGTCGAGCGGTGACCTGGTGACCGTTCGCGAATGCAAACCGGGAACTCACCCACCGCCGCCCCGGCCGGGCCCCTACGTCAGATGTCGATGGGCCCCGACACGTCGTACCCGCCTGCGAGCAGAGCGGGCAGCAAGGCGGGCAGGTGGCGCGGGCGGAGGAGGCCGTCGTCGTCCACCGCGGCCACCTCGTCCGCCGTCCACCACCGGAAGTCCGTGATGCCCTCGTCGGCGAGCAGCGCCTCGGTGGTGCCGAGCGGGACGGCGTCGGCGTCCCACCGCACGACGAAGAAGTCGAGCACGGCGCCGTCCCAGCCGGCGGCGTAGGTCGGTGAGACCACCTCCTGGTGCCACACGTGCACCGGGACGTCGGGCGCGACGTGGACGCCGACCTCCTCGGCGAGCTCGCGGACGACGGCGTCGAGCGGCGTCTCGCCGGGCTCGATCCCGCCGCCGGGCGGGGCCCAGACGACACGGCCGAGGTGGCGCTCGGTGAGGTCGTGACGGGCCAGGAGCAGCCGGTCGTCGGCGTCGAGGAGGAGGGCGCGGGCCGAGGGCCGCAGCCGAGGAGCCTGCACGCGCAGGGAGCGTAGCCTCGCCCCATGCCCGAGCTGGTGCAGCCGTCGGTCGGCCTGCACGCCGCGTTCCTCGACTGCGTGGCCGACTGGGGTCCGGGCCGGCACGAGGACGGCTTCGGCCTCGACGACGGCGACGACGTCGCCTCGCCGCGGTGGTTCGCCGACTACGTCCACGCCATCACCCGGCGCAGCCACCCGCGCGGCACGCCGTGCCCGCACCCTCCGCAGCGGCACGCCACCTGGGGGTGGATCGTCGAGGACGGCCGGCTGCAGGGCTCGATCGTGCTGCGCCACCTCCTCGACGACGAGCTCGGCCACATCGCCTACGGCGTCCGCCCCTCCGCGCGCCGCCGCGGCCTCGCGACGTGGGCAGTACGGCGGATGCTCGACGAGGCCCGCCTCGCGCTCGGCCTCGACCGCGTCCTGATCCCCTGCCTGGCCGACAACCTCGCCTCGGCCGCCACCATCGAGCGCGCGGGCGGCGTGCTCGAGACGATCCGGCCGAACGCGCACGGCGTCCCGTCCCGCCGCTACTGGGTGCCCACGACCCCGGGGCCGGTCAGCTGATCGACAGGACGACGGCGCACCCGGCCGCGGCCGCCCGACGGTAGAAGTCGCGCAGGTCGTCGTAGGCGGGGCCGAGGTACTCCTCGAAGACGTCGGGCTCTTCCCAGATCTGGGGGTACAGGTCGGCGGCGGCCATCGCGTCGAGGTCGACGCGGTGGGCGAGGGCGGCGCGGTCGAGGGGCTCGAGAGCCGCGGCCACCTCGGCGACCTGGGCGGCGGTGAGCACGCGCCAGTCGTCGTCGGCCCCGACCGGCTCGCCACCCAGGACCGCGAGCGACTCGGCCCCGGCCGCGGGTGCCGGCGCGACGTCCCGCCGGCGTCCGAACAGCCGCCGCCTCGGGGCGGCCTCGGCCGGCGCGAGGTCCCCCGACCCGGTCAGCAGGAAGTGGATGCCGTGCCACGCCTTGTCGAGGTCGACCGAGCGCCCGTCGTCCTCGGACGCCGCGTCCCGCAGGTCGTGCAGCAGGTCCGGCGACGAGCGGACGGCGTCCAGCTCGGCGTCCTCGATCATGGCGGCGACGAAGGTCATGCCCATGGCCGGCTCCTTCCCCGGGCTCGCGCCGTCCACGCGCCACGCGCGCCGCTGTCGGTGGAGGCTGCTGGGATGGGCTCCGTGGACCACGTCGTGCTCGGTGCGCTCGTGCGCGACGGACAGGTGCTGCTGGCCCACCGCCGCGCCGACAAGCGCGCGTTCCCCGGCGTGTGGGACCTGCCCGGAGGCGTCGTCGAGGCCGGCGAGTCCGAGCCCGCCGCGCTCGCCCGCGAGCTGCGCGAAGAGCTCGGCGTCGACGTCGTACCCGACGCGGTCTCGCCGCTGTGCCGGCTGCGCGTCGAGGTGACGCACGGATCGGCGCTGCTCAGCGCCTGGCGGGTGAACGCGTGGCGCGGGACGCCGACCAACGGCGCACCCGACGAGCACGACGACGTCCGCTGGTTCGGCGTCCACGAGCTGCCGCCGCCGGTGCACCCGCCGGTGCGCGCGGCCCTGCTGCGCGCGATGACGCGGGGCGACGGGTGACGATGGGGCGGTGGGGGCGACGGGGCGCGGTGAGGGCGGCGAGGTCGGTGACGGCGGCGGTCACGTGAGCGGCGCCGTCACCCGCACGCACGACGTCACCTTCACCGCGAGCGAGGCGCGCAAGCGCTACGTCAGCTGGTGCCGCGGCGAGCCCGACCGCGAGTGGGCGTGCCTGACCCTGCTGGCCCGTCACGCACCCGGCGTCGCGCCGCGTCCGCTGCGCCGCGAGACCGACCCCGACGGCACGCCGGTCGTGGTCATGGAGCGGCTGGACGGCGAGCCGCTCGGCGACCGGCCGCTGACCGCGGCCCAGACGGCGGCGCTCGGTGCCGTCGTCCGGCAGACGTACGACGTCCCGCTCGCCGCGGTGCTCGACGCCGGGCTCCCCGAGCGGCTGGCCGGCCCGACGACGCTCCCCCGCGACCTGGCCGCCTGGCTCGCCGAGCCGCACGACCTGACGCCGCTCCGCGACGCCGGGCTCGTGGCTCGCGCCGTCGGTCGCGCGCGCGAGTGGCTGGCCACTCCGGGCGCACTGCCGAGGCCGCGCCTCACCGCGCTCGGCGTCTCGGACCGCAAGCCCGCCAACGCGTTGTGGGACGGCGTGCACTGCCGGCTGCTGGACTTCGAGGACTCCGGGCGGAGCGACCCGGCCTTCGAGCTCGCCGACCAGGTCGAGCACCTCGCCGGGCGCCTGGACGACGTCGTCGACCCCCGCGCCCTGGCCGACGCGGTCGGGCTGGCGCCGCCCGACCGCGAGCGCGCCGAGCGCTACCGGCCGCTGTGGGCGACGTTCTGGCTCGCGCTGCTGCTGCCCGGCCACGGCGGGTTCGCCCGCAACCCGCTCGGCACCACCGAGTGGCAGGCCGAGCACGTGCTGGCCCTCATCGGATGACGGGCCGCGGCGTCCCGTGGGTCAGGAGCGCTCGATCCTCTGGGCATCGACGTCGATCGCGACGGGATCGGTCGACCCCCTGAACGAGGCCTCGAGAGTCGTCCAGACGTACATCGGGTCGGGGAGCAGCGGCTGGCGGGGCGACGGATCGGACTTCGACGTGCACCGGGTCGGGAAGACGAAGGTGAGCGTGCGGGCCGTCACCGTCGCGCGCTGCCCGCAGAGGAGCGGGTTGGCCTCGCCGTCGATGACCGTCGGCTTCGACCGGCTGCCGGACAGGTCGATCGTGTAGTCCGCTCCGTCGTCCGTGTCGCCCACGGTGACGAAGGCGTTCAGCTCCCGTGCCGTGCGCAGGTCGACGCCGTCCCCGACGTCGATCACGACCGTCAGGCCGGTGCGGTCGTAGCGCAGCTCGACCGTCGACGAGCCGTCGTCCTCGTCGTCCCCGCCGCTACAGGCGGCGGCGAGCGGCGCCAACACGGCCAGGCACAGGACGGCAGCGGTGGGGCGCACGGGGGCACCGTACGTCGCAAGCTCGCCGTCAGCTCGGCGCGCCGGCGTGTCACTCCGAACGGATCCACCACTCCCGGAGCCGGACGGTGCCGACCACCGCGCGGTCCTCCACCCCGGCCAGCAGGCGGCGGGCGGCGAGCTCGTCGTCCGGGTCGTCGAGGCGCAGCGCGAGCGGGCCGCGGTCGGAGACGTGGGCCTCGGCGAGCCCGAGCTCGTCGTCGAGGCGGATCACGAGCTCGGTGCGCGCCTCGAGGCGGGCGAGCCGCTCGGCGTCGAGCCCGTCGTTCCAGGTGAGGGAGAAGCCGCCGGAGCCGACGCGGACCCACCCGGCCGGCCCGACGCCGCGATGGGCGTCGAGGCGAGCCACGACGTCCGCGAAGGCCAGCGGCTCGAGCTCGACCTCGACGTCGCTTCCCTCCGGGCGGACCACGCGGCTGTACGACCGCACGACCGGGTCGTGGGCGGCGGCGAGGAAGTCCGTGACGGCCGCATCGTCGGGCCAGCCGTCGCAGCACGCGACGAGCGTCGCGTCCCGGTCCCGCAGGCTGACGGAGACGGCGTCGACGTCCCCGTCGTCGACGTCGTCGGCGTAGGCGTCGAGCACCTCGGCCACCGCACGGGCGTCCGAATCGGTACGCAGGACGACGTCGACGCCGTTGCCGATCCGCATGAGGGGGAACGGCAGCCCGTCGTCACCCGAGCTCTCGGTCGCGACGACGTCGAGCACGGCGGGGAGGTCGTCGACGCGCCCCTCGAGGTCGTCCTCCGAGGCGGGCAGGAAGTCGCGGAGCCAGAGACCGACCACGACGAGGGCGACACCGGCGAAGGCGGCCCGTGCTACGCGCACTCGGGGCCGGCGGGCGGGGCTGCTCACGCGCCTGACGCTAGGGCGCCGGCGCCTCGCTCGTCCTGAGCACACATGCTCACCTCCCGACGTCCGGGCGCGGCGCCCGGCCACCACCGCCGCGGCAGGATGGCCGCATGGCGGCCGACGACTTCCCGACCGGCTTCTTCGACCGTCAGGACGAACGCGACGACGCCGACTTCTACGGCCCGCCCCGCCTCGTCACCCACATCGACGACGGCGCGATCGCGGCCGTCACCGCCCTGTACGACGAGCTCGGCGTGCCGGAGGGACGGGTGCTCGACCTGATGTCGTCGTGGGTCTCGCACCTCTCGCGCCGCCCGGACGGCGGGCTGGTCGCGCTGGGCATGAACGCCGCCGAGCTGGCCGCGAACCCGATGGCGGAGGCGACGGTCGTCCAGGACCTGAACCGCGACCCGCGGCTGCCCTTCGAGGACGCCGCGTTCGACGCCGTCACCTGCTGCGTCTCGATCGACTACCTGGTGCGGCCGGTCGAGGTGCTGCGCGAGGTCGAGCGGGTGCTGCGGCCCGGCGGCGTCGTCGTGCTGACCTTCAGCAACCGCTGCTTCCCGACCAAGGCGATCCGGGCGTGGCTGTTCACCGACGAGGAGGGGCGGGTCACGATCGTCCGGGCCTACCTCGAGCGCGCCGGCTTCGCCGACGTCAGCACCGCGCTGCGCACCGACCCCGGCGCGGCCGGCGACCCGCTGTACGCCGCGTGGGGCCGGGTCGGCCGAGCCGACCGGTCGCGCTAGTCCAACGGGGGCTCGGGCGGCTTGAGCCTGACCCGTCCACCCGTGTCACCGTCGACGAGCGCGCGGTCCCCGACCGGCTCGTCGAGCGTCACGGTCAGGGCGTCGGCGCACTCGTCGCCGTTGCCGCCCCTCTGGGGCTTGATGGAGATCCGGATCTCGGTGCCGGTCTCCTCGACCTCGGCCACCGGGTCCTGGTGGCAGCTGGCCACGACCAGCCTCACCGTCGCCGAGCCGGCCTCGCCCCGCGCCTCGATGATCGAGACGGTCGAGGAGCAGCCGGAGGCCACGAACGCGAGCGCACCGACCAGCACGCTCACCGTGCGGGTGGTGGTCACGGGCGACAGCCTCCCCCACGCCGTGCGCGACCGGAAGACCTCGCCCGGCACGACGCGGCGCATCAGGCGCGGTCGATCGTGCCGACGTCCGTCCTGATCCTCACCGGCCTCGTGCCCTTCCGGAAGGTCGCCTCCAGCTCGACGTTGCCGATGCGGACGCGCGAGCCGAGGACCGCGGACCGCCCCCCACCACCGCCGGCGACGCCGCAGCGGTTCGGGAGCACGAGGGTCACCGTGCGTCCCTCCACCGTGGCGCTCTCGCCGCACGCGAGCCGGGTGCCCTCGGCGTCCAGCACCTGGGTGTCGAGCTCGGGGTCGAGCGCCTCGAACGAGTACCCGCCCTCCTCGGCCGAGGGCCTTGAGACGTTCACCAACGCGTAGAGCGTCCTCGCCTCGGTCAGGTCGACGTCGCGACCGGCCGTGATGACGACGGTCAGCCCGGAGGCGTCGTAGGTCGCCTCGACGGAGCGTCCTCGGTCGTCCGTGCTGCCCATGGAGTGCGGGCCGTCGGTCTCGGCGGGGTCCTCGTCGCCGCCGCAGCCCGCGAGCCCGGCGAGGACGAGACACAGACCGGCGAGCGCAGGACGCATGCGCGCAACCTACGTCGTCCGGGCGCTCCGGTACTCAGAACCGAGCGCCTGCCCGCACCAGGACGTCGGCGACTCACGACCCGCCGGTGACCGGTGCACCACCGGTCAGGGCCGGGCCGGGGCGGCGGTGCGTGGGTGACCGGATCGCGGCCCGGAACGGTAAGCAGTCCACCGCCGACCGGGAACGGACTACGACGGCGGTGCGTGGGTTACCGAATCGCGGCCCGAAACGGTCACCAACTCACCGCCGCCCAGGAGGGGGCCGCCGCTGGACCTCGGGCAGAGCACGCACCCGCTAGTGAACGTCGTGACACCTGACGACCCACCGCCGAGCGGGGCGTCAGGCGGACGACGGCCGGCGGTCGGGCAGGTCCGCGTAGTCGGGCAGCTCGGGGCCGCGGACGGCGCGCTCGACCAGCCTCATTAGCTCGTCCATGTCGGGCGCGGCGGACCCGTCGGGCCCGGAGGGCTCGGCGCCGGTGATCATCTGCACGTGCAGCCGGCCCATCAGCTGGTTGTCCTCGACGTAGCCGCGCATCCGTCGCTCGTACCCGGCGAACCCCGCCTCCGGGTCCCAGCCGGCGCCGGCCAGCTCGCCCGCGAGCAGGTAGGCGCCGACGAGCGCGAGCCCGGTGCCCGCCCCCGACATCGGCGAGGCGCAGAAGGCGGCGTCACCGATCAGCCCGACGCGGCCGCGGCGCCAGCGGTCCATCACCACCTGGGCGACCTGGTCGACGTAGAGGTCGGGAGCGTCGTCCAGGTGGGCCAGGATGCGGTCGGTCTGCCAGCCGAAGCCCGCCATGCGCTCGCGCACCAGCCGCTTCTGGGCCTCGACGTCGCGGTCGAGGTCGTAGGCGTCGGTCGGGAACGACAGCATGGCGATGGCCCGGGAGGCGTCCGGAACGGGTCGCAGCCCGGCCCAGCGGCCGCCGTCCCGGTGGTCGAGGGCGAAGCGGTCGACGCCGAACTCGTTGGGCACGGTGAAGAAGGCGAGGACGAGCCCGAGGTGGCGCACGAACTCCTCACGCGGGCCGAAGACCATGGCACGCAGCGCCGAGTGCAGCCCGTCGGCGCCGACGACGAGGTCGAAGCGGCGTCGCGTGCCGCCGGCCAGGACGACGTCGACTCCCTCGGCGTCCTGCACGATCTCGGCGACCCGGTCGTCGAAGAGGTGCTCGACGTGGGCCCGGACGTCGTCGTGCAGGACCCGGGCGAGGTCGCCGCGCAGCACCTCGACCTCCGCGATGTGGCCGTCGCCGCCGTCGTCCTCGGCGAGCTGGGTCTCGAGCACGACGCCGTCCGCGTCGACCTCGTGGGACCCGGCGGTCTCGGTGCGCACGGCGCGCACGGCCTCCTCGAGCCCCATCCGGCGGATGACGTCCTTCGCGACGCCGCGCGCGTCGACGGCTTGGCCGCCCGGACGCAGCCCGGGAGCCCGCTCGAGGACCGTCACCTCGGCGCCGCGACGATGGAGCCAATGCGCGAGCGCGGGCCCCGCGATGCTCGCCCCGGTGACCAGGACCCTGGTCTCACCCATGTGCTCACTCCTCCGTGTCGGTTGCTGCAGCGCTCCGACCGCCCGCACGTCAGGTTCTCATCGCTCGCCCGGGCCCCGGTCCCGTCAGGCCTGCACGAGCGTGATCGCGTTGCCGTCGGGGTCGAGCAGCTGCGTGAGGGCCGTGACCACCTCCCCCGTCGCGACGTCGACCTCGAGCCCGCGGGCGCGCAACGCCGCCGCGGCCGACCCGACGTCCTCGACCACGAGGGTGAGCAGGCCACCGCCGGCGCGGTCGGCGTCGACGACGACCTGCAGGACGCCGCCGGCGACGTCCCACTGCGTCAGCCCGGGCATGGGCGCCTCGCTCGGCGGCGTCCCGAGGAGCCGCTCGTAGAACTCACGCGCCGCGTCGGCGTCACGGACCGGGACGGCCGCCAGGAGGGCCGAGACGGGCAGGGGCGTGTCGTCGCTCATGGTGGTGCCGACCCCGCGGGCCGTCCCGACTCATCGGTGGCCGCGCCGCGCCGCGATGAGTCGCGGCCGGTCGGCAGGTCTGCACCACCATGACGACGTCCCCGCACGACCCTGCCGATGGCGCCGGCGAGCTGCGCGGCACCTCGCGGATCCGGATCCACGACGGCGGGCTCGAGCGGTTCAGGCGCCTGGCGCAGGAGTGCGTCGAGATCGTCCGTGAGCACGACACCGGCACGCTCGAGTACCGCATCTACCTCGACCCGAGCGGCACCGAGGCGTTCGTGCATGAGCGCTACCGCGACTCCGCCGCGGGCCTGGAGCACATGCGCAACATCGGCCGCATGATGGAGCCGCTCGCGGAGGTCTGCACCATGACCGGCGAGGTGTGCGGCAACCCCAGCCCCGAGCTGCGCGAGGCCCTGACAGCGGCCGGAGTGACCGTCTACGGCCCGCTGGCCCACGCCGAGTGAACGGCCCGTCGACGCCGCCGCCGGGCGGGGCGAGGAACCCCGCGGGCGGCCGGGACGTCCCTCCTCCGTGATCCGCTCCCTGACCTGCGTGGCCGCGTTCGCGGTCCCGCTGACCCTGCCCGCGTGCGGCGGGACGAGCCGCACGGACGTCGGAGGGGCGTCGGGGGTGTCGGCACGGTTGCCCTTCGACCTCTACGCCCAGGGTCGCACGGTCGACGCCGAGCTCGGCCAGGGCGAGGAGTGCAGGTCCAGCCGGACCCCCATGCGGCCCCGCCAGCGGATCGACGGCGAGCTGTACGCCTACGTCGACCCGCCGGGGTTCGCCCGCGTCTTCGAGGAGGGCCCGGCCCGACTGACGGTCACCGTGAGGGACGGCCGGCGCACGATCAGGGTGTTCGAGTCCGACGTCGACCTGGCCTACAACTACCCGAACGGTCGCGACTGCGACGGCGACACGTGGCTCGCCGGCCGGGTCGAGCTGGCCTGACCCGCGACCACCGGGACACCCGCTCCGGTTCCGGACCGGTCGGGAGCTCACCTCTGGTCAGGGGCCTGGTCGGGGCGGCGGTGTGTCAGTGACCGAGTTGCCGCCCGGAACGGTCACCAGCCCACCGCCGCCCGGGGCCGGGTCGGGGCGGCGGTGCCTCAGCTACCGAATCGCCGCCCGGAACGGTCACCAGCTCACCGCCGCCCGGGCCGGGGCGGGGCGGCGGTGCCTCAGCTACCGAATCGCCACCCGGAACGGTCACCAGCCCACCGCCGCCCGGGGCCGGCTCGCGTCACACGGGCTCGGTGCGCACGGCGCGGACGGCGTCGAGCCACGTCGAACGGATGCGCCCGAAGCCGTCACGGCAGCTCACGCGCCACCCGGAAGACCGGCCACCCGATCTCGGTGCGCCACGCCGCGGGGTCGGCGGTGTCGCGTGGTCCGACGAGGTAGCGCTCCCGCACCGCCCCGGCCACCGTCAGCGCGTTGCGGGTCACCCAGAGGCCGAGCTCGCCGTAGGTGACGTCGATGCCGTCGTGCTCGCCCTCGTGCGTGGTCACCACGAGCTCGACGTCCGGCAGCGTCACCGGGTGCACCCGGCCGCGCGTGGGCGGCTCGGCGGCGGGCCGGTAGAGCAGCAGGTGGCCCCGACCGCGCTCGAACAGCGCGTTGTCGTAGAGGCCGCCGGGCGGCCCCGCGCCCGCCGCCGGGCCCAGCACGGCGTCCAGCTCGGCCATCGCCCCGGCGTACCAGGCGACGACGTCGTCCTCCCCCACCTCGTCCTCGACCGCCGCGACCGTCGTCGCGGGCTCGGCGCGCAGCTCGACCTGCAGCGGTGCCGGCTCGGGCGCCAGCAGCCGACGCAGCGAGCCCACCGCGACGCGCGTGCGGGCCAGCTCGGCCTCCAGCCGCCCGAGGTGCTCGGCGACCAGGGCCGAGCGCTGCTTGGGGTCGGGCGAGCGCAGGATCCTGCGGACGTCGGCGAGCGGGACGTCGAGCTCGCGCAGCCGGTGGATGACCTGGGCGGTCGGGATCTGCTCGCCCGAGTAGTAGCGGTAGCCGCTCGAGGGGTCGACCAGCTCGGGCTCGAGCAGCCCCGCCTCGTGGTAGCGCCGCAGCGTGCGGATGCTCAGGTGCGTCACGCGGGAGAACTCGCCGATCGCCAACATGGCGGCATTCTCGACTCTCTCCCCGGGGGAGACACCAGTGCTTGACCCTCGCCGAGCCCGAGTGCCCAGGCTCGACGGCATGGACACCAACACCATCACCCAGCAGCTGCCCACCACGATCCGCGACTTCAACGCCGCGCACGAGGCGCGCGACGCCGACGCGGCTCTCGCCCTGGTCACCGAGGACGCCGTCGTCGCCGACGTCGGCGAGGCGTTCGTCGGCGAGGCGGCCCTGCGCCGCTTCGTCGCCGAGGCCGGCGCGGAGTTCACCTACACCGACGAGGTCACCGGCGTCCGCCGTGACGGCGAGGTGTGGGTGGTCGGCCACCACCTCGAGGGCGACTTCCCCGGTGGCGTCGCCGACCTCGACTACCGGTTCGCCCTCGAGGGCGACCGGATCGCCCGGCTCGACATCGTCCTCGGCTGACGACTCGACCAGGGACCGACGGAGACCCCGGCATGACCACCCACGCCCCGACCGCACCCCCACCGCCCTTCGACCCCGAGCTGGCACCCGTCGTCGAGGTGCTGATGAGCCTGCGGGCGGCCGACGCCTACCGCGCCGACAACATCGCCGAGATGCGCGAGCCGGTGCCGGGCCTCGAGGCCGCGAGCAACGCCGTCCTCTCCCGTGACGGCGCCTACCGCGTCGAGGAGCGGACCGTTCCCGGGCCGGCCGGGGCCCCCGACGTCCCGCTGCTGATCTGCCTACCCACCGACGCCCCCACGCCGGCGCCGGTGATGTACCACACGCACGGCGGCGGGATGATCGTCGGCGACCACCGGTTCGGCCTGCCCGAGATGCTCGACCTGGCCCAGCCGTTGGGGATGGCGGTGGTCTCGGTCGAGTACCGCCTCGCCCCCGAGACGGCGCACCCCGGCCCGGTCGAGGACTGCTACGCCGGGCTGGTGTGGCTCTCGGCCCACGCCGACGAGCTCGGGCTCGACCCCGACCGGGTGGTCGTCGGCGGCGCGAGCGCCGGGGGCGGGCTCGCCGCCGCCCTCGCGCTGCTGGCGCGCGACCGCAACGGCCCCGCCATCGCGGCCCAGCTGCTGCTGTGCCCGATGCTCGACGACCGCAACGACTCGCCGTCCACGCACCAGATGCGCGGCCTCGGCATCTGGGACCGCTCGTCGAACGAGACCGGCTGGAACGCCCTGCTCGGCGCTGGCGTGCGGGGCGGGACCGACGTCTCGCCGTACGCCTCGCCGGCGCGCGCCCTCAGCCTGGCCGGGCTGCCGCCGGCGTTCGTCGACGTCGGCTCGGCCGAGACGTTCCGCGACGAGGACGTCGCCTACGCCAGCCGCATCTGGCAGGCCGGCGGGCAGGCCGAGCTGCACGTGTGGCCCGGCGGGTTCCACGGCTTCGACGTCGTGGTGCCGCAGGCCGCGATCTCCCGGGACGCCGTCGCCGCGCGTGCGGCGTGGCTGCGGCGCCAGCTCAGCCGATGACGATCGACGCGCCGCTGCCGTTCGGTGGCGCGGACGACGACGCGGCGGCGCCCACGCTCGACGACACCTTCGCGACCGCGCGCCGGGTCGACCTCGACGCGCACTCGTGGGTCGAGCACGTGCCCGGCTGGCTCACCGGCGCCGACGCCGTCTTCGACGAGCTGTGGCGCAGCGCCCGGTGGGAGCAGCGGCGCCGCACGATGTACGGCCGCCGCGTGCTCGAGCCGCGCCTCACGGCGGAGTACCGCGATCTGACGCAGGCGCCGCCGGTGCTCGCGCTGGTGGCGCGGTCGCTGACCGTCCACTACGGCGTGACCTACGACCGGCTGTGGCTCAACCTCTACCGCCACCACCGCGACAGCACCGGCTGGCACGGCGACGGCGCCTCGACCCGCCGGCGCGAGTCGATCGTGCCGGGGCTCAGCCTCGGCGCCGGCCGCCGCTTCCTGCTCCGGCCGGTCGACGGCGGCCCCAGCACCACGATCCACCCTGCGGCAGGCGACCTGGTCGTCATGGGCGGACGGTGCCAGCGCGACTGGCGGCACAGCGTGCCGAAGCAGTCCACGCCGTCCGGGCCGCGGATCAGCGTCAACGTCGCGGCCACCAGCCAGTTCCGCCCCGACTGACCCCACCCACGAACCCGAACCCCCAGCAGGAGGAGAGAAGACATGACGCACGAGGACCGCGACCGTCTCGACGGCCGCAGAGCGCTGGTCACCGGCGGCTCGAAGGGCGCCGGCCGCGCCGTCGTCGACCGGCTGCGCGCGATGGGCGCCGACGTCTGGACGACGGCGCGCACCATGCCCGAGGGCTACGACCGGCCCGACCGCTTCGTCGCGGCCGACACCGCCGCCATCGAGGGCGTGGCCGCGGTGGCCGCCCGGGTCGGCGAGCACGGCCCGCTCGACGTGCTGGTGCACGTGGTCGGTGGCTCGACGACGCCGCCCGGCGGCTTCGCGGCCGCCACCGAGGACGACTGGCTGCGCGAGCTGAACCTGAACCTGCTCGGCGCGGTGCGGCTCGACCGGGCGCTCCTGCCGGCGATGGTCGAGGCCGGGTCGGGGGTCGTCGTCCACGTCGGGTCGATCCAGCGCGAGCTGCCGCTGCACGACGCGACGCTCCCCTACGCCGCGGCCAAGGCCGCCCTGCGCACCTACAGCAAGGGGCTCGCCAACGAGCTGGCTCCCCGCGGCGTGCGGGTCAACACGGTCAGCCCCGGCGGCATCCGGACCGAGGCCTACGCCACCTTCGTCGAGTCCCTCGCGAGCGGCAACGCGATCTCACGCGCGGAGGCCGAGCAGAGCATCCTCGACGGCCTCGGCGGCGTCCCGCTCGGCCGGTTCGCCGACCCCGAGGAGATCGCCGACCTGGTCGGCTTCCTGGTCTCCGACCGGGCGTCGGCGATCGTCGGCGCGGAGTACGTCATCGACGGCGGCACCGTGCCCACCGTCTGAGAGCACGACCGTCCTCGTGCCCGCGATGGGCGCGAGGACGGCGTGCGTCGACCGGCCGGCGGCCGGTCAGCGATCGGTGGTCAGGCGTCGAGGAACGGGTAGTCGGTGTAGCCCTCGGCACCGCCGCCGTAGAAGGTGTCGGGGTTCGGCTCGTTGAGCTCGGCACCGGTGCGCCAGCGGGCGGGCAGGTCGGGGTTGGCCAGGAACAGCCGGCCGACGGCGACCGCGTCGGCGAGGTCCTTGTCGAGGATCTCCTGTGCCGACTCGCGGGTGGTGATGCCGCTGAAGCCGTCGTTGGCGATGAACACGCCGCCGAAGGCGCTCCGCAGGTCCTGGATCAGCTCGAGCTTCGGGTCGGCGAGCACGCTGAGGTAGGCCAGTCCGAGCGGGGCGAGGCCCTCGACCAGCAGCCGGTAGGTCGCGGCGACGTCGGCCGGGTCCTCCTCGGTGGCGCCCTGGATGTTGTGGGCCGGCGAGAGGCGGATGCCGACCCGGTCGGCGCCGATCGCCTCGGCCACCGCGCGGGTGACCTCGAGCGCGAAGCGCACGCGGTTCTCGGGCGAGCCGCCGTACTCGTCGGTGCGGTGGTTCGAGCCGGGCGCCAGGAACTGGTGGATGAGGTAGCCGTTGGCGCCGTGCACCTCGACGCCGTCGAGACCGGCCTCGACCGCGTTGCGGGCGGCCTGCACGTAGCCCTCGACGATCGCGGGGATCTCCTCGACGGTGATCTCGCGGGGGGTCGGGTAGGGCTTCGAGCCGTCGGCGGTGACGATCTCGCCCGGCGCGGCCAGCGGGCTCGGCGCGATGACCTCCTCGCCGCCGGTGTTGCCGGGGTGGGCGATCCGGCCGACGTGCATCAGCTGCGCCACGATGCGACCGCCGTGCGCGTGCACGCCGTCGGCCACGCGGCGCCATCCGGCGAGCTGCTCCTCGGAGTGGAAGCCGGGGGTGTCGAGGTAGCCCTGGCCCTCGGCGGTGGGCTGGCTGCCCTCGGTGACGATGAGGCCGGCCGAGGCGCGCTGGGAGTAGTACTCGACCGCGAGGTCGCCCGGCACCGTGCCCTTCGCGCGGTTGCGGGTCAGCGGCGCCATCACGAGCCGGTTGGGCAGCGTCCAGGCGCCGACGGTCAGGGAGTCGAAGAGATCAGCCATGCCTCCTACAGCGCCCCCGTCCGCTGCTCTGTTCCGGCCGACGGCGGTGAGGAGTCTCACTCGCGCCGACGTCCGCCCGGGTGTGCCCGGGTGCGCGCGGACGGCGTCGGCGCTGCAAACCGGTCGCTCCCGACGTCCCTGGCTGGTGCACTGACGCCTTCAGAAGGTCAGACGGTCAGACGGTCGGGCCGACAGAGGAAGGACGAGATGGAGCAGGTCACCAAGCGCTTCATGAACTGGGCCTCGGTGCTCGAGGACGCGACGCGCGAGCAGGTCAGGATGACCAGCGAGATGCCGTTCATCCATCCGCACATCGCCCTCATGCCCGACGCGCACCTGGGCAAGGGATGCGCGGTCGGAGCGGTGCTGCCGACCCGCGGCGCGATCATGCCGGCGGCGGTCGGGGTCGACATCGGCTGCGGGATGATGGCCGTCGAGACCGGGTTCTCGGCCGGCGACCTCCCCGACGACAAGGGTGCGCTGCACCGCGCGATCAGCGACGCCGTCCCGCTCTCGGCCGGTGGCTACAACGCCGAGGTCTACTCCGAGCAGACCAGCGCGCGCATCGCCGAGCTCGAGGCGCTCACCGGCGTCGACCAGGCCGAGGCCGTCGCCCCGAGCTGGCGGCTGCAGCTCGGCTCGCTCGGTTCGGGCAACCACTTCATCGAGGTCAGCCTCGACGAGCGGGACGGCGTGTGGCTGTTCCTCCACTCCGGCTCGCGCGGGGTGGGCAACAAGCTGGCGATGAAGCACATCAAGGTCGCCCAGCAGCAGTGCGGGCGGCGCTTCATCGCGCTCCCCGACCCCGACCTCGCCTACCTCGTCGAGGGCGAGAAGGAGTTCTGGGACTACATGGAGGCGCTGCGGTGGGCGCAGCGGTTCGCCTACCTGAACCGCGCCGAGATGATGCACCGCGTCGTCGACTGCTTCCTGGGCTGGACCGGGCGCGACGCCCTCGCCGAGCACACCGAGGTCATCAACTGCCACCACAACTACACGGTGAGGGAGAAGCACTTCGGGCATGACGTGTGGCTCTCGCGCAAGGGCGCGATCGACGCGCACGAGGGCGTCCGTGGGCTGATCCCCGGCTCGATGGGCACGCGGTCGTACGTCGTGACGGGCCGGGGCAACCCGCTCGCGCTCCACTCCTCGCCGCACGGCGCGGGCCGCAACCACTCCCGCAACGCCGCGCGGAAGCTGTTCACCCGCGCCGACCTCGACGCCCGCATGGACGGCATCGCGTGGGGCCGGTCGGACGCGTTCCTCGACGAGCACCCCGACGCCTACAAGGACATCGACGTCGTCATGCAGGACGCCGCCGACCTGGTCTCGGTCGACCACACCCTGCGCCAGATCGTCAACGTCAAGGGCGACTGACCGGGGCCGGTCGGTGCGCGACGATCCGGACGGTCCGGTGCGTCGCCGTCACCTCGTCGGTGCAGGGGACGGCGGCGTCCGTGGCGCAGGCCGGCAGGTCGACGGTGATCGTGTAGACACCCGGCGGCATCCGCAGCTGGCCGTGCGTCGGCAGGGTGGGGCCGGTGGTGCTGCCGGCGCCCTCGCGGATGGTGACGTGCACCAGGCTCGAGCACCCTCCCTCGATCACCAGCGGCGCGCGCGGCTTGTCGACCAGCCGCAGCACGGTGGGGCCCTCGGCCGCCGGGAAGAGCTCGCTGACCACCCCGGCCTGACGCACGGCGACCCGGGTGTCGCGGCACGCCGACGGCTCGTCGCTCGGCGCGAGGTCGCCGCCGGTCGACAGGCGCCTCAGCACCGGCGGCAGCTGCCCGGAGTCGTAGGTGAGGTGGTCGACCTGGTAGCCGAGGCAGGGCTCGTCGGCGACGTCGACGTAGCCGGCCCGCGTGGCGTCGTCCGTCTGGAACAGCAGGACGTAGTGCAGCGGGACCGGGCTGTCGATCATCGTGCAGGTGGCGTTGAACTGGGCCGGACGGGTCTGGCTGAGCAGCCGCAGCACGGTGCGGGTCGTGCCGGCGTCGAGCGGCACCGTCCGCACCAGGCTGTCGGGTCCGGCACAGCAGCCACCACCCCCGGTCCCGTTCTCGTAGCGGCACAGCACGGCGCCGCCGGTGTGCTCGTCGGTCAGGTCGTCGAGCTGGTCGGAGTCGAGCTGCTCGACGCCGTCGGCGACGGCCTCGGTCCCGCACACGGACGGGTCGCCCGTGGCCGAGCTCGAGGACGGACGGTCCGCGCCGGGGTCGGACGGCGCCTGACCCCCGCACGCCACGAGGAGCAACGTCAGGAGAGCAGCGCCGGCACCCGTGCGCAGAACGGTCACGGCGGAAGGACGTGCACCGGACGCCGTCGGTTCCGGTCGGGAGCCCCGGTCACGACGCGCGGGGTCGGCCCCGGTGCGGCCACGCGCGTCGCGGACGCCGGTCAGCGGGCGCGCGCCTGCGCCTCGGCCACCAGCGCGAGCGCCGTCCGCAGGGCCGCCACGCGGTTGACCATGAGCGTCTGGCGGGACGGGCTCAGCGGGGTGTCCCGGTCCAGCACGGACTCGCACTTGCCGAGCAGGGACCGCAGCTCGCGCTCGGCCAGGTCCAGGTCGTGGGGCACGGCGTCATCGTGCCACCGCAGCACCTGCCGTCGTCCCCGCGTTCCCGAGGACGCCGAGGGCGAGGACGACGACTGTCGAGGCGAGGGCGACGAGCCGGGTGAGCACGCGGCGAGCCTAGGTTGCCCGCGACCTCGGCGTCGGCGGACCGGCCGACAGCCCTACGCCTCGCAGCGGACCCTGGTCTCGCCGAGGCAGGTGTCGGTGCCGGCTCGGCCGTCGACCGTGTCGTCGCCGTCGCCGCCGTCCAGGCGGTCGCCGAAGCCGCTGCCGACCAGGACGTCGTCACCGGGGCCGCCGTCCATGGTGGCGGGTCCCTCGATGAGGGTCGGGGCATCGCTGCACGGGTAGTCGCCGAGCTGGTCGTAGGTCCGCACCGACGTCAGCCGGTCGTCCCCACCCCGCCCCTCGATGGTGATCTCGCACCCCGACGCGGAGAGGACGTCGTCCGCCCCGCTGCCGCGCAGCGTGACGCTGGTGAGGGTCAGGTCGCTGACGAAGACGTCGTCGAAGCGGGTGAAGGTGAGCCCCGCGCGCGAGGGGACCACGGTGCCGTCCGCCACGTCGACGACGACAGGCTCCGCTCCCCCGGACCCGCGGACCGACAGCTCGAGGCGGTCGTCACCGGCGCCGCCGTCGAGCGTGCTGGGTCCGCGCCCCTCGTCGAGAGTCACGACGTCGAGGCCGGCGCCCATGGCGATGGTGCTCGCGGCCGCCGCCTCGCTGGTGACGAGGTGCTCGCCGAGGGGCCCCCCGCGGAAGTCGAGCGTGCCGCTCGTGTCGACCCGGAAGTCCTGGACGCCGGTCCACGTGATCCAGGCGGCGCCGTCGCGGGTCGCCGAGCCGTCACGGTTGTCGAGGGTCAGGTCGTCGGAGAACGCCGTCGACCCCCGACCCACGACGAGGGCGTCGCGTCCCTCGCCGCCGGCGACCACGACCCGGCCACCGTCGGGGTCCCTGACCTCGACGCGGTCGTCGCCGTGCCCGAGGTCGATGCGGTCCGGCCTGCCGGCGGACCCCTTCGTCTGCACCACGTCGTCCCCGCGGGCGGTCGAGACGACGTCCTGCTCGCGGTCGCCGTCAGGACCCCACCCGCCGACCTCTCCGGGCCCCGTGAGCACTTCGTCGTCACCTGGCCCGCCGGTGAACCGGTCCGCCCCGGCGCCGAGGGCGGCCCAGACCGCGCGACGGCTCGACCCGGTCACCACGACCCGGTCGTCACCGCCCGCCGCCTCGAGGTGGACGACCCCGGCCCGCGGGAAGTCGGTCAGGTTCGTCACGCAGATCAGGTCGTCGCCCCCGAAGGCCCGGACGTACTTGGCGCCGTTGGTCACGATGACGTCGCGCCCCGGCGTCCCGATCGCGCGCCCGTCGGGTCGGTGCTCACCGACCACCGTCGCCCGCTCCCCGCGACACGTCCGCTGGGCGGTGTCCGCCGACGCGACGAGCGGCGCCGGCACGGCTGCCACGGCAGACGCGATCAGCAGGAGCGCGAGCGACCGGGCCGGCGATCGGGGCATGGCGCATGGTCGCACTGCCCCGCCCCCGAGCGCTGCCCGATCGGCCGGACTGGTCAGGCCGCGACGCGGCGTCGTCGGTCGTAGACGGACGTGCATAGATGGCGAGAGCTCGGATCGCCGGGGCCGCGCTCAGGGCGTGTGCTGTCAGCGGCAGTCCGTTAAGCACGTCCTTGTACGAGTCCTGCGCAGACGTCCAACTCGCGGCACGGGCGGGCGCCAGCCCGTGCTCTACCTCAGCTTCGCCAGACCTCCTGCGATCGGGCGGCAGCGGCGACGACCGGATCGGCGTCGATGACAGTGGTCGTGGTCTCGATGCCGACCTGTCGCCATTCGCACACGATCGTCAGCTTCCCTCCGGGCGGCAGCGGCCACAGCCAGTAGTAGCGGTCCGTGGACCGGTCTCCGCCACCGCCTCCGCCGCCGATCAGCACCGGACGGTCGGGCGTCTGATCGTCGCCGTCGAGGTCCGGCCAGGGGCCGATGTTGGTCGCGCGGCGACCGTCGGCGTACTCGAAGCCCCACTTGAGGCGGTCACGGCGCCACGTCTGGTCCTGATCGTGTCGGTAGGGCCCGTCGAAGACCTCTTCCTGCAGGTTCACGCTGCGCGGAAGGGCGCGGGTCCGCACGCTGAGCGTCATGGCCAGGCCCTGCGCGAAGGCCCGCCAACCAGTCAGCATCACGACGGCCTTCTCGGATCGACCGAGGATGAGCTCGACCGGCACGACTCCGGGCAGCGCGTCCGACGGCGGACCCAACCATTCCGGTTGCGGCCGCTCCACCTCAACCTCTTCGGGAACGTCGGGCGGGTCGGGAAAGAAGTCGCTCACACGCTGATCCTCGCTCACGCCGAGCCAGCGCTGCTCCGAGACGCAGCAAGCCGCGCGGACGCAACCGATCGCACGACGTCCGTCGAGCGGCGCGACCGGACGGAAGCTGTGGCGGATGGTCGTGCGTCAGCCCGTGACGCGTCATGATCAGGCGGACGGCTCTAGAGCAACGCCGCGCGTAGTTGATCCGAAGTGCCCTCGCGGCGGCAATTGGCGTAGTCATGCTGCGGGCACTTCAGGCGATGCTAGGGCGCCTACAGGCGCGTGTAGATCAGGTCGAAGTCCTTGGCCCAGGTGCGGTGATCCTCGGCCATGAACCAGGCGCCGTCGATCAGGTCCTTCGTCACGGTTCCCACGTAGCGCTGCGAGAAGTGCAGTGGCGAGAAGTCGGCCTGCGTCCGCTCGATCGTGAGCTCGGCGCCGTCGAGCCGCACCTCATAGACCCGTACCACCGTCCGGTCGTCGAAGTAGTGCTGCAACAGGGTCCCGCGCTCCTCGTCCCAGGCGATGACAGCCAGTCCGTCAGGCGTCCCTCCGAACGGGATCGACCACTTCTGGAGCAGCAGGTCGCTGTCGCCAATCCATTCCCAGACCGTCCGCGCGCCGACGTCGGGCAACGGGTCCGGTCGCTCGTCGCCTGGCATCACCATGGCCAAGCTCCACTCGCCAACCAGCGGCGCCAGCATCTGTCTTGTATCGGTCATGAAGGTGAGGACCGAGTCGACGGCACACACTCATCGCACGACCGGCAACCTCGCCTCCAGCACCTCCTCCGTCCTGCGGTTCGTGCAGCAAGGCGGCCGTATCGGGGACCCTTCGCCACCAGCCAGACGCTACGTCCATCGTCGGGACGGGACTCTGGAGGCAGCATGAGCCGCGTGACCAACGTGCCCCCGCCGCCCAGCCGCCCGCCGTTGCCCGGCCAGTGACACTCGCGCGACTTCGTTCGTGCTCCTCGAGGTTGCTCGCGCGCTCGCCGCGCTGCAGGCGCCTGACGAGCAGCAGATCCTGACGGATGTCGGGATCAGCGTCGACGAGCTCAACGCCGCGTGGCACGCACTGCGCGAGGGGGACCATCTGCGCTGGCTGGGCGAGAAAGTCGTGGCGGCTCGGTGACGGGGTCGCCACGCACATCGTGCTCACCGAGCGAGGTCGCCGGGCGGTCGGGCTGTGGCCGTCCGAGCGCAGCGCCGATCAGCTGGTCGACCTGCTGCGTCGGGCCGAAGACCTGACCGACGACCCGGACGAGAGGAGCCGGATCCGACAGGCCGCCGCAGCGCTCCACGGGGTCTCGAGCGACATCATCACCGACGTAGGCGCCGCATGGGTGCGCTCGCAGACGGGACTCTGACGCGCCTAGCAGCAGAACGCTCCGTCCATCCGTGGTGGAGGGGCGTCAGCCCGCAGCGCGGCATGGTCGGACGGAGCCCGCAGCGCGGCATGATCGTTCCCCGCGGCACCGTGTTTTGCGTTCGTCGTTGCGCGATGGTGACGGTATGGATTCTGAGCAGCCCTGGAACCACCGGCTCAGTGACGTGGCTGAGACCGCTGGGGGCCTTGCGCAGATGGCGCGTCGAGTCGAACGCGGCGAGATAGACCCGTCCTTCTTCGTACATCTCAAGACCGCCAGCCTCCTAGACGCCTTCGCAGACGCGCTCGAAGTCCCCGGGGCACCGGGTCGGGGCACCGGGTCGAAGTCCTCTTGAGGCCGTAAGCGTTGCGCTTCATGCTGGCCCGCACGGCACGGACGACGGCTGAGGCCTGCCAGCGGCGGGGCCCGCCGCGCGGCTTGCGCAGGCGATTACGACTCGCGGCTGCAATTCGCGCGGTCTAGGTTGAACGCCGACGTTCGGCATTGTCGGACTGCACCCCGCACGCCACCAATCGGTCGGGTGTCATTGATAGGTGGCGACGACCTCGATAAGTCCGACGATGTGCGCGTTGAAGTCGTCGAGGTCCTCGGCGGGTATCCAGTACTCCAGGATGGTCTGACCGCCCGCCTGCTGCACCTCATAGGAATCGAGGAATGCTTTCTTGATCTCGAAGCGCGTTACGTACCCGATGCCGCTCGCCCTTACGTTCCAGTCACGTGCGATGCGAGTGGCGTAGTCCTCATTTAGGACGGGGTAGAAGATCGGTTGGTCGGGCAGTCGCGGCGGCCAACCCCTCCACCCGGACGCTTCGACGAGAGCGAGTTCTTCGGGCCCGGTGGGCCGCCACAGGGTGACGGTCTCCATACCCCGAAGCATCGCAGAGCGGCGCGATCGGCTCACCAAGTTCCGCCCGACTCTCGGCACGTGCGGGCGCATCCTGCCGCGGCGGACGGCGGGCGGTCAGGTCGTCAGGGTCACCTTCGACAGCCCACCGGGGCGGTCGACCTCGACGCCGCGGGCCTGGGCGACGCGCCAGGCGAGCAGCTGGCCGGGGACGACGGCGACGACGGGGGTGAGCCAGTCGGCGACGTCCGCCTCGGGCGGGGGGACCACGTGGGCGGCGGCGCCGTCGACGGGCACCCGGCCGAGGACGACGACGGGGGCGCCGCGGCGGAGCAGGTCGGGGGCGACCTCGAGCACCGAGGCGGTGCCGGGCTCGGGCGGGGCGATCAGCAGGGCCGGGGTGTTCGGGCCGACGGCGCCGACGGGGCCGTGCATGAGGTCGGCCGGCGAGAACGGCACGACGAGCGAGCCGGTGAGCTCGGTGAGCTTGAGCGCGGTCTCGTGCGCCGTGGCCAGGTTGTAGCCGCGGCCGACGGCGACGCCGCGGTCGTGCGGCGCGACGACGTCGACGGCGGCGTCCACACCGGTGGCGAGCACCGCGGCGGCGAGGGCGTCAGGCAGCCGGTCGAGGTCGGCGCCGCGGGGGTCGCCCAGGGCGGTGGCCAGCGCGGCGAGCGCGACCAGCGAGGCGGTGAAGGTCTTGGTGGCGGCGACCGAGCGCTCGGGCCCGCAGCCGAGGTCGAGGACGGCGTCCGCCGCCTCGGCCAGGGGCGAGCCGGGGTCGTTGGTGACGGCGAGGGTCGGCCGCCCGGCGGCGCGCGCCTGCTCGACCACGCCGACCACGTCGGGCGAGCGACCCGACTGCGAGACCGCCACGACGGCGGCGCGGCGCAGGCCGGGCGAGTCGCCCGCGCCGCCGTAGACCGTGGTGAGGCTGGGGGCGGCGAGGGTCGCGGGGAGCCACGGCTCCCACAGGTAGCGGGCGTAGGTGGCGGCGTTGTCGCTGCTGCCGCGTGCCACGAGCAGCGCCCGCTCCGATCCGTGCGAGCGCAGCAGGTCGGCGTAGCCGGCCAGCTCGGGCCGCAACCGGTCGAGGAGCCGCGCGACGACGGCGGGCTGCTCGGCGATCTCGCTCTCGAGAGCGGTTCTCTCGGTCATCGCGCACCCGCCGTCTCGATCGAGCGACCACCGAGGAGCACCTCGCGGACGACGAGGTCGTCGTCGAGGACGGCGACGTCGGCGCGGGAACCCGGCCGCAGCGAGCCGACGTCGTCACGCCGCAGCATGCGGGCGGGCGCGGCGGTGGCGGCGTCGAGCACGGCGACCGGGTCGAGGCCGAGCGAGGCCGCGTTGCGCACCGCGGCGTCGAGGGTGAGCGCGCTGCCGGCGAGGTCGCCGGCGTCGTTGCGGACGGCGCCGTCGCGCACCTCGAGCGCGACGCCGGCCAGCACGTAGGCGCCGTCGTCGCGTGCCGAGGCGGCGGTGGCGTCGGTGACGAGGACGACGCGGCCCGCGGCCGCGGCGAAGACGACCCGCACGGCGTCGTCGGCGAGGTGGTGGCCGTCGACCACGACCTGCACCGTCACCCCGGGCCGGGCCAGCGCCGCGCCGGCCAGCCCGGGCTCGCGGTGGTGCAGCCCCGACATCGCGTTGAAGCAGTGGGTGACGGCGACGGCGCCGGCGTCGAAGCCGGCGTGCGCCTGGGCGGCGGTGGCGTCGGAGTGGCCGAGCGAGACGACGACGCCCTCGGCCACGAGGGTGCGCACGAGGTCGAGCGCGCCGGGCAGCTCGGGCGCCAGCGTGACCGCGACGACCCCCAGCCGGTCGGAGTGGCCCCGCAGCCGCGCCAGCAGCTCGGGGTCGGGATCGCGCCGGTGCTCGCGCGGGTGCGTGCCCAGCCGGCGCGGGCTGAGGAACGGCCCCTCGAGGTGGACGCCGAGCAGCCGGGCCCCGCCCTCCGCGGCGGACGCGTGGGCGGCGTCCAGCACCCGCAGGGCGTGGCTGACGTCGCGCTCGGGCCCGGTGATGAGGGTGGGCAGCCACGACGTGACGCCGCGCGAGGCCAGTGCCCGCGAGACGTGCACGACCTCCTCGGCCGTGGCGCTCATCAGGTCGACGCCGTCGAAGCCGTTGACCTGGGCGTCGACCAGTCCGGGCACCGCTCTCAGCCCGCCGGAAGCGGGCGGCAGGCCGATGCGGGTGACGACGCCGTCGTCGACCTCGACGTCGCCGTCGACCACGCGGCCGTCGACCAGGGCGCTGGACACTCCGAGCCGCGTCATCGCGCGACCACCTCCGTGAGCTGGGGGGAGCCGACGACGAGGCGGCGTGGAGCCTCCCCGGCCGGCGGCAGGACGACGGGCGCGTGCCCGGGCGTGATGCGGCCCAGCACGCGCGCGGGATGGGGGCCGGTGCTGACCGGCACCTGGTGCCAGGCGAGCCAGCCGAGCAGCGCCCAGAGCACCGACTCCTTGCCGTCGGCGGGCAGGCCGTGCGCGTCGCTGGTGACGAGCGGGACGTCGCCGAGCCGTCGGGCCAGCGCGGCCACGAGCACCGGGTTCGCGGTGCCGCCGCCGGAGGCGACGACCTCGCGGGGCCGGTGGGGCGCGACCGCGTCGGCCACGGTGACGGCGGTGAGCTCGACGAGCGTGGCGGCGACGTCGGGCCAGGGCTCGCCGTCCACGACGTCGTCGAGCCACGCGGCGGAGAACAGCTCGCGGCCGGTGCTCTTGGGCGCGGGGAGCGCGAAGTAGGGGTGGGCGAGCAGCCGCGCCAGCAGCCGCTCGTCGACCCGCCCGGACGCGGCCAGCGCGCCGTCGGCGTCGTAGGGGCGGCCCAGGGCGCGGGTGGCGACGACGTCGAGCAGGCAGTTGGCGGGGCCGGTGTCATGGGCGGGCGCCTGTACCCCGGGGCCGACGACGGTGACGTTGGCGATGCCGCCGAGGTTGAGCGCGACCCGGACGTCGTCCCCGCCGAGCCACAGCCGGTCGAGGACGCCGGCGAGCGGCGCGCCGTGCCCGCCGGCGGCGACGTCGCGCGCCCGCAGGTCGCTGACGACCGGCAGCCCGGTGGCCTCGGCCGCCCAGGCGGGCTGGCCGACCTGCATCGTGCCGAGGCACACGCCGTCCCGGACGTCGTGGAAGACGGTCTGGCCCGGTGAGACCACGAGGTCGACGCCGGGCACCCGCTCGAGCGCGGCACGGGCGGCGCCGGCCACGGCCTGCCCGACGGCCTGGTCGGCGGCGCACAGCGCGGCCGCGGTGGTGGTGGCCGGTGGCAGCAGCGCGAGGACGTCGTCGCGCACGCCCGGCGGCCACGGGTCGGTCCAGGTGTCGAGCACGTCGGCGACCAGCGTGGCCGGGTCGAGCTCGTCGCGCGCGAAGCGGACGGCGCCGACGTCGAGACCGTCGGCGGAGGTGCCGGAGGCGACCGCGAGCACGATCACGACGCGGCCTCCTGCCGTTGCGAGGCGGACGCCGCGGCCAGGGCGGCCCGGGCGCGACCGCCGTGGGCGGCCAGCAGCGCGTCGGCGCCCGCGGCGTCGAGGCCGGTGAGCAGGGTGACGAGGGCGGTCTTGGTGCGCCACCCGGACGCCTCGAGTGCGGCGAGCGCCGCCTCGTCGGTGGCGCCGGTGGCCTCGCGCAGGATGCGGCGGGCGCGGCGGCGCAACTTCTCGTTCGACGGCGAGACGTCGACCATCCACGCGCCGTAGACGTGACCGACGGTGATCATCGCCGCGGTGGAGAGCACGTTGAGCGCCACCTTCTGCGCGGTGCCGGCCTTGAGCCGGGTCGAGCCGCCGAGCGTCTCGGGGCCGGTGAGCGCCTCGACGGCGACGTCGGCGCGGGCGGCGGCCGGGCTGGCGGCGTTGTTGACGATCGCGACGGTGGCGGCGCCGGCCGCCCGGGCGTGGTCGAGGGCGGCGAGCACGTAGGGCGTGCGGCCCGAGGCGGCGATGCCCACCACGAGGTCGGACGCCGTGACGCCGAGCGCGGCGAGGTCACGCGCGCCGGCGTCGGCGTCGTCCTCGGCGCCCTCCACGGCGGTGCGCGCGGCACCCTCGCCGCCGGCGGTGACGGCCACGACCCGCGAGGGGTCGACGCCGAAGGTGGGCGGGCACTCGGCGGCGTCGAGGGCGGCCAGGCGGCCCGGGGTGCCGGCGCCGACGTAGACCAGGCGGCCACCGGCGTCGAGCGCCTCGGCGGCGAGCACCACGGCGCGGGCGAGGGCCGGACGGGTGGCGGCGAGCGCGGCGGGCACCGTGGCCTCGGCCTCGAGCAGCAGGCCGACCAGCTCGTCGGGGGTGCGGGCGTCGAGGTCGGTGAGGTCGGCGCGCACCTGCTCGGTGGCGAGCAGGTCGACGTCGTCGCGCGGGCCGGACGCCGCCGGCTCCAGCCGCAGCACCGCGGCCTCGTGCGGCAGGTCGGTGCGCGTGGCGAGCAGCAGCGCGCCCTCGACCGGCGTCCCCCGGCCGGGGCGGACGGCGTACCCCTCGGGCAGCGCGGCCGTGCAGGCCGCCACCAGGGCGGGGGCCTCGGCCAGCCCGCCGACGAGCACCGGCTGCGGGTCGCCCCCGGCCACCGCGAGCCCGGCCCAGACGGCGCCGGCCCGGGTGACGACGTCGCGGGCGAGGTCGTCGCCGCCCTCGGCCGCGGCGAGCACGTCGGGCACGAAGGCGGCCGCCGTGCGCGCGGTCGTGCCGCCGGCCGACAGCGCGTGGGGCAGGTGGGCGAGGTCGCCGAAGCGGGCCTCGGCCGCCGCGGTGAGGGCGGTGGCGCGACCGCGGCCCTCGCGGGCGAGCAGCACGCCGCGCAGCGCCTCGCGGGCGATCCACGCGCCGCCGCCGTCGTCGCCGAGCCACGGGCCCCAGCCGTCGAGCCGGCGGATGGCGCCGTCGGGCGTGACCACGAGCGCGGCGACGCCGGTGCCGACGGCGACCACGCTGCCGGGCTCGCCGGCCAGCGCCCCGGCGTGGGCGGCGATCGAGTCGGAGGTGACGGCCACATGGACGGCGGCGCCGCGGCGTCCGAGCGCCTCACCGAGCCGGCGGGCGCCGTCGGGCGAGGCCTCCGAACCGGCGGCGGCGACGCAGAGCGTCTCGACGGGACCGTCGAGCTGCGCGAGGACGACGCCCACCGCGGCGACGGCGGCGTCCACTCCCCCGGCGTCGGCGAGCCCGGCCGAGCCGGCGCCCTCGGCGTGCCGGCCGTCGTCGGCGAGCGCGCGGCAGCCGGTCTTGCCGAGGTCGACGCCGACGGTGAGCCCGCTCACCGGGCCACCCCCAGCGCGTCGGCCGCGGCCCACGCCGCGGCCAGACCGCCGGCGTGCGTGACGACCGAGCGGGCGGCGGTGGGTCCGTCGTGGTCGGCCGGGCCGACGTGGACGACGACCGCGTCGGACCGCGCGGCGAGCACCGCCTCGACGACCTTGCGGGTGGCGGGGCCGCTGCGGCCCTCGACCACCACGGCGACGTCGCGACCGGCGGCGCGGTCGAGCAGCGCGGGGACGGCGTTGGCGTCCGGCACCTCGACGGCACCGAGCAGCGGGGCGAGCCGTGACGGCCGGCGGCCGGCGGCGATGCCGACCTCGGTGGGCGCCAGCAGGGCCACCGCGCCGGGCGCGAGGGCGACGTCGCCGGTGACGGTGAGGGCGCGGTGGGCGACGTCGGCCCCGAGCGCGGCGCCGGGGACGGCGAGAGAGGCGACCCGGGCGGCGGCCTGCTCGAGCCGCTCCCCCGCGACGTCGCCCGACCGCACCGCGGCGACGAGCGCGTCGACCACCGACCGGGCCGCCGCCTCGTCGTCGTAGCCGTCGGGGAAGACCGGGTTGCCGATGCAGAGCAGGTCGACGCCGGCGGCGAGGGCCGCGACGGCGGCGTCCTCGCGGCGCGGCATGGCGCCCATGTCGAGCGCGTCGCTGACGATCACCCCGTCGAAGCCGAGATCGTCGCGCAGCAGCCCGAGCACCCGCGGGCTGGTGGTGGCGGGCCGGTCGTCGAGGGCGCTCACCACCACGTGGGCGGTCATCACGCAGCGCGTGCCGGCGGCCACGGCGTCGGCGAACGGGGCGAGGTCGCGGGCGCGGTAGGTGGCCTCGTCGGCGTCGACGCGCGGCAGGGAGAGGTGGGAGTCGACGCGGGTGGCGCCGTGGCCCGGGAAGTGCTTGGCGCAGGCGGCGACGCCGGCGGACTGCAGGCCGCGCACGGACGACGCGACGTGCCGGCCGACGAGCGCGGGGTCGGCGCCGAACGACCGCTCGCCGATGACCGGGTTGTCGGGCTCGCTGTTCACGTCGGCCACCGGACCGAGGACGACGTCGATCCCGGCGGCACGCGCCTGCGCGCCGAGCCCGCGGGCCACCTGCTCGGTGGCGACGACGTCGTCCAGGGCGCCGAGCGCGGCGGCGCCCGGCCACCGCGAGCCGGCGTCGGACTCCAGCCGCGTCACCGAGCCGCCCTCCTCGTCGGCGGTGACGAGCACGCCGTCGCGGACGTCGTGCAGCGCGCCGGTCAGGGCGCGCACCTGGACGTCGTCCACGACGTTCTGGCCGAACAGGCACACGCCGGCCAGGCCGGCGTCCAGCTCGCGGCGCAGCCACTCGGGCACCGTCGTGCCGACGAAGCCGGGCAGCACCACCGAGGCGGCGAGGCGGCGCAGGGCGGGGTCGGTCATCCCTTCACCGCTCCCGCGACCAGGCCCTCGCTCAGCCGGCGCTGCACGAGGACGAAGAAGATCATCACCGGCACCGTGATCAGCGTGGAGCCGGCCATGACCGAGCCCCAGTCGGTGCCGTACTGGGTGAAGAACTGGCGCAGACCCGCCGCCACGGTGAACTTCGACTCGTCGTCGAGGAAGGTGATCGCGAAGACGAACTCGTTCCAGGCGGTGATGAAGGAGAACACGCTGGTGGCGACCAGGCCGGGCGCGACGAGCGGGAAGAGCACCGACCAGAACATCCGCGGCCACGAGGCGCCGTCGAGGTAGGCGGCCTCCTCGAGCTCTTTCGGCACCGCGGCCACGAAGCCGCGCAGCATCCAGATCGCGAACGGCAGCGAGAAGGCCACGTAGACCACGGTGAGCGCGATGAGGCTGTTGATCACCTGCAGCGAGCTGGCCTGGATGAACAGCGGGATGACGAGCGCCTCGAGCGGCACCATCTGCACGACCAGCACGAGCACGAGCACGGTGGTGCGCAGCCGGAACCGGAACCGCGCCACCGCCACCGCGGCCAGCAGCGCCAGCAGGCCGCTCGCCACGACAGTGCCGAGGCCGACGAGCAGGGAGTTGAGCAGGAAGCGGCCGAAGCCGGCCTCGCCGAGCACGAAGGAGAAGTTGTCGAACGAGGGATCGCTCGGCAACAACGCGCGCGAGCCGTCGTTGGCGCGGGCGTCGAAGGCGGTCGAGAGCATCACCAGCGCCGGGAAGATGCTGAAGACCAGCACCACCACGAACCCGACGGCGTTGAGCACCCTCGTGCGCCGCCGGCGGTAGGGCTTGGGGGCCTTGCCCCAGCCGCGCTCGGTGGGGCCGGCGCCGTCCAGCGAGACCGCCGGGACGTCGGCGGTGCCGGTCAGGGTCGGGGTCTGCGTCATGACGACCTCTCCGACGCCACCCGCAGGGACACGGGGACGCAAGCACTCGGAACGGGGCCCCCGCGGCGTTGCTCACCGGAGGAGCGAAGCGGGGGAAGCGAAGAACGTCGTGGGGTGTTCATGTGAGCTCGTCCTGCTTGAAGAGGGTGCGGAGGTAGACGGCGGTGATGGCGAGCAGCAGCAGCGTCAGCACCACCGCGACGGCGGCGCCGTAGCCGTAGCGGTTCTGTGAGATGCCCTCGAGGTAGGACCACGTGCCGAGGTTGAGCACGTCGCGGTTGGTGCCCGACCCGCCCGGCATCAGGTAGATCTGGGTGAAGACCTTGAAGTCCCAGATGGTCGAGAGCACCACGACCACCGCGAAGATCGGCTTCATCAGCGGGTAGGTGACGTTCCAGAACCGCCGCCAGGCGTTGGCGCCGTCCATCTCGGCCGACTCCAGCACCTCGCGCGGCACGGTGAGCAGGCCCGCGAGCACGGTGACGGCCACGAACGGGAAGCCGTGGTGGACGACGTTCAGCGTGGCGATGCCGTAGAAGAACAGCCGGTCGGTGAACCAGTTGGTGGTGTCGGGGTCGGCCAGGCCGATCGACGACAGGACGTTCATGACCATGCCGTCGCTGGTGTCGAAGATGTAGACCCAGATGTAGGTGCCGCTGACCGCGGGCATCGCCCACGCCACCATGATCGCGGTGGTCAGCACCCCGCGGCCCCACGGGCCCAGGCGCAGCAGCAGCAGCGCCACCAGGGTGCCGACCACCACGGTGAGCACGACGCACACGACCGCGAAGACCACCGTGTTCGGCAGCGCCGTCTTCCACAGCAGCGGGTCGCCGAGGATCTCGCGGACGTTGTCGAGGCCGGTCCAGTAGAACCCGCCCTCGCGCAGCTCGCGCAGCCCGAAGTCCTGGAACGCCAGGGTGACCACCCAGACCAGCGGGTAGATCAGCAGCGCCGCGAGGACGGCAAGCGCGGGCGCCAGCAGCGCCCACGGCAGCCACCGCGGGGTCAGCCGCCCGCCCCCGGCCCCCCGAGACGGGGCGGGGACGGTCGGCTCGTCCTGGGGCTCCGGTCCCCGCGGCTGCGGGGCCACCTGCTGGGTCGTCATGACCTGGCTGCGCCTCTCTGCGTCCACCCGCCGGCGTCGTCGGTGACGTGACGGCGCGACGAAACTGCGGGTTGTGGGCTGAACCTTCGTAGGAGAACCGGCAGTTTCACCACTTACGTGGTGAAACTGCCGACCCTCAGTCGCCGCGGCTGAAGATCTGGTCCATCTCGTCGGCGGCGGCCTCGGAGGCCTCGGCCACCGTCGCGTCGCCGGAGAGGATGGACTGGAGCATCGCCGAGATCGTCTTCTTGCCCTGCACCTGGCCGTACAGCGGCGTCACCGGCACGCTCTTGCCGGCCTCGGAGGCCTGCTGGGCGAACGGCGCGACCAGCGGGTCGCCCTCCTCCTGGGTCTTCTCGAGCAGCTCGTTGGTGCCCGGGAAGTAGCCGGTCTGGTCGCCCCACTTCTGCGCGAACTCACCGGTGCTCATCAGGCGCACCAGCGCGAAGGCGAGGTCGGGGTTCTCGGTGCTGTTGAAGACGCCGAGGTGCGAGCCGCCGAGGAAGGACGGCGAGAGCCCGCCGTCGGGGCCGGGGATCGGGAAGGCGCCGATCTTGCCCTCGAGGTCGGGGTTGGCCTCGACGAGCGCGGCCGGCGTCCAGCTGCCCGAGATCATCATGGCGACGTCGCCGCGCGAGAAGGCGTCGGACAGGTCGGCCTCGTCCCAGGTGGTGGCGGCCGGCGTCGAGAAGCCGTGCTCGGTGGCCAGGCCGGTGTAGAACTCGATGCCCTCCTGGGCCTCGGGCGAGTCGATGGTGCTCGTCCACGAGTCGCCCTCCTGGACCGCGAGGTCGCCGCCGTTGCCCCAGATGAAGGGGTCGAGGCCGTACTCGCTGTCGCCGGGCACCGGGAAGGTGACGAGGTCGGGGTCGGAGGCCTCGATCTTCTCGCCGACCTCCACCAGCTCGTCCCACGTGGTGGGGGGCTCGACGCCGGCCTTCTCGAACACGTCGGTGCGGTAGACGACCGAGCGGACGCCGGCGTACCAGGGCATGCCGTAGAGCTCGCCGTCCACCGTGCCGGCCTCCTTCAGGCCCTCGACCAGGTCGCTGTCGAGCCCGGCCTCGCTGACGGCGCTGCTCAGGTCGACGAGGCCGCCGGCGTCGGCGAACTCCGGCGTCCAGGTGGTGCCGACCTCGGCGACGTCGGGGGTGGAGCCGGCGGCGATGGCCTTGACGAACTTGTCGTGGGCGTCGGCCCACGGCACGTACTGCACGTCGAGCGTCGCGCCCGTCTCCTCCTCGAAGGCGGCGCCGAGCTCGTCGAAGTAGGGCTTCGCGTCGGGGTTGGTGCCCTCCATGATCCAGACGCTGAGCTCCTTGCCCTCGCCGTCGAGCGCGCTGCTGTCGGCGGTGGCGTTGTCGATCTCGGCGTCGTCGTCCCCGCCGCCGGTGCCGCCGGCGCAGCCCGACGCGAGCAGGCCCAGCGCCGCCACGGCGACCAGCACTCTTCTCTGCCTCATCCTGGGTTCCTTCTTTCCTGGGTTTCCTGGGTCACAGCGGCACAGCGTCACTGCGGTGAGGGGGTGTTGACGGGTGTGGAGCGGTCCCGGGCGGCCCTAGGCCGGCGGGAAGATGTCGACGACGATCCGGTAGCGGTCGCCGCGGTAGTAGGAGCGCACGAACTCGGCGACGCGGCCGTCGGCCACCCGCGAGGTGCGCTCGAAGCAGAAGACCGGGTCGCCCGGCGTGACGCCGAGCAGCTCGGCGTCGCCGGGGGCGGCCAGCGCCGGCTCGACGGTCTGGGTGCCGGCGACCACGGGGTTCTCGAACCGGGTCGCGAGCAGGTCGTAGTACGACGCCCCGTCGAGGTCGGCGCCGGTCAGGCCCGGCACGAGCGTGGTCGGCACGTGCAGGTCCTCCAGCGCCATGGGGACGTCGTCCGCGAGCCGCAGCCGGCGCACGTGCAGCACCGCCGTCTGCGTCGGGACGCCGAGCACCGCGGCCAGCATGACCCCGGCCGGTGCGGTGCGGGTCGAGACGGTGCGGCTGTCGGGGCGCAGCCCGCGCGCCCGCATGTCGGCGCTGAACGACGTCGCCGCGAGCCGCTGCGAGACGACCTGGCCGCCGTCGTCCCGGCCGGCCTTGAAGGTGCCGGCACCCGAGCGGCGCACCAGCCGACCGTCGTCGACGAGACCGTCGAGGGCGCGGCGCAGCGTCATCCGCGCGACGCCCATCGACTGGGCGAGCACCCGCTCGGCCGGCAGCAGGTCGCCGGGGCCGAGGTCGTCGAGCAGCCGCTCGAGGTCGACGCGCAGCTGCTGCTGCTTCGACCCGGAGGGACGGGCGAGCCCGTCGACGGCGGTCATCGCAGCCTCACCGGCCCCGCACGAGGGTGCTGACGGCCTTGCTCTCGCGGTGCGCGCGGTCGAGGGCGGTGACGACGTAGGTGGCCGGGCCGGTGCCGCCGGCCGGGCCGCGCCACGACGGGCCCTCGGTGGTGCCGAGCAGGTGGGTGGCGTCGGCGAGGTCGCACGCGCCGACCCCGCGGCCCGGCAGCCGGTAGACGGCGTACCGCTCGCCCGCCTTGCCCGAGCCGCGCCAGGTCAGGCGCACCTGCTGGCCGCGGCGCTCGGCGTCCAGGCGCTTGACGGCCTTCGGGGCCGTGCCGGGCACGCCGGCGGTCACCGGCAGGAGGGCCGGGCGCTGGTAGTGGTCGAACTGGACGAGGTCCATGTGGCCGAGGCGGTTGGCGCGCACCTGCTTGGCCGAGAAGTAGATGTCGCCGTCGACCTGCGGGTGGTCGCGGTTGAAGAAGAGGTGGTCGGTCATCTCCTCGGGGTCGCGCCAGGCGGGGTCCTGCACCGGCTCGACGCCGACCTTGTAGGTGGCCTGCCCGACGTAGAGCTGCACGTCGGTGCCCGTCACCTGCTCGGACCACCACGGCACGAGGACGCCGTAGTCGGCCGCCGCGAAGCCGATGTTCCAGTAGACCTGCGGCGCGACGTAGTCGATCCACTCCTCGCGCACCCAGCGACGGGTGTCGGCGTAGAGGTCGTCGTAGGTCTCGGCGCCCGCGGTGGTGGCCGAGCCCTGCGGGTCGGTGGCCTGGTTGCGCCAGACGGCGAACGGGCTCACGCCGAACAGCACCCAGGGCTTGGCACGGTGGATGCGCTGGTTCAGCCCCTCGACCAGCCGGTTCACGTTGTCGCGGCGCCAGTCGGCCCGGCCCTCCGGCGTGTCGGGGAAGCCGCCGCCGTAGGTGGCGAAGGTGGCGTCGTCGGGGAACGGCGTCGTGCCGACCGGGTAGGGGTAGAAGTAGTCGTCGAAGTGGACGCCGTCGATGTCGTAGCGGCGCACCGCCTCCATGATCACGTCGGTGGTCAGCTGACGCACCTGCGGCAGGCCCGGGTCGTAGTAGAGCTTGCCGCCGTACTCGACGACCCATTCGGGGTGCTGCGCCGCCGGGCTCTCAGGGTCGAGCGCCGAGCGGTCGGTGGTCTGCGAGACGCGGTAGGGGTTGAACCACGCGTGCAGCTTGAGGCCGCGGGCGTGGGCCTCGCGCACGGCGAACCTCAACGGGTCGTAGCCCGGGCCGGTGCCAGCCTCGCCGGTCAGCCAGGCCGACCACGGCTCGAGGTCGGAGGGCCAGAACGTGTCGGCCGTGGGCCGCACCTGCAGGACGACGGCGTTGAGCCCGCGGCCCACCGCCTCGTCGAGGTAGCGCACCAGCTCGGCGCGCTGCTCGGCCGCCGGCAGCCCGGGCGCCGAGGGCCAGTCGATGTTCGAGACCGACGCGATCCAGTCGGCGCGCAGCTGGCGCTTGGGGTGGTCGGCGTCGGTGGCGCAGCCGGCCGGCGCGGCCCTCTCCTGCTCGACGTCCTGCTCGACCTCCTGCTCGACGCCCCCGGGGACGTCGTCACCGTCGCTCCCGCCGGGGCCGGAGGCCGCGGCGGGCGAGAGGAGCGCCGCGGTGACGGCGGCGGCGAGGCCGGCCGCACAGGCGGCGGGCCACGAGCGGGATCGGGCGGGGCGGGGCAGGCGCATGGGGTCGTCTCCGAGATAGACCAATGGGCTAGCCCAAACCTCTACTCCCTCAGGGTGTGATGTCAACACCCTCGTCCGCCGCGCCGGCCGGCTGCGGCTCGTCGAGCACGGTGCGCGCGGTGGCCGCGCAGACCTCGGCCCAGGGCGTCGGCGCGAGACCGAGCTCGCGCTGCGCCAGGCTCGAGTCCATGACGTAGGGCCGGGCGAACTGGTGCTCGGTCTCGCGCATCTCGCGCAGGAACGGCACCACGACGCCACCGAGCGAGAGCATCGCTCGCGGCCACGCCCGCACGGTCACGGGCTCGCGGCCGGAGGCCCGGCACACGTCGGCCACCGCCTGGGCCTGGGTGACGGCGGGGTTGGACGGCGCGTGCCACACCCGGCCGTGGGTCTCGGGGCGACCGGCGACCGTCACGAGGGCGCGGGCCATGTCGCGCACGTCGGTGAAGGTGTGCGGCACGTCGGGCCGGCCGAAGACCCTGACCGCCTTGCCCTTCAGGGCGCGCCCGGCGACCACGGGCACGTGCGCGTTGGTGACGCCGGGGCCGAGGTAGTCCGACCCGCGCACCTCGACGGCCCGCAGCCGGCCGGCCTCGTGGGCCGAGCGGGCGTCGTCCCACATCTGCGCCCGCAGCCGGCCCTTGCGGCCCTCGGCGGCGTCGGGCATGCCCTCGACCATCGGGCGGTCGACCTCGCCGTAGGGGTAGAGGCACGAGGCGGTGACCAGCACCGTGTCGGTGCGCTCGGCCGCGGCCAGGAACGCCGCCGCCACCGGCGGCCACCAGGTCGGCCATACGCCGTACGACGGCGGGTTCACGCAGTTGTAGAGGGCCTCCGCTCCCCCGTCGGCCGCGACCAGCGCGGTCAGCGCCTCGGCGTCACTGACGTCGAGCGCCACCCGCCGGACGCCGTCGATCCCGGGCCCGCGCCCCGACCGGCTCACCAGGACGACGTCCGCCCCCGACTGCCGCGCCACCAGCTCGCGCGCCGTCGCCGTGCCGACCGGTCCGGACCCCACCACCACGTGCCTGCTCATCCGACTGCTCCTTCGTCTCATAGGTAGCGAGAGCACTGCTCTCGTTTCCCAGCATGCGCCGGCGCAGTACGAAAAGCAAGAGCAGTGCTCTCTTTCGCGACTGGTGCTCTCGCATGCGGCATGATGGAGGCATGACCGCACAGACCGCCCGCGCCACCGCCCGCGCCGAGCTGACCCGCGACATCCTCGCCAGCGCGGCGGCCCAGCTGGCCGAGACCGGCCCGGCCGCCCTGTCGGTGCGGGCCGTCGCCCGCGACCTCGGCATGGCGTCGTCCGCCGTCTACCGCTACTTCCCCAGCCGCGACGCCCTGCTGACGGCGCTGCTCGTCGACGCCTTCGACGACCTCGGGGCGGCCGTCGAGGACGCGGAGGCCCGGGTGCGCCGCGGAGACCTGCGGCGTCGGTGGCGGGCCGCCGCGCACGCGGTGCGCGACTGGGCGCGCGAGCACCCGCACGAGTACGCGCTGGCCTACGGCAGCCCGGTGCCGGGCTACGCCGCGCCCACCGACACCGTCGAGCCGGCGATGCGCGCGGCCCGGGTGGTGCTCGGCGTCGTCGCCGACGCGCAGGCCGCCGGCCGCTCCCCCGCCGCCGGCCCCTCGCGCGTCGCCCGCGGCGAGAAGGCCGCCCTCGAGCCGGTGGCCTCACTGGTCGACCCGCCGCTGAGCCCGGCGTACGCCGTCCGCGGCCTGATGGCGTGGTCGGCCCTGCTGGGCCACGTCTCGCTCGAGCTGTTCGGTCACCTGCACAACGGCGTCCTCGACTACGACGAGCACTTCGCGACGCTCGTCGACCAGCTGGCCGCCGACCTGGGCCTGCGCTGAGTCAGCCGCCGGCGCGCGGCTGCGGGTCGTGCGGGTGCGCGGGGTCGGCGGCGAAGGCCCGCTCGTAGATGTCGTAGACGACCCATGCCTTGGCGTTGTTGTAGAGCATCCCGTCGGTGAACCCGCGGGCGGCGACGCCCCGCTTGACCTCGGCGTAGAGGTCGCGGTCGTCGTCGTGGGTGCGCAGCCAGTCGCGGAAGGCGACGTGCCGGCGCGGCTCGACGGCGTCCGGGGAGAAGACGTGCACGTTGGCGCGGGGGTCGTGGCCGCGCAGGCAGCGGTGCTGCTCCCACTCGGGCTCGCGCACGCGCAGGTCGAACCCGGCCGCCTCGAGGTCGGGCAGCCAGGCCGGCTCGTCACCGGAGTCGGCCACGACGAGGTCGACGTCGATCACCGGCTTGGCCGCGAGCCCCGGCACCGAGGTCGACCCGACGTGCTCGACGCTCAGCGCGCGGCGTCCCAGCGCCGCGGTCAGCTGCTCACGCACCCGCTCGAACCACCGCGGCCACTCCGGGTCGGGCGCCACCACCGTCACCGGCTCGGGCCGGTGCTCCCCCGTCCGCGCCGCCGCGATCTCCGCCTCGTCCGGCACCTCGAACGGCCGCCACCACGGATGCGTCACCACGCCCCCCACCCCACCACGCCGACCCGTCGCTCATGAGTGACGGGTCAGCGTCAGGTTCGTCGACCCGTCAGACATGTCCGACGGGTCAGCGCGAATCCCACGGCGACCCGTCAGACATGTCTGACGGGTCAGCGTGCGTAGGGGGTGAGCAGCTGGTCGACGGGGGCGTGGTCGTCGGTGAGGACGTCGGCGCCGTCGAGCCAGGCGTCGAGGGCGTCGTCGCCGGCGAGCACGCCCCAGTCGAGGTCGCGGTCGGTGAGGCCGGCGGCGAGCGTGGCGGTGTCGAGGGGGCGGTCGGACGCCGCGACGACCAGGTTGCCGCCGTCACCGGTGCCCTCGCCGCCGGCCGCGACGGGCAGATCGACGAGCGGCGCGGTGACCACGACGTGGTCGAAGGCCTCGCGCAGGGTGGCGACCTCGGCGCGCGCGAAGCCGAGCGGCGTGTGGTCGATCAGGTTGGCGACGTACACGCCGTCGTCGGTCAGCACCCGGGCGATCTCGTCGACCGCCTCGAGGGTCGTCAGGTGCCACGGGACGCTGACGCCGCCGAACGCGTCGCCCACCACGAGGTCGCGGCTGGCGTCGTCCAGGCGGCCCAGCCCGAGCCGCGCGTCCTCCACCCGGACCTCGATGCCCTCGCCGGTGCGCAGCCCGAGCCGCTCGCGGTCGACCTCCACGACCCCGCCGTCGATCTCGGAGACCACGCTCGAGGAGCCCGGACGGGTGACGTCGAGGTAGCGCGGGAACGTCAGCCCGCCGCCGCCGAGGTGGTAGGCCACCAGCGGCTCGCTGCCGGGGTGGGCGACGTCGGTGACCGAGGCGACCGCCCGCACGTACTCGAACTCGAGGTGCGTCGGGTCGGCGAGGTCGACGTAGCTGTGGCGCAGGTTGTCGAGCACCAGCGTGCGGCCGCCCGGGCGGTCGGGGTCGGCCTCCACCTGGGCGCAGTGGTACGTCGTCTCGGCGTCGCACGAGCCCGGTCCCACCGCCGAGGCGAGGCCGGCCGCCACCACCACGCCGAACCCGGCGGCCGCGCGGCGCCAGCGCCGCCGGTCGACCTCGACGAGCAGCCCGGCCAGCACCAGCAGCGCCCCGAGCCCGAGCAGGATGACGCTCACCGGCACCAGCGAGACCAGCACGTAGCCGGTGAGCACGGTGCCGGCGATCGCGCCGACCGTGCCGATTCCCGACAGGCGCCCGACGACCGTGCCGGTCTCCTCCAGCGACGACAGCACCAGCTTGGTCACCATCGGCGTCACGGCCGACAGCAGCGCGCCCGGCACGATGATCACGACCGCGGCGAGCAGCAGCGTGATGCTCGGGTCGCCCGCCGAGCCCACCGTGCGCACCAGGAACGGCATCGCCGCCACCACCGCGCCCGAGACGCCGAGCAGCGGTCCGAGCGCGCGGCGCGGGTCGGTGCGGTCGGCGGCGCGACCGCCCCACATCGAGCCGAGCGCGATCGCGGCGAGCGCCGTCCCGATCACCAGGGTCGTGGTCTCGAGGGTCAGGCCGAGGTAGGGCGCGAGCAGCCGCAGCGAGACCAGCTCGACCACGAGCACCGCGGCCGAGGAGCCGAAGACCAGCGCGGAGGCGACGACCGGACGCAGCCCGCCGGCAGCTCCCGCGGCGTCTGACGCAGCAGGCTGGGAGGGCTCGGGCACGTCGCGATCATCGCGGACGCCGCCAAGGTGCGGCCCCGGCCCGCGGTGCCTCGGGGGGCCCAGCGGGGCCTAGCGGGGCGCCAGCACCCGCCGCAGGAACGCGGCCTGCACCGCCACCGACTCCTCGAAGACGGCACCCTCGTAGAGGTCGAAGTGCCCGCAGTCGTACGACGCCACCTCGGCCCGGCCGCCGATGCGCCGGGCCACCTCGCGCACGGCCGCGGCGGGGGCGATCTCGTCGCGCTCGGCCACCACCAGCAGCGCCGGGCACCGCACGCGGTCGGCCACCCGCACCGGGCGGTTGCGCGCGACCCGCGGCACCCCGCGTGCCGCCATCTCGTTGCGGAACGTCGGCCCGGTGAGCCGCTCGAACGCCGTCGCCCCGGCGCCGGTCATCAGCGCGGTCGAGCCCGTGGCTCCGAACAGCGCGAGCGTGCGCGGCGGACGGCGCAGCGCGGCCCGCGCGAGGTCGCCCGCGACCGCCCCGGCCACCTTCGCGTGGTGCGCCGCCCGGGTGCGCGCGCTGCCCGGCCCGGGCGCGACGCCCCGGCCGGTGAGCGCGGCCAGGCCGTCCATCGCCGCGCCCTGGCTCACGAGCGCGGCCACCCGGGGGTCCTCGGCCGCGACCGCGACCACGTGCCCGCCCGAGTACGAGGTGCCCCACAAGGCGACGCGGTCGGCGTCGACGTCCTCGCGCGCCCGGACCGCGGCCAGCGCCGCGTGGTAGTCCTCCCGGTGGCGGCGGTGGTCGACGTCCTGCCGCAGGCCGCCCGGTGCCGAGCCCGACCCACCGAAGCCGCGGTAGTCGAAGACCAGCACGTGCAGCCCGGCCGCCGCGAACCGTCGCGCGAACGGGAGCAGCCCCGAGTCGCGGGTGCAGCCGAACCCGTGCGCCATCACGACCGCCGGTGTGCCGGCCGGCCCGGCCAGCCCGTCGTCCCGCGCCGGCAGCCACCACGCCTCGCAGCGCATGCCGTGGCTGTCGAAGCTCACCGTCTCCACGGGGCCGAGCATGCCGCACCGGGGCTCGACGCCGTCGCACCGTTCGGGCAGCGTCGGGCCCATGAGTCGCTTCGTGCTGGTCTGCGGGATGAACCACGGCGGCTGGTGGTACGAGCCGCTCGCCGAGCGGCTCGAGGCGCACGGCCACACCGCGGTGCCGCTGACGCTCACCGGCCTCGAGCCGACCCCCGACCACGCCCGCACGATCACCCTCGACACCCACGTCGCGGACGTCGTCCGCGCGGTCGACGAGACCGCCGAGCCCGGCGTGCGTGACGTCGTCCTCGTCGGACACAGCTACGGCGGGCTGCCGATCACCGGCGCGGCCGACGCGCGGGCCGACGTCGTCTCGGCGCTGGTCTACCTCGACGCGTTCCTGCCCGAGGACGGCGACTCCGGATGGGCCCTGACGAACGACGACGAGCGCGCCTGGTACGTCGCCGACTCGCGTCGCCTCGGCCACGCCGTCGACCCGCTGCCGTTCTTCGACGAGCGCGCCCGCCCGCACCCGGTCGCCACGCTGCACCAGGCGCTGCGGCTGACCGGTGCCTGGCGGTCGGTGCCGACCAAGGTCTACGTCGAGGCGCTCGACTGGCCCGGGGAGAGCCCGCACCGGCAGAGCATCGACCGGGCCGCCGCCGATCCGCAGTTCGTCTGCCACGCCTGGGACACCCGCCACAACGTCATGCACGACGGCCCCGACCGCGTTCTCGCGCTGCTGCGCGGGCTGGTCTGACGCACCGCGCAACGTTCGCGCAAAACGCGGACAGCCGCGTGGGGCGGGCCCTACTCTCGCGCCGACGCCGACGTGGGGTCGGCCACCACCGAGAGGCTCCCTCGTGCGCGTTGCCCGCTCCCTGCTGCTCCTGCTCGTCTCCCTCCTCGTCGTCTCCACCGGCACGGTCGTCGCCGGCGCCGCGACGTCCCCGCGCCCCATCGGGGCCGTCGACGCCGTGGCCGACACCGCCCGCCCCGCCGGTCTGACCATCAAGCGCGCCAAGCCCGGCCTGGTCGTCACCGGGCAGAGGGTCGGCTTCCTCGGCACCGCACCGAAGGCCAGCGCCGGCCGGCACGCCGTCCTGCAGCGCCGGGTCGGCAAGCGCGGCGCCTGGGTCGTCGTCGCGCGGCCGAAGGTCGCGAGCAACGGCACGATCGCGACGAAGGCCGGGTCGACCGGCGTGGGCACCAACAGCTGGCGGCTCACGCTCAAGACCGGCCGGACGACCCTCGTCTCGCCGGTGGTCACCCACCGTGTCTACGGGTGGTTCTTCCTCGCCGACCGCGACCCGGTCCAGAGCGTCCGCTTCACCGAGGACAGCGTTCGCATCGGCGGCAAGTCGCACCCGAAGTCGGTGCGCAACAGCTACGACTTCTGGTGGGAGAGCGAGCCGTGGGCCGAGTGGAACCTCAGCTACCGCTGCGTGAGGTTCGAGGCCGAGATCGGGCTGACCGACGACTCGGTCAGCGATGGCCAGGTGGGCTTCGTGGCCGCGCTGGACGGCGCACAGACGGACTTCGGCACGAAGACCATCGGTCTGCCGACCCACGTCTCCCTCGACACCACCGGGCGTCTGCGCCTGCGCCTGACCGACCAGTACGTCTCCGGGCCGACCGGCTCCGGGCAGGGCTACTTCTGGGGCGCGTGGGGCAGCGCCCGCGTCCTCTGCGCGGGCGACCCGGGCTGAGCCGCGCTCAGCGCGTGGTGCCGTAGGCGCCGCGGAAGTACAGCAGCGGCCGGTCGGCCTCGGTGCCCACGAGGTCGAGCACACGGCCGATGACCACGTGGTGGTCGCCGGCGTCGTGCACGGCGTGCACGGCGCAGTCGACGTGACCCAGCGTGCCCGGGAAGGTCGGCGAGCCGGTGGCCGCGGACGGCGTCCAGTCGAGGCCGGCGAACTTGTCGGCGCCGCGGCCGGCCATGACGTCGGAGAGGCCGCGCTGGTCGGCGGCGAGCAGGTTGACGCAGAACCGGCCGGCGCGCTCGATGAGCGGCCAGGTGCGCGAGGTCCGCGCCGGGACGAAGAGCACCAGCGGCGGGTCGAGCGAGACGCTCGCGAACGCCTGGCAGGTCATGCCGACCGGCCGGCCGTCGGCCATCGCGGTGACCACGGTGACGCCCGAGGCGAAGCGGCCGAGCACGTCGCGGAAGCGGCGGGCGGCGGCGAGGGCCGCGACGTCGTCCGGGCCGTCGTCCGGACCGAGGTCGCGGTCGAGGTCGCCGAGCCACGAGCTGAGGCCGCCGGGGGTCTCCGGCTCGCGGGCGTGCGACACGACGTCCACGCTAGGGCCTGGCCACCCAACCCCGACGTGTGGCCCGGGCCACGGTCGCCGACACGGATAGGTAAGGCTTGCCTTGGTAGGGTGCCGTTCCATGAGGAGCGTCGCGATGCAGGTCTTCCGCGCCACGGTGGTCGAGGTGCACGACCTCAGCCCGGCCATGCGGCGCGTCGTCCTCGGCGGCCCCGGCCTGGCCGGCTTCGAGACCACCGACATCGGCGACGAGTACGTGCGTCTGCTGTTCCCCGAGCACCCGGACGGCGAGCCCGTCCTGCCGGCCGTGGTCGACGGCAACCTCGACTACGGCTCCATCGACCTCGACCGGCTGCGCACCTACACCGTGCGCGACCACGACCCCGACGCCGGCACCGTGACCATCGACGTCGTCGTCCACGAGGGCGGCGTCGCCGCCGGCTGGGCGCGGCAGGCGCGACCGGGCCAGGTCGTCGGCATCAACAGCCCCACCGGCATGTACGACCCGCCGGCCACCGCCACGTGGCAGCTGCTCGTGGCCGACTACGCCGCGCTCCCCGCGGCGCTGCGCATCGTCGAGGCCACCCCCTACCTGCGCACCCGGCTCGTCGCCGAGGTCGCCGACGAGACCCACCGCCTGCCGCTGCCGGTGCACCCCGACCTCGAGGTCACCTGGCTCACCGGCGGCAACGGCGCCTCGCCCAGCTGCCTGGACGACGTCGTCCGCGCCGCCGGGCGCCCCGACGGCGAGGGTTACGTCTGGGTGGCCGGCGAGTCCAAGACCCTGCGCGGGGTGCGCAAGCACCTGCGCCGCGAGCTCGGCCTCCCCGCCACCGCCTACAAGTCGGTCGGCTACTGGATCGAGGACGCCGAGCGCTGGCGCGAGCGCTACGCCGCCCTCGACGACGCCACCCGCGCCTCCCTCGAGGGCATCTGGGCCAGCGGCCGCGACGAGGAGGAGATCGTCGACGAGTACGACGAGCGCCTCACCGCCCTCGGCCTCTGACGGAGGCCACCTGGTCTCGAGGCTCGGCCGTGGCCGGCCTCGCACCTCGACCATCGAGATGCGGGGTGACGGTGGTCGAGGTGCGAGGAGCCCTGGCGACGAGCCTCGAGACCACTCGCCCGGCACGTGTCCGTCCGCTCAGGGGTGCCCTTCGACAGGCTCGGGGTCCGTGTGGTGCGGTTCGCGTGATCGTTGCGGGGTCTCGACGACGGCCTCGCGCAGACGCTCGGCCTGCTCGACCACCGGTGGTCGTCCGCCGCGGCGTCACCCGAACGCGACGCCGGTGAGGTCGGCGGACGCCGTCCAGAGGCGGGCGGCGTCGGCCTCGTCGCGCAGGGGCTTCCACAGGGCGGTCTCGCCGGGGCGGCCGCCGATGCCGCCGAGACCCTGGGGGCCGTAGAACCGGCCGTCGCCGTCGGGCGCGGTGGCCGCCATCAGCGCCGGCAGGCCCGCCGACTCGACGGTGCCGACGACGATGCCGCGCCGCGACATCCAACGGATCAGGCGCACCTCGCGGGTGTCACCGGTGCGGCCCAGCTCGGGGCGGGCGGCGAGCAGGCTGGTGGGCGCGACGCCGGGGTGCGAGACCGCGCTGGTGATCCCCCAGCCGGCCGCGGCGCTGCGCCGGCTCAGCTCGAGCCCGAACAGCGCGCAGGCCAGCTTGGACTGCCGGTAGGCGGCCATGCTGTCGTAGTCGCGCTCCCAGCCCAGGTCGTCCCAGTGCATCTCGGCGCCGCGGGCGGCCACGCTCCCCTGGCTCACCACGCGCGCCCGGCCGGCCCGCAGCAGCGGCAGCAGGCCGGCCGTCAGCGCCCAGTGGCCGAGGTGGTTGGTGCCCAGCTGCAGCTCGAACCCGTCGGCGGTGACCTGCCGCTCGGGCGGGTTCATCAGCCCGGCGTTGTTGACCAGCACGTGCAGCGGCTCGCCGTCCTCGCGCAGCCGGGCAGTGAGGGCGCCGACCGACTCGAGCGAGGCGAGGTCGAGGTCGTGCAGCACCAGCCGCGCTCGGGGACGGGTCTCGCGGATCCGCGCCACCGCCGCCTCGCCCTTCGCCCGGTTGCGCACCGGCAGCAGCACCTCGGCCCCCGCGCCGGCCAGGCGCTCGGCGATGCCGAGGCCCATGCCGTCGCTGGCGCCGGTGACGAGCGCACGTCGTCCGGTGAGGTCGGGGAGGGGGAGGTCGTACGTGCGTGGCATGGGGTGCTCCGGTTCGAGAGATGGGCGGGACGTCGTCCACGAGGCTGCCGGACCCGGCCGGGCTCAACCACGGCCTGACGATCCGTGGTTGCGCGGTGCGAGGCACGCGACGATGGGGGCATGGCGATCGACCGGGCCGGACTGGCCTCCTTCCTGCGGGTGCGACGCGAGGCGCTGCAGCCCGAGGACGTCGGCCTCCCCCGCGGCCACCGCCGCCGCACCACCGGCCTGCGCCGCGAGGAGGTCGCCGCACTGGCCCACATGTCGACCGACTACTACTCCCGCCTCGAGCGCGAGCGCGGCCCGCAGCCCTCGGAGCAGATGGTGGCCGCGATCGCCCAGGGCCTGCACCTGACCCTCGACGAGCGCGACCACCTGTTCCGCCTCGCCGGCCACCAGCCGCCGGCCCGCGGCGCGAGCGGCGACCACGTCGCACCGGGCATGCTGCGCATCCTCGACCGGCTCGCCGACACCCCCGCCGAGGTCGTCACCGAGCTGGGCGAGACGCTGCGGCAGACGCCGATGGGCGTCGCCCTCGTCGGCGACCTGACCCGCCACACCGGCCCCGCCCGCAGCATCGGCTACCGGTGGTTCACCGACCCCGCCGCCCGCGAGCTGCACCCGCCGGAGGACCACGCGTTCTACTCGCGGCTCTACGCCTCGGGGCTGCGCGGCGTGATCGCCCGGCGGGGCCCGGAGTCGAAGGCGGCCCACCTGGCCGACCTGCTCACGCGGCGGAGCGCGGAGTTCCGCGAGGTGTGGGCGGCCCACGAGGTCGGCGTCGCGCCGCGGGAGGTCAAGCGCTACCGCCACCCCGTGGTCGGGCCGCTCGAGCTGAGCTGCCAGGTGCTGCAGGACCCCGTGCAGTCGCACGCGCTGCTCGTCTACACCGCACCGCCGGGCACCGAGTCCCACGAGCGGCTGCAGCTGCTCGGCGTGGTCGGGGCACCATGACCCCATGGCCCTCGAGCTCCCCACGCTGACCACCGCGCGGCTGCGGTTGCGCCCCGTCACCGCCGCCGACGCCGGCCCGCTGTTCGCGCTGATGAGCGACGCGCACGTGCTGCGCTTCTGGGACTCCCCACCCTGGACCGACCCCGCCCGCGCCGACCGGTTCGTCACCGCCTCGGCGTCGATGGCCGAGGAGGAGGACGGCGTCCGCCTGGCCGTCGACGACGCCGACGGCTTCGCGGGGTGGATCGTGCTCGGCGGCTGGAACCCGACCTACCGCAGCGCCTCGCTCGGGTTCGTCCTCGCGGCCCGCACCTGGGGCCGCGGCTGTGCCACCGAGGCCGCGGGCGCGCTGCTGGCGTGGGCCTTCGACGTCCTGCCGCTCAACCGGGTGCAGGCCGAGGCCGACACCCGCAACGCCGCCTGCGCCCGGGTGCTGCAGAAGCTGGGCTTCCGCCTCGAGGGCACCCTGCGCGAGGACTGCGTCGTCGACGGCGTCGTCAGCGACTCGTGGGTCTTCGGGCTGCTGCGCCGCGAGTGGACGCCGCCCGGCCGGCACGTCGTGGCCGCACAAGGGAGGGCACAAGTCCGTTAGCTCCACCCGCGCACCGCACCGTGGCGCGGTGCACGAAGTGAGGCGGGGGACTTTCGCCATCCCTTGTGCACACGGTCAGCCCGTCCGGCCGGCCGGCCGGTGCCTAGGCTGCCGCCGTGGGCGAGCGGGGGTCGATCTGGCACCAGCCGGGGATGGCGCCGCTGATGGCGATGACGTGCGCGGGGTTCTCCGGGTACGCGCTGCTGCTCACCGTCGCACCGCTGTGGGCGGTCGAGGGCGGGGCGAGCACGGCCGGTTCCGGTCTCGTCAACGGCGTGCTCCTGCTGGCCACGGTGCTCACCCAGGTGCTGGTGCCCCGCGCCCTGCTGAGGTTCACGTGGGGTCCGGTGCTCGCCTGCGGCCTGGTGCTGCTCGGCGTCCCGGGCGTGGCGATGTCGCTGAGCGACGACCTCGGCGTGGTGCTGGCGCTCTCGGCGGTCCGCGGCACCGGGTTCGGCGTCCTGACGGTCGCCGGGAGCGCGGCGGTCGCGGCGCTGGTGGGCGCGGAGCGACGCGGGGAGGCCATCGGCGCGTACGGCCTGGCCGTGGCGGCGCCGAACCTCGTCCTGCTGCCGAGCGGACCGTGGATCGCGGAGCACGTCGGCTACGGCGTGGTGTTCGCGCTCAGCGCCCTGCCCCTGGTCGGTGTCCCCGCGGCGGTGCGTCTCGCGTCCGTGCTCCGGCTCGACGCACCCGACCTGCACCCCGGTGCCACCGACCCGCACGACCCGGGTCCCGCGCCCTACCGACGGCTGCTCCCGCCGATGCTGCTGCTGCTGGCCGTGACGCTGGCCGGCGGGGCGGTGATCACGTTCACGCCCCAGATGATCGAGAGCACCTCCGTCGCGGCGGGGGGCCTGTTCGTGATGGGACTGTCGGCCGCGCTCGCCCGGTGGCGGATCGGGGCGATCGCCGATCGTCACGGTCCTCGACGCTTCCTCGTGCCCCTGGTCATCCTCACCGGCGCCGGTATGGCGCTGGTCGCGTGGTCGGTCGCGGGCCCGGGCGACGTGCGCGTCGGGGTCTTCCTGGCCGCCATGCTGGTCGTCGGCCTGTGCTACGGCGGCCTGCAGAACCTGACGCTCCTGGTCTCGTTCTCCGCCGTCCCACGCCGGCACCACAACACGGCCAGCGCGGTGTGGAACGTCGGCTTCGACGCCGGGACGGCGCTGGGCTCGGTGGCCGTCGGGGTGCTCGCGGGCCTCACGTCCTTCGCGACGGCGTTCCTCGTGGCCGGCGCGATCGCGGTGGCCACGCTCCCGCTCGCGGTCCGGCGTCCGACCGTCGACGCGACGCCAGCAAGAGGGGCGGACCCGGTCGACGGGGCAGGGCCCCGAGGGCCCCGACGGCCCTGACGGCCGGTGTCGTCGACCCCACCCTTTCGGTACTGCAGCGTTGCGCAACTGCTTGGTAGCGTAATGGTCGTGAGCACGACGACCACCGCCGCACGGCCGGGCCGCAAGCCCGACCGCGCGCTCGACGAGGCGCTGCTGCAGGCCACGATCGACGTCGTGGTCGAGGTCGGCTACGAGCGCACGACGATGGACCTCGTCGCCCAGCGGGCCGGGTCGACCAAGTCGGCGCTCTACCGCCGCTGGCGCAGCAAGGGCGCGCTCACCCTCGACGCGATCTCGATGCTGCAGGCCCCCGAGACCGACCTCGAGACGCTCCCCGACCACGGCTCCCTGCGCGCCGACCTGATGGCCCTCACCGAGCCCTACGAGACCGAGGCGGGCCGGGTGAAGCTGCGCCTGATGGCCGGCCTCGCCTCGCTGCTCGACCAGGAGCCCGAGCTCACCGACGCGATCGAGCGGCTCGTCGTCACGCCCTGGATCGAGGTCTGCCGGCGGCTGATCGAGCGGGCCGTCGAGCGCGGCGAGGCGGCCACCGACGACCCCGCCACGGTGGCGCGCGTCGTCCCGGCGATGACCTCGCACCGGCTGCTCGTCGAGCGGGGCGCCGTCGACCGCGTGTTCTTCGTCTCCCTCATCGACACCGTCGTGCTCCCGGCTCTCAGACCGAGCCCCTAGCCCACCTCCCCCACCGCATCCCGCGAACGTCCCCGCGACCTCGGGTCGTACCAGCCTGCCCGCGCACGCCCGCACGGGCCGACACGAGAGGAAGTCATGTCCACGACCCCGTCCACCATCCTGGTCACCGGCGCCACCGGCAGCATCGGCCGCGCCCTCGTCGACCGGCTCACCCGCCCCGACGTGGCCGCCGCGGCCGCCGACGCCGCGCACCCGTACGCCGTCCGCGTGCTGGCCCGGCGTCCCGACCAGGTCACCGCCTTCGCCGAGCGCGGCATCGACGCCGCCCTCGGCAGCCTCGACGACGTCGCGAGCCTCGAGCGGGCGATGCAGGGCTGCGACCAGGTCTTCCTGCTCGCCCCGGTGACCCCCGACATGGAGCAGCTGGCCCGGCAGGGCATCGACGCCGCCCGCAGCGCCGGCGTCCGCCACGTCGTCAAGGTCTCGGCCTCCGACGCCCGCACCGACTCCCCCGTGCCGTGGGCGGCCGCCCACGCGCGCACCGACGAGCACCTGCGCATCAGCGGCCTCGAGCACACCGTGCTGCGCGCCACCGCCTTCATGAGCAACCTGCTCGACCTGTCCCCTGCCCTGCGCCGCGGCCTCCTGCCGGGCACCAGCGGCGCCGGCGCCACCACCTGGATCGCCCCCGAGGACGTCGCCGTCGCGGCCGCCACGGTGCTCACCACCCCCTCGCGCCAGGGCGGCGCCCGCGAGGCCGGCGCGATGCACCTGCTGACCGCCACGCCGTCGCTGTCGTTCCCCGAGGTGGCCGAGCAGCTGACGCCGGCGCTCGGACGCCGGGTGCGCTACGTGCACCTGCCGCGCCCGTTCATGTACCTCGCCACCCGCCTCGGCGGCTCCTCGCACTGGGAGGCCCGCGGGCTGGTGCGCCAGTTCGCCGACGTGGTGCGCCACACCGCCGACGGCGTCGGCGACTACTCCACCGCGCTCGCCGAGCTGATGGGTGAGGAGCCGACGAGCATCGCCGACTACGCCCGCGCGCACCTCGCCGACCTCGCGCCCACGCACGCCCGGCGCCGCTCCACCCTGGTGCCCGGCACGTCGTCGCACTGACGGCGGCCGCGCTGCGCCCACCACCGTGCCGTCGGTGCCGACCACCTAGGTGCGGGTCGTGCCGGTCACCTCGTCGAACCGCTCGAGGTCGTCGGCCAGCGCCGCCGTGCCGCCGCCGTACTCGCCGTCGGCGAGGGCAGCGAACCGGGTGGCGGCCGCGAGGCGCTCCTGGTGCAGGTCGACGGCGCGGTTCTCGGCGTAGGACCGCAGCAGCGGCACCGCCAGCAGCACGAGGACGGCGGCCGCGGTCGAGACCGTCAGCACGAGCAGGTGGCGCCTCACGGCGGGCTCGTAGCGACGTCCGGGCCGTCCGGGCCGTCCCGGCCGTCCGGCGCCGCCACCGGTAGCCGACCCCGCGCACCGTCTCGACGACGCGCTCGCCGACCTTGGCCCGCAGCGAGCCGGCGTGCATGTCGAGGGTGCGCGAGGCGCCCACCCCAGGTGGTGTCCCAGGGCCGGTCGCTCGTCGACGGCCACGACGCTGGGCATGACCCAGGTCGCGTGGCACTCGTCACGCGGGAGGCTCTACGGAGCCTTTACAGACCCGGCGGCCTGCGGGCCGGAGACGAGAGCAGCCGGGCCGGTGGGCCCGCCCTTGGACGTCGGTCGAGGTGCGGAGCTGTCGTTCAGGAACCGGCCGGTCCGAACCCGGTCGAGCGGATCAGCCTGGCCGGCACCCCTCCCACGACGGCGTGCGGCGGCACGTCCTTCGTCACCACGGCGCCGGCAGCCACGACGGCTCCGTCGCCGATCGTCACGCCGGGCAGCACCGTCACCGCCGCCCCCAACCACACGTGGGATCCGAGCACCACGGGCGCCGGGACCATGTCGGCTCGCTTGTGCGGATCCATGGCGTGGTTGAGCGTCGTCAAGGTGCTCCCGTGACCGATGAGGGAGCCGTCGCCGATGGTGATGCCGCCGGTGTCCTGGAACCTGCACCCGATGTTGATGAACACACCCCGACCCAGGGTGAGGTTCTTGCCGAACTCGCTGTAGAACGGGGGGAAGACCGTCACCGACTCGTCGACGGCTCGGCCGGTGAGCCTGCCGAGAAGGGCTCTCACTCGTTCGGGCGTGTGGTAGCCCGTGTTCAGCTCCGCCGTCACTCGCAGCGCTTCCTGGGCCGCGCCGTGCATGAACGCGTGCGCCTCGGAGCCACCTTCGATCACGGAGCCGCGGACGACGTGGTCCAAGAAGGACGAGAGGTCCATCAGTCCCGTCCCTCCCGTGGGCCTCGGGTCTCGACGACGGCGGTGACAGACCCGCCCAGCTCGGCGATCTCCTCGGCGGCGTCGCCCTCGAGACGACCCAGCACCACGATCCCGGGGTAGTACGACTGGTCCCCGTAGTAGAGGACGAGGTCGTTGCCCGGCGCATAGTAGCCGACGTCCCCGACGTCGGGATCGGCCCCTTCGGGCTGACCGTCCAACGACAGCGGAGCCGCGAGCCGTCCCGTCTTCTCGACACCATCGTGGTCGCGCATGTCGATGGTCGCCGGGAGCTGTGCCAGGAGGTCACGCGCCGCGGCGCTGTCCGTGAGCGTGGCGTGGAACCGCCGGCCGTCGATGGTGATCTCGATGTCCATCGTGTTCCTCTGGCTGCTGGTCGGTGCTGTGGCTTCGACGGGCCCCGTGCTCGGCCGACCGGTCCCGGCGGACCCCGGACTGCTGGGTGGGCCGGCGGCGACGCTCGTGCGCTCGGCCCGGGAGTCGTCCGCGGCACATCCGGCGAGGCCGAGGACGACCGGGACGAGGCCCACGACGAGGGCTGGGTGCCGCACGTCGGATCGTGCGCGGGACGCCCCCTCAGCCGCGGTCATACTCGTCATCCGTGACGTGGTCGAGCCACGTGACCACCTCGCCGTCCTCGTCGGCCTCCTGCATGGCGAGGTGCGCCATGAAGCGATCGGCGGTGGCACCGTGCCAGTGCTCCTCACCAGGCTCGATGACGACGACGTCGCCGGGTCGGATCTCCTGCACGCCGCCGTGACGGGTGGCGACCAACCCGATGCCGTCGGTGACGTAGAGGGTCTGACCCCTGGGGTGGTGGTGCCACGCCGTACGGGCACCCGGTGCGAAGCGGACGTGCGCGCAACCGATCGCCGACTGCTGATCGGGGTCTCGCACCGCGTCGATGAACACCGTGCCCGTGAAACAGTCCGCGGGTCCGGAGGCCGTGCGTCCCTCGCTCCTGGTGAACCTCATGCCGACACCTCGCCGAGGTCGCTCACCTTGACCAGGGCCTTGATGGCGCGACGCTCGTCCATGGCTGCGTAGCCCTCGGCGATGTCGTCCAGCGCGACCGTCAGGTCGAAGACCCGGCTCGGGTCGATCTCGCCCCTGAGAACCGCCTCGACCAGCTGCGGCTGGTAGGAGCGTGCCGGCGCCGGCCCGCCGCGCGTACCGACGTTGCGGAAGAACGGCACGGTGGCGTCGACGGTCGCGTCGTGCGGGATTCCGACACGACCGACGACAGCCCCCGGCTTCGCGATAGCGAAAGCGGTGTCGGTGGCGTCCTTGCCACCGACACACTCCATGACGGCGTCGGCGCCGTAGCCGTCGGTGAGGCCCTTGAGCTGCTGGACAGCCTCCTCCCCACGGGCGGTGATGATGTCGGTGGCGCCCCATTCGCGCGCCAGGGCGTGGCGGGACTCGGTCGTGCTGCCGAGCACGATGATCCGCTCGGCGCCGAGCCGCTTCGCCGACAGCACTGCGCACAGGCCGACCGCGCCGTCACCGACCACGGCGACCGTGTCGCCGGAGGTGACCTCGGCGCTGACCGCAGCGTGGTGACCGGTGGCCATGACGTCGGTCAGGGCCAGGAGGGAAGCCAGCGTCTCGTCGTCGAAGTCCGTTCCGGGGATCCTGACCAGGGTGCCGTCGGCCTGCGGGACGCGGACGAACTCGGCCTGACCGCCATCGTCCTCGCCACCCTGGCCGAAGACGCCGCCGTGGATGCAGGCACTGTGGAAACCGGCCGTGCAGATCTCACACGTGCCGTCACTCCACGTGAACGGCGAGATGACGAAGTCGCCCACGCTGAGGTCGGCCACGGCGTCACCGATCTCGTCGACGACCCCGATGAACTCGTGGCCGATGCTGCCGTGAGGCAGGTCGGAGACGCCGCGGTAGAACCAGAGGTCCGACCCGCAGACGCAGGCCAGCACGACGCGGAGCACCGCGTCGGTCGGCTCCTTGATGGTCGGCTTGGGGCGCTCCTCGACCGTGATGGTGCCCTTGCCGTTGAAGATTGCCTGCTTCATCGTGATGTGTCCTCCTGTTGATGGCGCGACTCACCGGCGGAGCCGGATGCCCGGTCCGCTCGCGGCGCCCTTGGTTACGTGGTCCTGGTCCGCTTGAGCTCGTCGGCGAGGACCCGCGCCTCGCCCGACAGCAGCTCGGTCCGGTCGGCGTCGCCCGCCTCGACGGCCTGCCAGTAGTCGATCTTGAGCTGCACGTACCGACGGCGGAGCGCGATGTGCTCGAGCTCCTGGGCGAGCCGCTGGTCCTGGGCGGCGAGCAGCTCGACCTGTTCCCCGGCAGCAGACGGTCCGAGCCGGCCGTTCGCGACGTAGGTGCGCATGTCGCTGACAGACATGCCGGTCGCGGCCAGGCAGGCCACCCACATGATCTGATCGAGGTCACCCTCGTCATAGACCCGGTGCTTGCTGCTCTCACCCCGTCCGACGGGCGAGATGACGCCGCTGGCCTCGTAGTAGCGGAGCGTGCTGGCGGGGAGACCGGTCAGCGCTGCCGCTTCCTTGATCGAGTAGGTGGATCGGGTGGTCCGTGCTGTCACTCCATCCACTATGCGAACTTCAAGTACTTGAAGTCAAAGGTCTCGTGGGTCACACGCCGGTGGTCGACAGCCGTTCTGGACCCATCGTGACCCTGACCGGGTCCACGCACGGGAGGGGTCGGCACACGGGCGGACAAAAAAGCGCTCAGGTCTCCCTGAGCGCCGTTCCTGATGATCTCCCCGTGGTGGCCCTGCTCGATGCGGCTCTGCACACGCAGAGCCCGAGTGGAGCCACCGTGGTGGAGCTGAGGGGACTCGAACCCCTGACCCTCTGCATGCCATGCAGATGCGCTACCAGCTGCGCCACAGCCCCGTGCTCAGCCGCCTCGCGGCGACTCGCCGTACTGTAGCCAACGCCGTCCGGGCACGTGAAATCGGATCCCCTTCCGGGGCTCAGGGGGCGTGGTCGGCGGCGGTGCGGTTGTAGGCCTGCAGACGCAGGCGGCCGCCGTGGGTGTCCTCGGCGAGCACCACCCAGCCGGTGTTGGCCAGGCCGCGCAGGGAGTGGAAGACGTCGTCGGGCCAGCCGAGCAGGGCGCCCACCGCGACCCGGATGGCGCCGCCGTGGCTGACCGCGACGCCGGTCTCGCCCGGGGCGAGCGCGGCGAGCAGGTCGCGCATGGCGGCCACGGTGCGCTCGCGCAGCTGCGCGGTGGTCTCGGCGCCGGGGGCGACGTCGTAGACGCCATGCCTGAACTGCGCGAACTCCTCGGGCGCGAGGACGGCGTACTCGGCGTGGGTCAGGCCCTCCCGCTCCCCCAGGTGCACCTCGCGCAGCCGCCGGTCGTAGGTGACCGGGAGCCCCGTGGCCGCGGCGAGCGGGGCGACGGTCTCACGGGTGCGCTGCAGGTCGGAGCACCAGATCAGCGTGGGCTCGAGCGCGGCCAGCACCGGCGCGACCCGGGCTGCTTGGGCACGCCCTTCGTCGTCGAGGTCGACGTCGATCTGGCCCTGCACGCGCAGGGCGTGGTTCCAGGCGGTGCGGCCGTGGCGCAGCAGGACGAGGGTGCGCCCCTCGCTCACCGCTCGTGCGAGACGACGTCGGCGGGCAGCTCGATGGTCGGGCAGTCGCGCCACAGCCGCTCGAGGGCGTAGAACTGCCGCTCCTCCTCGTGCTGGATGTGGACGACGATCTCGCCGTAGTCGATGAGCACCCAGCGGCCGTCGCGCTCGCCCTCGCGGCGGTTGGGCTTGGCGCCGAGGTCGCGCAGCCGGTCCTCGACCTCGTCGACGATCGCCTTGACCTGGCGGTCGTTGCTCGCCGAGGCGAGCAGGAAGGCGTCGGTGATGGCCAGCTGATCGCTGACGTCGAAGGCGATGATCTGCTGGGCCAGCTTGTCGCCGGCCGCGCGGGCGGCGGCGACGACGAGCTCGACGGCGTGTTCGGTGGCGGTCATGTCGGCTCCAACCTAGCCGGGTCCTCGTAGAGCCGGTGCTTGTGGATGTACTGGACGACGCCGTCGGGCACCAGGTACCAGACGGGACGGCCGAGCCGCTGGCGCTCTCGGCAGTCGGTCGAGCTGATCGAGAGCGCCGGCACCTCGATCAGGGTCAGGCGTTCTGACGGGATGGCCTCGACCACGGACGGCGTCAGCTGGGCGCCGGGCCGCGTGCAGCCCACGAAGTGGGCGAGGTCGAAGAGCTGGTCGGCGTCGCGCCAGCTGAAGATGTCGGCCAGCGCGTCCGCGCCGGTGATGAAGAACAGGTCGGCGTCGGGCAGCTGCGCCGACAGGTCGCGCAGCGTGTCGGTGGTGTAGGTCGGGCCCGAGCGGTCGACGTCCACCCGCGAGACCCGGAAGCGCGGGTTGGACGCCGTGGCGATCACCGTCATCAGGTAGCGGTGCTCGGCGGCCGAGACCTCGCGGTCGGACTTCTGCCACGGCTCGCCGGTGGGCACGAAGACGACCTCGTCGAGGCCGAACCAGCTCTGCGCCTCGGACGCCGCCACGAGGTGCCCGTGGTGGATGGGGTCGAAGGTGCCGCCCATGACGCCGACACGGCGCCGTCCCGGGACGGCGGGGGTGCTCACGGGAGCCGGATCAGCTGTGCTCGCGCCCGCCGCCGAACGCGACCAGCCCGCCGAGCAGCGCGAGCAGGATGCCGAGCGCGATCAGGCCGAAGACCCAGGCCGGGACGGCGGGGTCGCTGTGCTCGGCGCCCTCGGACGCGGCGAGGGTGGCGGACGCGGCGAGGGCGCTCAACGACATGTGCCCAGGGTATCGCCCGGATAGGTTGCCGCGGTGCCCGACCTCGACGCCCTGCGCGACGCCTACGACGACCAGCTGCGCGACGAGGCCGAGACGCCCTCGGCGATCGCGGTCACCCGGCTCGGGCCGCTGCGGATGGCGACCTTCGGCGGCGGTCGCGGCTTCATCACCTACCGCCGGCTGGACGCCGTCCCCGACGGTGGGTTCGAGGCGCTGGTCGCGGGGGCGCTCGAGCACTACCGCGCCGACCCGGTGATCACGCGCGTGGAGTGGAAGACCCGCGGCCACGACCATGCCCCGGGCCTGCACGAGGCGCTGCTGGCCGGCGGCTTCGAGCCCGACGATCCCGAGTCCGTGATGATCGGCGAGGTGCGGCTGCTGGCCGCCGACGTCACGCTGCCCGACGGCGTCACGCTGCGCCGGGTCACCGAGGAGCACGACGTCCGCGCCATGTGCGCGATGCAGGACGAGGTGTTCGGCGGCTCACCGAGCGACGACTACGCCGACGCGATCGTGCGCCGGCTGGCCCGCGACGACGGCATGGAGCTGTGGGTCGCCGAGGCCGACGGCGTCATGGTGAGCGCCGGGCGCATGGAGCCGGTCGAGGACAGCGACTTCGTCGGCATCTGGGGCGGCGCGACCCGCCCGGAGTGGCGCGGCCGCGGCATCTACCGCGCCCTCACCGCCGAGCGGGCGCGCTCCGCGATGGCCCAGGGCAAGACCTACGTGCACAGCGACTCCACCGAGTTCTCCCGGCCCATCCTCGAGCGCGCCGGGCTAGTCAAGGTCACCACCACCACGCCGTACGAGTGGCGGCGGGAGGGCTGACGCGGGCGCAGGAGTCACCGGATCACCGGTGACTCCTGACGTTCTCGGCCGGTGCAACGGCCGAGAACGTCAGGAGCCGGCTGAGAAGGCTGGCCCAGCGAGGCCCGACATCAATGCAAGGCGACGTCGGCGCCGAGGAACAGCAGCCCGAACCGCAGCGAGCGGCCGAGGAAGACGGTGGGCAGGAAGACCCACATCGGCACCCGCAGCAGTCCGGCGACGGCGGCCATGGCGAGCAGCGGCGGGATGCCGACGAACGCCGAGACGAGCATGAGGGCCCCGGAGAAGACCGGGCGGCCCTCCATGCGCGCGCTCCACCGGTCGTAGAACGGCTGGATCTTCGAGCCGGCGAGCTTCTTCTGCGCCCAGTCGGACTGCACGCCGCGGCGGGCCGCCTCGTACCAGATCACCTTGCCGATCGTGGCGCCTGCGCCGGCGGCGATGCCGAGCGAGACGGCCGCTGTCGTCCCGGGCCGGGCGGCCGCGCCGCCGATGATGAACGCCTCGATGGGCAGGAACGGCAGCAGGGCCGAGGCGATGCTGAGGCCGAACATGCTCAGCCAGAGGATCACCACGGGTCGACTACCGGCGCGCCTCGGTGGGCTGGACGCCGACCGCGGACGCCGGCTCCGCGGCCGGGCGGGCCGGCACCGGCAGCCCCATCTGCAGCAGCCAGCGCAGGCAGACGCACTTGAGCGTCAGCAGCGCGAGCGCCACGACGAGCCCCAGCCACCACCAGCCGGTGACGAGCAGCAGCACCGCGAACAGCGAGCTGTTGACCGTCTTGGCCGGGATCGACCAGTTCCAGCGGTACAGGCGCCGGTCGACGAGGTAGAAGTAGTTCGGGCTGCGGATCGGCCAGTAGAGGAAGGCCAGCGACAGGAAGAAGTCGATGACCATGAACTCGAAGAGGTAGACCGCCACCGGCAGCAGCATCGACGGCTCGAGGTAGGCGAAGCCGAGGTAGAACGCCGCGCAGTTGAGCCGGTCGCACAGCATGTCGACGACGCCGCCGATGCGGGTCTCGCAGTTGCGCAGGCGGGCGTAGAGGCCGTCGAGCGAGTCGCCGGCCCAGTAGACGACCAGGCCGATGACCAGCAGGGTCAGCTCGTGCTGCCAGGCCCCGACCAGGCAGAGCGTGAACGAGGAGATCGTGCGTACGAAGGTGATGACCGTCGCGCCGGTCCAGAGCCGCTCGACCGCAGGGTCGATGTAGGGGTCACGCGCCGGCACGCCGGAACCCTACTCGGCGCGGCCCGGCGTCCGTGCACGGCCGGCCGGAGGCCCCCGGTGCTCGTCGCACCTCGGCCAGCACGGTGGGCCCGCCACGGTGGTCGAGGTGCGAGGCCGGCCACGGCCAGGACGACGCGACCGTCCGCGGCGACGGCCGGGCCCTTCGACAGGCTCAGGGTCCGTCGGTCCAGCTCGCCTCGACGGCCCGGCCCCCACGGTGGTCGAGGTGCGAGGCCGGCCATGGCCGAGCCACGAGACCCCGCCAGGACGACGCGAACGTCCGCGCGCCGACGGCCGGCGTCAGGGACGCACGTGGCCGTCGCCGGTGACGACGTACTTGGTGGAGGTCATCTCGGGCAGGCCCATGGGGCCGCGGGCGTGCAGCTTCTGGGTGCTGATGCCGATCTCGGCCCCGAAGCCGAACTCGCCGCCGTCGGTGAACCGGGTGGAGGCGTTGACGACGACGGCCGCGGCGTCGACGGCGGCCACGAACCGGCGGGCGGCGGCCTGGTCGCGGGTGAGGATCGCCTCGGTGTGGCCGCTGGAGAACCGCCGCAGATGGGCGACCGCGGCGTCGAGGTCGGCCACCACGGCCACCGAGATGTCCATCGAGAGGTACTCGGCGGCGTGGTCGTCGTCGGTGGCGGGGACGACGCCCGGCAGCCGCGCCGCCGTCTCGTCGCCGTGGACGACGACCCCGGCGTCCTGCAGGGCCGTCACGAGCCGCGGCAGCAGGGTGTCGACGAGGTCGGCGTGCACCAGCAGCGACTCCGCCGCGTTGCAGACGCTGGTGCGGTGGGTCTTGGCGTTGAGCACCACCTCGACCGCCTGGTCGGGGTCGGCCGCGGCGTCGACGTAGACGTGGCAGTTGCCGACGCCGGTCTCGATGACCGGCACCGTCGACTCCTCCACCACGCTCTGGATCAGCCCGGCCCCACCGCGCGGGATCAGCACGTCGACCAGCCCGCGGGCCCGCATCAGCGCCTTGACGGTGTCGCGGCTGTCGGCCGGCACCAGCTGGACGACGTCGGCCGGCAGCCCGGCGCGGGCCACCGCCTCGCGCAGCACCTCGATGATCGCCGCGTTGGACGACGCCGCGCTCGCGCTGCCGCGCAGCAGCACCGCGCTGCCCGCCTTGAGGCAGATGCCGGCCGCGTCGGCGGTGACGTTGGGGCGCGCCTCGTAGATCATCCCGACCACGCCGAACGGCACCCGCACCTGCCGCAGCTCGAGGCCGTTCGCGAGCGTGGAGCCCCGCACCACCTCCCCCACCGGGTCGGGCAGGCCGGCGACCTCGCGCAGCCCCTGCGCCATGGCGGCGACGCGGTCGTCGGTCAGGCGCAGCCGGTCGACGACGTTGGCGGGGGTGCCGGCGTCCTCGGCGCGGGCGACGTCGTCGGCGTTGGCGGCCAGGACATCGTCCGTGGCGGCGACGAGCGCGTCGGCCATCGCGTGCAGCGCGGCGTCCTTGGTGGCCCGGGTGGCCAGGGCGAGGTCGTGGGAGGCCACCCGGGCCCGCGCGGCGAGGGCGCGCACGTCGTCGTCGGTCGTGGTCACGGCCCGAGCCTAGGACGGCGCCCTTCGCCCGCCGGGTCGGTGGCAGGCCCCTGAGACGGGGTCAGGATGGGGGCATGCCGGTGTGGCTCGAGGCGGGGTTCTGGGGATTGATCGCGGGCGGCGCGCTCGTGGTGGGCGCCGCCGTCGCCTGGTTCGTGCGGGTGCCGCGGCCGGTGGTGGCCGGCGTGATGGCCTTCGGCGCCGGGGTGCTGATCTCGGCGCTCGCCTTCGACCTGGTCGCCGAGGCCGAGGAGGGCGGTGGGCTGGCCGCGACGGCGATCGGCCTGGTGGCGGGTGCGACGGCGTACGTCGGGGCCAACGTCGCGCTCGCCCGGCGCGGGGCCCGGCACCGCAAGCGGGCCGGCGACGAGCAGCCCAGCGAGGACGAGCAGTCGGGCAGCGGCACCGCGATCGCCGTCGGGGCGCTGCTGGACGGCGTCCCGGAGTCGGTCGTGCTCGGCCTGTCGCTGCTCGGCGGCAGTGGGGTCGGGGTGCCGGTGCTGGCCGCCATCGCGATCTCGAACCTGCCGGAGGGGCTGTCGAGCACGGCCGGGATGCGCACCAGCGGACGCAGCGCCCGCTACGTCTTCGGCGTCTGGGGTGGCATCGCGGTGGCCAGCGGCCTCGCCGGGCTGCTCGGGTGCCTGCTGCTGCAGGACGCCTCGGGCGCCACGATCGCCGTCATCACCGCGATCGCGGCGGGCGCCATCCTCGCGATGGTGACCGACACGATGGTCCCGGAGGCCTTCGAGACCGCCCACCTCGGCACCGGCCTGATCGCCACCCTCGGCTTCATCGCGGCGTTCGCCATCCACCGCGCCTGAGCTCCGGATAGATCGTTGCCCGGTCAACGTGGGACGCCGCCCCCGACGTCGATGGGGTAACGATCTGTCCCGGCACGGGGACAGCGCGAGGGCCGGCCGACCTCGACGGTCGACCGGCCCTCGTGAGCTGGTGCGGGTGGAGCGGTCAGCCCTTGCGCTGCGCGACCTGCTCGGTGGCGGCCGGGAGGACCGTGGACAGGTCGCCCACGACGCCGAAGTCGACGAGCTCGAAGATCGGCGCCTCCTCGTCCTTGTTCACCGCGACGATGGTCTTCGAGGTCTGCATGCCGGCGCGGTGCTGGATGGCGCCCGAGATGCCGTTGGCCACGTAGAGCTGCGGCGAGACGGTCTTGCCGGTCTGCCCGATCTGGTAGCTGTGGGGCACCCAGCCGGAGTCGACGGCGGCCCGCGAGGCGCCGACCGCGGCGCCGAGCGCGTCGGCGAAGCCCTCGACCGGCGCGAAGTCGCCGCCGGTGCCGCGGCCACCGGCGACCACGATGGCGGCCTCGGTGAGCTCGGGGCGACCGGTCGACTTGCGCGGCTGCGAGGCCACGATCTGCGCGGCCTTCGCCCGCTCGGAGATGGTCGGCGTGAACTGCTCGACCGTGCCGGCGCCGGCCCCCTCGGTGGGGTTGGCCGAGTTGGGCTTGACCGTGATGATCGGCGTGCCGTGGGTGACCTTCGCCGCGACCGTGTAGTTGCCGGCGAAGACGCTCTGGGTGGTGGTGCCGTCGTCGGCGACGTCGACGGCGTCGGTGATCAGGCCGGAGCCGAGCCGGACGGCGAGGCGGGCGGCGATCTCCTTGCCCTCGAAGTTCGAGACGACCAGGACGCCGCCGAGGCTGTCGGCACCGCCGGCCTGCTCGGCGATCTGCTGCAGGGTCTCGACCTTGGGGGCCACCAGGTAGCCCTTGGTGGCGGCGTCGTCGACGACGTAGACCTTCTCGGCCCCGAACGCCTTGACGCGCTCGGCGGCGTCGCCGGCCTTGTCGGCCGGACCGATGTAGACCGCGGACGGCTCACCCAGCTTCTTGGCCAGGGTGAGCAGCTCGAGGGTGGGCTTGCTGACGGCACCGTCGACGTGGTCGACGAGGACCAGGACCTCGGACATGACTGTTGCTCCTCGCCTTCTCAGATGAACTTCTTGGACGCGAGGAACTCGGTCAGCGCGGTGGCGCCGGAGCCGTCCTCGTCCTTGACGATCTCGCCCGCGGTGCGCGGCGGCCGCTCGGTGGTCTCGGTGACCTCGCTGTAGGCGACCGAGAGGCCGACGTCGTCGGCACCGAGGCCGAGGTCGGCCAGCGAGTAGGTCTCGAGCGGCTTCTTCTTCGCCGCCATGATCCCCTTGAAGGAGGGGTAGCGCGCCTCGCCGGACTGGTCGGTGACCGACATGACCAGTGGCATGGTGGCGCCGATGACCTCGGTGGCGGTGTCGCCGTCGCGCTTGATGCGCACCTGGTCGCCCTGGGTCTCGATGACCGAGGCGAGCGTGACCTGCGGCAGGTCGAGACGCTCGGCCAGCATGGCCGGGACGACGCTGCCGGCGGCGTCGGTGGACGCCATCCCGCACATCACGAGGTCGACGCGGCCGTCGCCGAGCGACTCGCCGACCTTCTCGACCGCCTTGGCCAGCACCAGCGAGGTGCCGAGGTAGTCGGAGCCGGCGATGGCGTCGTCGGTGACGTGGACGCCCTGGTCGGCGCCCATCTGCAGCGCCTTGCGGACGGCGTCGACCGCCTTGTCGGGGCCGACGGTGAGCGCGATGACGGTGACGTCGTCGGGCGCGTCGGCCTTCTCCTTCAGCTGCAGCGCCTGCTCGACGGCGTACTCGTCGAGCTCGGAGAGGAGGCCGTCGACGCCGACGCGGTCGACGGTGTTGTCCTCCTCGAAGCGCCGGTCGGCGGTGGCGTCGGGGACGTGCTTGACACAGACGAGGATGTTCAGCTTGGTCATGTGGTGGTACGGCCCGCTCGGGCCCCTCCTGATGGACTCGGTCGGGCCGCAGACCGGCCCGGACTGACTCGACGGCCACGCCGTGGAGCGCGGCTCGCCGCCAGGTTACCGGTGCGTACCCACGCCCGGTACGCCCGTGTGGTGAGGGTTACGCCACGTGCCCGGCGCGCCCCCCACCCGGGGCCTCAGGACGTCAGGGGCGCACGACGCGGTCGACGATGCGACCGATGACCAGCCAGACGACCGCGGCGATGCCGTAGTTGAACAGCGCCGTCTTGGTGTCCTGGTACTGACCCTTCTTGGAGTCGAAGTCCTTGATGGGGCTGGTGAGGTCGAAGAAGCCCAGGTCGACCCGGTCGGCGAACTTGAACAGGAAGTCGACCAGCTCGTTCTGCCGGTTCGCGTCGATGGCGATGAGCAGCACCGAGGCCGCCAGCACGAAGGCGAAGACCAGGCAGACGGTCCAGAGCAGCCGCGCGATCGCGGTGCGGATCTTCTTGAGGTCGACCTTCACCGGCGACCGCTTCGCGCGCTTCTCGGTGTGCACCTCGGTCGTCTTCGTGCTGCCGGACGCACCGGTCGTCTCACCGTCCGCCTTCTTGGTCGTCGTGGTCTTGCCGGACGTGCCGGACGTGCCGGACGACGTGCCGGTGGACGTGGTCTCGCCCGCGCTCGTCGTGTCGCCGGCCGGCTTCGTGCCCGGCTCGTCGGTGGACTTCTCCGCCATCATCGCCCCTTGAACTCGGCCTTGCCCGGCCCGTTGTCGATGAAGGATCGCATACCGACGGTCCGGTCGTCTGTGGCGAACAGGGCCGCGAACTGCTGGCGCTCGATCTCGAGGCCGGTGTCGAGGTCGACCTCGAGCCCGCGGTCGATGCTCTCCTTCGCCGCGCGCAGCGCCCAGGGCGCGGCGGTGGCGAACCGGGCGGCCCAGGCGACGGCGGCGTCGTACAGCTCGGCGGCCGGGACGACGCGGTCGACCAGGCCGATGGCGAGCGCCTCGTCGGCCTTCACGAACCGGCCGGTGAAGATGATGTCCTTGGCCTTGCTGGGGCCGACCAGCCGCGAGAGCCGCTGGGTGCCGCCGGCGCCGGGGATGATGCCGAGGAGCACCTCGGGCTGGCCGAGCGTGGCGTCGTCCGCGGCGAAGCGGACGTCGGCCGCCAGCGCCAGCTCGCAGCCGCCGCCGAGCGCGTAGCCGGCCACGGCCGCCACCACCGGCTTGGGGATGCGGGCCACCGCCGTGACCGCCGACTGCACCGAGCTCGAGATGCGCACCATGTCGGTGTAGGAGAGGTCGGCCATCTCCTTGACGTCGTTGCCGGCCGCGAAGACCCGCTCGCCGCCCCACAGCACCACGGCGCGGACGTCGTCGCGCTCGCTGGCCTCGGCGGCCGCCTCGCGCAGCTCGCCCTGCACCTGCACGCTGATCGCGTTCATCTTGGGCCGGTCGAGCCGGATCGTCCCCACGCCGTCGGCCACCTCGAGCCGCACGAACTCCGCCATCGCTCCTCCGCCTCGTCCCGCGCGTCTCGCGCGACCGTGTCGTCGCCCGGTCGGGTGACGGCCCCTCCCTATCATTCCCGGCGTGGCCCTGGGCGTGTGGCGTGAGCTCGGCGAGCGTGCGGCGGTGTGGCCGGGACGCTTCGAGCCGCGTGGCGCCACCTGGAGGCCGGAGGCGACCAACTTCGCCGTCCACGCCCCACGGGCCACCGCCGCGTGGGTGTGCCTGTTCGACGAGGCCGGCACCGAGACCAGGCACCAGCTGACCGAGCGCACGCTCGGCACCTGGCACGGCGCGCTGCCCGGGGTCGAGCCCGGCACCCGCTACGGCTTCCGGGTCGACGGCCCGTGGGACCCGGCCCAGGGCGCCCGGTTCAACCCGCACAAGCTGCTGGTCGACCCCTACGCCCGCGCCGTCAGCGGCGGGCTGACCCCGCACCGGGCGATCTACGGCTTCGACGTCGACGACGCGACGCGGCGCAGCGAGCTCGACTCGGCGCCCTACGTGCCGCGCTCGGTCGTGGTCGCCCCCGACGACTTCGACTGGGGCGGGCAGCGGCCCGAGCGGCGGCGCTGGCGCGACACCGTGATCTACGAGCTGCACGTCAAGGGCACCACGCAGCTGCACGACCGGGTGCCCGAGCACCTGCGCGGCACCTACGCCGGGCTCGGCACGCCGGCGGTGACCGACTACCTGCGCGACCTCGGCGTCACGGCCGTCGAGCTGCTGCCCGTGCACCAGTTCGCCTCCGAGCCCGCCGTCACCGGCCGCGGGCTCACCAACTACTGGGGCTACAACAGCCTCGGCTTCCTGGCCCCGCACGGCGCCTACAGCGCCGCGGGCGACCGCGGCCAGCAGGTCGCCGAGTTCAAGACGATGGTGCGCGCCTTCCACGACGCCGACATCGAGGTCTTCCTCGACGTCGTCTACAACCACACCGCCGAGGCCGGCTCCGACGGCCCCACGCTCAGCCTGCGCGGCCTGGACGACGCCGCCGCCTACACCCGCACCGGCGCGGCGACGCCGGGCGCGCCCGGGTGGAGCGACACCTACTGGGACGCCACCGGCTGCGGCAACACCGTCGACACCGACGACCCCGCCGCGCTGCGGCTGATCCTCGACTCGCTGCGCTACTGGGTCACCGAGATGCACGTCGACGGGTTCCGCTTCGACCTGCTCTCGGCGCTCGCCCGCACCGAGCGCGAGGTCGACATGCGCTCGCGGTTCATGACCGCCATCGGCCAGGACCCCGTGCTGCGCGGCGTGAAGCTCATCGCCGAGCCGTGGGACGCCACGATGGACGGCTACCTCGTCGGCCAGTGCCCGCCGCCGTGGGTGGAGTGGAACGACCAGTTCCGCGACACCATCCGCGACTTCTGGCGCGGGCAGAGCGCCGGCGTCCGCGACGTCGCGACGCGGCTGGCCGGCTCGGCCGACCTGTACGCCGACGACGGGCGCTCGCCGTACGCCTCGGTCAACCTGGTCAGCGCCCACGACGGCTTCACCGTGCGCGACCTCGTCAGCTACGCCACCAAGCACAACGCCGCCAACGGCGAGGACGGCCGCGACGGCACCGACGGCAACCGCTCCGAGAACCACGGCGTGGAGGGCGAGACCGACGACGCGGAGGTCGTGGCGCGGCGCCGGCGCACCGCGGCCAACCTGATGGCCACGCTGTGCCTGGCCAACGGCGTCCCGATGATGGTCGCCGGCGACGAGCGCGGGCGCACCCAGCGCGGCAACAACAACGCCTACTGCCAGGACAACGAGATCTCGTGGATCGACTGGCGCGGCGACGACGCGTGGCTCGACGTCTACGAGACGACGAAGGCGGCGCTGCGGCTGCGGCGCAGCCACCCCGCCCTGCGGCAGCGACGGTGGTTCGAGGGGCAGCCGACCATCGTCGGCGGACCCAAGGACGTCGCCTGGCTGCACCCGGCCGGGCGCGAGATGACCGCCGCCGACTGGCACGACGCCGGCCTCGCCACGCTGGGCATGTTCGTGCTCGGCACCCCGCTGCGCTCCCCCGGCCGGCACGGCGAGCAGCTCGCCGACGCCTCGTTCCTGATGTGGTTCCACGCCGGCTCCGGGCCGGTCGACGTCGTCCTGCCGCCCGACCCGTGGGGCCGCCCGAGCGAGGTCGTGCTCTCCACCGAGCCCGGCGTGGTCGCCGGGTCGCCCGTCGCGGACGGCGAGGTGCTCACGCTGGGCGGCCCGGCCGTCGTCGTGCTCCGCGAGACCTGACCGACCGTCGTCCGCGCGCCGGGTCTCGAGGCTCGGCCGTGGCCGGCCTCGCACCTCGACCATCGTCAGAGCGAACCCACGGTGGTCGAGACGGCCGGGCGATGGACGACGCGACCACACGGACCCTGAGCCTGTCGAAGGGCCCCGACGCAAGGGTTCTCCCCGACGCACCCCGCAGGGTGGTCGTGGTCGCATGGAGCATGCCTCCCGCCACCTTCTCCCCGGGCCGCCGCCGGGTGCTCGCCGGGCTCGGCGCCCTCGCCGCCGCGCCGGCCGTGCTCACCGTCGCCGGCACCGCAACGGGCACGGCCGCCCCCGCGGCCGCCGCCGACGACTTCGACTACGAGTGCATGGCCGACCTCGTCGAGACCGGGGAGGTGACCCGTGCGGATCTCGTGGCTCGGTGACGTCCTGCGCGGTGCCGGCCTCTCGGTGGTCGAGGAGGGTGACTGGCTCAACCGCAGCGCCGGCTCGACGTTCGAGCCGATCGGCGTGCTGTGGCACCACACGGCCGCGCCGTCGAGCTCGGCGAACCCCGCGCCCGCGCTCAACGTGTGCATCAACGGCCGCTCCGACCTGCCGGGACCGCTGTGCCACGCGCTGGTCGACTACTTCGGCGTCTTCCACCTGATCTCGGCCAACCGCGCCAACCACGCGGGCAACGCCCGGGCCAGCGGGCCCATCCCGGCGGGGTCGGGCAACACGATGCTGGTCGGCTGGGAGATCGACTACGCCGGCGACGGCGGGGGCGGTCAAGTGCAGGAGATGACCCAGGCGCAGTACGACGCCTCGGTCACCGCCACCGCGGCGGTGCTGAACCAGCTCGGCCGCGACGCGTCGTACGCCCGCGGCCACCGCGAGACCAGCACCACCGGCAAGATCGACCCGTCGTTCATCGACCTCGACTCGATGCGCGCCGACGTGGCCGCGGCGATGGGCGGCGGCAACCCGAACCCTCCGGCGGGCACGCCGCTGAAGGTGACGGTGGGCAACCTCAACGTGCGGCCCACCCCGGCCACCACCGGCGCGCCGGTGGGCACCCTGGCCAACGGCACCACCGTCTACGTGCAGTGCCAGGCGGTCGGCGAGGCGGTCACCATCGGCGGCAACACCAGCCACAACTGGGCCAAGATCACCTCGCCCGTCGCGGGCTACATCACCTGCCACTACGTGACCGGCGGACCCAACCTGAGCGTCCCGAGCTGCTGACCCGGCGCCTTGGCGCCCGCCTGCGGCCCCACCGTCCGCACCTCCCCCGAGCGGATGCCGTCCGCGACTGCCTCACCCTCGTCGTCACCTACCCGCCCTCCTACGGGCGGGTGAGTGGGTCGGAGGGTGAGGCAGTCGCCGTGGTGAGCGGGGACGGGGCAACCGCACGCGACCGCCCCACCACCGTTCCCACTCCCCCGCCTGACGGCGGCGGGTCGGTGGGGCGGACGGTGGGGCGGTCGCGGCGTGGCGGCCGGCGTTGACGTGCCGGCCGGTCTCGGGGGCCGCGAGGGCCGGGTGCGAGCCGGGGGTCAGGCGGTGGTGACGACGCCCAGCTCGGCGAACGAGGTCAGCAGGCCGTTGCTCGGGACGACGCGCACGGTGTAGCCGAACGGACCGCTGCGGTCGAGCGCGACCTCGCCGTCGAAGCAGTAGCGGCCGCCCTCGTAGGTCTCGCCGAGCCGCAGCGGCACCGCGGTGGTGTCGGTGAGGGTGTCGTCGGCGAGCGCGCGGCCGTGCACCAGCTGCACCTCGACGTCGTCGGGCGAGAGCGGGCCGAGCCCGACGAACGCGCGAACGGTCAGGGTGACCCCGACCTCGGCGGCGTCGCCGACGCCGGCGCTCTCGACGTGCTCGACGCGCACCTGCGGCCAGCCGGCCCTGACCCGCGCCTTCCACTGCGCGAGCTCGCGCGCACCGGCGTAGTCGGAGTTCAGCGCGCGGGCGTTGCCGGCCGCGGGCGTGTAGAGCTGGCGCGTGTAGTCGCGCACCATGCGGGTGGCCAGCACCTTCGGGCCGAGCGACTTCAGCGTGTGCCGCAGCATCTCGACCCAGCGGGTCGGGACGCCGTCGGCGTCGACGTCGTAGAAGCGCGGGGCGACCTCGCGCTCGATGAGGTCGTAGAGCGCGGCGGCCTCGAGGTCGTCACGCTTGTCGGGGTCGTCGAGACCGTCGGCCGAGGGGATCGCCCAGCCGTTCTCGCCGTCGTACCACTCGTCCCACCAGCCGTCGAGGATCGAGAGGTTGAGGCCGCCGTTGAGCGCCGCCTTCATGCCCGAGGTGCCGCACGCCTCGTAGGGACGCAGCGGGTTGTTGAGCCAGACGTCGCAGCCGGGGTAGAGCGGCTGGGCCATCGCGATGTCGTAGTTGGGCAGGAACACGATCCGGTGGCGCACGCCGGCCTCGTCGGCGAAGCGCACCATCTCCTGTATCAGCCGCTTGCCGCCCTCGTCGGCGGGGTGCGACTTGCCGGCGATGATCAGCTGCACCGGCCGCTCGGGGTGCAGCAGCAGGGCGCGCAGCCGCTCGGGGTCGCGCAGCATCAGGGTCAGCCGCTTGTACGACGGCACGCGCCGCGCGAAGCCGATGGTCAGCACGTCGGGGTCGAGCGCCTCGTCGATCCAGGCGAGCTCAGCGCGCGAGGCGCCGCGCTTGGTCCACGAGCGGGCCAGGCGCCGGCGGGCGTCGTCGACCAGCCGCTGCCGCAGCGTGCGCTTGACCGACCAGATCTCGCCCGCGGGCACCTTGTCGACGGCGGCCCAGAAGCCGTCGGTGTCGTCGCCGTCGGCGTCGGCGCCGTGGGAGGCCGCCAGCGCGAAGACCTCACGGGCCACCCAGGTGGGGGCGTGGACGCCGTTGGTGATCGAGCCGATCGGCACCTCGGCCTCGTCGAAGGCCGGCCACAGGCCGTTGAACATGCCGCGGCTGACCTCGCCGTGCAGCAGGCTGACGCCGTTGGCGCGCTGCGCGAGGCGGAAGCCCATGACGGCCATGTTGAACACGCTGGTGTCGCCACCGGCGTAGTCCTCGGTGCCGAGCGCGAGCACCCGCTCGGTGGGGACGCCGGGCGTGGCGCCGCCGTCGGTGGCGAGGTACTGCTCGACCAGCGACCGCGGGAAGCGGTCGATGCCGGCCGGCACCGGGGTGTGGGTGGTGAAGACGGTGGAGGCGCGGCCGACCTCGAGCGCGGTGTCGAAGTCGAGGCCGGGGCCGCCGTCGGCGACGGTGAGCTCACGGATGCGCTCGACGCCGAGGAAGCCGGCGTGGCCCTCGTTGGTGTGGAATACCTCGGGCTCGGGGGCGCCGGTGATGCGGCAGTAGGCGCGCAGCGCCCGCACGCCGCCGACGCCGAGCAGCAGCTCCTGGCGCAGCCGGTGCTCCGACGTCCCGCCGTAGAGGCGGTCGGTGACGTCGACGTAGTGGTCGGGGTTGCCCTCGACGTCGGTGTCGAGCATCAGCAGTGGCACGCGGCCGACGCTGGCCACCCAGATGCGGGCGACGAGGTCGGGGCCGTCGGGCAGCTGGATCGAGATGGTCGCGCGGGAGCCGTCGGCCTCGCGCAGCAGCGAGATCGGCAGCTCGTCGGGGTCGAGCACGGGGTAGGTCTCCTGCTGCCAGCCCTCGCGCGAGAGCGACTGCTTGAAGTAGCCGTGCCGGTAGAGCAGGCCGACGCCGACGATCGGGACGCCGAGGTCGCTGGCGGCCTTGAGGTGGTCGCCGGCGAGGATGCCGAGGCCGCCGGAGTACTGCGGCAGGACGGCGGTGATGCCGAACTCGGGCGAGAAGTAGGCCACCGTGCGCGGGCCGGAGCCGTCGCCCTGACGGGCCTGCTGCCGCTGGTACCAACGGTCGTGGGTCAGGTAGCGCTCGAGGTCGTCGCGGGCCACGCGCAGCCGCTCGAGGAAGCCCTCGTCGGCGGCGAGCTCGTCGAAGCGCTCGCGTCCGACGGCGCCGAGCAGGCGCACCGGGTCGCGACCGGTCGAGACCCACAGGTCGGGGTCGACCTCGGCGAAGACGTCCTGCGTCTCGGGGTGCCACGACCAGCGCAGGTTGTGCGCCAGCTCGCCCAGGGCGGTCAGCGCCGGGGGCAGCACGGGACGGACGGTGAAGCGACGGATGGCACGCACGGGAGGACGCTAGCGCCGTTTCTTGGATCGATCCAAGGATTCGGCCAACTGGGTTCACGCCGAGGGCGTGCGTAACGCCTCGCCGCACCGGCCGTTGTGGGGGCCATGACCTCCTCCCGGATCCGCCGGCGCCGCTCCCTCGCCGTCGCGACCGCTCTGCTCAGCGCCACGCTGCTGCCCGGCCTGAGCCAGCTGCCCGCCCTCGCCGACGACGCTCCTGCGGGCGCCGGCGACCCGGCGGCCTCGGCGGTGCCCGACCTCTCGACGACCTTCCGCGGCATCGGCGACGCCGTGCCCGGCCTCGCCCCCGTCGACGTCCGCGGCCGGGTGCTGCCCACCGCGGCGCAGCGCACGGCGGCGTCCCGGCTCGGCGCGGTCGACCTGCGCTGGAACCGGTTCGGCACGCCGTCCTCGATCCTCCCGGCGGACGGCGTCCTCGCCCCCGCCCGGGGCCAGGACCCGGTCGCCGCCGCCCGCCGCTGGGTGGCCGACAACGCCGGCGTCTTCGGCATCAGCCGTGACCAGGTGGCCGACATGCAGGCCATCGACCAGCCGCTCGTCGGCAGCGAGGGCCACGCGGTCTTCCTGCGGCAGCGCTTCGACGGGCTGCTGCCCGCCATCGGCAGCGCGGTGACCGTCGGCGTGGTCGACGACGAGATCGTCTACGCGTCCTCGTCGATCACCCGCAGCCGCGGCCGCGTGCCGGAGGCCACCCTCTCCCCGCTCGACGGCTGGCTCGCCGCCGCGGGCGACGTCGGGCTCGACGTCCCCGTCGCCGACCTGACCTCGGTCGTGCGCCAGGGCTGGACCCGCCTCACCTCCCCCGACCTGGCGCAGGAGCAGCAGGCCCGCCTGCGGGCCCTCGCCCTGGCCGACGGCTCGGTGCGGCCGGTGATCGAGGCCAACGTGGTCGACGTCGCCGGCGGCGAGTCGCTCGCCTACACCGTGCTCGTCGACGCCGTCGACGGCCGCGTGCTGCACCGCCAGAACAAGGTGCTCAACCACAGCGACGCGTTCTCCTCCCCGGTCACGACCCTGCCGCGGAGCGAGGGCACGACCCCGTTCACCGGCTCGATCACCCCGCCCGCCGGCTGCGGCCCGCGCCACGAGCTCGAGCTCACCGACGGCGCCACCCGCTCGATCACCGTGGTCGCCGCGATGGCCAACAGCCTCAACGACATCTCGGTCAACCTGCGCGACGACGAGGGCCAGGTGATCGCCTCGATGGACCTGGCCACCAGCCCCGAGGTGCTCACCTACGCACCGGGCGGCACCATCCCGGCCGGCACCTACCAGGCCGAGGTGTGCCCCTTCGAGGCGCCCACGGTGCCGTTCACGCCGCCGTACGACTACGTGATGACGGTGACCACCAGCGACAGCGAGACCACGGTGCCGGGCGCCGAGGCCTACAACCCGCGCTGGCGCTTCTTCACCGCCAACCCGACGCTCGACTCCCCCACCCAGACGCCCACCAACTCCGTGGTCGGCTGCTGGCTGCGCGCCTCGGGCTGCACGCTGCCCACCGGCCAGCTGAACAACGTCGCGGCGTTCGCGCCCTGGGACGTGCTGCCCGCCACCGGCGTCTCGACCAACACCACGGCCGGCAACAACGCACTGACCCGTGAGGCGTGGCTCAGCCCGCTCACGCCCGGCGGCCTCGGCCAGGCGCCCATCTCGCCGGTCGGCGACTACCGGCTGCCGTTCACCGACGCGTGGAACAACGAGCGCTGCAACCCCGCCCAGCTCGTGCCGGGCGGCAACGACATCAACTTCGCGGTCGGCGACCTGTTCGTCTCGCACAACCGCATGCACGACTACTCCTACTACCTCGGCTTCACCGAGCGCCGCTACAACCTGCAGCTCGACAACGTCGCCCGCGGCGGCGTCGACGGCGACCCCGAGATCGGCAACGCGCAGGCCGGTGCCATCGGCGGCCTCCAGTCGGGCCTGGGCCGCGACAACGCCAACCAGATCGCGCTGCAGGACGGCATCCCCGGCATCACCAACCAGTACCTGTTCCAGCCCATCGCCGGCGCCTTCTACGCCCCGTGCACCGACGGCGGCCTCGACATGGGCATCGTCGGTCACGAGTACACCCACGCCATCAGCAACCGCATGGTCGGCGGGCCCGACGAGGGCCTGACCAGCGAGCAGGGCGGCGCCATGGGCGAGGCGTGGAGCGACCAGGTCGCGGGCGAGTACATGTTCAGCCACGGCTACAGCAACGGCGGCAACGTGTGGGCGATCGGCGCCTACGCCACCGGCAACCTGCAGACCGCCATCCGTGACTACGCGATCGACAAGAACCCGCTGAACTACTCCGACTACGGCTTCGACACCACCGGGCCCGAGGTGCACGCCGACGGCGAGATCTGGAACGGCACCCAGTGGGAGGTGCGCCAGGCGCTCGTCCGCAAGTACGAGAAGCGCTACCCCTACCGCGACCGCAAGGTGCAGCTCGAGTGCGCCCAGGCCAGCGCCATCAAGGGCGTGCTGCGGCCCTACAAGTGCCCGGGCAACCGCCGCTGGGTGCAGCTGGTCTTCGACTCCTTCCTGCTCCAGCAGGGCGCCACGAGCATGCTCGACGCCCGCGACGCGATGATCGCCGCCGACCGCATGCGCTTCGGCGGCGCCAACCGCACCACGCTGTGGGACGCCTTCGCCCGCCGCGGCATGGGCGTCGGCGCCAAGGTCAAGGACGGCGAGGACACCAACCCGGTGCCCAGCTTCACCTCGGTGGGCGGCCAGGGCCGCAACACCCGGGTCACCTTCGCCGCCGCCCCCGGCCAGGTCTTCGTGGGCGACTACGAGGCCCGGGCCACGCCGGTCGCCGACACCTTCGGCAGCACCAAGCGGCGCGCGACGGCGTCGTTCACCCCCGGCACCTACGACATGCTCTACGTCGGCCGCACCCACGGCGCCATGCGCTTCCAGCTCGTCGTCCAGCCCGGCCAGCGGGCCAAGACGGTGCGGGTGCGCACCACCGAGAACCTGGCCGGGGCCAAGACGGGCGCGAAGGTGCTGCGGGCCCCCGCCGGCTCCCGCGACCCGCAGCAGCTCATCGACGGCACCGAGAACGGCGGCTGGGGCGTGGCCACCGAGGGTGACGTCGACGCCGTCAAGCCGTCCATCGACGTCGACCTCGCCGGCGGCGTCCGCACCGTGCGCACCGTCTCGGTGAGCGCCATGCTGCGCCCGGCCACCGGCACCAACGCCGACGCCGGCTCGCGGTTCACCGCGCTGCGGAAGTTCGCCATCTCGGCCTGCACCAGCGCGTGCGGCTCGGCCGAGGCCACCTGGAAGCGCGTCTTCGTCTCGCCCGACAACGCCTTCCCGGCCAAGCGGCCGCGGCCGGTCGCGCCCGACCTGATCATGCGGGCCTTCCGCATCCCGGCCACGAAGGCGGCCGCGCTGCGGCTGACGGTGCTCGAGAACCAGTGCACCGGCTACGCCGGCTACGCGGGCGACCAGGACGACGACCCGCTCAACGTCACCGACTGCAAGGCCGGCTCCGACCGCGGCACGATCGCCAACGTCGCCGAGCTGCAGGCCTTCTCCTCCGAGATCGGCAGCTGGCGCTCGTCGTTCGGCATCCAGAGCCCGCAGCGGTCGTTCCGCTGATCGGCCACTGACCAGCCCGGGCCCCCGGACAGGGCTCGGCGCCTCGGGGACCACCCGCGGGTCCACCTCCGCCTCGCTACCGTCGCGGAGGTGGACCCGCTCGTGGTGACGCTCGTGCTCGACGCGGCCACCACCGCGCGCCTCGACGCCGAGCGCCGGGCCCTCTTCCCGCCCGGGCGCACCGCCGTCGGGGCGCACCTGACCCTGTTCCACGCCGTCCCGGGCGAGCGCACGGCGCAGGTGCTCGCCGACGTCGCCGAGCAGGCCCGGCGTCCGCCGTTCGACGTGGAGGTGACCGGTGTCGTGCGGTTCACCCGCGGCGTGGCCTACCGGGTGGCGTCGTCCCAGCTGGTGGGCCTGCACCGCGAGCTGCAGCGCGCCTGGCGCGCCGACCTCACCGCCCAGGACCGTCGCCGGCTGCAGCCGCACGTGACGGTGCAGAACAAGACCACCCCCGAGGACGCCGCCGCCACGGCCGCGCGGCTGAGCGCCGCCTTCGCGCCCTCCTCGGCCCGCGCCGAGGCGCTCGCGGTGTGGCGCTACGTCGGCGGGCCGTGGCAGCCCGTCGAGCGCTTCGCCTTCCACCCGGGAACCACCCGCCCGGGCTGAACTGGTGCGCCCAGGGGTGCTGCGCGGAGGGCCTCCGGCGTGCTGGACTTCCACCATTGCGCCGGCGACGAAACGGAGGGTCCGGTGACCACCCCCTTCGAGCCGGTCGACCCGGCCGCCGACGCAGTCCCGTCTCGTCCCGAGCTCGCCCACGTCATCGGCGACGCCCCGGCCGCCGTGCTGGTCGTCGACCTCGGCTCGCAGCAGGTGCTGCACGCCAACGAGGTGGCCGCCGAGCTCGCGCCCGAGCTGACGCTGCCGGTCGCCGTCGACGCCTGGTCGGACGTCGCGGTGCTGCACGACCTCGACGGATCGCGCCTCTCGGGCACCGCGCACCCGCTCTCGCGGCTCGCCCGCCGCGAACCGGTCGAGGGCCAGGCCGTCTCGGCCGAGCGCCGCAGTGCGCTGGGCGCGGCCCGCGAGACGCTGTGGGTCGTCGGCGTCCCGATGACCGGCGCGCCGGCGCTGGAGGACCACGCGCTCGTGGTGTTCCTGCCCATCCGCGAGCACGAGGCGGCGCGCGCCATCGAGGCGCTGCGCGAGATCGACGCGACGGTGCTCGAGGACCCCGACGACCCGCGCCACACCTTCTACCAGCGCGCCGTGCTCGCCACGGGTCTGTCGTTCACGGTCGCCGACGCCACGAGCGACGACCTCGAGCTGGTGTGGGTCAACCCGGCCTTCACCGCCACGACGGGCTACTCGTTCGACGAGGCCGTCGGGCGCAACTGCCGCTTCCTGCAGGGGCCCGGCTCGGCGCCGGCGTCGACCGCCCGCATGCGGCAGGCGCTGCGCGACGGCGCGGCCATCACCGAGACGCTGCTGAACTACCGCAAGGACGGCCTGGCGTTCTGGAACCAGGTCACGATGAGCCCGATCTTCGACGGTCGCGGCGAGGTCACCCACTTCGTCGGCGTGCAGACCGACGTCAGCGGACGCATCGAGGCCGACCGGGCCCGCGACGACGCCCTCGACGCGGCCGAGCAGGCCCGCAACCAGGCCGTGCAGGCCCAGGACCGGCTGCAGCTGCTCACCGACGCCGCCGACCAGCTGAGCGACCAGCTGAACCCCGACGAGCTGCAGCACCGGCTCACCGAGATCCTCACGCCCGGGTGGGCCGACCTCGTCGCCGTCCTGCACCTCGACCGCGCGGCCGAGCACACCTCCGCGGTGGTGCGCCACTCCGACGACGCCCAGCAGGGCGACGCCGAGCACTGGGCCGCCGGCGCCGCCGCGGCGCTCACGTCGGGCGCCGAGCTCGACGCCGCCTTCGGCCTCGGCTCGGCCTCGCTGCTGCTCGACCTCACCGGGCCCGCGCCGCGCCAGGGCGAGGACGCACCGGCCTCCCTCGGCGCCATCACCGACGGCCTGGCCGAGCTCGGCATGGCCTCGGCCGGCGTGGTCGGCGTCCGGGGTCGGCGCGGCGGCGGCGTGGGCGACCTGCTCGTGCTGGGTCGGGGCGACGACCTGCCGGCCTTCGACAGCAGTGACATGGCCCTGGCCGGCGACCTCGGACGACGGGCCGGCCTGCTGCTCGAGAACGCCCGGCTCTACCAGGAGCAGCGCCACATCGCCGAGACGCTGCAGCGCAGCCTGCTGCCGCAGCTGACCGACCTGCCCGGCATCACCGTGGCCTCGCGCTACCTGCCCGGCAGCACCGCCGAGATCGGCGGCGACTTCTTCGACGTCTTCACCCTGCCCGACGGCGCGGTCACGCTCGTGGTGGGCGACGTCGTCGGTCACGACATCTACGCCGCGGCCGCCATGGGGCACCTCAAGGGGCTGATCTCGGCCGTCGCGCACGACCCGTCGCTGCGGCCGGCCGCCATCATCGAGCGCGTCGACCAGCTGCTGCTGGCCCAGCGCGTCGACACCCTCGCCACGATCCTCGTCGCCCAGCTGTGGCGCTCGGAGTCCGACTCGATGGCCCGCACCTCGGGCCCCGGCGAGCGCTCCGGCGTCTGGCAGGTGACCTGGGCGAGTGCGGGCCACCCCCCGCTGCTACTGCGTCACCCCGACCGCACCGTGCAGACCCTCGAGCTGGGTCGCGGACGCCGCTCGATGCTCGGCGTCGACGCCACCGGGCACCACCTCGCGCCGCGCCTCGACAGCCACGTCACCGTGCCCGACGGGTCGACCCTGGTCGCCTACACCGACGGCCTCATCGTGCGGCGCGGCGGCGAGGCCGTCGACACCGCGCTCGACCGGCTCGCCGAGGTGCTGGCCGAGGCGCCCGACGACCTCGAGCAGATGTGCGACCGCATCGTGCACGGCGCCGAGTCCGAGGCGCAGGACGCCGGGCTCGACCCCCGCGAGGACGACACCGCGCTCGTCGTCCTGCGCGTCGACAGCCAGGGCGGCGACCAGCACCCGGACCGGCGCTGAGTCCGCCTCACCCAGGGCGAGGTTGCATCGCCTTGGCGCGACCCGCAAGGGTGGCGGACATGGTCGGACGCATCCCCGTAGTCGATGTGACGCCCGTGGTGGACCTCGGGCGGCTGCCCGCCAAGGCGACCGTCGGCGAGCCCTTCCCCGTCTCCGCGACGATCTTCCGCGAGGGACACGACAGGCTCGGCGCCGAGGTGGTGCTGGTCTCGCCCACGGGCGAGCGACACCCGCCGGTGAGGCTGGAGAAGCTCGACGAGCCGGTCGACCGGCACCGCGCCTGGGTCACCCCCGACGCCGTCGGCGCCTGGACCTTCGAGGTGCACGCCTGGTCCGACCCCGTGGCCACCTGGAAGCACGCCGCCGGCATCAAGGTGCCGGCCGGCCTCGACGTCGAGCTGATGTTCACCGAGGGCCGGCTGCTGCTCGAGCGGGTGCGCGCCGGCCTCGACGCCACCGGCACCGACGCCGACGCGCGCGCCGTCCTCGACGGCGCGATCGCGGCGGCCGACGACCGCACGCGGCCCGCCGAGGCCCGGCTCGCGCAGCTGCTCTCCGACGAGGTGGGCGAGGTGCTCACCGCGCACCCGCTGCGCGACCTGCTCACCATCGAGGGCCCCTACCGGGTCTTCGCCGACCGCGAGCGCGCGCTGTTCGGCAGCTGGTACGAGTTCTTCCCGCGCTCCGAGGGCGCCACCGTCGACCCCGAGACCGGCGCGGTCACCAGTGGCACGTTCCGCACCGCCGCCGAGCGGCTCGACGCCGTCGCCGCGATGGGCTTCGACGTCATCTACCTGCCTCCGATCCACCCGATCGGCGAGGTGAACCGCAAGGGCCCGAACAACACCCTCACCCCCGGCCCCGACGACCCCGGCTCGCCGTGGGCCATCGGCAGCAAGGACGGCGGCCACGACGCCGTCCACCCCGACCTCGGCACGCTCGAGGACTTCGACGCCTTCGTCGAGCGGGCCAACGGGCTCGGCCTCGAGGTGGCCCTCGACCTCGCGCTGCAGGCCGCGCCCGACCACCCGTGGGTCACCAGCCACCCCGAGTGGTTCACCACCCGCGCCGACGGCACCATCGCCTACGCCGAGAACCCGCCGAAGAAGTACCAGGACATCTACCCGGTCAACTTCGACAACGACCCCGCCGGCATCTGCCGCGAGGTGCTGCGCGTGGTCAAGCACTGGATGCGCCACGGCGTGCGGGTCTTCCGCGTCGACAACCCCCACACCAAGCCGGTCGCCTTCTGGCAGTGGCTGCTGGGCGAGGTGCGGCGCACCGACCCCGACGTCGTCTTCCTCTCCGAGGCCTTCACCAAGCCGCCGATGATGCACGCCCTCGGCGCCGTCGGGTTCCACCAGAGCTACACCTACTTCACCTGGCGCACCGCGGCCTGGGAGCTCGCGGCCTACCTGCGCGAGGTGAGCTCGGAGTCCGACCACACCATGCGGCCGAACTTCTTCGTCAACACCCCCGACATCCTCCACGAGTACCTGCAGTACGGCGGCCCGGCGGCCTTCAAGATCCGCGCCGTGCTGGCCGCGCTGACCGTGCCCAGCTGGGGCGTCTACGCCGGCTACGAGCTCTACGAGCACGTGGCCGTGCGCCCGGGCAGCGAGGAGTACCTCGACTCGGAGAAGTACCAGGTGCGGGTGCGCGACTGGGACGCCGCCGAGGCCGAGGGGCGCTCGCTCGCGCCCTACATCACCACGCTCAACCACCTGCGCCGCGAGCACGTGGCCCTGCAGCGGCTGCGCAACATCACGATCCACCACGCCGACGACGAGAACTTCCTCGTCTTCTCCAAGCGTGCGGCCCTTCGACAGGCTCAGGGACCGTCGGACCAGGACGACGTCGTCCTCGTCGTGGTCAACCTCGACCCGCACGCCGCCCGCGAGACCACCGTCCACCTCGACATGCCCGCCCTCGGGCTCGAGTGGGGCGACCAGTTCGTCGTCCACGACGAGATCACCGGGGCCGAGTTCACCTGGGGCGAGCACGACTACGTGCGCCTCGACCCCTTCCACGAGCCCGCGCACGTGCTGACCGTCCGGAGGCCCGCATGAGCCAGCAGACCCCCGACACGACCGAGCCCACCGCGAGGACCGCGAAGGCCGAGCGCAGCGTCGCGATCAGCGAGCAGCCCGACTGGTTCAAGACGGCCGTCTTCTACGAGGTGATGGTCCGCAGCTTCCGCGACTCCAACGGCGACGGCACCGGCGACTTCCGCGGCCTCACCGAGAAGCTCGACTACCTGCAGTGGCTGGGCGTCGACTGCCTCTGGGTGCCGCCGTTCTTCTCCTCGCCGCTGCGCGACGGCGGCTACGACGTCGCCGACTACACCGACATCCTCCCCGAGGCCGGCACCGTCGAGGACTTCCACCAGTTCCTCGACGAGGCGCACGCCCGCGGCATCCGGGTGATCATCGACTTCGTCGCCAACCACACCAGCGACCAGCACCCGTGGTTCCAGGCCAGCCGCAGCGACCCCGACGGCCCCTACGGCGACTTCTACGTCTGGTCCGACACCGACGAGAAGTACGCCGACGCGCGCATCATCTTCGTCGACACCGAGCCGTCGAACTGGACCTGGGACCCGGTGCGCCAGCAGTACTTCTGGCACCGGTTCTTCAGCCACCAGCCCGACCTCAACTACGAGAACCCGAAGGTCCACGACGCGATCATCGAGGCGCTGTCGTTCTGGTTCGACATGGGCCTCGACGGCTTCCGGCTGGACGCCGTCCCCTACCTCTACGTGCGCGAGGGCACCAACGGCGAGAACCTGCCCGAGACGCACGACTTCCTCAAGAAGGTGCGCTCCTACGTCGACGAGCACTACCCGGGCAAGATCCTGCTCGCCGAGGCCAACCAGTGGCCGGCCGACGTCGTCGACTACTTCGGCGACTTCGAGAGCGGTGGCGACGAGTGCCACATGTGCTTCCACTTCCCGGTGATGCCGCGCATCTTCATGGCGGTGCGGCGCGAGTCGCGCTTCCCGATCTCGGAGATCCTCGAGCAGACGCCGCCGATCCCCCACAACTGCCAGTGGGGCATCTTCCTGCGCAACCACGACGAGCTGACGCTCGAGATGGTCAGCGACGAGGACCGCGACTACATGTGGGGCGAGTACGCCAAGGACCCGCGCATGAAGGCCAACATCGGCATCCGCCGCCGCCTCGCGCCGCTGCTCGACAACGACGTCAACCAGATCGAGCTGTTCACCGCGCTGCTGCTCTCGCTGCCCGGCTCGCCCGTCCTCTACTACGGCGACGAGATCGGCATGGGCGACAACATCTGGCTCGGCGACCGCGACGGCGTCCGCACCCCGATGCAGTGGACGCCCGACCGCAACGCCGGGTTCTCCTCCGCCACCCCCGGCAAGCTGTTCCTGCCGGCCATCCAGGACCCCGTCTACGGCTACCAGAGCGTCAACGTCGAGGCGCAGCTGGAGAACCCGTCGTCCCTGCTGCACTGGACCCGGCGGATGATCCACGCCCGGCGCCAGCACTCGGCGTTCGGCCTGGGCTCCTTCCACGACCTCGGCGGGTCGAACTCCTCGGTGCTCAGCTACGCCCGCGAGCACGACCCGGCCCCCGGCGAGGACGGCGCCCCCGGCCCCGACCGCGACGTGATCGTCTGCGTCAACAACCTGTCCCGGTTCCCGCAGCCGGTCGAGCTGGACCTGCGGCGCTTCGAGGGGATGGTGCCCGTCGAGATGCTCGGCGGCGTCCGGTTCCCCCGCATCGGCGAGCTGCCCTACCTGCTGACCCTCAGCGGCTACGGCTTCTACTGGTTCCGGCTCGTCGCCGACGACCACCACGACGAGGGGCCCCTCCTGTGAGCGCCCCCCGCCCGCGCCCGGCTCCCCCGCCGCGCTCCTCCGCGACCACGACCTGGGGGACCCCCACATGACAGACCCGAACGAGTCCACCCCGCGCGAGGCCATCGCGCCCTACCTGGCCAAGACCCGGTGGTTCGGGGGCAAGGGCCGCGACTTCGAGGTCGGCGAGGTGCGACGGGTCGCCACCCTCGGTGACGGCGACCCGTGGGTCGACGTCCTCGTGGTCGAGCTGCGCTACGCCGACGGCGACGTCGAGCACTACCAGGTGCCGCTGACCCTCTACACCGACCCCGAGCGCCGCCTCGACCACGCCTTCCTGGGCTGGTGGGAGGACGCCGAGCGCGGCTGGGTGCACGCCTACGACGCGCTGCACGACCGCGAGGCCACCCGGCTGTGGCTGCTGGGGTTCGTGGCGGCCCGCGAGGCCGACAGCGGTGCAGGCGGGACCGCCGAGGTCGGCGGGCTGACGTTCCACCGGCTGCCGGGCTACGACCTCGACGTCGAGGCGGTCGGCTCGCTGTTCAGCGGCGAGCAGTCGAACTCCTCGGTGCTCTTCGGCGAGGACTCCATCCTCAAGCTGTTCCGCAAGGTCACGCCGGGCGCCAACCCCGACGTCACCGTCCACGACGTGCTGACCCGCGCGGGCTCGACGCACGTCGCCCACCTCTACGGCTGGGTCGCGGCCGGCGAGGGCGCCGACGAGGTGCACCTCGGCATGCTGCAGCAGTTCCTGCGCACCGCCACCGACGGCTGGGACCTCGCGCTGTCGAGCATCCGCGACCTGTACGCCGACCCCGAGATGGCGGCCCGCGAGGCCGGCGGCGACTTCTCCGGCGAGGCCGGACGGCTCGGCGAGGCGCTGCGCGAGGTGCACGACACGCTGCGCGCCGAGCTGCCGGTCGACACCTCGTCCGCACCGTCGCCGGCGGCCGTCGCAGCCGCCATGAACCGCCGTCTGGACGCCGCCCTCGGCGTCGTCGAGGGCCTCGGCGCCCACGCCGAGACGCTGCGCTCGGTCTACGACGCGCTCGCCCGGCTCGACCACCTCGAGGTGCAGACCGTGCACGGCGACCTGCACCTCGGGCAGACGCTGCGCACGGCCCTGGGCTGGAAGATCGTCGACTTCGAGGGCGAGCCGGCCAAGACGCTCGCCGAGCGGCTCGAGCCCGACTCCCCCTGGCGCGACGTCGCCGGCATGCTGCGCTCCTTCGACTACGCCCCACACGTCGTCGAGCAGCAGCAGGCCGACTGGACGCAGTCAGACGACGAGTCGCTGGACGAGCGCCGGGCCCGCGGCCTGGAGTGGGCCGAGCGCAACCAGCGCTACTTCCTCGCCGCCTACGCCGGCGGCGACCTCAGTGACGAGCAGGACCTGCTCGTGCACGCCTACCTGGCCGACAAGGCCGTCTACGAGGCCGTCTACGAGGCCCGCAACCGACCCGACTGGGTCGGCATCCCCCTCGCGGGCGTGGCCCGGATCGGAGCCCGATGAGCACTCCCGCCACCCCCGGCCAGCCCGGCACGCCCACCAGCACCGGCGAGCCCACCAGCACCGGCGAGCCCACCAGCACCGGCACGCCCGCCCCCGCCGAGACCCCCGCGCCGCGGCCGATGGACGTGCCGCGCGGCGAGCTCGACCAGGTCGTGCGCGGCGAGCACGGCCACCCGCACGCCGTCCTCGGACCGCACGCGCACGACGGGACCGACGGGACCGAGGGGCCCCAGGTCACCTGGCGGGTGCTCAAGCCGCTGGCCGAGCGGGTCGCCGTCCGCTTCGGCGACGACGAGGTGACGCTCGAGCACGAGCACGGCGGCATCTGGGCCGGCGCGGCCGCCCTGCCCGACGTGCCCGACTACCGCGTGGTCGTCGACTACGGCCAGGGCGAGCTGGTGCTCGACGACCCCTACCGCTTCCTGCCCACGCTGGGCGAGGTCGACCTGCACCTGGTCAACGAGGGCCGCCACGAGAACCTGTGGCAGGTGCTCGGCGCCCGCGTGCACCACTACGACGACCCGTGGGGCGGCACCGTCTCCGGCACCTCGTTCGCGGTGTGGGCGCCGTCCGCTCGGGCCGTGCGGGTCAAGGGCGACTTCAACTCCTGGGACGGGCGCGAGCACCCCATGCGGCAGCTCGGACGCTCCGGTGTCTGGGAGCTGTTCGTCCCCGACGTCGGCACCGGCACCGCCTACAAGTACGCCGTCCTCGGCGCCGACGACCAGTGGCGCGAGAAGGCCGACCCGATGGCCTCCCACGCCGAGGTGGCCCCGGCGACGTCGTCGCGGGTCTTCGAGTCGACCCACCGCTGGAACGACGACGACTGGATGGCGCGCCGCGCCGAGCGCTCCCCGGTCGCCGAGCCGATGTCGGTCTACGAGCTGCACCTCGGCTCGTGGAAGCGCCACCCCGGCGGCGGGTTCTGGTCCTACGACGAGCTCGTCGACGACCTCGTGCCCTACGTGGCCGACCTCGGCTTCACCCACGTCGAGCTGATGCCGGTGATGCAGCACCCGTTCGGCGGGTCGTGGGGCTACCACGTGACCTCGTACTTCGCCCCCGACTCCCGCTTCGGCGACCCCGACGGGTTCAAGCGGCTCGTCGACGCCTTCCACCGGGCCGGCGTCGGCGTCATCCTCGACTGGGTGCCCGGTCACTTCGCCACCGACGAGTGGGCGCTGGTGCGCTTCGACGGCACGCCGCTCTACGAGGACCCCAACCCCCAGCGCGGCTGGCACCGCGAGTGGGGCAGCCACATCTTCAACTTCGGCCGGCGCGAGGTGCGCAACTTCCTCTACGCCAACGCGCTCTACTGGCTCGAGGAGTTCCACGCCGACGGCCTGCGCGTCGACGGCGTCGCCTCGATGCTCTACCTCGACTACGCGCGCGAGGAGGGCGAGTGGACGCCGAACGTGCACGGCGGGCGCGAGAACCTCGAGGCCGTGCAGTTCCTGCAGGAGATGAACGCCACCGTCTACAAGCGGGTGCCGGGCATCTGCACCATCGCCGAGGAGTCGACGTCGTGGCCCGGCGTCACCGGCCCGACGTCCGGCGGCGGTCTGGGCTTCGGCTTCAAGTGGAACATGGGCTGGATGCACGACACGCTCGACTACCTCGCGCGCGAGCCGGTGCACCGCCAGTGGCACCACCACGACCTGACGTTCGCGATCACCTACGCGTTCACCGAGAACTTCGTGCTGCCGCTGAGCCACGACGAGGTCGTGCACGGCAAGGGCTCGCTGCTGCGCAAGATGCCGGGCGACCGGTGGCAGCAGCTGGCCACGCTGCGCGCCTACTACGCCTTCATGTGGGCCCACCCCGGCAAGCAGCTGCTGTTCATGGGCGGTGAGATCGGCCAGGAGTCGGAATGGGCCGAGTCGCGCGAGCTTGACTGGTGGCTGCTTGCGCACCCCGAGCACCGCGGTCTGGCCGACCTGGTGCGCGACCTCAACGCGGTCTACCGCGCGACACCGGCCGCCTGGTCGCTCGACGCCTCGGCCGCGGGGTTCGAGTGGGTCGACGCCGACGACGCCGGGCGCAACACGTACTCGTTCGTGCGGCGGGCCGGTGACGCTGCCGGCGGTGGTGCCGACGAGCCCGATCTGGTGTGCGTGAGCAACTTCGCCGCTGTCCCCCACGACGGCTACCGCGTCGGCCTGCCGTCGGCGGGGCTGTGGACCGAGGTGCTCAACACCGACGCCGGCACCTACGGCGGCTCGGGCGTGGGCAACCTCGGCTCGGTGCTGGCCGTCGAGGGCGAGCACGGCGGCATGCCGGCGCACGCCGACATGGTGGTGCCGCCGCTGGCTACGGTCTGGCTGCGCAAGCAGCGGTAGCGGGCTCCACGACGGCCGCCGCGTCGAGCCCCGTGGGCCTGCGCGGCGGCCGCAGCGCGACGAGCACGCCGAGCACCATGACGACCCCGCCGGTGGCCTCGGCGGCGTTCGGCACCTCGTCGAGCAGCAGCGCCGCCGAGAGCATCGCGACGACGGGGGCGAGCAGCACCCACGGCACCACCGCTGCCGAGGCGTTGCGGCCCAGCAGCGTGGTGAAGACGCCGTAGCCGACCAGCGAGGCCAGCACCACGGTGTAGGCGGTCGAGGCCGCCGCGGCCCAGCCGAAGGCGGCGAGGCCGTCGGCGACGGCGTCCGGTCCGTCGACCAGCAACGAGAGCGCCAGCAGCGGCACCGGGACGACGACCGCCGACCACACCGTGAGCGCGACGCCGCCGCGCGCGCCCGAGGCGCGGGCGAGCACGTTGCCGCAGCCCCACGACAGCGCCCCGAGCAGGCACAGCACCAGCGCGGCGAGCGGGACGTCGCCCCCGCGGCCCGCGCCGACCACGACCAGCCCGGCGGTGCCGAGGCCGACACCGGCCAGCTGGGCCGCGGTGGGTCGCTCGCGCAGCACGCCGGCGGCGATGGCGACGGTGAACAGCACCTGCGCCTGCAGCACGAGGGCGGCCAGGCCGGGCGGGAGGCCGGCGTCCATGGCGACGTAGAGGAAGCCGAACTGGCCGAGCGACATGAACGCGCCGACGCCCGCCAGGGTGCGCCACGGCAGGTCGGGGCGCGGCAACAGGAACACCGCCGGCACCACGACGAGCGTGAACCGGATCGCGGCGAACAGCAGCGGCGGCACGCCCGTCATCCCCCAGTCGATGACGACGAAGTTGAAGCCCCAGATCGAGGCCACGAGGGCGGCGAGGAGGCAGTCGCGGCGGCTCACGGGTCCACAGTCGCCGACGACGACCGTGCAGCACCAGCGATGGTCTCTGCCGGAATCGATGTAGCGTCGCTGCATGATCGACCTCCAGGCCGTGGTCGCGCTGCGCGCGGTCGACCAGCACGGCTCCGTGGTCTCCGCCGCCGAGGCGCTCGGGTTCACCCCCAGCGCGGTGAGCCAGCAGGTCAAGCGGCTCGAGCGGCAGACCGGGGTGGCGCTGCTCGAGCGGGTGGGACGCGGCGTCGTGCTCTCGATGCCGGGGCGGCTGCTCGTCGAGGCCGGCACCGCGGTGCTGCGCGACCTCGAGCAGGTGCAGGCCGACCTGCACCGCGCCGCCGGTGGTGTGGCCGGCCACCTGCGCCTCGGCGCGTTCTCGACCGCGATGCGCGGCCTGGTCGCGCCCGTGGCGCGCGAGCTGCTCGCCGCCCACCCCGACCTGACGCTGCGGCTGGTGGAGCGCGAGCCGTGGGACACCACCGCCGAGGTCGCCGCCGGGCGGCTCGACGTCGGCCTGGTGCACACCTGGGGCGACGTGCCGATCGACGTGCCCGACCACCTCGAGCGGGTCGCGGTCGGCGCCGACGTCGCCGACGTGGTCGTGCACCGCGACCACCGGCTCGCCGACCGTGAGCGCGTCACGCCCCACGACCTGGTCGACGAGGGCTGGGTCGCCACGCCCGAAGGCACCATCTGCCGCCAGTGGCTCGGCCGCATGTACGACGGCACCGGACGGCGTCCGCGCATCGCCCACGAGTCGATGGAGTTCGAGTCGCACCTCGCGCTCGTGGCGGCCGGCCTCGGCATCGCGCTGGTGCCGCGCCTCGGCCGTGCGCCGCTCGGCCCCGACCTGGTCGCCGTGCCCGCCGTCGAGCCCGTGCCGACGCGCTCGATCCTGGCCCTGCACCGCCGCAGCATGGCCGGCTCCCCCGCCGTCGCCGCGGTCGTGGCGGCGCTGCGGGCCGGGTGCTCCGAGGCCGTCGGTAGCCTGACGCGGTGACCGACGTACCGACCCTGACCGACGGCACGGTGGTCGTACGGGCGTGGCGCGACGGCGACGTCGAGCCCTCGGTGGCCGGCCAGGACGCCGAGGTCGACCACTGGTTCGGCCAGCCCGGCGGGCTGACGGTCGAGCACCAGCGCGAGGTGGTCGAGCGGTGGCGGGCCGAGGCCCGCGAGGGACGCCGGATCAGCTTCGTCGTGGCCCTGGCCGACGACGAGACGGTGCCGGTCGGCAACGTCGAGCTGCGCCGCATCGACGAGCACCAGGCCGAGCTGTCGTGGTGGCTCTACGCCGGCCAGCGCGGCCGCGGCAGCGCCACCCGGGCCGTGCGGGTCGTCGTCGACTGGGCTCTCACCGAGGCCGCGCAGGGCGGCGCCGGCTACTCCCGCGTGCAGGCCCGCGTCGAGCCCGAGAACCAGCGCTCGATGCGGGTGGCCACCCGCAGCGGCCTGCGCCGCGAGGGGGTGCAGCGCGTGGCGCTCGGCACCGGTGACCGCGCCGAGACCGAGGCGTACGTCGTCCTGGCGCGGTTGGCGAGCGACCCGCCGCTGAGCGAGCCCGGCGCCTTCCGGGCGCTGCTCAACTCTTTCCTGCCGCGCAAGCGCGCCATCGCGCAGATGCTCGTTCGTGACGAGTCGACGCCCGAACCGCGGGTCCTGCTCTGCGGCCTGACCTACAAGCAGGACTGGGACCTGCCCGGCGGCGTCGTCGAGGTCGGCGAGTCGCCGCACGTCGCCGTCGCCCGCGAGGTCACCGAGGAGCTCGCGCTCGACATCCCCGCCGGCCCGCTGCTGCTCACCGACTGGCTGCCGCCGTGGGGCGGGTGGGACGACGCGCTCTGCCTGGTCTTCGACGGCGGCACCCACCCCGCCGCCCTCCTCGAGCAGGTGGTGCCACAGGCCCGCGAGATCCGCGAGGCCGCCTTCCTCACCCTCGACGAGGTCGCCGAGCGGGCAGCCGACTTCACGACCCGCCGCGTCGCCGCGGCGCTCGCCCGGGTCGGTGCCGCCGGCGACGGGCCGGGCTACAGCGAGTCGGGCCGCCCCGTCTGAGGCTTGACGTCGTCCCAGCCCGGGGGCGGCGTGCCGTCGAGGATGTCGCGGGCCATCGCGGTGGCGCCGGCGACGGCGACCGGCATCACCAGCACGCCGCCGAGCGGCACCAGGAAGCAGAGCTGGGTGACCACGCCGTAGCCGTGGACGGCGCGGCGGTGGGGGTCGAGCAGCGCGCGCTGGGCGTGACGGTCGAGGTCGCGGCCCTCGAGGGGGCGTGAGAGCACCTCGCGGCCCAGCGCGCGGCCCGACAGCGTGACGCCGAGCAGCAGCCCGAGCACCGGGCCGATGACCGGCAGCAGCCCGCTCAGCAGCACGATGAGCGAGGTGAGGATGCCGAGCGCGGTGAGCTTGAGCCCGTCGACGGCCGAGCGCCAGAAGCCCAGGCCGTCACCGAGCTCGGTGGGCCCGAGCATGGCCTCGCACTCCCGCCAGATCTTCTCGTAGAACGGGTCCCCGACCGTGAGCGTGAGGGCGGTGAAGGTGGCGATCCAGAGCAGCACCGAGGCGACCACCAGCACGACGGCGGCACCGAGGCGGACGACGGCCCGCAGCGGCGTCCACCAGTCGTCGGCGAACGGGGTGACCCAGGCCGCGACGCCGCCGAGGTTCAGCAGCAGCAGCACGAACGCCGCGGCGAGCACGACGAAGACGACGAGCGCCGGCACCATGCCGAGCAGCAGCAGGCGCGGCCGCTGCCGCATCAGCTGCCAGCCGCGTCCGAGGTAGGACGCACCGTGGGCGTAGCCGCCGTCCACGCGCGGCCCGCTCAGAAGAGGGCGGACGCGAGGTTGCGGCGGCCGGCGAGCACGCGGGGGTCGTCGTTGCCGACGGCGGCGAACAGGCCGATGAGGTGCTCGCGCGCGGTGTCGCGCTCGGCGCCGGCGGTGCGGCGGACGAGCTCGACGAGGCGGTTGAAGGCGTCGTCGACGTGGCCGCCCAGGAGGTCGAGGTCGGCGACGAGGGTCTGGGCGTCGACGTCGTCGGGGTTCTCGGCGGCGGCGGCGCGCGCGGCGCCGAGGTCGGCGCCCCGGGTGCGCTGCAGCACCTTCGCCATCGCCAGCCCCGCGGCCGCCTCGGCGTCGGCGGGGTTGGCGTCGACGAGCCGCTGGTACTCCGCCACGGCGCCGTCGATGTCGTCGTTGGCGAGGGCGTCCTGGGCCGCGGCGTAGCGCGGGTCGGCGGCGGGCTCGTCGTCCTCGCCCTCGACGGGGGCGGCGGCCGACTGCGGCTGGTGGCGGCCGGTGACGCCCTGCGCGGTCAGCTGCTGGCCGAGCTGGTTGAGCAGGGTGCTCAGCTCGTCGGAGGGGACGACGCCCGGGATCGGCTGGGTGACCGGCCGGCCGTCGAGCAGCACCAGCAGCACCGGCACCTGCTGGATCTGCAGCGCCTGCCCGATCTGCGGCTCGGCGTCGAGGTCGACCAGCGCGGCCAGGAAGCGGCCCTCGTACTGGCCGGCCAGCGCGGCGACGTCGTCGGCGTACTGCACGCTCTCGGGCACGCGCGAGGTCGAGTAGACGACCAGCAGCACCGGCGCGGTCATCGACGACTCGACGACCTGCTGGAAGTTCTGCGTCGTCACGCTCACGGCGTACGACGACCCGCCCGCCGGCGCCGCTCCCCCGGACGCCCCGGGCGCCCCGGCCCCACCGCCCCCGGCCCCGGCCGGCGGCTGGGCCGGCCGCTTGAGCGACGACAGGTCGATGGCGCCACGACGGGTGAACGGCTGCTGCGACATGCCGTCGATCCTAGTGAGCACCGCGGAGCAGCGTGACCGCCCGCCCCGGCCTCGGAAGGCCAGCGGTCTCGAGGCTCGTCGCCAGGGCTCCTCGCACCTCGACCATCGTGGAGCCAACCCGACGATGGTCGAGGTGCGAGGCCGGCCACGGCCGAGCCTCGAGACCGCGCACGGACCACGCGAACGCCAGCGACGGAGAGCGCGGATCTCAGGGGCTCCTCGCACCTCGACCATCGTCGAGCCGACCTGACGATGGTCGAGGTGCGAGGCCGGCCACGGCCGAGCCTCGAGACCGCGCACGGACCACGCGAACGCCAGCGACGGAGAGCGCGGATCTCAGAGGCTCCTCGCACCTCGACCATCGTCGAGCCGACCTGACGATGGTCGAGGTGCGAGGCCGGCCACGGCCGAGCCTCGAGACCGCGTAGGGCTCACGCCCACGCATCCACACCCAGGCGAGCGTTCACCCGCCGTTGGTCGGCGGCGGGGGTCGTCCGTGGCAGGGTGGCGGGCATGTCGACGCTTTCTCGGGCGCGCCTGGTCGCCGTCCCCCTCGTCCTGCTCGGTGGCCTGCTGGCCGCACCGCTCACCACCCCGGCCGACGCGACGGCCCCCGCCGCGAAGGGTCCGGGACACGGGCCGGGCCACGGCCACGGCCACGGCCACGGCCACGGCACGGAGCAGGAGGTGCGGTTTCAGACGTTCAACGCCTCGCTCAACCGCGCCGCCGCGGGCGAGCTGGTCGCCGACCTGTCGACGCCCGACGACCCGCAGGCGGCGGCCGTGGCCGAGATCGTGCAGCGCACCCGTCCCGACGTGCTGCTGCTCAACGAGTTCGACTACGTGCCCGGCGGCGAGGCCGTCGACCTGTTCCGTGAGAACTACCTCGAGGTCGGCCACCACGGCGCCGCGCCCATCGAGTACCGCTACGCCTACGTGGCGCCGTCCAACACCGGCGTGCCCAGCGGCTACGACCTCGACAACAACGGCACGGTCGGCGGCGGCAACGACGCGTTCGGCTTCGGCGAGTTCGAGGGCCAGTACGGCATGGCCGTGCTCAGCCGCTTCCCGATCGAGACGAAGCAGGTGCGCACCTTCCAGAAGTTCCGCTGGACCGACATGCCCGGCAACCTCATCCCGCGCGACTTCTACTCGCCCGAGGAGCAGCGGGTGCTGCGCCTGTCGAGCAAGTCGCACTGGGACGTGCCGATCAAGGTCGGACGACGCACCGTCCACTTCCTCGTCTCGCACCCGACCCCGCCGACCTTCGACGGCCCCGAGGACCGCAACGGTCGCCGCAACCACGACGAGATCCGGTTCTGGGCCGACTACGTCTCCGGCGGCCGCGACGCCCGCTACGTCTACGACGACCGCGGCCGGCGCGGGGGCCTGCCCGGTGGCGCCTCGTTCGTGATCGCCGGCGACCAGAACGCCGACCCGCTCGACGGCGACTCGGTGGCCGCGGCGGTCGACCAGCTGCTCAAGCACCCCGACATCACCGACCCGCTGCCGACGTCCGACGGCGGCCCCGAGGCCTCGCAGCGGCAGGCCGGCGCCAACCTGACCCACCGCGGCGGCTCGGCCTACGACACCGCCGACTTCAACGACAACCCCGCCCCCGGCAACCTGCGCGCCGACTACGTGCTGCCCTCGCGTCGCGGACTCCGCGTCGAGAACGCCGGCGTCTTCTGGCCCACCCAAGCCGACCCGCTCTCGCGGCTAACCGGCACCTTCCCGTTCCCGTCGTCCGACCACCGCGCCGTCTGGGTCGACCTGCAGGTGCGCTGACGCGAGCCCTCAGCACCGCGTTTGTCCACCGCCCCGCGCGGCGCCATGCGACTGGCTCACCGTCCGGAGCTCTCACCCGCCCGTACACGGGCGGGGAAGAGCCCACAGCGGTGAGCCAGTCGGGTGGTGGCCCACCGTCCCCGGCCCGCCGGCGTCACAACCGTCAGGCGCCACCGGCAAGTCGGTCGGCAGCGGTGTAGGGGTCGAGCTCGCCGGCCACGACGGCGGCGGCGAGGGCGTCGAGGTCGCCGGCCGAGCCGCCGAGGCCGCCCCAGCGGGCTCGGAGGGTGGCGAGGGCGACGGCCTCGATCTCGGCACGGGCGCGGCGGGCGCGGCGGCGGGTGAGCGCGCCCGACTCCCCCACCCACGACCGGTGGTCGCCGATCGCCGCGACCACCTCGGGCACGCCGTCGCCGCTCTGGGCGGTGGTGCGCAGCACCGGCGGACGCCACGCGTCGTCGGGGCGCTGGGCCAGGGCGAGCATCGCGCGCAGCTCGCGGGCCACCTGGTCGGCGCCGTCGCGGTCGGCCTTGTTGACGACGTAGACGTCGCCCACCTCGAGGATGCCCGCCTTGGCCGCCTGGACGCCGTCCCCGAGCCCGGGCGCGAGCAGCACGACGGTCGAGTCGGCCAGGCCGGCCACCTCGACCTCGCTCTGCCCGACGCCGACGGTCTCGACGACGACCACGTCGAAGCCGGCGGCGTCGAGCACGCGCACCGCCTGCGGCGTCGACCACGCGAGCCCGCCGAGGTGCCCGCGGGCCGCCATCGAGCGGATGAAGACCCCGTCGTCGGTGGCGTGGTCGCCCATGCGCACCCGGTCGCCGAGCAGCGCGCCGCCCGAGAACGGCGACGACGGGTCGATCGCGAGCACGCCGACCCGCAGGCCGGCCTCGCGCCAGGCGCGCACCAGCGCACTGACCGACGTCGACTTGCCGACGCCGGGTGCGCCCGTCACGCCGACCACGTGGGCGCCGCCGGTGTGCGGCGCGAGCGCGGCGGCGACGTCCCGCAGCGCCGGCGACTCGTCCTCGACGAGCGAGATCAGCCGCGCGACCGCCCGGCGCTCGCCGTCGCGGGCCCGCGCGACGAGCCCGGGGACGTCGGCGTCAGGCCGTCGGGACACGCACGATCAGGGCGTCGCCCTGGCCGCCGCCACCACACAGCGCGGCCGCGCCGACGCCGCCACCGCGACGCTGCAGCTCGAGCGCGAGGTGCAGCACGATGCGGGCGCCCGACATGCCGACGGGGTGGCCGAGCGCGATGGCGCCGCCGTTGACGTTGACCTTCTCGGGGTCGAGGCCGAGCTCACGCGCGGAGTCGATGCCGACGGCGGCGAACGCCTCGTTGAACTCGACGAGGTCGAGGTCCTTCGGCTCGATGCCCTCCTTGGCGCAGGCCTTGGCGGTGGCGTTGGCCGGCTGCATCTGCAGCGTGGTGTCGGGGCCGGCGACCATGCCGTGGGCACCGATCTCGGCGAGCCAGGTGAGGCCGAGCTCCTCGGCCTTGGCCTTGCTCATCACCACGACCGCGCAGGCGCCGTCGGAGATCTGGGACGCCGAGCCGGCGGTGATGGTGCCGTCCTTGGCGAAGGCCGGGCGCAGGCCCGCGAGCGACTCGGCGGTGGTGTCGCCGCGCACGCCCTCGTCCTGGCTGACCACGACCGGGTCGCCCTTGCGCTGCGGGATCGAGACCGGCACGACCTCGTCGTCGAAGACGCCGTTCTTCCAGGCGGCGGCCGCGCGCTGGTGCGAGGCGGCGGCGAACTCGTCCTGCTCCTGGCGGGACAGCTGCGTGGTGCCGCTGTTGCGCTGCTCGGTGAGCGCGCCCATCGCCTGGCCGGTGGCCTGGTCCCACAGGGCGTCGTAGGCCATCGAGTCGACCAGCGTGGTGTCGCCGTACTTGAAGCCCTCGCGCGACTTCGGCAGCAGGTGCGGGGCGTTGGTCATCGACTCCATGCCGCCGGCCACGACGATCTCGGCCTCGCCGAGACGCACCATCTGGTCGGCGGTGGCGATGGCGTTCAGGCCCGAGAGGCACACCTTGTTGATGGTGATCGAGGGCACCGAGAGCGGCAGGCCGCCCGCGATGCCGGCGGCGCGGGCAGGGTTCTGCCCGGCGCCGGCGAGGATGACCTGGCCCATGATCAGGTAGTCGACCTGGTCGGCCCCGACGCCGGCCTTCTCGAGCGCACCCTGGATGGCGACGCCGCCGAGGTCGGCGGCCGACATGGTCTTCAGCCCCCCGAGCAGGCGGCCGATCGGGGTGCGTGCCCCCGCGACGATGACGGACGGGGAACCGGACATGGACTGCCTCCAAGGTCGAGCGGGGTCGCTTGCGACGATACCGACATGGACACCGCGCTGCCTGTGACGCTCTTCACGGCCATCGACCACGTGGGCATGGCCGTGCCCGACCTCGACGAGGCGATCGCCTTCTATCGCGACGTGCTCGGCATGACGCTCGCGCACGAGGAGGTCAACGAGGAGCAGGGGGTGCGCGAGGCGATGATGGCCGTCGGCGACTCCGGGTCGTGCGTGCAGCTGCTCGCCCCGCTCTCCCCCGAGTCGACCATCGCGAGGTTCATCGACCGCAACGGCCCGGGCTGCCAGCAGGTCGCCTACCGGGTCGACGACGTCGAGGCGGTCTCGGCGACGCTGCGCGAGCGCGGCCTGCGGCTGCTCTACGACGAGCCCCGGCGCGGCACCAGCGACTCGCGCATCAACTTCGTGCACCCCAAGGACGCCGGCGGGGTGCTGGTCGAGCTGGTCGAGCCGGCCGCCTCGCACTAGGACGTCGTCCCGGGGGGCCCTTCGACAGGCTCAGGGTCCGTGGGGTCGGGTCGGCGCGCTGCTCGACCATCGTGGGGCGGGTCCAACGATGGTCGAGGTGCGAGGAGCCCTGGCGACGAGCCTCGAGACCACGAGGCCCCCGGCCCTGAACGCCGACGCGGTTGGATGACGGCATGAGCACCCGGCCGGCCGACCTCGACGCCGTCCTCGCCACGCTGGTGGACGGCGTCCGCGACGTCCTCGGTGAGCGGCTGGCCGGCGTCCACCTGGTGGGGTCGTGGGCGCTGGGGTGCGCCGACGAGTGGAGCGACGTCGACGTCGTGGTCGTCACCGACGGCCGTGCCGACGAGACCCAGGTCGCGGGACTGACCGACCTGCACACCCGGCTGCACGGCCTCGGCGGCTGGGGCGCGCACCTCGAGGTCGGCTACGCCCCCTTGTCCGACCTGCGCAGCCCGATGACCCTCGGCCGCCGGTGGTGGTACGTCGACCACGGCTCGACCGTCGTCGAGGAGTCCGACCACGACAACACCGCCCACGCCCGGTGGGTGCTGCGCGAGCGAGGCGTCGCCCTGCACGGCCCGCCGGCGCGCGACGTCGTCGCCGAGGTGACGCCGGAGGCGCTGCGGGCCGAGGCGCTCGGCGACGCCCGCGCCCGCGCCGAGCGGCTCGAGGACGACCCGTCGGCCTACCAGGACGCCTGGTTCCAGCCGCACTGCGTGCTGACCTCCTGCCGCGTGCTGTTCACCGCGACCCGCGCCGAGGTCACCGGCAAGCTCGCCGCCGCCCGCTGGGCGCTCGAGACCCTCACCGGGCCCGACGTGCGCCACCGACCGCTGGTCGAGCGGGCGGTCGCCGACCGGCCGCACCCGTGGGAGCGGGTCGGACGGCCCGCCGACCCCGCGCTCGTCGCGCCCACCCGGGCGTTCGTGTGGGACGTCGTCCGCCTGGCCGGCACGGCCGCGCTCGAGGCCCGCCCGCCGGGCACCTGACACCCACCCCTTGGCACGCGGCGGCCGGGCTAGGTTCGACTTGCAAGCACCCACTCGACCCGAAGGAACCGACATGCCCACTCGCACCGCCCGCACCGCCTGGAACGGCACCCTGCAGGAGGGCTCCGGCCAGGTCGAGCTCAGCAGCTCGAAGGTCGGCACCTACGACGTCTCGTTCCCCAAGCGCGCGGCCGAGGACGCCGGCGGCACCACCTCGCCCGAGGAGCTCGTCGCCGCCGCCCACTCCTCCTGCTACGCCATGCAGCTCTCGGCCCTGATCGCGGGCGCCGGCGGCACCCCGCAGTCGCTCGAGGTCACCGCCGACGTCTCGCTCGGCGAGGACCCCGCCGGCGGCTTCCGCCTCACCGGCATCAAGCTCACCGTGCGCGGCGAGGTCGAGGGCCTCGACGAGGCCGGCTTCAAGGAGCAGGCCGAGGCCGCCAAGGCCGGCTGCCCGATCAGCAAGGCCCTCACCGGCGTCGACATCACCCTCGACGCCGCGCTGGAGGCCTGAGTCACACGGCCTGAACGGCGGATCCCAGGCTCCTCTCATCCGGTCCTCATCCAGCCCTCCTAGCCTCGCTGCATGACGACCGACACCGGGGAGACCCGCCTGCCGACCGCTCCGTCCGTCCCGCTGGCCGAGGTGGCGCTCGTCGTCAACGGCGCCTCCCGGCGCGGGCGGGCGGCGCTCGGCGCCGTCCACGAGCGGCTGCTGGCCGCCGGGGCCGGCACGGTCCGGTCGTTCCCGTCCGAGGACGGCGCGGGCCTCGGCGCCGCGCTCGACCGGGCCCTCGAGACCCAGCCCGACCTGCTCGTGGTGGGGGGCGGCGACGGCACCATCGGCGCGGCCGCGGGCCGCGTGGCGGGCACCGACACCGTGCTCGGGGTGCTGCCCCTCGGCACCGCCAACGACTTCGCCCGCACCCTCGAGATCCCCGCGGCCACCGGCCCGGCCGGGCTCGAGGCCGCCGTGGACGCCGTCGTGGCCGGCCGGGTCGTCGACGTCGACCTCGGGCGCGCCGGACCGCGCCCCTTCCTCAACGTGGCCTCGATGGGCCTCTCGGTCGCGGTGACCGCGCGGCTGACGCCCGGCATGAAACGACGCCTCGGCCCGCTGGCCTACCCGGCCGCGACCGCGCTCGCCTACCGCAACCACCAGCCGTTCTCGGCCCGCCTGGAGTTCCCCGACGGCGACCACCCGACGCTCGAGGTCAGTGACCTGCTGCAGGTCGCGGTCGGCAACGGCCGCCACTACGGCGGCGGCTACACCGTCGCGCCCGGCGCCGGCCTCGACGACGGCACCCTCGACGTGTACTGCATCGAGAAGGGCCGGGTGCGCGACCACGTCTCGATCGCGCGGCTGTTCAAGCACGGTGAGTTCGTCGAGCACGAGCGGGTGCACCACGCGGTGACCACCTCGGTGCGCGTGGTCACCTCGCCCTCGGTGCCGGTCAACCTCGACGGCGAGGTCGTCACCACCACCCGGCTGTCCTTCCGCCTCGAGCGCAACGCCCTCAACGTCGTCGTCCCGGCCGACAGCCGCGCCGCCCGCTGGGACGGCGACGTCCCGGACGACGTCGCCTGACCGCCGCGCCTCCGCACTGACTCACCCGTAGCCGCACTCACCCGCCCGAACACGGGCGGGTGAGTGGGTCCGACGGTGAGTCAGTGCGCGCGAGCGGGCGGCCTACAGCTTGTAGTCCTTCAGCAGCGACCGGCCGATGATCATCTTCTGGATCTCGCTGGTGCCCTCGCCGATGAGCATGAACGCGGCCTCGCGGTAGAGGCGCTCGATCTCGTACTCCTTGGAGTAGCCGTAGCCGCCGTGGATGCGGAACGAGGCCTCGACGACCTCGTTGCAGTACTCCGAGGCGAGGTACTTGGCCATGCCGGCCTCGACGTCGTTGCGCTCGCCGCGGTCCTTGATGCGCGCCGCGCGCACCATCATCGCGTGGGCGGTCTCGACCTTGGTGGCCATCTCGGCGAGGCGGAACAGCACCGACTGGTGCTCGACGATCGGCTTGCCGAAGGTCTCGCGCTGCTGGGCGTAGTCGATGCCGAGCTCGAAGGCGCGGTTGGCGATGCCGCAGGCGCGGGCGGCGACGTTGACGCGGCCGACCTCGACGCCGTCCATCATCTGGTAGAAGCCCTTGCCGGGCTCGCCGCCGAGCACCTGGTCGGCCCGCACCCGGTGGCCCTCGAGCACCATCTCGGTGGTCTCGACGCCCTTGTAGCCCATCTTGTCGAGCTTGCCGGGGATGGTCAGGCCGGGCGCGGTCTCGCCGAAGCCGGCCTCCTTCTCCAGCAGCAGGGTGGTCATGTTGCGGTAGACCGAGTCGGCGCCCTCGTCGGTGCGCACGAGCGTGGCCACCAGCGTCGAGGTGCCGCCGTTGGTCAGCCACATCTTCTGGCCGTCGACGGTGTAGCCGCCGTCGTCGGTGCGGGTGGCCTTGGTCTTGATGGCGCTGACGTCGGAGCCGAGGCCGGGCTCGGACATCGAGAACGCGCCGCGCACCTCGCCGGCCGCCATCGCCGGCAGGTACTTCCTCTTCTGCTCCTCCGTGCCGTGCTGCATCAGCATGTAGGCGACGATGAAGTGGGTGTTGATGACGCCGGAGACGCTCATCCAGCCGCGCGCGATCTCCTCCACGCACAGGGCGTAGGTCAGCAGCGACTCACCGAGGCCGTCGTACTCCTCGGGGATGGTCAGGCCGAAGACGCCGAGCTCCTTGAGGCCGTCGACGATCTCCTGCGGGTACTCGTCGGCGTGCTCGAGCTCGGTCGCCACGGGCAGGATCTGCTCGTCGACGAACGTGCGCACCGCCTTGAGGATCTCGGTCTGGTCGTCGGTGAGGCCCTCGGTCTGGCACAGGCGCGGCATCGGTATGGCTCTCCTCTTGGGCGGCGGCAGGACGGCGATCGGCGCGCCCGGGGGCACGCCGTGCACGACGCCGACGCGGCGTGCGGTTCAATCCTGCGACATGAGCAGCGAACCGAGCCCGCGGACCGTCGTGACCTTCGGCACGTTCGACGTCTTCCACTACGGTCACCTGCGCGTGCTGGAGCGCGCCGCCGAGCTCGGCGACCGGCTGCTGGTCGGCATCTCCTCCGACGAGCTGAACGCCAGCAAGAAGCAGCGGGCGCCGATCTACCCGCTGCAGGAGCGCATGGCCATCGTGGCCGGCCTCAAGGTCGTCGACGGCGTCTTCGTCGAGCACTCCCTCGACCTCAAGCGCGACTACCTGCGCGAGCACCACGCCGACGTCCTGGTGATGGGCGACGACTGGGAGGGTCGCTTCGACGAGTTCAACGACACCTGCGAGGTCGTCTACCTGCCGCGGACGCCGGCCATCTCGACCACCGAGCTGATCGAGCGCATCTCGTGGGGCAGCTCGTGAGGTCCTGACCGGCCGCTACCAGCGCCGGACGCCGTCCAGCCCCTCCTCGCGCAGCGCCTTGAGCCGCCACTTCAGGGCCGAGCCGACGCGGCGGGCCACCCGGCGCGCGTCCTCGGCGACCGGCGGCGGGACGGCGTGCGCGGCCAGCTCGTCCTCGAGCCGCACGCACTCCTCGATCAGGGCGGTGATGGCGACGACGGCGGCGTCGGCCACCTCGGCGTCGCGGCCGGTGTCGGGGTCGACCCACGGCAGCGCGTCGCTGCCGCGCAGGTCGGCCAGGTCGCCGTGCACGCGGTAGCCGCGGGCGTCGAGCTCGGCGATCCACGCCTCCTCGTGCTCGTGCACCCAGGCGGCGAGGTCGTCGGGCAGCCCGATGCGCGCCGACGACGGGACCCGGGCCAGCGTCTGGTGGGCCAGCAGCTCGCGGACGTAGTGGCGGTAGCGGGGCGGGGCGAGCCGCCCCTCGACGGCGGTGTTGATGCGCCGCAGCAGCGCGGTCTCGGCCACGCCGAGCGAGGGGTTGGGGCGGGCGACGTCGAGGTTGAGGTCGAGCTCGCTGAGGCCGAGCGCCTCGACGTAGCGGCCCCACAGCGCCAGCGGTCCCCCGCCGCGCCCGCGCGGCACGGTCACGACGTGCACCCGCTCGGGCGGCATCGCCTGGCCGCCGAGCGTCCAGCGGTCGAGGATGTCGGGCAGCTCCTGCACGCTCCAGAACCAGCGGCCGATGCCGCCGCGGCGCCGCGGGTCGCGGATCTGCCCGAGGAACGCCTCGTAGCCGAGCGTGCGACGGTGCTTGACGTTCTCCTGCCACTCCGCCGGCACCTGGCGGGTCAGGTCGCGGGCGGTGAGGACGACGTGCACCTCGGGCTCGACGCCGTCGACGGCGAACGACTCGAGCGCCCGGGCCACGTGGCTGCGCGAGGCGCGCGCGAGGATCTCGTGGCTGATCACGACGGTCTCGTCGCGGCCGGCGCGGCGGCGCACCACCCGCGCGACGTCGTCCCACGCCCCGACGGCCTCGTCCTCCAGGCCGCCCCAGTTCAGGCGCATCAGGTCGAGCGCGGCCAGGAAGTGGCTGTCGAACCGCTCGGCCGGGTAGACGACCCCGTGCTCCTGCAGGCGGGCGCGGTTCTCGAACAGCACGCTCTGCAGGAAGGTGGTGCCGGTCTTCGGCGTGCCCACGTGCACGACCACCTTGGTCACGCCGTGCCCTCCCTCTCTCCAGCCGACTGCCCGTCGCTCGCGCCGTCGAGCGCGAGCAGCGCCCGCGCCAGGGTGGCGAGCACCGGCCGCGGGCGCGGGTCCGAACCTATCCGCAGGGCGTCGGCGTCGAGGGCCAGGGCGGCGGGCGTGCCGTCGCGGACGTCGGTGCCCGGCAGGACGGCGGCCAGGTCGGCCCGGGCGCGGGGGCCGTGCTCGGCCAGCCACGCGGCCCCGACCTCGGTGGTCAGCCCGCGCAGCCCGGCGTCGTCCGCACCGCGCTCGAGCAGGGGCAGCAGCACGGTGGTCAGCAGCCGCCGGCGCCGGCGACGCGGCACGAGCACCCGCAGCGGCGAAGCGACCCGCCGCAGGGCCTCGACCTCCACGGGCGACAACGCGGGCGACCGCGCCGGGACGACGACCACCCGGCCGGCGCCCACCTCCGCCACGGCCTCGCCCACCAGCCGGGCGGCGTCGGCGGCCCGCGGCGGCCGCGACCGGCCCGCCAGTCGCTGCCACCAGGCCTCGAAGCCGAGCCGCGAGCCGTCGAGCGCCCGCGTGGTCCACAGGTGGTCGGCCATGGTGGCGGGGTCGGCCACCGCGACGACGACGGCGTCGGCGTCAGCACCCGCCGCCGCGCCGGCCCACAGCGCGGGCCGCAGCAGCGGCGGCGCCACCAGCCGGGCCGCGCCGGTGGGCACCCGGGCCGGACGACGCCCGGCCAGCGTCTCGGCCGTCACCCCCGCCAGCACCCCGAGCAGCTCGCGCACGGGCAGCCGCGCGGGGTCGTCGTCGCCGAGGACGTGCTCGACGGAGCCCCGGCCGGTGGGCACGGCCGTCAGCACCCGCTCGGCGAGCGCCGGCGAGACCGCGCCGCCCGCGTTGAGCCGGCGCAGCACCTCCAGCTGGGCCGCCCCGGGCAGCGCGCGGCCCCGCGCCGCGGCGTCGGCGCCGTCGTCGAGCCAGACGGGCCAGGGCGTCGTCGCGCCGTCGCGCAGCGCGGCCACCCAGCCCCAGGCGCGGGCGGGGTGCGGGTCGGTGGGCCGGGGCACGGGCCTACGGGGCCTGCTGGCGGCGTGCGCCGAGCCGTCGTCCGGCTGCACGCCGCGGCGCGGACCCGTCGGTGCCGGCCGTGCGTGCGACGGTGCGCATCACCCGCTCGGCCGGCCCGGCCGGCACGCCGGTGCGCTCGAGCAGGGTCTGCAGCACGTCGTAGCCGCCCGCGGGGTGGTCGAGGGTGAGGCTCTCGTGGTCGCACCCCGCCGCGGCGTCGAGCAGCGCGGCGAGGGCGCCCAGGTCGTCGGACGGCGGTGTCTCGGGCCGGTGCGTGCCGGCGTCGGGGTCGACGTGCTCGAGCAGGCCGAGGTCGTCGAGGGTCTCGAGGTCCTCGGCCGTCGTGAGGTCGTAGAGGCGGCGCAGGTAGCGCTCGCGGGTCTCGTCGGGCAGGTCCATCGTCGAGAGGGTGCGCAGCGCGCGGACGACGGGGATCCAGGTCTTGCGGTAGACCGCCCGCGAGCCCGAGCCGGCGAGGGTGCTCCACTTGCGGATGAACTCCTCGACGGTGGCGGCGTCGAGGTGCAGCATGCGCAGACCGGGATCGGTGTGGCCCTTGAGGAAGCGCCCGTTGCCGGCCTTGACGGTGTGCAGGCCGATGCGCACGTCGGTGCGCAGCCGCACCCCGCGCTTGCCGCGCACGTGGCCGTGGAAGTACGCCTTGTTCGACGGCTCGCCGATCAGGCCGAGCACCGTCAGCAGGTTGAGCTCGCCGTCGTCCAGCAGCCGCTTGTAGTGGGTGACCTCGCCCGGCCACGTCGCCCGCGAGACCGCCTCGAGCGGCTCGAGCTTGAAGGTGCGGACGTCGTCGGGCAGCCCGGCGACGACATCGCGGTCGAGCAGCGCCACCTCGTCGCCGTCGACGTGCACCAGCCACTCGGCCCAGCCGAACGGCGCGAGCGCGACCCGGGCCAGGTTGGCCGCCTGCCGCTGCCGCACGTTGAGGTCGTCGGAGCGGTCGGCGCCCCACCAGCCGCGGCCGGTGGGCACGTGGGTGACCGCCGGGTGGGCGTCGAGCACCGCCTCGGCGTCGGCCCCGGTCTGCTCGGTGAAGACCACGAGGTGGTCGACGCCGTGGCCGAGGTTGCGTGCGACGAACCTCTCCACGTTCGCCGCCGTGTCCTTGACGGTGCTGACGGCCACGATCATGGCGCGATCCAATCACGCCCCGCTCAGACGACCAGGGCCGGCCGCGGAGCACCCGCGACCGGCCCGGTGTCGTCGTCCCGACCCGGGTCTCAGCTGTCGACGGGCGGCTCGGGCACCGGCGTGCACACCGGCACCAGGCCGGGCGGCACGGTGGCCGTGGCCAGCACGAGCGGGTGGTCGGTGCTCTTGCGGATCTTGTAGCGCGCGTCGAGGCTGTAGTCGCTCCAGGCGGTCTCGGAGGAGCCGAAGATCCAGTCGACCGCCATGGGCTTGGTCGGCAGGCAGCGGCCGCCGGCGTTGGTGCCACCGCTGGCCGAGACGAGGTCGCTGTTGCGCGTGATGTCGCAGAACGCCTTCTCGCGGTCGTTGAAGTCGCCGGTCCAGAAGACCGGGAGGCCGCTGGTGACGCGCAGCCGGTTGACGAGGTCCATCTGCATCGAGCGGCCCTGCGCACGCCACCGGTCGGCGTTGCCGCGGGCGTTGGCCGGGTTCTGGAAGTTCATGAAGTAGGCCTGCTGGCCGGTCACGTTGTGCTGCAGCAGCACCACCGGCATCCGCAGCATGTCGCCCTTGAAGTAGGGCACCTTGATCCAGCTGGTGTCGACGAGCGTCCACGTGGCGGTGCGCCAAGCGATCGAGTTGCGCAGGAAGCTGCGGCCGCCGATGTTGCCGGGCCAGGTGGCGAACTGGCCGGCGGTGGCGGCGCGGAAGACGTCGTACTGCGGCTTCTGCAGCTCCTGGAAGCCGATCACGTCGACCTTCTCGGCGAGCAGGACGTCGAGCTGCATCCGCATCCGCTCGGGGCCCTGCCGCCAGCCCTTGCGGTTGCCGCCGGGCGCGGTGTGCCCGTGGCCGAGCACGTTGAGGGAGGCGATGCGGAAGGTGGTGCCCGGCTCGTCCTTGCGGGGTCCGGCCGCGAGGCTGCTGACGGTGCTGACGGTGCTGAGCGACGCCGAGACCACCGGCGCGTCGCCCGGCGGCGCCGGGGCGGCGCCGAGGGCCTGCAGGCCGAGGACGCCGGCGGCGGCGCCGGCCACGAAGACGGTCAGCGCGGTGACGCGCCGGCGCAGCACGCTCGAGACGGACGCACGCGCCGAGAGGGAGACGGGGTCGGGCATCTCGGACATCGGGGGGCTCCTCGGTCGGTCGGGGGGCGACCGCTGTCCCACCGGACGGGGGTCACACCTGCCCTATCGGTCCCAGGAGTGCTCAACTGAACCGCCGCGGCGAAAATCTCGCGGGGCGGCCGGGCGCCGGCGGCTCAGCGGCCGGCGCGGTAGGCGGGGTCGCGGGTGATGGCGACGCCGAGCATGGTGGCGAGCCCGGTCACGGCGCGGTCGAGGTCGTCGGGCGCCTCGGCCGGCAGGTCGGCCGGCAGCGCCAGCCCCTCCTCGGCGCACAGCTCGGCGCCGCCGCGCCAGGCGGTCTGCGCGGCCAGCCGCACCTCGTCGTCCGGCGGCAGGCCGGGCGACGTCCCGGGATCGAGCTCGACGTCGGCGGCCAGCCCGACCGGCAGGTCGGCCGGGTCGCCGACCAGCGTGGCCCACCGCCCGACGGCGTCGAGGGTGCGGGCGTTCAGCCCGACGGCGGCCTCGGCGGTGGCCCGGTCGGGTCGCGGCCGGGTCTGCCGGTCGCGCAGCGGCAGCAGGTGCCCGCGGGCGAGCCGGCGCATCACGCGCCGGTAGTCGCCCGCCTTGAGCCCGGCCAGGCCGGCGCCGTTGACGCGGCGCAGCAGCTCGCACGAGCCGTAGCCGAGCTGCGGGTTGCTGAACGGCGACTCCGGCGTCGTGGCGGCCGGGTCGACACCGAGGACGCCGAGCAGGCGCGTCCACAGCAGGTCGCGCGGCTGGTCGGACCCGGGGACGGTGACCACGCTGAACCGCTCGCGCGGCACCGCCTCGCCCCACGCCTCGACCATGCGCGGCAGGTCCTGGGTGCGCCGGAACGCCTTGACGCCCGGGCGCGACCCCGGGCGACCGCCCGCCCCGGCGAGCCGGGCGGCCTCCGCGAACTCCGGCCAGGCCAGGCTCGAGCGGTTGCGGGTGAGGCTCTGCCACTGCGAGGGCAGCGCGCCGACGGCGTCGCGGGCGGTCAGCACGACGTGCACGTCGAGCCCGGACGCCGACGCGACGACCTGGCGGGCGCGCGCACGCTCGGCGAAGCTGAGGAACTCCATGGAGACGACCGTGTGGGGCTCCGGGCGCTCGCGGGCCTCGGCCAGCAGCTTCTCCCAGCGCGGCGAGGTCGCCGACGGACGGCCGCGCAGGCCACGGCGTCCGCGTCCGGCGTCGTCGGTGAGCGCGAGCAGCTCACGGGTCGCCCGGACGACGCGACGCTGGTCGGGGGCCCACCACCCCTGCGAGGCGAGCGCCTCGCGGTTGACCTCGAGCAGGTTCTGCACGTAGGTCGTGCCGGTCTTCATCGCCCCGACGTGCAGGACGAGGCGCCGGCTGGCGGCCACGTCGAGGTGGCCGCCCCCGGCGCCGTCGGTCAGTCGTCCTCCCAGGTCGGCCCGTCGGTGCCCAGACCGTCGGGCAGGTTCAGCTCGACCTGACGGGTCTTGACCACGACGCGCTGGCCGTAGGTGCCGTCGGCGCGGCGGTAGCTCTCGGTGGTGCGGTAGGCCGCCGAGGTGGTCGTGTAGGCGTTGCGCGTGTGCTTGTTCCACATGAAGCGGAAGTTGTCCATGTACTGCGCGAAGACGCCCGGACCGCGGAAGCTGTAGATGATCTCGTCGCCCGAGGTGCCGCGCGAGCTCCAGTTCGAGGAGCCGGTGAAGATCGTCTTGCCGATGCGGCCGCCGTACATGCCGCCGATGAGCACGTACTTCTGGTGCGTGTAGCGGTTCACCTGGCCGTCGCCGTCGTAGTCGAAGCCGGCCGAGCGGAGCGGGACACGGCCACGGGCGGTGGCGGCGCCGAGCTTGCGCTTGGTCTTGGCGCCCATGAGGCCGTAGATGACGCGGACGTCGCAGCCGCGGGCCCACAGGTTGCGCCAGGCCTCGGCGAGGTAGTCACCGCGCGGGCCGCGCATGGCGTGCATCGACATGCGCACCACGGTGCGGCGCATCTTGCCGCCGGAGCGGTACTTGCAGTCGATCGGGTTCAGGATCGCCAGCGCCGCGTCGTTGCGCGGGGTGGCCTTGCGCGGGAAGACCCGCAGGAACTGGTTGCTGGCGGTGGGGCCGCAGCCGTCCTTGGTGCCGACGCAGTAGGTGCGGAACGGCTGGTCGGTGCTGTAGTCCTTGCGCATGTCGTCGAAGACCTCGCGCAGGTCGTCGTGCAGCTTGTCCTGGCGGGTCAGCGACAGCAGGTCGTTCCACTGCCACTTCACCGCGTTGAGGGTGAAGTTGACCGAGCCCATCATGACGACGTTCTTGATGCCACCGGTCTTGGTGAACAGGAAGAACTTCGAGTGCAGGTTGTCGCGGCTGGCGCGGCAGGAGGCCTTGCACTCGTAGGCGAAGTTGCGCTGCTTGGGGTTGCGGCCGATCTTGCGGTAGAGCCGGCGCTGCGCCCGGGTGACCTGGTGGTTGTTCATCAGGATCTGCACCCGCACGCCGCGCTTGCGCGCGTTGATCAGCGCGTCGGCGACCTCGTTGCGGTCGAAGGAGTAGACCGAGATGCGGATGGTCTCGCCCTTCGGCGTGTTGCGGATCGCCTTGATGAGGTAGTTCTGGATGGCGAAGCGCGCCGCCGGCTTCTTGGCCGCGTAGGGGTTGTTGAAGAACGCCCGCTTGTTGGCCGGGTGCCACCGCTTGCTCCACGGCTTGCGCTGCCGGTTGGCGCTGTTCTTGCGCTCGTTGCCGACCTTCTTGCCGTCACGATCGGCTGCCACCGCGGTGACGGTCGAGGAGACCGAGGAGACCGCTGACGACGAAGGGGCGGGGGACGCCTGCGCGCCCGTGGAGGCGGGCACCACGAGCAGGCTCGCGGTGAGCAGCCCGCCGACGGCGAGCGCGATGGTCCGGACCTTCATCAGTTGGAGCTCCCTGATCAGGTGGGGAAGTCGGATGCGGTACGAGACTGGGAAGTGGCACCGATGGGACCGCGACCCGAGTCGCGAACGGCGGCGAGCATAACAGCGACGAGCGCCCCGGAAGCATCGACGAGCTCCGCGTCGCCGACCTGTTCCGGCGTGCGCCGGGCGGGCATTTCGTCGGGCACCGAGAGCCGGCGGACGTCGCCGACCACGTCGAACGGCTGCTCGCGCAGCAGCCGGCGGGCCCGTCGTCCGCGCGTGCGGCACTGCTCGACCAGCTCGGCGGGCATGGTGAACGGCTCGCCGCCCTGCTCGGCCAGGAACCGCTCGGCCAGCTGCCCGCGGATCCAGGTGCCGCGGTCGGTGGGCGAGTGGAAGGCGTCGAGGTGCTCGTTGACGCGGCGCAGCAGCTCGACCTGCACGACGCCGAGCGAGGGGTTGGCCGCGCGGTCGGGCAGCGGCAGGTCGGGCCGGATGCCGACCGTGGCGGCGAAGTTGCGCCAGTGCTGCTCGGGCGGCTCGTCGCGGCCGGGCAGCACCAGCACGTGCACCTGCTCGGGCGGGACGACGGCGCTCCACCGCCGCAGGACGCCGTGCAGGTCCCAGGTGCGCCAGCTGAACTCGGGCGAGGCGGCGCGCGGGCGGCCGGCGTCGCGGGCGGCCACCGTGCTGCCGTTCTTGACCAGCTCCTGCCAACCGGCGGTGAGCATGGCGAGGGGGTCACGGGCGGTGACGACGACCTCGACGCGGGCGGGCGCGACCTGCTCGACGAGGCGGGCGACGTCGTCCTCGCCGGCGGCGCAGAAGAACTCGTGGGTGACGAGCGCGTCGCCGTCCCACCGGCGGATCTCGTCGGCCAGGCGGTCCCACGCCTTCGGCGCGTCGGGGTGCCGGCGCTTCAGGCCGCGGCGGCCCTGCGCGGCCAGCGCCGCCCAGAGGTGGTCGCGGTGACCGCGGCCGGGCACCAGCATGCCGTCGTCGAGCAGCCGGTCGCGGTGGGCCCACACGACCTGCTGCAGGTAGGTGGTGCCGGTCTTCGGCAGGCCGATGTGGAGGTGGAGCCGTCGGGCCACGTCGGGCTCAGACGCCCTCGTGGTAGCGGGCCAGCAGGGCCTGCAGCTTCTCCTCGTCGCGCTGGGCCAGCGGCACGAGCAGCTCGGTGACCAGGTCGGTGAGCTCGGCGACGCGCACGTTCAGGGCGCGCGCCTCCTGCATCTCCTCCTCGAGCTCGGCCACCCGACGACGCAGGTCGGCCGACGCCGCGTCGCCGGCGCGCCGCCGTACGGAGCCGGCCACGTCCTTCAGCTTTCCCATCGCACCACCATTCGACAGATCCGGGTGCGCCCGGCCCCCGGGCGTGAGGGGCGGCGGCGCGTCAGCACACGCTGCGCCACGATAGTGGCACCGCTGGCCTCGAGCTCGCGGGCCACCAGCGCGGGACGGCGGGGCCGCACCTTGTGCTTGCGGCCGTAGCGGCCGGAGGCGTCGCGGGCCAGGAACTCGAGGTAGAGGGTGCCGCCGTCGGCGAGCAGCAGCCGCGCGAGGCGGTAGAGCTCGTGACGGCCGGGGGTGCCGAGGGCGTCGACGAGGTGGCGGGCCAGCAGCACCCGCGGCCGCGGCTCGGCGGCCAGCAGCGCGGCGGTGGCCAGCGTGGAGCGCAGCGAGACCAGGTTGAGCTCGAGGAAGCGCACCGGCAGGCCCTCGCGCTCGGCGACCTCGCGGGCGGTGGCGTAGCCCTTCGGCACCAGGTCGAGGCCCACGGTGGGGACGCCGCGGCGGGCGAAGAACAGCGCGTCACCACCGGTGCCGCAGCCGAGGTCGACCACCTCGGCCGGCCCGGCCTCACGGCGCGCCACGAACCTGGCCAGCCCGGTGGGCTTCTCGGCCGGGCCGGGGCGCGAGGCGTAGCGGCGGTCCCACAGGGCGCGGCCGACGCGGATGCCGCGGAACCAGCCGTTGAACCGGCGGTGCGTCGAGCGGGGGGTGGTGAAGTGGAAGGCCGGGTCGGGCACGCGCCACGACGGGCCGTAGGTGATGGTGAGGAACCGGTCGGTGTCGGCCGGCACCGGGAAGCGGTGCCCCTCGAGGGTGGCCTCCCCCAGCGGCAGCACCCACTCGCGCCGGAACGGCTCGATGATCTCACCCATCAGGTGCAGCAGGCCCTCGCGCATGAAGCCGCCGAAGACGTCGAGCCCGCGCACGGTGCCGTCGCTCTCGGCCACCTCGACCTTGAAGGCGGCGGTGGAGTAGCGGGTGACGGTGTGGCCGCGGTCGGTCAGCGCGCGCTGCAGCCGGAACGACTCGCGGGCGACGTCGACGGGGTGGTCGTGGTCGCTGACGTAGCCGAGGTCGGCGTCGGCGTCGTGCCCGATGAGGGCGCCGTTGCGCACCGCGCCCAGCAGGGTGCCGTAGGCCAGGAAGGCGTGGACGCCGGCCTCGGCGAGGATGCCGAGCACCTCACCGATGGCGTGCATGAGGGGCTCGACCTCGGCGGCGGACTTCGCCTCGAAGGCCACCACCCGGCGCAGCGAGCGGTCGAGGGTGATCGGCCGGCCGTCCGGCGTCGCGATCTCGATCGGGCCCTCGCCCGAGCCGAGCGGGACGTCGTCCTCGAACAGCGGCGGGCCGCTGCCGTCGTGCACGTGCACCGACATACGCGCGGTGCCGTCGAGGAAGCCGCGCAGCGTCTTGGGCCACTCCACCAGCCGCAGGCCGCGGGCACCGGGCACCGGGGTGCCGTCGCGGTGCAGCCAGAACGACCACACCCGGCGGCCGTCGACGTGCAGGTCGAGGATCACCTCGCGGCGGGCGCGGGCGCGCACCCCGTCGCCGTCGACGGTGACGTCGCGCACCTGCGGGCTGCGACCGCCGCCGAGGCGTCGGTTCACGCGGTTCTCCTCATCAAGTCGGCCGGCCCGGAACGGGCGGCAGCCACCCTACTGCGGCCCCGACGGCTCAGCCGCGCCGCCACATGCGGAAGAAGCCGCGCACGTACTGGCGTCCGACCTCCTGGTCGTCGATGCGCACCACGAGGTCGTCGCGCTTGGCCGCGCGCGTCGTCCAGTTCTGGCTGCCGGTCCACACGCGGATGGTGTCGGGACGACGTCCGACGTGGCCGTGGGCGATCAGCAGCTTCTGGTGGGTACGGACGCCGCGGTGGGTGCCGGGCCGCAGCACCGCGCCGCCGTCGGTGAGGATGCGGCGCACCGCCGGGCCGACGCCCTGGCCGTAGAAGACCCGGGCGGTGCAGCCCGAGCGCACCATCTGCGCGACCCGGCGGGCGAGCCGCTTGCCGCGGGCGCCGTTCCACGCGTGCTGGGCGAGCAGCAGGTTGGTCGGGACCTGCGTGTCGGGCCGCGGGGCGTCGGGGTCGATCGCCCCGGCGCGGGTCAGGCAGGTGACGCTGTCGAGGGCGTCGTCGAGCGGGTCGCGGTGGCGGGCGAGGTCGACCGGCGTGATCATCACGCGGTGCGAGCCGATCTCGCGGTTCACGTAGGGGTCGCGCAGGGGTCGGTCGCGCTTGGCCTGGGCGAACCAGGCGCCGAAGGTGTCGTAGTAGCGCTTGTCGCCGACCCGCACGTAGAGGTCGCTCCACTGGTCGTGGGAGTTGTGCCGGGTGATGTTGTTCGAGCCGACCATCGTCACCGCCCGGGCCTCGCCGACGCGGGAGAAGCTGAAGAACTTCGCGTGCATCTGGCCGCGCTCGCCGCGGCAGCTGCTGTCGCAGAGCACGGCGAAGGAGTCGCGGCGGGGGTTCTTGCCCAGCGCCCGCTGCAGGCGGGTCATCGGCTTGTAGACCTCGTCGCCGGCGAAGACGAGCTTCACCTCCACGCCGCGGCGGTCGGCCCGCAGCAGCGCGTCGGCCATCGGCCGGTCGGCGAAGGACAGCACGGCGAAGCGGATGACGGCGCCCGCCGGCGTGGCGTCGATGGAGCGGATGAGGTGCTCGAAGATGCGGCGCTTGGCCCGCTCCTTGCCGAGCGGGTCGTTGAACCAGACCCGGGTGACCGGGGTGTAGGGCCGGCCCGGCTCCGCGCTCGCGGCGACGGGCGCGACGTACGCAATGGGCGCGGCGGGCGCGGTGGCCGGGCTCGCGCCGGACGGCGCGGGGGCGAGCGCGGCGAGCACGCCGGCGACGAGGGCGAGGACCAGCAGGGCGGTGCGCACGCGGGGTGCGGGGGTCGAGGGGCGCATGGGAGCACGACTCCTTCGTCCGGGGGCGTTCGGAGGGCGGTCCCTATGGTCACACGAGTCACACGCGTCTCGGCAACACCACGGGACGCCGCGCCGGGGCGCCGGCCCGCCGGCTCGCCGTCCGTGACCGGCGGACGGCGTCAGCCGAGCTCGGTGGGCCCGGTGGGCTCGTAGGTGAGCAGCGTGCGCACGACCGCGAGCACAGTGGCCTGGTCGGGGCCGGTGGCGACGACACCGCCGTCGGGCAGGTCGGTGGCGAGCACCGCCCCCTCGGCGCCGGCGTAGCGCTGCCAGGTGCCGAGCCCGAACGGCTCGAGGTCGGTGGTGCCCTTCGGCCTCGAGCCGGCGGCGAAGCGCTCGACCAGCGCGTCGGCCGCGCCGGCGTCCTGCCGGACGACGACCTCGCCGGTCTCGGTGGTGACGGTCAGCTGCCAGAGCCCGTCGGTGAAGTCGGCGGCGGTGACCACCCCGACGCGGTCGCCGAACGCGTCGGGCACGAGGGCGGGCACGCCGGCCTTCACGGCCTGCTTGGCCGCCTTGGCGAAGCCGACCTCGGGCGGCAGCGACGGGGCCGGCTGCTCGGTGGTGGCGTCGCTGGTGGGCGTCTCGCTCGTGGGGTCGCTCGCACCGGACGCCGCGGACGAGGCCGCGGGCTGCGTCGGCGCGGGCTCGTCGCTCGAGGCGGGCTTGGCGTCGGCGCCGCCTCGCAGCGAGAGCCAGGCCACCAGGGCGGCGACCAGCAGGACGGCGGCGACGCCGGCGACGATCGGGCCCGCTCCCCCGGCCCGGCGCGTGGGCTCGGTGCCCTCGGTCGGCTGCGACGGCTCGGGGGTGCTCACGAGGCGGAGTCGCTGTCGAGCGGCGGCGGGATGAAGGCGTCGGCAACGATCATCGGGTGGTCGGTGGTGCGGTCGATGAGACCGTCGATCACCCGGATGTGCTGGGTGAACTGGATCGGCGGCGAGCCGAAGATCCAGTCGACGTCCATCTTCGCCGGCGGGGCGCAGCCGCCGTCGGCGCTGCCACCCTGCGAGGCCTCGAGCGCGGTGTTGGCCACGATCGGGCAGAAGTACTGCTCGCGGTCGTTGAAGTCGCCGGTGAAGACGACCGGCGTGCCGTCGGCGCCCAGGTTGTTGGCCAGCTGGATCTGGATGGCGGTGGCGGCTTTGCGCCACCGCTGGGCCGGGCCGTGGGCGTCGGCGGGGTTGTGGAAGTTGGCGAACCAGACCTGCTGGCCGCTGGCGAGGTTGCGCAGCAGCACGTAGGGCATGGCGCGACGGTTGCCGCCGAAGTAGGGGATCTGCACCGTCGAGCCCTCGACGAGCTCCCACACCCGGGTGTCCCAGATGATCGAGTTGGCCATCACCTCACGGCCGAAGCCCGGGCCGTAGTGGCCCCAGTTGGGCAGCCGGTTGGCGAGCACGCCCCACTGCGGGGCCTGCAGCTCCTGCAGGCCGGCGACGTCGACGTCCCACGAGGCGATCAGCTGCGCCACGAAGCCGGCGCGGGTGGGGCCGGAGGGGTAGCGACGCGCCCGGGGTCCGCTGACGGTGTGGGAGTGGCCGAGGATGTTGAGCGAGGTCACGCGGAACTCGGTCGGCGAGGGCGGCGGCACCTCGGCGAGGTCCTCGACGCGGTCGGCGAGGCTGCGGTCGCTGCCGACCTTCTGGCCGTCGGTGCCGTCGGAGGTGCGAGGCGCGCTCGGCTCGTCGGTGCGCTCGGTGCGCTGGGGGCGCTGCGTGGGGGCGCTGGTCTGCGGCGCTGACGGCGTGGGGCTCGGCGTGCTCGACGTCGACGGGCTCGTGGGCGGGTCGGAGACCGCGGTGCTCGCCGCGGCGTCGGAGACGTCGTCGGTGGTGGAACCGCCGGCGTTGGCGCGTTGGCCGAGGACGGCGAACAGGGCCACCACCACGACGAGCGCGACGCCGACCGAGACGGTGCCGACGAGGGTCGCGCGCGGCGTGTCGAGCGCGTGCTTGCCCATGCACCGTCCTCCCGTCGCGAATCGGTCCGGTGGCAGATTGTAGTCGCTCCGGCACGGGCCCACGACTCCCCGGCGCCGACCGTCGGGCGGGCGGCGGGGAGCGGCGCGGACTCGCGGGACGCGTGGGGTGGTTGAATCGCTGCGCCGGGAGCGCCGCAGGCGCCGGCACCGGAGGAGCGGACGGGAGGGTCGGGTCGATGAGCAGCAGCGCGAAGCGGGTCTACGCGGCCCGTCTGGCCGGACTCCCCCTGTTCGACCCCGCCGGCGACCAGGTGGCGAAGGTGCGCGACCTCGTGGTCTCGATGCGCTCCGAGGCGAGCCCGCCGCGGGTGCTCGGCATCGTGGCCGAGGTGCCCGGGCGGCGCCGGATCTTCGTGCCGATGACCCGGGTGACGAGCATCGACAGCGGCCAGGTGCAGACCACCGGGCTGCTCAACATGCGCCGCTTCGAGCAGCGCTCCACCGAGACGCTCGTCATCGGGCAGATGCTCGACCGTGAGGTGACCATCGTCGGGCCGGGCGGCCGCGACGAGCCGATCAACGCCACCGTCTACGACGTGGCGATGGAGCAGGGCCGCACCCGCGACTGGGTGCTCACCCGGGTCGCGGTCCGCGAGAACGCCAAGCGGCTGCGCCGCCGCGGGCAGACCTACGTGGTCGAGTGGCGCGACGTGCGTGGCCTGGCCGCCACCGAGGGCGCCGACACCCAGGGCGCCACGGCCCTGGTGCACGCGCTCAACGAGATGCGGCCGGCCGACGCCGCCTCGATGCTGCACGACCTGCCCGAGGAGCGCCGCACCGCGGTGGTCGCGGCGCTGGACGACGAGCGCCTGGCCGACGTCCTGGAGGAGCTCTCGGAGGAGGACCAGGTCTCGATCATGGCGCAGCTCGACACCGAGCGGGCCGCCGACGTCCTCGAGGAGATGTCGCCCGACGACGCCGCCGACCTCGTGGCCGACCTGCCCCCCGAGACCGCCGAGATCCTGCTCGACCTCATGGAGCCCGAGGAGGCCGAGGACGTGCGGCGGCTGATGTCGTACGTCGCCGACACCGCCGGCGCGATGATGACCTCCGAGCCGGTGATCGTGGGGCCCGACGCCACCATCGCCGACGCGCTGGCCCTGGTGCGCAACCCCGACCTCACCCCGGCGCTCGCGGCCCTGGTGTGCGTGTGCCGCCAGCCGCTCGAGACGCCCACCGGCCGGCTCCTCGGCGTCGCCCACATCCAGCGGCTGCTGCGCGAGCCGCCGTCCGAGCTGGTCGCCGGCGTCCTCGACGACACCATCGAGAACCTGCGTCCCGAGGACACCATCGACGACGTCGCGATGCACCTGGCCACCTACAACCTGGTCGCGGCGCCGGTGGTCGGCGAGAACGGAAACCTGCTCGGCGTCGTCAGCGTCGACGACCTGCTCGACCACATGCTCCCCGCCGGCTGGCGCGACCGCGCCCTGCAGCAGGACGCCGGCCGTGGCTGAGCGCGAGCGGCGCGACCGGCTCGACACCCCGCGCGAGCAGCGTCAGCACCTCATCGGCCGCCCCACCTTCGACCCCGACTCCTTCGGCAGCTTCGCCGAGCAGTTCGCGCGCTTCATGGGCACCGCCCGGTTCCTGCTGTACATGACCGGGTTCGTCGTGGTGTGGATCGTGTGGAACTCCGTGGCGCCCGCCGACGCGCGCTGGGACCCCTACGCCTTCATCTTCCTGACGCTGATGCTGAGCCTGCAGGCCTCCTACGCCGCGCCGCTGATCCTGCTGGCCCAGAACCGGCAGGAGCAGCGCGACAAGGTGCTGGCCGAGCAGGACCGCCAGGTCAACGCCCGCACCCGCGCCGACATGGAGTTCCTCGCGCGCGAGGTCGCCTCGCTGCGGATGTCGGTCGGCGAGGTCGCCACCCGCGACTACGTGCGCTCCGAGCTGCGGGCCCTGCTCGCCGAGCTCGACGAGCGGGCGCTCGAGACGGCCGAGCGCGTGGCGCGCGACACCGCGGCCGAGGTCGCCCGCGACCGGGCCGGCTCGCACGACGGCAGCGACGACCGGCCGGCACCGCCGGGGTCCTGAGCCCGCGTCGGGCGTGCCGCACCGGGTCCTAGACTGGTGGCCATCATGACTTCTCCCTCCCGCGAGCAGCTCGACGCGGCCCTGGCCACGGTCAACGACCCCGAGATCAAGCGACCCATCACCGAGCTGGGGATGGTCGGCTCGGTCGAGGTCGACGACGCCGGCGTCGTGCACCTGACCGTGCTGCTCACCGTCGCCGGCTGCCCCCTCAAGGACACCATCGAGCGCGACGTGACCGCCGCGCTGACCCGCGTCCCGGGCGTCACCGGCGTCGACCTCACGCTCGGCGTGATGGACGCCGGGCAGCGCTCCGGCCTGCAGGAGAAGCTGCGCGGCGGCCAGGCCCAGCGCGAGATCCCCTTCGCCCAGCCCGGCTCGCTCACCAAGGTCTTCGCCATCGCCAGCGGCAAGGGCGGCGTCGGCAAGTCGTCGGTCACGGTCAACCTCGCGCTCGCGATGGCCAAGCGCGGCCTGAAGGTCGGCGTGGTCGACGCCGACATCTACGGCCACTCGGTGCCGGCGATGCTCGGTGTCGCCGACTCGCGCCCCACCCAGGTCGACGAGCTGATCATGCCGGTGCCCACGCCGTCCGGGGTCTCGGTCATCTCGATCGGCATGCTCAAGCCGCGCCGCGACCAGGTCGTCGCCTGGCGCGGCCCGATGCTCGACCGGGCCCTCGTCCAGATGCTCTCCGACGTCTACTGGGGCGACCTCGACGTGCTGCTGCTCGACCTGCCGCCCGGCACCGGTGACATCGCCATCTCGCTCGGGCAGCACCTGCCCGGCGCCGAGGTCGTCGTGGTCACCACGCCGCAGGAGGCGGCCGCCGAGGTCGCCGAGCGCGCGGGCACGATGGCCTCGATGATGCACCAGCGGGTCGTCGGCGTCGTGGAGAACATGAGCTGGCTGCCCTGCCCGCACTGCACCCCCGAGGGTCGCGAGCACCGCATCGAGGTCTTCGGCAGCGGTGGCGGCGACCGGGTCGCCGAGACCCTCGGCCAGCGCTTCGGCTACGAGGTCAGGGTGCTCGGCCGCGTGCCGCTCGACCTCTCGCTGCGCGAGGGCGGCGACGCCGGCAAGCCGATCGTCGACTCCGACCCGACCGCCCCCGCGGCCGTCGTCCTCACCTCGATCGCCGACGGGCTGGCCGGCCGCGGCCGGGGCCTGGCCGGCATGCAGCTCGGGCTCTCGCCCGCCGGCCGCTAGGGTCACGGGGTGTTCGGGGTCGGACTGCCGGAGATGGCGGTCATCGCACTGGTGGCCGTCATGGTCTTCGGGCCGGACAAGCTGCCCGACCTCGCCAAGCAGGCGGGCGCCATCCTGCGCCGGCTGCGCGAGTTCGCCAACAGCGCCCGCGACGACCTGCGCAACGAGCTCGGCCCCGAGTTCGCCGACCTCGAGCTGCGCGACCTCGACCCCCGCGCCATCGTGCGCAAGCACATCGTCGAGGCCATGGAGGACGCCGGCGACGAGGCCGAGCGGCCCAAGCGGCGCGGCCTGCGCCCGCTGCGCGAGGGCGAGCGCCCGCCCTTCGACGCCGAGGCCACCTGACGGGGGTCGGCCCTCGGCCCGGCCTCGGCGGACCTGTGGTCTCGACCCGCCCGTTGCGACCTCGTTCCTCGGTCGCGACTGCTCACTCCGACCGCACGGCCGCGAGCGCGTCGAGAGCGATCAGCACCGGCCGGGGCGGGTCGCCCTGGTCGAGCTCGACGAAGTCCTGCCCGACCCGGCGGACGACGCCGTCGTGACGCCCGCCGTCCAGACGGTGCGCGACGCACCGCTCCCCCTCGTCGGCCAGGCGCCGCAGGGCCGAGCCGACCCCGAGCCGGGTGACCGGTGACCACGCCACCTCGGGGACGGCGCGCGGCGAGGCGCCCTCGACGGCCGCGATCGCGGCCAGCCTGACCACCCAGTCGCGGCCGGCCCCGCCGACCACGCACCAGGTGGCCGCGACCCGGTCGAGCCGCCCGGCGACCCGGCCGACGCCGGTGACGCCCAGCGCCACCTCGAGGTCGACGGAGGCCATCAGCCGCGCGACGAGCGGCACGGTCTGGTACTCCGCGCGCGAGCGGTCGGCGAGCTCGGGCGCCCGCTCGGCGTCGTAGAGCGCCTCGGCCTGCTGCTCGAGCTCGTCGAGGACGCCGAACAGCTCCTCCTCCCACGCCATGCCCCGACCCTAGTCAGCCGCGTCGCGGGCGGATTCTTCCTGTGCACGAACGGTTGACGATCGCCTCACCCGAGCGTTGACTGACGCAAACGGAAGCAAACGCAAGGATCAGTAGGCCCCGGGATGATACGAACGACGATGCGCGCCCTCGCGGTGTGGAGCGTGGTGACGACGGTGTCCGCCGCCACCGGCGGCTGGGCCGCCGCCGGGGTACGGCCCGCTGACCTCGCCGACCCGCACTTCGAGGTGCTGCTGCCGGCCCTGGCGTCGCTGGTCGTCTGCGGCTGCGCCGTGTGGGCGTGGCTGTGCACCACGGTCGTCGTGGTCGCGGCGCTGCGCCGTCCGGGCCGACCCGCCACCGTGCGCGGCGTGCCCCGGTGGCTGGCGCGGGCGCTCCTCGCAGCCTGCGGCGTCGCCGTCCTGACCGCCGTCCCCGGTCACGCCACCACCTCCGGCACGACACCCGGCGAACCCGGGCTCGACGGACTCCCCTACCCCGACCGCGCGACCGGCGCGGCCGGCCGGCCCCACCGGCCCGACCGGTCCGGGAGCACCGCCGCGCCGCTCCCCCGCGCCGAGGCCGCCCCCACGCCGGTCGACGCCGTGCGCGTCCGGCCCGGTGACTCGCTGTGGTCGATCAGCACCGACCGGCTGGGCCACGACGCCGACGCCGCCGAGGTCGCGGCGCACACCGCCGCGCTCCACGCCCTCAACCGGCCCGTCGTCGGCCCCGACCCCGACGTCATCCACCCCGGGCAGCGGCTGCGCCTGCCGCCCCGCGAGAGCCCCGACCCCTAGCCCGCGACGCCCCACCTACTCACCCACCCACCACCGTCACGCGAGAGGAACCGCCATGTCCCCCCAACCCACCGCCCCGGTCGCCAGCCCGTTCCACGCCAACGTGGTGCCGCTGCGGCCGCCCGCCCCCATCGCCGCCACCCAGGGCACGCTGGCGCTCGAGCTGCAGCCCCGGCTCGAGCCGCCGCAGCCGGCGGCCCGGCCGACGCCGCCGCCCGCCGCGGCCACCGACCTGCGCCGACGGCGCAGCGTCGACCGCTGGGCGCACCGCTTCGCCCAGGCCGCGGTCGAGATCGTCGGCGGCGACCGGCCGGTCACCCAGCTGCTGCGGCACACCAGCGCCGAGGTCTACGGCGACCTCGAGCGGCGCGCCGTCCTGGTCGCCCGCGCCGGCCAGCACCAGCCCGGACAGGCCCGGGTCGCCCCGGTGCGGCCACGCGTGCTGTCGGTGCACAGCAGCTTCACCGACGGCGGAGCCGTCGAGTCGAGCGTGCACGTGCGCTACGGCGAGCGCTCCCGGGCAGTGGCCGCCCGGTTCGAGCGACGCCGCGACCGGCACACCACCGACACCCGGTGGGTCTGCACCGCCCTCGAGTTCGCCTAGACCGCCCACCGACCGACCGGAGAGACCCGATGCGCTCGATCCCCCTGCTGCTGGCCGGCGCCCTCGCCGGCGCCGCCCTCACCGCGACGGCCGTCGCCGACGTCGGTCACCGGGCCGGCGACGACCCGGTGCCCGACGGCTTCATCCCGAAGTCCTTCCAGCCGTGCCGCCACGAGGACGGTCCCGGCCCCTGCTTCTGGGACGCCGGTGAGCGCGGCAACGGCCGTGGCAGGTCCTACGTGATCCGCCACGGTCGCACCTACTACGTCGACGGCTCCGAGCGGGTCGACCGCTGAGCCGCCGCCACGATCATCCGAGCCGAGCGGTGACCCCCGTGGGGCCGCCCGGGGCGCCGTGGCACTGCTTGAACTTCTTGCCCGAGCCGCAGGGGCACTTGGCGTTGCGGCCCACCCCGGCGAACTCGTCGCCGCCCGCGTCGTCCGCGGTCTCGACGACCTCGCCCTGCTCGCTGGGGGCGGAGAGCTTCAGGTTGGCCGGCACGGTCTTCTTCTCCAGGCCCTTGGCCCGGATCTGCGGCGCCTTCGGCTCCTTGGTCAGCACGGTGCTGCTCGAGCCGCCCGCGCCGCCCGCCTCGGTCGGCGCGGTCTCCGACGGCAGCTCACGCCGCATCGGCTCCTCGACCTCGGCCTCGGCCTCGGGCTCGCCCTCGACCTCGGGGTCCTCGTCGACCTGCACCTCGAGGTTGAACAGGAAGCCGACCGCCTCCTCCTTGATGCCGTCCATCATGGCGTTGAACATGTCGAAGCCCTCGCGCTGGTACTCCACGAGCGGGTCGCGCTGGGAGTAGGCGCGCAGGTAGATGCCCTCGCGCAGGTAGTCCATCTCGTAGAGGTGCTCACGCCACTTGCGGTCGAGGACCGAGAGCAGGACGCGGCGCTCGAGCTCGCGCATGACCTCCTCGCCGACCTCCTCCTCGCGGTTGTTGTAGGCGGTCTGAGCGTCCTTCTGCAGCGCGACGATCAGGTGCTCCTTGTCGAGCCCGTCCTGCCCGCCGACCTCGTCGGCGAGCTCCTGCCACGAGATGCTGATCGGCCAGAACTGACCGAGGTCGGTCCACAGCTGGTCGAGGTCCCACTGCTCGGCGAACTCCTCGAGCGAGCCCCGCACGGTGCCCTCGACGACGTCGTCGACGAAGCCGCGGATCTGCTCCTCGACGTCGGCGCCCTCGAGCACCTCGCGCCGCTCGGCGTAGATCACCTTGCGCTGGCGGTCCATGACGTCGTCGTACTTGAGCACGTTCTTGCGCGACTCGAAGTTCTGCGACTCGACCTGGCCCTGCGCGTTCGCGATGGCGCTGGTGACGCGCTTGTTCTCGATCGGGACGTCGTCGGGGATCTTCAGCATCGTCAGGACGCGGTCGACCCACTCCGACTTGAACAGCCGCATCAGCTCGTCCTCGAGCGAGAGGTAGAACCGCGACTCGCCGGGGTCGCCCTGACGGCCGGAGCGACCGCGCAGCTGGTTGTCGATGCGGCGCGACTCGTGCCGCTCGGTGCCGACGACGTACAGGCCGCCGAGCTCACGCACGTCGTCGTGCTCGGCCGCGACCTGCTTCTTGACCGCCTCGAGCGTCTCGGGCCAGGCGGCCTCGTACTCGTCGGCGGTCTCGCCGGTGGGCTCGAGGCCCTTCTTGCGCAGCACCTCGTCGGCCAGGAACTCCACCGAGCCGCCGAGCATGATGTCGGTGCCTCGACCGGCCATGTTGGTGGCCACGGTGACCGCGCCCTTGTGACCGGCCAGCGCGACGATCTTCGCCTCGTCGGCGTGGTACTTGGCGTTCAGGACCGTGTGCGGGACGCCGCGCGCGGTGAGCTTCTCGGCCAGGTGCACCGACTTCTCGACCGAGACGGTGCCGACCAGCACCGGCTGACCCTTCTCGTGGCGCTCGACGATGTCGTCGACGACGGCGTCGTACTTGGCCTCCTCGGTGCGGTAGACCAGGTCGCTCTGGTCCTTGCGGACCATCGCGCGGTTGGTCGGGATCGGCACCACGCCGAGGCTGTAGATCTTGTCGAACTCGCTGGCCTCGGTCATGGCCGTGCCGGTCATGCCCGAGAGCGTGTCGTAGAGACGGAAGTAGTTCTGCAGCGTGATCGTGGCCAGCGTCTGGTACTCCTCGCGGACCTGGACGCCCTCCTTGGCCTCGATCGCCTGGTGCAGGCCGTCGTTGTAGCGGCGGCCCGAGAGCATGCGGCCGGTGTGCTCGTCGACGATGAGCACCTCGCCGTTCATGACGACGTACTCCTTGTCGTTGCGGAACAGCTCCTTGGCCTTGATGGAGTTGTTCAGGAACGAGATGAGCGGGGTGTTGACCGACTCGTAGAGGTTCTCGATGCCGAGGTGGTCCTCGACCTTGGTGATGCCGGGCTCGAGCACCGAGATGGTGCGCTTCTTCTCGTCGACCTCGTAGTCGACGTCGATGGTGAGCTTCTTGGCGATCTTGGAGAACTCGCCGTACCACTTCACCTCGTCCTGCGTGGGACCGCTGATGATCAGCGGGGTGCGGGCCTCGTCGATGAGGATCGAGTCGACCTCGTCGACGACGGCGAAGTTGTGGCCGCGCTGGACGCACTCCTCGATGGAGCCGGCCATGTTGTCGCGCAGGTAGTCGAAGCCGAGCTCGTTGTTGGTGCCGTAGGTGATGTCGCAGTTGTAGGCCTCGCGCCGCTCCGCCGGGCGCATCTGCGGCAGGATCACGCCGGTCGTCAGGCCGAGGAAGTGGTGCACGCGGCCCATCCACTCGGCGTGGTACTTGGCGAGGTAGTCGTTGACGGTGACGACGTGGACGCCCTTGCCCGACAGCGCGTTCAGGTAGGCGGGCAGGGTGGCGACCAGCGTCTTGCCCTCACCGGTCTTCATCTCGGCGATGTTGCCGAGGTGCAGGGCCGCGCCGCCCATGATCTGGACGTCGTAGTGGCGCTGGCCGATGACGCGCTTCGCGGCCTCGCGGACGGTCGCGAACGCCTCCGGCATGATGTCGTCGAGGGTCTCGCCCTCGGCGAGGCGCTCCTTGAACTCGCCGGTCATCTTCTGCAGCTCGGCGTCGCTCATCTTGACGAAGTCGTCCTCGATGGCGTTCACGGCCTTGGCGATGGCCTCGAGCTGGCGGAGGGTCCTGCCCTCGCCGATGCGGAGCAGCTTGTCGATGATCGCAGGCACGGGGGTGTGACTCCTGAAGTAGGGACGCGGTCCGAACGCGGACCGACGTTCATCCTAACGAGCGGCGGCGAAGACCCGTTCCTCGTGGGCGAGCTCATCGGCCAACGAGCCCCGCGGGCCCACCACCACCTCGTCGAGACCGAGCCACGACGCCAGCCGGTGCAGCTCGGCGGCGAGCTCGTGGGCGGTGTCGTCGGGGGCGCCGTCCTCGCGGTGCGCGGAGTGCACCAGCAGCCGGCCGGTGGCGCGGTCGGCCTTGAGGTCGACCCGGCCCACGAGCGCGTCGCGCAGCAGGAACGGCAGCACGTAGTAGCCGTGCACCCGCTTCTCCTTGGGCACGTAGATCTCGATGCGGTAGAAGAAGTCGAACAGCGCCTCGGCCCGCTCGCGCTCCCAGACCACCGGGTCGAAGGGGCTCAGCAGCGTGCGGACGCCGTCGAACGCCGCCGCCCGCGGGCGCCGGGCGTCGCGGTGCAGGTAGGCCGGCCGCTTCCAGCCCTCGACCGTCACCGGCTCGAGCTCGCCGGACTCGACCAGGCGGTCGACGGCGCGGGCGGTGTCGGCCACGCCCATGCGGTAGTAGTCGGCCAGGCAGCGCACGCTGGCCACGCCGTGGGACGCCGCCGCCCGGCTCACCAGCGCGAGGTGCTGCTCCTCCAGCGGTGGCGTCGGCAGGGCCAGCACGCGGTCGGGCAGCACCCGCTCGGGCACGTCGTAGACCACCTCGAACTGGCTGGTGCGGCCGGCGACGGCCAGCTCGCCGATGAGGAAGAGCCAGTCCATCGCCTTGCGCGCCTCAGACCAGTTCCAGCCCCAGTGCTCCTTCGTGCGCGGCAGGCCGTCGTCGAGGTCGCGGGCGGTGCTGGGGCCGCGGGCCGCGACCTCCTGCCGGATGCGCTCGATGTGGTCGTCGGGCGGCAGCTCCATCCACTTGCCGCGCTCGGCCCGGTAGCGGTCCATGCGGTGCTGCATCGCCGGCCACAGCTCGACCGGCATGAAGGCCTGCACGTGCGCCCAGTACTCGACCAGGCGCCGCTCCCGGCGTCCGCTGCTCGCCCGGGTCAGCAGGTCGGGGTCGTAGGGCCCCATGCGGGAGTACAGCGGCATCAGGTGGGCCCGCGCCAGCACGTTGACCGAGTCGACCTGCAGCACCCCCGTGCGCTCGACGGTGCGGTTCAGCGTGCGCAGCGTCGGCGGCGCGTGCGCCGGGTCGAGGAACCCCTGCGCCGCCAGCGCCACACGCCGCGCCTGCGCGCGGGAGAGGGACGTCGGCCGGCTCACACGAGCACCCTGCCAGACCCCACCGACAGCCGGGGGTGCACGCACGGCGTCGTCCACGATGGTCGAGGTGCGAGGCCGGCCACGGCCGAGCCTCGAGACCACGGAGCGTCCAGAGGGTCGGGACCACAGACCACACGGACGCCGACGCAACGGAGCACCCGCGGGGGTCGGGACCCCGGACGGTCACGCAACAGAGCACGCACGGGGTCCGGTCCACACGGACCCTGAGCGCCGTCGTTGGGCCCTGACAGGTCAACGGGCCCGGCCTGGCGGGAGATCTCGACCGCTGTGTTCGATTGCGCCTCCGCTCGTACCTCGCTTCGGCGCGTGTTCGCGGCGCCATCGGCGACCGTGTGCCCTCCTGCGCGCGCAAGGGCTTGCTCCTTCGTCGCATCGCCCTTCCGTGCTCGTCGGTTACACGGTCGCGCGCCGCGAACGGGGTTCTTCGCTGCCTCGATGCCCAGCTCCGCCGCCAGGCCCGGTCGGGACATCGCACCGCCGTGGGGGCGGGCCCTGCTTCGCTGCGGTCGGTCTCGCTGGCGCTCGGTCCGGAGCCCGCCACTGACGGGACGGCGGATGCGTTGGTCTGTCCGGCCGCCGGGTCATGGGTTGGGTTCGCGGCGCGCGATCGCCGTGGAGGAGGAGCACGGGAGGCGGAGCGAGGAACGAGCGGAGCCTCCCGCGCGCACGGGGGAACGACGATCGCCGACGGCGCCGCGAACACGCGCCACAGCGACGAAGGAGCGGAGGCGCAATTCAATACAGGCGGTCAGCTACCTCATCACGCCGCGCCCCGTGCTCCCGTCAGGGCCCTTCGACAAGCTCAGGGTCCGTGCAGAGACCTGGGCACGGAGGGCCGGTGGTCTCGAGGCTCGTCGCCAGGGCTCCTCGCACCTCGACCACCGTCAGGGCAGCTCGAGGAGGTTCTCGCGGACGGCGTACATGACGGCCTCCATGCGCGAGTGCAGCTGCAGCTTCTCGAGCATGTTGCGCACGTGGTTCTTGACGGTGTTCTCACTGATGAACAGCCGGGCCGCGATCTCCTTGTTGGAGTGGCCCTGGGCGACGAGGCGGAGGACGTCGAGCTCGCGCTCGGTGAGGCGGAGGCCGGTGCCGGTCTCGCGCTCGGGGCGCGACATCGACTTGAACTCGTCGATGAGCTTGATGGCCATCGAGGGGCTGATGAGCGACTGGCCGTCGGCGACGACGCGGATGGCCTGGGCGACCTCCTCGATGGAGGAGTCCTTGAGCAGGTAGCCCGACGCGCCGCTCTTGACGGCCTCGTAGAGGTCGGCCTCCTCGTCGGAGACCGTCAGCATGATGATCTTGGCCGAGGGCACGGCCTCCTTGATGGCCAGGCACGCCTCGATGCCCGACTTCTTCGGCATCCGCACGTCGAGCAGGACGACGTCGGGCGCGGCGGTCTCGGCGAGCGCGACGCCCTCGACGCCGTCGCCGGCCTCGCCGACCACCTCGAGCCCCGGCTCGACGGCCAGGAGCATGGTGAGTCCGCGACGGAACAGCTGCTGGTCGTCGACCACGAGGACGCGGATGGGCTCGCGCTCGCCGGACGGGGCGCGACCCGGGGCCTCGGTCATGGCCGCATCATGGCAGATGCGTCCGGCCCCGGGCTGCCCGCGCCGTTCCTCTCACCCCTCCAGGTCGAGGGAGATGACGCCGTAGTCGTAGCCGCGGCGCCGGTAGACGACCGACGGCTTCTCGCTCTCCTTGTCGACGAAGAGGTAGAAGTCGTGGCCCACCAGCTCCATCTCGTACATCGCCTGGTCGAGGGTCATCGGGCTCGCGGCGTGGCTCTTCTCGCGCACCACCAGCGGGCCGTCACCGGTGACGTCGATGGGTCCGACGGCGCGGTCCTGGCCGTCGGCCCGGGCCTCGTCGTCCTGCGTCGGGGTCTCGAGGTCGAGGTCGACCGGCACGTCGGCGAGCGCCTGGCCGACCGAGATCGGCGCGCGTCGTCCGCGGTGCACCCGGCGCCGGTCGGCGGCGCGGCGCATCTGCGCGGCCATCTTGTCGACGGCGAGGTCGAGGGCGCCCATCTGGTGGTCGGCGGCGGCCTCGGCGCGGATCACCGGGCCCTTGGAGATGGCGGTGAGCTCGACGTGGATCGACTGGTCGTGCTGGCGCGGGTTGGGCTCGCAGTCGACCTCGACGTGCACCCGGATGATGCGGTGGTCGTGCTTCTCGAGCTTGGACAGCTTCTCGGCCGCGTGGCCTCGGAACGAGTCGCTGATCTCGCAGTGACGCCCGGTGACGACGACATCCATGGGGTGAACCTCCCGCTAGCAGTTGGCTTCCGGTCGAGCCGCCCACGCGTCACGCCCTGCGGCGCGACCCGGGGCGACAGGCATGGAGTCCGCCCGGCCGACCTGGTCTTCGACCCCACAACCGCCTGCTGAGGCTTCCGCGGCTTCACTGCCATCCCTGGCGCCACTACCGGCCTTCTCCCGGGTCCGGTCACCTGGTGCGACCGGGTCGGGGCAGGACTTACCTCTAAGCCGCACCGTGATCCCCGAGCCGCCTCGCGACGGACGTCGGGTTACGTGGACCGTTTCGCCTGCGACTGGCATCGGCTTGCCGGCCGGGCTGCTCGCCCGACCGACGCAACCACGGACCCGGGCGGACTCCATGCAGCGACGTTACTGGTGCGGTGGGGGCGACGGAACCTCACCGCGCGGGTTTGTGCGCGCCCGGCGCAGCGGGGTGGCAGCCACCGTGGCCACCGCGAGCGTCGGGAGGCCCACGGCGGCGAGCGCGCGCTGGGCCTCCCGCGCGGTGCTGCCCGTGGTGAGGACGTCGTCGCACACGACCACGTGGACGGCGGCGTGCGCGGCACCCAGTCGGCGCAGGCCGCGGGCGGGGCAGGTCATCGAGCCGGTCAGGTTGGCCCGGCGGGCGGCGCTGTCGAGGCCGGCCTGGTCGACGACGCCGCGGCGGCTGGTCAGCAGGGGCGCCACGACGACGTCGCACCCCGCCGCCCGCAGCAGCCGCGCCGCCTCGGTCACGAGCGCCAGCGTGGCGTCGTGCCCGCGGGCCCGGACGACACCGCGGCGCGAGGGCACCGGCACCAGCGCGAGCGTGGCGCCGTCGTCCGCGCCGGCCGTGGTGGCGTGGACGGCGAGGGCCAGCAGCCGCCCGAGGTCGGGCCGCAGGGCCAGCAGCCGCCGCTCCTTGTGGCCGAGCACGAGCGCCCTCACCAGGCCCTCGTAGGGCGCGGTGGTGAACGGCGGGGCCAGACCGGGCGGGTGCGGCACGGGCACGTGGACGTCGTCCGGGCCGGGGAGCGTCGCCCGGCAGGGCTCGCACAGCACCCGCCCCGGCCGCTCGCACCCCACGCACCGTCCGCCGAGCAGCAGGTCGGCCCCGGCCGCCCGCAGCGTGGTGGGGTCGGGGTGGGTCATGGCGGCGTCCATCGCAGCAGGCCGCGGCGGCCGGGGGAAGGGCCGCCACGCACGCTGTGGACGGGCCCGGCGCTATCCGACGTAGCCGAGGGTGGTGGGGGGCGGGCCGATGAAGCCGTAGGTGCCGCCCTGGGTGAGGTCGCGCAGGCTGGTGCGGGTGACGGCGTAGGTGGGCAGCTCGGGCGAGGGGGCGCCGGCCAGCGAGAGCACCGGCTCGGTGATGAAGGTCGAGACGGCGTCGTCGGTGACCGGCGAGCCGTCGACGCCGATGGACCGGACGTCGAAGACCTCGCCCGGCTCGGTGGGGACGAGCATCGCGATGGTGGTGGGCGAGGTCCACACGATGTCCTTGACCCGCCGCTGCAGCTCGGACTGCAGCACGATCGGGCGCGTGGAGGCCACCGCGGCCGGGCGTCCGCTGTCGTCGACCGCGATGCGGCCGACGCGCACCTCGTCGCCCAGGTCGCGCGGGTCGCCGACGTCACGCACCGCGGCCACGAAGCGGGTGGCGTCGCGCGAGACCAGGAACGAGGAGACCAGGCGACCGGAGATCCCGGGCACCTCGACGCGACGGACACGGTCGCCGTCGAGGTAGCGGACGACGGCCCCGCTCTTGGTCCGGTCGACCACCCACACCCGCCCCGCGTGGTCCCACACCGGCGTGAGCAGGTCGGTGCCGCGGAAGGCGACGGGCCTGGCGGCCGCCGGGTCGCCGCCGACGTCGCGCAGCGGGGCGCGGTAGAGCGTGCGGCCGTCGGCCGAGACCGCCGCGGCCTCGCCGGCGTCGAGACGCACGCCCACCGACCGCAGGGGCAGGTCGCCGTCGCCGAGGACGCCGTCGACCGGCAGCAGCTCGGTGTCGTCGAGCCGCGACAGGACGCCGTCGCGCAGGCCGTAGAGCTGGGTCGAGGCGGCGGGCACGCTGGGGTCGAGACCGGCGGCGCGGTCGACGTCGTACTCGTCGTCGCCGTCGGGCCCGAGCACCGGGTCGCCGTCGACGGTCAGCCGCAGCACCCGCACCGAGGGGTCCTGGGCGAGCGTCCAGCCGACCTGGGCGAGCATCTTCTCGCCGGCGTCCTGGCCGAGGCGGCCCGGCTCGCCGGTCAGCTCGACCACCGCGACGCCGTCGGAGGTCACCGGCACCGACAGGGCGGCGTCGAGCCCGGTGGGCACGAACGAGCGGGCCACGCCGTCCAGCTCGGTGCCGGGCCCGGCCACCAGCCGCGAGACCAGCGTGCTCACCAGCCGCTCGCCGCGGGGCACGAAGACCGGCTGCGGGACGAGGATGCGGCCGCCGGGGTCGAAGAAGTAGAGCGACGCCGCGCGGTAGCGCTGCTCGAACCAGCGCTGCGGCACGACCAGCGCGTCGGGCGGGTTGGCGACGCGGTACTCGCCGTTCTCGATGACGACGTCGAGGTCGAGGCGCTGCTGCTCGGGTGAGAGCCGCCCGCGCCACTCCCCCGCCGAGCCGAGCCGCTCGCCCTGCACCAGGTCGACCGTCACCGACTGCGGGCTCTCGGTGAGCAGCGAGAAGTCGGTGTAGGTGATGGTGGCGGCGTCGGGGTCCCAGGCGGCCGCGGCGGCGGTGGTGAGGTACTGCCGCACGACGTCGACGCGCGGCGGGGAGGCCGTCATCGCGTCGAGGAAGCCGTCGACGACGTCGACCGCCTCCGCCCCGGGGGCGGGCGGGACGGCGTTGATGGCGAAGGCCTGGTCGTCGTCGACGCTGCCGCCGGCGTCGGAGTCGACGACCGGGCCCGCGTCGGGCATGCCGGTGCACCCGGCGAGGGCGCCGCCGAGCAGGACGCCGACCGCGGCCGCCGCGGCGGCGACGCGCCGCCTCACCGCAGCACCTCGTCGGCGTGGCGCGACTCGGCGTCGGCGGGCTCGAGCGGCAGCGGGCTGCGGCGCAGCGAGCCGCCGGCGTGCCGGGGCAGCGTGAGGCGGAACTGGGCGCCGCGGCGCGGCCGGCCCCACGCCTGCAGCCAGCCACCGTGCAGGTGGGTGTCCTCGAGCGCGATCGAGAGGCCGAGCCCGGTGCCGCCGCTGGTGCGGGCACGGGCGGGGTCGCTGCGCCAGAACCGGTTGAAGACCATGGCCGACTCCCCCGGCTCGAGCCCGACGCCGTAGTCGCGGACGGCGACGGCCGCGGCGTTCTCGTCGCTGCCGAGCAGCACCACCACGCCCGGGTCGCGGCCGCCGACCTCGGCGTGGTCGATCGCGTTGGTGAGCAGGTTGCGCACGACCCGCTCGACGCGCCGCGGGTCGCCCTCGGCCAGGCAGGGGCGGTCGGCGTCCACGACGGCCACGCGCACCCCGCGCTGCTCGGCCAGCGGGCGGGTCGACTCCACCACGCGCCGCACGATGTCGCCCAGGTCGAGCTCCTCGACGTCGAGGACGGCGGCGCCGGCGTCGAAGCGGCTGATCTCGAGCAGGTCGGCCAGCAGGGTCTCGAAGCGGTCGAGCTCGGTCTGCAGCAGCTCGGCCGCGCGCGCCGTCCCCGGGTCGAAGCGGCCGCGGGCGTCGTGCAGCACGTCGCCGGCCATGCGCACGGTGGTCAGCGGCGTCCGCAGCTCGTGGCTGACGTCGGAGACGAAGCGCCGCTGCACGCGGCTGAGCTCCTCGAGCTGGCGGATCTGGCGCTGCAGGTTGCTGGCCATCTGGTTGAAGGAGGTGGCCAGGCGCGCGAGGTCGTCCTCGCCGGTGACGCGCAGCCGCTCCTGCAGCCGACCGGCCGCGAGCCGCTCGGCGACCCGGCGGGCCAGGCGCACCGGCGTGACCACCTGGCGCGTCACGAGCCAGGCCAGGCCCGCCACCAGCAGCAGCAGGACGACGGCGGCGGTGAGCAGGCCCTGGGTGACCAGGCCGAGCGTCTCCTCCTGCTCGTCGAGCGGGTAGAGGAAGTAGACGGCATAGGTGCGGCCGTCGGCCGGCAGCTGGATCTGCGCGCCCACCACGATGCCGGGGCCGCTCGGGATGTCGGCGCTGTCGTCGGCCTCGACGTGGGTGTAGGTCCACGCCAGCGGCGCCCCCACGGTGGCCAGCCGCGCCTCGAGGGACGCCGGGATGCTGCGGTCGAGGTCGAGACCCGGCGTGAAGCTGGCGACGCCGTCGGCGGCGCGCCGGCGGTCGTCGACCGGGCCGGCCAGCACCACGCCGTAGCCGCGGGTCTCGCCGCGCGTGATCAGCGGCTCGGCCAGCTCGCGCAGCTGCTTGGACTCGTCGCTCTCGGTGCCGGCGCCCGCGAGCGCCACCTCGGCGTCACGCACCTCGGTGGCCGACTCGGCCAGCACGGAGTCGACCCGGTTCTCCAGCAGGCCGTCGCGGGTCTGGCGCAGCAGGTACCAGCCGACGGCGGTGATGACGACGGTCGAGAGCACCAGCGTGCTCACCACGACCCGGGCCTGGATCGAGCGGCGCCAGAAGGTGAGCGCGCGGCGCAGCGACGGGCGCACCCGGGGCCGTCCCCCGCCGGCGTCCACGGGGGCTAGGCCCGGCCGGCCTTGTAGCCGACGCCGCGCACGGTGACGACCACCTCGGGGTGCTCGGCGTCGCGCTCGACCTTGGAGCGCAGCCGCTGCACGTGCACGTTGACCAGGCGCGTGTCGGCGGCGTGGCGGTAGCCCCACACCTGCTCGAGCAGCATCTCGCGGGTGAAGACCTGCCACGGCTTGCGGGCCAGGCAGACCAGCAGGTCGAACTCCAGCGGGGTCAGTGCGATCGGCTCCACGCCGCGGGTGACGACGTGGCCGTCGACGTCGATGTGGACCTCGCCGATCGTCAGCGACTCCTGCTGCTCGACCTCGGGGCCGTCGTGGCGACGCACCCGCGCGCGGATGCGGGCGATGAGCTCCTTCGGCTTGAACGGCTTGACGACGTAGTCGTCGGCGCCGGACTCCAGGCCCACCACGACGTCGACCGTGTCGCCCTTCGCGGTCAGCATCACGATCGGCACGCCCGACTCGCCCCGGATCTCCTTGCACACGTCGATGCCGTCGCGCCCGGGCAGCATGAGGTCGAGCAGGACGACGTCGGGCTTGTAGCCGCGGAACGCCTCCAGCGCGTCGTCGCCCCGCGCCACCGTGCGCGAGTCGAACCCCTCCTGCCGCAGCACGATCGAGAGCATCTCGGCCAGCGCGGCGTCGTCGTCGACGACCAGCACGCGACCGTGGGTCGCGAGGTCGGACGACGGCTCGCTCATGGGATCCAGTGTAGGTGCGGGGTCTCGGGCGATCCGGACCCTCACGGTGGTCGAGGTGCGAGGAGCCCCGGCGACGAGCCTCGAGACCCCCGCACGGTCGATGCGAACGCCCCCGCACGGACCCTGAGCCTGTCGAAGGGCCCTGACGCGACCACGGGCCCGCCACCCCGCAGGATCCGGACCGAGCGCCAGCGAGACCGACCGGAGCGACGCCCGGTCAGCCCGCGCGAGGGGTCGATGACCACACCGGGCTGCCGGCGGTGCTGGGCATCGAGGCAGCGAAGAACCCGTTCGCGGCGCGCGACCGTGCAACCGACGAGCACGGAAGGGCGCAGCGAGGAACGAGCGAGCCCTTCCGCGCGCAGGAGGGCACACGGTCGCCGATGGCGCCGCGAACACGCGCCGAAGCGAGGAACGAGCGGAGGCGCCAGGGAGCACAGCGGTCGATGTCTCCCGCCACCCCTGCCCCGTTGACCTGTGGTGGCCCTTCGACAAGCTCAGGGTCCGTGCGAGGGCCTGGGCACCGAGGGCCAGTGGCGGGGGTCATGAAAGACGGACGCCGCCCCGTCTGATGACGGGGCGGCGTCCGGTGGCTACGGGAGCGGGATCAGTAGCGGTACTGGTCGCTCTTGTAAGGGCCCTCGACCGGGATGCCGAGGTAGCCGGCCTGGTCGTCGGAGAGGGTGGTGAGCTTCACGCCGAGGGAGGCGAGGTGGAGGCGGGCGACCTCCTCGTCGAGGTGCTTGGGCAGCACGTAGACGCCGGTCGGGTACTCCTCGGTCTTGGTGTAGAGCTCGATCTGCGCCAGGACCTGGTTGGTGAAGGAGTTCGACATCACGAACGAGGGGTGGCCGGTGGCGTTGCCCAGGTTCATCAGGCGGCCCTCGGAGAGCACGATCACCGAGGTGCCGGCGCCCTCGCCCTCGTTGAAGGTCCACACGTCGACCTGCGGCTTGACGTTCTTGCGGGTCGCGACGCCCTCGGTCTCGAGGCCGGCCATGTCGATCTCGTTGTCGAAGTGGCCGATGTTGCCGATGATCGCCTGGTGCTTCATCGACCGCATGTGGTCGACGGTGACGACGTCCTTGTTGCCGGTGGCCGTGATGATGATGTCGGCGGTCGGCAGGGCCTCCTCGAGCGTGGTGACCTGGTAGCCGTCCATGGCCGCCTGCAGCGCGCAGATCGGGTCGATCTCGGTGACGACGACCCGGGCACCCTGGCCGCGCAGCGACTCGGCGCAGCCCTTGCCGACGTCGCCGTAGCCGCAGACCACGGCGACCTTGCCGCCGATGAGGACGTCGGTGGCGCGGTTGATGCCGTCGATCAGCGAGTGGCGGCAGCCGTACTTGTTGTCGAACTTGCTCTTGGTGACCGAGTCGTTGACGTTGATGGCCGGGAAGAGCAGGGCGCCGTCGCGCATCATCTCGTAGAGACGGTGCACGCCGGTGGTGGTCTCCTCGGTGACGCCCTTGACGCTGTTGGCGATCGGCGTCCAGTAGTCGCTGTTCTCGGCGAGCACGCTGTTGAGGACCTCGAAGATGATCCGCTGCTCACCGCTCGTGGCGGTGGCCGGGTCGGGCGCCTGGCCGGTCTTCTCGGCCTGGACGCCGAGGTGGACCAGCAGCGTGGCGTCGCCGCCGTCGTCGAGGATCATGTTCGGCTGGCCGCCGTCCCAGTCGAGGATGCGCTGGGTGCACCACCAGTACTCCTCGAGGGTCTCGCCCTTCCACGCGAAGACCGGCGAGCCGGCGGGGGCGTCGGCGGTGCCCTTGGGCCCGACGACGACCGCGGCGGCGGCGTGGTCCTGGGTGGAGAAGATGTTGCAGGAGGCCCAGCGGACCTCGGCACCGAGCGCGGTGAGCGTCTCGATGAGCACGGCGGTCTGGATGGTCATGTGCAGCGAGCCCGCGATGCGAGCGCCAGCGAGCGGCTTGGAGTCGCCGTAGCGCTCACGCATCGCCATCAGGCCGGGCATCTCGTGCTCGGCGAGGCTGATCTCGGTGCGTCCGTAGTCGGCCAGGGACAGGTCGGCGACCTTGAAGTCCATCTGTTCTCTCCTCGAAAGAGCGTGGCCCGCGCTGCGCATCTGCGCCTTCGACGGGATCTCCCGCGCAGGCTCTTCCAGCGTAGGACGGGCCGGCGCCGATTCAGGAATCCGCGCCGCGCACCCGGTGCACCACCTGCAGGACGGCGACGACGACCGCGCCGACCACGAGCCCGACCACCGCGGAGAGGGCGGTGTTGACCAGCCAGCCCAGCACCGCGCCGATCGACTCGACGGCGTGGTGCACCTCCTCCTCGAGGTGGTGCACGAGGTCGTAGGGCGGGTCGAACCCGAGCTCGTGCAGCTGCACGAGCAGGATGTGGCCGCCCACCCACAGCATGGCCGCGGTGCCCACCACGGAGATGACGGTGAGCAGCTTGGGCATCGCGCGCACCATCGCGAGTCCGACGCGCTGGGCGGCCGCCGAAGAGCGCTGGGCCAGCGCGAGCCCGATGTCGTCCATCTTCACGATCAGCGCCACGACGCCGTAGACGAGGATCGTGATGGCGATCGCGACGACGACCAGCACCGCCGCGCGGGTCAGGAACGGCTCGTCGGCGACGCTGTCGAGGGCGATGACCATGATCTCGGCGGAGAGGATGAGGTCGGTGCGGATGGCGCCCGCCACCATCGTCTTCTCCTGCTCGGGCCCGATCTCGCCCGTCGTCTGCTCCTCGGCGTGGCCGTGGCCGCTGAGCTTGCCCCACACCTTGTGGGCGCCCTCGTAGGCCAGGAACGTGCCGCCGGCGACGAGGATGACGGGCAGCACCCAGTCGGGGGCGAACTGGCTGAGCAGCAGCGCCGCCGGGAGGATGATGAGCAGCTTGTTGCGCAGCGAGCCGACCGCGATCTTCTTGATGATCGGCAGCTCGCGCTCGGCCGCGACGCCCTGCACGTACTGCGGGGTGACGGCGGTGTCGTCGACCACGACGCCGGCGGCCTTGGCGCTCGCCCGCCCGGCGGCGGCGCCGACGTCGTCCACGGAGGCCGCGGCCAGCTTGGCGAGCGCGGCGATGTCGTCGAGGAGTCCGAAGAGGCCAGCGCTCACCGGGCGATCCTAAGGGCGCGGGACGCCGGCCCGGACCAGCCCGTCAGGCGAGCGGACGCGGCACCCGGTCGTCGAAGGTCTCGCGGGCGGGTCGGGGCGGGGCCGGCGCCGCGGACACCGGCACCCGGGTGGGCCGGGCCGCCTTGGCCCGCAGGTGCCCGATCGGGTCGACCACCGGCGTGAACAGCCGCACGGCCGGCGGCGAGGCCAGAGTGACGGCGAGGGCGATGGAGCCGCCGACCACCGCCACCGGCGCGAGCCGCGGGTGGTCGAGGGCCCACTGCTCGAAGCCGAGCTCGCCCAGCACGCGCAGCACGAAGCCGTGCACCAGGAAGACCACCATGGTGGCGCCGCCCATGCGGGTCCACCACCGCTCGGTGGCCGGCACGAGCGCGAGCGCGCCGACGGTGCAGCACAGGCCGACGAGCAGCAGGAACGCGCGCACCTCGATGCCGCGGCCGTCGTCGACGCCGAGGTAGTCGTAGCCCTTGAAGTACAGCCACTGGGTGCCGGCCCACTCGTCGATGCCGTCGACGACGACGTAGAAGGTGTAGGCGAGCGCGGCGAGGCCGAAGGCGCGGACGGCGGGCAGCCGCACCTTCGCCAGCAGCTCGGGGGTGAGCACCACGCCGAGCACGAAGAACGGGAACAGCCCGGTGACCCGGGTGACGTCGAGGTAGGGGTACTCGAGGGTGCCGCCGAGCAGGCTGACCGCCACGGCCGCGGCCACGGCCAGCGGGGCCGGCAGCCACGTGACGGCGGGGGTGGCGAGCCGCCAGAAGAACAGCGACATCAGGTACCACAGCGGCCACATCGGCACGAGGAACATGTGCTCAGGGCGCTCGTAGCCGAGCAGCACGGTGAAGGCCGCCAGCAGCGTCGAGAACAGCAGGTAGGGCACGACGACGGTCTCGGCCAGCGACCGCAGCCGCGGCCCGGACCAGCTGAAGTGGCGCGAGAGGTAGCCGGTGACCAGCACGAGCGCCGGCATGTGCCAGGTGTAGAGGAAGTCGTAGACCCGCTCGCTCTCGAGCGTCTGCGGCAGCAAGCTCCACCAGTGCCCGATCACGGCCAGGGTGACCAGGACCACCTTGGCGTTGTCGAGGTAGGGGTCACGGGCCGGCACGCCGACCGACGATACGGACGGCGTCCGAGGGGCGGCCAATCCCCGTCGGGGTGAGTCGTGTCGCTCCGGGAGGGGCCGGGTGGGGCCGGGAACGATCGGGACAGGCCGGGTCAGTCGACCAGGCCGAGCCGCAGGTACTCCGCGGCGTAGGTGCCGGTGAGCAGCAGCGAGGCGTAGCGCGCCACCTCGCCGCCGGCCTCGATGTCGTCTGCGCCGACGGTCTCGACGCGCACCCCACGCTCGGCGGCGGCCGCCTGCAGGCGCCCGCGGTGCTCGCGGACGACGGGATCGTCGGCGCCGTCCTCGAGGACGACGAGCACCGGGCGCAGGTCTCCCCCGCCGCCGTCGGCGAACGGGTCGTCGAAGACGTCGTGGGGGCGGGTGGCCTCGATCACCGGCAGCAGGTGCTCGGCGTCGCCCGCGAGCGCGGTGCGGCCGGTGGCGCGCCGGATCGACTCGGCGACGCGGCGCGCCGCGCGGGCGGCCAGCACCGAGCCGCCCCACACCAGCGGGTTGGCGTCGGCCAGCGAGATGGCGAGCATCTTGGCCGGGTTGATCGAGATGTCACGGTGCGGCGAGCAGGCCAGCGCCACCTCGTCGAGGGCGGCCGCGACGCGGTCGGGCTCGGAGCGCGGCCCGAGGCCCACCTGGTGGAGGAACGACAGCATGACGACCGCGATGGCGAGCTGGTCGTCGGTGACCGCGGGCAGGATCGTGCTGTAGCGACCCTCGGCGTGCTCGGCCACCATCGAGCCGGGCCGGCACGCCACCACGACCTGGCAGCCGCGCCGATTGGCCTCGGCGACGGCCGAGGCGGTGCCCGAGTCGGAGCCCGCCGGCGCCAGCACGACCACCAGGTCGAGGCTGCCGGCCCAGCCGGGCAGCGCGGGCCCGGGCCAGGCCACGAACGGCACGGGGCACCACGGCTCGAGGACGGCGCGCAGCAGCCGCGAGTCGGGGCCGGCCGCGATCACGGCGCGGGGTCGCGCGTCGCGCGCCCGCTCGACCGCCGCGGCGATCGCCTCGGTGGCCTCGCCGGCCTCGCGGCGCACCCGGGCGCCCGACTCGGCCAGCGTGCGCAGGCGCAGGTCGGCCGCGCCGAGCGCGCGCTCGTCGTCCAGTCGGGACTCGTCGAACCAGCTCATGCGGCGTCGTCCCTCAGCCGGGCCGGCGGGCCTCGTCGACCAGCAGCACCGGGATGCCGTCGCGCACCGGGTAGGCCAGGCCGCACGACCGGCACACCAGCTCGGCGCCGACGAGGTCGAGGTCGCCGTGGTCGGCGGGGCAGACCACGATCTCGAGCAGCGCGGGGTCGACGCCGGCGCCGGTGTCGGGGGTCTCAGCCATCGGTGGTGCCTCCGCGGATCAGGGCGAGGGTGCGGTCGCGCATGGTGGTCGTGGTGGCCTCGTCGCGCCCCTCGACGTTGAGCCGCAGCAGCGGCTCGGTGTTGGAGGCGCGCACGTTGAGCTGCCAGTCGGGGTGGCTGACGGTGAGGCCGTCGAGGTGGTCGACGGTGACGCCGTCGAGGTCGGCGTAGGCCGCCTCGACCGCGGCCTGCACCGCCTGCGGGTCGTCGACGGTGGAGTTGATCTCGCCCGAGAGCGGGTAGCGCTCGTAGCGGGCCAGCAGGCCCGAGAGCGGGACGTCGCCCTCGGCCAGCGCCGCGAGCGCGTGCAGGCCGGCGAGCATGCCGGAGTCGGCGCGCCAGAAGTCGCGGAAGTAGAAGTGGCCGCTGTGCTCGCCGCCGAAGACGGCGTCGGTCTGCGCCATCTGCTCCTTGATGAAGCTGTGGCCGACGCGGGTGCGCACGGGCGTGCCGCCCAGCTCGGCGACGATCTCGGGGACGGCGCGGCTGGTGATCAGGTTGTGGATGATCGTGCTGCCCGGCACCCGCGCCAGCTCGCGCTCGGCGATGAGGGCGGTCAGGGCCGACGGCGAGACCGCCTCGCCGCGCTCGTCGACGAGGAAGCAGCGGTCGGCGTCGCCGTCGAAGGCCAGGCCGATGTCGGCGCCCTCGGCCACCACGGCCGCCTGCAGGTCGCGCAGGTTGGCGGGGTCGATCGGGTTGGCCTCGTGGTTCGGGAACGTGCCGTCGAGCTCGAAGTAGAGCGGCACCAGGTCGACGACGTCGGTGAGCCGGCCGAAGACGGCGGGCGCGGTGAGGCCGGCCATGCCGTTGCCGGCGTCGACCACGACCTTGAGGCGGCGCCCCGCGACCGGCGCGAGGGTCAGCAGGTGGGCGGCGTAGGCCACGAGGACGTCGTGCTCGGTGATCGCGCCGGGGACGGCGGCGGGCGGCGGGGGGTTGCCGGCGACCACGAGGTCGCGGATCTCGCCGAGACCGCTGTCGGTGCCGATCGGACGGGCGTGGGAGCGGCAGAGCTTCACGCCGTTGTACTGCGCCGGGTTGTGGCTGGCGGTGAACATGGCTCCGGGCACGCCGAGGTGGCCGGAGGCGAAGTAGAGCTGGTCGGTGGAGGCCAGGCCGATCATGACGACGTCCGCCCCGGCCGCGGAGGCGCCGTCGGCGAACGCGCCGGCCAGTCCGGGCGAGGTGGGTCGCATGTCGTAGCCGACGACGACCTCGGGGGCGCCCACGACGGCCACGTAGGCGCGGCCGAGGTCGCGGGCCAGGGCCTCGTCGAGCTCGTCGGGCACCACGCCGCGCACGTCGTAGGCCTTGAAGACCGACGAGACAACGTCGGGGTCGCGGGCCATGGCGGTGACCCTAGTGGGCGACACGGGACCGCCGGTCAGTCGGTGGTCAGTCGGTGGTGAGGACGCGCAGGTGTCCGCGGTAGGGACCGCGCTCGCCCGGGTGCCCGGGGCGGGGTGACTGGCCGGGGCCGTCGTGCCCGGGAGGGGCGTCGGCGTGGGCCGTCGTGCGCGGGCGAGCGGCGTCGCGGACGGCGTCCGCGAGCGCGAGCAGGTCGTCGCCGGACGGGCCGCGCGGGTCGAGGTCGGTGGCCAGGCGCAGCACCTCCCAGCCGCGCGGGGCCGAGAGCCGCTCGCCGTGCACCTGGCACAGGTCGTAGGCGTGCGGCTCGGCGTAGGTGGCCAGCGGGCCGAGGACGGCGGTCTGGTCGGCGTAGACGTAGGTGAGGGTCTGCACGGCGGGGCGGTCGCAGGCGGTGCGCGAACAGCGCCGGGACAGACTCACGCCGCAGACGCTACCCGTCGTCGTCCTCCTCGCGGCCTAGGCTCGCGGTCGTGGCGGACGCACCGACGGGTGAACAGCGCGGGGTGCGGCGGCGCACCCGCGACCGGCACGGCCGCGGGATGCGCGGGCCGGCCGTGATGCCCCGGGTGCCCGGCACCCCCGAGCTGCGCACGGCGCGCGACCGCTTCGACGACCTCGTGCTGGCGGTGGTCACCGAGGTCGAGGAGCGGTGGAAGGAGCGGCTCGGCCTGGTCGAGTACGCCGTCGAGGAGACCCCGCAGCTGCCCGACGACTGGGGCGAGGCCTCGGTGCCGCTGTCGTCGCTGGTGCGCGGCAGCGGCTCGCGTCCGACGCGGATCGTGCTGTTCCGGCGTCCGATCGAGCACCGCGCCGAGACCCGCACCGACCTCGAGGCCATGGTGCTGACCGTGGTGGTCGAGCAGGTCGCCGAGCTGCTCGGCATCGCCCCCGAGGACGTCGACCCCCGCGTGGCCGACGATCCCGACGACTGACCCACGGGTCGCCAGGGCTCCTCGCACCTCGACCAGCGTCACAGCGGGTCCACGATGGTCGTGCCGCGGCCAGCGTCACGGCGCATCGACGATGGTCGAGGTGCGAGCGCAGCGACCCTCGAGACCACCGCAGCAGGGACGTCAGCTCAGCGCAGGCCGGTTCCTCTGGCGAGGGCGAGCTCGAGCAGCCGGTCGACGAGGGCCGGGTAGTCGAGGCCGGTGGCGGCCCACATGCGGGGGTACATCGACAGCGGCGTGAAGCCGGGCATCGTGTTGATCTCGTTGACGACGGCCCGGCCGTCGGGCAGCACGAAGAAGTCGACGCGGGCCAGGCCCTCGCCGCCGACGGCCTCGAACGCGCGCACCGAGAGGGCGCGCAGCTCGTCGGCCCGGTCGGCGGGCAGGTCGGCCGGCACGTCGAGGACGGTCGCCTCCTCGGGCAGGTACTTGGCCGCGAAGTCGTAGAACTCGTGCTCGCCGGTGACGGTGATCTCGGCCGGCACGCTGGTCTCGGCACCGCCGTCGAGGGTGCCGAGCACGCCGCACTCGATCTCGCGGGCGCCCTCGGCCGAGACCTCGACCAGCGCCTTGGGGTCGTGCTCGAAGGCGGTGGCCAGGCAGCCGGCCAGCTCGTCGTCGTGGTGGGCCTTGGAGATGCCGATGCTCGAGCCGCCGCGGGCGGGCTTGACGAACAGGGGGTAGCCGAGGCCGGCGAGACGCTCGCGGACGGCGTCGGGGTCGGCGTCCCACTCGCGGGCGGTGACGGTGGTGCCGGGCATCACGGGCAGGCCGGCGGCGGCGAGCACGACCTTCATGTAGGACTTGTCCATGCTGACCGCCGAGGCGAGGACGCCGGCACCGACGTAGCGCACGCCGGCCATCTCGAGCATCCCCTGGATCGTGCCGTCCTCGCCCCACGGCCCGTGCAGCACCGGGAAGACGACGTCGACCTCGCCGAGGGTCTCGGGCGGGCGACCGGCGTCGGAGACGACGAGGTCGGTGCCGCGCTCGACGCGGGCGAGCGCGACGGCGGCGCGGTTGCCGTCGACGCTGGGCAGCGCCTCGGGGCCGGTGATGCGCAGCGCGTCGGGGTCGCCCGACTCGAGCACCCACCGTCCGTCGCGGGCGATGCCGATGGGGACGACGTCGTAGCGCTCGCGGTCGATCGCGGCGAGGACGCTGCCGGCGGTGGCGCACGAGACGGCGTGCTCGCTGGAGCGCCCCCCGAAGACGACGGCGACACGGGGCTTGCGGCTGCCGGTCACGGCGCGACCCTATCCTCGCCGGTATGGCTGATCTGGGAGGTCCGCGCGCTCGCGACGACCTGGCGCCCGCGACCGTCGCCGTCACCGCGGGCCGGCCGCCCCACGAGCCCGACCAGCCGCTCAACACGCCGATCACGATGGCGGCGACCTACGTGGCCGGTGGCGACCTCGAGTACGGCCGCTACGCCAACCCGACGTGGACGGCGTTCGAGGAGACCCTCGGCCGCCTCGAGGGCGGGCGCTGCCTGTCGTTCGCCAGCGGCATGGCCGCGGTGACGTGCGTGCTCGACCTGGTGGCCCAGGGTGCGCGGGTCGTGATGCCGCGGCACGCCTACCTGGGCAGCGTGATGAGCCTGGCCGACCTCGAGGCCCGCGGCCGGCTGACGGCCTCGCTGGTCGACATCAGCGACACCGACGCGGTCGTCGCGGCCTGCGACGGCGCCGCGCTGGTGTGGGTCGAGACACCGACCAACCCCGCGCTCGAGGTGGCCGACGTGGCCGCCATCGCCGAGGCGGCGCACGCCGCCGGCGCCTACGTGGTGGTCGACAACACCTTCGCCACGCCGGTCCTGCAGCGGCCGCTGGACGACGGCGCCGACGTCGTCCTGCACTCGGCGACGAAGTACCTCGGCGGCCACAGCGACCTGCTGCTCGGCGCGGTGGTCACCCGTGACGACGAGCTGCACGACGTCCTGCTCTCACGGCGCTCGCTGACCGGTGCGGTGCCCGGCGCGTTCGAGGCGTGGCTCGCGCTGCGGGGGCTCCGCACGCTGACGCTGCGCGTCGAGCGCGCCCAGGCCAACGCCCGCGAGCTGGCCGAGCGGCTGCGCGGCCACGACGCCGTCAGCGAGGTGCGCTACCCCGGCTTCGGCGGCATCGTCGCGATCGTGCTCGAGCAGGGCCCGATGGCCGCCGACCTGCTGTGCCGCACGACGTCGCTGTGGGTGCACGCCACCTCGCTCGGCGGCGTCGAGTCGAGCCTCGAGCGCCGTCGTCGCTGGAAGACCGAGGCCCCCACCATCCCCGAGGCGCTGGTGCGGCTCTCGGTCGGCGTCGAGGACGTCGACGACCTCTGGGCCGACCTCTCCGGCGCGCTCGACCGGCTGGGCGCGTAGGGCCCTTCGACAGGCTCAGGATCCGTCGGGCCGGGTCGGCACCCCACGGTGGTCGAGGTGCGAGGCCGGCCACGGCCGAGCCTCGAGACCCCCCCGACCACCGGCGTCAGGTCACGTGAGCTCGGGCTTGGGGGTGCGGGCGAGGGCGGCGTCCATCATCTCGCGCGCGGTCATGCGGCCGGCGACGACGTCGTCGACGTAGGTGGCGAGCGGGGCGTCGCAGCCCGACTGCTCGGCGAGCGCGCGCAGCGACGAGCACGACTTGGCGCCCTCGGCGACCTGGCGGGTGGAGGCGTAGATCTGCTCGCTGGTCTGACCGCGGCCGAGCCGCTCGCCGAAGCTGCGGTTGCGCGAGAGCGGCGAGGAGCAGGTGGCCACGAGGTCGCCGAGGCCGGCGAGGCCCATCAGCGTCAGCGGGTTGGCGCCCAGCGCGGTGGCCAGACGCGCCGTCTCGGCCAGGCCGCGGGTGATGAGCGAGGCGGTGGTGTTGTCGCCGAACCCCAGGCCGACGGCCATCCCGACGGCGAGCGCGACGACGTTCTTGTAGGCCCCGCCGACCTCGCAGCCGACGACGTCGACGCTGGTGTAGGGCCGGAACGACGGGGAGTGCACGCGCGCCTGCAGCGAGCGGGCGACGTCCTCGTCGGCGCAGGCGACCACGGAGGCGGCCGGCTCGCGGCGGGCGATCTCCTTCGACAGGTTGGGTCCGGTGACGACGGCGATGCGCTCGGGTCCGGCGCCGGTGACCTGGTGGATCACCTCGCTCATGCGGTTGAGCGTGCCGAGCTCGACGCCCTTCATCAGCGAGACCATCACCGCGTGGGGCTCGATGTGGGGCGCCCAGGCGGTCAGGTTCTCGCGCAGCGTCTGGGACGGCGGCGCCATCACCACGAGGTCGACGCCGTCGAGCGCACGCTCGATGTCGTGGGTGGCGCTCACGGCGTCGGGCAGCGCGATGCCGGGCAGGTAGTCGGCGTTCTCGCGGTCGGCGTTGACGGCGGCCGCGAGCTCCTCACGGCGCGCCCAGAGCGTGACGTCGTTGCCGGCGTCGGCCAGGACGATCGAGAACGACGTGCCCCACGAGCCCGCGCCGAGGACGGCGACCCGCTCGCGCCCGCTCACCCGGCGTCCCGCGTGCGGGGCTGCTGCGTGGGGTTGCCGATCTCGGCGACGCCGGCGCGCCGCGGGTCGAACCGCTCGGCGGGCGGATCCTCGTCGCGCAGCCGCGCGACGAGCTCGGTGACGGCGTCCATGATGCGGTCGGTGGCCTGCGCGATGACGGCGGCGTCGAGCGGCTTCGCGGCGAGGTCGGCGAGGTCGACCGGGTCGCCGACGAGCACGTGGATCGTCTTGCGCGGGAACAGATGAGGCTTTGTCGAGTACGGCGCGAGCAGCTGCTGCGCGCCCCACTGGCCGACCGGGACGACGGGGGCACCGGTGGCCAGGGCGATGCGGGCCGCCCCCGACTTGCCCTTCATCGGCCACAGGTCGGGGTCACGCGTCAGCGTGCCCTCGGGGTAGACGACGACGCACTCCCCCGCGTTGACCGCGGCGACGGCGGCGTCGTAGGCACCGACGGCGCCGGCGGTGGCGCGCTCGACGGGGATCTGGCCTGCGCCGCGCAGGAAGAACCCGAGCACCTTGTTGCGGAACAGGCCCGACTTGGCCAGGTAGCGCGGCAGCCGGCCGTGGTCGTAGCAGAAGTGCGCGGCGGTGAGCGGGTCGACGTAGGAGAGGTGGTTGATCACCACGATGCAGCCGCCGGTGGCCGGGATCTTCGTGCCGTCGACCCAGTCGGGCCGCGTGGTGAGGAAGAACAACGGCTTGAGGATCATCGCCCCGACCGTGAAGGCCCACCCCCGGGGTTGCTGCAGCTTGCGGACTCGCACCGGGGCAGGCTATCCAGTCCGGCCGTGCGGCGCGGTGCCGCGACGCCGCGGGGCGGCTGGTTGGATCGGGACGTGGAGCCCGCGGACGCCGTCGACCCCGCCGACCCCGCCGACCCCGCCGGCTCCGTCGCCCCCGCCGGCTCCGCCGACTCCGCCGACTTCGTGGTCGTCCTGCCGGCCAAGCCCCCCGCGGTGGGCAAGAGCCGGCTCGGTGCGGCCGCCGGCGAGCGCCGCCACGCCCTGGCCGAGGCGTTCGCCCTCGACACCGCGGCGGCGTGCCTGGCGGCCCGCCGGGTGCGCGGCGTCCTGGCCGTCACCGACGACGCCGCGCTGGGGTCGCGCCTGGTGGCGAAGGGTTGTGGCGCCATCCCCGACGGTGACGCCTCCGGGCTCAACCCGGCCCTGCGGCAGGGGGCGGCCGAGGCCGTGCGCCGCTGGCCGGGCGCGCGACCGGTCGCCGTCCTCGCCGACCTGCCGGCGCTGCGTCCGGCCGACCTCGACGCGGCGCTCGGCGCCGTCGCCGAGCACCTACGACGGCAGCCGGACGCCGCGGCGTACGTCGCCGACGCCGCGGGCACCGGCACGGTGCTCTACACCGCGAGCGCCCACCGCTTCGACCCCGCGTTCGGTGCGGGGTCGGCGGCGGCGCACCGCGCGGCCGGGGCGTGGCCGGTGCCGGGCGAGCTGCGCACGCTGCGCCACGACGTGGACGACGGCGACGACCTCGCGGCCGCCGTGCTGATCGGCGTCGGCCCGGCGACGGCGCGGATCGCCAGCGGCTGAGCCGCGCACGACGACGGGCCGCCCTCCGCGAGGAGGACGGCCCGTCGGGGCGCTCGGTGGTCAGGACTTCTTGGCCGCGGCCTTCTTCGTGGTCGCCTTCGTGGCGGGGGCCTTCTTGGCGGCGGTGGTCTTGGCCGCACTGGTCTTGGCGGCGGTCTTCTTGGCCGGGGCCTTCTTGGCGGTCGCCGACGTCGCCGTCGTCTTCGCGGCGCTGGTCTTCTTCGCGGCGGACTTCGTGGCCGGGGACTTCTTCGCCGGGGCCTTCTTCGCCGGGGCCTTCTTGGCCGCCGTCTTCGTGGCCGTCTTCTTCGCCGTCGTGGTCTTCGCCGTCGTCGTCTTCGCGGCGCTGGTCTTGGCGGCGCTCGTCTTGGCCGGGGTCGTCGCCGCCTTCTTCGTGGCGGGCGCCTTGGTGGCCGACTTCTTCGCGGTCGTGGCGGTCTTCTTCGTCGCGGGCTGCGTGTCGGGCAGGACCTTGGTCGTGGTGCCGGCCTTCTTCGCGGCCGCGACCGTGGTCTTCTTGGCGGCGCTCGCCGCCTTCTTGGCCGGCGCGGCGGCGGCCGCGACGGTCAGCTTGGGCAGCTTCTTGGCCCCGGAGACGACGTTCTTCAGGTCGGCGCCGGCGGTGAACTTGGGCACCGAGGTCTTCTTCGCCTTGATGCGGTCGCCGGTCTGCGGGTTGCGCACCCACCGGGCCTCGCGCACCCGCTTCTCGAACGAGCCGAAGCCGGTGATGGCGACCTTCTCGCCCTTGGCGACCTCGCGGGTGATCGTGTCGAGCACGGACTCGAGCGCGTGCGCAGCCTGCTTGCGGTTGCCGTCGAACCGCGCCGCCAGCGCGTCGACGAGCTGTGACTTGTTCACTGTCTTCCCTCTCGGAGCTGCATCGTCGCCGAGCCGGTGCCCGACTTTCCTCAGCACGCTAGGCACAAGTGAGGGGCGCCACAATCGCCACGCCGGGGGTAACGGCGGTTTTTCCCCGCCGTTGAGGCAGATCAGCCCTCGGCGTGACGACGTGGCGCACCGGCTCATGCGGCGAGAGCAGTGCTCTCGCTAAGGGTCAGCGGCCCAGGAAGTCGAGCAGGGCGGCGTTGAACTCGTCGCGGTGGCTCACGTTGAAGCCGTGCGGCGCGCCCTCGACCACGACCAGCGTCGAGCTCGCGATCGCCTCGGCCGAGCGGCGTCCCGACACCTCGATCGGCACGATCGCGTCGCTGTCGCCGTGGATCACCAGCGTGGGCACGGAGACCTTCGCCAGGTCGCCGCGGAAGTCGGTGCGCCCGAAGGCGTCGATGCAGCCGACCAGGGCGGCGTCCGAGGCGGGCTGCTGCAGGGCGAGGGCCTGCTGCCGCTGGTCCTCGGTGACCTTGAGCTCGCCGTCGACGGAGAAGAAGTTCGTCGTGAAGCCGTCGAGGAAGCCCGCGCGGTCGGCACGAGCGCCGTCGATCATGCCCTGCACGTCGTCGTCCCCGAGACCGCCGTCGGGGTTGTCGTCGGTCTTGAGCAGGTAGGGCGGGACGGCGCCGGCCAGCACGGCCGAGCGCACCCGCCGGTCGCCGTGCGTGCCGAGGTAGCGGGCCACCTCGCCGCCACCCATCGAGAACCCGACGAGGGTGACGTCGGTGAGGTCGAGCCCGTCGAGCAGGCCCGCGAGGTCGGCCGCGAAGGTGTCGTAGTCGTAGCCCGACTCGGGCTTGTCGGAGGCACCGAACCCGCGGCGGTCGTAGGCGACCACGCGGTAGCCGGCCTCGATGAGGGCGCCCTCCTGGTCGGCCCAGGAGCGGCCGCTGAGCGGCCAGCCGTGGATGAGGACGACGGGACGCCCGCCGCCCCCGGTGTCGGTGTAGTGCAGGGAGATGCCGTTGCTGGCGATGTCGGGCACGGGGTTCCTCTCGAAGGTGCGGAGCGTGGGGGCGCTCCCCCATCGTCCTGCGCCCCCGTCGCCGCGATCACCCGCGGAGGGGTGAACCTCGGTCCCGGGTGTCGGGGCCGGTGGTCTCGAGGCTCGCCGCCAGGGCTCCTCGCACCTCGACCGGCGTCCGACGACGATGGTCGAGGTGCGAGGCCGGCCACGGCCGAGCCTCGAGACCCCGCATCGACCACGCCGACCTGGGTCGACGTCAGGTCAGGCGGTGGCGGGCTTCCACGACGGTCGCGACGTCTCGTACTCGGAGATGTCGGCCTCGTGGCCGAGCGTGATGCCGATGTCGTCGAGACCCTCCAGCAGCCGCCAGCGGGTGTAGTCGTCGATGTCGAAGGAATCCTCGATGGCGTCGACGCCCTCGCCCGCGCGCACCGTGCGCGACTCGAGGTCGACCGTGATCGTGGCGCCCGGGTGCTCGGCGAGGTGGTCCCACAGCCGCTGGACGACCTTCTCGTCGACGCGGGCGGCCAGCAGGCCGGCCTTGCCCGCGTTGCCGCGGAAGATGTCGCCGAAGCGCGGCGAGACCACGACGCGGAAGCCGTAGTTCTGCAGGGCCCACACGGCGTGCTCACGCGACGAGCCGGTGCCGAAGTCGGGCCCGGCGACGAGCACCGAGCCACCGGCGTACGCCGGGTCGTTGAGCACGAACGTCGGGTCGTTGCGCCACGCGGCGAACAGCCCGTCCTCGAACCCGTCGCGCGTGACGCGCTTGAGGTAGACCGCCGGGATGATCTGGTCGGTGTCGACGTTGCTGCGGCGCAGCGGCACGCCGACGCCGGTGTGGCTGGTGAACGCGTCCATCACAGGGCCTCCAAGTCAGCCGGCGAGGAGAGGGTGCCGCGGATGGCGGTGGCCGCCGCGACCGGGATCGAGACCAGGTGGGTGCGACCGCCCTTGCCCTGGCGTCCCTCGAAGTTGCGGTTCGACGTCGAGGCGCTGCGCTCGCCGGGGGCGAGGGTGTCGGGGTTCATGCCCAGGCACATCGAGCAGCCTGCTCCGCGCCACTCGGCGCCGGCGTCCTTGAAGATGACGTCGAGGCCCTCGTCCTCGGCCTGCAGGCGCACCCGCACCGAGCCGGGGACGACGAGCAGCCGGGTGCTCTCGTCGACCTGCCGGCCGCGGACGATCTCGGCGGCGAGCCGGAGGTCCTCGATGCGGCCGTTGGTGCACGAGCCGACGAAGACGGTGTCGACCTTGATCTCGCGCATCGGGGTGCCGGCCTCGAGGGCCATGTACTCCAGGGCCTTCTCGGCGGCGACGCGGTCCTGGTCGTCGTCGAAGTCCTCGGGGCTCGGCACGCTGGCGCCGAGCGGCACGCCCTGGCCGGGGTTGGTGCCCCAGGTGACGAAGGGGGTCATGGTCGAGGCGTCGAGCACGATCTCCTCGTCGAAGACCGCGTCGGGGTCGGTGCGCAGGCCGGTCCAGTGCTCGACGGCGGCGTCCCAGTCGGCGCCCTGCGGCGCCGACGGACGGCCCTGCAGGTAGTCGAACGTGGTCTGGTCGGGCGCGATGAGCCCGGCCTTGGCGCCCCACTCGATCGACATGTTGCAGACCGTCATCCGGCCCTCCATCGACAGCGCCTCGATGGCGGGGCCGCGATACTCCACGATGTAACCCTGGCCGCCGCCGGTGCCGGTGTGGGCGATGAGGGTGAGCACCAGGTCCTTGGCCGTGACGCCGTCGGGCAGGCTGCCCTCGACGGTGACAGCCATCATCTTCGGCCTCGCCTGCGGCAGCGTCTGCGTGGCGAGCACGTGCTCGACCTCGCTGGTGCCGATGCCGAAGGCGAGCGCGCCGAACGCGCCGTGGGTGCTGGTGTGGCTGTCGCCGCACACGATCGTCATGCCCGGCTGGGTCAGCCCCAGCTGCGGCCCGACGACGTGCACGATGCCCTGCTCGATGTCGCCGAGCGGGTGCAGCCGCACACCGAACTCCTCGGCGTTGCGGCGCAGCGTCTCGACCTGCGTGCGCGAGACCGGGTCGGCGATCGGCTTGTCCCAGTCGAGCGTCGGGACGTTGTGGTCCTCGGTGGCGAGGGTGAGGTCGGGACGCCGCACCCGGCGTCCGGCCAGCCGCAGGCCGTCGAAGGCCTGGGGGCTGGTCACCTCGTGCACGAGGTGGAGGTCGATGTAGAGCAGGTCGGGCCCGCCGTCGTCGCCGCCGGGTCGGACGACGTGCTCGTCCCAGACCTTCTCTGCCAGCGTCTTGCCCATCCGACGCGTTCCCTTCCGTGCGGTGGTTGGTCGAGGACACCCTACGTTTGCGTCCCGAGGAATGAGACGGCAGTATTGCCATATGGACAACTCCAGCGGCGTCGGCGTCCTCGACAAGGCGGCTCTCGTGCTCACGGCGCTTGAGTCCGGCCCGGCCACGCTGGCCGGTCTGGTGGCCGGCACCGGGCTGGCGCGGCCCACCGCACACCGCCTCGCGGTGGCCCTGGAGCACCACCGGCTCGTGGCCCGCGACCTGCAGGGCCGCTTCGTGCTGGGGCCCCGGCTGGCCGAGCTGTCGGCCGCCGCCGGCGAGGACCGGCTGCTCGCCACCGCCGGACCCGTGCTGGCCCGGCTGCGCGACATCACCGGCGAGTCCGCGCAGCTGTGGCGCCGTCAGGGCGACCACCGCGTGTGCGTGGCCGCCGCCGAGCGCCCCTCCGGCCTGCGCGACACCATCCCGGTCGGCTCGCAGCTGACCATGCGCGCCGGCTCCGCCGCGCAGGTGCTGCTCGCCTGGGAGGACCCCGAGCGCATGCACCGCGGCCTGCAGAACGCCGCCTTCTCCGCCGCCGCGCTGTCCGGCATCCGCCGCCGCGGCTGGGCGCAGTCGGTCGGCGAGCGCGAGCAGGGCGTCGCCTCCGTCAGCGCCCCCGTCCGCTCCCCCGGCGGCCGCATCGTCGCCGCCGTCTCCGTCTCCGGCCCCCTCGAGCGCCTCTCGCGCCAGCCCGGCCGCATGCACGCCCCCGCCGTCCTCGCCGCCGCCGACCGGCTCTCCGAGTCGCTCCGGCGGGCGGCGGCGGAGTAGTCGGCTCGCTCGTGCGCAGGAGTCACCGGATCACCGGTGACTCCTGACGTTCTCAGCCGTAGCAACGGCCGAGAACGTCAGTAACCGGCTGAGAAGGGTGCCGTCAGGCGGGCTTCCACCCGGCTGCGACCCGTCGCGCCGACTGCTCCCGCAGCACCTGGTTGATCATCGCCGCCGTCTGCGTCGGGCGCTCGAGCTCGGCCCAGATCAGGCGGATGCACCGCCAACCCGTGAGCCGGACGATCAGCTCCTCGCGCCGCTTCTCCCGGACGACGACATCGCTGGAGCGCTCACCCTTGCGCAGCAGCTTCTCGTACTTCACCTTGCCGTCGAACTCGAGGAAGACCCCGAGCTCGGGCCAGGCGAAGTCCACGATCGCGACGACCGCGCCGGTCTCGTCTCGCACCGCGTACTGCGGTTCGGGCATCGGCAGGCTGCCGCGGAAGAACAGGTGCCAACACCGCGACTCCCCGGGCGAGGCGATGCGCGCGTCCGCGAGCGTGAGAACCAGCTGGGTGCGCAAGGTCCCCGGCCAGTCCCGCATGGACGTCGCCCGCGCCGCGAGCGCGTCGGCCGTCGTCAGCTCGTGGTGCAGCAGGTGGTTGACCACGACCAGGCTGGACTCCAGGCCGGCCGCGGTCGTCACCTCCAGCGCTGTGCGCGTCGGACTCATGACCGACAGCCCGTTCAGCTCGACGACGTCGCCGTCCTCGATGAGACCGCAGTGCTGCGCGATGCCTCGCTCTCGGCGCCCGGCGCGGCCGTCGGTGCGCGTCAGGTGGACCTCGGAGAGGTCGAGTCCCCACGTCGGCACGTCGTGCTCGACGGCGGCCGAGAGGTGCGAGACGACGACGTCCGCGTTGGCCTGTCTCACCGCCGCGCGCGTGCGCAGGCCGTGCCGGCCGACATCGTCGAGCGAGGCCCAGGTCGGCCCGTCGACGTAGGCGCCCCACCGCACCCGGGCCAGGTCGCCCGACCCGAGCATGCGGGCGATCGATCGGTCGTTGTGGCCGACGGCCAGCAGCTCGCGTCGGAGCGCGATCGGCGCGTGGCGTGGGTCATCCGCGGCACGGCGCGGCGGTGTCGCGGTCATGCAGCTCGGGGTGCCCGAGGTCGGGCTGGGGACAAACCGGGGCGTCGACGGCCTGTGGACGACGGCCGGCCCGGGGCGGCCGACAGGCGCCGTCCGACCAGACGACGGCCGCGCGAACGTCGACCTTCTCAGCCGGCTCCTATCGTTCTCAGCCGGAGCATCGGCCGAGAACGTCAGGAGTCACCGGATCACCGGTGACTCCTGCCGCCGCCCCCGCGACGTCAGAACAGCGCATCCTGCTCGAGGCCGAGGAGGAGCTGCTTGCGCTCGAGGCCGCCGGCGTAGCCGGTGAGGGTGCCGTTGGCGCCGATGACGCGGTGGCACGGGACGACGATGGGGATCGGGTTGCTGCCGTTGGCCAGGCCGACGGCGCGGGAGGCGGCGTTGGTGCGGCCGAGGCGGTGGGCGACCTCGCCGTAGGTGGCGGTCTCGCCGTAGCCGATCCGACGCAGCTCGTGCCAGACCTGCTGCTGGAACGTCGAGCCGCTGGGGGCGAGCGGCAGGTCGAACTCCTTGAGGTCGCGGGCGAAGTAGGCCCGCAGCTGCCGGGCGGTCTCGACGAGCAGCGGGGCGTCGTCCCGGCGGACGCCGAGCGGGCGGCCGCGGTTGGCGGTGGCGTCGCGGAAGGGAGAGAACTCGATGGCGGTCAGGTGGCCGTCGAGCTCGACGAGGCGCAGCTCGCCGACGGGTGAGTCGATGACGGTCCACATGGTCAGGCTCCGATCGGGTCGGTCGAGGTGGCGGGCATGAGCGTGTTCCACAGGTGCATGAGGGCGTAGGAGCGCCAGGGCCGCCACGCGTCGGTGCGGGTGAGCACCTCGGCGGGGTCGTGACCGAGGTTGCGCAGGGCGTTGCGCACGCCGATGTCGGTGGGCAGGAAGACGTCGGGGTGGGCCAGGGCCCGCATGGCGACGTAGTCGGCGGTCCACGGTCCGATGCCGGGCAGCGCCAGCATCGCCGCGCGCACCTCGTCGCGGTCCGTGCCGCGGTCGAGGACGACGTCGCCGGCCGCCAGCGCGGCGGCGAGTCCCACCAGGGCGCGCCCGCGCGCCCGCGGCATCGGCAGCGTGGTCGGGTCGACCTCGGCGAGCGCGGCCGCGGTCGGGAACAGGTGGGTCAGGCCCGGGACGCCGGTCTCGACCGGTCGGCCGTGCGCGGCGACGACGCGTCCGGTCACGGTGCGGGCCCCCACGACGCTGACCTGCTGGCCGATCACGGTGCGCACCGCCGTCTCGTCGCCGTCGACCTGGCCGGGCAGCCGCAGGCCGGGGGTGCGTCGTCCGAGCGGGCCGAGGATGGGATCGCCCGCGACGTGGTCGGCGACCGCGAGCGGGTCGCAGTCGGCGTCGAGCAGCCGGCGGGTGCGCTCGACGGCGGCGGTGGTGTCGCGCAGGTCGGTGAGCCGGAACGCGGCGGTGACGAACGCCGTCTGGCCGGCCTCGAGCGCGTCGTCGATCTCGAGCCGCACCGTGCCCGGACCGTGGTGCAGGTCGAGGGTGCGGGCGTACCAGCCGTCGCCGGCCAGCTCGACTCCCGGCACCACGTGGTAGGCGAGGAAGTCGAGCAGCGCGCGCCCGGCGAACGGCGTGCGGACGGCGAGCCGCATCGTCACCGCGCCGGGGGTGCGGCGTCCGCCCCGGCGTCCGCGCAGCTCGGTCGGGCTGGCGGCGTAGACCTCGCGCACGGTGTCGTTGAACTGCCGCACGCTGCTGAACCCCGCCGCGAACGCGATCTCGGCGTACCCGAGCTCGGTGGTCTCGATGAGCACCCGGGCGGTCTGCGCGCGCCGCGACCGGGCGAGCGCGAGCGGCCCGGCGCCGAGCTCGGCGGTCAGGATGCGCGTCAGGTGCCGCGGCGTGTAGCCGATGCGGGCCGCCAGGCCTGGAACGCCGTCGCGGTCGACGACGCCGTCGGCGATCAGCCGCATCGCCCGCCCGGCGACGTCGGCGGCGACGTCCCAGTCGGGGCTGCCGGGGACGGCGTCCGGCAGGCACCGCTTGCACGCCCGGTAGCCGGCCGCCTGGGCGGAGGCGGCGGTCGGGTGGAAGGTGACGTTGCCGGGGGCCGGCGTGCGGGCCGGGCACGACGGCCGGCAGTAGATGCCGGTGGTGCGCACCGCGGTGTAGAAGACGCCGTCGAAGCGACGGTCGCGGGCCTTGACGGCCCGGTGGCAGGCCTCGGCGTCGAGCCAGGTGGCGCCCGTGGGGCTCGGGGCGTCGGGGGCGCTGGTGCTCACGACGTCCATCATGACGGCGGTCGGTCGCCGGTTCACGCGGAAAACGGACACCGGGCCGGGCAACCCGCGACCTGCGTCGTTCCGTCTCCCCCCTACCAGGTACCTGAGAGGATGAGGCCCGTGAGCGACCAGTCCCCCAGCGACACCCCTGCGCCGCGCCGGCCGACCACCCGCCGGCACCGGCGCGCGGTGTGGCTGACGATCGTGGCGACCCAGCTCGTCGTCGCGCTCGCGACCGTCAGCGTCGCGTACTTCGTGCACAAGGGCTGGAACGACAACATCGCGCCTGGCGAGACGATCGAGCACAAGGTCGAGAAGACGCTGCCGGCCGGCGTGAGCAAGAAGGCCGAGGACCAGCCGCTCAACATCCTCGTGATGGGCTCCGACACCCGCGTCGGCAAGGGCAACGGCATCGACGGCGAGAACCGCGACGGCAGCCAGCGCTCCGACACCGTCATCCTGCTCCACGTCTCGCAGGACCGCAGCCACGCCTACGGCGTCAGCCTGCCGCGCGACGCGATCATCGACCGGCCCGACTGCAAGATCGACGGCGAGAACGTGCCCGGCGAGGACGGCGTCCGCTTCAACACCGCGTTCCAGGTGGGCGGCGCGCAGTGCACGGTGCAGACCGTCGAGGCCCTCACCGGCGTCTACATCGACCACTTCCTGGTGCTCGACTTCAACGGCTTCAAGGACATGGTCGACGCGGTCGACGGCGTCGAGGTCTGCATCCCGGAGGAGGTCGACGACCCCAAGCACGACATCTACCTCGACGCCGGCACCCAGGTGCTCACCGGCCAGGACGCGCTCAACTACGTGCGCGAGCGCTACGTGCTCTCGGTGACCGGCGACATCGGCCGCATGAAGCGCCAGCAGGCCTTCATCGCCTCGATGATCAACAAGGTGTTCTCGGCCGACGTGCTCAGCCAGCCGGGGAAGGTCAACGCCTTCCTCAACGCCGTGACGTCCTCGATCCAGGTCGACGACAAGCTCGACAGCGTCGGCAAGCTGTTCGACCTCGCGATGGAGTTCCGCGACACCGGGCTCGACAAGATCAAGTTCATCACCGTGCCGATCGCCCCCGACCCGGCCAACCCGATGGTCACGCTGGTGTGGACCGACGCCGCCGACAAGCTGTGGCAGCGCATCATCGACGACGAGCAGCTCGGCAAGGACTTCACCGAGGGCAGCATCGCCGCCGACTCGGGCGTCGGCACCGAGAAGACCGACGACGACGACAAGAAGACCAAGCAGGACGACGCCGCCGATCGCGCCGCCGCCGGCCTCTGCGTCTGAGTTCCCGCCGTCTGCCGGCGCGTCACCCCACGGGTGAGGCCGGACGGATGGCGTGGGCCCTACCGTCCGCGCATGACGCTCCCCACGCGCGCCGCCGCCGGGCTCGCCGCGCTCCTCGCCGCCGTCCTGGCCGTCGCCGCTCTCGTCGCCGTGTCCGCGCCGGCGCAGGCGGCCACGATCCGTATCGACGACCCCGACCGTGACGGCACCCAGGGGCCGCGGCTCGACATCACCTCGGTGCGGGTGGCGAACAACGAGCGGGCGCTGGTCGTCGACGTCTCGATGCGTCGCGTCGTCACCGGCGACCTGGCGATCTGGGTGAAGCCGCAGGGCGCGTCGAAGCGGGAGATCTTCATCATCGCCAGCCAGCACCGGGCGGACGGCGACCGCAACCGGATCATCAGCAGCGACGACCGGCGACCGTGCCGCGCCCTGACGACCGACTGGAACGCGCGCCGCGACGTCGTCCGGGTGCGCCTGCCCTCCCGGTGCCTGCGCGGAGGTGACTACAGCGCCCTGCGGGTCCGCCTGATCACCGAGCGACGCGGCGGGGACGTCGACATCGCGCCGCAGACCGCCCGGGGCGACTGGCCCTGGAGCCGGCTCGTCGCCCGCGGCTGATCCCCGAGTCCGCGGCAGGTCGGCGCGGGTGCGTCAGGCCTCCCCGCGCGGCCGGGCCTCGGCGACCAGGCGGAAGGAGAGCCGTCCATCGGTGGCCGCGGTCTCGGTCAGGCCCAGGCGGCGCAGGACGGCGACGGATCGATGGTTGTCCGGGTCGGCCTGGGCGGTCACCTCGGTCAGACCAAGGACGTCGAAGGCGAGGTCGAGTGCGGCGGACGCCGCCGCGCGGCCGAGACCGTCGCCCCACCGCTCGCGCCCGCCGATCACGAAGCCCAGCTCGCGGCGGCCGGGCTCCTCGCCGTGCAGGTCGACATAGCCGACCAGGACGCCCTCGTGCTCCACCCCGAGCCGCAGCAGCGACGCCGGCGGCTCCGCGATCAGCCGGGCATGGAACTGCTCGAGGTCGGCCACGGTGCGCTCGCTCCCCCAATCGGCCGCACGCCGGAACTCCGGGTCGGCCGCCCACCCGGCGATGGTCACGGCGTCCGCGGCACGCAGCGGTCGCAGCCGGACGTCGGGCCGCGCACGGGTCACACCCCAGTCTGCCGAGGTAGGGCTCGCGTCTGCGTGAGGCCGTCGTCGAGAAGGTTCCCGTGGAGGGCCAGTGGTTTCTACGTCACTCGCTGGGGCTCGCTGCTCGACCACCGGCGGTCGAGCAGGCCGAGCGTCAGCGCGAGGCCGTCGTCGAGACCCCCGGAAGGTCGACGCGAACGTCCGCATCGACCGTCAGGGCCCTTCGACAAGCTCAGGGTGCGTGTGGCTGCGCTCGCCTTCGAAGGCCGGTGGTCGAGCAGGCCGAGCGTCTGCGCGAGGCCGTCGTCGAGACCCTGGGAGGCCAACGCGAACGTCCGCATCGACCGTCTGGGCCCTTCGACAAGCTCAGGGTCCGTGTCGCTGCGCTGGCCTCGGAGGGCCGGTGGTCGAGCAGGCCGAGCGCCTGCGCGAGGCCGTCGTCGAGACCCCGAGAGGTCAACGCGAACGTTCGCATCGACCGTCGGGGCCCTTCGACAAGCTCAGGGTCCGTGCGGCTGGGCTGGCCTCGAGGGCCGGTGGTCGAGCGGGCCGAGCGTCTGCGCGAGGCCGTCGTCGAGACCCCGGGAGGTCGACGCGACCGTCCGCATCGACCGTCGGGGCCATTCGACAAACTGAGGGTCCGTGCGGCTGGGCCGGCCTCGGACAGCCGGCCGTGGGGTCAGCCGACGGGCGAGCGTAGGACCTTCGCCATGGGGCGGCCCTTCGCGATCTCGTCGACGAGCTTGTCGAGGTAGCGGATGCGGCGCATGAGGGGGTCCTCGACCTCCTGGACCTTCACGCCGCACACCGAGCCGGTGATCTGGTCGACGGCGGGGTTGAGGGTGGCGGTATCGAAGAAGTCGGCGAACGTCGTGCCGGCCTCGAGGTGGTGGGTGAGCTGGGCGTCGTCGAAGCCGGTGAGCCACGTGATGGCCTGGTCGACCTCGGCCTGCGTCCGACACTTCCGCTCGGCCTTCGCGACGTAGTGCGGGTAGACCGAGGCCACGCTCGTGGTGAAGATGCGGTGCACCCACGACAGGGTAGTCACCGAGAAAGGTGTGGTACCCCCGACCGGATTCGAACCGGCGCTACCGCCTTGAGAGGGCGGCGTCCTAGGCCACTAGACGACGGGGGCTGGGAACGCACGTGAACCTACAGATCACGTTGGCCGGGCGACAAATCGCCACCCGTTCCGCTGGGATACAAGGACTCGAACCTTGACTAACTGGACCAGAACCAGTCGTGCTGCCAATTACACCATATCCCACTGAATTACTTCAGCATGATCCTCACCGACCGCCCGACGGGGCGGTCCGGAGAACCGACCACAGACGTTACACGCGAGCCACGGGGCCCACCAATTCGGTTCGGACCGCACGGGTCGTGAGGCCCATCGCGCGCGCCGCGCCGACGGCCATGAGCACGAACACCGCGGCCGAGACCACCGAGACGACGACGTCCCAGCCGTCACCACCGGTGGGGTTGAGCGCGGTCGTGATGTCGCCGAAGAACAGCGTCACGAGGAACGCGATCCAGTTGTTCGCGACGTGGAAGGCGATCGCGGCCTCGAGCCCGCCGGTGGCGATGGCGAGGATGCCGGCGGCGACGCCGAACGCCAGGCGGTCGATGAAGACCGGCACGCTCTGGCTGCCGTGGAACAGCGCGAACACGACGGCGGGCACCACGACCGCGACCACCTTCGACACCACCGCGTTCGCGACCAACGTGCCACAGCCCTGCAGCATCAGGCCGCGGAAGACGTACTCCTCGGCCGCGGCCTGCAGCGGCACGAACAGCACGATGACGACCAGGAACGCCACGGTGGTGCGGGTGACGTCGTTCGCCGACGTCGTCTCGGTGGTCGACAGGTCGCCCGCCGGGACGACGGCCGCCAGCACGATCTTGAAGACGAGCGCGGCCACGCCGACCCCGAGCGAGACGAGCAGCCACCGCCAGCGCATCCGCCGGGCCACCGACATCAGCCAGCCCACCGGCAGCCCGATGACGAGGCGGTAGGCCACCATCATGAACGGGATGGCGGCGGTGATGGCCAGCAGCACGAAGGCCAGGCCGGCCGGCGTCAGGGCGTCGGTGTCGAGCAGGGCGTCGAAGGAGTCACGCACGTCGGCGCCGGTGACGGCGTAGTAGACCTGGAAGCCCGTGGCCACCACGAGCTGCGCGACGAGGAACCCGACGACGGCCGCGACGATCGCCAGCACGCCCCAGCCCGGGCCGCTGCGGCCGGCCGTGGGCAGCCGGTGGTACTCGACGCCGTCCGGACCGTCAGGCTCCCCGCCGCTCACGTGCTCACGCCAGCGCACCCGCCAACCGCGCGAGGCCGCGCTCGCGGCCCAGCAGCTCGAGGGACTCGAACAGCGGCGGCGAGACGCGTCGTCCGGTCACCGCGACCCGCACCGGCCCGAATGCCACCCGCGGCTTGAGGCCGCGCTCCTCGACCAGCGCGGTCTGCAGCGCGGTCTGGATGGCGTCGGTCGACCACGTCTCGAGCCCGGCCAGCGCGTCGTGGGCGGCGCGGACGACGTCGCGCCCGGCGCCGTCGTCGGCGTCCAGCAGCTTCTCGACGTCGGCGGGGTCGCGGGTGAAGTCGGCCTCGTCGACGAAGAGGAAGCCGAGCATGTCGACGGCCTCGGTGAGCTTGTTGATGCGCTCGGCCACCAGCGGCATCGCCAGCTCGAGCAGCTGCGCGTCGGCGTCGGAGACCGGGTCGGAGACGACGCCGGCGGCCTTGAGGAACGGCAGCGCCCGGTGGGTGATCTCCTCGGTGGAGAGCAGCCGCATGTGGGCGGCGTTGATGGCGTCGGCCTTCTTGAGGTCGAAGCGCGCCGGGTTGGGGTTCACGTCGGCGATGTCGAAGGCCTCGACCATCTCGGCCATCGTGAACACGTCGCGGTCGGGGGCGATGGCCCAGCCGAGCAGGGCGAGGTAGTTGAGCAGCCCCTCGGGCAGGTAGCCCTGGTCGCGGTAGGCCAGCGCGTGCGCCTCGGGGTCGCGCTTGGAGAGCTTCTTGTTGCCCTGGCCCATCACGTAGGGCAGGTGGCCGTAGATCGGCGGGCCGGTGCCGATGCCGACCTGCTGCAGCGCCTCGAACAAGGGCACCTGGCGCGGGGTGCTCGAGAGCAGGTCCTCGCCGCGCAGCACGTGGGTGATCTCCATCAGCGCGTCGTCGACGGGGTTGACCAGCGTGTAGAGCGGGTCGCCGTTGGCGCGGGCGAGGGCGGGGTCGGGCACGTGGTCGGAGTGGAACGAGACGCGGCCGCGCACGAGGTCGTCGAAGGCGATCTCGCCGTCGGGCATCTTGAACCGGACGACGGGCGCGCGACCCTCGGCCTCGAACGCGGCGACCTGCTCGTCGCTGAGCTCGCGGCAGAACCGGTCGTAGCCCATGTCCTTCGAGCCGGACGCCTGGCGACGCGCGGCGACCTCGTCGGTGGTGCAGTAGCAGCGGTAGGTGTGGCCGCCCTCGGCGAGCCGGGCCAGCGCGTCGCGGTAGATCTCGCCGCGCTCGGACTGGCGGTAGGGCGCGTGCGGGCCGCCGACGTCCGGGCCCTCGTCCCAGTCGAGGCCGAGCCAGCCGAACAGGTCGAACAGGCCGTCGTAGGACTCCTGCGTGTTGCGGGCGACGTCGGTGTCCTCGACGCGCAGCACCAGCTGCCCGCCGTGGTGGCGGGCGAAGGCCCAGTTGAACAGCAGGCTGCGCACCAGGCCGACGTGCGGGCTGCCGGTGGGCGAGGGTGGGAAGCGGACGCGGACGGGGGTCTCAGTCACGGGAGACGACCCTATTCGCGAGCGAGCCGAGCCCCTCGATCGCCACCTCGACCTCGTCGCCGACCTGCATCGGCCCGACGCCCTCGGGCGTGCCGGTGAGGATGACGTCGCCCGGCAGCAGCGTCATCACGCTCGAGACGTGGGCCACCAGCGTCGGGACGTCGAAGATGAGGTCGGAGGTCGAGCCGTCCTGCACGACGTCCCCGTTGAGGAAGGTGCGCACCGACAGGCCGTCGGCGAAGGCCTGCGGGTCGAGGTCGGTCTCGATCCAGGGCCCGAGCGGGCAGAAGGAGTCGAAGCCCTTGGCGCGGGTGAACTGGCCGTCGCTGCGCTGCAGGTCGCGGGCGGTGACGTCGTTGGCGATGGTGTAGCCGTGGATGACGTCGGTGGCCTGCTCGGCCGGGACGTCGCGGCAGATGCGCCCGATCACCACGGCGAGCTCGCCCTCGTAGTGCACCTCGTGGCTCTGCCGCGGGTAGAAGACCGGGTCGCCGGGGCCGACCACGCTGGTGTTGGGCTTGAGGAACATCAGCGGCTCGCTGGGCACCTCGTTGCCCAGCTCGGCGGCGTGGGCGGCGTAGTTGCGGCCGATGCCGACGATCTTGCTGCGCGGCAGGACGGGCGCGAGCAGCCGGACGTCGGCCAGCCGGTGCTCCTCGTCGCGCGGCGTGACGCCGGCGTACAGCGGGTCGCCGGCGATGGCGACGATCCTGGCGTCGTCGTCCGGCTCCCCGTTCTCGTCGAGCTCGCCCGTGACGACGCCGTACTGCGGCTCGCCACCCGTCGTGAACCTCGCGATGCGCACACCGCGAGCCTAGGGCGTGGCCGGTGCGCGGCCCGGCCTCAGGCGGGGACGTCGGCCGGGACGCCGGCGCGGCGCTCGGCCTTCTCGCGGTCCCAGGCGCGGCGGGCCACCTCGGCCACCAAACTGATCCAGACGACGATCAAGGTGGCGTCGAGCCAGCCGGGGAGGTCGCCGACCACGGCGGCGACGACGGTGACGGCGTTGACCAGGATCACCAGGCCGCCGACCATGACGCCCATCGGGGCGTGGGGCAGCCGGCCGGCCAGCTTGGCGGCGAACGGGGCGACCACGACGCCGCCGGCGACCAGGCCGAGCACCGGCAGCCACGGGATGTCCTGGTGGGCGGTGCCGAAGACGAAGCCGAGCGAGACCGAGACCGCGACGACGAACTCGGCGGCGTTGACGGTGCCGACGACGCGCCGGGGCTCGTGCCGGGTGACGGTCATCAGGCTCGGGGTGAGCACGGGGCCCCAGCCACCGCCGCCGGTGGCGTCGACGAAGCCGCCGAGCAGGCCGATGGGCGAGAGCACCTTGGCGCTGTTGCCGCCGGGGATCGCGGGCACGAGGCGCATGCCGGCGCCGAAGCGCACCAGGATCACCAGGCCGAAGAAGATGAGCAGCCCCGCCATCCACGACTTGGCCGACTCGAGGCTGATGTTGGTGAGCACGACCGCACCGAGGAAGCCGCCGACCGCGCCGGGCACCGCGATGCGGAGCAGGATGCGCGGGTCGACGTTGCCCTCACGCCAGTGCGCGAGGCCCGAGATGAGCGTGGTGGGCAGCTTGGCCGCGTGGGTGGCCGCGCTGGCCGCGGCCGGCGCGACGCCGAGCGCGAGCAGCACGGTGGCCGAGGTGACCCCGAACCCCATGCCGAGCGTGCCGTCGACGAGCTGGGCGAGTCCGCCGGCGAGGGCGAAGGCGGCGACGAGCCACATGCGGGGTTCCTCCGTCAGGTCGATGCAGGTGCGTAAGAAGACTAGATCACTATGATAGGCAGAAGTTATCACCTCGATTGCTTCATGTGTCCAGTTCTCGCGACCCCCGGCGCGTCTCGTCGCCAGCGACGCTGACCCGTCAGACATGTCTGACGGGTCAGCGTGCGGGACACCTACGCTGGCGGGCGTGCGCACCGCCGATCCGCTCGCCCCGACCCGCCTGACGCGGGCGGCGTGGCAGGCGCGGCGGACGGCGCACGAGGCGCGGGTCCACGCGCTGGTCGGCGACCACCTGGCCCGGCGACGTGCCGGCGTGAAGCACCCGGTGCACGACTTCCTGTTCGGCTACTACTCCCACCGGCCCGCGCACCTGCGGCGCTGGTCGCCCGGCTTCGGGGTGGTCTGCGAGGGCGACGACGCGCCGGCCGTGGCCTCGCTCGACGACGTCGTCGCGCGACGTCCGCTCGTCGAGGCGACCGCGCGGCTGCTGGCCGCCACGGCGTCCCGGCCGGCGAACCTCGGCTGCTTCGGGCTGCACGAGTGGGCGATGGTCTACCGGCTCGGCGACGACCCCACCCGCCACGCGGCCTGGCCGCTGCGGCTCGGCGCGGCCGGCACCGACGAGGTGGTCGAGGGGCACCGCATCGCCTGCTCGCACTTCGACGCCTACCGCTTCTTCACCGACGCCGCGCGCCCACGCAACGCCCTCTCCCCCGGCCCCGGCGACCGTCCGGCCTTCGAGCAGCCGGGGTGCCTGCACGCCGGCATGGACCTCTACAAGCACGCCTTCCGGCTCGGTCCGTTGGTCGCCTCCGAGCTGGTGGCCGACTGCTTCGAGCTCGCGCGCGACATCCGGGTGCTCGACATGCGCGCCTCGCCCTACGACCTCGCCGACCTCGACGACGGCGCGTTCGCACCGGTGCGCATCGAGACCGCCGACGGCAAGCGCGAGTACGCCGCCGCGCAGGCCGGGTTCGCCGAGCGGGGCGCACCGCTGCGGACGCGGCTGCTCGCGGCCTGCGAGCGGCTGCTCGACGCGGTCGAGACCGCCGACGAGGACATCGCGTGAGCGACATCCCGCTGACCCACCGATTCGTCGCCGACGCCGACTACCGCCGACGCGTCTCGTGGGCCTCGGCGCGCTTCGCCCTGGTCTCGCGCGGCCACCTTCTCTTCTACGCCGCCATCGTCGCGTTCGCGCTGCTCGATCGCGAGCTGACCCGGGGCTGGACCCCGCTCGGCGACGCGATCCGCGGCGTCGCGCTGGTCGTCGTCGTCCTGCTGGCCTTCACCGTCCTGTTCACGGTGGCGGTGGGCTACCGGCAGGCCTACGTCTCGGCCCGCCTGCGCTACCCCGACGACGCCGTCCTCGAGTCGGGCTTCGGCGACGACGAGCTCGTGCTGCGGACGCCGGTCGGCGAGACCCGGGTGGCCTACCGCGACCTGCGCAAGGCCCGCGCCCGCGGCGAGTTCGTCTTCCTGGCCACCGACGGCCTCGGCGGCCAGGCGGTCTTCCCGCGCGCACTGTTCCCCGACGAGGCCGTCGCCCGGATCAACGCCTCCTGAGCCGGGCGGCCTACGACGCGCGGTGTCCGAGATCGCCGATGCGGCCCGGCTCGTCGGTCCGACTCCGAGCGCGCCCCGCGCGACATGGTGGTCGTTCGCTCTCCGGGGGTAGGCCGACCCGTCGCGCTGCCTCGCGAGCTCGTCGGCGCCGGTGACCTCGCCCGAGTCGAGGCCACCGTCGCGGGTCGGCGCTGAGCTACACCGCGACCGGCACCCGCTCCTCGACGGGAGCGGCGACGACCGGCGGGGTCGTCCCGGCCCGCACCGCCCGCAGCGCCAGCGGCGCGAGCGCCGCGGCGGTGACGAGGATCGAGGCGACGACCGCCCAGACCGGCAGCGGCTCGCCGAGCAGGTAGACGAAGGCCGGCACGGTGCAGGTGGTGAACGACATCACCAGCGTCAGCCAGGCGGTCACGGTGGTGAACTGTGCGCGCCCGAGGCCGATGACGACGAAGAACATCGCCCACAGCACGGCCCACTGGAACCACAGCAGCCCGCCCGCGACGTCGTCGAAGCGCACCACGCTGGTCGCGCCGAAGCCGACGGCCATGACCGCCACCCACGCCGAGTACCAGCCGAAGCCCGGGCCGTCGAAGCCGGCGAGGTTGTTGATGCCGATCCAGAGGTAGGTGAAGCCGAACATGAACACGCCGGCCGCCCCGAGCACCGCGTCGGGAGTGTCGGCGGTGGCGATCACGTAGAAGGGGATCGCGGTCTGCAGCGCACCGACGAAGAGGTTGAACACGCCGGCCGTCTTGGCGTCGACGCGGCCGAGCAGCAGCAGACCGTTGACGAACAGCACCGCGCCGACGAAGAGGAGTCCTACCGAAGACATGTGGGGGCTCCTGCTCAGAAGTAGGCGTTGTTGGGGAACGACGCGCCGTTGACGGCGTGGTCGCCGATCGCGGAGGCCTTGAGGAACGTCGGGTTGTGCGTGGACGCCGTCCGCGCGTTGCGCCAGTGCCGGTCGAGGTTGTGGATGCGCTGGGTCGCCGAGGCGCCGCCGACGTCGAACAGCTTGGCCGCGGTGGCGTAGGAGAACCGGTCGATCGCGACCTTGGCCTGGGCGGCGGCGAGCTGCGCGGCCTCGGTGGCCTCGGGGGTGGGGGCACCGTCGACCACGGAGTCGTAGGCGTCCTGGATGACGTCGGCCGCAGCGAGCACGATGGCCTCGGCCGCGAACGCGTCGGCCGAGATCTCGCCGACCACCTGCAGCACCTGGCGGTCCTCGGCGGCCGAGCCGGCGCCGGCGTGTGCGAAGTTGCGGGCGCGGCGCTGCACCCAGGTGACGGCGTCGTTGCGCACGCTGCGCAGGATGCCCGCGGTCACGGCCTGCAGGTACAGCTGCAGGAAGGCGCCGTTGTAGCCGGGGTCGAGCTCGGCCGGGTCGCCGAGGTCGAAGAACTCCTCCTCGCGCACGTGGACGTCGTCCAGGCGGGTCGTGCCGGTGCCGGTGAGGCGCTGGCCGAAGCCGTCCCAGTCGTCCTCGACGGTGACGCCGTCGCGGTCGAGGGGGATGACGGCGCCGGCGATGGTGCCGTCGGGCACCGAGGCCCAGATCTGGGTGTAGTCGGAGTAGAGCGTGCCGGTGGAGTAGAACTTCTCGCCCCGCAGCCGGTAGCCGCCGGCGGGGTCGCGCTCGATCGTGGTGTCGAACGACAGGCCGACCGCGCGGCGGCTCTGCTCGCTGAAGCCGTTGCCGACCAGCTGGTCGGCGGTGATCAGCGCGAGCCCGCGGGCGCGGGCCTCGGGGTCGGTGGCCACGAGCTGCTGCTCGACGAACCAGTAGTGCGTGCGCAGGATGTGCGCGACGTTCGAGTCGGCCTCGGCGAGCTGGATCAGCGTCGCGAACAGCTCGCGGATGCTCGCGCCGGCGCCGCCCTCGGCGACCGGCACGCGCAGGCGGCCGAGCCCGGCCTGCTTGACCCACTCGATCTGCTCGAAGGGCGGGACGCGGTCGCGGTCGCGCACGTCGGCGTCGACCGAGATGCGGTCGAGCAGGGCCCGCAGCTCGGGCGAGCCGGGGCGGACCGGCGAGCCGGCGGAGGTGGAGCTCGGGACGGCGTCGGGCCGAGTCGGGGTGGTGGTCATGCTGCTCCTCTGGAACGGACGGATCATTCACTACCAAGTTAGTAGAGATAGTTGATGTCAACGCCCAGGCGGGTGATCGGTTCGGCCGATCCGGGGCTCGGCCGAACGGGTCATCCCGCACGACCAGCCGCACGATCGGCCGAAACCGGGGCGACGCGGGTCGGGCCGCCGTCCTAGGTTCGCGGGGTGCCCGACCAGCGCGACCCGCTCGACCCCGCCGTCGTCCTCCCCCGCTTCCTCAGCGCCGAGGGCCGGCTCATGGACATCCCCCGCAAGCACGCCAAGCTGCTGGTCGTGCTCGACCGTCTGGCGCAGGAGTTCGAGCTCGGGGTGACGTACCCCGAGCGCGAGGTGGTCGCCCGGCTGACCCGGTTCCACGACGACCACGCCGCGCTGCGCCGCTACCTCGTCGACGAGGGGTTCCTGACCCGCGAGGACGGCGTCTACTGGCGCACCGGCGGCACGGTGCGCCTCGACGACGTGTGAGCCGCGGCGGTCAGCGGCGCACGCGCACCGGGTTCGAGGTGGCCCTCGCGGTGCCGCCGACGCCGCGGGCGGTGACGACGACCGAGACCCGGCGGCCGGCGTCGGCCTTGGTGAGCCGGTAGGTCGCGCGGGTCGCGCCGACGACCGGGCGGCCGTCACGCAGCCAGCGGTAGGCGTACGACGTCGCGGCGGCCCAGGAGCCGGGCCTGGCACGCATCGTGGCGCCAGCCTTCGGCGTGCCGCTGACGGTGGGCCGCGCGACGAGCTCGGGCGCGGGCACGGTGTAGCGGGCGGCCGAGAAGGCCGGGTCGCTCGCGTTCGTCAGCCACACCCGCGGCTGGTGGTCGCAGCGCGACGGATCGGAGGTGGCCCACACGTCGCGGCCCTCCTGCCAGGCCAGCACGCCGCCGTCCGCGGAGAAGGTGGGGCTGCCGAGGCTGGGGTCGTCGCTGGTGGCGCACTTGATGGCCGGCGCGGACGGCGTCCCGCGGGTCGGGTCGGCGGTGAGGTCGTACCAGGCGATGTGGGTGCCGGCGCCGTAGCCGCGCACGGCGGCGTAGAGGCCGGCGGCGGTCGAGACGGCCGGGTCGTAGAGGTCGTCCCCTCCCCCGCCGGTCTCGACGTCGCTGAACCAGCGCACCGGGTCGCTGCCGAGGTCCTGCAGGTTGACCGTCACTCCCCCGCCGCCGCCCTGCACGGTGCGGGTGTCGCTGATCCACGCCGGGGCGTCGTAGTACGACTCGCCGTACTGGGCGGGGTCGGTGAGCCGGTCGGCGCGGGTGAAGCCGGTGACCGAGCGGTAGTAGCAGCCGGCGCCGGGCGCGCAGGAGTGGTGGGCGTAGGTGTAGGCGACGTGGCGGCCGTCGGGCGAGACCGCGGTGTCGGTCAGGTTGGTCTTCAGCGGGTAGCCGGTCGAGTCCTCGATCGCGGGCGGGTCGAGGCGGTTGAGCACGCGGCCGGCGGGCGTCATCCGCACGATGACCGAGCCGCGCGCCGCGACGATGGTGCCGTCGTCGGCCTGGGTCGGGGTGCGGTACGCCGACGACGCGGTGCCGTCGGCGGTGACGGCGCGGGCGCCGGTGCCGTCGGCGCGGGCGATCCACACGTCGTGGTCGCGCACGAACAGCAGGCTGCCGGGCACGGCGGCCGCCTGCACCGACGGGGCTGCCTCAGCGGGGCCGGCAGTGGGCGCCGGGGCGGCGTGCGCCGTCCCGGAGAGGGCACTGGTGGCGGCGAGGGCGACGCCGAGGGCGGAGAGGGCGGCGGGGCGGCGGGCGGGACGGGCGTTCACGGTGGGCTCCTGGCTGGCTGGCGGTCGGTTGCGGCGAGCCGGACGCTAGGGAGCCCGCCGTCCCGGGCCCCAGGGACGACCACCCGCGAGGGCCGGGACTCTGCGGTGGCGGGCGGACACCGAGCGGACCCGTCCGGGCGGGTCGGCATACTGACGCGCATGACCTCGCGGTTCGACCAGCTCGCCGACCAGGTCCTCGCCGGCAAGCCGGCCACCGAGGACGACGCGCTCGCGGTGCTGCGGGCCCACGACGACGAGCTGCTCGACGTCGTCGCGGCCGCCGCCCGGCTGCGGCGCGAGCACTTCGGCAACACCGTCAAGGTCAACTACCTGGTCAACCTGAAGTCGGGCCTGTGCCCGGAGAACTGCAACTACTGCAGCCAGGCGCTGGGCTCGACGGCCGACATCCTGAAGTACAAGTGGCTCTCGACCGAGGAGGCGCTCGAGCAGGCGGCGGCGGGCCTCAAGGGCGGCGCCACCCGCGTGTGCATGGTCTCGAGCGGCCGCGGCCCCACGAACAAGGACGTCGAGCGCGTCGCCGACATGGTCGGCACCCTCAAGACCGAGCACCCCGAGGTCGAGGTGTGCGCCTGCCTCGGGCTGCTCAAGGACGGCCAGGCCGAGCGGCTGCGCGACGCCGGCGTCGACGCCTACAACCACAACATCAACACCGCCGAGAGCCACCACGACCAGATCGTGCAGACCCACACCTACGCCGACCGCGTCGACACCGTCGCCAAGGCCAAGCAGGCCGGCCTGTCGCCGTGCAGCGGCCTGATCGCGGGTCTCGGCGAGACCGACGAGCAGCTGGTCGAGGCGCTGTTCGCGCTGCGCGAGCTCGAGTCGGACTCGATCCCGGTCAACTTCCTGATGCCCTTCGACGGCACCCCGTTCGAGAACACCTGGGAGCTCACGCCCGCGCGGTGCGTGCTGATCCTGGCGATGGCGCGGTTCGTGTGCCCCGACCGCGAGGTGCGCATCGCCGGCGGCCGCGAGATGCACCTGCGCTCGCTGCAGGGCCTGGCGCTGCACGTCGCCAACTCGATCTTCCTCGGCGACTACCTGACCTCGGAGGGCCAGGCCGCGCAGGCCGACCTCGAGCTGATCGCCGACCACGGGTTCGTCGTGCTCGGGTCGCAGGACGACGCCGACGGGGCGCGGGGCTCGGTCGACCCGGCCAAGCGTCGCCGCGGCGCCGGCACCGTGGTCGCGCCCAACGCGTGACCCACCCATGACGCTGCTCGACTACGACCGCGAGCACCTGTGGCACCCCTACGCGTCGATGACCGACCCGGCGCCGGTGCGGGTGGTCACCGGGGCGCGCGGCGTCCACCTCACGCTCGACGACGGGGGTAGGACCCGCGAGGTCGTCGACGGGATGTCGTCGTGGTGGGCGGCGGTGCACGGCTACGGCGTGCCCGAGCTGGACGCCGCGCTGCGGTCGGTCGACTTCGCCCACGTGATGTTCGGCGGGCTGACGCACGCGCCCGCCGTCCGCCTGGCCGAGCGGCTGGTGGCGCTGGCGCCGGCGGGGCTGGAGCGGGTCTTCCTGGCCGACTCGGGCTCGGTGAGCGTGGAGGTCGCGCTCAAGATGGCGCTGCAGGCCCAGCGCGGCCGCGGCCGGGCCGGGCGCACCCGGGTGCTCACGGTGCGCGGCGGCTACCACGGCGACACGTTCGGCGCGATGAGCGTGTGCGACCCCGACGGCGGCATGCACGCGATGTGGACGGGCGTGCTGGCGCAGCAGGTCTTCGCCCCGCGGCCGCCGGCGCCGGGCGGGGACGTCGCGGGCTGGGCCGCCGCGTTCGAGGCGCTCGCGGCCGCCCACGCCGACGAGGTGGCCGCGATCGTCGTCGAGCCGGTGCTGCAGGGCGCGGGCGGCATGTGGGTCTACGACCCGGCGTGCCTGCGAACGCTGCGTGAGACCGCCGACCGGCACGGCTTCCTGCTGGTGCTCGACGAGATCGCCACCGGGTTCGGACGCACCGGCGAGCTGTGGGCCGCCGACCACGCCGGCGTCGTGCCCGACGTGATGTGCGTCGGCAAGGCGCTCGGCGCGGGCTACCTGACGCTGGCGGCGGTGCTGTGCACGGCCGAGGTGGCCGCCGACGTCTCGGCCTCGGAGTCCGGGGCGCTCATGCACGGCCCGACCTTCATGGGCAACGCGCTGGCCTGCACCGTGGCGCTCGCCGGGCTCGACCTGCTCGAGGCGCGCGGCTGGCGCGACGACGTGCGACGCATCGAGCGCGGGCTCGCCGACGGGCTGGCCGGGCTGGCCGGGCTGGCCGGCGTCCGCACCCTCGGCGCGGTGGGCGTGGTGCAGCTCGACCACCCGGTCGACCTCGTCGCGGCGACCGACGCGGCGCTGGCCGAGGGCGTGTGGCTGCGCCCGTTCCGCGACCTCGTCTACACGATGCCGCCCTACGCGTGCAGTGACGACGACGTCGCCCGCATCTGCGCCGGCGTGCGGGCGGCGGTGGCGGCCGGATGACGGGCGCGTCCTGGGACGAGTGGCTGGCCGAGCAGGCCGCGGCGCGCGAGGCGGCGTCGCTGCGGCGGGTGCTGCGGCCGCGACCGCCGGACGACGACGCCGTCGACCTGGCGGGCAACGACTACCTCGGGCTGGCCCGGCACCCCGACGTCGTGGCGGGCGCGGTCGACGCGGCCCGCACCTGGGGCGGCGGGGCGGGCGCCTCGCGGTTGGTGACCGGCACGCTCGCGCTGCACGACGACCTCGAGCGCGAGCTGGCCGCCTACACCGGGCAGCCGACCGCGCTGGTGATGTCGACCGGCTACCACGCCAACCTCGCCGTGGTCACCGCGCTGGCCGACCGCGACACCCTCGTGGTCTCCGACGCCCACGTGCACGCCTCGCTGATCGACGCCGTCCGGCTCGCGCGGGCGAGCGTGACGGTGGTGCCGCACGGCGAGGTCGCCGCGGTGCGGCAGGCGCTCGCCGGGGCCGCCGGACGACGGGCGCTCGTCGTCGTCGAGTCGGTCTACTCCGTGCTCGGCGACGCCGCCCCCCTGCGCGAGCTGGCCGACGCCTGCGCGGCGGCAGGGGCGCTGCTGGTGGTCGACGAGGCGCACGGTCTCGGCGTCCACGGGCCCGGTCTGGTGGCGCGCGAGGGCCTCGCCGGCCGCGACGACGTCGTCGTCACGGCCACGCTGTCGAAGGCGCTCGGCAGCCAGGGCGGCGCGGTGCTGGGCTCGTCCGCGGTGCGCGAGCACCTGGTGAACCGGGCGCGGCCCTTCGTCTTCGACACCGGCCTCGCACCGGCCGCGGCGGGCGCGGCGCTCGCGGCCCTGCGGCTGCTGCGCGACTCCCCCGACCTGCCGGGCCGGGTGCGGCAGCGGGTCGACGACCTCGCCGCCTCGCTGGGCGTCGAGCCGCCGGCGGGCGCGGTGCTGTCGGTGCCGATGCCGTCACCGGACGCCGCCCTGGCGGCCCAGGCGGCCGCGCTCGGCCAGGGCGTGCGCGTCGGCTGCTTCCGCCCGCCGTCGGTGCCCGACGGCGTCTCGCGGCTGCGGGTCACGGTCAACGCCGGCCTGCCGGACGACGCCTGGGCCCGCGCGCTCGACGTGCTGGTCTCGGTGGTCAAGGAGCACGCCGGGGGCGTGGCGTGACGCGGTTCGTCGTGGTCACGGGCACCTCGACCGACGTGGGCAAGACGATCGTGACGGCGGCACTGGCCACCGTGCTGCCGGGACGCGTGCTCGTCGTGAAGCCGGTGCAGACCGGCGCCGCCGACGACCCGGGTGACGCCGCCACCGTCGCCCGGCTCGCCGGCGTCGACGTGCTCACCTTCACCACGCTCGACGAGCCGCTCGCACCCGACACCGCGGCGCGCCGGGCGGGCGTCGACGTCCCGCGCGTGGCGGCCCACGCCGCCCGGGTGCGCGAGGAGGCGGCCGGCTACGACGTGGTGGTCGTCGAGGGAGCGGGCGGGCTGCTGGTGCGGCTCGACGCCGACGGCGGCACCCTGCTCGACCTCGCCGCCGACCTCACGGCCACCCACCCCGACACCTCGGTGGTGCTGGTGTGCGCCGCCGGGCTCGGCACGCTCAACCACAGCGAGCTGACCGTGGGCGCGCTGCGGTCGCGGGGCCTCGACGCCGCCGGCCTGGTCATCGGGTCGTGGCCGGCCGAGCCCGGCCTCGCCGAGCGGTGCAACCGCGACGACCTGCCGCGGGTCACCGGCGTCCCGCTCGTCGGCGTGCTGCCGGCCGGTGCCGGCGTCCTCAGTCCCGCCTCGTTCACCGCGGCCGCGCCGGACTGGCTCGACCTGCCGCGATGAGTCGGGCCGGTCGAGCCGGTCGGAGCGGCATGACCCCCGACCACGTGCGGGCGGCCACGCGCGCCGAGCGCAGCGCCCTGGCCGACCTCGTCGAGACGTTCACGCCGCAGCAGTGGGCCACGCCGTCGCTGTGCGAGGCGTGGACCGTGCGCCACGTCGTCGCCCACCTCACCACCACCACGCGCACCGGCCTCGGCGGGCTGGTCGCGGAGGTCGTCCGCGCCCGCGGCAGCTTCGACCGCATGGAGCAGCGGCTCGCGCAGCGCCTCGTCGACCGCCACGACGACGCCGCGCTGGTCGCGCTGCTGCGCGGCAGCGCCTCGTCTGACCGGCGGGTGCCGATGAGCGGGGTGATGGACCCGCTCATGGACGTCGTCGTGCACGCCCAGGACGTCGCGCGCCCGCTCGGCCTCGTGCACGAGACGCCCCCGGAGGTCGTGGCGGCCTGCCTGGCCCACGTCGCGGGCAACCGGTTCATGGGCGGGCCGGCCCGGCTGGCCGGCGTCCGGCTCGAGTCTGACGACACCGGCTTGACCCACGGCGGCGGCGCGACGCTGCGGGGCCGCGACGTCGACCTGTTGCTGGTCGCGGCCGGACGCCGGGCCGGGCTCGACGCCCTCCGCGGCCCGGGTCGCGCGGTGCTCGGGGCGCGGCTGCCCGCTGCCGCTAGCCCGCCGGGCGGTTGAGGAACCAGCGGTGCCCGAACGGGTCGGTGAACACCGCGACCCGGCCGGCGGGCGGACTGTCCTCGGGCCCCCGCGTCATCGGTGTCCCGGCGGCGACGACGCGGGCGGCGAGGTCGTCGAGCCGGGCGTCGTCGGCCACGGAGAGGTGCAGCGAGACGCAGGCCCCGCGGTCGGGCGGCGGCGCGGCCACGCCGGCCGCGTCGAACTCGTCGCTCATCATCCAGCGGGCGCCGTCGACGGCCAGCTCGCAGTGGCCGACGCGGCCGTCGTCCATCAGGACGGGCGCGTAGACCACCTCGGCGCCGAGCACGTCGACGTACCAGGCGATGGCGGCGTGGGCGTCGGCCACGCAGAGGTAGGGGGTCAGCTCGCTCACGGGGTCTCCTCGTCGGTGGTGTCGAGCGGGTGGTGGAACGACCAGAGGTGGCCCTCGGGGTCGCGGGCGCTGTACTCGCGCACGCCGTACGGCCGGTCGACCGGCGGGTCGTCGATCTCCGCACCGGCGTCGCGCACGCGGGCGTGGTGGGCGTCGACGTCGTCGACCACCACCACGACGGAGGCGGTGACGGTGCCGCCGGTGGCCAGCGGGGAGGCCATCCGCGCCGGCGCCGACTCCGGGTGCAGCCACACGTCGCCGTCGCCGGCGTGGACGACGCCGTGGACGGCGCGGGTCGGGTCGGCCCGGTCGCGGGTGAGGGGGCCGGGCGCCAGCCCGAAGACGTCGACCAGCCAGGCGTGCGCGGCGACCAGGTCTCGGTAGACCAGCAGCGTGACACGGCGGGTCGGCACCGTCTCGTCGCCGCCGAGCCCGGCGAGCAGGTCGAGCAGGGCCTCGTCGGAGGGCCGGTCGCCGCCGAGCAGCCGGTCCTCCACGGCGCGCACCCGCTCGCGCTGGCGGGCCAGGTCGGCGAGGCGGGCGTCGAGGTCGGCGAGATGGCGTCGGGTCAGCGGGGCGAGCTCGGCGGCGTCCGGGTCGACGTCGGCGACCGGCGTCCCGAGCTCGCGGAGCAGCCGGATGCGGTAGAGCCGGTCGAGCGCGGCGCCGTCGTAGCGGCGCCGGCCGCCCGCGTCGCGGTCGGGGGCGAGCAGGCCGAGCTCCTCGTAGTAGCGCAGCGTGCGCTCGGTCAGCCCCGTGCGCCGGGCGACGTCGCCGATCGTCAGGTGCATGCGGCGACGCTAGGACCTCACGTGGCGTCAGGTGCAAGGGCGACGGGGATCCGCCTCGCGCCCCGATGTCTGACTTCGGTCAGCCAATCGCCCCTGGAGCGGATCGCGGCCGGAGCGGATCGCGGTCGGGCGTAGCCTCGGAGACGTGACCGAGACGCTGGAGCCCTCGACGGCCGGCGAGGTCTACCTGCTCGGCCTCGAGCCGCGGCGGCGCCGGCGTCTGGGCCGGTTCGTGGCCGGCGCGCTCGACCTGTGGTGCGCGACGTCCGGCGGCCGGTTCGAGCTGACCGGCGAGGGCGTCGTGGTGGTGCGCCGCCGTGAGGACGGCGTGGCCGAGCTGAGGCTGCCGGTGGGCGACGCCGAGGCGGGCGCAGTGCTGCTCGACCTGATCACCGGTCAGCTCGAGGAACTGGACCCCGAGGAGTTCCGCGGTGCCTGGGGCATCGCCTGACCGCTGGGGGGCGCACCGGCTACCAGACGTCGCCGTCCCGCCAGTCGCAGGCGATCGGGGCGTCGAGGTCGAGGCCGGGTCCGGACGGTCCGTCGAGCACGAAGATCGCGCCGTCGTCGTCCGGCGTCGGCTCGAGGCCGCCGGGAGCCATCACGGACGACGGGCCGCGCCAGAGCCGCCAGCCGCGGGCGGCGTAGAAGCCGGCCGCCCGCTCCGAGGCCGAGAGGGCGAGCAGGTCGTGGCCGGGGGCGAGGTCCTCGACCTCGGTCATGACCCGCGCACCGAGCCCCGTGCCCTGGTGGGCCGGGTCGACCGCGACCGCCTCGACGTAGCCGCAGCGCAGCGAGCGCCCCGACGCCCCGCCGACCAGCAGCCGGCGCTGCACGAGCGAGGCGTGCGCCACGACCCGTCCGTCGTGGACGACGACGGCGTGCAGGCCGCCGAGGGCGTGCGACCAGTCGTGGTCGGTGAAGTCGTCGAAGGCGGCGTCCATCAGGTCGCGGGCGCCGGCGAGCACCTCGGGGGCGAGGTGGGCGGTCGGGGTCACCACCTCCTCACAACCCCGGGGCGCGACGGTCGTGCCAGGACGCCGCCCGCTCGACCTGCGCGGCCAGCGAGACCAGCAGCTCGTCCTCGGCGGGGCGGGCGGCGAGCATGACGCCGACGGGCAGCGGCGGGTGGTCGTCGGTGGCCGGCGTCCAGTGCAGCGGCAGCGAGACTGCGGGCATGCCGGTGACGTTCCAGGCCGACGTCCAGGGCGTGAAGGCCTTCTGGTTCTCGAAGTCGCGGGCCGGGTCGGCGTCGTCGCGGATGGCGCCGACCGGCAGCGGCGGCTGCGCGACGGTCGGGGTGAGCACGGCGTCGTAGGGCGCGAGCGCCCGCAGCGCGGCGGCGGCGTGACGCCGCATCGAGCCGATGGCCAGGCCGAGCCCGGGACCGGTGACGGCGTGGCCGCGCTCGGCGAGCCAGCGGGTCAGCGGACGCAGCAGGTGGGCGCGGTCGGGCGGCACCGGCGACAGGGCGGTGAGCACCGCCCAGCACGTCTCGAAGACCGGCACGGCCTCCGGCGGCAGCGGGACGGCGACGTCGACGACCTCGTGCCCGAGGCTCTCGAGCAGCCGCGAGGCGTTCTCGTAGGCGAGCAGCACCTCGCTGTGGACGAGCTCGCCGCCGTCGGGACGGCTGTCGGTGATGACGGGTTCGATGAACCGCGCGACCCGCAGCCGGCCCGGCTCGCGGTCGCACGCCGACACGAAGCTCGCCGACGGAGGTGGCGCCCACGACGGATCCCCGACCCGATGACCGGCCATGACGTCGAGCAGCGCCGCGGTGTCCGCGACGGTGCGCCCGATGGAGCCGGCCGTGGCGAGCCCCACCGGGTCGCCGTACAGCGGGGCCCCGCTGACGCGACCGCGCGAGGGCTTGAGGCCGACCAGGCCGCAGCACGACGCCGGGATGCGGATCGAGCCGCCGCCGTCGGAGCCCTGCGCCAGCGGCACCAGTCCGGCGGCCACCGCCGCGGCGGCACCGCCCGAGCTGCCGCCGGCCATCCGGGTGCGGTCCCACGGGGTCACCGCGGGCGGCGCGCCCTCGGGCTCGGTGTAGCAGGGCGAGCCGAGCTCGGGCGTGCTGGTCTTGCCCAGGCTGGGCAGGCCGGCGTCCTCGAGCGAGAGCACGACCGCGTCGGAGACGTCGGGCACGTAGCCGTCGTAGACCGGCGAGCCGAACCGAGTGACGACGCCGGCGGTGGCGTTGAGGTCCTTGATCGCGGTCGGGACGCCGTGCAGCGGGCCGACCGGCCGCTCCGCGTCGCGCTCGGCGTCGACCCGGCGGGCGTGCTCGCGGGCGAGGTCGGGCGTCGTGGTCACGAACGCGCCCACGTCGTCGAGCCGGTCGACGCGGTCGAGGTAGTGCTCGACGAGCTCGAGCGAGGAGACCTCGCCGCGCCGGAGCAGGTCTCCCTGCTCCAGCGCGGTCAGGTCGTGCAGGTCGGCCATCGGCCGAACCTAGCCGGTGAGCCGACCGGGCCGACTGGTCCGACTGGTCCGACTGGTCCGACTCGTCCGGTTGGTCCGACTGGTCCGGCTGGGGTCAGGCGGCGACCGGCTGGTGCGCGGCGAGCGCCTGCACCACGCTGAGGAAGCGGTCGATCACCTCGTCGTCGGCGAGCACGTCGACCTCGAGGGCCGACTGCGACACGATGCCGCCGTCGACGGCGACCGCACCGGCGATGCCGGCCGAGCGGACGGCGTCCTCGTGGGCCCACTTGCCGCCGTAGGGGGTCGGGGTGGTGCCGAGCACGCCGAACGGCTTGCGGGTGATGGCGCCCTGGCCGTAGGGCCGCGAGAGCCAGTCGATGGCGTTGTTGAGCACGGCCGGCATGGTGCCGTTGTACTCGGGCGTGACGGCCAGGACGGCGTCGGCGGCGGCGACGGTCTGGCGCAGCCGGGCGGCCGGGGCGGGCACGGTCTCGGCGTCGAGGCGCTCGTCGTAGAACGGCACCTCGGCGAGTCCGTCGACGATCTGGAGGACGACGCCCTCCGGGGCGCGGTCGACGAGCAGCTCGGCGACGCGGCGGTTGAGGGAGTCGGGACGCAGGCTCCCGACGAGGACGGCGATGCGGGTGACAGGCGTGACGGAGTTGTCGGTCATGGCGGTCGAAACGGACCCCGGTCCGTTTCTATTCCCACCCGGACTGACCCGTTCTGGTGGCTACCCTCGCGCCATGGACCCGGTGCGGCTGCTCCCGATGGCCGGGGAGCCAGCGCCCGAGCGGGCCGACGCGGCCCGCAACCGGGAGGCGCTGCTGCGGGCGGCGGCCGAGCTGATCGAGCACTGCTCGGTCGAGAACGTCACCATGGACGCCGTCGCCCAGCGCGCCGGGGTCGGCAAGGGCACCGTCTTCCGCCGCTTCGAGAGCCGCGAGGGCCTGATGGCGGCGCTGCTCGACCACACCGAGACGCTGTGGCAGCGTGGCGTCCTGTCCGGGCCGCCGCCGCTGGGGCCGGGCGCCCCGCCGCTCGATCGGCTGCGCGCCTTCGGCCACTCCCGCATCGACACCGTGCTGACCCACGCGGCGCTCATCCGGGCGGCGGGCCGCGAGGGCGCCCGCTCCTACGCCGCGGCGTCGTTCATCTCGATGCACGTGCGCTACCTGCTCGGCGAGCTCGGCGTCACCGGCGACCTCGGCTACCTGGCCACCGCCCTGCTCGCCCCCCTCGAGATCCCCATCCTCGAGCAGCAGCTCGGCCTCGAGCGGATGCCGCTCACCCAGGTCCGCCACGGCTGGGACGACCTCGTCGACCGCGTCCTGTCCCGCTGACCCCGCCGATCACGCTGACCCGTCAGACATGTCCGACGGGTCGACCCGGGATCCGCGCTGACCCGTCAGACATGTCCGACGGGTCGACCCGTCGCTCGTACGCGACGGGTCAGCCGGTGTGGTGCCGGCGGAGGCCGTAGGTGAGGCCGTCGACGAGGGCCTCCCAGCTGGCCTCGATGACGTTGTGGCCGACGCCGACGGTGACCCACGACGAGGCACCGTCGGTGGTCTCGATGAGCACCCGGGTGACGGCGTCGGTGCCGTGGCCCTGGTCGAGGATGCGCACCTTGTAGTCGATCAGCTCGAACTTGGCGACCTCGGGGAAGGCCTGCGTGATGGCCTCGCGCAGGGCGTGGTCGAGGGCGTTGACGGGTCCGTTGCCCTCACCGGTGACGACGTAGCGGACGCCGGCCGCGCGCAGCTTCACGGTGGCCTCGGAGACCGCCTCCTCGGCGGCCTCGCGGCGGGCGAGGGTCTCGGTGATGACGCGCCACGACTCGACGTCGAAGTAGACCGGGCGACCCTCGGCCTCCTCGACGAGCAGCAGCTCGAAGGAGGCGTCGGCGGCCTCGAAGGTGTAGCCGCGCTGCTCCATCTGCTTGACCCGGTCGGTCAGGCGGCCGACGAGGTCCTTGGTCGCGGGCGTGCCGTCGGAGAGGTCGTAGCCGAGCTCGCGGCCCTTGAGCTCGATCGAGGCGCGTCCGGCCATGTCGCTCACGAGCAGCCGCATGTCGTTGCCGACGCCGACCGGGTCCATGTGCTGGTAGAGGTCGGGGTCGACCTTGATCGCGCTGGCGTGCAGGCCGGCCTTGTGCGTGAACGCCGAGGTGCCGGTGTAGGGCTGGCGCGAGGCGGGCGGGAAGTTCGTGACGTCGGCGACGGCGTGGGCGATGCGGGTGGCCTCGCGCAGCAGCCCGTCGGGCAGCACCTCGCGACCGAGCTTGAGCTGCAGGTTGGCGACGGTGGTGACGAGGTCGGCGTTGCCGGTGCGCTCGCCGTAGCCGTTGAGGCAGCCCTGCACGTGGGTGGCGCCGGCCTCGACGGCGGCGAGGCTGTTGGCCACCGCGCAGCCGGTGTCGTTGTGGGCGTGGATGCCGACCCGCGCACCGGTGGTGGCGACGACGTCGGCCACGACCTCGCCCACCCACGGCGGCAGCATCCCGCCGTTGGTGTCGCACAGCGCGACGACGTCGGCCCCGGCCTCGGCGGCGGTGCGCACCACCTCGAGCGCGTAGGCGCGGTTGCGGCGGTGGCCGTCGAAGAAGTGCTCGGCGTCGAGGAAGACCTGCCGGCCCTCGGCCACCAGGTGCGCCACGGTGTCGCGCACCATGGCGAGGTTCTCCTCCAGCGTGGTGCGCAGCGCCAGCTCGACGTGGCGGTCGTGCGACTTCGCCACCAGCGTCACCGTGCCGGCGCCGCTGTCGCGCAGCGCGGCGACCTGCGGGTCGTCGGCCGCCTTGGTCCCGGCTCGGCGGGTGGAGCCGAACGCGGCGAGCCGGGCGTGGCGCAGGTCGAGCTCGGTCTGCGCCCGGCGGAAGAACTCGGTGTCCTTGGGCACCGCGCCCGGCCAGCCGCCCTCGATGTAGCCGACGCCGAGCCCGTCGATCAGCCGCGCGATGCTCAGCTTGTCGGCGACGGAGAGGTTCAGCCCCTCCTGCTGGGCGCCGTCGCGCAGGGTGGTGTCGTAGACGTGGAAGGCGCCGTGCAGGTCCATCGCGGGTTCCCGGTTCGGTCTCGTCGGTCGGCTGGTCGGTGCTGGCGTGCTCAGGCAACAAAAAACCTCCCGTGGGTGGCGGGAGGTGGCGCATCGAGCGGGGCTCGATGCGCTAGCGAATGATGATCTGGTGCCGGTGCACGCGCCCATCGTGCCACGGACGACGTCCGCGCAGCACCCGTTCCGGCCGGCGGACGGCGCGACGCTAGAGTTGGTTGAGCAACCGCTCAACCCCTCGCTCCCGCCGGAGGACTCGTGACCGACACCCGCACCAAGCTGCTCGCGGCGACCACCGAGTCGCTGCGCCACGACGGCATCGCGGGGCTCTCGGCCCGAGGCGTCGCCGCCCGTGCGGGGGTCAACCAGGCCCTGGTCTTCTACCACTTCGGCAGCGTCGGCGAGCTGGTGCAGGCCGCCGTCCGCACCAGCGTCGACGCCTCGGTCGGCTCCTACCGGGCCCGCTTCGACGAGATCGGCTCGCTCGCCGAGCTGCTCACGGTCGGCCGCGAGCTGCACGAGCGCGAGCGCGCCCTCGGCAACGTCGCCGTCATGGCCCAGCTCATGGCCGGCGCCCAGCAGGACCTCACCCTGGCCGAGGCCGCGCGCTACGCCATGGCGCGGTGGAACGACCAGATCGAGGACGTCGTGCGCCGCGTGCTCGGCGACAACCCGCTCGGCGACCTCGTCGACCCCGGCCGGCTCGCGCAGGCGATCAGCGCGGTCTTCATCGGCCTCGAGCTCTACGACGGCGTCGACCCGGTCGGCAGCTCGGCGGCCATCGAGGCGCTCGAGACGCTGGTGGCGATGCTGCAGGTCGCCGCCGAGCTCGGTCCGGTCTCCTCGCGGGCGCTGCGGGCCAAGCTGCGCCAGGTGAGCGCCCGCGCCGCGGGCTGAGCGGGCTGAGCGGGTGAGCGGGTGAGCGCCGCGTGATCGGCGACCGCTGGGGCGTCACCGACGCCGAGGTGGCGCGCCACTACGCGTGCGACGACGTCGTTCCCGACCCGGCGCTGCAGGCGTGGCGCGGCGTGACCGTGGCGGTCCCGCCCGAGCAGGTCTGGCCGTGGGTCGGGCAGGTGCGGGTGGCGCCGTACTCCTACGACTGGGTCGACAACCTCGGACGCCGCTCCCCCGCGACGCTGCAGGGCCTGCCCGAGCCGGTGCCGGGCGAGCCGTTCACCCGCTGCGCCGGCCGGCCGTTCGGCGAGATCGTCTCGGTGACGCCGGGTGAGCGCCTGACCGGCCGCATCCTGGGCGCGGTGATGTCCTACGAGCTCGTGCTCGACGCCACCGACTTCGCCGCCGACGCCGACGCCGACGGGCAGCCGGGCACGCGGCTGCTGCTCAAGGTCGTCATGGCCCGCCACCGCTGGCTGGCTCCGGCGGTCGCGGTGGGCGACCTGGTGATGGCGCGCCGCCAGCTGCTCAACCTCGCCCGCCTGGCCGAGCGTCACCCGGCCTGACCAGCCCGTGGTCGAAGGCGGTCACCACCGCCGCCGCCCGGTCGCGCAGGCCGAGCTTGGCGAACACGTGGCCGACGTGGGTCTTCACCGTGCCCTCGCCCAGCACCAGCTCGGCGGCGATCTCGCCGTTGCTCAGGCCGCTGCCGATGAGCACCAGCACCTCGCGCTCGCGCGCGGTGAGCACCTCAAGCGCGGTGGACGACGTCGCAGGCCCGGGCGCGCCGGTGCGGTACTGCGCCAGCACGCGCTGGGTCACGGCCGGGTCGAGCCACGCCTCCCCCGCCGCCACCGCGCGCACCGCGCGTTGCAGGTCGTCGGCCGGCACGCCCTTGAGCAGGAACCCGTCGGCGCCGGCCCGCAGCGCGCCGGCGAGCACCTCGTCGTCCTCGAAGGTGGTGAGCACCAGCACGGGCGGCGGGTCGTCGAGCGCGGCGAGCCGGCGGGTGGCCTCGACGCCGTCGACGCCCGGCATCCGCACGTCCATGACGACGACGTCGGGCGTGTGCTCGCGCACCGCCGCGACCACGGCGGCGCCGTCGCCGACCTCGCCGACGACGTCGAAGCCGTGCGAGGCGCGCAGGATGCCGCGCAGCCCGGCGCGGATCAGCTCCTGGTCGTCGACCAGCAGCACCCGCACGGCGCCGCCCTCGGGGTACATGGACATCAGGTCGACCTCCCGGCACCGGGCGCACGTCGACCCACGATCCACCTACCCCGGGGGCTCACGGCAGCACCGCCTCGACGCGCCAGCCAGGGGCGCCGGGGACGCCGTCCGCGGGCGGGCCGGCGGTGAGCCGGCCGCCGAGCGCCTCGGCCCGCTCGCGCATGCCGACCAGCCCGGCGCCGGCGCCGACCGGCTCGCGGGCGGGTGCGGGGGTGTCGACGACGACCCGGGTGCGGCCGGGCGCCACCTCGAGCAGCGCGCTCACGGCGGCGCCGGGGGCGTGGCGGACGGCGTTGGTGAGCGCCTCCTGCACGATGCGGTAGACGGTGAGCCCCTCGATCGCGGTGAGGCCCGCGACGTCGCCGACCACCTGCCAGTCGACGTCGGCGCCGGCCCGTCGGAACGAGGCGACCAGCTCGTCGAGCTGGTCGGCGCCCGGCAGCGGGGCCGAGCCGGCGGCGTCCCGCATGAGGCCGACGACGGCGCGCACCTCGGCCAGGCTCTGCTGGGCCAGGCGCTCGGCCTCGGCGAGCGAGGCGGCGGCCTCGGCGGGGTCCTCGTCGAGCGCGAGGCGGGCGCTGGTGACGTGCAGCAGCGAGACGGTGAGCGCGTGCCCGATGACGTCGTGCAGCTCGTGCGCGATGCGGGCCCGTTCGTCGACCCGCGCCCGGTCGGCGAGCCCGGCCTGCGCCTCGCGCAGCTGCTCGAGCAGGGCGCGCTCCCGGCGGGCCGACCAGCAGGCGGCCCCGGTGAACAGCGTGCCGGCCGTCCAGGCGATCCAGCCGGGGTCGGGGTGCCCGACGGCGCTGACGCCGATCACCACCAGGCTGACCGCGGGCACGACGACTCCGGGCCAGGCCGGCAGCCGCAGCAGCGCCCAGCCGGTGACGACGCAGAGCGCGAACAGTCCGATGTCGGCGGAGAAGGAGTCACAGGCGACCCCCACCAGCACCGCGACGGCCGACAGCAGCCCGACCAGCGGCCAGGCCCCGAACGAGCGCAGCGCGAGCAGGAGCGCCACCGCGACGGCGACGGCGGCCGCCGTCCACGACAGCGTCGCGCCGGTGCCGGTGGCCGCCCCGACCACGGCCAGCAGCGCGACACCGGCAGCCGCCGAGCGCCGCGCCACGTGGTCGTCCACGGGGGCAGCCTCTCAGAGCGAGGTGCGGCGGGCGGCGAAGCCGGCGGCCACCACGGCGATCAGTGCGACGACGGCCAGCGACCCGTCCGGGGTGCCGATGCCCAGCCAGGGCTCGCGGATCGCGTCGATCGCCAGGGTGAGCGGGAGGACGCCGGCGATCGAGCTCATCGCCTCGCCCATCACCTGCGGCGGCGGACCGCCGCCGCCCAGCAGGAACGAAGGGAAGTAGAGCATCAGGCCGACGGCCTGGGCGGCCCGCGCCGTGGGGAGCATCGTGCCGAGCAGCACGCCGATCGAGATGAACGCCAGCGTGGCCGCGGCGACGGCGGCGACGACCCGCACCGGGTCGACCACGGGCGGGAGACCGTAGACCGGCGCGGCCACGGCGAGCAGGGCGACCCCGCCGACGAGCACGGCCGCGACGCCGAGGACGAGCTCGGTGAGCGTGAAGGACCAGCGCGGGAAGCCGGAGGCGGCAAGGCGGCGCAGCACTCCGCGCTCGCGGTAGGTAGCGATGTGCACCGGCAGCATGATCAGCCCGGTCGCGCCGATGACGACGGCGAAGTACGACGCGATGTACCAGTGCGCCGGGTCGACCGGGAACACGTCGTCGGGCGCGCGACCGAACGAACCGCCGATGATGAGCATCGAGATCACCGGGAAGACCACCACGAAGCTGACGGTGAGCGGGTCGCGCAGCAATAGCCGCAGCTCGGCGGTGACCAGTCGCCGGGTGGCCGAGCGCGCGCGGGGCGCCGTCGGCGCGGCCGTGGTCGAGGTGAGGGTCGTGGTGGTCATCAGGCCACCTCCTGTCGGTCGTGGGCGGACGGCGGGGCGGGGGCGTCGAGCAGGGCGATCAGCGCGGCCTCGAGGTCGGGTTGGTCGACGGCGAGGTCGAACGGGACGCCGGCCTCTCCGCCGCGGGCGACGAGCCAGGCGCCCGCATGGGCGATGGCGGGACGGCGTCCGTGCAGCGCGACGGCGTCGCCGCGCCGCTCGACGCGGGTGACGCCGGGCAGCCGGCCGAGGTCGTCGACGTCGGCAGCCGGTCGGCCGGGCGGCAGGCTGAACCGCACCGTCACCTCGCCGCCGTGTCGGGCGACCAGGTCGGCCGGCGTCCCGCTGTCGACCACCCGGCCGTCGCGCATCACCACGACGCGGTCGCACAGCGCCTGGGCGTCCTCGAGCTCGTGGGTCACCAGCAGCACCGTCGTGCCGCCGTCGCGCAGGCGGGCGACCGAGCGCCACACGTCGCGGCGGGCCGCGGGGTCGAGGCCCTGGGTGAGCTCGTCGAGGACGACGAGCCGCGGCCGGTTGAGCAGGGCGAGCACCAGGAAGAGCCGCTGCCGCTCGCCGCCCGACAGCGTGCCGAACGCGAGGCGGCGGCGGTGGCCGAGGCCGAAGGTCTCGAGCAGCGGCCCGGGGTCGCCGGCCTGCGGCCCGGCGAACAGCCGGACGGCCTCCTCGACGCGCAGCCGGTCGGGCAGGCCGGAGTCCTGCAGCTGGCTGCCGACGAGGGCACGCACCCGCTCGGGGTGGCGCACCGGGTCCTCGCCGAGCACCCGCAGCCGGCCGGCGTCGGGGCGGCGCAGGCCCTGCAGGCACTCGACGGTCGTGGTCTTGCCGGCGCCGTTGGCACCGACCAGGCCGACGACCTGCCCGGCGTCGACGCGCAGGTCGACGCCGTCGACGACGGTGCGTCCGGAGTAGGCCTTGCGCAGGCCCTCGACGTGGATGGCGGGCTCGCCCGCTGCGGTGTTCGGCATGCCCCGAGCCTGGTCGAGCGGACGCCGCGTGCCATCGGCCCAGGAGCGGAACCGGGTCTCCCCCCACGGGCAGAGACGCGTGGTCGGGTCTGCGTCGGAGGGCCGGGGGTCTCGAGGCTCGTCGCCAGGGCTCCTCGCACCTCGACCACCGTCAGGGCGGCGTCACGATGGTCGAGGTGCGAGGCCGGCCACGGCCGAGCCTCGAGACCTCGCCGCGACCGCGCCGACCGACGCGGCGGCAGGTCAGCGGGTGGAGAACGGGTGGTCGGCGGCCGGCGTCCACGCCGTGCCGCTCGACTCGACCCACGCGCCGGTGAGCAGCGAGACGGCGAGCAGGAGGCCGACGGCGACGGCCCACGTGCCGACGCCGCGGCTCAGCGGGACGACGACCCGCCCGACCGGTCCGCGCAGCCGGCTGCCACCGGGCCCCCACCACAGGGCGGGGGCGAGCACGAGGCCGGTGACGAACAGCGTGACCGGGATTGGGGCGACCACGGCGTAGCAGACCAGCGCGGCGGCGAGCGCGAGCCCGCCGCCCCAGAGCAGCAGCATCGCCGCGCCGGGCACCGACTGCGCGAGGTGCCAGGGCGCGCGCAGCAGCAGCTGCGGCCCGTCGTGCCAGCGGCGGCCCCGCGCCTGACGCCGGGCGCTCGCCGCGCTGCCGGCCAGCGACCCGCTGCGCAGCAGCCACACGACGACCGTCACCACGGCCAGGGCGACCCACGGGGCGAGTGCGACGGCGGCGCCGACGGCGACCGCGCCCGCGCCGAGCAGGACGCCGCGGCGCACCCGCTCGGCCAGCGGGGCCGGCGGCGGCGCGGGCGGCGGGTAGGGGTAGGGCGGCGCGAACCCGGGGGCGGGCGCCGTCCACGCCGGGGCCGGCGGGTCCTCGGCCAGCACCCGGGTGGGGCGCGCCACCGGGAACGGGATCACCTCCGCGCGACGCTCGGGCTCGGACGCCGGCTCGACCCGGGTCGGCGTGGCGTCGTCGTTCCAATCGGGCGCCGGCGGCGGGACGGCGCGCGCCTGCGCGGCCAGGGCGAGCGGCGCCGCGAACGGGTCGGGCGGCTCGTGCACCGTCGGTGCGGAGTGCAAGGGCGCCGAGGGCACCGACGGGGCCGGACGGACGCCGGGCGCGCCGGGCCCACCGGTCGGCGGGGCCGACAGCAGCGGCGCCGGGCGGGTGGTCTGCGGCCGCAGCCAGGCCAGCACCTCGTCGAGGCTCGGCCGCCGCTCGGGCTCGGGGTCGAGGACGGCGGCCACCACGTCGTGCAGCGCCTGTCCGCCGGCCTCGGCGAGGCCGCGCAGGTCGTGCTCGCCGCGGCGGACGCGGTCCATGATCGCCATCGACGGGCCGCGGCCGAACGGCGCGGCGCCGGTGGCGGCGAAGGCGACCGTGGCGCCCCACGAGTGCAGGTCGGAGGCGGGCGTGGCGTCGTCGCCGTAGAGGATCTCGGGCGCGAGGTAGCCGGGCGTGCCGAGCAGCCAGCCGGTGTGGGTCAGCCGCGGGTCGTCGGCCACGCGGGCGAGGCCGAAGTCGATGAGGATGGGCGTGCGGCCCTCCATGAGCACGTTCGACGGCTTGACGTCGCGGTGCAGGACGCCGGCGGCGTGCACCGAGGCGAGGCCCTCGGCCAGCGCCCCGGCGAACCACAGCAGGTCGCCGCCGGTGACCGGCCCCTCCTCGACCACGTGGTCGTGCAGCGAGAGCCCGGGCACGTAGCGGGTGGCCACGTAGGGCACCGGGGCCCACGGGTCGGCGTCCACGATCTCGGCCACCCAGCGACTGCGGATGCGGCCCAGCGAGCTGACCTCGCGGGCCAGCCGGCGCCGCGCCTCGTCGTCACCGACGATGTGGGGCCGCAGCACCTTGAGCGCCACGCGCACCTCGGACCGGGTCGAGGGCGGTCCGGCGTCGCGGCGGGCGAGGTGCACGACCCCCATGCCGCCCTCGCCGATCTTGGCGAGCAGCGTGTAGGGGCCGACGGTCGCGCGACCGGTCGGCACCTCCCGCTGGCTCGGCTGGCTCGACACAGCGGCAGGCTACCCGCGAGGCGCGCGCCCGGCCGGTTCGCCGGGGCGCGCCACGCGGGCGGGTCGGAGCGTCGGGTGAGCGGTCAGCTCGCCGGGACGGCGCCGGCCAGCGCCTCGACGAAGGTGTCGAGGCTGTAGCCGAGCGACAGCGCGGTGGGCGGCGAGACCGAGGAGACGTTGGCCTCGCCGACGACGCTGGCCACGGTGCCGTCCTGGAACTGCTGCATCTTCTGGTAGGTCGGGTCGCTCGCGACGGCCTCGGCGGCCGCCTCGTCGTTGGAGTAGGACAGCAGCACGTCGGAGGTCAGCTGGTCGACGTTCTCGGTGGAGAGCGTGTAGTAGAAGCCGCCCTCGCCGGAGTCGAGCTCACCGACGCTGGGGGCGACCTCGAAGCCGAGGTCGCTGAGGAACTGCACCCGCGGGTCGGCCTCGGTGTAGACGTAGAACGCGCTGGGGTCGATGGCGACGGCCGCGACCGAGACGCCCTGGAACTCGGGGTGCGCGTCGGCGGCGGCGGCCACCTCGGCGTCGATGTCGGCGAGCACCTGGTCGGCCTTCTCGCTCTCGCCGAGCGCGGTGCCGGTGGTGGTGATGACCTCGCGCCACGGCGTCGACCACGGCTGGTCGGGGTAGGCCACGGTGTCGGCGATCTGGCTCAGCTTCTGGTAGTCGGCCTCGGTGATGCCGGAGTAGGTGGCCAGGATGATGTCGGGGTCGGCGGCGTCGATGGCCTGGAAGTCGGGCGACTCACCGGTCTTCAGCGTCTCGGGCAGCTCGCCGCCGGCGTCCTCGATGGCGGACTCGACCCACGGCATCAGGCCGTTCTCGGTGGCGCCGTAGCTCTGCTCGTCGAGCGCGACCGGGATGACGTCCATCGCGATGGCGGCGTCGGCGCTGCCCCAGCCGAGGGCCACGACGCGCTCGGGGCGCTCGTCGATCTCGGTGCTGCCGAAGGCGTGCTCGATGGTGACCGGCTCGAAGGCGGCCTCCTCGGTGCCGGCCGCGTCGGTCGCACCGTCGGCGCCGTCGGCGCCGTCGCTGGTCTCGCTGCTCTCGCTCGAGCTGTCGGAGCCGCTGTCGCTCTCGTCGTCGCTGAGGGCGCCGCAGGCGCCGAGCGGGAGGACGAGCAGGGTGGCGGTGGCTGCGGCGGCGGCCAGCCGTCGGGGGCGAAGGGACGTCACGTCCGGCTCCTCGGGTTCAGGTGGCCTCGGGACGAGACCGGTCGGGATAAGGCAAGGCTTACCTTAGCGGACGTCGCGCCCGTGCCGTCCGAGGGGCAGGACGAGCGGGCTGCCGCTGACCGGGTCGGCGATCACCCGCGAGGCCATGCCGAACGCCTCGTGCACGCACTCCTCGGTGAGCACCTCGCTCGGCGCGCCCTCCTGGACGACGCGCCCGCGCGCCATCACGACCAGGTGGTGGGCGTAGCGGGCGGCCAGGTTGAGGTCGTGCAGCACCATCACCACGGTGGTGCCGCGGCCCTCGTTGAGCTCGGCGAGCAGGTCGAGCAGGTCGACCTGGTGGGCGATGTCGAGGTAGGTGGTCGGCTCGTCGAGCAGCATCACCTGGGGGTCCTGGGCCAGCATCATCGCGACCCAGACGCGCTGGCGCTGGCCGCCCGAGAGCTCGTCGACGCGGCGTCCGGCCAGCTCGTGGGTGTCGGTGAGGGCGAGCGCGCGGGCCACGGCCTCGTCGTCGGTGGCCTGGTGGCGCCGGAAGGCGCCCTGGTGCGGATGACGCCCGCGGGCCACGAGCGCCGCGACGGTGATGCCCTCGGGTGCGGTCGGCTGCTGCGGCAGCAGCCCGAGCACCCGCGCGACCTGCTTGGGCCGCAGCCGGCGCAGGTCGGTGCCGTCGAGCTCGACCTGACCGTCGACGGGTCGCATGATGCGCCCCAGTCCGCGCAGCAGCGTCGACTTGCCGCAGCCGTTGGCGCCGACGATCGCGGTCACGCGGCCCGGCGGCACGCTGAGGTGCACGCCGTGCACCACGCGCTTGTGGTCGTAGGCCAGGTGGACGCCGCGCGCCACCAGCGAGACGGGCGCGTGCCGCTCCCCCTCGGGGTCGGCGCCGTCGTCCCGGGCGGCCTCGAGGGTCTGCTCGAGCGCGCGCTCGAGGGTGGTCTCGTCACTCATGACGGCTCCGTCCACTCACCATCAGCCAGATCAGGTAGGGCCCGCCGACGATGCCGGTGACGACGCCCACGGGCACCGCGACCGGCACCGGCAGCACGAACTGCGCCAGCGTGTCGGCGCCGACCACGAGGACGACGCCGACCAACGCGGCGGGCAGCAGCGCCAGGCCGCCGTCGCCCAGCAGGCGGCGGGCGACGGGCGCGGCCACCAGCGCGACGAACGCGATGGGGCCGGCAGCGGCGGTGGCGCAGCAGGCCAGCGCGGTGCCGAGCACGATCACCCACACCCGCACCAGCTCGGGCCGCACGCCGAGGGCGGCGGCCTGGTCGTCACCGAGCAGCAGCAGGTCGAGGCGGCGTGCGCTCAGCGCCACCAGCGGCACCAGCACGAGCAGCGCCACCGCGAGCGTGCCGACCAGCGGCCAGGTGTACTGCGACAGGCTGCCCGCGAGCCACTGCAGCGCGGTCTGCGCGCGCTGCACCTCGGCGCGCGTGAGCAGGTAGCCGGTGACGGCGGCGCCCACGTAGGCCACCCCGATGCCGGCGAGCACGAAGCGGTGGCCGGTCATGCCACCCCGCCAGGCGACAGCGTACAGCAGCGCCGCGACCGCCGCTCCCCCGGCGAGCGCCGCGAACGAGACCGGCCAGCCGGTGGCACCCACGCCGAGCACCACGACGACGGCGCCCGCGCTCGCGCCCTGGGCCACACCGATGACGTCGGGGCTGGCCAGCGGGTTGCCGAGCACCGACTGGAACAGCGCACCCGAGAGCGCGAACGCGACGCCGACGAGGATGCCGAGCGCCAGGCGGGGCAGCCGCAGGGTGTTGACGACGAAGTCGGCCTCGCCGGGGTCGGTGCTGAACAGCGCCCGCAGCACCGAGCGGACCGGGTAGCCGGAGTCGAGGGTCAGCGAGGCCACCGCGACCGCGAAGGCCGCGAGGGCCAGCGCCGCGGTGACGACGACCCAGCGCGCGCGCCGGCGGCGCCGGGTGCTGCGCAGGCTCCGGACGGCGACGGCCTGGCGCTCGGCCGCCGGGGCGGTGAGCGTGGCGCCGGCCGTGCTCGCCGTGCTCGACGCGCTCGCCGTGCTCATGACGCCACCGCCTTCGACTGCCGCACGATCAGCAGCAGCACCGGCGCGCCGATGACGGCGACCACCAGGCCGGCCTCGAGCTCGCCCGGCACGAGCAGCCGGCCGACGACGTCGGCGACGAGCAGGACGACGGGGCCTAGCAGCATCGAGAGCGCCACGATCCAGCGGTAGTCGGGCCCGGTCAGCAGCCGCGCCACGTGCGGGACGACGAGGCCGACGAAGGCGATCGGGCCGACCAGCGAGACCGCCGAGCCGCACAGCACGACGACGGCCAGCACGACCAGCAGGCGGCCGCGGGCGACGTCCTGGCCGAGCGAGCGGGCGACGTCGTCACCGAGCGAGAGGGCGTTGAGCACCCGGCCCGAGGCGAGGGCGAGCAGCAGTCCGACCACCACGAAGGGCAGCACGAACGGCACGACCGTGGTGAAGAAGGTAGTGGTGCGGTTGGCGAGCGACCCGACCTGCCAGAACCGGAACTCGTCGAGGGTGTTGGCGTCGCTGAGCAGCACGATGGTGATCAGCGAGGTGGCGGTGGCCGAGAACGCGGCGCCGACCAGGGCGAGCTTGACCGGCGTGACGCCCTCCCAGCCGAGCGACGAGGCGCCGTAGACCACCACCGCGGCGACGGCGGCGCCGAGGAAGGCGAACCAGAGGTAGCCCTGCACCGTGCTGACGCCGAAGCCGGCGATGGCCGTGATGACCCCGAGCGAGGCACCGGAGTTGAGGCCGAGCAGCCCCGGGTCGGCGATGGGGTTGCGGGTGACGCCCTGCATCAGCGCGCCCGCCGCACCCAGCGCGGCACCGCCGATGAGCCCGATGACCGTGCGCGGCAGCCGCTCGTCGCGCACCACCGCATGGTCGTTGTTGCCGGCGACGGGGTCGACGAGGGCGCGCCAGACCTCCGCGGCGGCCACGTCGCGGGCGCCCCACATCAGGCTCGCGACCACGACGACGAGCAGCAGGCCGAGCAGCCCGACGACCACGGCGCTGCGGGAGAGCGCACGGCGCTCGATCCGGGCAGCGGTGATCGTCATGAGGCAAGGCTAACCTCACCCGAGCCCGGGGCCGACTCCGCGCCCGGGTGGAGGCCGACGGCTCAGCAGGGACCCTCCCCCAGGATCCGCAGCCCCTCGAGGTCGCCGTTGCCGAAGGTGGTGAACCGGGTCCCGCTCGGGTGCATCAGCTGGCGCTCGTCGTCGACGTGGTCGAGGCCGACGAGGTGGGCGAGCTCGTGCATCACCACCGCGCGCTGCTGGTCGTCGCGGCCGGCGTCGGCCATGCGGTCGAAGGCGCCGGCGTCGAGGACGACGTCGCCGGTGATGTAGGGCGCGCGGCGTCCGGTCTGCCCGTAGGCCAGCCCGGTCGGGCCGGCGACGCCCACCACGTCGCCCTCCAGGGCCGGCACCTCCTCGGGCGTCGCCCACCCGATGAGCACCGGCAGCGGCCGGGCGCCGTCGAGCCGGTCGTCGAAGGCGCGGTCGTCGGTCGTGCCCCGGTCCTCGAACTCCAGGCCCGAGGCGTCGGTGACCTCGGCCATCGCCTCCGCGAGCGTGCGCCGCCAGCCGTCGGGGGCGCCGTCCGGGTTGACGACGTAGGGGATCGGCTTGCACGAGCTCCACGTCACCGGCTCGCCCGTGCGCGGCTGCACCTCGAGGAAGGCGTGGGACGACGCCGGCCCCCGGTCGGCCTCGCCGCCGAACAGGCCGCGCAGGCCGGCCAGCACCGGCGTCGTGTTCAGCACCAGGACCGTGCCGATCACCGCCAGGGTCAGGACGACGGTGAGCACCGTGCGGCGGCGCTCGGGCGGGCGGGCGCCGGGCTCGCGCTCCTGCCGGCCGCGCCTCGGACGCCGCGGGGGTGGCGGCAGCCGCCGCGGTGCCGGGGACACCGGGCCGCCGTCCGGGGTCTCGCCGTCGTAGGTCGGCAGGGCGTCGAGCTGCTCGGCGAGGGCGCGCTGCCACTCCCGCTCCTCGCGCGACCGTCCGATCCCCACCGCACCATGGTGCCGAACGGGTGGGACCGGACGGGGCGGATCACCCGACGGTCATCCGGGCCGCGGCCCGCTCGGCCGGGTCAGACGACGCGGTGCATCCAGCCGAAGGTGTCGTCGGCCCGGCCGTGCTGCACGTCGACCAGCGCCTGCCGGATGCGCATGGTGAGGTCGGTGCTCGCCGGCGCGGGCGCGCTGCCGCCGTCCCAGCGCAGCTCGCCGACCGGCGTGACGACGGCGGCGGTGCCGCAGGCGAAGACCTCGGTGATGCGGCCCGAGCGGACGCCGTCGCGCCACTCGTCGATCGAGAACGGGCGCTCCTCGACCTGGTGGCCGAGCTTGCCGGCCAGCTCGATGATGCTGGCGCGGGTGATGCCCTCGAGGATCGTGCCGAGGCCGGGGGTGACGATGCGGCCGTCGTCGTGCACGAAGTAGAGGTTCATGCCACCGAGCTCCTCGACGTAGCGGCCCTCCTGGGCGTCGAGGAAGACGACCTGGTCGCAGCCGTGGGCGGTCGCCTCCTGCTGCGCGACCAGCGAGGAGGCGTAGTTGCCGCCGGTCTTGGCCGCACCCATGCCGCCGCGGCCGGCGCGGGTGTACTCCTCGGTGAGCCACAGCGTCACGGGGCGGACGCCGCCCTTGAAGTAGGAGCCGGCCGGGCTGGCGATCACCATGAAGGTCACGTGCTGGGCGGGGCGGACGCCGAGGAAGGCCTCGCTGGCGAACATGAAGGGCCGCACGTAGAGGCTCTTCTCCCCGGCCTCCGAGGCCCCGGGCACCCACCGCTCGTCGGCGGTGACGAGGGCGTCGACGGCCTGCACGAAGTCGGCGGCGGGCAGCACCGGCAGCGCGAGCCGGTGGCTCGAGCGCTCCATGCGGGCGCCGTTCTCCTCGGGCCGGAACGTCCACACCGAGCCGTCGGCGTGGCGGTAGGCCTTCATGCCCTCGAAGGTCTCCTGGGCGTAGTGCAGCACCGCGGTGGCGGGGTCGAGGGTCAGCGGCGCGTAGGGCGTCACGCGGGCGTCGTGCCAGCCGGCGTCCGGCGTCCACTCCACCGTGAGCATGTGGTCGGTGAAGTGGGTGCCGAACCCGGGGTCGGCGTGGATCTCGGCCAGCCGCTCGTCGGAGGTGGGCGTGTCGGTGAGCGTGGTGCTGATGTGCAGTGACGGCGTGGACGGCGTGGACGGCATGGTCGGCAATGTAGTCGGGCTTCCTAGTAGTCGGGAGGGGTCACCACCGCCGTCCCGGTCCTCGTCCCGACGGGACGCGCGGGACTAGGCGAGACGCGCGGCGACGGCGTCGCCGACGGCGGTGGTGGAGCGCTTCGTGGCGGGGTCGCGCTCGGCGAGGTCGGCCAGGACGGCGGCCTCGAGCGCGGCGGCGGCGTCGGCGTGCCCGAGGTGGTCGAGCAGCAGGCCGGCCGAGAGGATGGCGGCGGTCGGGTCGGCGACGCCCTGGCCGGCGATGTCGGGCGCCGAGCCGTGCACGGGCTCGAACATCGACGGTGACGTGCGGTCGGGGTTGACGTTGCCGGACGCCGCGAGACCGATGCCGCCGGTGATGGCGGCGGCGAGGTCGGTGACGATGTCGCCGAAGAGGTTGTCGGTGACGATGACGTCGAAGCGGGTGGGGTCGGTGGCGAGGAAGATCATGGCGGCGTCGACGTGCATGTAGTCGACGGTGACCTCGGGGAACTCCTGCGCGACCTGCTGGGTCAGCCGCCACCACACGGCACCGGCGTTGACCAGCACGTTGGTCTTGTGGACCAGGGTCAGCAACTTGCGCTCGCGGCGCTGGGCGCGGCCGAAGGCGTCGCGCACGACCCGCTCGACGCCGTAGGCGGTGTTGACGGAGACCTCGGTGGCGATCTCGGCCGGGGTGCCGACCCGCAGCGCGCCACCGTTGCCGGTGTAGGGGCCCTCGGTGCCCTCGCGGACGACGACGAAGTCGATCTCGCGACCGCCGGTGACGTGGTCGGCCAGGGGCGTGGTGACGCCCGGGTAGGTGCGCGAGGGACGCAGGTTGACGTAGTGGTCGAGCTCGAACCGCAGTCGCAGCAGCAGCCCTCGCTCGAGGATGCCGGGCGGCAGGTTCGGGTCGCCGGGCTTGCCGCCCACGGCGCCGAGAAGGATCGCGTCGTGACCGCGGATCTCCTCGAGCACCGAGTCGGGCAGCACCTCGCCGGTCGCGAGGTAGCGCTCCGCGCCGAGGTCGTAGCGGGTCTGCTCGACCGTCACCGGCGCCACCGCCTCCAGCACCTTGAGGGCCTCGGCGGTGACCTCGGGCCCGATGCCGTCACCGGGGACGACGGCCAGCCGGATGCTGTTCTCGCTGCTCATGGGGCGAACGCTAGTGCTCTCTGTAGAGGGTGACTGACGAGGTCCGCGCAGACGGACCCTGAGCTCGTCGAAGGGCCCCGAGCCGTCACCACGCGGGATCCGAACCGAGCGCCAGCGAGACCGACCGGAGTGACGCAGGGCCACCCCGCATCGGGGTGCGACGACCCAGCAGGTGGCTGTGGCGGTGCTGAGCCTCAACGCAGCGGAGAACCCCGTTCGCGGCGCGCGACCGTGTGACCGACGAGCACGCAAGGGCGCAGCGAGGTACGAGCGAGCCCTTGCGCAGCGCAGGAGGGCACACGGTCGCCGATGGCGCCGCGAACACGCGCCAAAGCGACGAAGGAGCGGAGGCGCAATCAGGTACCACCGGCTCCTCGCACCTCGACCATCGTGCTCGCCGGCGCCCCGAGCCGAGCCGAGCCGACCACAGGGCGCACGGCGCGGAGGCCGCGCCCGGTGGCTGGGCGCCCGCCCGGCCCGAGCCGGCGGCAGCGAGCCCGCTGGTGGCGGGTGACAGCCACGGCGCGGCCGGAGCGCCCTGAAGACTCAGTTGTCGTCCGGGCGGTCCGTGCTGTCGCGCAGGTCGAGCGCGGTCTGCACCGCGCTGCTCAGGCGGGGGTCGTGCTGCTCGGTGCGGTTCTTGGCGGGGCCCCACTCGGGGTACATGTCGTACATCGGACTGCTCCTAGGGAAGACGAGGTGGTTCGGTCGGGGTGGTGGCCCACTCCGGCTGATGCCGCCGCGGTGGCGGCCCGTGGATCGCACGGGGCCTCGTCGTCTGCGAACGGATCGCGCTCGATGCTGACGGCACTGTCGGCAGGCCGCCGCGAAGGCATCAGCCGGTCGTGGACCGATCGTGAGGCCGAAGGCGCAATCTCAGCGCGCAGCACGTCCGCCGCGGCGAGGTGGCCTCACGCGCAGGTGGTGTCCTGCGGGGCCTCGCCGCGGCAGCCAATAAGTACGCGCCGGGTCAGCATGATGGGATCAGGCTAGGACGCCGACCGGCGTCCCGCACCGGACTTCGACGAAGTGCTCGCATCGCGAGACGATCGTCCCGCGATGAGAGACTCGAGCCCATGAGCGCCCGGCCCGACCTGCCCGACGTCGTGCAGCGCGCCTTCGACGTCTCGCGCCGGGCCGGCTACGTGTCGTTCTGCCGCAACGAGACCGGCCGCCTGCTGGCCACCCTGGCCGCCACCCGCGACGGCACGATGGCCGAGTTCGGCACCGGCTGCGGCGTCGGGACGGCGTGGCTGCGCTCCGGCGTGCGCGGCGAGAAGGCGCACATCGTCACCGCCGAGCTCGACCCCGACCTGGCCCGCGCCGCCGCCGAGATCTTCGTCGACGACCCGCTGGTCGAGGTGGTCGCGGCCGACTGGTCGACCCTGCTCGACAAGGGCCCGTTCTCGCTGCTGTTCCTCGACGCCGGCCAGGCCGACGCCGGCTGGTCGGGCGGCTGGTCGGGCGGCGCCACGGCCGAGGTCGACGTCGACGTCGTCGCCGACCTCGTCGAGGACGGCGGGGTCGTCGTCCTCGACGACTTCGTGCCGTGCGAGTCGTGGCCCCCGGTGGTCGGCGGCCGCGTCGACGTGCTGCGCGAGCGCTGGCTCACCGACGAGCGCTTCACCGCCGTCGAGGTCATGGTCGCCTCCGACGCCAGCACGATCATCGCCACCAAGCGCTGAGCCCAGCGCCGTTCGGTTCCGTTCCGTTCGATCGAACGATCCGTGCGGGCTCCCGGGCCCCACGGCGGTCCGAACCGTTCAATTGAACGGACGGGCGGTGTGGGTGACAGCGCGTGGTGGCCGGCCGCGCGGTGGTCAGGTCTGGTCGGGGCGGCGGACGATGGTCTCGTCGGCGCCCTCGAGGGGGTTGGGCTGGTCGGCCGGGGCCGGCGGCGGGGCGGGGCGGTCGGCCGAGGGGGCGGGCTGGCCGGGGCGGCGCACGACGGTCTGGTCGGCGCCCTCGAGCGGGTTGGCGCCGGCGTCGGGCCGCGGCCGGACGACGGTGGGGCGGTCGATCGGGTTGGCCGGCGGCTGCGCCGGGCCGGGCTCGGGCGGGCGCGGGGCGGTGGGCACCCGGGGCTCCTCCCCCGGCGGCGGCGTCCCGAACGATGGCGCTCCCGGCGGCGTCCCGAACCCGGGCTGCCCCGGCTGGCCGAACCCGCCCGCCGGCTGGCCGTACGGACCCGGCTGGCCCGGCTCGCCGAACTGACCCGGCTCGCCGAACTGACCGGGCTGACCCGGCTGGGGGTACTGCCCGTACTGACCGGGCGGCGCCCAGGCGGCGTCGCCGGGCCCCGGCGGGGGCTTGCGCCTCGACCGCAGCACCAGCACCACGACCACCGCGATCACGAGGACCACGGCGACCGCGATCAGGATCCACACCAGAGTCGACATCTCACACCTCTCCCGGGGTTGCCTTGCGGATGACGATGCGGGTCCAGGCACCGAGGTAGACCCGCTCGTCGGGGCGCACCTCGACCCGCTGGCCCTGCGGGACGGGCGCGCGCGGCAGCACCCCGAGCGCGCCGCCGACGTAGGTGCCGTTGCTGGAGCCGAGGTCCTCGACGAACCAGCGGGTGCCGTCGCCGGTCAGCTGCGCGTGGCGGCGGCTGATGCCGGGGTCGGAGCCGAGGTCGAGGTCGGGCAGGATGCCGCGACTGCGCGAGGCGCGGCCGATGAGCAGCGAGGACTGGCGCAGCGGCACGACCGTCGGCAGCCCCGGCGAGGGCAGTCGGTCGGTGCTCTGCTGGTCGGCGTACCAGTCGGGGTCGATCCACACCTCGGCCACCCACGGCTCGGCGAGCGCCGGCGAGGGGTTGGCGGACGCCGGCACGGGCGGCGGCGTCGTCGCGGCCGGTGACGGGGACGTCGCCCCGGTGGCCGGCGTCGGCGGCGGTACGGACGACGGCGTGCCGGACGGCGGCGACCCGGGCGACGCGGACGGCCCGGGCGGCGCGGACGGCGGTGGCATGACCGGCGTCGGGGGCCGCGGCATCGCACCGGTGGTGAAGTCGTAGCCGCAGTTCTCGCAGAACAGCGCGTCGGCCGGGTTGGCGGTCGAGCAGCTCGGGCAGACGGTGCCGGCCTCGGCGGCGTCGGCGCCCGGCGGGAGCAGCCCGGTGTCGTCGACGTGGGGGTCCTCGGCCGGCGACGGGGCGGCCGGCGGGGACGTCGCCGGCGGGGCGGCGTCCATCGCGACCCCGCAGGTGTCGCAGTAGTCGTCGGCGAGCGAGACGTGCCCGGCGGGGCACGTGCGCGGGGCACCGGTCACGAGCTCACCGCTTGACCCGGGTGGTCTTGGTGGAGGCGGTGTCGAGGGCCATCTCGTCGGCGCGGTCGACGCTGCGCTTGAGCTTCACGGTGCCGTCGCGCTCGCTCTCGACGTCGACCACCTTGCGCAGCTTCGAGGTGGCCTCGTCGTTGCCGGTGGCGGCGGCCAGCTGCACCGCGCGGCCGAGCTTGGTGGTGGCGGTGGCCTCGTCGCCGGCGGCCTTGGCGGCCAGCCCCTCCTGGATCATCGCGGCCAGCTCGGTCTGCCCGGTGTAGTGGGCGACCTGCCGGTCGATGGTGGCGGTCAGCTCGGAGTCGTTCGACCAGGTGGCCTTGACCAGCCCCTGCGCGAGGACGGTGTCGCCGACGACCAGCTGCACGCGCGCGGCCAGCTGCTCCTGCCCGATCGCCTTGGCCGCGACCCGCACCGCCACGTGGTAGTCACGGCTCTCGTCGGCCCAGGCGCCGGTGGGGTAGGCGCCGGTGAGCGGGTTGACCTCGGCGCGGCGCGAGGTGAGGTCCTCGACGGTGGGCGCGACCTGCCGCACGAAGAGCACCTGCGCGCCCTGCGGCGACCACACGCGCAGCTGCGCGTCGGCGACGCCGCGGGCCATCGAGGCGCGCATCATCTCGCGGAACTGGCCCTCCATCTGCTCGGGCGAGGGGATGATGTCGACGGTGCCGAGCAGCGCCTGCGCGATGCGGCGCACCTCCTCGACCTGCCAGTCGGTGCCGGCGCCGCGGCAGTCGCACTGGAAGTAGCCGGTGGCGCGGCCGAGCGCGGTGTCGAGCCGTCCGGCCGCCTCGCGGTTCTCGCCGTCGGTGAGCAGGATGGCGTGGCGCTGCGTGACCGACGGGACCGAGCCGAACAGCTGCACCGCGAGGTCGAGCCAGGTGCTCATCGCGGTGCCGCCGCTGCCGACGAAGCGCGCGACCGCGGCCTGTGCCTCCTGGCGGGTCTGCGGCGACATCGGCACCATGCCGGGCCCGGACTGCACGACCGGGTAGGCGAGCATCGCGCGGTCGGAGCCGGCGATGACGGCGAAGTAGGTGCCGTCGACGATCTCGTCGAGCGCGGTCTGCGCCGCGGCGCGTGCGGCCGCCATCGTCTGCGGGCCCATCGAGCCGGAGGTGTCGACGATGATGATCTCGCCCGCGGAGCCCGCGCCGGTCTGCCCGGCGGTGCCGGCCCCGGAGCAGGTGACGGTGACGATCGCGTTGACGTCGGTGCCACCGTCGGGCAGGAACTCGTTCTGGTAGACGGTCGCGCTGAACTCAGCCATCGGACTCCCTCTCCGGCCCGCGTGCGTGGTCAGGCGCATTGTGCCCCGGCGGCGGGCTCACGCGCGCGAGCGCCACGGTGATGTTGTCGTGCCCGCCGCTGGCGTTGGCGTGGGCCACGAGCGCCAGCGCCACCGCCATCGGGTCGGCGCCGGCGTCGGCGGCCGCCAGGCGCAGCCGCTCGGCGAGCGCCGCGGGCTCGGACAGGTAGTTCCACAGCCCGTCGGAGCAGGCGAGCAGCCAGCCCGGCCGGTCGAGGTCGAGCTCGCACAGTCGTGGCTCGAGGTCGGGGGCGTCGACGCCGAGCCAGCGGGTGATGGCGTGGCCCTGCGGCCCCTCCTCGGCCTCGCGGCGCGTCATCCCGGCCTCGATCTGCAGCTGCGCGACGGAGTCGTCGACGCTCAGCTGGGACGGCGTCCCGGCGTCGGGCAGCCAGTAGACGCGCGAGTCGCCGATGTTGCCGACGACGAGGCGGCCGCCCTCCAGGACGGCGGCCGCGAACGTCGCCGACGGCGGGTGCTCGGAGCCGTCGGGGGTCAGGTCGACGATGGCGGCCTGCGCGGCGTCGACGGCCTGCTGGAACAGCCGGGCGGCGGCGGCCGTGCGGCTCTGCGCGGTGCCGAGCCCGGCCGGGAGCGTGGCGCGCAGCACGTCGCGGGCGGCCCGGGCGCCGGCCAGCGAGGCCAGGTGCGAGTCGTCGGTGTTCGAGACGCCGTCGAGCACGACGAGGACGGCGCGCGGCCCGGCGGCGGTGTCGCCGGCGTGCAGCGCGAGCGCGTCCTCGTTGCGGGCGTGCACCAGGCCGCGGTCGCACACCCCGGCCACCCAGGGCGCCGGCTGCTCACGGAAGTGGTCGCGCTCGTCGGGCTGCTTGGTGCCGCACGAGTCGCAGTAGCCGTCGGGTCCGACCACTCCCCCGCACGCCAGGCACGGCCTCGGGCCGGACGGCGCACGGGCGCTGCCGGCGATGCGGGTCGGGAAGGTCGCGTCGAACGGCGCCGCCTCGCCGGCGACCACCGGCGGCTTCACGCCGCCCGGGCCGCCGGCCAGGTCGGCGTCGGCGGCGCCGACCTGGGCGCCGCACGCCTCGCAGAACGCCGCGGCGTCGGCCAGCTGCTCGCCGCAGGAGGGACAGGGTCGGGTCACGGGGTCGGCTCCTGGCTCGTCGGGGTGCTCACACCAGCGTCCAGGCGCGGACGGCGTTGGCGCGGTTGACCAGCTCGACGCGCTCGCGCACGTCGTCGGTGTCGCGGGCCAGCTGGCGGTAGGCGCGCTCGATGCCCTCGCGCAGCGCCCCCTCGCGGGCGGCGTACGAGCCGACCTGCCCACCGGACGACGGCCCGCCACCGCCGCCGGTGACGATCGCGAGCGCCTGCTCGAGGATGCGCACCGTGTAGCGGCCGACCGTGGCGGTGTCCATGGGCACCGACTCGACCGAGCGCATGGCCTCGTCGAGCAGGCGCACCCGCTCGGCCGGCGGCACCGAGACGGCGTCCGCGCCGAGCAGCACCTCGGCCCGCAGCTGGCGGCTCTCGGGGTAGCCGCGGCTGGTCTTCGGCACCAGGTCGAGCGCGGCCACGGCCCCGGCGGCGTCGCCGCGGGCGGCCCGCACCCGCGCCATGCCGAACGCGGCGGGCGCCACGTAGGCGGCGTCGGTGACGGCGCAGGTGGCGTAGAGGCCCTCGGCGACGCCGGGCAGCCCGCCCCGCTCGCAGGCCACGGCGAGCGCCAGCTTGGGGGCCAGCTCGCCGGGCACCTGCTGGTAGACGGCGTTGAAGGCGGCCTTGGCCTCCTCCCAGTCGTCGCGCGCCATCGCGGCCAGGCCCTCGACCCACAGCGCGCGCCACTCCCACGGGTCGTCGCGCAGCATCTCGGCCGCGACGTCGCCGGCGCGCTCGGCGTCGTCCAGCTCGAGGGCGGCGCGGGCGCGGGCGAGCCGCACCTCGGGCGACTGCTCGGGCGCCTGGTCGGTGAGGACGGCGAGCCGCTCGGCCGGGTCGGTGGTGCCGACGCCGCCGAGCCAGCCCACCTGGGGGTCGCCGGCGTCGACGCGCAGCTGCGGCAGCTGCGACCACTCCAGGACGCCGCGCGAGGTGGTGGGCGCCTCGAACAGCGGCGAGGCGGCCGAGGTGAGCGAGGTGCCGGTGGAGCGGCGGGCGACGGTCTCGCGCAGCACGCCGAGCAGCTGGGTGCGCAGCTCGTCGGCCGAGGCGAAGCGGTCGCTCGGGTCGGGCGCGCAGCACTTGGCGACCAGCCAGTAGAGCGAGTCGTTCTCGGCGAACAGCGGGGTGGCGTCGGGCGGCGGCAGCGAGTGCAGGTAGGTGCCCTGGTAGCCGCGGAACTCCATGCAGAGCACCACGATGGTGCGCCCGATCGTGTAGAGGTCGGAGGCGACCGACGTGCCGACCTCGGCGACCTCGGGCGCCTGGTAGCCGAGCGTGCCGTAGATGGCCGACTCCTGGTCGTCCATGCGGCGCACACCGCCGAGGTCGATCAGCTTGAGCGAGTCGCCGACCTGGATCATGTTGTCGGGCTTGAAGTCGCAGTAGGCCAGCCCGAGGTCGTGCAGGTAGGAGAAGGCCGGCAGCACCTCGAGCACGAAGGCCAGCGCCTGGTCGACCGGCAGCGGGTCGTAGGCGCCGCCGTTGGCCTTCATGCGGGCCTTGAGGATCTGCTTGAGCGACTGGCCGCCGACGTACTCCATGACGATGTAGCCCGCGCCCTCGTGGGTCACGAAGTTGTAGATCTCGACGATCAGCGGGTGCTCGACCTGGGCGAGGAACTGCTGCTCGGCGATGGCGGCGGCGAGCGCGTCGGGGTCACCGGAGTTGAGCAGGCCCTTGAGCACCACCCACCGGTTGCTGACGTTGCGGTCGCGGGCCAGGTAGATCCAGCCCAGACCGCCGTGGGCGATGGCGCCGGCCACCTCGTACTGGCCGGCCACGAGGTCGCCGGGCTGCAGCTTGGGGGTGAACGAGAACGGCTGGCCGCACTGCGGGCAGAACCCCTCGGTGCGTCCGGGTCGGCCGTCGCGCGAGCGGCCGATGTGGGTGCCGCACTTGGAGCAGACCCGCTTGTCCTCGGGCACCTCGGGGTGCGGGTTGATCGCGCCGGCCGGGTCGACCGGCGGCGCCGGCGGCACGCTGGTCAGGCCGGCGCCGAGGCGGGCGGCGCGCAGCCGCTGCGACCCCTCGCGCTGGCGGCGGGTGGCCACCGACTCGCCGCCGACGCGGGCCGAGCCGAAGCGGGCCGACTGCACCCGCGCGGACGACGACGACGTCGAGATGGCGGTCGACGGCGTCCCCCCGCCGATGGGCTCGGACTGACCGGCCGGCCCCGGCCCGGCCGCGGCACCGGTGGTGACGGCCATGCCGCAGGTGTCGCAGTAGCCGTCGGCCGCCGTGCCGCCGCAGCCGGGCTGGCCGCACGGCGTGCCATTGGGGGCGGCGGCACGCGCGGCGGCGACAGGGGCGGCCGGACCGGCGGTGCGCTTGGACGTCGGCGCGTCGCCCACGCCCGCCGGCGCGGCGGAGGCGGCGGCCGGGCTGGGCGCCATGCCGCAGGTGTCGCAGTAGCCGTCGGCGATGGTGCCGGCGCAGCCGGGCTGGGTGCAGGTCACGGCGTCCTCCCGGTGGTCTGGTGGGTCTGGAGCCAGGTCTGGTAAGTGGCGACGAGCTGGCGGCACACCGGCATCGGGGCCGGACGCCGCGCGAGCACGTCGCGCGCGAGCCGCTCGGACGCCGCGAGGTCGGGGTGGGCGGCGAGCCCGACGGCACCGGCCTTGACCACCCAGGCGTCGAGCAGCGCGCCGAGGTCGGCGTGCTCGGCCAGGGCGGCGGCGTAGCGCTCGCGGGCGTGCCCGAGCGCCTGCCCGACGCGGGCGAGCCGCTCGAGGTAGGGGCCGACGGCGGCGGGGTCGGTCTCGGGCACGGGGCCGAGGGCGTCGACGTCCGGGACGGCGTAGCGCGGGGCCGGCTCGACGGTGGCGACGCAGGTGGAGGCGAGCGTGGTCAGCTCGGCCTCGCGCTGCTCGAGCTCGGCGCGCAGGCGGTGCGCCTGCGCCACCTGCTCGCGGGCGTCGCGGCGCCGCTGGTTGCCGACGATGAGGTCGCGCTCGAAGACGGCGGCGTCCTGCTCGACGGGGGCGAGCAGCCCGTCGACGTCGGCGCCGCGTCCGGCCCGGTCGGCGATGTCGTTGGCGCGGGCCATCAGGGCGGCGAGCCGGTCGACCGCGGCGTCGCGGCCGGTGGCGGGCTCGAGGCCGACCTGGTCGCGGATGCGCTCGAGCTGGGCCCGCAGGCGGCGGATGCGGGCGGCCGCGGCGTCGGCGCCCGGCGTCAGGGCGAGTCGGGTGCGCAGCTGCCCGGTGAGGGCGTCGCACAGGCGGCAGGTCTCGGGCAGCGAGGTGCCCGAGCCGTCGAGGCGGGTCCAGATGAGCGAGGCCATCTGCTCGCGGTCCTGGGCGAGCACGCGGCCGCCGTCCCAGACCGTCCACAGCCGGCGGTGGCGCTCCTCGACGCCGTTCCACAGCGAGAGCGCCAGCGCCATGTCGGCGGCGACCTCGGCGCCCCGCCCGGCGGCGAGGGCGGCGTCGTCCAGCTCGTCGAGCTCGCTGCGCCGGGCGCGCAGCCAGACGTCGAGCTCGGCGAGGTAGCGCTGCAGCTCGGCCGGCTCGGGCGCGTGCCCGAGCGACCCCGGCGCGGTGGGCGCCGCGGTGGTGGGCGCGTCGGTGGTGGTCACCGGCCGTAGACCGGCTCCGGCTGGGTGGCCGGTCCGAGCACCTCGGCGAACCAGCGGTCGTAGGACTCCTCCCAGCCTCCGTCGCGGCGCAGGTCCTCCAGCGTGCGGTTGACCAGCTCGACGAGGTCGCGGTTCTCGGCACTGACGCCGATGCCGTAGGGCTCGTCGCTCAGCGGGTCGATCGGCAGGACCCTCGAGTAGGGATCCTGGGCGGCCAGGCCGGCGAGCACGGTGTCGTCGCCCGTGACGGCGTCGGCCTCGCCGTTCTGGAACCGGACCATGCAGGTGGAGTTGTCGGGCGCCGAGACCGGGATCGCCTCGGGGGCGATCTCTTGGATGTTGGCGATGCTGGTGGTCCCCGCGGAGGCGCAGACCCGGCGTCCGGCGAGGTCCGCGACGGAGTCGATGCCCGAGCCGACACCGGTGAGCACGCCCTGGCCGGCGTCGAAGTAGACCTGCGAGAAGGCGATCTGTTCCCAGCGGTCGCACGTGATGGTCATGTTGCGGGCGACGATGTCGATCTCGCCGCTCTGCAGCAGCGGGATGCGCTCGGCGGCGGTGATGACGCGGAAGGTGACCTTGTCCTGCGAGGTGCCGAAGATCTTGGCGGCGATGGCGTTGACCATGTCGATGTCGAAGCCCTGCAGCCGCTGCGGGTTCTGCGGGTCGCGCGAGGAGAGCAGGAAGACGTCGGCCGCCACCCCGGCCACCAGCCGGCCACGCTTGCGGATCGCCTCGACGCCCGGCAGCTGGGTGACGTCGCCCGTCGGCTCGAAGGAGCGCAGCTGGCTGCCGTCGTTCTCGCAGTCGGGCGGGTCGGCGGGGGCCGCGGACGACGCCGCCGGCTCGGGCACGACCGTGGGGTCGTAGCCGCCGCACCCGGCGAGCAGGACGACGAGGGCGGCAGCGCTTGCGGCGAGACGGCGGTTCACGCGTATTCCTTGCGTCGCTGGTCGATGCCCCGGGCGGCGGCACCGGCCGCGCCCAGACCGCCGAGCGCGGTGAGCACGATGAGGACCACCGAGATCGTGCCGCCGCCACGGAACCCGTCGGCGGCCTCGGCGCCCTCGGCCGCGACGACGTCGGCGGCCTGCGCGTCGAAGGCGTCGAGCAGCGCGGTGGCCGAGCCGTCCTGACGGTCGACGGCCAGCTGCACCGCGGCCGCCCACTCCCCGCGGTCGTCGCGCTCGCGCACGGCGTCGTGGGCGGCGACGTACTGCTGCCACAGCCCGAGGGTCTCGGGGGTGGCCAGCTCGTCGACCATCTCGGCCTGGGCGTCCCAGAGCGGCTCGTAGACCGTCGTGCCGGCGCCGCGGTTGATCAGTCCGCGGCTCTCGTTGGCCTTGGCGTCGTTGGCGGCGGTGCGGGCGGTGGCCTCGTCGATGGCGGTGCGGTAGGCACCGTCGCGGGTCTCGCCGTTGCCGATCGACTCGATCAGGGCGTGCGCGGTGGTGACGAGGGTGAGGAAGCCGATCGCGACGGCGGCCGCGGCGAGCCCGAGGTTGACCCGACGGTGGAAGCGCCGGGCAAGCGCACGGTTGAGCAGGTGAAGCGCGAACAGGGCGATCACGCCGACGCCGAGCAGCCACCACGGGTGCTGGCCGTCGAGCTCGCCCTCGGCGCGGTCGGTGTTCGCGTCGACGAGCGCCGCGACGATCGGCTGCGCCGTGCCACGCAACGTGCGGCCGGCGTCGTTGACGTAGGCGATGCCGATCGTCTTGTCCTGGCGGTTCAGCTCGCGGGCCTGGGCCACCGAGGTCGTGTACTGCGAGACGGTGGCGTTGAGGTCGGCCAGCGCCTCGCGGTCGGCGGGCTGCGCCTCGGCGGCGTCGGCGATCAGCCGCAGCACGTCGTCGACGGCCTGGTCGTACTCGGCGCGCGCGTCGGCCGGCTCGAGGCCGCCGGAGAGGTAGGAGTTGGTGGCCACGGCGTCGGCGCGCAGCAGCAGCGACTGGATCTGCTGCACCCGCACGACCTGCTCGGTGTTGTCGGCGGCACGGCCGTTGGCCTGCCACGACAGCACCTGCACCACCACGGCGACCACGGCGAAGGCGAGGCAGACGGCGACGGCGGCGCCCTGCAGCCGGCCGAGCAGCCGCGGGACGTCCTCGGTGAGGTCGCGGCCGTCGTCGGCGGCCGCGCCGGACGAGGAGGTGCGGGCCGGGGTGGTGGCGCGCCGCTTGCCCGGCGGCGAGGCGGGCGGCGCCGGCTGCGGCGCGGTCTGCGTCACGAGGTGGCCTCCTGCGCGGGCACGGGGTCGGGCACGGGGTCGGGCTCTGAGTCGGGCTCTGGGTCGGGCTCTGGGTCAGGCTCTGGGTCGGGCTGGATGTCGACGGTGGGGGGCACGGGGTCGAGGTCGTCGGGCTCGAGGGAGCGCAACTGTGTCACGGTCGGTGCCTCGACGTCGCGCAGCCGCCAGGCCTGGCGTCCGATGGCGGCCTCGAGCAGGTTGCGCACGTGGCGGGCGTTGCCGAACGAGGGCCCGCGCTCGACCCCGCCGAGCAGCGCCCGCAGCCGGTCGAGCACGTCGTCCCCGGCGTCGTAGTCGGCGGCGCCGACCATGCTCGCGAAGATCGCGACCAGCTCGTCGTCGGTGTAGTCGACGAAGTCGAGCATCGTGCGGAACCGGCTCTCGAGGCCGGGGTTCTCGGCGATGAAGTGCGCCATGGGCACGGGGTAGCCGGCGACGATGACGACGAGGTCGTCGCGGCGGTCCTCCATCTCCTTGACCAGCGTGTCGATGGCCTCGCGGCCGTACTGGTCGCCGGCCAGCGAGTAGGCCTCGTCGACGAACAGGACGCCGCCGACCGCCGACTCGACGACCGTGGACGTCTTCTCGGCGGTCTGGCCGAGGTAGCCCGCGACCAGCTCGGAGCGGTCGACCTCGACCAGCTGCCCCCGGCTGAGCAGCCCGAGCGCGCGGTAGATGCCGGCCACGAGCCGGGCCACGGTGGTCTTGCCGGTGCCGGGGTTGCCGTTGAAGACGAGGTGGCGGGTGATGGTCGCGCCCTTGAGCCCGGCCTCGGACCGCAGCTTCTCGACCCGCAGGACGGCGGCCTGCCGGTGCACCTCGTCCTTGACCGCGCGCAGCCCGATCAGCGCATCGAGCTCGGCCAGCAGCTCCTTGACGGTCTTCTCGGGCTCCTCAGGCTGGCGCGCTTCGACAGGCTCAGCGTCCGTCACCTCCGTCGGGAGGCCGACCACGGACCCTGAGCTTGTCGAAGGGCCCTGACCCGACTCCACGGACCCTGAGCCTGCGCCGTCCTGAGCCTGTCGAAGGGTCGAAGGGCCCTGACCCGAGTCCACGAGCTGCGCCCCCGCCACCCGCATCGCGTTGTCCTGGGCGCTCGCGGACGGCGTCCCGAGCAGCGCGGCGGCCAGCGCGACCTCGCGCAGGGCGGTGGCGTAGGACGCGCGGCCGGGGCCGGTGAGCGCGGCCAGCACGGGGGTCGGGGCGGCGCGGAAGACGTTGCCGCGCTTGGCGGCGAGGAAGAACGACTCGGTGGCGGTGGCCGGGCGGCCGGTGGCCGCGCACCACGCCGCGGCCGCGCCGAGGGAGCGCTCGGCGACCGTGGCCGCGAGGGCCTCCCCCTCGAGCCGGGCGACCGAGCCGTCGACGCCGGCGTCCTCGGCGGCGCGCGTCAGCGCGTCGAGCGCGGTGGTCAGCGCGGCGGTCGTCATCGCGTGGTCCTCACGGGGTGCCCAGGGTGAGCTGCGGCCCACCGTCGGCACCGTGCCCGAACTTCGCCTCGAGGAACATCCCGTGGGCGATCAGGGCCTGCGCGTCGGCCCGGTTGGCGGCGTCGGCGATCTTGTCCATCGTCGAGCCGAGCAGCTCGAGCTGCTCGACCAGCACCATCAGCGAGGTCTTGTAGCCGTCGATCGGGCGGGTGTCGGCCCAGTCGCGCGGCAGCCGCAGGTAGGCCGTGACCGCCTCGGGCAGGTAGGTGGTGGCGGTGGCCACGACCGAGTAGCCCTCCTGCGAGCCGAGGCCGAGGTTGCGCAGCCGCGGCAGCGTGTCGTTGATCGAGCGCGCGATGCGCACCACCCGCGCCGTCACCACCGGGGGCGCGTTGGCCTCGGTGAGCATCGCGTTGACCCGGTTGAGCGAGTCGCGCACGTCGGCCTCGGTGGGCGGTGCGGGCACCGGGGCGCGGTCGCCGTCGGCGTCCCCGCGCCGTCGCCGCAGCCACGACCTCAGCCCCACCCCGTCGGTCCCGGCTCAGCCGAGCGGCTGGTTCGACAGGTCGAGCGTGCCGGCGGCGTTGCGGGTGTCGTGGCGCTGCACCCGCTCGAGGTAGGAGCGCGACTTGAGCACCTCGTTCTCGAGGACGCCGATCGTGGTCGACATGCTGTCGAGCGCCTTGACCTTGAAGTCGTCGATGGAGTCCATCGTGGCGTAGATGTTGGCGAAGGCGGCCTGCAGCTGCTCGATGCCGATGGTCGACGAGGCGGCCTGCTCCTGGATGGCGGCGGAGTTGTCGCGCAGCATCTCGGACGTGCGCTGGATCATCCCGGACGTCGTGCTGTTGAGCGCGGTGATCTGGTCGAGCACCAGCTTCTGGTTGCCCAGCGCCTGCGCCACGATGACGGCGGTGCGCAGCGCCGAGACGGTGGTGGTGGTGGCGCGGTCGACGCCCTTGATGAGCTCGACGTTGTTCTTGATGACGACGTCCATGGCCAGGTAGCTCTGGATCGAGACGGCGAGCTGGGTGAGCAGGTCCTGGTGCTTCTGCCGCACGTAGAACAGCACGTCCTGGCTGAGCGCGCGGGCGGCGTCCGGGTCGGTCAGCTCGAGCTCGGCGATGCGCGCGGCCAGCTTGGCGTCGAGCCGCTCGGCGACGTAGACGTACTGGTTGAGCCGCCCCATGACCGCCCAGAGGTTGGTCTTCTCGAGGTTGAGGGCGACGTTGTCGCGCTGCAGCTCGTCCTGGCCGTTGCGCAGGCTGTGCAGGATGCCGTTGAGCTGGCTCTGCGCCGACTGGTACTTGCGGAAATAGTCGGTGATCTTGTCGCCGAACGGCAGGATGTCGAGCCAGCGGCGGGCGCCGGTGGCCTGGCTGGGGTCGAGGTCCTCGACGGTGCGGCGCAGCTCGAGCAGCGTCTTGCCGACCGAGGAGCCCTGGGCGATGCCGCCCTCGCGCAGCGCCCGCACCGGCCGCTCGAGCATCCGGTTGGACGTCTCGGCGGCCTGCCGGATGTCGGCGTCGCCCATCGTGCGCACGTTCTCGGCCTGGGCCGCGAACTCGGGGCTGCCGGCCTGCGTGCTCGTCAGCGCGGCGAGGAAGCCGTCGACCTTGGCGTCGAGCTCGGGCCGCGCCGTCTCGGTGACCTGCGGCGCCATCTTCGGCGCCGCGGTCTCGGCGACGGCGGCGGGCGGGGCGGGGGCGACCAGGGTGAGCACGGGGTCGGGCGGTGCCAGCGGCTGGACGGCGGCCTCGGCACCTGCGGTGGACGGCTGCTCGGGGGTCCCAGCGGTCATGGCGCGCAGTCTGTCACCTGGGCGCGCCTGCGTCGCGCGTCGTCGCGGGCCGTCACCACCACGTCACACCACGTCAGCACCGCGTCAGCACACGTCAGCACCGCGCCACGGCGCTCACGAGTAGCGGTGGCTCTTGGCGGTGTGGCCGGCCTCGCGGGTGCACGTGCGGCCGCCCATGTTGCGGTGACCGCACAGCGCGTCGGTGGCGGCCTCGGCGGCCGGCTCGTCGACGGCGCCCGACGCGGACGCCGGCGTCGCTGCCGGGGCGGGCCGGGCGGGCCGGGCGGTGGGCGGGGCGACCGGTGGCTGCGCCCGGGTCGCGGCACGTCGTCCGGGCGCCGTCGCGCCGCCCGAGGCCTGGTCGCGGGCGTACTTGGCCTCGCGCAGGGCGCGCAGCTGGTCGTTCTTGCTCATCGGCTCGTCACGTCCCCGACCCTAGGCGCGGCCACCGACAACCCGTGGGCGCCCCGCCCGTCGGCACCGCGGGAGTGGGCGTCCGCGCGCCCTGTCCGCGGTTCGGGAGGAGTGGTGGGCGGGGGCGTCAGGGATACCCGGTTCACCGGGTGTCCCCGACGTTCTGGGGCGATGCAACGCCCGAGAAGCGGGAGGAGAAGCCGAGAACCCTCGGCCCGAGCCGGCCGGGCTACCAGGCGACCGAGCCGGTCGCGCGCAGCGACCCCAGCGCCGAGGCCATCGGCAGGTCGAAGTCGACCGAGCGCTCGTGCACCTCGACGACGGGCGGCGGAGTGGCGCCGAGGTCGACGTACCAGGTGTCCTCGCCCTCCTCGGGGCGCGGCGCGAGGTGCAGGTCGAAGGGCTCCCACCAGCCGATCTCGCCGACCTCGCCGCGTCGGTGCTGCTCGGCGAGGTCGTAGCGGCCCCAGCCGGTGTAGCCCGGGACGGCGAGCGCGAGCGTGGTCAGCGCGGTGCTGCCGACCGGCACCGGGTCGGGCGCCTCGACCCGCACCCGCAGCCACGGCAGGGCCGGGTCGTCGTGGTCCTCCTCGGCCTCGCAGGGCAGCGTCAGCACGACCGAGGCCTCCTCGCCGCCGGTGAGGCCAAGCCGCAGCTCGGCGGTCTCGCCGGCCGCCGCGAGGTCGGCCAGCCGCTCGCGGCGCCGCTGCTCGTCGGCCGCCTCGGCCGCCGCGCGCCGGGCCTCCACGTTCTCGGGCCGCGCGGCGGTGACCCGGTCGGCCAGCGAGGTCGGCAGCACGCGCTCGAACGCCGAGGTGGCGGCCTCCTCGCGGGCGGCCCGCTCGGCGTCCTCGGCGCGCACCTCGGCGTCCTCGCGGGTGGTGCGGTCGGTGGTGACCAGCTCGGTGCGCCTGGCCTCCGCCCACGTCGTGGCCTGCTTGGCCAGCTCACGCCAGCCCATCAGCGCTCCACCCGGAACGTGACCGAGCGCGCGGCGCCCTGGCCGTAGACGTTGCGGGCGACGACTGCCGCCGAGCAGGTGGCCCGCCGTACCGACCCGGCGCGCCAGGTCAGCGACCGGGCGCCGGGGCCGACGTCCTTGCGCAGGCGCTCGACGCCACCGCAGCGGACGACGACCCGCTGGCCGCGCACGGGGGTGTCGGGGTTCGTGCCGGCCGCGGTCCACCGGATCGTGCGGGTCGCGGCGGAGCGCTGGCCGCCGACCGTCACCCGGCCCGGTCGGGCCGGCACGGCGTACGGACCGAGCGGCCGGTGCACGAGGACCCGGCTGGCCGGCGCGGGCGGCGCGGTCTCGGACGACGGCTCGTAGGCGACCGTCGCCAGACGGCCGTCGGGCAGCACGTCGACGGTCGCGGCGAACGCGCCCAGTCCGGTGCGCGGGCCGGCCAGCACCGCGGCGGGGGCGACGTCGCCGGTGGTGCCCGGGGCGAAGCGGGCCACGTTGGTGCCGCCCTCCCCGTAGCTGCCGACCCACACGTTGCCGGCCCGGTCGGTCGCCACCCCGGTCGGGTAGTCGATCAGACGCGTCCGCGGCCCGGTGAGGTAGCGCCGCGGGGCCACGTCGCCGTCGGCGCCGGGGGCGAACACCGCCACCCAGGGCCTCGGCCCGTCGCCGTCGACCTGGTAGCCGCCGACGACCAGCCGGCCGAGCTCGTCGGCGTCGACCACCGTGGGCTGCACCAAGCCGGTGCGTCCGCCGCCGGGAAGGCTGCGCACGGGCGTGGTGAGACCGCCGCGGAGGTCGAAGACGTCGATGCCGTTGGTGTTGTTGTCGACCACCGCCACCTCGTCGCCGACCGCAGCCATGGCGTTCGGCTGCTCGAGGCCGAGCTGCTCGGTCGTGAACGACGTCGTGGCCCCGTCGGTACGCACGACCACGACCGTCTCGTCCTGGACACCGTCGTAGATCGCGTCGAACGACTCGCCCCCGAGCACCGTGACCACCCCGTCGTCGGCGGCGGCCAGCAGCAGCCCGGTCTGGCCGACGGGCAGGTCGCGGCTGAGGTCGACGGTGCGCAGCGGCGTCGCGCTCCCCCGCGCACTGCTCGCGTAGACCTTCACCCGGTCGCCGTCGAGCACGTAGAGGCGCCCCGCGGCGTCGACGTCGAGGTCGTCGACCGGCGCGCCCGTGGCGAGCGAGCCCACCGGTGCGCGGTTGGCGACCACCACCGGGTCGGCGGCCGAGGCGGGCGCTCCGCTCAGCAGGGGGAAGGCGAGAACGAGGGGCACGAAGGGCGTGAGGGGCGTGAGGCGCACGGGCTCACGGTAGGAAGCCGAGGACGTCGTCCGCCGGGGTTTGGCCGAACTACTCGGGCTCGGTCGGGGGCCGCCGGCCGACGTCCACCACGAGCCACGGCATGGCGAGCTGGGTCAGCGGGCCGATCGCCAGCGCGAACAGCACCGTGCCGAGCCCGGCGACGCCGCCGAGCAGCAGGCCGAGCAGGACGACGGCCACCTCGATGCCGGTGCGCACCAGCCGGATCGAGAGCCCGGTGCGCCGGGCGAGCCCGGTCATCAGGCCGTCGCGCGGGCCGCGGCCGAGCTGCGCCCCGATGTAGAGCGCGGTGGCGAGCGCGCACAGCACGATGCCGCCGACCATCAGCGCGATCCGCGCGGCGAGGGGGTCGGGACGGTCGAGCAGCCACAGCGTGCCGTCGGCCGCAAACCCGACGACGAGGGCGTTGGCCACCGTCGCCAGGCCCGGCTTCTCGCGCAGCGGCAGCCACAGCAGCAGGACGACGAAGCTCATCACCACCACGGCCTGGCCGAGGGTGAGCGGCACGTGGTGGACGAGGCCGGAGTGCAGCACGTCCCACGGCGCCAGGCCGAGGTCGGCGCGCACCATGAGCGCCAGCGAGGCGCCGTAGAGCACCAGCCCGACCATCAGCCGCACCAGCCGCTCGGGCAGCCGGCCCGCCCGCAGCTGGGCGAGCGGACCGAGGTCGGTCAGGCCCGGCGAGCGGGGCGGGTCGAGCAGCGTCACGCCACCCAGCCTGCGCCAGATTGGCCTCCTCCGGCATAGCCAATCGTGGAACACTGGTCTGCATGCAGCGCACCGTCTCCGCCGCCCGCGTCGCCGTGCTGGTCGGCACGCTCGAACCCGGACGCCGTGGGGGCCGGCCCGCCTACGCCGTCCTCGCCGACCGGCTCACCGAGCTGGTCGGCGACGGCCGCGTCGGGCTCGACGTCCGGCTGCCCAGCGAGCGTGAGCTCACCGAGGCGCTCGGGGTCTCGCGCACCACGGTCACCCGCGCCTACGCGGTGCTGCGCGAGACCGGCTACGCCGTGGCCCGCCAGGGTGCCGGCACGTTCACGAGGGTGCCGGGCGGGCGACGCCGCGCCCACGACCGCGCGCTGCTCCCCCGGCCCGGCGACGGCGACGCCATCGACCTCAACTGCGCGGCGTCGTCGGCTCCCCCGGGCGTGGCCGCCGCCTTCGCCGAGGCCGCCGCCGAGCTGCCCGCGCACCTCGGCGGCCACGGCTACTTCCCGGCCGGGCTGCCGCGGCTTCAGGAGGCCATCGCGGCGACCTACGAGGCCCGCGGCCTGCCCACCGACCCGGGTCAGGTCATGGTGACGCCGGGCGCGCTCACCGCCGCCGCCATCGTCGCCCAGGCCCACACCGGCCCCGGTGACCGCGTGCTCGTCGAGTCGCCGGTCTACCCCAACGCCACGCAGGCGATCCGGCACAGCGGGGCGCGACTGGCCGGCGTCCCGGTCGACCCCGCCGGCTGGGACCTCGACGCCGTCGACCGCGCGCTGCGCGAGGTGCGGCCGGTGCTCTCGTACCTGATCCCCGACTTCCAGAACCCCACCGGGCTGCTGATGAGCGACGACGAGCGCGCGGCCTACGCCCGGCGGCTGCGGCGGTCGGGCACGGTGGCGGTGGTCGACGAGTCGCACCAGGCGCTGGCGCTCGACGGACAGGTCATGCCGCGGCCGTTCGCCGCCTTCGACGACCGCACCATCAGCCTCGGCAGCGCGAGCAAGGCGTTCTGGGGCGGGCTGCGGCTCGGCTGGATCCGCGCGCCCCGCGGCGGTATGGAGCGCCTCACCCGCGCCCGCCTGGGCCTCGACCTCGGCGCCCCGGTGATGGAGCAGCTGGTGCTGACCCGGCTGCTGCACGACGCGGATGACGTCGTCGGCCGCCACCGCGAGCGGCTCGCCGTCCAGCGCGACGCCCTGCTCACCGCGCTCGCCGAACGGCTGCCCGAGTGGCGGGTGCGACGTCCGGGTGGCGGACTGGCGGCGTGGTGCGAGCTGCCGTCGCACGGCTCGGGCACCGCCGTCGCCGAGGAGGCCGAGCGCCGCGGCCTCATCGTCGCCCCCGGCCCCGCGTTCGCCGTCGAAGGCGGCCTCGACCGCTACCTGCGGGTGCCCTGGACCCACCCCGCCGACGAGCTCGAGCTCGCCGTCACCCGCCTCGCCGAGGCCTGGGACGCCGTCGGCCACCGCACCCCCACCACCCCCCGCCCCCCGCGCCGGGTCATGGTCGCCTGACCCGCTGCTTGATTGCACCTCCGCTCCTTCGTCGCTTCGGCGCGTGTTCGCGGCGCCTTCACGCGACCCGGTTCGCTCCTGCGCACGGAGGGCTCGCTCCTCCGTCGCTGCGCCCTCCGTGCTCGTCACTCACCAGGTCGCGCGCCGCGAACGGGCATGACCGGCCGTGCTGCCCAGCACTGCCGTCGTCGCGCCCAGGAGATCGCGCCGTCCGTGCGGGCTGACCCTGCGTCGCTGCGGTCGGTCTCGCTGGCGCTCGGTCCGGAGCCTGCGTGTGGCGGGTCGGTGGTTGCGTCCGGGGCCCTTCGACAGGCTCAGGGTCCGTGCGGCGGGCCACCCTCGGGTCGGGGTCCCTCAGCTCAGGTCGACGGCGCGGGCGGAGGCGGCGTCCATGGCGGTCTCGATGTCCTGGAGGACCTCGGGGGCGATGGCGGAGTCGACCGAGAGCGCGACGAGGGCCTGGCCGCCCTTGGCGTTGCGGGAGACCTGCATGCCGGCGATGTTGACGCCGGCCTCGCCGAGGATGCGGCCGACGGTGCCGACCATGCCGGGGCGGTCGTGGTAGCTGACGAACGCGAGGTGGTCGGTGGGCTCGAGGTCGATGTCGTAGTCGTTGACGGCCACGATGCGCTCGCGCTGTGCGATGCCGACCAGGGTGCCGCTCACCGAGACCTGCGAGCCGTCGGCCAGGGTGCCGCGGATGGTGATCAGGTTGCGGTGGTCGGGGCTGTCGGCCTCGACGACCAGCCGGACGGCGGTGCCGCGCTCGGCGGCGAGCAGCGGCGCGTTGACGTAGGTGACGGCGTCCTCGACGACGTCGGTGAAGACGCCCTTGAGGGCGGCCAGCTGCAGCACCGAGACGTCGTGCTCGGTGATCTCGCCGCGCACCTCGACGTCGATCTGCTGGGCGAGCTCGCCGGCGACGCCGGTGAAGACCCGGCCGAGGCGCTCGGTGAGCGGGATGCCGGGGCGCACGTCCTCGGCGATGAGGCCGCCCTGCACGTTGACCGCGTCGGGCACCAGCTCGCCGGCCAGCGCGAGCCGCACCGAGCGGGCGACGGCGACGCCCGCCTTCTCCTGCGCCTCCTCGGTGGAGGCGCCGAGGTGGGGCGTGGCGACGACGTTCTCGAGGTCGAACAGCGGGCTGTCGGTGCACGGCTCGACGGCGAAGACGTCGAGGCCGGCGGCGGCGACCCGGCCGGACTCGAGCGCGTCGAAGAGCGCCGGCTCGTCGACGATGCCGCCCCGCGCGGCGTTGACCAGCACCAGCCCGGGCTTGACGACGGCGAGCTGCGCGGCGCCGATCAGCCCGACGGTCTCGGGGGTCTTGGGCAGGTGCACGCTCATGAAGTCGCTCTCGGCGAGCAGCGTGTCGAGGTCGACCAGCCGCACCCCGACCTGCGCGGCACGACCGGCCTGCACGTAGGGGTCGTAGGCGATGACGCTCATGCCGAACGCGGCCAGCCGCTGGGCCACCAGGACGCCGATGCGGCCGAGCCCCACGATGCCGACGGTCTTCTCGTACAGCTCGACGCCGGTGTAGCGCGAGCGCGACCACTCCCCCCGCCGCAGCGCGGCGTGGGCCGGCGAGACGTGGCGGGCGGCGGCAAGCATGAGCGCGACCGCGAGCTCGGCCGCCGAGACGATGTTCGACGTCGGGGCGTTGACCACCATCACGCCCGCCGCGGTCGCCGCGCGGACGTCGACGTTGTCGAGCCCGACGCCGGCGCGGGCCACCACCTTGAGCCGCCGGGCCGCGGCGAGCGCCTCGCCGTCGATGCGGGTCGCCGAGCGCACCAGGACGGCGTCCGCGTCGGCGATGGCCTCGAGCAGCGCGACGCGGTCGGCGCCGTCGCAGTGACGCACGTCGAAGTCGGGTCCGAGCGCCTCGACGGTGGCGGGGCTGAGCGGCTCGGCGATCAGCACGACGTCGCGGGTCTGACGGCTCACACGGGTCACGGTCGGCTTCCTCGCGGTGGGGGTGGACGACGGACGGGCGGGGCGCACGACGCTGTGCACGGGTGCGGCGCACGCTACCCCGCGGCGTCCGGTGGAAAAGCGGTCGCCCGGGGGCGCGGACGGCGGGTAGCGTCGCCGGTGTCCCGTCCCCGGCGAACGGCGTGTGTCTTGAAGCTCTGAGGTTGCCCTCACCGACCTCGATCCCGACAGGGAGCTTCCGCATGCCCACGACCCGTCCCACGTCCGCGCCCGTCGTCTCGCTCACGGGCGTCTCCTTCGCCTGGCCTGACGGCACCCCCGCCCTCCGCGGCCTCGACCTGCTCGTGCCGCCCGGTCGCTCCGCGCTGGTCGGCGCCAACGGCGCCGGCAAGTCGACCGTGCTGCGGCTCGTCGCCGGCGAGCTCGCGCCGTCGTCCGGCGTCGTGTCGGTGGCCGGCGAGGTCGGCTACCTGCCGCAGGACCTCACCCTCGACGCCGGCCGCGACGTCGCCGACTTCCTCGGCGTGGCCGCCACCCTCGACGCGCTGCGGGCCGTCGAGGCCGGCTCGGTCGACCCGGCGCACTACGACGCCGTCGGCGACGACTGGGACGTCGAGGAGCGCGCCACCGCGACCCTCGCCCGTCTCGGCCTGCCCGACGGCACGCTCGGACGACGGCTCGGCGAGCTGTCGGGCGGCGAGGTCGTGCAGCTCGGGCTGGCCCGGCTGCTGCTGGCCCGGCCCGAGGTCCTGCTGCTCGACGAGCCCACCAACAACCTCGACGCCGCCGCGCGGGCGCGTCTGTACGACGTCGTCGACGCCTGGGGCGGCGCGCTGCTCGTGGTCAGCCACGACCGCGAGCTGCTCGAGCGGGTCGACCGCGTCGGCGACCTGCACGACGGCGCGGTGCGCTGGTACGGCGGCGGCTACTCGGCCTACGTCGAGCAGGTCGAGGCCGAGCAGGAGGCGGCCGAGCGGGCCGTCACCGCCGCGCGCTCCGACGTGCGCCGCCAGCGCGCCGACCGGCAGGAGGCCGAGCGCCTGCTCGCGCAGCGCAAGCGGCAGGGGGCGCGCAACGCGGCGACGTCCAACATGGGCAAGGGCGCGCAGGACTTCTGGAAGAACCGCTCCGAGAAGCACGCCGCGAAGTACCGGCGCCTGCACGACGACCGGCTCGACGCCGCCCGCGAGCGCCTCGACGACGCCGAGGCCCGGCTGCGCGACGACCGGGTGGTCCGGGTCGACCTGCCGGCCACCGAGGTGCCGCGCGGGCGGGTGGTGCTGACGACGTCGGGGCTGGTGCTGCGCACCGGCGCCGAGGTGGACGACGGCGCCCTCGACGTGCACGGACCCGACCGCATCGCGGTCGTCGGGCCGAACGGGGCGGGCAAGACCACGCTGCTGCACACGGTGGCCGGGCGCCTCGCGCCGGCGGCCGGTGAAGTGTCGCTGCGGGTGCCGGCGGGCCTGCTGCCGCAGCGGCTCGACGTGCTGGACGACGCCCGGTCGGTCTACGAGAACGTGGCCGCGGCGGCGCCCGGGCGCGATCGCACCGAGGTGCGGGCGATGCTGGCGCGGTTCCTGTTCCGCGGCGCCCGGGCCGACGTCGCCGCGGGGGCGCTGTCGGGCGGCGAGCGGCTGCGGGCCACGCTGGCCGCCGTCCTGCTGGCCGACCCGGCGCCGCAGCTGCTGCTGCTCGACGAGCCCACCAACAACCTCGACTTCGCCGCCTACGACGCCCTGGTCTCGGCGCTCGCCGCCTACCGCGGCGCGCTGCTGGTGGTCAGCCACGACCCCGGCTTCCTCGACGACGTCGGCGTCGACCGGGTGCTCGAGCTCGGGTGACGACGGCCGGGGTGGTGGTCCGCGGCCGTTCCACTCGGCTACCTCACCGTCGGCTCCACTGACCCGCCCGTGCACGGGCGGGTCAGTGCACCTCACGGTGAGGCAGTCGCCCGCGGGCCCCACGGCCGCCGCGGGCGGGACCACACGCGGGTGGACGCCGAGCGGACTCGCGGTCCGCGGCCGGCTCACCGCGGCTACCTCACCGTCAATCCCACTCTCCCGCCCGTCTAGGGGCGGGAAGGTCGACGCAACGGTGAGGCAGTCGCCTCCGACCGGCCGCAGCACCAGGCAGTGCGACCGGTCAGCGCGGCGTCTTGGCCCGCTCGAGCACCATCACGACGGTCACCGCCACCACGACGACCACCGCGGGCACCAGCCACTCCCCCGGCGGGCTGTCGGTGCCGGGGAACCACGCGAGCCAGAACCCGGGGCCCCCGCCGAGCAGGACCTTCGCGAGCGGGACGACGCCGGCGGTGAGGCCGACGAAGGCCGCGAGTCCCTGGAGTCCGTCGACGCCTTTGTCCTCAGCCATGCCACCGACGGTGCCGGGCGGGGACGGCGGGCGCATCGGCCGTCGGTCGACGACGATCGCGACCAAGGTCGCGCCCCGGCGTGCGAAGGTTCTGGGGTGCAGACGACGCTGGCCGCGGGCGACCTCCGCGAGGAGGCCGAGGCGGTGCGGCTCGCCGACGGCCGGCTGGCGGTGGCGCCGAGCCCGGCGCTGCTGCGGCGTCTCGACGCCGGCGCCACGCTGCGGGTGGACGACGGCGCCGACGGCGCCGACGGTGCCGACGACGCCACGTGGGCCGTCGTCCGGTCGGGGCGCGCGCACGCCGAGGCGAGCCACCTCCTGCGGGCCGACCTCGGGCCGATCGCCCGTCGCCGCACCCCGCCACCGGACGCCGTCCTGGTCGTGGAGGCCTGACCTCTCAGGCGAACAGCGCCTGGCCGACGTGCTCGCCCTCGCCCACCCCCGGCGGGACGGCGAACAGCGCCGAGCCGGTGGTCTGCAGGTACTCCATGAGCGCGTCGCTGCGGGCCATCGCCATCTGCACCGGCACGAAGTGGGTGTCGGGATCGCGCACGAAGGCGAGGAAGAACAACCCGGCGTCGAGACCGCCGAGCGCGTTGCTGCCGTCGACGAAGTTGTAGCCGCGGCGCAGCATCCGCACGCCGCCGTGGGCGTCGGGGTGCACCACGCGCACGTGCGCGTCGGGCGCGATGGTGGTGACGGTGCCGGTGGCGGCGTTGAAGTCGGGGGCGTCGTGCTCGTCGGTGCCGGTCAGCGGCGCCCCGCTGCCCTTGGCGCGGCCGACGAACGCCTCCTGGTCGGCCAGCGGCTGGCGGTCCCAGGTCTCGATGCGCATCGCGATGCGGCGGGCGACGAGGTAGCTGCCGCCGGCGAGCCACCCGGCCGCGGGGTCGTCGTCCGCGCCGACCCACACGTGGTCGGCGAGCGCGGCGCCGTCCTCGGCCTTGACGTTCTCCGTGCCGTCCTTGAAGCCGAACAGGTTGCGCGGCGTCGACTGGCTGGTGCTGGTCGACGAGGTGCGCCCGAACCCGAGCTGCGACCAGCGCACCGACGCGCGACCGAAGGCGATGCGCGCCAGGTTGCGCACCGCGTGGACGGCGACCTGCGGGTCGTCGGCGCACGCCTGCACGCACAGGTCGCCGTCGCTGGTGGCCGGGTCGAGCGCGTCGGCCGGGAAGTGCGGCAGCCGCCGCAGCACGCCCGGACGGCGGTCGGCGAGGCCGAAGCGGTCGTCGAACAGCGACGGGCCGAACCCGAAGGTGATGGTCAGCCCGGACGGCGGCAGCCCGATCGCCTCGCCCGTGTCGTCGGGCGGCAGCAGCGGGTCGCCCTCGACCGGGCCGACCTCGCCGGCCGACCCGCCCTGCGTCATCCGGTCGGCGGCCTCGGTCCAGTCGCGCAGCAGCGCCACCAGCTCGTCGCGGTCGTCGGTGGTGACGTCGAAGGCGGCGAAGTGCAGCCGGTCCTGCGCGGGCGTGACGATGCCCGCCTGGTGCTCGCCGCGGAAGGCGTAGGACGCCGCCCGCGCGGCCTCGTCCGGCTCGCTCGCCGTGGCGCGACCGGCGGCGAAGGCGCCGGCCGCACCGGCGGCCGCGACGCTGCCGCCGAGCAGGCCGCGGCGCGAGAGACGGGGCTGGGTCATGGCTGGTTCATCGCAGGCTCAGGCCACCGTGGCGGTCAGGCGCGACAGCGGCTCGGAGAGCGCGTTGACGGCGTCGACGAGCGCGCCCACCTCGTCCTTCGACAGCTGGTCGTAGGTCACGAAGCCGTCGCCGGAGCGGTGGGTGTCGAGCAGCGCCTGCAGCTCGTCGAAGCGGGTGGTGAGGGTCTGGGCGAGCTCGGGGTCCTTCTCGGCGAGCACCGGCTGCAGGTTCTCGAAGGCGACGCGGGCGCCGTCCACGTTGGCCTGGAAGTCCCACAGGTCGGTGCGCGACCAGTACTCCTCCTCGCCGGTGACCTTGCCGCTGGCGACCTCCTCGAGCAGGCCGCGCGAGCCGTTGCCGAGGTCGACCACGGTGTAGTCGAGGCCCTGGATCTTCTGGTCGAGCTTCTTGGTGTTCGCGAGCAGGTCGTCGCCGTAGGTGACGCGCTCCTGCGGGGTCAGGGCCCGGTACTTCTCGGCGCGCGCGGGCCAGAGGTCCTTCTCGATGCGGTGCCAGCCGGTCCACTCCTCGCCGGCGACGACGTCGGCCTCGCGGGCGTCCATGAGCGGGTCGAGGTCACCGAACGACTCGGCCACGGTCTCGATGCGCTCCCAGTGCTGGCGGGCCACGGGGTAGAGCGCGCGGGCCTCGTCGTCCTGGTCGCCGGCCTCGTAGAGCTCGACGAAGCGGGTGGTCTGCTCGAGCAGCTGGGCCGACTGGTCGCGCACGTAGAGCTTGTAGGCGGCCAGCGCCTCCTGCACCTTCTGGTCGTCGGTGCCCTCGGCGAGCTGCTCCTTGCCCTCGTCGGACGCGGTGACGGTGAACGCGTTGCGGATGCCGTCGCCCTTCATGCCGGGGCGGCAGGAGGTGTAGTAGGTGCCCGCGGGCGCCTTGACGGTGAGCGTGCTGCTATCGCCCTCGCCGATGTTCTCGACCTCGCCGAGCACCCGCAGGCCGTCGTCGCCGAGCAGGTAGAACTCGGTGACTTCGCTGCCGGCGTTGCTCACCTCGAAGGTGAGCGTGCCCTCGGGCGCCTCGGCGCCCGAGACGTCGCAGGCGTCGTCGCTGGAGGTGACGGTGAGGGCGCGCCCGCCCTCGGCCTGGGCGGTGCTCTCGGTGCCGCAGGCCGACAGGCCGGCGACCAGTCCGAGCGAGGCGGCGGCGGCCAGGCCGGCGCGGCGGGCGCGGGTGGTGGTGCGGTTCACGCGGTGGGCTCCTTCTGCGGCTCGGCCGGGGCCGGGGCGGGGTCGGTGCTGGCGGTGCTGGCGGTGGGACGGGGCGCGGCCGAGCGACGCCGCACGGCCAGGAGGAACAGGGTCATCACGGGCACGAGGTAGGCCAGCCAGACGACGGCCTCGAGGACCGTCGGGGCGGGCGTGAAGTTGAACATCCCGGCGAGCAGCGAGCCGTACCAGGAGTTCACGTCGACGGTGCCGGAGATGTCGAACAGCGTGGTGCCGAGACCCGGCAGGACGTCGATCTCCTGCAGGTCGTGGACGCCGTACGACAGCACGCCGGCGGCCACCACGATGAGCGCGGCGCCGGTCCAGGTGAAGAACCGGCTGAGGTTGATCTGCAGCGCGCCGCGGTAGATGAGGTAGCCGATGACGACGGCGGCGAGGATGCCCAGCACCGCGCCGACGAGCGGCGTCGAGGACAGGACGGCGCCCTCGGGCTTGTCGCGGCCGGTGGCGGTCTGGGTCTTGGCCCAGAGGATCGCCCCGGTCTCCATGCCCTCGCGGCCGACGGCGAGGAAGCCGATCAGCAGCACGCCGAGCCGGCTCTCGGCGGCGGCGTCCAGGCGACCGCGCAGCTCACCGGCGATGGAGCGGGCCGCGCCCGCCATCCAGAAGACCATCCAGGTCACGAAGACCACGGCCACCAGCGACAGGACGCCGCCCAGCAGCTCTTGGGACCGGAAGTCGAGCTTGCGGGACTGCAGGCCGAGTCCGACGGTGAAGCCGGCCGAGACGAGCAGTGCGAGGCCGACGCCGAGCCAGATCCACTTCAGCTGGTCGCGCCGGTCGGACTTGACGAGGTAGGCGACGAGGATGCTGACGACGAGCGCCGCCTCGAGCCCCTCGCGCAGTCCGATGAGGAAGTTGCTGAGCACGAGCGACGAGCGTACGCCCTCAGGTTAGGCATGCCTACCCTGACCCGGTGTGATCTGGTCGGCTGCCGGTGGTCGAGCAGGCCGAGCGCCTGCGCGAGGCCGTCGTCGCGACCCGCACCGACCACGCGAACGTCCCCGTGGAGGGCCGGTGGCTTCGACGACGCTCGTACCTCGCTGCTCAACCACCGGAGTCGCCGTCCACGGTGTCCGAGGCGCGAGGCCGGCCACGGCCGAGCCTCGAGACCAGGCACCGTCCACGCGAACGTGCGCGTGGACGGTGCCGGGGTGACTCGGGGCTCAGCGGGCGGAGGTGCCCTCGACGTAGTCGGAGTCGTGGCTCTTGACCCAGGCCATCAGCTTGCGCAGCTCGCGGCCGGTGGTCTCGATGGGGTGCTTCTCGGACTCCTCGCGGAACCTGGTGAACTCCGGGCTGCCGGCGTCCTGGTCGTCGATGAAGCGCTGGGCGAAGGTGCCGTTCTTGATGTCCTCGAGCACCTCGACCATGTTGGCCTTCACCTGCGGGGTGATCACGCGCGGGCCGGAGACGTAGTCGCCGTACTCGGCGGTGTCGGAGACCGACCAGCGCTGCTTGGCGATACCGCCCTCGTACATGAGGTCGACGATCAGCTTGAGCTCGTGCAGGCACTCGAAGTAGGCGACCTCGGGCTGGTAGCCGGCCTCGGTGAGCACCTCGAAGCCGTACTGCACCAGCTGCGAGGCGCCGCCGCAGAGCACGGCCTGCTCGCCGAACAGGTCGGTCTCGGTCTCCTCGGTGAACGTGGTCTTGATGCCGCCGGCACGCAGGCCGCCGATCGCCTTGGCGTAGCTCAGCGCGAGCGGCCAGGCGTCGCCGGAGGCGTCCTTCTCGACGGCGACGAGCACCGGCACGCCGCGGCCGTCGACGTACTCGCGGCGCACGAGGTGGCCCGGGCCCTTGGGGGCGACCATGAACACGTCGACGCCCTCGGGCGGGGTGATGTAGCCGAAGCGGATGTTGAAGCCGTGGCCGAAGACGAGGGTGTCGCCCTCGGCGAGCTGCGGCTCGATCTCCTCGGCGTACAGCTTCCGCTGGTGCTGGTCGGGGGCGAGGATGACGATGAGGTCGGACTCCTCGGCGGCCTGCGCCGGCGTCACGACCCGCAGGCCCTCGGCCTCGGCCTTGGCGCGGCTCTTCGAGCCGGGCTGCAGACCGATGCGGACGTCGACGCCCGAGTCGCGCAGCGACAGCGCGTGGGCGTGACCCTGGCTGCCGTAGCCGATGACGGCCACGTTCTTGCCCTGGATCAGGGACAGGTCGGCGTCGTCGTCGTAGAACATCTCGGCCACGGGTGGGGCTCCTTCTGGTTCGGGTTCGGGGTTCGGGATCGGGAACGGGTGGGGTCAGGCGCTGACCGGCGGCACCGGCACGGTGACCGGGCGCAGGCTGCGCTCGGAGATCGAGCGCGAGCCGCGGCCGATGGCCACCTGGCCCGACTGCACGAGCTCGCGCACGCCGTAGGGCTCGAGCATGGTGAGGAAGTCGGCGATCTTCGAGGTGTTGCCGACCAGCTGCACGGTGACCGCGTCGGGGGCGACGTCGATGACCTTCGCGCGGAACGCCTGGACGACGTCCAGCACCTGGCCGCGGGTCTCACCGGTGGCGGCGATCTTGGCCAGCACCAGCTCGCGGTTGACCGACGCGTCGGGGTCGAGCTCGACGATCTTGATGACCTCGACCAGCTTGTTGAGCTGCTTGGTGACCTGCTCGAGCGGCGACTCGGCGACGTTGACCACGATCGTCATCCGCGAGATCTCGGCGTGCTCGGTGGGGCCGACAGCCAGCGAGTCGATGTTGAAGCCGCGGCGGCTGAACAGGCTCGCGATGCGGGCCAGGACGCCGGGCTTGTTCTCGACCAGGACGCTCAGGGTGTGGGTGCTCATGAGGGGCGGACCTCCCAGTCGTCCTCGACCTCGAAGTCGGGGGCGAGGTCGCGCGCGTACTTGATGTCGTCGTTGCTGGTGCCGGCGGCGACCATCGGCCACACCATCGCGTCACGGTGCACGCGGAAGTCGACCACGACGGGCACGTCGTTGATCTCCATGGCCTTCTCGATGGTCGCGTCGACGGCGTCCGGGGTCTCGCACGACAGGCCCACGCAGCCGTAGGCGTCGGCGAGCTTGACGAAGTCGGGGATCCGCTTGGAGTGCAGGTCGGTGTTGGAGTAGCGCTCGTTGTAGAACAGCGTCTGCCACTGCCGCACCATGCCGAGCGACTCGTTGTTGATGATCGCGACCTTGATCGGGATGTCGTTGATCGCGCAGGTGGCGAGCTCTTGGTTGGTCATCTGGAAGCAGCCGTCGCCGTCGATGGCCCACACCGTCTTGTCGGGCACGCCGACCTTGGCGCCCATCGCGGCGGGGACGGCGTACCCCATCGTGCCGAGGCCGCCGGAGTTGATCCACGAGTTCGGCTTCTCGTAGCCCACGAAGTGCGCGGCCCACATCTGGTGCTGGCCGACGCCGGAGGTGTAGACGGCGTCGGGGCCGGCGATGGCGCCGAGCCGCTCGATGACGTACTGCGGGGCCAGGCTGCCCTCGGGCTTGTCGTAGCCGAGCGGGTAGCGCGCCCGCAGCGCCGAGAGCTGCGCGACCCAGCCCTCGTAGTCACCGGTGTGGCCGGCGTCCGACTCGGTCTGCAGCGCGGCGGCGAGGTCGAGCAGCACCTCGCGGACGTCGCCCACGATCGGGACGTCGGCGTGGCGGTTCTTGCCGATCTCGGCGGGGTCGATGTCGGCGTGGATGATCTTCGCGCCGGGCGCGAAGGAGTCGAGGTTGCCGGTGACGCGGTCGTCGAAGCGGGCGCCGAGGCTGACGATCAGGTCGCTCTTCTGCAGCGCCGCGACCGCCGCCACCGTGCCGTGCATGCCGGGCATGCCGAGGTGCTGCACGTGGCTGTCGGGGAACGCGCCGCGGGCCATCAGCGTGGTGACGACGGGGATGCCGGTCAGCTCGGCCACCGCCAGCAGCTCGCGCGAGGCGCGGGCCCGGATGACGCCGCCGCCGACGTAGAGCACCGGACGGCGCGACTCGAGCAGCAGCCGGGTGGCCTCGCGGATCTGCTTGGCGTGCGGGCGGGTGACGGGCCGGTAGCCGGGCAGGTGCAGCTCGGTGGGCCACTCGAAGGTCGTCATCGCCTGCTGCGCCGACTTCGCGATGTCGACCAGCACCGGGCCGGGGCGACCCGTCGAGGCGATGTGGAAGGCCTCGGCGATGGTGCGCGGGATGTCGAGCGGGTCGGTGATCAGGTAGTTGTGCTTGGTGATCGGCATCGTGATGCCGCGGATGTCGGCCTCCTGGAAGGCGTCGGTGCCGATCATCGCGGCCGAGACCTGGCCGGTGACGGCCACCAGCGGCACGGAGTCCATGTGGGCGTCGGCGAGCGGCGTCACGAGGTTCGTGGCGCCCGGCCCGGACGTCGCCATGCACACCCCGACCTTGCCGGTGGCGGCCGCGTAGCCCTGGGCCGCGTGGCCCGCGCCCTGCTCGTGGCGCACCAGGATGTGACGGATGCTGGAGTCCATCAGCGGGTCGTAGGACGGCAGGATCGTGCCGCCCGGGATGCCGAAGATGTTCTCGGCGCCGGCCGCCTCCAGCGACCGGACCAGGCTCTGGGCTCCGGTGATCTGCTCGCTCATCGCGCTTCCTCTTCTCCGGCGACTCCGGACCTGCTGGATCCGGGTGCCCCTGTCTCGTGCTCGTGCTGACGGGTGGGCCCACTCATGAAGAAGCCCCTCGGTTGCTCGGCAACGAGGGGCGACGCGTCGGCGGGGCAGCCGGCGCGTCAGGTGAGTACGAGAAGGTGGTGCACGCCGACACCGTAGCCCGTCGTCCCACGATCCGGTACGGCGGTCTCACGGCTCGGTCATCCCACCGTCATGCACGGGGCCCGTCGTTCACCTCACCGTCACGCGCCGTCACGCGCCGTCACGCGCCGGCCCACCGCGCTTGGCCCGGCTCCCGGCCGTCGGCGGTGCACACGCAGACCTGGTTGCCGTGGGCGTCGGCGAGCACCCAGAACGCCGGCGCGTACTCGTCGGTGACGAGCCGGCCGCCGGCCTCGACCGCCGCCCGCACCCGCGGCTCGGCGGCCTCGCGGGCGACGACGATGTCGAGGTGGAAGCGCTGCGGCTGCTCGCCGGTCGCCTCGGGCGCGGTCTGGAACCACAGCGTGTTGTTGCGGCCACCGGGGTCGCGCACCTCGGGGTCGTCGTCGGTGGACTCGTAGCCGAGGACGGCGGCCCAGAACGGCCGCACCTCCTCGGCGTCCGGGACGTCGAGCGCGAGCTCGAGGCGGGAGGTCTCGGCCGGCGCGGCCTCGAGGCCGAGGTCGGCGGCGATGGCGGAGATCTCGCGGGCCAGGGCGAGGTCGCGGCTGGTGACGCCGCCGACGTCGTGGCTGGAGAGGTCGACGTCGACCTGCGGGTAGGTGAGCATCACGTCGGGGTGGTGGTTCGCTGCCTCGGCCGCCTCGGTGATGCGGGTGACGAGCTCGAGGCCCGTCGTGAAGCTGCCGGTGCGGAACCGGGCGTGCAGGCCGTTGAGGAAGTAGCGCCAGTCGTCGAGCCCGGCGGCGACCACCTGCGGGTAGCGCAGCACCTGCTTCGGGTCGGTGGTCTCGCTGGTCTCTCTGGTCTCTCTGGTCTCGCTCGGGTCGCTCATGGCAGCACCTTCTGTCCGATCGGTCCGGGGTTGAACGCGACCTCCCAGCGGAAGCCGTCGGGGTCGGCGAAGTAGCCGGTGTAGCCGCCCCACGCGCGCTCGGTGCCCTCGCCGAGCGCCTCGGCGCCGGCGGCGGCCGCCTCGGCGAGCACCCGGTCGACGTCCTCCGGGGTGGGCACGTTGTGGGCGAGGGTGAAGGGCGGGACGCCGGCGGCGGTCGACGGGGCGGCGATCGCGCCGACCTCCTCCTCGAACTGGTCGCGCGCCCACAGCGACAGCACGAGGTGCTCGCCGGCCATGAGCATCACCACCTCGCCCGGCTCGTCGAGCTCGGCGCGCCAGCCGAGGCCGTCGACGTAGAAGCGGCGGGAGACCTCGAGGTCGGCCACGGCCAGGGTCACGAAGCTGATCCGCTGGTCCACTCCCCCGACCCTGCCACGCCGAGTCGGGCGCTGGCGACCCCCGCCCCGTTCTCGGCCGGCTCCTGTCGTTCTCGGCCGTTGCACCGGCCGAGAACGTCGGGAGTCACCGGATCACCGGTGATTCCTGCCGCCCCTCCCCGGGCGGACGGAGCGGCGCCCGCTGGCGGCCGTCGGAGTCGAAGTTGGCCGGGTCGAGCCAGGCCTCGTGGGCGGCGCGGACGGCGGGCCACTCGGCGTCGGTGACCGAGAACCAGTCGGTGTCGCGGTTGCGGCCCTTGGTGATCATGTGGTGGCGGAACCGGCCCTCGTAGGTGAAGCCCAGCCGCGCGGCGGCGCGGCGCGAGGGCTCGTTGAGGCTGTCGCACTTCCACTCGAAGCGGCGGTAGCCGAGCGTCTCGAAGGCCCAGCGCATCAGCAGGTGCGTGGCCTCGGTGGTGGCCGGCGTCCGCTGCAGGTGGCGGGCGTAGAGCACCCCGGCCACCTCGACCTGCCCGTGCGCCGGCTCGATGCGCATGAACGAGGTGAGGCCCGACGGTCGTCCGCCCGCCGGCACCACGACCCACGTCTCCATGCCCGGGGCGGCGAGGTAGGCCTCGACCCAGGCGGTCATGGCCGGCACGTCGGCGGGCGGGTCGGTCGGACGGTAGGTCCACAGCGGCCGGCTCGCCTCGTCGCACAGCGCGGCGTGCAGGTCGGGCGCGTGGGCGACGTCCAGCGGCTCGAGGACGACGTGGCGCCCGGTCAGCGTGACCGGCGTGGGGTAGGGGCGCGGCGTCCACCCCGGGACGACGTCGCCGACCGGCAGGCCGTGGGCGTTCTGCTCGGGCACCCGACCAGTCAACCGGATCGGGCCCCTCCCGTCGGCACGCCCCGGTGCTTGCCACACGCAGCAGACTGGCCCCATGAGCGACGCCACGCGTGAGTTCCGCCCGGGCATCGACCCGGCCGTCCCGCCCAGCGGCCCCGGCTGTGCCGAGTGCGACGAGGTCGGCGGCTGGTGGGCCCACCTGCGCCGGTGCGCGATGTGCGGCCACGTCGGGTGCTGCGACTCCTCCCCCGCCCAGCACGCCACGGCCCACTTCCGCGAGACCGGCCACCCGATCGTGCAGAGCTTCGAGCCCGGCGAGGACTGGTTCTGGGACTACGGCAGCGAGTCGATGGCCGACGGCCCGCCCCTCGCGCCGCCCACGGCGCACCCCGACGACCAGCCCTCGCCCGGCCCGGCCGGCCGGGTGCCCGACGACTGGCGCTCGAAGCTCAACTGACCGGGTCGGGCACGCGGACGACGGCGGGGCCGGCATGACGCGCGCTCGCGCCTGGCACGCCGTGACCGCCGCGGTGGTGCTGGCGGCCCTGCTGCTCCAGCTGGTGCTGGTGCTGCAGGGCGGCCGCGTGCTCGACGAGCAGGAGGAGCCCGGCCTCGGCGTCCGGCTGGCTCGGCTGGTCGCCTACTTCACCATCCAGAGCAACGTGCTCGTCGCGGTCGCCGCCGTCGCCCTGGCCCGCGACCCGCGCCGCGACGGCCCGGTGTGGCGGGTGGTGCGACTGGCCGGCGTGGTCGGCATCGCGGTCACCGGCCTGGTGCACGTCGTGCTGCTGCGCCCGCTGCTCGACCTCGACGGCGCCGACTGGGTGGCCGACAAGCTGCTGCACGTGGCGGTGCCGCTGCTCGCGGTCGTCGGCTGGGCGGCCTTCGGCCCGCGGCCGCGGGTCACCGGGCGCGTCGTGGCCTGGGCGCTGGCGTGGCCGGTGGCGTGGCTGGCGGTGACGCTGCTGGTCGGCGCCACCAGCGGCTGGTACCCCTATCCGTTCCTCGACCCGGACGAGGACGGCGCGGGCGCGGTCGTCGTGAGCTGCGTCGGCGTCACCGTGCTGTTCCTGCTGCTGTTCGGCCTGGCCACGCTGGTCGACCGGCGCGCGCCGCAGGCCCCTCGTCGCCTCAGCCGCTGAGCCCGTCGAGCACCTCGCGCACGACCTCGAGGCCCCGCTCGACCTCGCCGAACGACGTCGAGAGCGGCGAGAGCCCGAGCCGCAGGCCGCCGGGGTCGCGGTAGTCGGGGATGACGTCGCGCCGCCACAGCTCGGCGGTCACCTCGCGCATCGCGGGGTGGGTGAACGTCACGTGCCCGCCGCGTCGGTCGGGGTCGCGCGGCGAGGCGAGCGCCGCCTCGGGCAGCAGCTCGGCCGCCCGCTCGACGGCGAACCCGGTGAGCACGCGCGACTTGGCGCGCACGGCGTCCATGCCGACGTCCTCGATCAGGTCGAGCATGTCCTGCATGGCCAGCATCCCGACCACCGGCGGCGTGCCCGACAGCATCCGGCGGATGCCCGCGGTGGGCGCGTAGGTGGGCCCCATCAGGAACGGGTCGGCCGCGCCCATCCACCCCTGGATCGGCTGGACGGCGGACCGCTCCCCCTCGAGCAGCCGCGCCGCGACGTAGACGAACGCCGGGGAGCCCGGGCCGCCGTTGAGGTACTTGTAGCTGCAGCCGACGGCGAGGTCGGCGCCCCACGCGTCGAGGGCGACCGGCACCGAGCCCACCGAGTGGGAGAGGTCCCAGAGCACCAGCGCGCCGGCGTCGTGGGCGATGCGCGTCAGCTCGGCCCCGTCGGCGAGGTGCGCCGAGCGGTAGGCGACGTGGCTGAGCGCGACGAGCGCCGTCCGCTCCCCCACCGCCTCGGTCAGCAGCTCGGGCGTCACGCCGGCCGCGGTGTCGACCTCGATCCACCGGAGGGTCAGGCCGCACTCGCGGGCCACGCCGTCGGCGACGTAGCGGTCGGTCGGGAAGTTGTCGCGGTCGATGACGATCTCGGTGCGGCCGGTGCCCTCCTGCAGGGCGGCCGCGGCGCGCATCGCCTTGTAGAGCAGCACGGTGGTCGAGTCGCCGACGGCGACCTGGCCGGGGGCGGCGCCGAGGCAGACCCGGCCGATGCGGTCGCCGAGCACGAGCGGCAGGTCGAACCAGCTCTCGTCCCAACCGCGGATCAGGCGGCCGGCCCACTCGTCGTCCACGAACGCGGCCAGGCGCGAGGCGGTGACCCGCAGCGGCCGGCCGAGCGAGTTGCCGTCGAGGTAGACCAGCGGGCTCTCGCTGCCGACGAAGCGGTCGCGGTGGCGGGCCAGCGGGTCGGCGGCGTCCAGCTCGGCCGCGGTCGGGGTCACGCTCGCGACAGTAGTGGGGCCATGCTGGTCGCATGAGCACCCCCGAGCCTCCGCCGCGACTCGAGCCCCTCGACGAGACCTGGGATCGGATGCTGTGCGTCGTCGCCCACCCCGACGACATGGAGTTCGGCGCGGCGGCCGCCGTCGCTCGCTGGACCGGCCAGGGCAGGACGGTCGGCTACTGCATGGTGACCAGCGGTGAGGCCGGCATCGACGGCCTGCACCCCGACCAGGCGCGCCCGCTGCGCGAGGCCGAGCAGGTCGACTCGGCGCGCATCGTCGGCGTCGAGCACGTCGAGTTCCTGGGCCTGCCCGACGGCGTCCTCGAGTACGGCGTGCCGCTGCGCGCCGCGATCGCCCGCTCGGTGCGCGCGTTCCGCCCCGACGTCGTGGTCACCGGCAACTTCCGCGACACGTGGGGCGGGCGCAGCCTGAACCAGGCCGACCACATCGCGGTCGGCAAGGCGGTGCTGGACGCCGTCCGCGACGCCGGCAACCGGTGGGTCTTCGCCGACCAGCTCACCGCCGGCCCCGACGGCGGGCTCGAGCCGTGGGGCGGGGTGCGCGAGGTGTGGGCCTTCGGCTCGCCCGAGGCCACCCACGGCGTCGACACCACCGAGACCTTCGACGCCGGCGTCGCCTCGCTCGAGGCCCACCGCGCCTACATCGACGGCCTCGGCTGGGAGCACTTCGACCCCCGCGAGATGCTTGAGGGCTTCGCCCGCCCCACCGGGCAGCGGCTCGGCGTCGCGTTCGGCGCGGCCTTCGAGGTCTTCCCGATGGGCTGGGGCGACTGAGTCGTCTGGTCGCTCCGGGGTGGTGGGTGCCGCCCCCTCGCGCCAGTCACGAGGGCTGCCGCTGCCGGCCCCGGCGAGGGGTCCGGCACACGCACCACCCCTTCGCTCCGTGCGCCGTGGGGTCGAGACCGGCTGTGGTCCGTGCGCATGCGACGGGGCACGGGGTGGTGGGTGCCGCCCCCTCGGGCTGCGGGTGACGTCCGTTCCGTTCGATTGAACGGATCACGCGCGCTTGGGGGCCTTCAGGCGGGTCGGACCGTTCAATTGAACAGATCAGGCGAGCTCTAAGGCCGCCCGCGCCGTCGGACCGTTCGATTGAACGGATCAGGCGAGCTCTGGGGCCGCCCGCGCCGTCAGACCGCTCAGTTGAACCGAACAGCACCGTTGACGCCCGCGAGGAGTGTGCCGTCAGCGGTGGGCACGCGCCGGCCGTCAGCGGTCGGGGTCGGGCGGGGGTGGCGCCGTCCGGTCGAGCGAGCCGAGGTTGGCCACGACCGCGGCGGCGGGCGGCAGGACGGCGGCCACGAGCGTCATCACCACCGCGGCGGTGGTGCTCCACAGCCGCACCACGTTCCAGGCCAGCACGATGAGCACCACGCAGGTGCCCATCATCGCGAAGTAGGCCCGCTGGCGGGTCGAGCGCTGCACCCTTCGAGGCTACGTCGGGCGCAGGGCTCCCGAGCCGCCCGCGGGCGCGCTCACCCGGGTGACGCATCAGCCGCGCCCGGACGCGACACGGCCCCCACCGGCCTGACTCGGTGGGGGCCGTGCACGATCAACGCGGTCGTGCAGCGCGGGTCAGAAGTTGATCAGGCCTCGCTGCCAGACGATGAGGTCGGTGACCTTGGCGACCAGCGTCTTGTCCGTCGTGCCCTTGGCGAGGTCGCGGGTCGTCTTGAGCAGCTCGACGGCGCGCTCGTGGCGACCGGCGTCGGCGGCCTCCTCGGCCCGCAGCAGGTACCGGGTCAGCGCGGGTGCGTTGCGCGGCTTCTTCAGGCCGTCGACGATCTCGCGGACCTCGGGGAACGTCACGCAGTTGCCACCGCCCTGCACCACGCCGGCGGTCCACTCGATGCCACCGAGCAGGTGGTCGAGGAACAGCGGGTCGGTGTAGGAGGCCTCGACGTGGCCGGCGCCCTCGTACCAGGAGCGGCCGCCCTCGAAGTTCTGGCACCACGAGATTGGGTGGTCGGCGCCCATCGCGTCGGGCCCGGGCTGGTAGGTCGACTCGTCGAGCGTCAGCAGGACGTGGACGTCCTCGCGCGGGTTGGCGGTGAAGTTGTACCACTCGTCGAAGCGCGACCACTCCTTCGGCAGCATGCGCGTCGAGGGGTGGTCGGGGCTCTCGACCCGCATCGTGGCCTGCTGCTGGGCGGGGTGGCTGCGGAAGCGCGCCGAGCCGCCGGTCAGGCGGCTGAACCACGGCTTGGCGTGCATCTCGTCGGTCGCGGCGTGCAGGCCGACGAAGCCGCCGCCACCGCGGATGTAGCCCTGGAGGGCGGCGAGCTCACGGTCGTCGAGGGTCCGCGGCTTGGCCGGGTCCTGGTTGTTGGTGCCGTCGACCGGCGAGGCGAACATGATGGTCGCGTAGCGCGAGAGCCGCTTGGCCGTGGTGAACGGCGTCTTCTCGAGGCTGATCTCGGGCTGGCCCGGCGAGACGGGCTGACCTGCGGCGTTGAACGTGGGCGGGTCCCACACGTCGACGGTGAAGCCGTTCTCCTCACCGAGCGCGATCACCGCGTTGGTGGTCTCGTCGATGTGGGAGTGGCGGAAGCCGAGGGTCTTGCCGACCACCAGCACCTTGTAGGGCTTGGCCTTCGCGTCGGGCTCGGCGGTGGGCTGGGCGGCCACCGCCGCGACGGCGCCGGCCTGCTGGTCGGCCGGGACGGCCGAGACCGCCGAGACCGGGGCGAGCGTGCTGGCGGTCAGCGCCAGGGACGTCGCCCCCAGGGCGAGGCCGCTGAGGAGCAGCGGGGCACGACGGCCCCGCGAGAGGTGTTGCGTCATCCGAGATTCGTCCAGTCTGTCGCACGGGGGCGACTTTGTCGGGAAGGAGGACAAAGAACACTCGTGACCGTAGTGACCGTCGTCACGCGCGTCAACGCCTGATCGGGCGACCGGTCTGCGACCATCGCGGCGTGACGCGGGAGCCGAGCCCTGACCGGGTCGCGGCCTCCGGCCGCCAGGGGGCGACCCCGTCGTCGGTGCGGCGGCACAACCTCGGCGTGCTGCTCGAGCGGCTCCACCTCGACGGTCCGACCTCGCGCTCGCGGCTCGGGGCGGCGACCGGCCTGACCCGCTCGACCATCGCCGAGCTCGTCGGCGAGCTCGGCGCGCTCGGGCTGGTCACCGAGACCGGCCGCGTGCAGTCGTCCGGCTTCGGGCGGCCGTCGTCGGTCGTCGACGTCGACGCGCCCGGGGCCGTGGTGCTGGCGGTCGAGCTCGCGGTGGAGTCGGTCGCGGTCGCCGTCGTCGGCCTGGGCGGCACGGTTCTCGCGTCCGAGCGGGTCGGCCTGCCGCGCGGCACCCTGACCGCGGCCGGGGCCGTGCGCCGGGTGACCACGATGGCCGGTCCCCTCCTGGCCGCGCACCGCGAGCGGCTCACCGGCGTGGGGGTCGCCGTCCCCGGACTGGTGCGCCGCTCCGACGGCTTCGTGCACGTCGCGCCGAACCTCGGGTGGGACGACGTGCCCCTCGGCCGGCTGCTCGGCGAGGCGCTGCGGGTGCCCGTGCGGATCGAGGTGGCGAACGAGGCCGACCTCGGCGCCCTGGGCGAGCACCGCCGCGGCGCGGGACGCGGCGCCGAGACCATGGTGTTCGTCTCCGGTGACGTCGGCATCGGCGCCGGGCTCGTCGTCGACGGCCGCCCCATGCTCGGCGCCGCCGGCTACGCCGGCGAGGCCGGCCACGTGCTCGTCGACCCCGACGGACGGCCGTGCACCTGCGGGTCGCGCGGCTGCTGGGAGACCGAGGCCGGAGAGGTCGCCCTGCTGCGCGCGGCGGGCCTCGACACCACCCACGGCCACGCCGCGCTGTCGCGGCTGCTCGTGCGCCTCGACTCCGGCGACCAGCAGGCGGCCCTCGCGGTGGCCGGCGTGGCCCGCTGGGTGGGCCTCGGCATCGGCAACCTGGTCAACCTCCTCAACCCCGAGGTGGTCGTGCTCGGCGGGTTCCTGCAGCAGTTCCACCGCCACATGGAGCCCGCCCTCGAGAGCGCCCTCGCCGCCCGGGCGCTGACCCAGCCCCGGCAGGTCGTCCGCGTCGTCCCCGGCAGCCTCGGCCCGCTGGCCCAGCTGCACGGCGCCGCCGAGCTCGCCCTGCGCGACCTCGTCCTCGACCCCTGGGCCGCGGGGGCGGGCTGATCCCTGCGAGGTCTCGAGGCTCGGCCGGCCCCGAAACCACCGGCCCGGTCAGTGGCCCCGGAACGCCTCGGCCAGCCACCACGAGCCGCCGTCGTCGGCGACCTTGGCGTCGACGACCATGACGCCGTGGGGGTCGCGGGCCCAGGCGGCGACGGGGTCGAGGTCGGCCACCGACCGCACCGTGACGCCGAGGGCGCCGTGGCCGCGGGCGAGGGCGGCGAGGTCGGTGTCGGGGAAGGTGACCGCGCCGAGGTCGGCTCCGTCGGTGAAGTGGTGCACCTCGGCGCCGTAGGCGGCGTCGTCGTAGACCACCACCAGCATCGGACGGCCGAGCCGGACGGCGGTGTCGAGCTCGGCCACCGCCATCAGGAACCCACCGTCACCCGTGCCGACGACGGCGAGCCGGTCGGGCTGGGCGAGGGCGGCGCCGATGCCGCTGGGCAGGCCGAGCCCGATCGACTGGAAGGCCTGGGTGAAGACGAAGCCGCGCTCGTCGGGCACCCGCAGGTAGGCGCTGGGGTAGCCCATGAAGTTGCCGGAGTCGACGGCGACGACCCGCTCGGCGGGCAGCAGCCGGTCGAGCGCCCTGCTGAGCTCGCGGGGGTCGACGCGCCCGTGTCCGGCCAGGTCGTCGGTGGGGTGGAGGTTCCACCAGGGGCCGTCGGCGAGCCGTGCGGCGACCTCGTCGGTGCGGTAGCCGCTGCGCGCGGCACCGCCGGGTCCGTCGGGTCCGTCGAGCGCGGCGAGTACGTCGCGGGCGGTGGCGGCGCAGTCGCCGTGGACGCCGAGGTGCACCGGCCGGTGGGCGCCGAGGGCCGCGGGGTCGTCGTCCACCTGCACCACCACCGTCTCGGGTCCGATGAGGGAGCCGTGGCGCATCGTCCACATGTTCAGCGCGCAGCCGAAGCCGACGATCAGGTCGGCGCCGGAGACGAGCTCGGCGGTGAGCGGTGAGGAGAAGCCGCCCGAGATGCCGAGGTCGAACCGGTCGCCGCGGAACAGGCCGTTGGCGACCGCCGAGGTGGCCAGCAGCGCACCCGAGCGTTCGGCGAGCGCCGCGATCTCGGGGCCGGCGCCGCGCCCGCCCCGCCCCGCCACGAACACCGGACGACGCGAGGCCGCGATCCGCCCGGCCAGCGCCTCGACGGCCGCCGGGTCGGGCCGCACCGGACCCGGCGCCGGCGGTGCGGTGACCGTCGGGACGTCGTCCACCCCGGCGGCCTGGACGTCGAGCGGCAGGTTGAGCACCACGGTGCGGCGTCCGTGGACGGCGGTGCGCCACGCGCGGGTGACGTCGGCGACCGCCGTGCCGGGGCCGTGCACGCGCTCCGCGACGGCGCCGACGCTGGCCGCGAGCGCGGCCTGGTCGATGCGGAAGTTCGAGCTCACCGCCCCGGCGGCGGTCTCGGCGGCCAGCACGATCATCGGGGTGCGGCTCTTGGCCGCCTCGGTGATGCCGGTGACGGCGTTGGTGAGCCCGCACCCCTGGTGCACGGTGAGCACGCCGGGCCGGTCGGCGAGCCGGGCGTAGCCGTCGGCCATCGACGCCGCACCGCCCTCGTGGCGTGCGGCGAGGTAGGGCACGCCCCGCTCGCGCAGGGCGTTGGTGACCTCGAAGTTGCCGCTGCCGACGACCCCGAAGGCGTGGCCGACGCCGAGGTCGGCCAGCACCGAGCCGACCAGGCGGGCGACGTTCGTGCTCATGACGGCGCGCGCTCCGCTCAGCGGGGCACGACGGCGAGGACGCGCGCGGGCGAGCCGGTGCCGCCCACGATCGGCAGCGGCGAGGCGATCACCATCGCGCCGGTGGCGGGCAGCCGGTCGAGGTTCTGCAGCTGGGTCAGGCCGTACTTGTCGGCGCCGAGCAGGAAGTAGTGGGTGGGGAACGCCGGGTCCATCCCCCCGGCCTGGCCGGCGTCGATGCCGACGGTCTCGACGCCGAAGCCGGTGATGGGCGACGCGGCGAGCCACTGCGAGCCGGCCACCGAGACGCCGGGCGTGTGCGGGCCGCTCTCGTCGGCGTTGGCGAAAGCGACCGGGTCGCCGCCGTGCCGGCTCCAGCCGGTGCGGAACAGCAGCCAGCAGCCCGCGGGCAGCGGACCGTGCTCGGCCACGTGGGCGTCGAGGTGCGCGGGCTCGAGCAGGAAGTCGGGGTCGGCCTCGGTCTCGGCGGTGAAGTCGAGGACGACGGCCGGCCCGACCAGCCGGCTCGGCGGGATCTGGTCGACCGACCGCCCGTCGCGCCCGGAGGCCCAGTGCACGGGGGCGTCGAGGTGGGTGCCGGTGTGCTCGCCGGTGTGGATGTTGTTCCAGCCCCAGAACGGCCCGTCGTCGTCGAAGTCGCTGACCTTCTCCAGCGACAGCGCGATGGTGTTCGCGAACGGCGGCGGCAGCTGGAGGATCGGCGTCTCGGGCGACAGCGGCGCGGTGAGGTCGAGGATCTCGGCCTCCCCGGTGGCGAGGGCGGCGAGCAGGGTGTCGACGGCGGTCATGACCGGATCCTCCCCGACCCGGGGCGCGGGCGGGTCGGGCGTCCGGGTCGGCGCAGCGGCCCGGGACAGCGAGAGGGCCCGACCAGTGCGGTCGGGCCCTCTCGGCCGTGCTCCCCCGGTTGGACTCGAACCAACAACCCTCCGGTTAACAGCCGAATGCTCTGCCAGTTGAGCTACAGGGGATCGGGTTGTGGTGTGAACCGTAGCAAGGCGTCTCGGGCGGTGGGTAATCAGATCCCTCCCCCGGCCCCCGTTCGGTTCAATCGAACGATCTGTGTGCCCGTCGGCCCCGATCCAGCCCGCGAACCGTTCAATTGAACGGTTCAGCGGTACGTCAGGCCGGGACCAGCCGTCGAACCGTTCGATCGAACGGGACGACGGGCGGCTCAGCCCAGCCCGACCTCGGCCCGCGCGGCGGCGAGGGCCTCGGCGGCGGCGAGGCGGACGGCGGGGTCGTCGGGGTCGACGCCGGCGTCGAACTCGTAGACCCACGCGAGGTCGTCGGGGCCGTCGAGACGGCCGGGGGCGCGGCGGGCGACGACGCGCAGGCCGCGGCGTCCGTCGACCGGCACGTGCCGCACCAGCACGACCGAGGCGGTGACCCGCTCGCGCACCAGCTGCAGCAGCCGGTCGGGGTCGTCGAGCTCGAGCCGGTGCCGGGGCCGCACCTCGCCCCAGCGGCCCACCTCGGTGACGGTGAGGGTGGTGGTGTCGACGTCCCAGTCGGCGGCCTCGACCTGCTCCCACGGCAGACGCTCGGGCAGGTAGAACGCGTCGCGGGTGCCGCCGACGGCGCCGCCGTCGGTGGTGTGCGCCCAGGCGAGCAGCCGCTCCCCCGATCCGACGGGCAGGTCGGGCCGCGGCGGACGCCGGGTGGGCCGCCTCACGTGTCGCCGACCAGGCGGTCGCGCAGCGTGCGGCGGTACTGCTCGAGGGCGGCGAGCTCGCCGAACATGCGGCCGTACTCCTCGGTCTGCTGCGGGTTGCTGCGCTGCATGCGGGCCTTGACCTCGGCGATGCGGCGCAGCGCCGTCAGCTCGAGCAGGCGCCACACGTAGTGCGAGATGTAGGCGGCGTCGGGTTCCTTCATCAGCGGCTCGACGGCGAGCGCGCCCACGGTGGCGACCAGGCCGGGGTGGTCGGTGGCCGACGCGGCCGTGCGCAGCCGCCCGGCCCAGCCGGGGTCGTCGGCGCCGGCCACGGTGCCCCCGGCGTCGGCCACGAGCTGCCAGACCGCGCGGTAGGTGGGGTGGGTGAAGTCGTTGGCGCCGATGTCGGCGGTGGTGCGGCCGATGGCCATGGGGTGCTGCAGCACCAGCTTGAGCGTCTCGCGCTCGATGGCGAAGCGGGGGTCGCGCGGGTCGGGCACCCGGGGCCGCGGCGCGGCCTCGGGGGCGGGCGCCGGCGCGCTGCCGGCCGGACGCCGCGCGGCCCGCTCGACCTCGGTCTGCACGTCGACCGGGTCGACGCCGGTGAGCGCGGCGATCTCGCGGGCGAACGAGCTGCGGGCGACGGCGGCGTCCCGGCTGCTGACCACCAGACCGGCCGCCTCGCGCACCGCGCCGATGCGGCCGTCGGCCCGGTCGAGGTCGTACTTCTCGACCACGTTGCGCAGCACGAAGCGGTAGAGCGGCTCGCGGCTCGCGATGAGGTCGCGGACGGCGACGTCGCCCTCCTTGATGCGCAGGTCGCACGGGTCGAGACCGTCGGGCTGCACGGCCACGTAGGTCTGGGCCACGAAGTTCTGGTCGCCCTTGAACGTCTTCAGGGCGGCCGCCTGGCCGGCGCTGTCGCCGTCGAAGGTGAAGATCACCTCGCCGCGGAACTCGTCGTGGTCCATGAGGAAGCGCCGCAGCACCCGGGTGTGCTCGTCGCCGAAGGCGGTGCCGCACGAGGCCACCGCGGTGGTGACGCCGGCGAGGTGGCAGGCCATGACGTCGGTGTAGCCCTCCACGACGACGGCCTGCGACGACTTGCCGATCGAGACGCGGGCGAGGTCGATGCCGTAGAGCACCTGGCTCTTCTTGTAGAGCGCGGTCTCGCCGGTGTTGAGGTACTTCGCCTCGACGCGGTCGTCGTCGAAGAGCCGGCGGGCGCCGAAGCCGAGCACCGCGCCGCTGGTGTCGCGGATCGGCCACAGCAGCCGCCCCCGGAACGTGTCGTAGGCCGAGCGTCCCGAGGTCTGGCTGGCCTTGACCAGGCCGGCGGCCAGCAGGATGCCGTCGTCGAAGCCGCGGCCGCGCAGGTGCTGGCGCAGCGCCCCGCCGTCACGCGGGGCGAAGCCGATGCCGAAGTGGGCGGCGGAGTCGCGGTCGAAGCCGCGCTCGGCGAGGAACTGCCGCCCCGCGACGGCGTCCGGACCGGCGAGCTGCTCGGCGTAGAACTCCTGCGCGAGCCGGTTGGCCTCGACGAGCCTGCTGCGCGGCGGGCCGGTGGGGCGCTGGGCGGGCTGGCCGTCGTCGTCGACCTTGCGCAGCTGGACGCCGACCCGGTCGGCCAGCCGCTCGATCGCCTCGGTGAACGACAGGCCGTCGATCTTCATCACGAAGGTGACCGCGTCGCCGCTCTCCTGGCAGCCGAAGCAGTGGTAGAGCCCGCGGGAGGGGGTGACATTGAACGAGGGGGACTTCTCGTCGTGGAAGGGGCACAGGCCCTTCATGTTGCCGCCGCCGGCGTTGCGCAGCGTGACCTGCTCGCCGATCACCTCGTCGATGCGGACCTTGTCGCGCACCTCCTGGATGTCGTCCTCGCGGAACCGGCCTGCCACCCGCCGATCCTACGGACCGTCCGGCGGGACGACACCGGCGAGCGGCTCCCCCTGTGCATAGCGCTCCAGCTGCGCCCGGACGACGCGCCGCGCCCGCGGCCACATCGCGCTGCTCGCGCCGCCGACGTGCGGCGTCAGCAGCAGGCCCGGCGCCTCCCACAGCGGGTGGTCGGCGGGCAGCGGCTCGGGGTCGACGACGTCGAGGGCCGCGGTGACGCGGCCGGTGCGCAGCACGGCGAGGAGGTCGTCGGTGACCACGACGGCGCCGCGCGCGACGTTGACCAGCAGGGCGCCGTCCTTCATGCGGGCGAGGAAGTCGGCGTCGACCAGGCCGCGCGTGGCGTCGGTCAGCGGGACGACGAGCACCACCACGTCGGCGGTGGGCAGCAGGTCGGGCAGGTCGTCGAGGGCGTGCACCGAACGGTCACCGCCGCGGGCCGTGCGGGCCACGCGGACGACGTCCACCTCGAACGGCTCGAGCCGGCGCTCGATCGCCCGCCCGATGGCACCGTGCCCGAGCAGCAGCACCCGCTTGTCGGCCAGGGCGGGCCACCACTGCGGCGCCCACTCCCGGCGGTCGGCGGCACGGACGGCGTGCGGGACGCCGCGCAGCCCGGCCAGCGTGAGCGTGAGGGCGAGCTCGGCGGTGGAGGTGTCGTGGATGCCCTCGCCGCGGCAGAGCGTGACGCCGTCGGGCACCGCGTGGGCGATGTTGTCGACGCCGGCGGTGAGTGTCTGCACCACCTCGAGCGCCGTCATCCGCTCCATCGCGGCGGTGACCTCGGGCCCGACGGAGTACGGCGGTACGTAGAACCGGACGTCGGCGACGGAGTCCGGCACCTGCCCGGTGGCGTCGACCACCTCGTAGCGCAGCCCCGCCGGCGCTCCCCCGGCCTCGTCGAGCTCGGCGGGGTCGAACGGCAGCCACACGAGGGGGTCGGGCACGGGTCTCAGGGTAGGCGGGGCGCTCGGCCGGGGTGGGCGGTGCGTCAGCCACAGTCGCGGCGTGGTCCGGGCTGGGCCGCGTGGGCGGTGCGTCAGCCACCGTCGCGGCGTCCGGAACCGTGGCCCACGCACCGCCGACCGGGCTGGGCCGCATGGGCGGTGCGTCAGCCACCGTCACGGCGTCCGGAACCGTGGCCCACGCACCGCCGACCGGGCTGGGCCGCATGGGCGGTGCGTCAGCCACCGTCACGGCGTCCAGGAGCGTGGCCCACGCACCGCCGACCGGGCCGGACTCGGGTCAGCGGTGACCTGGTGACCGTTTCAGCAGCACAAACGGGAACTGACTCACCGCCGCCCCGGTGCCGCCCCGACCAGCGGTGACCCAGTGACCGTTCCGGCCCCACGAACGGGAACTGACTCACCGCCACCCCGCCCGAGCCCCGACCAGCGGTGACCCAGTGACCGTTTCACCATCGCGGACGGGAACTGACCCACCGCCACCCCGACCCGACCCGACCGGGAACGGACCTACCCCACCAGCACCGCGTGCCGCGCGACCGCGCTGGCGTCGGTGAGGGAGGCGACCTGGTCGACCACGACGCGCAGCCGGGCGGCGTCGTCGCCGGCGGCGCGCCAGTCGTCGGCGAAGGGGCGGTCGAGGACGTCGGGGCCGCGGTCGAGCAGGACGGCGACCAGCTCGGTGACGAGGGTGCGCTGCCGCTCGAGCAGCGCGACGCGGTCGGCGGCCTGCATCACGTAGTGGGCGGCCAGCGCCTTGAGCACCGCGATCTCGACGAGCGTGCCGCGCGGGACGACGAGGTCGGCGGCGAACCGCACGAACGGCCCGTCGGCGGCGGCGAAGGTGGCGGCCTGCACGTCGCCGCAGAACCGGCCGATGAGGTCGCTGGTGAGGTTCTTCAGCGCGGCGAGGTGGCGCCGGCTGCCCGCGTAGGGCTCGCTCGGCCAGCCGCCGACGCGGCGCAGCCGGGCCAGCGCGTCGTCCAGCTCGGCGTCGTCGGCGTCGGGCAGGTACCACGACCGCAAGGTCGACCACACCGCCGACGTGTCGAGACGGGTGAGGTCGAGCCGGCCCGCGACGACGCCGTCCTCGACGTCGTGCACCGAGTAGGCGACGTCGTCGGCGAGGTCCATCACCTGCGCCTCGAGGCACTGCCGGCGGCCGGCGCCGGGCGCCCGCAGCCAGTCGAAGACCGGCCGGTCGTCGTCGTAGACGCCGAACTTGCGGCCCACCCGCGACGAGCCGTCGGCATGCACCCCGCCCGCGGACGGCGCCTCGTCGGCCGGCCACGGGTACTTCACGCACGCGTCGAGCGTCGCCCGGGTCAGGTTGAGCCCGGCCGAGGCGCCGTCGTGGCCCGGCGCGAAGGTCTTGGCCTCGAGCCGCGTCAGCAGCCGCAGGGTCTGGGCGTTGCCCTCGAACCCGCCGCACGCCTGGCTCACCGCGTCGAGCGCCCGCTCGCCGTTGTGCCCGAACGGCGGGTGCCCGAGGTCGTGCGCGAGCGCCGCCGTCTCGGCGATGTCGGGCTGGCTGCCGAGCGCCCGCGACAGGTCGCGCGCCACCTGCGCCACCTCGAGGGAGTGCGTCAGCCGGTTGCGCACGAAGTCGTCGGACGCCGGCCCCACGACCTGGGTCTTGGCCGCCAGCCGCCGCGACGACGCGGCGTGGACGACGCGCGCCCGGTCGCGCTCGAAGGCGGTGCGCACCGGCGCCTCGACCCGCTTCGGCGGCTCGAGCACCCGCCGCTCACGGTCGTGCTCGTCGTAGAGGTCCTCGGCGTCCATCGGGTCGGAGGCTAGTGGCCGCGCCCGACGGCTCGAGAGCCCACCGGCCCGCGGCTCAGTAGGTCGTGACGTGGACGTGGTCGTAGTGGTTGGCGGTGACCGACCCGCGGTCGCTCATCGAGCGCCAGCCCTCGCCGGAGCGCTGCACCGACCAGATCTTCTGCGAGTAGATGACGTAGCTGACGCCCAGCTCGGCGTAGTACTTGCGCACGAACTCCGCGACCTGCCAGCCGTAGTCGCCCGAGACCATGATGTCGACCGCGATGCCCTGGCTGTGCTCACCGTCGCTGCGGAAGGTGCCGTAGGTGGTGATGTCGGGGAACTCGGCGCACACCGCGGCGTGCACCTTCTTGATGTTCTCGCTGACGCCGCTCGGCACCGAGGTGCCGTTGGTGCAGTCGCCGCCGAGCGTCATCGGCTCGTCCTCGGAGAGGTAGCCCTCGGTGACCCAGCGGGTCTGGTCGTCCTTCCAGACGATCTCCTGGCGGTCGCCCAGCGTGCGCCCGGTGACGAGCACCTCCTCGCCGGGGGCGACCTCGCCGGTCATCTCGGCGTCGTCGCCCGGGGTCGTCCAGAGGTTGAGCGGCGCGGTGGTCCACAGCTCGGTGTCGGCACCGGCGATGGCCTTCTCGACCGCGGCGGGCTGCAAGGCCTTCTCGAACGGCGAGGGCTGCGCGGTGGGCGCGGCCTGCTTGCTCGAGCTGGCCGGGGTGCGCAGCGTCTCGGCGGTCGCGTCGTCGCCGGTCGAGCCGGCCCCGGGCGTGGCCTCGTCGGACGTCGCGCGCTCGCGGCGCTCGCCGCGGGAGACGGTGACCCGCTCCCGCCCGGCGGCGTCGATGGCGACGGCGGAGGCCTCGCCGGCGGCGGGTCCGGCCGCGAACGGCAGGGCCCCGGGCTGGGTGGTGGCGACGCCGAACGAGACGGCTCCGGCGGTCGCCATCACGGCGAGCGGAGCGGCGACGACGGCCGCCGAGGGACGACGCCCCTTCAACAGACGGGGCAGGCGGGCATTGGTCTCCCGCTTGTGGCGAGCATGGGCCACAGCGCTGAATTCCTTTGCAGTTGCGAACAGGTCGGTGACCGGGTCAGGAGGCAGCCACGACGACGTGGCCCGACCCCCCGGTGACGGGCACGAGCGTCGAGTGAAGCACAGACCGTCGCGCGGCGGGCAAATTCCGAGTCGAGTTGTGGAGTATGAGACGGCTCACCCGCCGGTGGCCTCGCCGGCGTCCTCGCGCACGACCGGCCCGCCGTCGGGCCGGGTGCCGTCGGTGTCGTCGAGCCACCCCTCGGGCAGCACGACCCGCGACCGCGGGCTGCCCTGGCGACCGCGCGGCGTGCCGAGCTCGGCCACCGGGAACGGCTCGTCGTCGTCCAGCTGCGCCAGCAGCGCGTCGAGCTGGTCGAGCCGCTCGACCAGCGCCAGGGCGCGGCGCAGCTCGCCGCCGGCCGCGAAGCCCTTGAGGTACCACGAGACGTGCTTGCGGAACTCCTTGCAGCCGCGCTCCTCGCCGAGGTGGTGGCACAGCAGCTCGGCGTGGCGGCGCATCATCGCGCGCACCTCGCCCAGAGTGGGCAGCGCCCGGCTCGGGGCGCCGGCGAAGGCGTCGGCGAGGTCGCGGAACAGCCACGGCCGGCCCAGGCACCCGCGCCCGACCACCACGCCGGCGGCGCCGGTCTGCTCGACCATGCGGACGGCGTCGGCCGCCTCCCAGATGTCGCCGTTGCCGAGCACCGGGATCGAGACGTGGTCGACGAGCGCGCCGATCGCCGTCCAGTCGGCGGCGCCGCTGTAGGCCTGCGCGACGGTGCGGCCGTGCAGCGCGATCGCCGCGCAGCCGGACTCCTCGGCGATGCGGCCGGCGTCGAGGTAGGTGAGGTGGTCGTCGTCGAGGCCCTTGCGGGTCTTCATCGTCACCGGGACGCCGTAGGGCTCGGCCGCGGCGACCGCCCCGCGCAGGATCTGGCCGAGCAGGGTGCGCTTCCACGGCAGCGCGCCGCCGCCGCCCTTGCGGGTCACCTTGGGCACCGGGCAGCCGAAGTTGAGGTCGACGTGGGCGACGCCGTACTCCTCGCAGAGGATCTGGGTGGCCCGCGCGACGTAGACCGGGTCGGTGCCGTAGAGCTGCACCGAGCGCACGGTCTCGCGCTCGTCGAAGAACAGCATGCGCAGCGTGGTCTCGTCGCGCTCGACCAGGCCGCGCGAGGTGGTCATCTCGCACACGTAGAGGCCGGCGCCCTGCTCGGCGCACAGCCGCCGGAACGCGGCGTTGGTGATGCCGGCCATCGGCGCGAGCACCACCGGCGTGGCGACCTCGAGCGACCCGAGCCGCAGCGGGGGCGCGGCGGTCGTCGTCGTCGCGGTCAGCGTGCTCACCCCTCGATTGTCGAGCCGGGCGGCGTCACGTCCAAACCGCGTCAGCGGTCGCGGCCGCGCCGGGGGCGGTCGGCGTCGGGCGCCCGGTAGGGCGTCACGGCCCCGCGCCACATCAGCGGCTCGACGCCCTCGGGCGGCCGCACGACGACGACGTCGGGCTCGAGGTCGTCGGGCAGCAGGAAGATCAGGCAGGACGTCGTCTCGTCACCGGGCGCGAAGGACTCCGGGAACGTCGAGCCCGGGCAGGGCCGGAACCGGCGGTCGATGCCGGTGGGCGCGACCAACCGGCCGTCGGACCCCACGACGTAGGCCGGCAGCTGCTGCCCGCCGAGATCGGTCTCGCCCAGGTTCGTCACCCGGAACGTCACGAAGTAGGGCGTGCGCCCGCGCACGGCCGAGCCCGCCAGGTCGTAGCCCTTCAGCGTCGCCGCGACGCTGCTGCGCTGGATGCGCCGGGCCTCCACGCGCGCGACGGCGACGACGTCCTGGCGCGGCTGCCAGGCCACGGCGGCGGGCCGCCGCAGCTGCAGCTCGCGGCCCGGCGGCGTCAGCCGGACGCCGTCGGGCACCGGCAGGTAGTCCGTGTCGTCCGCGGCCGGCGTCGCCGCGTCGGTGCCCGACGAGTCGGTCGCGGACGGCTCGCCGGTGGCCGCGACCGACTCGCTGGGCGCGCTGTCGGGCTCGTCGTCGCCGCCGCAGCCCGCGAGCCCGGTGGCTCCCGCGACCAGCGCGGCCACCAGCAGGGCCGTGGGGACCGCGCGGAGCCTCACCTGCGGCACCGGGGACTCAGGCGCCCACGAAGCGCTCGGCCACGTAGGCCGCGACCCGGTCGATGGCGATGCGCTCCTGGCGCATCGTGTCGCGCTCGCGCACCGTGACGGCGTCGTCCTCGAGGGTGTCGAAGTCGACGGTCACGCAGTAGGGCGTGCCGATCTCGTCCTGGCGGCGATAGCGCTTGCCGATCGCGCCGGCGTCGTCGAAGTCGACGTTCCAGCTGCGGCGCAGCGTGGCGGCGAGGTCGCGCGCCTTGGGCGAGAGGTCGGCGTTGCGCGAGAGCGGCAGCACGGCCACCTTGACCGGTGCGAGGCGCGGGTCGAGGCGCAGCACGGTGCGCTTGTCGACGCCGCCCTTGGTGTTGGGGGCCTCGTCCTCCTGGTAGGCGGCGCACAGGAAGGTCATCAGGCTGCGCGAGAGGCCGGCGGCCGGCTCGATGACGTAGGGCGTGTAGCGCTCGTCGCCCGCCTGGTCGAAGTAGCTGAGGTCCTTGCCGGAGGCCTGCGAGTGCGTGGTGAGGTCGAAGTCGGTGCGGTTGGCGATGCCCTCGAGCTCGCCCCACTCCGAGCCGGCGAAGCCGAAGCGGTACTCGATGTCGACGGTGCGCTTGGAGTAGTGGCTGAGCTTCTCCTGCGCGTGCTCGTACAGGCGCAGGTCGTCCTTCGGGACGCCGAGGTCGACGTACCAGCTCATGCGCTCGTCGATCCAGTACTGGTGCCACTGCTCGTCGTCGCCGGGCTTGACGAAGAACTCCATCTCCATCTGCTCGAACTCGCGGGTGCGGAAGATGAAGTTGCCGGGCGTGATCTCGTTGCGGAAGCTCTTGCCGACCTGCGCGATGCCGAACGGCGGCTTCATGCGCTGGCTGGTGACGACGTTGGCGAAGTTGAGGAAGATGCCCTGCGCGGTCTCGGGGCGCAGGTAGTGCAGCCCCTCCTCGTTCTCGATGACGCCGAGGTAGGTCTTGAGCAGGCCGGAGAACTGGCGCGGCTCGGTCCAGGCGCCGCGGGTGCCGCAGTTGGGGCAGGCCAGCGTGGCCAGGTCGATGCTGTCGGGGTCGACGTCCTCGCCGCTCTTCTTCTCCGCCGCCGCCTCCTGCAGGTGGTCGGCTCGGAAACGCTTGTGGCACGACTGGCACTCGGTGAGCGGGTCGGTGAAGGTCTTCTCGTGGCCGCTGGCCACCCACGTCTGGCGCGGCAGGATCACCGAGGAGTCGAGGCCGACGACGTCGTCGCGCGACTGCACCATCGCGCGCCACCACTGGCGCTTGATGTTCTCCTTCAGCTCGACGCCGAGCGGGCCGTAGTCCCAGGCCGAGCGGGTGCCGCCGTAGATCTCCCCGCACGGGTAGACGAAGCCGCGGCGCTTGGCCAGCGAGACGACGTGGTCGACGACGGACGGGGGCGGCTTGGGCACGAGGAGGCTCCGGTCGCTGGGCGCGACGGCTGGCTGCCGACGCGGGGAGCGGTCAGGGTATCGACCGGGCGTCGCGGGTGTTGAGGTCGGTGCCGGGCTCGGCCGCCTCGTAGGCGCTGGGCTCGTCGAGGGCGCGCGAGAGGGTCGGGACGGCGTGCAGCTTGACGTCGTAGGCCGACAGCGCGCGGCGGTAGGCGCCGACGTGCTCCCAGGTGGTCACCAGCACCCACAGCGCCGGGTCGTCGACGTTGCGGCCGAGGTGGCCCGCGAGGTAGCCGGGACGCGCGGCGAGCGCCTCGTGGGCCCGCTGCAGGTCGGCGCGGAACGACGCCGCGGCCTGCGACCCGTCGCCGGCGGGCACGCGGAACCGGTTCACGACGATCACCCCGTCACCCTAGGGTCGGGCGCGTGACCACCGAGCCGGCCGGGCCCGAGGCCCCGCAGCAGGACGTCGAGCACCCCGCCGCCCCCTGGCGGCTGGTGGGGTCGATGTGGGTGACGGCGTTCCGGGTGAGCGACGGCGCCGGTGCCGGGTCGCGCCCCGGCGGCCTCTACCTCGCCGCGTTCGTGCAGTACGCCGAGGGCAGCGTGCTGACCTACTCCGAGCTGCTGGTGGCGCGGGCGCTCGGCCGCTCCCAGGGCAGGGCGGTGACGATCACCGACATCTGGGTCGACTCCCCCGCCTCGATGGCCGGCGGCCGCGAGCTGTGGGCGATCCCCAAGGGCCTGTGCGACTTCGACCTCGACAGCGCCCACCGCGGCCCGGTCTCGACCACCGACTGGACGGCGTCCCGCGCGCGTCATCCGATCGCGGAGGCCTCGTTCCGCGACGTCTCGCGCCTCGCGCCGCGCGTGCCGTTCGCGGGCCGCACCCACCAGCCTCCGCTGCCCGGCGCCGACCCGGACGCCGGCCGCGGCGACCTCGTCACCCGGATGCGGGGCACGGCGCGCGTACTGCCGGCCCGCGCCCGCTGGGACCTCGCGGCCGACGGGCCGCTCGCCTACCTGCGCGACGCGCGGCAGCTGGGCTCGGTGCGCGTGGCCGACTTCCGGCTCGACTTCGGCTGAGCGGACGTCGTCCGGTGGTGCGCGGCCGTCCCGAGCCCGACCCGGCGCTGGTGGCGCGGGTCGGCCGGGTCGCGCTCGCGCTGCCCGAGGCCTACGAGGAGGACGCCTGGACCGGCGTCCGCTGGCGGGTGCGCACGCGCACGTTCGCGCACGTGCTGGTGCTCACCGCCGACCGGGCACGGGAGTACGCCGGCTCGCCCACCCTGGGCGGGCTCGACGCCGTCCCGGTGGTGACGTTCCGGGCGGACGGCGAGGAGCTGCTCGCCCTCGAGGCGGCCGGCTGGCCCTACCTCAAGCCGCCGTGGGCGCCCACGGTGCTCGCCCTGGTGCTCGACGAGCGCACCGACTGGACCGAGGTGCCCGAGCTGGTCACCGAGAGCTACCGCCTGCTCGCGCCGGCGAAGCTGTCACGCCTGCTCTGACGCCGACCCGTCAGACATGTCCGACGGGTCGGCGTCCTGGCCGGCACGACGGGCGGAGTCGCGGATCTCGAAGATCTCGGTGGCCAGGTTGCCGAGCGCGTGGGCGACGTCCCTGACCGCGGTGGTGACGATCGTGGCGACCTCGCCGACCGTGGTGGCGGCCGCCTCCGCGGCCGCCTGGACGCTGTCCTTGTTGATCTCGGCCTTGGAGAGACGGTCGCTGCCGGTGGGCTCGTCGGTCACGAGGCCAGTGTGGCGGACGCCGGGGCGGCGTCCCGCTCGCCCGCGGCACCCTTGCGGGGCGGGAGCGCCATCCGGCAGATCTTGCGGGCCACGCTGCCGAGCTGCTGGCCGAGGCGGCCGGTGTTGTAGGTGAGGCCGTAGCGCTGGCAGATCTCGCGCACCTCCTCGGCGACCTCCGGGTAGCGGCGCGCCGGCAGGTCGGGGAAGAGGTGGTGCTCGATCTGGTGCGACAGGTTGCCCGTCATCAGGTGGAACAGCCTGCCGCCGGTGATGTTGGCCGAGCCGAGCAGCTGGCGGTAGTACCAGTGGCCGCGCGACTCGTCCTCGCACTCCTCCTCGCTGAAGGTGGCGACGCCGGCCGGGAAGTGGCCGCAGAAGATGATGTTGAACGCCCAGACGTTGCGCACCAGGTTCGCGACGGCGTTGCCGGCGAAGGTGAGCGGGAACAGCGGGCCGGTGAGCGCCGGGAAGAGCAGGTAGTCCTTGAGCGCCTGGCGCTTGACCTTGCGCATGATGCCGGCGTGCAGGGCCTTGTTCTGCTCGATCCTGCGGGTGCCGTTGACGATGTTCTCGACCTCGAGGTCGTGCAGCGCCACGCCCCACTCGAAGAAGACCATCAGCAGGAAGGCGTAGAGCGGGTTGCCCAGGTAGTAGGGGTGCCACTTCTGGTCCTCGTCCATGCGGAGGATGCCGTAGCCGATGTCGCGGTCCTTGCCGAGGACGTTGGTGAAGGTGTGGTGGATGTAGTTGTGGCTGTACTTCCACTGGTCGCTGGGGCACACGTTGTCCCACTCGTACATGCGGGAGTTCAGCCCGGGGTCGCCCATCCAGTCGTACTGGCCGTGCATCACGTTGTGGCCGATCTCCATGTTGTCGAGGATCTTCGACACGCTGAGGGCGGCGACGGCCAGCGGCCAGGCGGGCGGCAGGTAGAACAGCGCGCGGCCGGCGATCTCCAGGCCGCGCTGCCACTTGACGACCTTGCGGATGTAGGAGGCGTCCTTCTCGCCGAGGTCGGCGAGCACGCGCTGCCGGATGGCGTCGAGCTCGGCGCCGAACTGCTCGAGCTGTTCGTCGCTCAGCTCGCAGGTGCGGCGCTTGACGGCGGTCTCGTCGATCGACTCGACAGCGCGCTCGACGACGTCCTCGATGGTCTGTGCAGCCATGGCGGTGGGTCCTCTCCTTCGTCAGGCGGGGGGTCAGGCGTGGGGCGGGGTGGGCAGCTCGACGGCGCAGTCGCCCTCGGGGGCGCTGACGCAGATCTGGATGTCCTCCTCGGGCAGCGAGGAGGTGGCGCCGGTGAGCACGTTGCGCACGGTGCCCTCGGTCTTGCGCGAGGTGCAGGAGAAGCAGATGCCCATGCGGCAGCCGAACTCCGGGCGCAGCCCGAGCGCCTCGGCCTGCTCGAGCAGGGTGGCGCCGCTGTTGGCGGCGGTGACGGGCTCGCCCCCCGCGCCGGCGAACGAGACCTCGCCCTCGGCCGAGCCGTCGGTGCCGGACGACGGGCGCGGCGCCTTGAAGAGCTCGGTGCGCAGCCGGGGCGAGCCGTCGTAGGCGGCCACCACCAGCTGGGTGAGGCCGGCCGGCCCGCACACCCAGGTGTCGAGGTCGCGGAAGGTCGGCACCAGGCGGCGCAGCTCGAACTCGGAGAAGACGTGGTCGCCGTAGCGCAGCTGCACGTCGACGTCGTTGTCGCCCGCCGCGATCGCGGCCAGCTCCTCGGCGAAGATCTGGTCGTCCTCGGAGCGGGCGTAGTGCAGGAAGGTGACGCGCCGGCCGGCCCTGCCTTCGTAGCCGTCGCGCAGCAGCGTGCGCAGCATCGACATCGCCGGGGTGATGCCGGAGCCGCCGGTGATGAAGAGCAGGTGGCTGTTGGTGGGCGTCGCGGGGCTCTGGTCGAGCACGAAGTCGCCCTGCGCCTGGCTCAGGTGCAGGATCTGGCCCGGCCGCGCCTCGCGCACCAGGAACGCCGAGACCTGGCCCTCGTCGTGGGCGCGCACGGTGAGCGTGATGCGCTCCCCCGGCACCGAGGCGGCCGAGGAGATCGAGAAGCAGCGGGTCAGGCGCCGCGCCGAGCCGGGCAGGTCGACGCCGACCTGCACGTACTGGCCGGCGCGGTGCCCGCGCCAGGTCGAGGTGGGCTCGAGGGTGAGCGTCGCGACCGGGGCCGAGTCGACGGCGTCCGGGTTCTCGCGGCGGACGTCGACCACGCGGGCTCGCACGTCCTGCGCGGCCCACATGGGGTTGACCAGCTCGAGGTAGCGGTCGACGCCGTGGGGGCTGGCCAACGCGGCCAGGACGCGCGATCGCAGCACCCGGCGGCCGAGAGGAGCGAGCGGGGCGAGCGTGCTCACGAGGTGCCTCCGATGCCGGCTAGTGGGTGAACGTCTGTACACTCAAACCGTCCCAGGACCGGCATGGGACGGTCAAGGGCCCTCGGCCGTGAGGGTGCACACACGTCCACCGCCTAGGATGCTGCGGTGACGGAGACCCGCGTCGAGCGCAAGGAGCGCACCCGGCGCGCCATCCTCGACGCCGCGCTGCAGCTGTGCGACGGCAGCAGCCTGGTCGCCCTCTCGCTGCGGCAGGTGGCCCGTGAGGTCGGCATCGTGCCCACGGCCTTCTACCGCCACTTCGACTCCATCGAGGCCCTCGGGCTCGAGCTCGTCGACGAGTCGTTCGCCTCGCTGCGCTCGATGCTGCGCGACGTGCGCAGCGGCAGCCAGCCCTCCTTCAGCGAGGTCGTCGACCGCTCCGTCGGCACCCTGGTCGAGCACGTCGAGCGACGCGGGCGGCACTTCGCCTTCATCGTGCGCGAGCGGGCCGCGGGCCCCCCGGCGGTGCGCGCCGCCATCCGGCACCAGATCGAGCTGGCCCAGCACGAGCTGGCCACCGACCTCGCCCGGCTGCCCGGCACCGAGGCCTGGTCGCCCGAGGACCTCCGGGTGCTCTCGGCGCTGATCGTCGGCGCGATGGTGGGCACCGCCGAGCAGATCGTGCAGGCCGACGGCCGACCGGACGCCGTCCAGCAGGTCGCCGAGACCGCCCGCACCCAGCTGCGCATGGTGCTCATCGGCGCCCTGCAGTGGCGCTCGACGCCACCCGCCTGACCCCCGGCGGCGCGACTGGTGCGGGCGAGGCGGGGCGGGGCACGCCTCCCTAGGATCGCGCCGTGGACCATGACGAGTACGCCGCCCACGACGCCGTCGGTCTGGCCGACCTGGTGCGCTCCGGCGAGGTGACGCGGGACGAGCTGGTCGCCGCGGCGCGGGCGCGCACCGCCGCCGTGAACGACCGGGTCAACGCCGTGGTCGTCGACGTCGACCCGCCGGCCGCGCGCGCGTCGGCCGAGCTGGCGGACGACGCCCCGTTCGCCGGCGTCCCGTTCCTGCTCAAGGACCTCGCGCAAGAGCTGGTCGGCTACCCGACCAGCGGCGGGTCGCGCTCGCTCAGCACGCTGCCGGCCACCGAGAACGCCGCGGTGGTCGAGCGCTGGCTCGACGCCGGGCTGGTCGTGCTCGGCAAGACCAACACCCCCGAGTTCGGCGCCAAGGGCATCACCGAGCCGCTGCTGTTCGGGCCGGCGCGCAACCCGTGGGACACCGACCGCACCCCCGGCGGCTCGTCGGGCGGCTCGGCCGCGGCGGTGGCCGCCGGCATCGTGCCGTGCGCCGCGGCCAGCGACGGCGGCGGCTCGATCCGCATCCCGGCCTCGGCGTGCGGACTGTTCGGGCTCAAGGCCTCGCGCGGCCTGCTGCCCGGCGGTCCGCAGCGCGGCGAGCCGATCGGCGGCACGGCCACCCACGGCGTCGTCTCGCGCAGCGTGCGCGACACGGCCGCGATGCTCGACGTGCTGATCGGCGCCACCGACGACGCCCCCTACCTGGCCGCGGTGCCCGACGAGTCGTTCGCCGCCCAGGTCGGCCGCGACCCGGGCCGGCTCCGCGTGGCGGTGTGCACGGCCAGCGCCATCAACCCCGAGCCGGACCCCGAGGCCGTCGCCGCCGCCCACGACGCCGGCGAGCTGCTCGCCGGGCTCGGGCACGACGTCGTCCACCTCGACGAGGCGCCGTTCGACGACGCGGCCCTCGCCCGCGACTTCCTCACCACCTGGTTCGTCAGCTGCGCCGCCCAGGTCGAGGAGGCCAAGCGGGCCTCGGGCAGCGGCGACGGCGGCTTCGAGCCCGACACGCTGCTGATGGCGGCGATCGGCCGCGCCACCGCGTCGGTCGACTTCGTGCGCGCGGTCGAGAACCGCCACACCCACCTGCGGCGGCTGGCGGTCTTCCACGAGACCCACGACCTGCTGCTCACCCCGACCACGGCCACGGCACCCCCGCGCATCGGCGCCTTCGAGCAGCCCGCCGCGGTGCAGGTGGCCCAGAAGGCGCTGCTGACCGCGCGCGTCGGCGGCCTGCTGCGCCACCTGCCGGTCGTCGACCGGATGATCACCCAGAACCTCGGCTGGGTGCCCTACACCCAGCTCGCCAACCTCACCGGTCGCCCGGCGATGAGCGTGCCGCTGCACTGGACCCCCGACGGCCTGCCGATCGGCGTCCAGCTCGTCGGCCGCCTGGGGGCCGACGGCCTGCTGCTGCGCCTCGCCGCCCAGCTCGAGCAGGCCCGCCCCTGGTTCGACCGCCGCCCCCCGCTCTGACCCCGCGAGTCTCAGGCACCCCATCAGCCCCAGCCGCCCCACCGTTGTCACTCGGTGTCCACGCCACTACCTCGGTGGTAGGCCACCGAGGCAGTGCACCGGACACCGAGTGACAGCTCCGTGGGCGGTGGGCGGCGGGGGGCGGACGGCGCGGCTCAGGCGCCGGGGCCGGGGCGGACGGTGACGTCGGAGATCGTGGCGTCGCGCGGCAGGTCGAGCACGTGCAGCACGGTCTCGGCCACGGTGCCGGGGTCGGCGAAGCGGGTGGGGTCGTAGTCCTTGCCCTCCTGCTCGTGCACCCTGGCCTGCATGGGCGTGGCGGTGCGGCCGGGGAACACGCTGGTGACGCGGACGCCGTGCCCGGCCGCGGCCTCCTCGGCCCGCAGCGCGTCGGCGAAGCCGCGCAGCCCGAACTTGGTGGCCGCGTAGGCCGACCAGCTCGGGTTGGCGGTCAGCCCGGCCGTCGAGCCGACGAAGACCACCAGCCCACCCGCGCGCCGCAGCGCCGGCAGCGCCAGCCGGGTGAGCACGGCGGGGGCCACGAGGTTGACGTCGACCTGCTCGCGCAGCCGCGCGTCGTCCTGCTCGGCGACCGGGGCGAGGGCGACCACGCCGGCGACGTGGTGCAGCGAGTCGAGCGCGTCGAGGTCGGCCAGCCGCAGCGAGGCGGGGTCGGCCAGGTCGGCCACGAACGTCGTCGCGCCCGGGAACCGCGCGGCGAGCTCGTCGGCGCGCGCGGCGCTGCGGGCGGCGAGCACCAGCTCGTCGCCGCGGGCGTGCAGCCGCTCGGCCAGCGCCGCGCCGATGCCCGAGCCGGCGCCGGTGACCAGGTGCCTCACCGCACGGACCCGCCGCTCACAGCGTGAAGACGATCTTGCCGAACACGTCGCCCTCGGCCATCGCGGCGAACCCGTCGCGCGCCCGGTCGAGCGGCAGGGTGCGGTCGACCAGCGGCCGGACGCCGGTGGCGTCGAGCATCGAGACCAGCGAGGCCAGCTCGTCGCGCGTGCCCATCGTCGAGCCGACCACGCTCAGCTGCAGGAAGAAGATGCGGGTCAGCTCGGCGTCGTCGAGCTTCGGGCCGGACGTCGTCCCCGACGTCACCAGCACCCCGCCCGGTCGCAGCGCGCGGATCGAGTGCGACCAGGTGGCGCGCCCGACGGTCTCCATCACCGCGTCGACCTTCACCGGCAGCCGCGCGCCCGACTCGACGACCTCGTGGGCCCCGATCTCGAGGGCGCGGGCCCGCTTGGCCTCGTCGCGGCTCGTGGCGATGACGCGCAGGCCGGCCGCGCGGCCGAGCATGATGCAGGCGGTGGCCACGCCGCCGCCGGCGCCCTGCACCAGCACGGTGTCGCCGGCCTTCAGGCCGCCGCGGGTGAACAGCATCCGGTAGGCGGTCAGCCACGCCGTCGGCAGGCACGCGGCCTCCTCGAACGACAGCGACGACGGCTTCGGGACGACGTTGCGCCGCGGCACCGCGACCCGCTCGGCCAGCGCCCCCGGGTGCCGCTCCGAGAGCAGCGACCGCCGGGGGTCGAGGGTCTCGTCGCCGCTCCAACCGGGGCTGGCCACCACGGCGTGGACGACGACCTCGTTGCCCTCGTCGTCGACACCGGCCGCGTCGCAGCCGAGCACCATCGGCAGCTGCTCCTCCTTGAGGCCCACCCCGCGCAGCGACCAGAGGTCGTGGTGGTTCAGCGAGGCCGCCTTGACGGTGACCGTCGTCCACCCGTCGGGCACCTCGGGGTCGGGCCGCTCCCCCACCTCCAGGCCCTCGAGCGGGCTGTCGGAGGAGAACGAGGTGACGTAGGCGGCGAGCATGCCGCCGACAGTAGTGACAGGACACGCGGGCGACATGTCGGAGGGCTAGCGTGGTGCCCGTGGACCACCCCACCGTCGTCGTCATCTTCGGCGCCACCGGAGACCTCGCCAAGCGCAAGCTGCTGCCCGCCCTGCTGCGGCTCTTCGAGTCGGGGCTGCTGCCCGACGCACGGGTCGTCGGCACCTCGCTCGAGGACGTCGACGAGGTGGCCTTCGACGCCATCGCCCGGGCCGCGTGCGAGGAGTTCGGCAAGGGCGAGGTGACCGACGAGCGGTGGGCGCCGTTCAGCGAGCGGCTGCACTACGTGCCGACCTCAGAGGGGCCGCACGCCCTCGCCGAGGTGGTCAGGAAGATGGAGGCCGAGCTCGGCGACCCCGCCGACGTGCGGCGGCTGCACTACCTGAGCGTCCCGCCCAAGGCGGCGCTGGACGTCGTCCACGAGCTTGACGCCGCCGGCCTGGTGGAGCGCTCGCGCATCGTGATGGAGAAGCCCTTCGGCACCGACCTCGCGAGCGCGAAGGCGCTCAACGACGAGGTGCACGCGGTCTTCGACGAGGAGCAGGTCTTCCGCATCGACCACTTCCTGGGCAAGGAGGCCGCCCAGAACATCCTGGCGTTCCGCTTCGCCAACGGCCTGTTCGAGCCGATCTGGAACCGCCAGTTCATCGACCACGTGCAGATCGACGTGCCCGAGACGCTGGGCCTCGAGGGCCGCACCGCCTTCTACGAGACCACCGGCGCCTACCGCGACATGGTCGTCACCCACCTGATGCAGGTGCTGGCGTTCATGGCGATGGAGCCGCCGACGTCGCTGGCGCCCGGGCCCATCGGCGAGGAGAAGCTGAAGGTCTTCCGCTCGATGCGGCCCATCGACCCGCACAACGTGGTGCGCGGGCAGTACAACGGCTACCGCGGCAAGGACAAGGTCGCCGACGACTCCGACACCGAGACGTTCGTGGCGCTCAAGGTCGAGATCGACAACTGGCGCTGGGCCGGCGTCCCGTTCTACCTGCGCACCGGCAAGAAGCTCGCCGAGGGCGCGCGGATCATCTCCATCGCCTTCAAGGAGCCGCCGCTGTCGATGTTCCCGTCGGGGTCGAACGCCGGCACGCAGGGCCCCGACCACCTCACCTTCGACCTGGCCGACCAGTCGCGCATGTCGCTGTCGTTCTACGGCAAGCGTCCCGGCCCGGGCATGAAGCTGGAGAAGCTGTCGATGCAGTTCGCCACGGTCGACACCACCGGCTCGGGCTCGGTGCTCGAGGCCTACGAGCGCCTCATCCACGACGCCATGAAGGGCGACCGCACGCTGTTCACCTCGGCCGCCGGCATCGAGACGCTGTGGGCCAAGTCGCAGCCGCTGCTCGACGACCCGCCGCCGGTGCGGGTCTACAGCGAGGGCTCGTGGGGGCCGAACGCCATCCACCAGCTCATCGCGCCGCACGCCTGGCGGCTGCCGTTCGAGCGCACCTGGCGCGACCCCAACCGCGTGGGCGGCTGAGCCCTCAGCGCTCGCGCACGGCAAGCAGGTCGCGCAGTGCCGGCGCCACGTCGTCGCCTGCATCGTCGACGACCGTCACGGTCCGCAGCGACGTCGGCGTGGCGAGGTACACCTGGTCGCGGGTGGCGACGAACCAGGCCTCTGCCTCGCCGTCGACCGGGACCTCCTCGACGTAGGAGCCGGCCCGGGCGTTCGCCACCACGAGGCCGGTCAGGTAGGTCGGACCGGGCTGCTCCTGCACGTGGAGCACCGTCTCGCCCTCGCGGTCGAGATAGGCGCAGCCCAGGCGGCCGGCGCGGTCTCCTTCGTCCTTCGAGACGACCTTCGTCCCGAGCACCCGGCCGACCACGGCGTCGGTCCAGGTCGAGCAGGCGTCGTCGGGAAGGGGCCCGGGGTCGGCCACGTCGGCCGGCAGCTCGCCGGTGACCATCGCCGTCAGGGCGCCGACGGCGAGCGGCTCGTCGGCGTCCGGGCTCCAGGCCACGGGCGAGGCCGTGAAGGACAGGCCGTCGGCGCGCGCGACCAGGCGCGGTGCGGCCGGGACGCCGGCCACCACCTGGCTCACCATCAGCGCCTCGTCGGCGCCGGGCACCTCGACCTCGGTCGTGGTCAGCTCGGCGTCGGGATCGACCGAACCGAAGGGAGCCTTCTCGGCGAGCTGCTCGACCGTCACGTCCTCGCGTCGCACCGAGACCGTGAGCACCTGGCTGGTCGGCCCGTCGGGACCGAGGCCCTGGTAGTTGCACAGCGAGCCGCCCTCGGTGCGCTGCTCCTCACCCCTCGACTCGGCGCCGACCAGGCGTGAGACGTCGTCGTCGGTGAGGCCGCCACAGGCCGGCACCGGCCCGTCGGCGGCCTCGTCGTCACCATCGCCGCAGCCCGCGAGGGCGAGGACGGCGGCGAGGGCGAGGGCGGCGGCCGGACGACGGGCGGCGTGGCGCATGACCGCACCATCCCCCGCAGGCGCGGCCCCGACACCCGCGCGCCTCAGGCGCGGGCGACCCCGTCGGCCCGCGCGGCGGCGGCCACGGCGGCCGCCACTGCCGGCCCCACCCGCGGGTCGAACGGCGAGGGGATGACGTAGTCCTCGGCGAGCGCGTCGCCGACCATGTCGGCCAGCGCCGTCGCCGCGGCCACCTTCATCCCCTCGGTGATGGCACTGGCGTGCACGTCGAAGGCTCCGCGGAAGATGCCCGGGAAGGCCAGCACGTTGTTGATCTGGTTCGGGAAGTCCGACCGGCCGGTCGCGACCACGCGCGCGTAGCGGTGCGCGACCTCGGGGTGCACCTCGGGCGTCGGGTTCGCCATCGCGAAGATCATCGCCTCGGGAGCCATGCGGGCGACGTCGGCCTCGGGCGTCGTGCCGCCCGAGACGCCGAGGTAGGCGTCGGCCCCGTCGAGGACGTCGGCCAGCGAGCCCGCGCGGCCGCTGCGGTCGGCCGTCGCCGCCGCCAGCGCCTGCTTGACCGGCGTCAGGTCGCCGCGCCCGGAGTGCACGACGCCCTTGCGGTCGGTGACGGCGAGGTCCTCCACCCCGGCCGCCAGCAGGATCTTCGCGATCGCGACGCCGGCCGCCCCGGCGCCGGAGATCACCACGCGCGTGGTGGACGGCGTGCGGCCGGTGAGCCGCATCGCGTTGGTGAGCGCCGCGAGCGCGACCACCGCGGTGCCGTGCTGGTCGTCGTGGAAGACCGGGATGTCGAGCCGCGCCTTGAGCCGGTCCTCGATCTCGAAGCACCGCGGCGCCGAGATGTCCTCAAGGTTGACGCCGCCGAAGCTGGGCGCGAGGCGCACCACGGTCTCGACGATCTCGTCGGTGTCGGTGGTGTCGAGGCAGATCGGCACGGCGTCCACGCCCCCGAACTGCTTGAACAGCACCGCCTTGCCCTCCATGACCGGCATCGCGGCCGCCGGCCCGATGTCGCCCAGGCCGAGCACGGCCGTTCCGTCGGTGACCACGGCCACCGTGTTCGGCACCCACGTGTAGTGACGCGTCAGCGACGGGTCGGCCGCGATGGCCTCGCACACCCGCGCGACGCCCGGCGTGTAGGCCAGCGAGAGGTCGTCACGGCCGTCGAGCGCGACCGTCGAGGCCACCGCCATCTTGCCGCCGAGGTGCAGGTCGAAGACGGGGTCGCCCGCCAGCGGGTGGGTCGCGGGCGGGGGCTGCGGGTCGGCGCCGGACATGCTGCGGGATCCTCGCACAACGCCCCGCCCCCCGCCGGACGACGTGACGCAGGTCGCGACGCGCGTCCGAGGGCGGCGTCCGCGCCGCGTCACCCCCCGCGCGGCCGGGCGGCACGTTAGGGTCGCGGTCGTACCGACCCCGACCTCGCACGCAGCGGTGTCGACGACGGCGGGCGCCTGTGAGGGCGGCCGTCTGCGGCACGGCGGAAGGACCACCATGTCAGTGACGTCGCAGTCCAGCGGTGAGCGGACCGATCGCGCCGAGGTCGAGCTGCGGGTGCCGGCCGACAGCGCCTACGCGTCGGTGCTGCGCACCACCACCGCCGGCCTGGCCGCCCGCCTCGACTTCACCATCGACGACATCGAGGACCTGCGCATCGCGGTCGGCGAGGCCAACGCGATGGTGCTCGAGCACGCCGACGCCGGCAGCGACCTGCTGTGCCGCTTCCATCTGGCGCCCGGCCGCATGGTGGTCTCGGTGAGCGTCGCCGCGGCGACCCAGCCCGTGCCCGACCTCGACAGCTTCGCCTGGCAGGTGCTCACCACGCTGGCCTCCGAGGCCGACATCTCGACCGCCGACGGACGGTTCGCCATCGAGATGACCATGACGTCGTCCGCTGCCGGCTTCTGAGATGACCGGCCTCCCCGCACGGGACGACGGGCCGGCCGAGGCGCCGACCGAGGGCCTGACCCGCACCGAGATCACCCGCCGGCGCAGCGCCGAGCTCTTCGGCGAGCTGCGCGGCGACATCGCCTCCGAGGCCGCCCGCACCCATGCCCGCGACGCGCTGGTGCACCTGCACCTGCCGCTCGTCGAGCACTGCGCGCGCCGCTTCCGCAACCGCGGCGAGCCGTTCGAGGACCTCGTCCAGGTCGGCACCATCGGCCTGATCAAGTCGATCGACCGCTTCGACACCGAGCGCGGCGTCGAGTTCTCGACCTACGCCACCCCCACCATCATCGGCGAGATCAAGCGCTACTTCCGTGACAAGGGCTGGGCCATCCGGGTGCCGCGGCGCCTGCAGGAGCTGCGCATGCAGATCGGCTCGGCCACCGCCGAGCTGACGCAGACCCTCGGCCGCTCCCCCACCCCGCGCGAGCTCGCCGAGGCCATCGGCTGCAGCGTGGAGGAGATCGTCGAGGGCCTGGAGTCGAGCAACGCCTACTCGACCCTGTCCCTCGACGCCACCGACGACTCCGACGACGGCGGCTCGAGCATGCTCGACGCGATCGGCATCGACGACGAGGGCCTCGAGCACGTCGAGATCCGCGAGTCGATCAAGCCGCTGCTCGAGAAGCTGCCGCCGCGGGAGAAGAAGATCCTGCTGCTGCGGTTCTTCAAGAACATGACGCAGTCGCAGATCGCGGCCGAGATCGGCGTCTCGCAGATGCACGTCTCGCGGCTGCTGAACCGCACGCTCGAGCAGCTGCGCAGCTCGCTGGAGTCCGCCGAGCCCGAGTGACGGCGGCGGCCGGCCGCCGGGCCGGGCCTGTTACCGAAACCTGGGCACGTCGTGGATCTGCTGTGGATCGATCGTGGCGACGCCGAGCCTAGATTGTCTCTGTCGAATCGATCCGGGGGGATCACCTCGACACCCGGCTCGGCCGGGGGTGACGATCCGGGGGGATCGCTCGCCACCACGAGCAGCTAGGAACGATGACCCGCTCGGCACCTCTGGGGGGAGATGCCTCGAGCGGGTCCGTTTCTTTTTCCGGCCCTTCTCGGCCGGCGCGGGCTACGTCTCCTCGCGCTCCAGCCGGACGCCGAGCGCCTCCAGGCTGCTCGGGCGCAGCACGCACACCCCCACGACCACGGCACTGACCGCGAGCGGCACGGCCAGGCCGGGCTCGGCGCGCACGTTCCAGGCCAGGCCCAGCTGCACCAGCTGCGTCATCAGCACCGGGCCGCGCGACCACGACCTCAGCGTCGCCAGCCCCCACGCGCCGGCGAGCAGCACCGCGCCGTACCCGGCCAGGAACACCGCCACCGACAGCCCCACCTCGAGCCGGTCGGCGACGGTGTCGGACGCGCTCAGGGCGGCCAGGCCCACGAACCCGAGGCCCTGCAGCCCGACGAGCGCCGCCGCCACGGTGAGGGCCGGCGGGCGGACGTCGTCCACGGGCCGGTCGGGCTCGGCGGGCTCGCTCGTGGCATCGGGCACGAGGCGAGGCTACGGGCGAGCGGGGCGTCGACGCGGCCCGGCACGGGCGCTCCAGGTGCCGGTCTGACGCCGCGCCGACCCCGCCAGGTGGCGGGAGACACACCGAGACAGGGGCTTGTGATCCAGGAGACCACGCGAAAGGGTTGATCCCGACCCCGATAGTTGCGACAGTGGGTGAGCGTTCGTGAAATCGTTCACACACGCGCGATGAAGCGCACCCGCAGGCCTGAGCATCCCTGCCTGCACGTACGAGAGATCAAGGATCCACCTGCCATGGATTGGCGCCATCGTTCCGCGTGCCTCGACGAGGACCCGGAGCTGTTCTTCCCGATCGGCAACACCGGCCCGGCCATCCTCCAGATCGAGGAGGCCAAGCAGGTCTGCCGCCGCTGCGACGTGCGCGAGCAGTGCCTGGCCTGGGCGCTCGAGGCGGGGCAGGACCACGGCGTGTGGGGCGGGCTGTCCGAGGACGAGCGCCGCGCCCTGAAGCGCCGCAACGCCCGCGCCCGCGTGCGCACCGCCTGAGAGGCGCCTCGCCCCGTCGGCCACCGAGAGCTCCGTCAGCGCCACCCGATGGGGTGTCCAGGTCGGCCGTAGTCTCGATCACATGATCGGATTCCTGGTTGCCGGCCTCATCATCGGTGTGCTCGCTCGCCTCATCAAGCCCGGCCGCCAGCACCTCGGCTTCGTCGGGACGCTCGGCCTCGGCATCGTGGGCTCGCTGATCGGCGGCACCATCGCCTGGCTGATCAACAGCGGCAGCATCTGGGAGCTCAACGTGCTCGGCTTCATCCTCGCGGTGATCGCCGCGGTGCTGCTGATCGGCGCCGCCGAGGCGGTGATGGGCCGCAAGCCCACCACGTCCGCGCGCCACTGACGCAACAGCACTCCCCTACCGACCCACTGACGGGCGGCGCCCCACGGGCGTCGCCCGTCAGGCCATTTCGAAGCGGACGACGCGGGTCTCGACGTCGGCCTCGGTGAGCCGCACCCGCACGTCCTGGCCGAGCGGGAGCGGCCCGTCGTCCGAGCGCAGCGGCGCCTCGACGCCCACCTCGCGCACGGTCACCCGCCCCTTGCGGTCGTCGTCGCCGTCGGTGCTGGCCACGACGCCGTCGAACTCCTCGCCGACGCGGCCGGCCAGCAGCCCGGCCTCGACGAGGTCGACGACGGCCCGCTCGTAGGCGCCCGCCTGCTGGCTGGAGCGCTGCATCTCGGCCGGCAGGCCGGGCAGGGCCTCGAGCACCCAGCCCGGCACCGGCTCGTCGGCGCACAGTGCCACGCACACCTCGCCGGCGTAGCGGTCGGCCAGGCGACGCAGCGGCGCGGTGACGTGGGCGTACTCCGAGGCGAGCGCCGAGTGCTGCGGGTCGGCCGGCACCTCGCCGTCGAAGGCGACGTAGCCGCTGCCGCGCAGCAGTCGGGCGCTGGCCACCAGCAGGGCGGCGTGCTCGGGCCGGGCGGGGTCGAGGGTGCGCAGGAAGTCGGGGTAGAGCAGCTCGGCCGGCCACTCGACGCCCAGGGCCCGGGCGGTGCGGTGAAGCCGCTGGACGTCGCGGGGGTCGGGCGGCGGCAGGGTGCGCAGCAGCCCCACGCGGGCGTAGACCATGAGCGAGGCCGCCCCGAAGCCGGTGAGCAGCGAGACCTGCGCGTTCCACTGCTCGACCGGCAGCTGCGAGCGGAACTCCAGCCGCCACGGCGTGCCGGGCCGCTCGTCGACGACGACCTCCTGCTCGGGCAGCGGCAGCGAGATGCCGCCGCGCGCCGCCTCGCGCGCCAGCCGCAGCTCGCCGAGCTCGCGCAGCAGCACCAGCGACTCGGGGGCGTCGTCGGCCTCGACCCGGGCCTGCGCCTGCTCGTAGGTGAGCTGGGCGGTCGAGCGCACCCGGGCCCGGCGGACGTCGACGTCGATGCCCTCGCCGGTCTCGTCGACCCGGATCGTCCACAGCAGCGCCGGGCGCACCTGGTCGGGCAGCAGCGAGGCGGCGTCCTCCGAGAGGGACGGCGGGTGCAGCGGCACCTTGGAGTCGGCGCCGTAGAGGGTCTGGCCGCGGCGGTGCGCCTCGAGGTCGACGGGGTCGCCCGGGGTGACGAAGGCCGCCACGTCGGCGATGGCGTAGTGGACGACGAAGCCGCCGGGGCGGTCGGGGTCGCGCTCGAGGTGCAGCGCCTGGTCGAGGTCGCGCGCGCCCGGCGGGTCGATGGTGACCAGAGGCAGGTCGGTGCGGTCGAGGTCGGGCAGCCGGGGCGAGGCGGCGGCCCGGGCGGCCGCCTGCTCGACCTCGTCGGGGAAGTCCGGCGTCACGTCGAGCTCGGCCTGGATCCGCTCGATGCCCGCCCGCAGGCCGGCGACGACGGCGTCGTCGTCGGTGCCGACCCTGACCACCCGACTGCTCGTCATGCCGGTGACCCTAGCCAGTGCAGCCCGACCCGGGGACCCTCCCTACGCTGGCGCGGTGCTCATGCTGCTCCCCCCGAGCGAGGGCAAGACGGCGCCACGGCGCGGGCGACCGCTCGACCTCGCCGGCCTGTCGTCGCCGTCGCTGACCCCGGCGCGCGAGCGCGTGCTCGCGGCGCTGGTCGAGCTGTGCTCGGGTGACCCCTCGACGGCGGCGGAGGTGCTCGACGTCCCCCGCACCCGGACCGACCTCGTCGCGCTGAACGCCGCCCTGGCCGACGCGCCGACGGCGCGCGCGGACGCCGTCTACAGCGGTGTGCTCTACGACGCGCTCGGCCTGGCCACGCTCCCGACGGCGGCCCGGCGCCGGGCGGCGTCCCGGGTCGCGGTGGTCAGCAGCCTGTTCGGGCTGGTGCGGCCCGGCGACCGCATCCCGGCCTACCGGCTCTCGGGCGACGCCACCCTGCCCGGGCTGGGGCCGGTCGCGGCGACGTGGCGCGACGCGCTCGGCCCGGCCGTGCTCGACGCGGTCGGCAGCGGCCTGCTCGTCGACCTCCGCTCGGGCACCTACGCCGCGTTCTGGCGACCGCCGTCCGACCTGGCGCGGCGGGTCGCGACGGTGCGGGTGCTGCAGGAGCGCGACGGACGGCGCTCGGTCGTCAGCCACTTCAACAAGGCCACCAAGGGCCGGCTGGTGCGGGCGCTGCTGGACGACGGCCGCGACGCCCGCACCCCGGCGCGCCTGGCCGCGCTGCTCACCGAGCTCGGCTGGCACGTCGAGGTCGGCGAGCCGACCGCGAAGGGCACGCAGCTGGACGTCGTCGTCACCGAGGTCTGAGCCTTTTCGGTGTCGTTGCCACGTGACGACGGCCCGACTTCAGTATGGTCTTCGTCACAAGTCGGGCAGCATTCGATCGACGACAGGGCAGAAGTCGCGATCGCGCCCGCCCACGCACGAGAGGCGTCGCGATGAGGATCCGCAGCACGGCGGTCATGACCCTGACGACGATCGGGGCCCTGCTCGGGGGCGGCCTCGCGGCGTCCCCGACCGCGGCCCGGTCGGCCACGGAGCCGCCCGCGCCGGCCGTCGCGCCCCCCGCGACGCGCGCGGCCGCCGACGACGGGGGCTGGTTCACCTCGTGGGCGCAGTCGATTCAGCGCCGGTCGGGCCTGACCTTCACCAACCGCACGCTGCGCCAGGTCAGCCGGGTGACCCAGGGCGGCGACCAGGTGCGGCTGCGGCTGGAGAACACCTTCGGCACCGCGCCCATGGTGGTCGACGCGACCACCGTCGGGCTGACCTCGAACGGGCCGAACGTCGTCACGGGCTCGATGCGCTCCGTGGCGTTCGGCGGCCAGTCGAGCGTCTCGATCCCCGCCGGCGGCTGGGTGTGGAGCGACCCGCTGCCGTTCGAGACCCGGGCGCGGCAGGACCTGACGATCTCGCTCTACCTGCGCAACGCCACGGTCACCACGCTGCACGACCGCGCCGGCCGCACCAACTGGTTCGCGCCCGACAACGGCGGCAACCACGCGGCGTCCGAGTCGGGCGCCGCGTTCACCGAGACCCACGGCTGGAACTACGTCGTCGGCGCCGTCGACGTCCGCAACGCCGACCTCGCGGGCACCGTGGTCGCCTACGGCAGCTCGGTCGTCGACGGCACGGGGTCGGAGAGCTGCGGCCCCGGCTGCACCCCGAGCGACCCCTACCTGCGGTGGACCGACCTCCTCGCGCGCCGCGTCGCGGCCGAGCTGCCCGCCGACCAGCAGGTGAGCGTCGTCAACGCCGGCATCGGCGGCACCACCGCCTCGCCGGCCTGCGGCTCGGGCGGCAACGACGGCGTCTCGCGGCTCAGCCGCGACGTGCTCGCCCTCCACGGCGTCACCGCGGTCGTCTACTACTACGGCACCAACGACATCGCGAACCTCGGCAACGGGTGCAACGCTGCCTCCCTGACCTCGAGCATGCGCGCGACCTTCGCCGAGCTGCGGGCGGCGGGCATCGACGTCATCGTCACCCCCATCACGCCCCGCCCCGGCTACAACGCCGCCCAGAACGCCGCGCGCGACGAGGTCAACGCCTTCATCCGCCAGGGCGGCGACTGCAGCGGCACGTGCGACGCGCTCGTCGACTTCGAGGCGGTGCTGCAGGACCCGGCCGACCGCAACCGCATCCGCGCCGAGTACGACGTCGACGGGCTGCACGTGAACACGCTCGGGCAGCGCGCGCTCGCCGACGCCGTCGACCTCGCCCCGCTCGTCGCGGCCGGCGCCGCGAGCTTCACCAGCCCGGCGCCGGGGGTCGCCGAGCTCGGCCAGCCGTACTCCCACACGCTCTCCGCCACCGGTCTGCCCGCCCCGACGTTCTCGGTGAGCGACGGAGCGCTGCCGCCGGGGTTGACCCTCGACCCGCAGACCGGGGTGCTCGCGGGCGTGCCGACCGAGCGCGGCCGGTTCGCGTTCACGCTCGAGGCCCGCAACGGTGCGGGCACCGACGAGCTGCCGGCCGTGGTCGAGGTGCTCGACCGCCCCGCCCTCACCCCGGGCCGTCCACCGGCCGCACGGGTCGGGCAGCCCTACGACTTCACGCTCGCCGCGACCGGCTACCCCGCTCCGACGTACGCGGTCGTCGCCGGCGCGCTGCCGCCGGGCCTGCGCCTCGACGCGAGCACCGGGCGCATCGACGGCGTCCCGACCCGCTCCGGCGCAGGCGAGGTCACGGTGCGGGCCACCAACGGCGTCGGCACCGACGTCACCGCACGCCTCGTGCTGCGTGTCGTGGCCGCCGCCTCGGCCACCGTGCTCAGCGTCGACGAGTCCTCGCTGCGCCACGGCGCCGGCACCAGGGCCCGGGTGCACGTGTTCGCCTCCGGCGTGGTGCCGCGCGGCGTCGTCGTCCTCAAGGCCGGCTCCAGGCGCCTCGGCACCGCGCGGCTGACGCCCGTCCGCGGCGTGCCCGGCTCGTCGAGCGCCACCATCCGGATCGCGCCGCGCTCGCTGCGGCCCGGCCGCTACCTGCTCACCGCCGGCTTCGCCGGCGACGGCCAGGTGCTCGCCTCGCGCGGCACCGCGCGGCTGACGGTCCTCAGGACGTCGGCGCGCTGACGCCGCCCGGCGCCGTCGGCGGCCCCGGGCGGGCTACCAGGTGCCGGCGGTGAACGCGTCGCGGTCGGGCGCCGTGGCGTTGAACAGCCGCAGCGAGGCGCGGCCGTCGGGAAACCAGGCGACGACGGTGACCGAGGCGGGCGTGAGCTCCATGCGGAACAGCGAGTCGAGCGGGGCGCCGAGGGCGTGTGCGACGACCGTCTTGATCGGCGTCACGTGGCTGACGACCACCACCGTGCGACCGGCGTGGTCGGCCAGCACCCGCTCGAGGCCGGCCAGCACGCGGTCCTGCACGACGCGGAACGACTCGCCGCCCTCGGGCGCGACGTCGACCGAGCCGAGCCAGGCCTCCAGCTCGGCGCCGTGACGCTCACGCACCTCGTCGATGCCGAGCCCGTCCCAGTGGCCGAACTCCATCTCGGCGAAGCCCGGCTCCTCGACCAGCGGGACGCCGAGCCGCTCGGCCACGATCTCGCCCGACTCGCGGGTGCGGCGCACCGGCGAGGCGACCACGGCGGCCACCTGGCCGGCCAGCGGCGCCAGCCACTCCGCGGCGCCCCGGATCTGCTCGCGGCCCTCGTCGCTCAACGGCGGGTTGTCGCCGCCGAGGCCACCGGAGAACCGCTTGGCGGTGGTGTGGGTCGTGACGCCGTGGCGCAGCACGACCAGGGTGGTCGGCGTCCCCGAGCCTCCCCAGCCGCGCGCGGGCGTCGGCTGCTGCGTGGCCTCGTCGGCGGTCTCGGGCTCGGTGGCGGCGGGCTCGCTGGTGGGCTCGGCGGCGGGCTCGGTGGCGGGCTCGGTGGCGGGCTCGGCGCCGGCGACGGTCACGCCGTCCCGCGTGCCGTCCAGCGCCTCGTTGGCCAGCCGGTCGGCGTGCTTGTTCCGCTCGCGCGGCACCCAGGTGTAGCGGGTGCCGAACGGCGCGAGGCCGTTGGCCTCGACGGCCAGCGGCCGCATGTCGGGGTGCTTGATCTTCCAGCGGCCCGACATCTGCTCGACGACGAGCTTGGAGTCCATGCGCACCTCGACGTCGGCGTCGGGGGCGTAGGCGGCGGCGAGCCGCAGACCGGCGATCAGGCCGCGGTACTCGGCCACGTTGTTGGTGGCGCGGCCGATCGTCGTCCCGTCCTCGGCGATGACGGCACCGGTGTCGGCGTCCTTGAGCACGGCGCCGTAGGCGGCGGGGCCGGGGTTGCCGCGCGAGCCGCCGTCCGCCTCGATGAGGACGGACCGCGGACCGCTCACAGGCCGCTGTCCTCGACGCGCACCAGGATGCGCTGGCACTCCTCGCAGCGCAGCACCTCGTCGTCGGCGGCAGCGCGGATGACGGCCAGCTCGGCGTTGTCGATGCCGAGCTGGCAGCCGGTGCAGCGGCGCTGGCGCAGCGCGGCGGCGCCCACCCCGCCCTTGCTCGCGCGCAGCCGCTCGTAGAGGGCGGTGAGGTCGTCGGGCAGGCCGGCGGCGACCGGCTCGCGCTCGGCGGCCAGCGTCGTCAGCTCGGCGTCGATGGCGGCGGTCTTCTCGTCGCGGACGGCGGCCAGCTCGGCCAGCCGCTCGTCGGAGCCGGCCACGCGTTGCGTGAGCTCGTCGAGGCGCCCCTGCGCCTCCTCGACCCGCTCCATGATCTCGAGCTCCTCGTCCTCGAGCACGCTGATGCGTCGCTCGAGGGAGCCGAGCTCCTGCTGCATGCGCTCGAGGTCGCGGGGGTTGGTGATCAGGCCCTGGGCCATGCGGTCGGCGTCGCGGGCGCGGCGGGCCTTGACCTGCTCGACGTCGAGGTCGGCCTTGCGCTGGGCGGCGTTGAGGTCGTCGACGACGATCTGCTGGTCGCGGCGCTCGTCGTCGTCACGGCTGCGGCTGGCGGTCAGCGAGGCGATCTCGGCCAGCTCGGCGAGGTGGCTGCGCTGGTAGCGCAGCTGGTCGGCACGCGAGTCGAGCGCCTGGACCTCGAGCAGGGCGGCCTGCGCGGCCGGGTCGGCCTTCACCGCGTCGTCCTCGGGTGGTTCGCGGCTCTCATAGCCGCATTGTCCACGGGTCGGTGTTGCGCTGGCTGACGCGGGTCTCGACGCCGGTGCCGAGCGCGCCCGCCAGCTTGTGCGCGGCCACCGGCAGCCAGGTCGACTCCGCGGCCCAGTGGGCGACGTCGACCAGCGCCGGGCCGCCCCGCTCGACGAACTCGGACGCCGGGTGGTGCCGCAGGTCGCTGGTGACGTAGACGTCGGCGTCGGTGCGCGCGACGGCGTCGAGCAGGAAGTCGCCGGCGCCGCCGCAGACGGCCACGCGACGCACCCGTCGGGCCGGGTCGCCGGCGACGCGGACGCCGTGCGACGTGGGCGGCAGCGCGGTGGCCACGCGGCCGGCGAACTCCTCGAGGGTGCAGGGCTCGACGGTGCCGAGGCGTCCGGTGCCGGTGGTGCCGAGGGGGTCGTCGACGACCTCGACGATCTCGAACGCCGGCTGCTCGTAGGGGTGCGACGAGTGCAGCGCGGCCACGACCTCACGGCGCCGACCCCGCGGCAGCACCACCTCGATGCGGGCCTCCTCGACCTCCTCGATGCGCCCGACGGTGCCGATCATCGGGTCGGCGCCCTCGAGGGGGCGGAAGCGCCCCTGGCCGCGCGAGGTGAACGAGGCGAAGTCGTAGTGGCCGAGGTGGCCGGCGCCGGCCTCGGCGAGCGCGGCGCGCACCACCGAGGCGGCCTCGACCGGCACGTAGACGGTGAGCTTGTCGGTGGGGTCGCCGGCCGCCGGGGCGATCGGCTCCTGGTCGGTCAGGCCGAGGGCGGTGGCCATCGCCTCCGAGACGCCGTCGGCGGCCTGGTCGGCGTTGGTGTGCGCCGTCAGCAGCGCGCACCCGGCGCCGACCAGCGTGGCCAGCGTGCGGCCCTTCGGTGTGGTGGCGGCGAAGCCGTGCACGGGCTTGAGGAACAGCGGGTGGTGGACGACGAGCAGGTCGGCGCCCCACGCGGCCGCCTCGGCCGCGACCTCGGCGGTGGCGTCGACGGCGAGCATCACCTTGGCCACCGAGGCGTCGGGGTCGCCCCAGACCAGCCCCACGGCGTCCCAGCTCTCGGCCGTGTGGGGCGGGTACCACTCGTGCAGCAGGTCGACGACGTCGCGGAGGGCGGGCACGGCGCCAGGGTAGTGAGCCGGTGACCGCGCGGGTGACCCGTGGCCGGGAGACGGCGCCCTAGGGTCGGGTGATGATCTTCATCTGGGGCTGGAAGTCGTACGCCACGCTGGTGGCGAGCGGCAACCTGGTGTGCGCGCAGTGCCACAACCCGGCCGCGCACCGGCTGCACCGGGTGCGCAACAAGTTCACCTTCTTCTGGATCCCGCTGTTCACGACGTCGACCAAGCACCACCTCGACTGCACCTTCTGCGGCCTGCAGACCCGGCTGAGCCAGGACGAGGCCGACCGCTGCGCCGCCGACCTCCGCTCCTCCCACGGCCAGCAGGCCCCGTCGTCCCCCCAGCAGGTTCCACCGCAGCACCCCTGACCGACCCACGGTGGTCGACGTGCGAGGCCGGCCACGGCCGAGCCTCGAGAGCGCGCAAGGACCACGCGAACGTCGCGGACGATCGGCCAGGGCTTTCGACAAGCTCAGGGTCCGTGCAGGGGCATCGGCCTCGGAGGGCCAGGGGTCTCGAGGACTCGACCACCGTCAGCGGCAATCCCGACGATGGTCGAGGTGCGAGGCCGGCCACGGCCGAGCCTCGAGACCGCGCAAGGACCACGCGAACGTCGCGGACGATCGGCCAGGGCTTTCGACAAGCTCAGGGTCCGTGTGCGGACCTCGGCCTCGGCAGGCCAGGGGTCTCGAGGCTCGTCGCTGGCGCTCCTCGCACCTCGACCACCGTCCGCGCCGGTCCCTTCGACAAGCTCAGGGTCCGTGTGCGCACGTCGGCGTTGGAGGGCCGGTGGATTCGACGACGCTCGCTGGGCTCGCTGCTCGACCACCGGCGTGACCGCACGCGGGCGCCCCGACCCCAGCAGCACGGAACCACAGGGCGCACGGAGCGGAGGGTGGGCCCGGGGGGCGGGCGCCCGCCGTGGCCAGGCCGGCGGCAGCCGTCACGGACTGACGGCGGCGACGGCCCCGGCCCGCCCGCAGCGACCCGACGAAGCTAGTTCACCTGGCGGTCGTAGCCCTCCCAGTAGGGCCGGCGCAGCTTGAACTTCTGCAGCTTGCCGGTGGCGGTGCGGGCGAGCTCGTCGCGGAACTCGACCGAGGTGGGGGCCTTGTAGCCGGCGGCCCTGTCCTTGCACCAGGCGATCAGCTCGGCCTCGGTGGCGCTCTCGCCGTCGGTGAGGACGACGAGCGCCTTGATGGTCTCGCCCCACTTCTCGCTGGGGACGCCGATGACCGCGACCTCGGAGACCGCGGGGTGGGAGAACAGCACGTCCTCGACCTCGATCGAGCTGACGTTCTCGCCGCCGGTGATGATCACGTCCTTCTTGCGGTCGGAGATGGTCACGTAGCCGTCGTCGCCGATGGTGGCGCCGTCGCCGGTGTGGAACCAGCCGCCGGCGAGCGCGCGCTCGGTCTCCTCCGGCTGGTCCCAGTAGCCCTCGAGGACGACGTTGGAGCGGGCCAGCAGCTCGCCGCCGCCGACCTCCTCGCCGTCGTCGCCGACCGACGGCTCGCTGAGCGAGAGCCGGACGCCGAGCGCCGGCGCCCCGGCGCGGGTCAGCCGGTGCGCCCGCTCGGACGGCGTGAGGTCGTCCCACTCGGCACGGTTGCGGTTGACCGTGAGCAGCGGCGAGGTCTCGGTGAGGCCGTAGATCTGCACGAACTCCCAGCCGAGCTCGGCCTCGACCCGCTCGACGGTGCGGGTCGGCGGCGGCGCGCCGGCCATGATGATGCGCACCCGGTCGCGGCCAGGGATCTCGCCGTCCCAGTCCTGCGCGGCCTCGAGGACGGCGGCCGCCACCGCCGGGGCGGCACACATGACGGTGACGCCGTGGTCGCGCACGCGGCGCAGGATCTCGGCGCCGTCGACCTTGCGGAGCACGACCTGCGGCACCCCGAGGCCGGTCATCGCGAACGGCATCCCCCAACCGTTGGCGTGGAACATCGGCAGCGTGTGCAGGTAGACGTCGCGGTCGCTGACGCCGGCGTGCAGCGCGAACGTCACCGCGTTGACCCAGATGTTGCGGTGCGTGATCTGCACGCCCTTGGGCCGGGCGGTCGTGCCGGAGGTGTAGTTGATGGTGGCGGTGGCGTTCTCGTCGAGCTGCCACGGCCGCGGCTCGGCGGTGGCGTCGGCGGGGCCGAACAGCGCGTCGTCGTCACCGAGCACGAAGCGGTGCTCGGCGTCGACGTCGGCCAGCGCCTCGTCGAGCTCGGGGTCGACGTAGAGCACGCGGGCGCCGGAGTGCCCGACGATGTAGCGCACCTCGTCGGGTCGCAGCCGGAAGTTCACCGGCACCAGCACCCGCCCCGACCCGGTGACGCCGAAGAACGAGGCGAGCAGCCGCGCGCTGTTGTGGCTGACCACCGCCACCCGGTCGCCGACCTCGAGCCCGAGGGAGTCGAGGTGGGCGGCCTGCCGCCGCGCCAGCCGCCCGAGGTCGGCGTAGCTCACCTCGCCCAAGGACGTCGCGGGCTGGGCGGGCTCGTCGACGACGCCGGTGCGGTCGCCGTAGACCTGCACGGCCCGGTCGATGAAGTCGACGGTGGTCAACGGGACGAGCATCGAGGCCTCCTGCACGGGCTGGGCCGCCCGCTCGGCCCGGACGGCTGCGTGATCGGCCTCACTCTAGGACGCCCGGCTCACCCCGATGAGAGTCCTCTCATCGACGTCTCACCCTCCCCCCACGATGGGGGAGGATGGTCGCCGTCATGTCACCGCTGTGGAAGGTCGTCCTCACGCTGCTGGTCGTGCTGCCCGTGGGCGGCTACGTGGCCGGCACCCTCGTCGGTGGCGGCGACGACGACCCCGGCTCGCGCGAGCCGATCGTGGTCGAGCAGAGCAGCGCCTCGCCCCGCCCCGACCCCTCGCCCTCGTCGGGCAGCGGCGAGCCGTCCGGCCGGCCGAGCAGCGGCGAGCCGACCGACGACAGCTCCGACGGGGAGGACGACGGCGACGACGGGGGCTCCGGCGACGACGACGAGCGCCCGTCGGGTCAGGCCTCGCCCGTCACGCCCTCCCCCGCCGAGGTCGACGACCGTGGCGACGACAGCTCCGGGCGCGGCAGCGGCGACGACGACGATGACGACGACAGCTCGGGTCGCGGTGGCGGCGACGACGAAGACGACCGCGACGACGACGACGACGACGATGACGACGGTGGCGACGACGACTGAGCACCGCACGCCCGACGCCCGGCCGCCGCGGCCGGGCGTCTCGGTGCGCGTGCGGATCACCGCCGCGGTCGCCCTCCTCGTGGCGGCCACGCTCGCGGGCGCCGGCGCGCTCGTCTACGTCATCGAGGTGCAGCGCCTCGACGACCAGACCGCCGGCGAGGTCGAGCAGGAGATCGGCGAGTTCGAGGCGCTCGCGGCCAGCGAGGGCCGCTCCGAGCCCGACCTGGCCGAGCTGTTCCGCACCTTCATGCTGCGCAACGTGCCCGACGACGACGAGCTGCTCGTCGGCTGGGTCGGCGACGGGCCCGTCTTCTACTCCCCCGACGACGACCTGGTGAACGACGAGACGTTCAAGGACCAGGTGCGTCCGCTCGTGGACGACGGCGGCACCGCCCGGTTCGCCACCGCCGACGGCGAGCTGCTGGTCTCGGCGCAGCCCGTGCGGCGCGGCCGCCAGACCGGCGCCCTCGTGGTGGTCAACTACCTCGACGAGGACCGCGCCGAGCTGCGCGACACGATGCGCACCTACGCGATCGTCGGCCTGCTCTCGCTGCTGGTGATCGTCGGCGCGGCGTTCTCGCTGGCCGGGCGGCTGCTGCGACCGCTGCGCGCGGTGCGCGAGACCGCCGACGAGATCACCGAGACCGACCTCTCGCGCCGCCTGCCGCTCAGCGGCAACGACGACGTCACCGCGCTCACCCGCACCTTCAACGGCATGCTCGACCGCCTCGAGGCCGCCTTCGCCGGCCAGCGGCAGCTGCTCGACGACGCCGGCCACGAGCTGCGGACGCCGCTCACCGTGCTGCAGGGCCACCTCGAGCTGCTCGACGCCGACGACCCCGCCGAGGTCGCCGAGACCCGCGAGCTGCTGCTCGACGAGGTCGACCGCATGGCCCGGCTGGTCGACGACCTGATCCTGCTGGCCAAGACCGAGCGACCCGACTTCCTCGACGTCGCCGGCGTCGAGGTGACGGCGCTGGTCGAGTCGGTCGCGGCCAAGGCCGCCGGGCTGGGCGACCGCGCCTGGACGGTCGACGAGACGGTCGACGTCGTCGTCCCGGCCGACGCGCAGCGGCTCACCCAGGCGCTGCTGCAGCTGGCGCACAACGCGGTCAAGCACACCGGCCCGGGCGACGCCGTCGCCTTCGGGGCGGCCTGCGTCGACGGGCTGGTGCTGCTGTGGGTGCGCGACACCGGGCCCGGCGTGGCGCCGGCCGACCGCGAGCGCATCTTCGAGCGCTTCGGCCGCGGCGTCGCGCCCGACGCCGACGGCTTCGGCCTCGGGCTCTCGATCGTCACCGCCATCGCCCAGGCCCACGGCGGCGACGCCTGGCTCGACGCCGACTACCTCGACGGCGCGCGCTTCGTCGTCTCGGTGCCGCTGCCCGAGGGCCACCCCGGCCCGCGGTCCTCCGCCGACGACGAGCGGACGCCGGGCCCACCGGGCCCGCACGCCCCGCCGTCCGCGGTCGACCCCGAGCCCACCCTCCCGCTCGCCGTACGCCAGGAGGTCTGAGATGGCGCGCATCCTCATCGTCGAGGACGAGGCCCGCATCGCCTCGTTCGTGGCCAAGGGCCTGCGGGCCGAGGGCCACGTCGCCACCGTGGTCGGCGACGGCCGCAGCGGTCTCGACCACGCCCGCAGCGGCGAGCACGACCTCGTCATCCTCGACATCGGCCTGCCGGGTCTCGACGGCTACGGCGTCCTCGACGCACTGCGGGCCGAGGGCTCCACGGTGCCGGTCATCGTGCTCACCGCCCGCGACTCGGTGCGCGACACCGTCTCGGCGCTGGAGGGCGGGGCCGACGACTACATGCCCAAGCCGTTCCGCTTCGCCGAGCTGCTCGCCCGCGTGCGGCTGCGGCTGCGGAGCGCCGCCGACACCGGCCCCGCCGGCCGCGGTCGCGAGAGCGTCGAGGCGGGCGGGGTGCGGCTCGACCTGCGCACCCGGCGCGCGACGGTCGAGGGCCGCGAGGTCGACCTCTCGGCCCGTGAGTTCACCCTCGCCGAGACGTTCATGCTCAACGCCGGCAACGTGCTCTCGCGCGAGCAGCTGCTCGACCACGTGTGGGGCCTCGACTTCGACCCCGGCTCGAACGTCGTCGACGTCTACGTCGGCTACCTGCGCCGCAAGTTCGGCGCGGGCGCCATCACCACCGTGCGCGGCATGGGCTACCGGTTCAACACCGCCTGAGGCCGAGCCCGAGACTGGGGGCGTGACCACCTTCGCCGACGTCCTGGCCGCCCGGCTGCGCCGCGACGCCGCCCAGCCCCTGGTGACCTTCTACGACGACGCGAGCGGCGAGCGGGTCGAGCTGTCGGTCACCACCTACGCCAACTGGGTGGCCAAGACGGCGTCCCTGCTGGTCGACGAGCTCGACCTCGAGCGCGGCGGCTCGCTGCGCGTCGACCTGCCGCCCCACTGGCTGGGCGTGGTGCTGCTGGGCGCGGCGTGGAGCGCCGGCCTGGTCGTCACCGACCGCGACGACCCCGACGCCGTCGTCTGCGGCCCCGAGACGCTCGGCGCCTGGGCCGGGCAGACGGGCGAGCGGGTGGTGCTGGCCAGCGCGCTCCTGCCGCTCGGGGTGCGGTTCGCCGACGGCGTCCCGCCCGGCGTGCACGACCTCGGCGTCGAGGTGTGGTCGCAGCCCGACGCGTTCACCGCCTACGACCCGCCGGCCGCCGACGACGCCGCGCACGACCTCGGCGGCGCGCCGGTGACGCACGGCGCGATGTGGACCGCGGCCGCCGCCGGGACGGTCTGTCCCGACGGCGGCCGCCTGGTGTCGGTGGCCAACCCGGCTTCCCCACCGGGGATCGCCACCGTCACCGAGCCGCTGCGAAACCGCGGCTCCCTCGTCCTGGTCGCCCGGGCCGCGCGGGAGCGCCTGGAGGCGATACATGCCTCCGAACGCGCCACCGCCCGCTTCCCTGCCTGAGCGCCCTGGACATCTGCGGGTCTCCTGTCGCCTCTCCCCCGGCTCTCAGTTGACCATGTCGTAGGCCTTGAAGCCCTTGCCGATGACCACCGGCGCCGCGAACGAGCGGGCCGTCGCCTCCACGAGCACGAGGTCTCCGGAGCCCTTGCGGCGCATGACCAGGTCGGTGTGGCCCTTCGGGCCGTTCAGGCCGACGTCGCTGACCCCGACCACCCAGTCGTAGGGGCTGACGTCGAGCTGCGAGAGCATCCGCGAGCCGGTGAGGCCGCCGGGGCCGTTGCCCGGGAAGACCTGCAGCCGCGGGCCGCTGCGCACCAGGACGTCGGGGGCGCCGTCCTGGCCCCAGCGGCCGGCGGGGATCTGGCGCCAGCCCGAGACCCCGCTGTAGGCGACGTAGCTGGGCTTGAGGCCGCGCACGCCGTTGCCGGGGTAGATGCGCATCGCGCCGCCCTTCGGCTGCCCCATCAGGTCGGGCCAGCCGTCTCCGGTCATGTCGCCGACGGCGGCGAGCATGTCGACGCCCTTGAACCCGCGGGCCAGGCGCACGCCGGGGTGGAAGCGTGGCGTGCTCGTGCCGCGTCGCAGGAACAGCGTGCCGTCGGAGGCGCGGCGCTGGATGATGTCGGTGTGGCCGTCGCGGTCCCAGTCGCCGGCCATCATCACCTTGTCGGCGCGGGTCAGGTCGATGTTGGTCCTCATCCGCTTGCCGACGACGTAGTTGCCGGCCTTGTCGGTGTTGATCGGGATGATGAAGGCCGTCTTGGTCGCCTTGTCGCGCACGACCAGGTCGGGCCGCGGCCCCGAGGCCACGCTCGACTCCAGCTCGCGGCCCTGCCAGCCGACCTGCGCCTGGGTGGCCAGGCGGCGGATGTCGGGGATGCGGGCGTAGAGGTACTTGCCGGGACAGGCGGTCGAGGCGGCGTCGCGGTGGCCGTTGATGGCGGCGAAGTCGCGCGAGACGACGTACTGGCGGCGGGAGGACGCGTCGACACCGTGCAGCGAGAGCTTCCAGGCGAACAGCGCGCCGTAGGCCTGCACCATCGCCTCCGAGGGCCGGGTGATGTCGAAGTTGCCGATGGCCGACATCGCGAACGCCTCGTCGTTGTAGCCGAGCGTGTGGGCGCCGACCACCGGACGGTCGATACCGCCGGCGCGGCCCTCCCAGATGCGGCCGAAGCGGTCGACGAGGTAGTTGTAGCCGATGTCGCTCCAGCCCCGTGACTGGGTGTGATAGGCGTAGATGCCCCGCAGGATGGCGGGCACGTCGCCGCGCGAGTAGTCGTTGGCGTTGACCGTGTGGTGCACGAAGCCGGCGTGCACCTCGTAGTAGTGCAGCGAGCCCGGGTCGCGCATGCGCTCGTCGGCGCCCCACTGCTTGCGGGAGTAGATCGTCGGCTTCGGCGTGTAGGCCGCGGCGGCGAGCGCGATGTCGCCGCCCTCGCCCTCGGTGCCCTCGGCCGCCCCGTCGGTGGACGCGCCGTCGGGGGTGGCGAGCGCGGGCTCGGCGGAGCCGGCGCCGGTGTCGAGCGCAGGACGCTCGAGCGCGTTGGCGGTGGGCGTGCCGGGGTCGATGACGGCCAGCTTGAGGTCGGCCGGGACGGCGTCCTCGCTGATCACCTCGACCTGCACCGACTCGACGTCGCCGACGAGCAGCTCGTCGGTGCCGGGACGGGCGCGCTGCCCCTCCTCGCTGTCGGGGTCGGGACCGTGGTCGTCGTGGTAGACCATCGGCGTCCAGTCGGTCCACCGGCCGGCCTCGCGCAGGCGCACCTTGAACCGGATGCGGTCGTCGGGGACGGCGGCGCCGTGCTCCCACGTGACGCCGATGGCGCCGTAGCCGCTCACCGGCTGCGGCTGGCTCAGCACACGCTGGCCGCCGCCGGGGACGACGCGGCTGCGCTGGGTCTTCAGCGCGCCGGGGGCGAGCCGGGCGCCCCGCGGGGCCGTGAGCGAGTACTCCTCGACCACGGGGTCGACCGCCGCGGTCGGGACCACGGAGGCGCGGGCGGTCTCACGCGAGTAGGCCGCCATCGACAGCGGGGGCAGCTGACCGGCCGAGGTGCCGGAGCCGGGGGCGGCCGGGGCGCCCGGCCGCTGGATGTCGAGGGTGATGACACCCAGGGCCGAGGTCATCGCGACGCAGACGACGCCGAGCACCAGCAGCTGCTGGCAGGCCGTCACGAACTTGGGGTGGGAAGACATGGGAAGCACTCCAGAGCGGTGGGGGAAGATTCACGCGCGCCCCAACTTTCACACCCGTCACACGGACTGTGAAGAGGATCTGAGTAACTACAGATCTGTAATTTCCACCCGACACGCCGGTGCGTTCGTAAAATTACACCGGTGTAAGTCAACTCGGGACCGTTGCCAGGGCGCGGCGGGCTCAGCGGCCACCTACTGCACGGCGCCCCCGGCCCTGCTTCCCGAGGACCGTCGCGGGGCTTGCTCGACCTGGCCGGGACCGGCCCGGCGCTCGTCCTACTCAGATGTCGGCGCCGAGCTCGTCTTCCAAGTCGTCCTCGGGCAGCTCGGTGCGGTCGTCGCCGTCGTCGTACTTCAGGAACCGGATGCCCTCGTCGACGTCGCCGTCGAAGGCGACGCGACCCTGGTCGAGCACGATCACGCGGCTGCACATGCGCCGGACCGACCCGGCGGAGTGGCTGACGTAGAACAGCGTGCGACCGCCGTCGCGCACCTGCTCCATGCGCTCGATGCACTTCGCGCGGAACGGCTTGTCGCCGACGGCGAGCACCTCGTCGGCGAGGAAGATGTCGGAGTCGACGTGGATGGCGACCGCGAAGCCGAGGCGCGCGCTCTGGCCCGAGGAGTAGTGCCCCACCTCGGTCTCGAGCAGGCGGGTCTCGATGCCGGCGAAGTCGACGATGGAGTCGTACTTGCGGGCGATCTCGTTCTCGCTCATGCCGAGGATGGCGGCGTTGAGCATGATGTTCTCGCGACCGCTCAGCTGCGGGTGGAACCCGGCTCCGGTGGCGATCAGGCCGGCGATGCGGCCGCGGGTCAGGATGCGTCCCTGGTCGGGGCGCATCACGCCGTTGATCATCTTCAGCAGCGTGCTCTTGCCCGAGCCGTTGAGGCCCATCAGGCCGATTGACTCGCCCTGCTCGACGGTGAAGCTCACGTCGTCGACCGCGATCTTGGTGTCGCTGGTCTTGCGGCCGCGCACCTTGGCCACCGTCACCTGCTTGAAGGTGCGGTGGAACCGGAGCGTGAACGCCTTGGTGACGTTCTCGACCCGGATGGAGTCGACGGCCATCAGATGCGCTCCGGGATCTTGCGCTCGAAGGCCCGGAAGGCCAGCTGGGCCAGGCCCAGCAGCACCACGCACACCCCGACCATGACGAACCCGCGCAGGATCAGGTGGTCGGGCAGGTTCTGGGCGGCGAAGTCGGCCGGCTGGCCCGGGTCGCCCTCGACCGTGCCGGTCCAGAACGCCCGCTGCATCAGCAGCACCGCGTCGGCGATCGGGTTGAGCAGGTAGTACGGCGCGAACGAGCCGAACCGCTCCCCGACCATCGTGTAGCTGTAGATCATCGGGACGCCGAAGCGCACGAAGTTGGTCAGGATGTTGACCATGCTCGAGAAGTCGCGGAAGAAGACGTTGAAGGCGCTGAAGACCAGCGCCAGCGCGGTGCCGAGCAGCATGCTGATCATCAGCGCGAGCACCATCGCGAGGATGCCGACCGGGTCGGGCGTCCAGCCGTAGGCGAGGCTGGCGATGGTGAGGATCACCAGCTGCGGGCCGACGTGGTAGAGCGAGACGGCCATCGAGGCCACCGGGAACATCTCCAGGGGCACCGCCATCTTCCGCACCACCGCCTTGTTGCGCACGATCGAGCGCGTGCCGGCGTTGAAGGTCTCGGTGAAGAAGTGCACCACGACCAGTGCGGCGAAGATGTGGATCGCGAAGTTCGGCACCGAGCGGTGCAGCGCGAAGATCTTGCCGATGATGGCGAAGTAGATGAAGAACTGCGACAGCGGGTTCAGGTACGACCACAGCAGCCCGAGGAACGAGCCGGAGTAGCGCGCGCTGATCTCGCGCCTGACCAGCAGCTTGAGCAGGTAGCGGCGGCGGAAGACCTCCAGCAGACCCGCGCTCGGCGCGGGGTTGACCAGCGGCGGCAGGGTCGCGGCGGAGCGGCCGGTGCCGACGCCGTCCTCGCGGTCGTCGCCCGCGGCCTGCGTCGACGGGCGCGAGGCCATGTCGGTCACGACGAGGCCCCGGGTGCGGCGTCCTGTCCCCCAGCCGTGCCACTCGCGCCGCCCTCGGTCCAGGGCCGGAACGTCTCGTCCCAGGCCTCGGGCGAGGTGATGTGGTCGAGCCGGTCGCGGTACTGCTGCGCCAGCTCGGGCCACTCGCGACGCAGTCGTGCGTGGATGGCGACGGTGCGCTTCATCAGGTCGCGGAACCGGTCGGGGTCGCGCTGGTAGAGCGCGGCGGAGGTGCCGTCGTTCATCGAGACCACGGCCGAGTCGTAGCGGCCGAGGCGGTACCACTTGGCGTCCATCGCCCGGATCTCGGCCTCGGGGTAGGCCTGGGCCAGGGGCCGCGGCTGGCGCAGCTGGCGCAGCGGCATCAGGGCGGCGTTCAGCTTGGTCTCCCAGCGCCGCGGGACGGCGGAGTCGTCACGACCCTTGCGCGGCGGCTTGGTGCGCTTGACCTCGGGGAACGCGTCGCGGTCGGTCTCGAGCCGGGCGTCGGTGAACTGCTTGCGGAAGGCGTTGATCTCGCTGAGCTTGGTCGGCAGCATCGCGTGCAGCGCGTCGGGGCCCTCGAGCACGTCGAGCAGCGCCCGGTGGCGGATCTCGACGGTGGAGTACTGCATCGAGACCAGGTGCGCGATGGCGTGGTTGAGGCTCTCCTGCACCATGCGCCCGCCCTTGGGGTACTGCGAGTGCAGCAGCGCGGCGACGAGCCGGTTGCGGTGGTGGAAGTAGGCCTGCCAGTCGAGGGCGTCGTTCTTGTCGGTCCACGGCACGTGCCACACGGCCGCGCCCGGGAAGCTGACCGTGGGGTAGCCGGCCTGCTTGGCGCGCAGGCCGTACTCGGAGTCGTCCCACTTCAGGAACAGCGGCAGCGACAGCCCGATCTCGGCGATGACCTGCCGCGGGATCAGGCACATGAACCAGCCGTTGAAGTCGACGTCGATGCGCTGGTGCAGCCACCGCGCCGAGCGCAGGTTGCGGGCCGAGAAGTCCCAGTCGGTGAACACGCCGGGGGCCGACTGCCACCAGAAGCGCCACGGGGTGACGATCTCGCCGAGGCTGTGCAGCCGCGACTTGGCGTAGAGGCTGAACATGTGGCCGCCGACGATGGTGGGACGCCGGCACAGGTCGCCGAAGGTGACCGCGCGCAGGATGCCCTCGGGCTCGCAGACGACGTCGTCGTCCATCATCATCGCGTAGGTGGCGGTGCCCTTGCGCAGCGACTCGAGCTGGCCGCGGGCGTAGCCGCCCGAGCCGCCGAGGTTGCCCTGCTCGATCACGCGCAGCCGGTCGCCGAGCGAGGCCTGCGCCTGCGGGAACTCCTCGGAGTCGACGACCTTCTGCGTGCCCTGCTCCATGACGAAGACGGTGTCGAGGTAGGGCGCGAGCACCTCGTCGTCGCCGATCTGCGAGAGCAGCTTGGCGCAGAAGTCGGGCCGGTTCATCGTGGTGATGCAGATGTCGGTGGTGCCGTGCTCGGCGCGGTCGGCCGGCACCTGCGAGGTCCACTCGGCGCCGTGGACGACGGCGTCGACGTCGCCGGCGATGACGTCGTACCAGTACCAGCCGCCGTCGACGAAGGGCTTGAGCGAGAGCTCGAAGTCGAAGGTGGCGCGACCCGAGGCGTCGACCGTGGTGCTGTCGACGCGCTGGGAGCGGCCGTTGGCCATCGACTTGTAGACCGTGACCGTGGTGCCCTCCCCCTCGACGTCGACGCTCAGGGTGACGTCGGAGACCACCGTGTGGCGGCGCCAGTAGCTGGCCGGGAAGGCGTTGAAGTAGGTGCCCAGCGAGAGCCGGTCGCCCGAGACGACGCGCACGGCGGTGCGCGAGAGGATCTGCTCGGGGTGGATCGTGGCGCCGGTGCTGATCGACTGCCGCATGGCGGCGGCGTTCATCTCGCGCGCGTTGCGGTTGGCGCCGACCTCGTACTTGTCGGCGTCGAGGATCGCGGGCTGGGTGTCGACGTAGAGCGGCAGGACGTCGAGGTCGCGGTCGAGCGGCAGCACCTGGCGCTGCAGCAGCCGGGTCGCGGTCGGGGCGGCCGACCCGCTCGTGGACGCCGTCGCGGGCTGGGTCTGGGTCACTCGATGCCTCCGCTGGTCAGCGGCGCGCCCTCGCCGAAGTGCGGGCGCAGCCGGTTCTCGAACATCGACAGCGCGGAGCCGATGGCCATGTGCATGTCGAGGTACTGGTAGGTGCCGAGGCGGCCGCCGAAGAGCACCATCGGCTCGGCCTGGGCGAGCTCGCGGTAGCGCAGCAGCGTGGCGCGGTCCTCGGCGGTGTTGATCGGGTAGTAGGGCTCGTCGCCCTCCTCGGCGAAGCGCGAGTACTCGTGCACGATCACCGTCTTGCCGGGAAGGTGGGTCTTGACCCGCTCGGGGTGGAAGTGCTTGAACTCGATGATGCGGGTGAAGGGCACCTCCTGGTCGTTGTAGTTGACCACGCCGGTGCCCTGGAAGTCGTCGACGTCCTCGACGCTCTCCTCGAGGTCGACGGTGCGCCACGACAGGCGGCCCTCGCGGTGGTCGAAGTACTCGTCGACCGGGCCGGTGTAGACGATCGGGAGGGTGCCCTTAACGGTCTCGGCGCTGTAGTCGTGGCCGGGGGCGAAGAAGTCGGTCTCGAGGCGCACCTCGATGTTGGGGTGCTCGGCCATGCGGGTCAACCAGGCGGTGTAGCCGTCGACCGGAAGGCCCTCGTGGGTGTCGCTGAACCAGCGGTTCTCGAAGGTGTAGCGCACCGGCAGGCGCGTGATGATGTCGGCGCTCAGCTCGGTGGGGTCGGTCTGCCACTGCTTGGCGGTGTAGCCCTTGATGAACGCCTCGTAGAGCGGGCGCCCGATCAGGCTGACCGCCTTCTCCTCGAGGTTGGTGGCGTCCTCCGTGGCGATCTCGCTGGCCTGGCCCGCGATCAGCTCGCGCGCCTCCTGCGGCGTGTGGCTCTTGCCGAAGAACTGGTTGATGAGCCCGAGGTTCATCGGCAGCGAGTAGACCTGGCCCTGGTACTTGCCGAAGACCCGGTGCTTGTAGTCGGTGAAGGCGGTGAAGCGGTTGACGTACTCCCACACCTTCTCGTTGGAGGTGTGGAACAGGTGCGCGCCGTACTTGTGCACCTCGACGCCGGTCTCGGGGTCGACCTCGCTGTAGGCGTTGCCGCCGAGGTGGGAGCGCCGGTCGATGACCACCACGCGCAGGCCGAGCTCGGTGGCGCAGCGCTCGGCGACGGTCAGGCCGAAGAAGCCGGCGCCGACGACGAGCAGGTCGGGCCGTGCGGACGGCGTGGATGCGCCTGCGGTCGGGTCTGAGGATGCGTCGGGCACGATGGGTCAGTCTACGAAGTGGAGGGCGCCGGGGCCGATTCGCCGGGCCGCGGCGCGGCGTCCAGGATGTCGGTCAGGCGCGGCCGGGCGACTAAACTGGCGTGATGCAGCAGCACCTCGACGGCGTCCGCGCCGCCCTCCGGCACAACTTCGGTTATGCCTGGGCGGTCGGCATCGTCATGGCCGTGGTGACCGCGGTGTTCGCCGCCGTCGCCGAGCTGCCGATCCTCGACCCCGACGCCGTGGTCGCGGGCGTGCCCGCCTACGTGCGCATGCCGGCCATCATCCTGGCCGCGATCGCCGTCGACATCGTGCCCCGCGTCGTCTGGCGCGCGCGCCGCGACGGCGGTGGGTTCGCCGCCCGCTGGCGCGAGGTCGTCCACGAGCGCTGGCCGCGCCAGCAGTGGGTCTTCGCCGTCGGCGGCGTCGCCGCCTGGTACCTGACCTACGCGACCTTCCGCAACCTCAAGAGCATGGTGCCGTTCGTCAACGGCAAGACCTGGGACGTCGAGCTGCGCCACCTCGACCAGGTGCTGTGGTTCGGCCACGACCCCGCCGTCGTGATGCACGACCTGTTCGGCACCTCGTGGGCCGCCTACCTGTTCGCGGGCGTCTACTTCGTCTGGATCGTGCTGGTGCCGGCGAGCATCGCCTTCGCGCTCGTCTTCGCCCGCAACCACGCGGTCAGCTCGTGGTACGTGACCGCCGTCGCCTTCGACTGGGCGCTCGGCGCGGCGCTCTACTTCGCGGTCCCCTCGCTCGGCCCGGTCTTCACCGAGGCGCAGCGCGGCCAGTTCGCCGACCTGCCCTACACCTACAACACCTCGCTGGTCGACACGCTGTGGTCGGACCGCACCGCGGTGCTGAACGACGTCTTCGGGGCGCACACGCTGCAGACCATCGCGGCGTTCCCCTCGCTGCACGTCGGCATCATGGTGACGATCTGCCTGGTGGTGCAGTACGGCGGCTTCGCCCGCTGGATGCGCGTCACGGCGTGGGTCTTCCTCGGCCTGACGATCCTGGCCACCATCTACCTCGGCTGGCACTACTTCGTCGACGTCATCGCCGGTGCCGGCGTGGGCTCGCTCACCGTCTGGCTGGCCGCCCTCGCCACCGGCAACCGGGTCGGCCTGCGGCCCGTGCTGCGCTCCTCGCAGGAGCCGGTCACCGTCGCCGACGCGTCGTCGTCGTCCGCCCGCTGAGCCCGGACGACCGGTCAGGCGGGCCGGGCCGGGCGGGCGACGTCCGAGAGCGTGGCCAGGTCGCGTGAGTCGCGGACGGCGCGCCACACGTTGCGCGCCTCGCCGCGCCCGCCGCGCAGCGGGCTGAGCACGACCACGGCGAGCGCCAGCAGCCACGGCTTGAGCCGCACCAGCGCGTTGCGGCCGTGGCGCCGGTGCACCGCGAACAGGTTGCGGTACATGTAGTAGCCCTTCCAGCCGGCCAGGTCGTGCTGCTGGTCGAAGTCGAGCTGCCGCACCAGGACGGCGTCGCGCACCGCCCAGATCGTGTAGCCGGCCTCGCGGGCGCGGATCGCGTAGTCGCAGTCGTCGTAGAAGATGAAGAAGGCCGGGTCGGGCAGGCCGATGCGGTCGATCACCTCGCGGCGCACCAGGAACCCCTCGAAGGCGACGTTCTCGACCGCGACCCGCTCGGGCATCGCCGCGCGGGTGCCGAAGTCGGTCTCGACCATCGAGCGCTTGGGCCGCGCGTGCAGCGGGTTGGCGAGGTCGAAGCGGGTGGCGGCCTTCTCGACCAGCGCGCCGGAGCGGTCCTCGCGCACCGCGGTCACGCACGCCTCGTCCTGCGCCATGAGGACGGCGAGGCAGTCGGGCGCCGGGACGACGTCGTCGTCGATCACCCACACCCGGTCGAAGCCCTGCTCGTGGGCGGCGGCGACACCGGTGTGGAACCCGCCCGCTCCCCCGGTGTTCTCGGTGAGGTGCAGGCGCTGCAGGCCGGGGACCGTGGCGGCGTCGAGGACGTCACGGGTGTGGTCGGTGCTGGCGTTGTCGACCACGACCACGGCGTCCGGCGCGTGCGTCTGGGCCGCGAGGCCGTCGAGCACGCGGGCCAGCAGGTCGGCGCGGTTGAACGTCACCACGACGACGGCGACGGTCTCGCGCGTCGGGCCGGTCATCGCAGGTACCGCCGGTGGCCGGTGAAGTCGCCACGCAGGCCCGCCCAGGCGCCGCGGGCGCTGAGGGCGACCCGGCCCGGGCGGCGGCGGGTGAGCAGGTAGAACCAGACCGTCTTGACCCAGAACATCAGCACGTGCGGCCAGCCGCGGTAGGTGCGCAGGTTGACGGTGTTGTTGCGCGCCATGCAGTAGTGCTTGAGGTCGCTCGGCGTGTGGTTGTAGGTGGTGCGGCCGAACATCATCGGCGTGCCGAGCTCGCCGACGCTGGGGTGGTGCACGCGCGCCCGCGCGACGGTGGCGATGCGGGCGCCCTCCCGCTCGGCGCGCAGCCGGTACTCGTGGTCGTCGCCCCAGATGAAGAACTCCGCGCGGGGCACCCCGATGCGCTCGACGAGCGCGCGGGTCACCAGCACCCCGTTGAACGGGATGACGACCCCGCGCAGCAGACCGTCGTCGGCGGCCCGGTCGACCTCGGCGACGATGTCGACGACCCGGGTGCCGCCCGGCAGCCGGATCGGGAAGACCAGGCGGCTCGGCTCGGCCTCGTCGACCACGACGGGACCCCAGAAGTCGAGGTCGTCGCGCTCGAGCAGCAGGGCGAGGCAGTCGGGCTCGGGCAGGCCGTCGTCGTCCATGAGCCAGACCAGGTCGGCGCCGTCGTCGACGGCCGCCCGCAGGCCGGCGGCGAACCCGCCCGCGCCGCCGGAGTTCTCGGGCAGCGTGAGGGTGCGGACGTCGTCCTGCTGCGCCAGCCAGGCACCGGTGCCGTCGGTCGAGGCGTTGTCGACGACGAGCACGTCGGTGAGCGCGCCGGTGGCGACCACCTCACGCAGCCGCGCGACGAGGCGCTCGAGCAGGGACAGGCGGTCGAACGTCACCACCACCGCCGTCACCCGCACGGCGACAGAGCCTATGGCCCTACGGTGGTCGGGTGGACACCGACGCGGTCACCGCCCTGCTGCGCGACGTCGCCGACGAGGTCGTCCGGCCGCGGTTCCGCTCGCTGGAGGCCGACGAGGTCGACGAGAAGGGGCCCGGCGACCTGGTGACCGTGGCCGACCGCGAGGCCGAGGCGCTCATCACCGAGGCGCTGCGCGGCGCCTACCCCGACGCGGTGGTGCTCGGGGAGGAGGCCAGCGCGGCCGACCCGGCGCTGCTGGAGCGCTACGCCGCCGCCGAGCACGCCTTCACCGTCGACCCGGTCGACGGCACCAAGAACTTCGTGCACGGCTCCCCCGACTACGCCGTGATGGCCGCCGAGCTGCAGCGCGGCGAGGTCGTGCGGTCGTGGATCTGGCAGCCCGAGCACGGCCTGGCCTTCGTCGCCGAGCGCGGCGCGGGCGCCTTCCGCAACGGCGAGCGCCTCGGCGCGCTCACCCCGGACGCCGACCCCGCGCGCTGGCGGGTGCGGGCCTCGCGCCGCTCGTGGGTGGGGCGCTCGTTCCCCGGCCTGCAGCCGATCGAGCTGTCGTGGGTCTCGTGCGGCATCGACTACCCGCAGCTGGTCACCGGGGGCTGCGACGTGCTCGTCTACTGGTCGACCAAGCCGTGGGACCACGCACCCGGCACGCTGCTGGTCACCGAGACCGGCGGCGTCCACGCCACCGGCGGCGGCTCGCCCTACGACCCCCGCCGCGAGGCGGCCGACGGCCTCGTCGCCGCCGTCACGCCCGAGGTGTTCGACGGCGTCCGACAGCGCTGGGACGCCACCGCCGACTGGCGCTGAGCCGGCCCGGCCACCTCACGATGGTCGAGGTGCGAGGCCGGCCACGGCCGAGCCTCGAGACCCCGGACGGTCGACGCGAACGCGGCCACACGGACCCTGAGCTTGTCGAAGGGACGCCGTCCGCTCGCGTTCGCGTGGAGGGCCGGTGGTTTCAACGACGCTCGTTCCTCGCTGCTCAACCACCGGAGTCCACCGGTGGTCGAGCAGGCCGAGCGTCTGCGCGAGGCCGTGGTCGAGACCCCGCGAGGACCACGCGAACGTCCCCGTCAAGGGCCCTTCGACAAGCTCAGGGTCCGTGTGCTCGCGAAGGCGTGGAGGGCCGGTGGTTTCGACGACGCTCGTTCCTCGCTGCTCAACCACCGGTGGTCGAGCAGGCCGAGCGTCTGCGCGAGGCCGTCGTCGAGACCCCGCAAGGACCACGCGAACGTCCCCGTGGAGGGCCCCTCGACAAGCTCAGGGTCCGTGTGCTCGCGAAGGCGTGAAGGGCCGGTGGTTTCGACGACGCTCGTTCCTCGCTGCTCAACCACCGGAGGTCGAGCAGGCCGAGCGTCTGCGCGAGGCCGTCGTCGAGACCCCGCAAGGACCACGCGAACGTCCCCGTGGAGGGCCCTTCGACAAGCTCAGGGTCCGTGGAGGGCCGGAGGTCGGGCCCGGTCAGCAGCTGGCCGAGAGGTCCTCGGCCTGGTTCGCGGCGTAGCCCGTCTTGAGCGAGCCGATGGAGCCGCCGGTGGTGCCGGCGTCCTGCTGCTTCTTCCGCTTCTTGCCCGCGCCGTCGGCGGCGGGGGCGTCGCCCTCGGCGCGGTCGATGGCCTCGGCGACCTTGCGGTGGATGAGCGGGATGTCGGGGTCGGCGGTGTTCACCAGCGGCGGCACGAGCGAGAGCGTGGCGATCTTCTGGCCCTTGGCCTTGAGGGCGAGGTCGAGGAAGCGGTCGACCTCGGAGGCGGGCAGGCTGGTGCTGACCATCTCCGACGAGGCCCGGGCGATGCCCTCGAAGTTGCGCAGCGCGTTGGTGGGGCTGACCTGCTCGAGCAGGGCGTTCATGACGCACTTCTGCCGCGCCATGCGCGAGTAGTCGTCGGAGCCGTAGCGGGCGCGGGCGTACCAGAGCGTCTCGAACCCGTCGAGCTTGCGGGTGCCGGCCTCGATGGTGCCGGTGACCTTGTCGCCGGGCAGGCCGATCGGGATGGGGTCGCGCACGGTGAGGGTGACGCCGCCGACGGCGTCCACGAGGTTCTTGAACCCCTCGAGGTTGACCAGCGCCCAGTAGTTGACCGACAGGCCGGTGATGCCCTCGACGGCCGAGACGGTGGCGTCGATGCCGGGGGTCTTGGTCTTGCCGAACAGCTCGGTGTTGTCCTCGGCCCAGGTCTTGACGCCGTTGAGCATGCAGCCGTCGCAGTCGAACCCGTCGGGGAACTGCTCGGCCATCACCGAGCCCTTGCGGAACGGGAAGCTGCTCATGTTGCGCGGCAGCGCGATCAGCACGGTCTTGCCGGTCTCGGCGTCGACGGAGGCGAGGGTGAGCGAGTCGGGGCGCAGCCCCCAGCGGCCGGCACCGGAGTCGCCGCCCATTAGCAGCACGTTGTAGCGGCCGTGGGTGGCGGCGGTGGCCTCGCCGTCGCCGAAGGTGTCCTGGATGACGCTGCGGGCGACCGCCACGACGTGCGCGCCGGTGAGCAGCGAGCCGGCCACGCCGAGGCAGAGCAGGCCGTTGAAGCCGACCGCGAGCCGGCGGTGGCTCATGCGGTAGCTGAGCGGCTGGCCGATGCGCCAGGCGTCGACGAGCAGCGCGACCCAGGCGAGGGCGAGGGCGGTCAGCGTGAGGTAGAGCCAGAACAGGAACGTGGTGCTGGTCGCCATCCAGAACAGGAACGGCCGGTGCACGACGACGGTGACCGCCATTACCGCGACCAGCCCGAGGAGCCCGAGCCAGGTGCGGAAGGCGATCAGGCCGACCCGCTTGCTGCCCGCCGCGAGCTGCGCGGTGCCGGGCGCGACCAGCGTCATCGCCATGAGCGAGAGGCCACGGCGGAAGCGCACCTGCGCGGCGCGCTCGGAGACCGAGCCGGTGTCGTGGCGTCCCGGGGACGCCGGACGGGAGGGCCGGGCCGGGACGGGTCGGGTCGGGGGGGTGGTCGGCATGGGGCGGTGACTCTCTCTGCTGGGGAAGGAAGCAGAACCTCGCCAGTATCACCAGTCACTGCCGTCACAGGCCCGTGGGCGCGCCGGGCCACCTCGATTCGCCACCGGCCCCACGGACGCCGAGCCGGTCGCAGGGGTCTCCCCCGCCACCGGCCCGCGGAGCGGCGTGGTGGGTGGGCTGGTGGGCGCACGGTAGCGTCGCCGGTCATGACCGACCGTCCCGGCAGCGGCCGGCCCGACGACCCTGCGAACGGCGGGCAGGGCGGCTCGGACCGCCCCGACTTCGGCTGGCTCTACGGCAACCGACCGCCGGACGACGGCCGCGGCGGCGCCGAGGCCCGCCCGGAGCCCCGCCCCGACTCCGGCGACCCCGACCACCAGGCCACTGTCGCGATGCCGGTCCAGCCCCGCGACGACCGTGCGGCGCCGGAGCCGACCCGTCCCACCCAGCAGGCGCCGCGTCCCGAGCCGACCCGGGTTCAGCCGCAGCCGCCGCGCCCGGCGCCGACGCCGCAGCCGGTGCAGCACCAGCCGCCTCCCCCGCCGGCGCCCACCCCGGCCGCCCGCCCGCCCCGACGCGGCGGTGGCGGCTTCTGGGCCCGCCGGGTGCGCAACCCGTTCTTCTGGGTGCGCATGGTCGTGCTGGTGCTCGTGCTCTGGCTGGTCTACACGATCGCCGTGCCGTTCATCGTCTGGCGCAGCGCCGACCAGGTCGCCTACGAGCCGACCGATGGCGACCGCCCCGGCGACCAGGACGGGACGACGTACCTGCTCGTGGGCAGCGACTCGCGCAAGGACCTCACCGAGGAGGAGCGCAAGGAGCTCAGCACCGGCAACCCGTCGTCCGAGCTGACCGACACGATCCTGCTGCTGCACACCGGCAGCGGCCCGAGCGTGCTGCTGTCGATCCCGCGCGACACGATCATCGACCGGCCGTTCTTCTCCGGCAAGATCAACGGCGCCTACGCCCGCGGCGGCGCTCCCTTGCTGACCCGTGTGGTCGAGACCGAGACCGGCATCCGCGTCGACGAGTACGTCGAGATCGGGCTCGGCGGCGTGGCCGACGTCGTCGACGCCGTCGGCGGCATCGAGGTCTGCCCCCGCGAGCGCCTGAAGGACAAGCAGGCCGGCCTCGACATCACCAAGGGCTGCCAGGAGGTCGACGGCACCACGGCGCTGGCCTACTCCCGCTCGCGCAAGGAGTCGACGTTCGGCGACCTCGAGCGGGTGCGACGCCAGCGCGAGGTGATCGGCGCGATCGGCGACAAGGTGCTCTCGCCGTGGTCGGTGATCAACCCGGTCCGCTGGTACCGCCTCAACAGCGCCGTGCCCGACTTCTTCCGCTTCGGCGAGGGCATGAGCGCGATCGGGGCCAGCAAGTGGGCCTACGCGATGACCAAGACCGGCAGCGGCGACAACCGCACCTGCACCGTGCCGGTGACCGACCTGTCGGCCAACAGCTGGAACCGCGAGCTGGCCGACCCGCTGTTCCAGGCGATCGCCGACGACGACACCGAGGCCATCACCGACGAGCAGTGCACGCCGAACGGCATCCCGGTCAACCTCCAGGGCCGTCGGGGCAACGGGTGACCCGGTGAGCTACGAGACCCTCGACTGGGCGGTCGACGACGACGGCGTAGCCACGCTCACGCTCGACCGGCCCGACGCGCTCAACGCCTTCGACCTCACGATGGCGCGCGAGCTGCTCGAGGTCTTCACCACCGAGGCCCGCGACGACGCCGTCCGCGCCGTGGTGGTCACCGGGGCCGGTCGTGCGTTCTGCGCCGGCATGGACCTCTCGGCCGACGGCAACGTCTTCGGTCTCGACGAGACGCTCGAGGTGACGCCCGAGGCGCTGCGCGAGCGGTTCGACGACCCGGCGTACGCCGACGGCGTCCGCGACACCGGTGGCCGGGTGACGCTCGCGATCCACGCGCTGCCCAAGCCGGTGATCGCCGCGATCAACGGCGCCGCCGTCGGCATCGGCGCCACGATGACGCTCGCGATGGACCTGCGGCTCGCCTCGACCCGCGCCCGCATCGGCTTCGTCTTCGGCCGGCTCGGCATCGTGCCCGAGGCGGCGTCCACCTGGTTCCTGCCGCGCATCGTCGGGCTGCAGCAGGCGCTGGAGTGGGTCTACGCCGCCGACATCCTCGACGCGGACGCCGCCCTCGCCGGTCGGCTGGTGCGCTCGGTGCACGAGCCCGACGACCTGCTGCCGGCCGCGCAGGCGCTCGCCCGCTCGTTCGTGGTCGACCGCTCGGCGGTGGCGCTCGGACTGACCAAGCGGCTGATGTACGCCGGCGCCGGGTCCGAGCAGCCGCTCGAGGCGCACCTGGCCGACTCGGTGGCCATGTGGCACGCCTCGGTCGGCGACGGCAAGGAGGGGGTGGCCGCCTTCCTGGAGAAGCGGCCGCCGCACTTCACCGGGCGGGCCTCCGAGCTGCCGCGGGTGCTGCCCCAGTCGTCGTCACAGGCGTCGTCACAGGCGTCGTCCGACCGGCCCTGACTACCGTGGAGGGATGAGCACGACGTCCCCGACCGGCTGGCAGGACCCCGAGTCCGTGCGCTTCATGCTCGACGACTGCGAGACCTGGGCGGTCGTCGGGCTCACCGACAACCCCGCCCGCACGGCGTACTCGATCGCCGAGCTGCTGCAGCAGCGCGGCAAGCGGGTCGTGCCGGTCAACCCCGACGGCGTCGAGGTGCTCGGCGAGACCGGCTACCGCACGCTGGCCGACGTCCCCTTCCCGATCGACGTCGTCGACGTCTTCCGCCGCTCCGAGGCCGCCGGCGAGTTCGCCGACCAGGCCGTCGCGGTGGGTGCGAGGGCGGTGTGGTTCCAGCTCGGCGTGGTCGACGAGGCGGCGTTCGAGCGCACCGTGGCCGCCGGCGTCCCGATGGTCATGGACACCTGCCCGGCCATCGAGTGGCGCGCCCGGGGCTGACGCTCGGTCTCACGACGAGGAACGGCGAGCAACGGCATGGACGACGTGACGGTGCGGCCCGGGCTCGTGGTGACCGACGCCGAGCTGGTCGAGCGGTTCTCGCGCTCGTCCGGGCCGGGCGGTCAGTCGGTGAACACCACCGACAGCCGCGTCGAGCTCGAGCTCGACGTGCTCGCCTCGACGGCCTTCACCGACGCCCAGCGCGCCCGCATCGTCGGCCGCCTCGGCACCCCGGTGGTCGTCGTGGCCTCCGAGCACCGCTCGCAGCACCGCAACCGGGTCGCCGCCCGCGAGCGACTGGCGGACCGCCTGCGCGCAGCCCTCGAGCCCCCGTCTCCCCCACGCCGCGCGACCAAGCCCACCCGCGGCTCCCAGCGCCGCCGTCTCGACGCCAAGAAGCAGCGCGGCCGCACCAAGTCGCTGCGCGGGCGGGTGCGGGACGACTGATCCCGGGCCTCGTCAGGGATACCCGGTTCACCGGGTGTCCCTGACGTTCTCGGGCGTTGCATTGCCCCAGAAGCTCAGGGATACCCGGTCCACCGGGTATTCCTGAGACGGGTGGGGCGGCTGGGACCAGGCCCGGACGCCACGAACGTCGGTGCCGCGACGCCGGTACCTGAGGGCGGCCGACCGGCACCTCAGGCGGAGGAACGGCACCCGCCGCGCGACCTAGCGTCGGTGGCATGACGATCCTGCTGAGCGACCCCGAGGTCGCCGCGGTGCCGGTGCGTGAGAGCGGCGAGCCGCTCGTCCGGCTCGACGCCCGCCTGTCCCCCACCCGCCAGCCGGTGCGCGCCGGCCTGGCCGCCCGGCTCGAGGACGCCGCGGCCGCGCTGCCCGCCGGCGTCTCGCTGCGGGTCGTCGAGGGGCACCGCTCACCGGCCGACCAGCAGGCCGGCATCGACCGCTACTGCGCCGAGCTGCGCGTCGTCCACCCCGGCATCGGGGCGGTCGAGCTGCGCCGGCTGCACAGTCGGTTCGTCTCGCCGATCGAGGTCGCGCCCCACGTGGCCGGCGCCGCCGTCGACCTGACGCTGGTCGACGCGGCCGGCGACGAGCTCGACCTCGGTACCCCCATCGACGCCACCCCCGAGCAGAGCGACGGCCGCTGCTACTTCGCCGCCGACGGCATCGGGGCCGACGCCCGCGCCCACCGCGACCTGCTGGCGCGGGTGCTCGGCGGGGCCGGCCTGGTGAACTACCCCACCGAGTGGTGGCACTGGTCGTACGGCGACCGCTACTGGGCGCTGGTCACCGGCGCCCCTGCCGCGCTCTACGGTCCGCTGGAGCGGGCGGCGTGAGCGCCGTCCTCGCCGCGCCGGTGCCCGTCGTCGGCCCGCGCCTGGCCGTCGACCTCGACGCCGTCGCCGCCAACACCCGCCTGTTCGCCGACCGCACCCCCGGCGCGTTGATGGCCGTCGTCAAGGCCGACGGGTTCGGCCACGGCGCCGCCGCCGTCGCCCGGACGGCGCTCGCGCACGGCGCCGCGTGGCTCGGCGTCACCAGCCTCGCCGAGGCGCTGGCCCTGCGCGCCGAGGGCCTGACGGCGCCGGTGCTCAGCTGGCTCAACCCGGTCGACGCCGACTACACCGCCGCCGTCGGCGCCCGCGTCGACGTCGCCGTGCCGAGCCGCGCGCACCTCGAGGCCGTCACCCGCGCCGGCATCGGCGCCCGGGTGCACCTGCACCTCGACACCGGCATGGCCCGCGACGGCGCCCCGCCGGCCGAGTGGGGCGCGCTGTGCCGCGACGCCCGCCGGGCCGAGCGCGCCGGGCTGCTGCGCGTCGTCGGGGTCATGGGTCACCTCGGCTGCGCCGACGACCCCGCCGACCCCGCCAACGCCGCCGGCCGTGCCGCCTTCGACCACGGCCTCGCCACCGCCCGCGCCACCGGGCTGCGACCGCCGCTGCGCCACCTGGCCGCCACCGCGGCCACCCTCACCGACCCCGCGTCGCTGCACACCATGACCCGCGTCGGCGCCGGCCTGGTCGGCATCGACCCCAGCGGCACCACGCGGCTGCACCCCGCCCTCACCCTCACCGCGCCGGTCGTCGGCGTCCGGCGCGTCGCCGCGGGCACCGCCGTCGGCTACGGCCGCACCTGGACGGCGTCGCGCCCGACCACGCTCGCGCTGCTGCCGCTCGGCTACGCCGACGGGCTGCCGCGTGCGACGTCCGGCCGTGCCGAGGTGCTGCTGCGCGGACGCCGCTGCCGCCTCGTCGGGCGGGTCTCGATGGACCAGGTCGTCGTCGACGCCGGCGACGAGCGGGTGCGACCCGGCGAGGTCGCCACCGTCTTCGGCGCCGGCCGCCACGGCGAGCCCACCACCGCCGAGTGGGCGGTGTGGGCCGACACGATCGAGCACGAGATCGTCACCGGCATCGGCGCCCGGGTGTCGCGGACGGCGTCGTCGTGAGCCGCGTGCGCGTGGCCGTGATCGGGGGCGGCGCCAACTGCGAGCACGAGGTCTCGCTGGCCTCGGCCGCCGCGGTCGCCGACCACCTCGACCCCGCCGCCTACGACGTCGTCCGCCTCACCATCGACCCGCACGGCACCTGGCTCGACCCCGGCGGCCGACCGGTCGGCCTCACCGGCGCCGCGTGCCTGCTGCGCCGCTGCGACGTCGTGCTGCCTGTCGTCCACGGGCCGCACGGCGAGGACGGCACCCTGGCCGCGCTGTGCGAGCTGGCCGGGCTGCCCTACGTCGGCTCCGGCGTCCGCGCCGGGGCGCTGGCCATGGACAAGTGGACGACGAAGCTGGTCGCCGGGGCGGTCGGCGTGGCCACCGCGCCCGGCGTGCTGCTCACCCCCGGCACCCGCGCCGGCCACCGCTGGACCCACCCCGTGGTCGTCAAGCCGGTCGCCGCCGGGTCGAGCCACGGCGTCTCGCTGGTCGAGGACGCCGACGGCCTCGACCCCGCGCTCGAGGCCGCCTTCGCGCTCGACGACCGGGTGCTGGTCGAGGACGTCGTCGTCGGCCGCGAGATCGACGTCGCCGTGCTCGGCCGCCCCGACGGCTCGCGCGTCGTGGCGCCGGCGCTTGAGGTCGTCACCTCGGGCGGGCTGTTCGACCACGACGACAAGTACGGCGGCCACGCCGACCTGCGCGTGCCCGCCGACCTCGACGACGCCGCGGCCAAGGAGCTCGAGGACGCCGCGGTGCGGGTCTACGACGCCCTGGGCTGCGCCGGGGTCGCCCGTGTCGACTTCTTCTGGACCGGGGCCGGCGCCGTCCTCAACGAGGTCAACACCATGCCCGGCTTCACCGAGCACTCGCAGGTGCCGCGCATGTTCGCCGCCGCCGGCCTCGGCTACGCCGACCTGCTCGACGTGCTGGTCCGCGACGCGCTGGCGTGACGACTGGCGTGCCGGGCGGCGGCCGGTCCGGTGAGAGGGTGTGGCCCGTGAGGCGTGACCTGGCCGCGTGGGCGCCCGAGGCCGTGCTCGGCGTCGCGCTGCTGCTCGCCGGGCTGCTGGTCGACCTCGAGCCGTCCCGCGGCACCGACGGGTCGACGCTGCTGGTGCTGCTGGGCACGGTGGCCGCCGCCGTGCTCTGCCGCCAGGTGCCCGCGGCGTCCCTCGCCCTCGTCTGGGTCGTGGGCGCCTACCAGCTCTACACCGCGACGCCGCTGCTCGCGGTGCAGCTCAGCGTGGCGCTCGTCGCCTACGGCTGCGCCCGCTGGGGCGACCGGTGGGTGCTGGTCGCCAGCGCCCTTTCGATCCCGGCGGGCGCCGCGATCGGCCTGACGCTGGTGGCGAGGTTCGACTACTTCCCCTTCGAGGAGGCCAGCCGCACCCGCCGCATCGTCAACCTGCTGCAGGACCTCGGCCTCACCGGCCTGGTGATCGTGCTGGCCGTGCCCGTGCTCGTGCTCGCGGCCCCGTGGTTCCTCGGCCTCGTCGTGCGGCTGGCGTCGCGGGCGCGGGAGTCGCGCGAGTCGCAGCTGCGCGCCGAGGAGGCGACCGTCCGCGCCGAGACCGAGACCGCGCAGGCCCGCGAGATCGCGCGGCTTCGCGACGACCAGACCCGGCTCGCGCGCGACGTCCACGACGTCGTCGGGCACTCCCTGGCGGTGATCCTGGCGCAGGCCGAGTCGGGGCAGTACCTGCCGGACGACGACCCCGCGCGCCTGAAGCAGACCCTGGCGACGATCGCCACCTCGGCGCGCTCGTCGCTGCAGGACGTGCGCCAGGTGCTGTCCTCCCCCGACTCCACGCCCGAGACGCGGCCGCTCGACACGCTGGTGGACGGCGTCCGGGCCGGCGGGCACGAGGTGGTGCTGCGCGAGCTCGGCACCGAGCGGCCGCTGCCGCCCGACCTCGAGGTGACCGCCTACCGGGTGCTGCAGGAGATGCTCACCAACGCCGTCAAGCACGGACGCCGCGACGAGCCGGTCTTCGTCGAGCGGCACTGGCCCGACGACGCCCTGGCCGACGAGCTGCGCATCGAGGTGCGCAACGCGATCGCGCACCTCGACGAGGCCGGCAACGGGCTCGGGCTCGACGGGATGCGGCAGCGCCTCGACGCGGTCGGCGGACGGCTCGACGTCCGCCGGCGCGAGGAGGAGGCGACGTTCACCGTCACCGCCTGGCTACCGTTGGGCCCCCGATGAGCACTCCGGCAGCCGAGACCGACATCCGCGTGCTCCTGGTCGACGACCAGGACCTCTTCCGCGAGGGGGTGCGCGTCATCGTCGACGCCCAGGAGGGCATGAGCGTCGTCGGCGCCGCGGCCGACGGCACCGAGGCGGTGCGGCTGGTCGACGAGCTGGCCCCCGACGTCGTCCTCATGGACATCCGCATGCCCGAGCTGGACGGCGTCGAGGCGACCCGCCAGATCTTCGCGCCGGCCCGCGTGGCGCGGCGCGAGGCGGCCGGCGGACGCCCGACGCGGGTGGTGGTGCTGACGACGTTCAACCTCGACGACCGGGCGGCGACGGCGATCCGCCACGGCGCCAGCGGGTTCCTGCTCAAGGACACCACGCCGGTGCAGCTGCGCGACGCCATCCGCACCGTCTTCGCCGGCAACGCCGTGCTCGCGCCCGGCGACCTCACCACGCTGATGGCCGGCAGCTTCACCGCCCCCACCCCCACCCCCGCCGCCTACCTCGGCCTGACCGAGAAGGAGCGCGAGGTCTTCGCCGCCGTCGCCCGCGGCCTGTCGAACACCGAGATCGCCGCCTCGGTCTTCCTCTCCGAGTCGACGGTCAAGACCCACGTCGGCGCCATCCTCCGCAAGCTCACCCTCCGCGACCGCGTCCAGATCGTCGTCTACGCCCACGAGCACGGCCTCACCTGACGGGTCGACGGCCTCGGACGCCGTCCCTTGGTCGAGCAGCCCGTGACGATGGTCGAGGTGCGAGGAGCCCTGGCGACGAGCCTCGAGACCACCGGCCATCCGAGACCAGCTCGACCCCACGGACCCTCAGCCCGTCGCAGGGCCGGTCTGCCGGTGGTTGAGCAGCGAGCCCCAGCGAGCGTCGTCGAAACCACCGGCCCGTCGAGGCCAGCCCGACCCCACAGACCCTGAGCCTGTCGAAGGGCCCGCACCGGTGGTTGAGCAGCGAGCGTCTGCGCGAGCGTCGTCGAAACCACCGGCCCACCAAGGCCAGCCCGACCACACGGACCCTGAGCTTGTCGAAGGGCACCTCGACGTTCTCCACAGGCCATCGAACACATCAGCGGTTGTCAGTGGACGGCGATAGAATCGGCGCATGTCGACCACCACCAAGACCCCCCGCGTGAGCAGCGACCCGCTGCTCGACGCGGTCGAGTCCGTAGTGGTCGAGCAAGCCCGGATCGACGTCGCCAAGCTCCGCGCCGTGCTCGCCTGGGCAGCCGAGAACGAGGTGGACGACGCCGACTACATCACCGACGCGCTCGCCGAGCCCGGGCTCGAGGTCGCCGGCCCGGGCGCTCCCGTTGTGCTCGAGTGGGCGGCCCTCGACCTCGCTGCGGTCATGGGCGTCTCGACCGACTCCGGACTCCAACACCTCGGCCACGCCCTCGAGCTGCGCCACCGCCTCCCCCGGTTGTTCACCCGCGTGGACGCCGGCGAGGTTCCGGTGTGGCGGGCATTCCGGGTCGCCGAGCACACCGTGGTCCTCAGCAAGGTCGGCGCCGCGTTCGTCGACCAGGCCCTCGCCCCGTTCGCCCACGACCTCTCACTGGCCCAGATCGAGCGGACCACCGCCGCCGCCATCGCCCGGTTCGACCCCGCCGAAGCCGAACGCCGCCGGGTCGAAGCAGCCGAACGCCGCGGTGTCGACATCCGATTGAACGGGTTCGACGTCCCGGTCAACGGCACCGTCGAGATCGCCGCTACGGTGGACGTCGCCGACGCGATCGACCTCGAAGCCGCCGTCCGCGCCGGCGCGCAGCGGCTCGCCGACCTCGGTTCGACCGAGACCCTCGACGTCCGCCGGTCGCAGGCGCTCGGCGAGATGGCCCGAGCTCAGCTCGCGCTCGACCTGGACACAAATGCCGGTCGCGGCGTGACGCTCTACGCCCACCTCGACGGCACCGACGTCGGCGTCCTCGACAACACCCAGACCCCCGTGCTCATCGAGCAGATCAAGCAGTGGTGCGCAGCCGCCGGCACGAAGGTCACCGTGCGACCCGTCGTCGACCTCAATGTCGAGCGAGTCACCGACGCCTACCGCCCGAGCCCCGCCGTTGCCGAGCACGTCCTGCTCCGCGACCGCCACTGCGTCTTCCCACGCTGCACCAGGCGCCGCGTGGACCTCGACCACATCCACCCGTACGAGTCCGGTGGACCGACCTCGACATCCAACCTCGCCCCGCTCTGCCGCAGACACCACCGCGCCAAGACCCACAGCCGCTGGCGTTACCGCATGCTCGAACCCGGCCGCTACGAATGGACCAGCCCCACCGGCCGCACCCACCTCGTCGACCGCCGACGACGACCCTGACCGCCCCACACCCCGCCCCGGCGGGGCTACCGGCGCGCGTTGGGGCCCTTCGACAAGCTCAGGGTCCGTACGGGGCGCGTTCGCGTTGACCGTGCGAGGTCTCGACGCTCGGCCGTGGCCGGCCTCGTCGAAACCACCGGCCCTCCACGCGAACGTTCGCACGGGGTGCCCTTCGACAAGCTCAGGGTCCGTACGGGGACGTTCGCGTTGACCGTGCGAGGTCTCGAGGCCGGCCGCGGCCGGCCTCGAGAGCACCGCAGCGCTCACGCCCGACCCAGCCACGGGGCGGTGAAGAGCCACCACCCGCCGGCGCGGACGAGCACCCGGTGCAGCGCCAGGCTGAGCGCGAGCACCAGCGCGGTCGCGGCGGCCGGGTAGAGCAGCGCTGCGACGACGGACGACGTCGGCAGCCAGCGCTCGGAGGCCAGGTGCAGCAGCGCCACGAGCGGCAGGTGGACGACGTACACCGGCAGCGTCAACCGCCCCAGCCGGGCCAGCGGCGTCCCGACGCGGGTCGGGGCGACCAGCACGGCCACGCCGGCGCCGGCCGCGATGCCGAGCAGGCCCAGGCCGGGGCGGACGTCGAGCCAGCGGTCGGCGTCCAGGCCCTGCCAGGCCACGGTGGCCAGGCCGAACGCGACGACGGCTGCCACCCCCACCCGCCGTCGCGTGAGGGTCCGCGGCAGCGCGGCGACCCGCGTGCCGAGCAGGAACCACACCAGGTTGACCAGCAGTCCCTCGCGGTTGCCCGGGGTCGCGACGAGCCCGGCGCCGGCCACCACCGCGAGGCCGGCCGCCGCGACCAGCGCGACGTGCGGCGCCCGCCGGGTCGCCCGCGCCACCGCCACGTAGGCCGCCAGCGCCAGCAGGTACCAGAGGTTGCCGGGGGTCACGGTGAGCTGCACCAGCAGCTCGCCGGGCGAGCCGGCGACCGCGGTGTCGAAGCCGGGCGTCAGCCGCAGCACCAGCGTGTGCACGAGCGTCCAGAGCACGAACAGGTACAGCAGCGGCGCCACCCGCCGCGCGCCGAGGCGGCCCCACGGCTCGGCGAGGCGCCGGGCGGCGAACAGGCCCGAGATGGCGAAGAACAACGGCATGCGCACCGGCAGCAGCGCCTGCGAGAGCCAGCCCCACGCGCCGGTGACCGGCACGTCGAGGCTCCACGGCAGCGCCAGGTAGTCCTTGCGCGTGACGTGCCACAGCACGACGAGCACGATGCACGCGCCCTTCGCCACGTCGGCCCAGGCCTGCCGAGCGGCGGTGGCCTCGTGCGTCGCGGGTCTGGCGTCGGGGCGTGTGCTCACCCGGCGAGCCTCGCGGCGGAGTCCCTCCTGGCGGATCGGCCGTACGTGCCGCCCGCCTCGTTCGCAGGTGCCGCTAGAACCCCAGACGCCGCGCGCCGGACTCGCCGCGGACGGCGGCGCCCTTGGCGTGGGCGGCCTGGCGCAGGTCGTCCTGGAAGGCCGTCATGCGCTCGCGCAGCGCGGCGTCGGACGCCGCCAGGATGCGCACGGCGAGCAGGCCGGCGTTGCGGGCGCCGCCCACGGCCACGGTGGCCACGGGCACCCCCGAGGGCATCTGCACGATCGAGAGCAGCGAGTCGAGGCCGTCGAGGTGCTTGAGCGGCACCGGGACGCCGATGACCGGCAGCGGCGTGACGGCGGCGAGCATGCCGGGCAGGTGGGCGGCGCCGCCGGCCCCGGCGATGATGACCGACAGCCCGCGCCCGGCCGCGTCGCGTCCGTAGGCGAGCATCTCCTCCGGCATCCGGTGCGCCGAGACGACGTCGGCCTCGTGCGTCACGCCGAACTCCTCGAGCGCGAGGGCGGCGTCCTTCATCACCGGCCAGTCGGAGTCGGAGCCCATCACGATCCCGACGGTGGGCCCGACGGTGGGCCCGGCCGTGGCAGCTGTCTCGCTCATCTCACTCGCTCTCGTCGCCCAGGTCGCCGCTGAACCACGCGGCCGCGTGCCGTGCCCGCTCGAGGCAGTCGTCGAGGTCGTCGCCGTAGGCGTTGACGTGCCCCAGCTTGCGCCCGGGCCGCGGCTCCTTGCCGTACAGGTGCACCCGCAGCCGCGGGTCGCGGGCCATCGCGTGCGGGTAGCCGTCGTGCAGCCGCGTGGTGTGCTCGCTGCCGAGCACGTTGACCATCACGGTCCACCGCTCGCGCGCGGACGGCGCCCCGAGCGGCAGGTCGAGGACGGCGCGCAGGTGGTTCTCGAACTGCGAGGTGACGGCGCCGTCCTGGGTCCAGTGACCGGTGTTGTGCGGGCGCATCGCCAGCTCGTTGACGAGCAGGCGGTGGCGTCGTCCCGAGCCTGTCGAAGGGGCTTGGGTCTCGAACAGCTCGACGGCGAGCACCCCGGTCACGTCGAGCTCGCCCGCCACCCGCAGCGCCAGCTGCTGGGCCTCGACGGCCAGGTCGGGGTCGAGGTCGGGCGCGGGGGCGACGACCTCGTGGCAGATGCCGTCGCGCTGGGTCGACTGCACCACCGGGTAGGCCGCGGCCTGCCCGCTGGGGGCGCGGACGACGAGCGCGCTCAGCTCGCGGCGGAAGTCGACGAGCTCCTCGGCGAGGAGCCGCACGCCGGCGTCGGCCTGCTCGGCGGCCACCCGCAGCGGCTCGTCGGCGTCGGCGGGCTCGCGCACCACCCACACGCCGCGGCCGTCGTAGCCGCCGCGCGTCGTCTTCAGCACGCACGGCAGCCCGAACGCCTCGACGGCGGCGCGGTCGGCGACGATCGCGCTGCGCGGGCCGGGCACGCCGAGGGCCGCCATCCGCTCGCGCATCACGCCCTTATCCTGGGCGTGCACGAGCGCGTCGGGTCCGGGCCGGGTGGGCACGCCGGCCTCGGCCAGCGCCCGCAGGTGCTCGCCGGGCACGTGCTCGTGCTCGACGGTGAGCACGGCGGCGCCGTCGGCGACCCGGCGCAGCGCGTCGAGGTCGGTGTGGTGGCCGACGACGCGGTCGCGCAGCACCTGCGCGGCCGACGAGGCGTCGTCGTCGGTCAGCAGCCGCAGCGGGACGCCGAGCGCGGCGGCCGGCTCGGCGAGCATGCGGGCGAGCTGTCCGCCGCCGACGACGGCGACGACCGGGGCGGGCTGCACGCCCAGCAGGCTAGCGAATGCGGTCGTTCGCCTGACCCTGCAGCCAGGGACTGGCCGCCGTGCGCTCCATGCCGCTGTTCGCGACGGGGGCCGGGCCGGACGGGGCCGACGGGCGCGACCGGCCCGACGGGGGACGCGGCGCGGTGGCCTTGGCGTCGGGCCGGGGCGCGCGCACCGGCGGCTCCAGCTCGAAGCGCAGGCCCTTGCCGCGCACCGTGCTGATCAGGTGCGGGCGGCGGCTGTCGTCGCCGAGCTTGCGGCGCACCCAGCCGAGGTGCACGTCGATGGTCTTGGACGACGTCCAGAACGTGGTGTCCCAGACCTCCCGCATGAGCACCTCACGGCTCACCAGCTCGCCGGCACGCGAGATGAGCGCGAGCAGGAGGTCGAACTCCTTGCGTGAGAAGGCCACCGGCTCACCGGCGACCCAGACCTTGCGGGTGACCGGGTCGACCCGGACGCCCTGCACGTCGTACACGCTGGTCAACCTAGGGGCGCCGCCGCGGCCCGGCAGCCGAAACGGACAGATCTACCGACCCTGTGACACCGCGGTCTAGACCAGAGGGGTCGGACGCCGCTCAGTGGCGCCGGACGGCGACCGGCTCGACGAGTCCGAACCCTCGCACCGGGCGGGCCGGAAGCCGCCGGGTGTCGAAGGTGTCGGGGGGCAGCAGGGCCGCGGTGGCCTCGTCGATGATGATGTGGTTGCGCCGCGCGACGGCGGTCAGCCGGGCGGCCATGTTGACCGGCGGGCCGAAGACGTCGCCGAGCCGCAGGACGACGTCACCGGTGGCCAGGCCGAGCCGCACGTCGGGCATCCGGGCGTCGCGGCCGATGACCGCGATGATCCCCTCGGCGGTGTCGTAGGCGTCGACGGGGTCGTCGTTCACGAACAGCACCGAGTCGCCCAGGCTCTTGATGATGCGCCCGCGGCGCGCGGCGACGACGTCGGCGCAGCGGGACTCGAACAGCTCGACGAGGTCGCCGATGCGCTCGCGGCTGAGGCGGTTGCTCAGGGCGGTGAACCCCACGATGTCGGCGAAGCCCACGCTCAGGCGGGTCAGGTGCCGGTCGTCCTCGTCGAGGGCGGTGACGCGGGCGACCGCGGCGGCCAGGTGGCGCCGCCATGCGTAGACCATGAGGGCCTCGAAGCCCTCCCCCAGCTCGGTGAGCAGCTCGGTCGTCGTGCGCGGGTCGGTGCCGTCGTCGGGGCGGCCGGCGAGCTCCTCGACCCGGCTGACCAGCGCGCCGACCTCCCAGTCGGCCAGCCGCGCCATCGTCTGGCCGAGGGCGCGGGTGACGGTGACGGCGAGGTCGAAGTCGAGCAGGCCCGAGCGCACGGAGGCCACCAGCGTCGAGACCGCGGCGGCGTCGGAGTCGGTGAAGACCGCCGCGCCGTCGGCCTCGGGGAAGCCGAGCGCCCGCCACAGGCGACGGGCCTCGTCGAGGGTGAGCCCGGTCCGCTCGGCGACGTCGGCGGCGGTGTAGGCGGGCTCGGCCCGCAGGATGGCGCGCACGAGCTCGGCCGGGTCGCCCCACGGACGCGCGGCGGCGCCGTCCGGGTCGGGCCCGGGTGGCTCGGGTGACTGGTCGGACAGGGCGATCAGTGACCCTCGTGGTAGCGCGACTCGCCGCGGTGCAGGTCGTGCAGCAGCTGGTTGAGGCGGCGCTGGGTGTCCTCGACGTGCGGGATGTCGTGGATGCGCACCTGGCCGTTGGTGCTGGCGTCGCTGATGACGAGCGTGCCGCAGCCGAGCAGCCGGTCGACGAGGTCGCGCTCGTAGGCGACGTCGCTGATGCGGCTGAGCGGGATGTCGTGGCCGCGGCGGGTGATCACGCCGCTGCGCGTGATGAGCCGCCGGTTGGTGATCGTGTAGGAGCCGGTGAGCCACACCAGCAGCGGCCAGCCGAAGCGCCACAGCGCGAGCACGAGCAGCACGGCCCAGACGACGAGGTCGTCGACGGTGCCGTCGATCCAGTCGCTGGCGAAGCGCTGGAAGGCCACGCCGACGACGAGCAGGAGGAGCAGCGTGAGCAGCGGCAGCAGCAGCGCCTTGGCGTGCGTGCGGGTGCTGACGACGATCTCTTCGCCGGGGTTGAGCAGCTTGGACGAGATGACCACGGCGTCATCATGGCACCGATCACACCCCGCGAGGCGAGGACGCCGGGCAGGCGCGGGTCAGCCGCGGGTCAGGCGGTGCGCACGTGGACGACGTCGCCGGCCGCGACCGGGTGGCGGCGTCCCTCGACCTCGACGACCAGCTGCCCGGCCGGGTCGATCTCGAGGGCGAGGCCCTCAAGCGAGGTGCCGTCGGGCAGGTCGACCTTGACCTGGCGGCCGAGGGTGACGCAGGCGGCGGCGTAGGACTCGTGCACGCGCATGTTGTTGAGGTCGCCGCCGATCTCCCACGCGTCGATGGCCTCGCGGACGGCGTTGAGCACCTCGACGAGCAGGTCGGTGCGGTCGACGGGCTCGCCGGTCTCGAGCTGCAGCGAGGTGGCCTCGGGCACGGGCAGCTCGTCGGCGGTCTGGGAGACGTTGATGCCGATGCCCACGACGGCGGCCGGGCCGTCGGGCGTCTCGAGGCGCTCGACGAGGATGCCGGCCACCTTCTTCTCCCCGATCAGGACGTCGTTCGGCCACTTGACGCCGGCGTCCAGCCCGCGGGCCTTGAGCACCTTGTCGACGGCGTAGCCGGCGATCAGCGGCAGCCACGGCCACGAGCGGGTGGGCGCTTCCGGGCGCAGCAGCATCGAGAAGGTGACCGCGGTGCCGGGCGTGGTCTCCCAGGTGCGGTCGAGACGGCCGCGGCCCGCGCTCTGGTGGTCGGCCACGACGACCAGTCCGTCGGGGGTGCCGGCGGCCTGGGCGCGCTGGGCCACCGCGCGGTTGGTCGACGGCAGCACCTCGACGACCTCGACGGCGAGGTCGGGCATCAGCTCGGGGTTGTCGGCCCCGAGGCGGGCGGTGTCGAGCGGTGGGCGCGCGGCCGAGTCCGTGGTCACGGGTCTAGCCTGTCCTACCGCGTGCCCGAGGGCCAGCACCGCCCCGAGGGGCGGGCGCCGGCGACCGGGCGGCGAGCCGTTCCAGACCAGCCCTGCCCACCAGCCCGGCGAGGAGACACGTGAGCGCACAGCCCGGCGAGGGGACCGACGTCCCCGACGACCTCGACCTGCACACCACGGCCGGCAAGCTGGCCGACCTCGACCGCCGGCTCGACGAGGCCGTGCACGCGGGGTCGGCGAAGGCGGTCGAGAAGCAGCACGCCAAGGGCCGCAAGACGGCCCGCGAGCGCATCGAGGCGCTCTTCGACGAGGGCTCCTTCGTCGAGCTCGACGAGCTGGCGCGGCACCGCTCCACGGCGTTCGGGCTGGAGAGGACCCGGCCCTACGGCGACGGCGTGGTCACCGGCTACGGCACCGTCGACGGCCGCCAGGTGTGCGTCTTCAGCCAGGACTTCACCGTCTTCGGCGGCTCGCTGGGCGAGGTCTACGGCGAGAAGATCACCAAGGTGATGGACCTCGCCATGAAGACCGGGTGCCCCATCATCGGCATCAACGAGGGCGCGGGCGCCCGCATCCAGGAGGGCGTGGTCTCGCTCGGCCTGTACGGCGAGATCTTCCGTCGCAACGTGCACGCCTCGGGCGTCATCCCGCAGCTGAGCCTGATCATGGGCAACTGCGCCGGCGGCCACGTCTACTCCCCCGCCGTCACCGACTTCACCGTGATGGTCGACCAGACCTCCGCGATGTTCATCACCGGCCCCGACGTCATCAAGACCGTCACCGGCGAGGACGTCACGATGGAGGACCTCGGCGGCGCCCGGGCGCACAACACCAAGTCGGGCAACGCCCACTACATGGGCTCCGACGAGGACGACGCCCTCGACTACGTCAAGGCGCTGCTGTCGTACCTGCCGCAGAACAACCTCGACGAGGGCCCGCGCTTCGAGGCGCCCGCCGACCTCGAGGTCGGGGACGACGACCTCGCGCTCGACACGCTGATCCCCGACGGCTCGAACCAGCCCTACGACATGCACGACGTCATCACCGCGGTGGTCGACGACGGCGAGTTCCTCGAGGTGCAGGAGCTGTTCGCCCCGAACATCGTGGTGGGCTTCGGCCGCGTCGAGGGCGCCTCGGTGGGCGTGGTGGCCAACCAGCCGCTGCAGTTCGCCGGCACCCTCGACATCGACGCCTCCGAGAAGGCGGCCCGCTTCGTGCGATTCTGCGACGCCTTCAACATCCCGGTGCTGACCTTCGTCGACGTCCCCGGCTTCCTGCCCGGCACCGACCAGGAGTGGAACGGCATCATCCGCCGCGGCGCGAAGCTGATCTACGCCTACGCCGAGGCCACCGTGCCGCTGGTCACCGTCATCACGCGCAAGGCCTACGGCGGCGCCTACGACGTCATGGGCTCCAAGCACCTCGGCGCCGACATCAACCTGGCGTGGCCGACGGCGCAGATCGCCGTGATGGGCGCCCAGGGCGCCGCCAACATCGTGCACCGCAAGACGCTGGCGCAGGTCGAGAAGGACGGCGGCGACGTCGAGGCCCGGCGCGCCGAGCTGATCGACGAGTACGAGCAGACGCTCGCCAACCCCTACATCGCGGCCGAGCGCGGCTACGTCGACGCCGTCATCACCCCGCACGAGACGCGGGTCGAGGTGGTGCGGGCGCTGCGGCTGCTGCGCACCAAGCGCGAGACGCTGCCCGCCAAGAAGCACGGGAACATCCCCCTGTGAGCGGGGGCAGCGAAGCGCCCCCACGAACAGGGGGATCCGCATCGACCCGTCGGTGGTTGCGGAGGAGCGAAGCGGGGGAGCAACCAGCGACGTGTCGATGCAACGCGTCGAGGACGCAGGGAGCAGACCGGACATGACCGAAGAGCGAGCCGGGGCCGAGCCCACGCCCCCGACGCTCAAGGTCATCAAGGGCGACGCCACCCCCGAGGACATCGCCGCGATCATCGCCGTCCTCGCCGCCACGGGCGCACCCGAGCCGCCGGCACGACGTCCGCGCAGCACGTGGTCGAACCCGGCCCGCCTGCACCGCCACACCCCCGCCCCCGGCCCCGGCGCCTGGCGATCCAGCGCCCTCCCCCGCTGACCCGTCGCTTGTAGGAGACGGGTCGACGAAACTGACGCTGACCCGTCAGACATGTCTGACGGGTCACCGCGCGATCTCGGCTGACCCGTCAGACATGTCCGACGGGTCGGCGGATCGGTAGCGTCGTGGTCGTGCCCCGACTCGTGCTCGCCTCGGCCTCCCCCGCCCGCCTCGCGACGCTGCGCAGCGCCGGGGTCGATCCGGTCGTGGTGGTCTCGGGGGTCGACGAGTCGCAGGTGGACGGCGTCCCGCCCGCCGAGCTGGCGCTGCGGCTGGCCGAGCTGAAGTGCGCGGCGGTGGCCGGGCGCGACGACCTGCGCGCCGAGGCCGGCGCGGACGCGCTCGTGCTGGGCTGCGACTCGGTGCTCGACCTCGACGGCGAGGCGCTCGGCAAGCCGGGCGACCCCGACGAGGCGACCGCCCGGTGGCGGGCGATGCGCGGACGCACCGGCGTGCTGCGCACCGGACACGCGCTCCACGACCTCGCCACCGGCCGCACCGAGAGCCGCTCGGCCGCCACCACCGTGCACTTCGCCGACGTGACCGACGCCGAGATCGCCGCCTACGTCGCCACCGGCGAGCCGCTGCACGTGGCCGGCGCCTTCACCGTCGACGGCCTCGGCGGCGCGTTCGTCACCGGCATCGAGGGCGACCACCACAACGTCGTGGGCGTCTCGCTGCCGCTGCTGCGCGACCTGGTGGGGTCGCTGGGCCACGCGTGGACCGACCTCTGGCAGACGCCGGCCCGACCCTGACGGCTAGCCGGTGAACAGCTGCGAGGCCCGGACGACGGTCTCGACGACGCCGTAGGCCAGCGGCACCGCGACCAGCGTCCACGACGCGATGATCCTCGCCCTCATCTCGTGCTCCTCTCGGGCTCACCGGCGCGCGCCGTCGCGCGGCCGTCGTCCGTGCCGGGCTCGTGGTACTTCTCCGCGACCGGCCGGATCAGCAGGTTGGCCACGAAGCCGACGGCCAGCACGCCGACCATCGTGAGCAGCGCGGGCTGGTAGGCGTCGGCCGTGAGGGTGCCGGGCTCGCCCTGCGCGTCGAGGAACCCGTTGACGATGAACGGTCCCGCGACGCCGGCCGCCGACCACGCCGTCAGCAGCCGGCCGTGGATGGCGCCGACCTGATAGGTGCCGAACAGGTCGCGCAGGTAGGCCGGCACGGTGGCGAACCCGCCGCCGTAGAACGACAGGATCACCGCGGCCAGCAGCACGAACAGCACCGTCGAGGTCGACCCGACGAGGGCGAGCAGCAGGTAGAGCACCAGCCCGACGCCCAGGTAGAGCATGTAGATCGGCTTGCGGCCCACGACGTCGGACGTCGAGGACCACACGAACCGCCCGGCCATGTTGAAGATCGACAGCAGTCCGACGAAGCCGGCGCCGGCCGCCGCGGTGACGGTGGAGGCGTCGCCCTCGCGGAAGAAGTCCTGGATCATCGGCGAGGCCTGCTCGACGATGCCGATGCCCGCGGTCACGTTGCAGAACAGCACCACCCACAGCAGCCAGAACTGCGGCGTGCGGACCGAGGTGGACGCCGAGACCGACGCCGTGGTCACCAGGCTCTTCGCGCGCACCTCCGACGGGTTCCAGCCCTCGGGCTTCCAGTCGTCGGGCGGCACCCGCACCGTGAGCGTGCCGAAGGTCATCAGCACCGCGTAGAAGACGCCGAGCACCAGGAACATCATCGTGATGGCGTGCGCGTCGGCGCTGCTGGTGGTGGCCTTCGCGGGGTCGAAGTCGGAGTCGAAGAAGCTCAGCAGCCGCCCCTCCAGCGGGCCGGCGATGACGGCGCCACCGCCGAAGCCCATGATCGCCATCCCGGTGGCGAGGCCGGGCCGGTCGGGGAACCACTTGATGAGGGTCGAGACCGGCGAGATGTAGCCGATGCCGAGCCCGATGCCGCACACGACGCCGTAGCCGAGGAACAGCAGCCACAGCTGCCCGGTGCTGACACCGAGCGAGGCGATGAGCAGGCCGGAGACGAAGAACACCGTCGAGACCGCCATCGCCGCACGCGGGCCGTTGCGGTCGACCCAGGTGCCGAACGTCATCGACGACAGGCCGAGCATCACGATCGCGAGCGAGAAGATGAACCCGATGGTGGTCTGCTCGACGTCGAAGCGCTCGACCAGCGAGGTCTTGTAGACGCTGGTCGCATAGACCTGCCCGATGCACAGGTGGACGGCGAGCGCTGCGGGCGGGACCAGCCAACGGCTGAACCCCGGCGTGGCCACGATGCGGTCGCGGGCCAGGAACGAGGGAACCACGTCTCACCTCCAAGGTGGCGACAGGCCGGCAGGTGCCGACAGGTGAGGGTCGCCACCCGACGCGCGCCCCCGGCACACCCCGAGGGGGCCGCCGGGTCGGGCGTCGTCCGGACGTCGCCCGCGTCAGGACGCCGCGGCGAGCGGCTCGGGCCCGGGGTCGAGCGGGTCCTTCGGGTCGGTCGCGTCGTCGCGGCCGGCGACCGCCGTGGACGCGTGCGAGCGGCCGGAGTCGGGACCGTCAACCCAGTCGGCGGGCCGGGTGAAGACGAACCGCTTGAACAGCAGGAACCGGGCCCCGAAGGCGAGCACGAGGCCGACCAGGTTGGCCGAGACGTTGTCGGCCAGCGCGTTGTCGAGGCCCAGCACGCGACGGCTGAGCAGCAGGCAGCCCACGGGCAGCGTCATGGCGGCGAGGTTGATGGCCACGTAGGCCGACCAGCCGCCGTCGGCCTGCTGCGGCGGGCGGTGCGGGAAGACCCAGCCGCGGGCGCCCTGGAAGCTGATGACCATGCCCACCAGGTTGGCCGCCACGTAGGCGCTGATCGCCCGGTCGTGCAGCACGGCCTCTCCCACGATCCAGCCGTGCAGCAGCACGTTGAACAGCACGAACGAGACCCACGTGGCCAGCTGCGCGACCGCGAAGAAGCGCCACACCTCACCGAGGATCCGGCGGCGTCGGGCGCTCACCCTCCTAGGGTCGCACAGCGCCGCCCTCGCGGCGGACCGACCCGCGGCGTGGACGGGCGGCAGAGGTCGGTCGGCGAGGACGGCTCAGACGGGCTCGGACGGGCTCAGGCGGGCTCGGGCGGCTTGACCGCGAGCACGGGGCAGGCGGCGTCGAGCAGGATGCGCTGTGCGGCGCTGCCGAGCAGCATCTTGCCGACCGGCGTGCGGCGCCGCATGCCGATCACCAGCAGCGAGGCCTCGACCTCGTGGGCCACCCGCACGACCTCCTCGGCGACGTCCGGCACCAGCGCCTGCCGGACCTCGGTCTCGACGCCGACGCGCGCTCCCTCGTCGGCCAGCCGGCGCTCGAGGTCGGCGCGAGCGTCGGTGGAGAGGTACTTCCGGTCGACGAGGGTGTCGCCGCGGCTCGCGTTGACCACGACGAGCGGCTGGCCCCGCCGCCGCGCCTCGACCAGGCCCGCCTCGAGCGCGACCTCCCCGTACTCGTTGGGCACGTAGCCGACCACGACGGTCATCGCGTCGCCTCCTCACGCTCGTCGGTGGGCTCGGACGGCGCCGTCCGGGAACGGCGGCGCAGGTCGAGCAGCAGCGGCACCACGATCGCGAGCGCCACGATCGCGTAGACGACGAGGGCCAGCGCCTCGTTGAACAGCCCGCTGACCGCGCCGTTGGAGATGTCGAGCGCCTCGCGCATCTTGACCTCCATCAGCGGCCCGATGATGACGCCCAGGATGAGCGGCAGCATCGGGATGCCGAAGCGGCGCACCGCGAACCCGACGGCGCCGAAGGCCAGCAGCAGCCCGATGTCGAAGGGGTTCTGGTCGACGGCGTAGGCGCCCAGCGTGGCGAAGAACAGGATGCCGGCGTACAGCTGCGGCCGCGGGATCTGCAGCAGCTTGGCCCACAACGGCGCCAGCGGCAGGTTGACCACGAGCAGCAGCGCGTTGCCGAGCAGCAGGCTGGCCAGCAGCGTCCAGACGAGCTCGGGCTCGTCGGTCAGCAGCGAGGGCCCCGGCACGATGCCGTAGGTGTTCATCGCGGCCAGCAGGATCGAGGCCGTCGCGGTCACCGGCAGCCCGAGGGCCAGCAGCGGCACGAACATGCCGGCGGCGCTCGCGTTGTTGGCGGCCTCGGGGCCGGCCACGCCCTCGATGGCGCCGTGGCCGAACTCGTCGTGCTTGGCCAGCTTCTTCTCGGTGACGTAGGACAGGAAGGTCGGGGTCTCCGAGCCGCCCGCGGGCAGCGCGCCGAACGGGAAGCCGATGGCGGTGCCGCGCAGCCACGGCCGCCACGAGCGGCGCAGGTCGTCGCGGCTGAGGAACGGCTGGCCCACCGGGATGATGTCGAGCGGCGCCCGGCGCAGGTGGGCCGCGATCCAGGTGGCCTCGCCCACGGCGAACAGCCCGACGGCCACCACGACGATGTCGACGCCGTCGACCAGCTGGGTGATGCCGAGCGTCAGCCGCGCCTGCCCGGTGGAGAGGTCGAGGCCGACCAGGCCGATGGTCAGGCCGATGAACAGCCCGACGAACCCGCGCAGCTTCGAGGAGCCCAGCACGGAGGTCACGAGCACGAGCGAGAGCAGCATGATCGCGAAGTACGACGGTGCGCCGATCTCGACGGCGATGTCGGCGATGATCGGGGCGAAGAAGGCCACCAGCAGCGTGCCGATGGTGCCGGCGATGAACGACCCGATGGCCGCGGTGGCCAGGGCCTGCGCGGCCCGCCCGCGCTTGGCCATCTTGTTGCCCTCGAGGGCGGTCATGACCGAGGCGGACTCGCCGGGGGTGTTGAGCAGGATCGAGGTGGTCGAGCCGCCGTACATCGCGCCGTAGTAGATGCCGGCGAACATGATGAGCGACTGGGTGGGCTCGAGGCCGAAGGTGATGGGCAGCAGCAGCGCCAGCGCCATCGCGGGGCCGATGCCGGGCAGCACCCCGACGAACGTGCCGATCACCACGCCGAGGACGGCGTAGAGCAGGTTGGTCGGGGTGAGGGCGTTGCCGAAGCCGTCGAGCAGCAGGTTGAGGGTGTCCATCAGCGCCTCACAGGATCCCGTCGAGGATCGCCGGCGGCAGCGGCACGTCGAGGACGACGTAGAAGAAGTACCACGAGCCCACCGACAGCACGGCGCCGACGACGACGTCGCGCACCGGTGTGCGGCTGCCCAGCGCCCAGGCGCAGCCGGCGAACAGCGCGGCACCGGTGATCGCCCAGCCGAGCAGGTTGACCAGCAGCATCGCCAGCACCAGGACGCCGACCAGCTTGGCCACCGTCAGCCAGTCGGCGGGCGCGGTGAGGTCGACGTCCTCGCCGCCCTCCGCCTCGGCGACGTCGCCGCGGGCCGTGGCGACCGCGAGGACCACCGACAGCACGACCATCCCGGCGCCGACGGCGTAGGGGAAGACCCGCGGCCCGATCGGGTCGCCGAACCCGACGGTGAGACCGCGGGCGTCGACGATCGTGTAGACGCCGACGACGAGCAGCACCGCGGCCAGCACGTACTGCGCGCGGTCGACCGGGTGCCCGGGTCGGACGTCGTCCTTCCCGGCGGCGCTCACAGCAGCCCCAGGTCGGTGAGGGTGCCCGAGACGCGGTCGTCCTGCTCGCCGAGGAAGGCGTCGAAGTCCTCGCCGGTGCGGAAGTCGTCGGTCCAGCCGTACTGCTCGAGCTGGTCGCGCCACGCCTGGGTGTCGTGCATCTGCTGCAGGTAGCCGATCAGCTCGTCGCGGCGCTCGTCGCTGATGCCGGGCGGCGCCAGGACGCCGCGCCAGTTGAGGAAGACCAGGTCGATGCCGCTCTCGGTGAGCGTCGGCACGTCGGCCAGCGACGCCTGCGGCTGCCGCTCCTCCCCCGAGACGGCGAGCACCTTCAGCGACCCGTCGGCGATCTGTGGCTCGAACTCGCTCAGCCCCGAGAACCCGGCGTCGATCTTGGCGCCGAGCAGCGCGCTGGTCAGTGGCCCGCCGCCGTCGTAGGAGACGTAGTTGACGTCGTTGGGGTCGATGCCGACGGCGTCGGCCAGCTGCATCGGGAAGAGGTAGTCGGGGCCGCCCGGCGACGAGCCCCCGCCGACGGCGATCGAGCCGGGGTCGGCGCTCCAGGCCCGCACCAGGTCGTCGATGGCCGCGAACGGCGAGTCGCCCGGCACGAGCACCCCCTCGGGCTCGCTCATCAGCTGGGCGATCGGCGTCGCGTCGCGCAGCCGCAGGTCGTTGCCGAAGGAGTACAGCGACCCGACGACCCCGAGCCCCACAGTCATCAGCGTGTGCTCGTCGCCGGCGTCGCCGTACATCTCGGTGAAAGCGTTGGTGCCGCCGGCACCCTCGACGTTGTCGACGGTGAAGCTGCCGCCGGTGATGTCGGCATCCTTCATGACCGTGACCGCCGCCCGGCCGGTCTGGTCGTAGCCGCCGCCGGCGGCGTTGGGGATGATCATGAGGATGTCGCGCGAGTCGTCGCCGCGCGTGACCCCGCACCCGGTCGTCGCCGTGGTCGCGGCGCCGCTCAGCAGCGCGATCCCGCCCGCGAGCACGGCGCGGCGGGTCGGTCGGGGCCCCGAGGTGAGGTTCATCACCCCGGAACCTAGCCCTGTTCGCTACTCGACGGGGAGACCCAGACCGCGAGCGATCAGCATCCGCTGAACCTCGGAGGTGCCCTCGCCGACCTCGAGCACCTTGGCGTCGCGGTAGAAGCGGGTGACGGGGTACTCCTCCATGAACCCGTAGCCACCGAAGACCTGGGTGGCGATGCGGGTGGCGGTGACCGCCGACTCGGTGGCGTAGACCTTGGCGACCGCGGCGGCCTGCTTGAAGTCGCGGTAGGGCGCGCCGCCGTCCTTCATGGCCGCGGCGCGGTAGGTCAGCATGCGCGAGGCCTGCAGCATGACCTCGAGGTCGGCGATCTGGAAGGCGACGCCCTGCTTGCGGCCGATGGGGCCGCCGAAGGTCTGGCGCTGGCCGGCGTACTCGACGGCCATGTCGAGGCAGGCCTGGATGCAGCCGACGCTGAGCGCGGAGATCGCGACGCGGCCGTCGTCGAGGGTGGCGAGGAACTGCGCGTAGCCGCGGCCCTGCTCGCCGAGCAGGTTCTCGGCCGGCACCCGGCAGTCCTCGAAGGTCAGCGGGTGGGTGTCGGAGGCGTGCCAGCCGAGCTTGTCGTAGGCCGGCTCGACGGTGAACCCGGGCGTGCCCGCCGGGATCATCAGGGTGCTGATCTCGGCCTTGCCGTTCTCGCGGGTGCCGGTGCGCGCGGTGATGTTGACCAGGCTGGTGATCTCGGAGCCGGAGTTGGTGATGAACTGCTTCGCGCCGTCGACGACCCACTCGTCGCCGACCAGCTCGGCCTTGGTGCGGGTGGCACCGGCGTCGGAGCCGGCGCCCGGCTCGGTGAGCCCGAACCCGGCGAGCGCCTCGCCCGCGACGAGCGCCGGCAGCCAGCGCTCCTTCTGCTCGGTGGTGCCGTAGGTCAGCACGGGGTTGATGCCGAGGCCGACGCCGGCCTGCAGCGTGATGCCCATCGACTGGTCGACGCGCCCGAGCTCCTCGATGGCGACGCAGAGGCTGGTGAAGTCGCCGTCCTCGCCGGCGCCGCCGTACTCCTCGGGCGCGGTGAGCCCGAACAGCCCGAGCTTGCCCATCTGCTGGACGACGTCGACCGGGAAGTGGTGGTCGCGGTCCCACTGGGCGGCGTACGGCGCGATCTCGGACTCGGCGAAGTCGCGGACGCTGCGGCGGAACTCCTCGTGCTCACGGGACAGGTCGAAGCTCATGGCGCCATGCTAGCCCTCCCGGTTAGCGATCGTTAACCTCACGACCTGCACCCCAAGGGGTGGGCATGACGCCGTCCGGCGACGGGAACTGCTGCTCCATGGCCTCCCACCTCTCCCTCGCCGCCATGGCCGCCCTGACCCGCGGCTCCGCGCACCCCGCCGTCCGCGTCGGCAACCGCGCCACCGCGGCCAAGCCTCGCCGCTAGCCGGCGCGCTCACCCCGATGGCCCTCGACGCCTCGCCGCTCGGGCGCGAGCAGTCCGTCGACGAGGACGACGGCCTCCACGGGCTCGCGATCGCGAGCGCCGCACTGGCCGTGGTCATCACCGTCGCGACGTGCCTGGCCCTCCCGGCGACGGCGCTCGCCGCGCTGCAGTACGCCGGCGGAGGCCGCGTCGAGCCGTTCCTCGCGCTGTTCTCCTGGGTGACGGCGGTGGTGGCCGCCGGGGCCCTGCTGCCCGCGTGGATCGTCACCGGTCTGTGGCTGCGGGCCGCGCGCCGCCGCATCGAGCGCCGCGACCAGTGGCACGTCGGCTTCGGCACCACCAGCGGCTTCCTGTGCTGGGTCGTGCCGGTGGTCAACCTCTACTGGCCGCTGCCGATCGTGCGCGAGCTGCACCACACCGCCGTCGACGGCGCTCGCCGGGTCCGGGTCGGCCTGGGCCTGTGGTGGGCCTGCTGGATCGGCGCGTTCATCGCCGGCCGCATCGAGGGTCGCGTCTTCGACGACCAGGGTCGCGGCGACCCCGCCACGGCGACCATCGTGTGGGGCTGCATCGCCACCGCCCTGACGGTGGTGGCGTGCGTGCAGTGGGTCCGCGTCGTGCGCACGACCACCGAGTCCCTCCGCTGACGAGCCGTCGTCCTGCGGGGACGGGTCAGAACATGACCGTCGAGAACCGCGCGGTCTCGACGAACCCGACGCGCTCGTAGGTGCGACGCGCCGGGTGGTTCCACTCGTTGACGTACAGCGAGACCACCGGCGCGATCGTCTCCTGGACGGCGGCCACCACCGCGGCCATGCCGGCCGCGGCCAGGCCCTCGCCCCGCCGGTCGGGCGGCACCCACACGCCCTGGACCTGCGCGGCGCCGGACGACGCGCACGCCACCTCGGCCTTGAAGACCAGGCGGCCGGCGTCGAAGCGGGCGAACGACCAGCCCCGGGCGATGAGCTGGGTGACGCGGGCGCGGTAGAGGTCGGCGCTGCCGCCGGTCTCGGGCGAGACGCCGACCTCCTCGGTGTACATGGCCACGCACGCCGGGTAGACCTCGTCGAGGTCGGCCCGCTCGGTGCGCCGCACCTGCGGGTCGGGCGCGACCTGCGGCGGCCCCGAGATCTCGAGGTGGGGCTGCATCCAGCGGGTCTCGCGCGGTCGGCCCCACGACGCGGCCACGCCGTTCCAGAAGGTGCGCACCGCCTCGTGCGGGCCGACGATCGTGGTGGCCGTGCGGGTGCCCGCCAGCGCCCGCTCGGCGAAGGCGCGGGCGTCGTCCTCGGTGGCCTGCACCGGCACCAGGTTGGCGCCCACGTGGCAGGCGGACACCAGGCGGCCGGCCTCGAAGCGACCCCACATCTCGCCGCCGAGCCAGCGCGGCTCGAGGCGGGTCATGCGGGCCCGGTGCAGGGCGAAGACGTTGACGACGGGGTCGCGCTCGGCCAGTGCGCAGAACTCCTCGAGGTCGGGGACGTCGAGCACCCGGATCCCGTGGCGGCTGGCTGGCACGCCGCCACCCTAGTGCGGTGTCCGCGGCCCCTCGCCGGGCCGGCTCAGCGCACCGGGTGCCCGGCGGTGGCGAGCGCGTCCTTGACCTCGCCGATGCGCAGGGTGCCGAAGTGGAAGACGGTGGCGGCCAGGACGGCGTCGGCGCCCGCCTCGACCGCGGGGGCGAAGTGCTCGGCGGCGCCCGCTCCCCCGCTGGCGATGACCGGGATCGAGACGGCCTCGCGCACGAGCCGGATGACCTCGAGGTCGAAGCCGTCGGCGGTGCCGTCGGCGTCCATGGCGTTGAGCAGGATCTCGCCGGCGCCGAGCTCGGCCGCCCGGGCGGCCCACTCGACCGCGTCGAGGCCGGCGGACTTGCGGCCGCCGTGGGTGGTGACCTCGAAGCCGGAGTCGGTCGCGGCGCCGTCGCGCACGCGGCGGGCGTCGAGGCTGAGCACGAGCACCTGGTTGCCGAACCGGTCGGCGATCTCGGCCACCAGCTCGGGGCGGTGGATGGCGGCGGTGTTGACCGCGACCTTGTCGGCGCCCGCGCGCAGCAGCCGGTCGACGTCCTCGACCGACGAGACGCCCCCGCCCACGCAGAGCGGGATGAAGACCTCCTCGGCGCAGCGCGAGACGACCTCCATCGTGGTGGCGCGGCCCTCGTGGGAGGCGGAGATGTCGAGGAAGGTCAGCTCGTCGGCGCCCTCGGCGTCGTAGGTGCGCGCCAGCTCGACCGGGTCGCCGGCGTCGCGCAGGTCGACGAAGTTGACGCCCTTGACCACCCGCCCCCGGTCGACGTCGAGGCAGGGGATGACGCGGACGGCGAGGCTCACGTCGTCGTCCCCGTGACCTCGCCGCTGCCGCCGCGGGTGAGGGCGAGGGCGTCCTCGAGCGTGAAGCGGCCCTCGTAGAGGGCGGTGCCGGCGATGGCGCCCTCGACGCCGTCGGGCACGAGGTCCATCAGCGCGCGGACGTCGTCGAGCGTGGTGACGCCGCCGGAGGCGACGACGGGGCGGTCGGTGGCGGCGCAGACCTCGCGCAGCAGTGCCAGGTTGGGGCCGGCCAGCATGCCGTCCTTGTTGACGTCGGTGACGACGTAGCGGGCGCAGCCCTCGGCGTCGAGGCGGGCGAGGGTCTCGTAGAGGTCGCCGCCGTCGCGGGTCCAGCCCCGCGCGGCGAGGGTGCGGCCGCGCACGTCGAGGCCGATGGCGATGCGGTCGCCGTGCTCGGCGATGACGCGGGCGCACCACTCGGGCTGCTCGAGCGCGGCGGTGCCGATGTTGACGCGGCGGCAGCCGGTGGCGAGCGCGGCCGCCAGCGACTCGTCGTCGCGGATGCCGCCGCTCATCTCGACGTCGATGTCGAGGGCGCCGACGATCTCGGCCTGCAGGTCGCGGTTGGTGCCGCGGCCGAAGGCGGCGTCGAGGTCGACGAGGTGCAGCCACTCCGCGCCGGCGTCCTGCCAGCGGCGGGCGGCCGCGACCGGGTCGCCGTAGACGCGCTCGGAGCCGGCCACGCCCTGGGCCAGCTGCACGGCGCGGCCCTCGGTGATGTCGACGGCGGGCAGCAGCTGCAGGTAGGGGGTGGTCGGCGTGGCGGTGACGTCATCCATGGAGGGGCCTCTTGCTCATCAGGTGCAGCACGATCGGGGTGGCGAGGAGGCTGAGCAGCAGCACGAGGGCACGGGCGGCCCAGCCGGTGCCGGCCAGCCAGAACATCAGGTTGACGGCGAGCACGAACGCGATCGCCAGTCCGGCGGAGTGACGCCGGCGCGCGGCCAGCGTGCCGCTCTGGCGGGAGTGGGGTCGTGGCAGCCAGCCGGTGAGCCGCTCGACCCGACGGCGACGACGCGCGACCTTCTCGGCCTCGGCGGCCCGGACGGCGGCGGCCGCCGCGGCCTCCCGCTCGCGCTCGGCGCGCCGCCTGGCCCGCTCCCCCGCCGCCATCAGAGGCTCTCCACCCAGTTGCGCAGCAGGGCGGCACCGGCGTCGCCCGACTTCTCGGGGTGGAACTGGGTGGCGGTCAGCGGACCGTTCTCGACGGCCGCCACGAACCGGTCGCCGCCGTGGCTGCTCCAGGTGACCAGTGGGGCGCGGGTGCGGTCGTTGGTCTGCAGGGTCCAGTCGCGCACGCCGTAGGAGTGCACGAAGTAGAACCGCTCGTGCTCGACGCCGGCGAACAGCGCGGTGCCCTCGGGCGCCTCGACGGTGTTCCAGCCCATGTGCGGCACCACGGGCGCCTGCAGGCGCTCGACGACGCCCGGCCACTGGTCGCAGCCGTCGGTCTCGACGCCGTGCTCGACGCCGCGCTCGAACAGCACCTGCATGCCGACGCAGATGCCGAGCACCGGGCGGCCGCCCGCGAGCCGCCGTCCGACCAGCCGGTCGCCCCTGACCGCGCGCAGCCCGGCCATGCAGGCCGCGTAGGCGCCGACGCCCGGCACGACGAGTCCGTCGGCGTCGAGCCCGGCCTGGAAGTCGGCGGTGAGGGTGACCGCGGCGCCGGCGCGCTCGAGGGCGCGCACGGCCGAGCGCAGGTTGCCGGAGCCGTAGTCGAGGACGACGACCGCAGCCGTCACAGAGTTCCCTTGGTCGAGGGCACGCCGGTCTCGCGCGGGTCGAGGGCCACGGCGTCGCGCAGCGCGCGGGCGACGGCCTTGAACTGCGTCTCGACGATGTGGTGCGGCTCGCGGCCGGCCAGCACCCGCACGTGCAGGGCGAGGTGGCCGTGGAAGGCGAGGGTCTCGAGCACGTGGCGGGTCAGCGAGCCGAGGTAGGGCACGCTGCCGGGCGTGCCGCCGCCGATGGCGACGTACTGCTGGCCCTCGGGCTCACCGGTGTGCACGCAGTAGGGCCGGCCCGAGACGTCGACGACGGCCTGCACGAGCGCCTCGTCGAGCGGCACAGTGGCGTCGCCGAACCGGCGGATGCCGGCCTTGTCGCCCAGCGCCTGGCGCAGCGCCTGGCCGATGGCGATGGCGGTGTCCTCGACGGTGTGGTGGGCGTCGATGTGCACGTCGCCCTCGGTGCGGGCGACGAGGTCGATGAGCGAGTGGCGCGACAGCGCGGTGAGCATGTGGTCGTAGAAGCCGACCCCCGTGCTGATGTCGTGGCGGCCGGTGCCGTCGAGGTCGAGCTCGACGAGCACCGTGCTCTCGCTGGTCTGCCGCTCGACGCGGGCGGTGCGGGTCTGCCGGTCGGTGCTGGTCATCGCTGCTCCTCCTTGAGCACCACGAGCAGTGCCTCCTTGAACGACGTCATCTCCTGCGGCGTGCCGATCGAGACCCGCAGCCACCCGTCGGGGCCGGTCTCGCGCACCAGCACGCCGCGGTCGAGCAGGCCCTGCCAGACCGCGTGGCGGTCGGCGAGGCGGCCGAAGAACGCGAAGTTGGCGTCGGAGTCGGCCACCTCGAGCCCCTGGTCGCGCAGCCAGGCCACCGTGTCGTCGCGCTCGGCGCGCAGGGCGTCGACCCGCCCGAGCAGCTCGGGGGCGTGGCGCAGCGCAGCCAGCGCCACGGCCTGCGTGACCGCCGACAGGTGGTAGGGCAGCCGCACGACGCGGACGGCGTCGCAGATCGCCGGGTCGGCGGCCAGGTAGCCCAGCCGCAGGCCGGCCGCGGCGAAGGCCTTGCTCATCGTGCGGGTGACCACGAGGTTGCGGTGCTCGCCGAGCAGGGCGAGGGCGGACGGCGTCCCGGCGCGCCGGAACTCGCCGTAGGCCTCGTCGACCACCACGACGCCGTCGTCGCCGACCGCCTCGCACAGCGCGGTGACCGTGGCCTGCGGCAGCGCCGTGCCCGTCGGGTTGTTGGGCGAGGGCAGCAGCACGACCGAGGGTCGCTCGGCCGCCACCAGGGCGCAGGCGGCGTCGACGTCGACGGAGAACTCGTCGTCACGCCGTCCGGTGACCCAGCGGGTGCTCGTGTCGCGGGCGTACTCGGGGTACATCGAGTACGTCGGCGCGAAGCTGAGCGCGGTGCGGCCCGGTCCGCCGAAGGCCTGCAGCAGCTGCAGCATCACCTCGTTGGAGCCGTTGGCCGCCCACACCTGCTCGGCCGTCACCCGGGCCCCGCCGTCGGCGGTGAGGTAGTCGGCCAGGCGCTCGCGCAGCTCGACGTGCTCGCGGTCGGGGTAGCGGTTCAGCCGCGTCGCCGCCTCGGCAACCGCGGTCGCGACGTCGGCCACCACCGCCTCGGACGGCGCGTACGGGTTCTCGTTGACGTTGAGCTGCACCGGCGCCTGCTGCAGGCTCAGCTGCGGCGCGCCGTAGGGCTCCAGGCCCCGCAGCTCGTCGCGCAGGGGCGGGAAGGTCATCGTGCGGCGTCCGGGAAGCGGGCCCGCACCGCGGCGCCGTGCCCGGGCAGGTCCTCGGCCTCGGCGAGCGCGACGACGTGACCGGCCACCTCGCCGAGCGCCTCGTGCGAGTACTCCACGACGTGCTGGGAACGGATGAAGGCACGCACCGACAGCCCGGAGGAGTGGCAGGCGCAGCCGCCCGTGGGCAGCACGTGGTTCGACCCGGCGCAGTAGTCGCCGAGGCTGACCGGGGTGTGCGGCCCGACGAAGACCGCGCCGGCGTTGCGCACCCGGGCGGCCCAGGCGGCGGCGTCCACGGTCTGGATCTCGAGGTGCTCGGCCGCGTGCGCGTCGACCACCCTCAGGCCCTGCTCGAGGTCGTCGACCAGCACGATGCCCGATTGCACGCCGCCCAGCGAGGTGAGGATGCGCTCGGTGTGCCTGGTGGCGTGCACCTGCTTGTCGAGCTCGCGCTCGACCTCGTCGGCCAGCCGCTCCGACGGCGTCACCAGCACCGACGAGGCCAGCGGGTCGTGCTCGGCCTGGCTCACCAGGTCGGCGGCGACGTGGGCGGCGTCGGCGGTGTCATCGGCCAGGACAGCGATCTCGGTGGGCCCGGCCTCGGAGTCGACGCCGATGCGGCCGCGCAGCAGCCGCTTGGCGGTGGTGACGTAGATGTTGCCGGGACCGGTGACGAGGTCGACCTTCGCGCACGGGCCGACGCCGTAGGCGAACATCGCGATCGCCTGGGCGCCGCCGACGGTGTAGACCTCGTCGACGCCGAGCAGCGCGCACGCGGCGAGGATGCTCGGGTGCGGCAGGCCGCCGTGGTCCTTCTGTGGCGGGCTGGCCAGGGCGATGGCGCCGACGCCGGCGGTCTGCGCCGGGACGGCGTTCATCACGACCGAGCTGAGCAGCGGCGCGAGGCCGCCGGGCACGTAGAGGCCGACACGCTCCATCGGCACCTTGCGGTGCACCACGCGTGCCCCGGGCGCGACGTCGGTGACGACGTCGTGCTCGAGCTCGGCGGCACAGGTCAGGCGCAGCCGGCGGATCGACTCCTCCAGGCCGGCGCGGACGGCGGGGTCGAGCCCGGCCAGGGCGTCGTCCAGCGCCTGCTGCGGCACGCGGACGTCGTCGGAGCGGACGCCGTCGAAGCGCTCGTTGTAGTCGAGCACCGCCTCGAGGCCGCGGGTGCGGACCGCCTCGCAGATCTCATGCACCGCCGGCACCGCCGCCTCGACGTCGAAGTCGGCGCGCGGCACCACCGAGCGGTAGTCGTCGAGCGACTCCAGCTCGGTGCCGCGCAGGTCGATGCGCCGGATCATGTCGCTGATCCTACGAAGGGCCCGCGGCGAGCACCCCATCGCGAGCGCAGCGTGGACGCCGTGCGCCCACCCGACGATCACCCGACGACCACCCGACGACCACCCGACGGCCCGCCCGACGGGTGGTCGGCGGTGGCATAGGTTGGCAGCGTGAGCGAGCAGCTGCCGATGTTCCCCCTGGGCTCGGTGCTCTTCCCCGGCCTCAGCGTGCCGCTGCGGGTCTTCGAGGACCGCTACCGCGCGCTGGTGCACCACCTGCTGCGGGTCGAGGACCCGGCCGAGCGGTTCTTCGGCTCCGTCGGCATCCGCGAGGGCTACGAGGTCGGCGAGCACGGCGCGCAGTCGCTGTTCCGCGTCGGCTGCAAGGTGCTGCTCACCGAGGTCGAGTCGCACGCCGACGGCACCTTCGACGTGGTGGCCGTCGGCGTCAGCCGCATCCAGCTCGACCGCCTCGACACCTCCGGCCCGTTCCCCGTCGGCCACGTCACCGAGCGGCCCGAGCCCGAGGGGCACGTGCCGGACGACGTCCTCGAGCGCGCCCGGGCCGTCTTCACCGCCTACCGCCAGGTGCTCGCCGACATCCGCGCCGACCCCTACGAGGGCACGCTCCCCCGCGACCCCGGCTACCTGTCGTGGACCCTCGCCGCCTGCGCCCCGCTCCCCCTCCACGAGCGGCAGGCGCTGCTCGAGGCCGACGACGCCTCCGAACGCCTCACCCTCGTCACCTCGCTGCTGCGCTCCGAGCTGCGCGCGATGAACGTCATCCCCTCGCTGCCCGCCACCGAGGTCGCCCGCACCCGCTGGTCACCCAACTGAGCTGTCTGGTCGCTGCGGGGCGGCGGGTGCCGCCCCCTCGCGAGCAGCCGCCATCGCTGCCGCCGGTCTGGTCTGGCGAGGGGGCCGACACTCGCGCCGCCCCTCCGCTCCGTGCGCCCTGTGGTCGGGTGCTGCTGTGGTCGGGGCGCCAGCGACGGCGTGGGTCCTGGGCCGACGTCCGCGAGGACGGCTGGAGGTCTCGAGGCTCGTCGCCGGGGCTCCTCGCACCTCGACCATCGTCGGGCCGGCCACACGGTGGTCGAGGTGCGAGGCCGGCCACGGCCGAGCCTCGAGACCTCGTAGGTCAGACGGCGGTGGAGGATGGGGGCGTGGCGAAGAAGAAGGCCGGGGGGACGCCGGCGACGGTGGCGCTGACGCGGGCCGGGGTGGCGTTCGAGCTGCGCGAGTACGACCACGACCCGCGGGCGGAGTCCTACGGGCTGGAGGCGGCGCAGGCGCTGGGGGCCGACCCGGCGCGGGTGTTCAAGACCCTGCTCGCCGAGGTGGACGGCGTCCTGACCGTGGCCGTCGTGCCCGTCACCGGCCAGCTCGACCTCAAGGCCCTCGCGCGCGCCGTCGGCGGCCGCAAGGCGGCGATGGCCGACCCGACCGACGCCGAGCGCGCCACCGGCTACGTGGTCGGCGGCATCAGCCCCCTGGGCCAGCGGCGCCGCCACCCCACCGTCGTCGACGCCGGCGCGCTCGAGTTCGAGACGGTGCTCGTCTCGGGGGGTCGACGCGGGCTCGACCTCGAGCTGCGACCGGCCGACCTGGTCGCGGTCGCCGAGGCGACCACGGCCCGGATCGGCCGGTCGTGAGGGTGTGAAGGTGTTGCGGCGGCTCAGTCGAAGGTGACCCGCAGCCGGCTGTGGGCGACGTCGTCGTCCGACCACACCGACCAGCCCAGCGCGCTCAGCGGCTTGACGTTGTCGATGACCTCCTGGTCGCCCGACTCGGCCACGAGGCGGTCGAGCCAGCCGTCGGCGTCGAAGTCGACGAACAGCACACCGGCGGCGTCGCCGGACTCCTCCACGACGTCCTGGTACTTCTCGGAGTCGCCGAGGTCGCCGTCCTCGAGCAGCTGGGTCACGTAGTCCTCGTTGAAGCCGGCCGCGACGGTGTCGTCGTCGGACTGCACGCTGAGCATGTCCTTGAGCTCGGCCGGGGTGCTCGGGTTGCCGAGCAGCTTGTCGACGACGGCCTCGATGCTGTCGGGGTCGCCCTGCACCTTGATGCCGCCGAGCACGGCGCTCGGGTCGCTGTTCGCCGCCGCGAAGTCGGTGGACCCGTTCAGCGCGAACGCCGCGGAGTCGCCGGCGAGCGTCTCGGCGTCCTCGGGCAGCGACAGGCCGGTCTCGGTCTCGATCTGGGCCAGCGCCTCGTCGATGTCGACCATGCCGCCGCTGAAGCTGGCGACGTAGTCGGTGATCTCGCCGAACCAGCCGTCCTCGAAGCCGAGGCCGAAGGCGATCGCGGTGTCGGAGGGCAGCGTCGAGACGACGTCGTCGCCGCGGTCGGTCGCGTAGAGCTCGCCGAGGCCGCCGAAGTCGACGTTGGACGCCGTCTCGAGCTCGAGCCCGCCGTCCTCGAAGCGCACCGTCATGGCCGCGCCGTCGAAGTCGGCGAACATCTTCTCGACCTGCTCGGTGGTGGCGTCCGTGGCGCTGGTGTCGGGGCCCTCGCAGCCCAGGTCGGACTCGTCGGGCAGCCCGGAGTCGGACTCGCTGCCCGGCGCGGGGGCGGGCTCGATCGTCTCGGCGCAGGCGTAGTCGGTCAGCGAGACGCTGCGGGCGAAGGTGTCGGCGATGAAGGTGCCGGCCTCGGGCGAGGCGTAGGCGTTGACGATGCCCGCGTCGCCGACCGCGTCGGTCCACTTCTGGTAGGCGTCGGTGTCGGAGAGCGGCTCGTCCTCGGCCGCGTCGACGACCTGCTGCGCGAGGTCCTCGGTCTCGGCGACGACGGCCCAGTCGCCCTCGATCACCCAGCCGCCGGCCTCGGACGACGTCGCCGGCTCCTCGGCCGGCGCGTCGGAGCCCTCCGCCTCGGAGGGGCCGCTGGTGGTGACGTCGGGGCCGGCCGCGCAGTCGCGCAGCGCGGCGAGGCCGTCCTCGGCCGCGTCGGCGTCCTTGACCTGGACGACGCCCACCACCGTGGGCACCGGGTTGCCGTCGTCGTCCTTCTCGCCGAGGTCGACGGCCGCGACCCCGAGGCGGTCACCGAGCCACGGCTCGATGTCGTCGCCCCACGAGACGTCGGGGCAGAGGCCGCCGTCGCTCTGGGCCATGTCGAAGACGTACTCGCGGACGTCGTCGTCGGAGCCGAGGTCGACCTGCTCGGCGAAGGCCGGGAACTTGTTGAGGGTGTCGAGGGCCTCGATCTGCTGGTCGCCGCTCGGCTTCAGGTCGATGCTGATGTAGCCGAGTGTGCTGGCCGGCAGGGCCTCGGCCGGCTGCGCGCCGGTGGCGAAGAAGGTGCTGTAGACCGCGAAGGCGCCGCCGGCGAGGGCCGCGACGCCCACGACGGTGCCGCCGGCGAGGATCGCCTTGCGGCGGCCGCCGCCCGTGCCGCCCTGCGTCGGGTGACCCGGCGGCGGCATCGGGCCGCCGGCGCCGCTCTCGAGCACCTCGGGCGGGCGGTAGCCCGGGGGCGGGCCGTAGTTCGGGGCCTGCTGGGGCGAGGTGCCCCACGGGCCGACGGTCTGGTCGGCGCCGGGACCCTGCGCGTGGGGAGGCTGCTGGGGCGGCGGGCCGGGGGGCTGGTTCGGGGGGCCGCTGGGGGGCTGGTTGCTCGACATGGGGTCTCCCGGTGTGGACGGTCTGGGCGAGGCTGGCACCGATCAGCCGACCGCCCGATCGGCCGCGCGGCGCGATCGTACGTTCCAGGCTGTGGTGCTGTTCCTTCGACGCGTCTTTACCCGGCGGGGTTCCGGCTCAACCATCGGCGGTCGTCGCCCTCGAGCCGCTCGAGCTCCTGCTTGCCGGCGTCGACACCGGTGGTCAGCAGGTAGGTCAGGGCGAGGCCGAGCAGCGCACCGAGCGGCCAGACGACCAGGGGCGCGTGGTCGTCGAAGCCGAGCCGGCCGGGCAGCACGGTGAGCGGGTCGGCGGTCGCCGCCAGCTGGTTCGGGTCGGCCGGGCCGAGCGCACCGCCGACCTTCAGGCACACGTAGGCGGCGAGCACGCTGCCCGCCGCGACCGCGACCAGGGTGACGAGCTCGGACCGGCGGCAGGCCAGGGCGGCGAGCGTGCCGAGCAGCACGCCGCCGACCAGGCCGATGACGGCGTACCAGCCGACGATGCCGAAGGACCCGCGCAGGTCGTCGAAGTCGAGGACGAGGAAGTCGCCCTGCACCCGGCCCGACTCGACCCACCGACCGTCGAGGACGGTGCCGTCGGCCGGGTTGGCCAGCCGGTGCCACAGCCACGCGGCACCGACGGCGACCGCGGCGAAGACCAGCAGCACGACGGCCGCCTCGACGAGGGACCCGCGCCAGGGGACCCGGGCGAGGTGCGGGCGGACGGCCGCCCACGAGGGCCGCTGCCGGGCCGCGGCGTGGGCGGTCGTCATCCGGCCAGACAACCCGGTCCGAGCAGCTGCTTCAAGTCGGCGAACAGCGCAGGGCTCGGGGTCACCCGCAGCCGGTCGTCGAGGCGCATCACCTTGGTGGCCTGGCGCGAGAGCAGCCGCAGCCGCACCTCGCTCATGCCGGGGTGGGTGGCGAGCACGTCGCGCAGCTGCTCGATGACCGGCGCGGTGCACCGGGTCGACGGCAGGCTGATCGTCACCGGCCCGCTCGTGCCCGCGCTGAGGTCGGGCACCGAGACCTCCTGGCCGTGGATCTCGGGCTGGTCCTTGCTGCGCGAGAGACGGCCCTTGACGGTGAGGATGGCGTCCTCGACCAGGTGGGGGCTGGCCAGCTGGTAGGAGCTGGGGAACAGCAGGACGTCGATGGCGCCGTCGAGGTCCTCCAGCGTCACCATCGCCCACGCGTCGCCGCGCTTGGTGATCTTGCGCTGCACCGAGGTGACCAGGCCGCTGATGGTGATCGAGGAGCCGTCGGCGCGCTCCTCGTCGAGCATCAGCTGGCCGATGGTGCAGTCGGTGCCGGCCGAGAGCACGTGCTCGAGGCCGAGCAGCGGGTGGTCGGAGACGTAGAGGCCGAGCATGTCGCGCTCGTGGCCCAGGAGCGTCATCTTGTCCCACTCCTCGATGTCGGGGACCTCGACGTGGGTGCCCGCTCCCCCGACGTCGGCGGCGTCGAGCAGGTCGAACATCGAGTCCTGACCGCCCTCGGTGTTCTTCTTCGCGTCGACGAAGCGGTCGACGGCGTCGTCGACGATGGCCACGATCGCGCGCCGGCGGTGCTTCATGTCGTCGAAGGCGCCGGCCCGCGCGAGGGAGTCGATGACCCGCTTGTTGCACGCCTGCAGCGGGACCTTATCCATGAAGTCGTTGAAGTCCTCGTAGCGCCCGCGCTCGGTGCGCGCGGAGACGATGAGGTCGACGACGTTGGCGCCGACGTTGCGCACCGCGGTGAGCCCGAAGCGGATGTCGCGGCCGACGGGCGTGAAGTCGGCGGCCGACTCGTTGACGTCGGGCGGCAGCACCTGGATCTTCATGCGGCGGCACTCGTTGAGGTAGATCGCCGACTTGTCCTTGTCGTCGCGCGTGGAGGTCAGCAGCGCCGCCATGTACTCGGCCGGGTAGTTGGCCTTGAGGTAGGCCGTCCAGTAGGAGACCAGCCCGTAGGCGGCCGAGTGCGCCTTGTTGAAGGCGTAGTCGGAGAACGGCAGCAGGATGTCCCACAGCGTCTTGATCGCGGCCGGTGAGTAGCCGCGCTCGCGCATGCCGCCGGAGAAGCCCTCGTACTGCTTGTCGAGCTCCTCCTTCTTCTTCTTGCCCATCGCGCGACGCAGGATGTCGGCCTGTCCGAGGCTGTAGCCCGCCAGCTTCTGGGCGATGGCCATGACCTGCTCCTGATAGACGATCAGGCCGTAGGTCTCGCCCAGGACGTCGGCCAGCGGCTCGGCCAGCTCGGGGTGGATCGCCTCGACGGGCTCGCGGCCGGTCTTGCGGCGCGCGTACTTGTTGTGCGAGTCGGCGCCCATCGGGCCGGGGCGGTAGAGCGCGCCGACCGCGGAGATGTCCTCGAAGGTGTCGGGGCGCATCGAGCGCAGCAGGGCGCGCATGGGGCCGCCGTCCAGCTGGAAGACGCCGAGCGTGTCGCCGCGCTGCAGCAGCCCGTAGGTGGCCTCGTCGTCGAGCGGCAGCTGTTCGAGGACGACGGTCTCGCCCCGGTTGGCCTCGATGTTGCGCAGCGCGTCGTCGAGGACGGTGAGGTTGCGCAGGCCGAGGAAGTCCATCTTGATCAGGCCGAGGCCCTCACAGGTGGGGTAGTCGAACTGGGTGATCATCGCGCCGTCGGCGGGACGCTTGAGCATCGGGATGATGTCGAGCAGCGGCTCGCTGCTCATGATCACGCCGGCCGCGTGCACGCCCCACTGCCGCTTGAGCCCCTCGATGCCCATGGCGGTGTCGACGACCTTCTTGACGTCGTGGTCGCCGTCGTAGAGCGCACGGAACTCGCCGCCCTCGCCGTAGCGCTTGTGGGCGGGGTCGAAGATGTCGCGCAGCGGGACGTCCTTGCCCATCACCGAGGCCGGCATGGCCTTGGTGATGCGGTCGCCCATCGCGAAGGGGTAGGCCAGGATGCGCGAGGAGTCCTTGACGGCCTGCTTGGCCTTGATGGTGCCGTAGGTGACGATGTAGGAGACCCGGTCGTCGCCGTACTTGTCGGTGACGTAGCGGATGACCTCGCTGCGACGACGCTCGTCGAAGTCGATGTCGAAGTCGGGCATCGAGACGCGGTCGGGGTTGAGGAACCGCTCGAAGATCAGGCCGTGCTCGATCGGGTCGAGGTCGGTGATGCGCATCGCGTAGGCGACCATCGAGCCCGCGCCGGAGCCGCGGCCCGGGCCGACGCGGATGCCGTTGTTCTTGGCCCAGTTGATGAAGTCGGCGACCACGAGGAAGTAGCCGGAGAACCCCATCTTCGTGATGACGCCGATCTCGAAGTCGGCACGCCGGCGGACGTCGTCGGGCACGCCGCCGGGGTAGCGCGCGCGCAGCCCGGTCTCGACCTCCTTGACCAGCCAGGAGTCCTCGTTCTCGCCCTCGGGGCAGGGGAAGCGGGGCATGAAGGTGCCGCTGCCCTCGGTGAAGGAGACGTCGCACCGCTCGGCGATCAGCAGCGTGTTGTCGCAGGCCTCGGGGTGGTCGCGCCAGATGTGGCGCATCTCCTCGGCCGACTTCAGGTAGTAGCCGTCACCGGAGAAGGCGAACCGCTGCCCGGGGCCGTCGCCGGCCGGGATGTCCATCGTCGAGCCGGAGTTGATGCAGAGCAGGTGCTCCTGGGACGGCGCGTCCTCGCGCATCACGTAGTGGCTGTCGTTGGTGGCCAGCAGCGGGATGCGGAGGTCGTCGGCGAGACGCAGCAGCCCGTCGCGCACGCGGCGCTCGATGTCGAGGCCGTGGTCCATCAGCTCGAGGAAGTAGTTCTCGCGGCCGAGGATGTCCTGGAAGTCGCCGGCGGCCTGGCGGGCGGCGGCGTAGTTGCCGTAGCGCAGGTGCACCTGCACCTCGCCCGAGGGGCAGCCGGTGGTGCCGATGAGGCCGCGGGCGTGGGTGGCCAGCAGCTCGCGGTCGGCGCGCGGGTGCTGGAAGAAGCCGTCGCGCCAGGCCCCGGTGGAGAGCCGGAACAGGTTGTGCATGCCCTCGGTGGTCTCGGAGAGCAGCGTCATGTGCGTGTAGGCACCGCGCGAGGAGACGTCGTCGGGGCCGCCGTCGTAGAAGTTCACGCGCTTGCGCTCGAAGCGGCTGATGTTGGGGGCCATGTAGGCCTCGATGCCGATGATCGGCTTGACCCCGGCGGCACGCGCGAGCCGGTAGAACTCGTAGGCGCCGAAGACGTTGCCGTGGTCGGTCATGGCGACCGCCGGCTGCCCGAGCTCGGCGGCCCGCTGGGTCAGCGCCTTGAGCCGAGCCGCCCCGTCGAGCATCGAGTACTCGGTGTGGACGTGCAGGTGGGCGAAGGAGCTGGATCCGGAGCCGTGCGACATCGCTGGTGCGGTCTCCCTCGGGTCGGGTTGCGGACGTGCGGCAGTGGACCCGGCTGCGATGGAGCGGCGGACGGGCGACCTTCTGGGGGAAGGCCGTCAGCCTACGCGAGCCGGTGGCCCGATGGTGGCAGGACGCACTGACAGTCCGCCGACGCCGGCCGGGCCGGGGTCAGGCGGTGGCGCCCGGCCACTCCATGCGGAGGTCGGGCTCGTGCTCCTCGTTCTCGGCGCCGTCGGTGTGCTCGCGCTCGAGGAGGCCGTGGCGGGCGTAGAAGGCGCGGGCGGGGGCGTTGGACTCGAAGACCCACAGGCTGAATCCGGACGGGCGGCGGGCCTTGGCGAGGTCGAGCAGCATCGAGCCGAGCCCCTGGCCGGCGCGGTGCGGGGCGACGTACAGGTCGTCGAGCCAGGTGTCGGTCAGGCGCACGTAGGCGACGACGCCGCCGGGGTCGCCGTCGTCCTCGGCCACCCAGAGCTCCTCGCCGGCCTCGAGCCGCCCGATGAGGAAGGGCAGGTGCTCGCTGTCGTCGTGCACGCTCGGCGGCATCGGGGCCGCGGCCCGGCTCGCGAGGTGCACCCGCGAGACGGCGGGCAGGTCGGCCACGGTGGCGGGCCGCACGACGACCTGTCCGGTGTCGGGGTCGGAACCGGGGTCGGCGTCCGGCTCAGGTGGCCTCACGCACCGCCTCCAGCGAGCGGGCGAGGTCGTCGGGGTAGGGCGACTCGAAGCTCACGTGGGCGCCGGTGTCGGGGTGCTCGAAGCCGAGCCGGACGGCGTGCAGCCACTGCCGCGTGACGCCGAAGCGGCGGGCGATGGTGGGGTCGGCACCGTAGGTGAGGTCGCCGACGCACGGGTGGCGCAGCGCCGACATGTGCACCCGGATCTGGTGGGTGCGACCGGTCTCGAGGTGGATCTCGAGGAGGCTGGCGAACCGGTGCGCCTCGAGGGTCTCGTAGTGCGTGACGCTGGGCCGCCCGCCCTCGCGGACCGCGAAGCGGTGGTCGGCCCCGGGATGCCGGGCGATGGGGGCGTCGACGGTGCCCTCGAGCGGGTCGGGGTGGCCCTGCACGAGCGCGTGGTAGATCTTGTCGACCGTCCGCTCGCGGAAGGCGTCCTTGAGCACCGAGTAGGCGTGCTCGGACTTCGCGATCACCATCACGCCCGACGTGCCGACGTCGAGGCGCTGCACGATGCCCTGCCGCTCGGACGCGCCGCTCGTGGCGATGCGGAAGCCCGCGCCGGCGAGGTGACCGACGACGGTGGGGCCCGACCAGCCCGGCGAGGGGTGGACGGCGACGCCGACCGGCTTGTCGATCACCACGATCGAGTCGTCGTCGTGCAGGATCCCGATGCCCTCGACGACCTCGGGGACGACGTCGAGCGGGTCGGACTCGACCGGGATCGTCACCTCGAGGACGCCGCCCGGCAGCACCCGGTCGCTCTTGCCGACCTCGGCGCCGTCGAGCCGCACGAGGCCGCGCGAGATCAGCTCGGCACTGCGGGTGCGCGAGAGGCCGAGCATGCGGGCCATGGCGGCGTCGACCCGCTCCCCCGCCAGCCCGTCGGGGACGAACAGGGTGCGGTGCTCGCCGACGTCGTGGCTGCTCACGCCTGGCTCACTCCGCCCGCTCCTCGGCCGGGGCGGGCCGGTCGGCCGGGTCGTCGGTGCCGGCCGCCTCGCCGTCGGCGTCGGCCTCGTCGTCGGGCTGCCCCTCGCGGGTGCCGTCGATGCGGACGCCGCGGAAGGCCTGCACGATGATCAGCACGGCGGCGACGTTGATGCACACGTCGGCGATGTTGAAGACCGGCCAGTTCGGCAGCATCAGGAAGTCGACCACGTGGCCGCGGAACGGGCCGGGCTCGCGCAGCAGCCGGTCGGTGAGGTTGCCCGCGACGCCGGCCAGCAGGACGCCGAGCGCGACGGCCCAGAGCGCGCTGCCGACCCGGCGGACGTACCAGAGGACGCCGAGGGTGGCCAGGATCGCGATGACGGTGATGACCGGCGTGATCCCGGTGCCGGTGCTGAACGCCGCGCCGGGGTTGAAGGTCAGGTGCAGCTGCAGCAGCTCGCCGACGACCTGGACGTCGGGCCGCCCGTCGAGGGTGCGCGTGGCGACGACCTTCGAGACCTGGTCGGCGGCGTACGCCACGAGGGCGACGGCCGCGAAGAGCACCAGCAGCCGGCGGGACGTGCCGGGCTGGGCTACCGGCGTTCCTCGCGCTGCTTGCATGTCATGCAGAGTGTGGCACGCGGGAAGGCCATGACCCGCATCTTCCCGATGGGGTCACCGCACGACTCGCAGACCCCGTAGGTGCCGTCGTCGATGCGCGCCAGGGCCCGGTCGATCTGGGCCACCTTGTCGCGCTCGTTGGTGAGCACGGTGAGCTCGTGGTCGCGCTCGAAGGTGGCCGCGCCGAGGTCGGCCTGGTCCTGCCCGGCGCCGTCGCCGGCGTCGCGCAGCAGGCCGGTGAGCTCGTTCTCGATGCCGGTGACGATCTCGCTGCTGTGGGCGCGCTGCTCGTGGAGCTCGGTCAGCACCTCGTCGAGCTCGGCCTTGGTCCAGGCCGTTTCCCCCGCGCCGACGACGAGCGCGCTGGGGGCGGCCTTCCTCGCCGCGGCGGGCGCGGCCTTCTTGGCGGGCGTGGCCTTCTTCGCGGGCGTGGCCTTCGTGGCCGGCGTCGCCTTCTTCGCGGGCGTCGCTTTCTTGGCCGACATCGCCTTCTTGGCCGACGTCACCTTCTTGGCGGACGTCGTCTTCGCAGGCGTGGCCTTCTTGGCCGGTGTCGCCTTCTTGGCCGGCGTCGCCTTCGTGGCCGGTGTCGCCTTCTTCGCCGGCGTCGCCTTCTTCGCCGAGGTGGCCTTCTTCGCGGGCGTCGCCTTCTTCGCCGAGGTCGCCTTCTTCGCCGAAGTGGCCTTCTTCGCCGGCGTCGCCTTCTTCGCCGAAGTGGCCTTCTTGGCCGGCGTCGCCTTCTTCGCGGGCGTCGCCTTCGTCGCCGGCGTCGTCTCGGCCGGGGCCGCCTTCGTGCCCGGGACGGCCTTCTTGGCGGTGGACAGGGCCTTGCGCACGCCCTGGGCGAGCTTGCGGGTGCTGGTGCGGACCATCGGCGCTCGGCCTCCGTCTCCCCGACCACGCCACGGTGCGCGGCTCGGACGGCACGCACGGTAGCGGCTCGGGAGGCCCACGTCGGTGCGGCACCCCGCACGCGTCCCTTCGACAGGCTCAGGGCCCGTCGGGCTGGCTACCCATCGACAGGCTCAGGGCCCGTCGGGCTGGCTGCCCATCGATAGCGTCAGGGTCCGTCGGGCTGGCTGCCCATCGACGGGGTCAGGGTCCGTCGGGCCGCCAGACGCGACGACGGCCACCCCGGGACCGGGGTGGCCGTCGTCGATGGTTCGTGGGGCTGGGGCTCAGCCCTCCTCCTCGCCGAGGATGGAGCGCAGGCGCTTGGGCGCCGCGACCTCCTCGCGGGGCGGCTCGGCGTCGCCGGCGCCGTTGAGCGCCTCGAGCTGCTGGGTGAAGTAGCTCTTGAGCCGCGAGCGGTACTCGCGCTCGAAGGAGCGCAGGTTCTCGACCTCGACGCTGAGCTTGTCGCGCTCCTTCTCGAGGTCGCCGAACAGCTGCGTGCGGCGCTCGGCGGTCTCGGCGTCGAGCATCTGCGCGCGGGTGCGGGCGTCGGACTCGACCCGGTCGGCACGACCCTTGGACTCGACGTCGAGGCGCTCGGCCTTGGTGCGGGCCTCGCCGATGATGCGGTCGGCCTCGTTCTTGGCGTCCTCGACGAGCTCGTCGGCGTTGCGCGTGGCGATCTCGAGCAGACGCGCCGCGGCGTTGGAGGCCTCGGGGACCGTCTCGACGCGGATGGTCTGGATCTCGTTGCCGGCCGACGGGGCCGCCGGGGCGGCGGCCGCGACCGGCACGGGCGCGGTCGGGGGCGGCTCGGGCTTCTCCATCACGGGCGGGGTCGGCTCGGGCTGCGACGGCTGCGAGAAGCCGGACGGCGCGCCCTGGCTCGAGGGACCCGACTGGCCGGACTGGGCCGCGGACAGCTTGGTCCGCAGGTCGTCGTTCTCGCGGGTCAGCCGGGCGAGCTCGGCCTCGACCTCGTCGAGGAACTGGTCGACCTCGCTCATGTCGTAGCCCTCGCGGAGCCGGACGGGCGTGAAGCGCTTGTTGCTCACGTCCTCGGGCGTCAACGGCATGACTTCACTCGATTCTTCGTCAGTTGGTGCGGGTGGCGACTCGGGGGTGCAGACGTGGTGCGCCTGGTGACGCTGATGCGTCCCGAGCACCTTAGCGCCTGACGGGTGGGTCGGGCTCCTCAGCCCTGATCAGGCTCCCGCGAGCTGGCGGCCGACGATCGTGACGACCACGTAGGCGCTGATGAAGACGATCAGGAAGCTGAGGTCGAGGGCGAAGTTGCCCAGGCGCAGCGGCGGGATGACGCGACGCAGCGCCTTGATCGGCGGGTCACAGACGGTGTAGACGCCCTCGAGCACCACCAGCAGCACGCCGTGGGGGCTCCACGACCGAGCGAAGACCTGCACCCAGTCGACGATGAAGCGCACCCACAGGCAGCCGATGAAGACCCACAGCAGTGCGTAGAGGATCTGGAGCGCGACGATGACGGTGTCCTGGGTCTCGGGAACGAACGGTGCGGCCGGTGCGAGCGGTGCGCGCCCGGCGTCCCCGAGGATAGGCGGGCGGACCCAGCCGACCCAACGGCAGCGGGACGACGGCCCGGGGGCCGCGCGGCGCCGGGGTCAGCTCTGGTTGAAGAACCCGCCACCCTCGGCGATGCGCTGCTTGTCCTCGGCGGCGACCGTGACGTTGGCCGGCGAGAGCAGGAAGACCTTGTTGGTGATGCGCTCGATGGTGCCGCGGGTGGCGAAGACCAGGCCGGCGGCGAAGTCGACGAGACGCTTGGCGTCGTTGTCGTCCATCTCGGTGAGGTTCATGATCACCGGGATGCCGTCGCGGAAGTGCTCGCCGACGACGCGGGCCTCGTTGTAGGTGCGCGGGTGCAGCGTGGTGATGCGGGAGAGCTCGGCGACGTCGTGGGCCTGCGGCACCGGGGCGGCGGCGGGGACGGCGGCGACGGGGCCGCGGCGGCGCTCGTCGAGGTGGGCGACCGGGGCGGCCGGACGCTCCTCGCGGCGCTCGCGACGGGTCTCCTTGCGCTCGACGGGCCGCTCGGCCGCACGGCCCACCGGCTCGGTCTCGTGCGTCTGGTGCTGCGGGTCGTCGTAGGCGCGGTCGTAGTCGTCGTACTCGTCGTAGCGACCGGTGTCCTCGAGCAGGCCGAGGTACTCACCGATCCTGCGCATCGCCCCGCTCATGGCACTCCACTCTCCGTTGACTCGTCGCGGTCCGAGACCTGCTGGACCGGTTCGGACACTACTTGACCCGAGGCCTCGAACCGAGGACCGCGGACCCGACGCGCACGTGTGTCGCGCCGCGCTCGACCGCGGCCTCGAGGTCGCCGCTCATGCCGGCCGAGAGCAGGTCGGCGCCGGGGTGCACCGCGAGCAGGTCGCGGTGGATCGCGGCCAGCCGGTCGAAGGCCTCCGCGGGGTCGTGGTCGAGCGGCGCGACGGCCATCAGGCCCCGCAGCCGGAGCATGCCGGCGTCCTCGACGGCGCGCGCGAGCGGCTCGAGGTCGGCGGGCTCGACGCCGCTGCGGTTCTCGGCCTGCTCGGGCGGGTCGAGGCTGACCTGCAGCAGGACGTCGAGCGGGTGCGAGCGCTCGTGCGCGCCGCGCTGCAGGCCGTTCACCAGCTTGACGCGGTCGACCGACTCGACGACGTCGCAGTAACCGGCCACCGCGGCGGCCTTGTTGCTCTGCAGTCCGCCGATGAAGTGCCACGCGAGCCCGAGGTCGGCGCACTCGGCGGCCTTCTCGCTCGCCTCCTGGTGGCGGTTCTCGCCGACGTCGCGGACGCCGAGGTCGGCGAGGATGCGCACGTCGGCGGCCGGGAAGTACTTAGTGACCACCACGAGCGTCACCTCGTCGGGGTCGCGGCCGACGGTGCCGCAGGCGCGGGCGATGCGCCCGCGCACCTCGGCGAGCCGGGCGGCGACCTCCTCGCCGCGCTCGCTCATCGCGCGTCCCCGGCGTCGAGCCAGACCAGCCCGGCGTGCCGCCCGGAGGTGGTGCCGTCGCGCCGGTAGGAGTGCAGCCGGGGCTCCTCGCGGGTGCAGCCGCCGACCTCGCGGACGTCGGTGACGCCGGCCCGGGCGAGCTGGGCGCGCACGCCGGCGCCGATGTCGACCGACGGGGTGCCCCACGACGTCTCGGCCCGGGTCTCGGGCACGGTGGCCGCGACGTCGTCGCGCATCTGCTCGGGCACCTCGTAGCAGGCCCCGCACACGTGCGGACCGACCCAGGCGGTGAGCCGGGCCGGGTCGGCACCGTGCGCGGCCATCGCCTCGACGGTGCGGGTGGTGACGTCGACGACGACCCCGGGGCGGCCGGCGTGGGCGGCCGCGACGACGCCGTCCCCGGCGAGCACGAGGGGCACGCAGTCGGCGGCCCGCACCATCAGGCCGACCCCGGGGGTCGTGGTGAGCAGCGCGTCGCACGACGGCGTGCGGAACGTCGGGTCGGACATCGGCTCCTCGACCTCGACCACCACGTCGCCGTGCACCTGGCTCATGCGCGCGAACCCGACGCCGCACGCCTGCTCGACCGCGGCCAGCGCCCCGGGGAAGCCGGGGCGCAGGCCCTGCAGGTCGAGCTCGGCGTCGGTGAAGGCGACGTGCGCCGGCCGGCCCGGGTGAGCTGGGTCGTGGGACTCGCGGAACCAGAACACCCTGGAAGCGTGCCCTACTTGAGGAAGTCGGGGATGTCGAGGTCGTCGTCGTCGAAGACGACCTGGGTGGCGCGCGCCGGGGCGGGCCGGCTCTCACCGGCCGGCGGGGCCGTGGGGGCCGGGCCGGCGGAGGGGGCGGGCTGAGCCGGCGCGGACTGCGACGACGGCGCCGCTGCCGGAGCGGGGCGACGCTCGGCCACGGCCGGCGCCTCCTGCTGGCGGGTCTGCGGGGCGGGCGCGGTGCGCTGCGCCCGCAGCGAGGCACCCTCCTCGCGACGCTTGGGCTGACCGCCGTCGAAGCCGGCGGCGATGACGGTGACCCGCACCTCGTCGCCGAGGGCGTCGTCGATGGTGGCGCCGAAGATGATGTTGGCGTCGGGGTGCGCGGAGTCGGAGACCAGCGCGGCCGCCTCGTTGATCTCGAACAGGCCGAGGTCGGAGCCACCGGCGATCGAGAGCAGGACGCCGTAGGCGCCGTCGATGCTCGCCTCGAGCAGCGGGCTGCTGACGGCCATCTCGGCGGCGGCCACGGCACGGTCGTCGCCGCGGGCCGAGCCGATGCCCATGAGCGCCGAGCCGGCGTTGGCCATGACCGACTTCACGTCGGCGAAGTCGAGGTTGATCAGGCCGGGGGTGGTGATCAGGTCGGTGATGCCCGAGACGCCCTGCAGCAGCACCTGGTCGGCCTGCTTGAAGGCGTCGAGCACCGAGACGTTGCGGTCGCTGATCGAGAGCAGCCGGTCGTTGGGGATGACGATGAGGGTGTCGACCTCCTCGCGCAGGGCCGCGATGCCCTCGTCGGCGGAGGTGGCGCGACGGCGTCCCTCGAAGGCGAAGGGCCGCGTGACGACGCCGATGGTCAGCGCGCCGAGCGAGCGGGCGATGCGCGCGACGACGGGGGCTCCCCCGGTGCCGGTGCCACCGCCCTCGCCGGCGGTCACGAACACCATGTCGGCGCCCTTGATGACCTCCTCGATCTCCTCGGCGTGGTCCTCGGCGGCCTGCGTGCCGGTGCCGGGGTTGGCGCCGGCGCCGAGGCCACGGGTGAGCTCGCGACCGATGTCGAGCTTGACGTCGGCGTCGCTCATCAGCAGCGCCTGCGCGTCGGTGTTGATGGCGATGAACTCGACGCCCTTCAGACCGACCTCGATCATCCGGTTGACGGCGTTGACGCCGCCGCCGCCGATGCCCACGACCTTGATGATGGCCAGGTAGTTCTGTGCTGCAGCCACGATGGCGTACCTCTCGGGGTCTCTCGGGTGTCTGGGGTGGTGCTGGGAGTCGTGCTGGGGGTGGTCCGCGGTCGCGTCGGGCGAGGGGCCGGTCGGTCGCCGGGGAAGCCGGCCGCTCTGGTGAACACTGACCCTCAGGCTGAGGGTTATAGTTATGTCAACCTCGACGTGCTGACGACACTAGGGACGGCGACGTCCGATCTCGTGGCGACACGCCGCAGCCTCCGCGCGTGGTGTGCGGAGCGGCCCGGGGCGGGGGGGGGCGGTCAGCCGGAGACGGTGGGGGCGCCGGGGACGCTGACGTCGTAGACGCGGCCCTTCTCGCGCAGCAGCACGACGATCACCTCTGCCTTGGACGCCGAGCCCTCCGCGCTCCCCCACCGCACCAGCCGGCCGTCGCGCAGGGAGAGGTCGATCTGGTCGACGCCGCGCAGCTCGAGGTGGTCGACCAGGCCGACGACCTCGGTGGGCAGGCTGGCCACCACGGACGCGGCCTCCTGCAGCTCCTCGGTGCTGGCGGGGTCGTCGGTCTCGATGCGGGGCAGGTCGCGCGGTGCGCGCCGGTAGGAGTTGAAGACCACGCCCTCGGCGTCGACCGCGCGGAACTCGGTGCCGCGGTCGACGACCGCCACGGGCTCGCGCTCCTGGATCTCGATGCGCACCTCGTGCGGCCACTGCCGCGTCACCTCGACGGCGCGGACGACGGCCAGCGAGCCCACGCGGCGCTTGATGGCGTCGAGGTCGACGGTGGCGAGCGGGCCACCGGTGGGCACGTCGGCGACGTCGAGCACCTGCTCGGTGCTGACCGTTCGGGCCCCGACGACCTCGGCGCCCTCGACGTCGAGCGCGGTGGAGAAGTAGACGGTGTAGACGGCGCCCCCGACGAGCAGCACCAGCACGAGGGCGACGATCGCCCACCGCAGCGTGACCCAGCGGCGCGCCCACTGCCGGCGCGCGAAGCGGCGCCGGCTGCGCTCGTCGTCGGCACCGGCACCGCGGCGGCGCAGCCAGCCGGGGCGGCGGAGGCTAGCCACCGGCTCCGCCGAGCAGCGCGAGGAGCCGGGGCCCCACCTGGGTGACCGTGCCGGCGCCGAGGGTGAGGACGAGGTCGCCGGGCCGGGCGCGGCGGGCCAGCTCGGCGGGGGCGTCGTCCAGCGAGGTGGTGGCGACCCGCTCGACGGGCAGCGGCACGGCGCCGGCGACGAGGTCGGCGGTGACGGCGGGGTCGGGCTCCTCGCGCGCGAGGTAGAGGTCGAGGACGACGACCTCGTCGGCCGCGCCGAGCGCCTCGCCCATGGCGGCGCCGAAGAGCCGGGTGCGCGAGACGAGGTGCGGCTGGAAGGCCACGACGAGGCGTCCGTCGCCGGCGAGCACCCGCGCCGACTGCAGGTCGCCGGCGATCTCGGTGGGGTGGTGGGCGTAGCTGTCGTAGACGCGGACGCCGCCCGCCTCGCCCTTGGGCTCCATGCGGCGGCGGGTGCCGGTGTAGGCGGTGATGCCGCGCAGCAGGTCGGCGCGGTCGCGGCCGAGCACCTCGCCCGCGGCGAGGGCGGCGAGGGCGTCGGCGCGGTAGTGGTCGCCGGGCGCCCAGAGGGTGACGCCGTCGAGGGGTCCGGGCTCGCGGGTCGAGACCGTCACCACGCGTCGTCCGGCCCGCTGCTGGCGCGCGGCCAGCGCGGCCGCGCCGGGGTCGTCGACGCAGCAGACCAGCACGCCGTCGGGCGGCAGCCGGTCGGCGAAGCGGTCGAACGCGTCGCGGTAGGCCTCCTCGGTGCCCCACTGGTCGAGGTGGTCGGCCTCGACGTTGACCACGACGGCCACCTCGGGCTCGTAGACCAGGAAGGCGCCGTCGCTCTCGTCGGCCTCGGCGACGAACAGCCCGCCCGGCTCACCGCTGCCGTCGGCGGCGTTGACGCCGGTGGCGGCGAGCTCGCCGCCGATGGCGTAGGCGGGGTCGGCGCCGGCGGCCTGCAGCGCGACGGTGAGCAACGAGGTGGTCGTGGTCTTGCCGTGGGTGCCGGCGACGGCGACCACGCGGCGTCCGGCCATGACGGCGGCGAGCGCGGCCGAGCGCGGCAGCACCCGCAGGCCGCGGCGGGTGGCCTCGACGTACTCGGGGTTGTCGTCGTGGATGGCGGTCGAGACCACGAGGGTGTCGGCGTCGGCCACGTGGGCGGCGTCGTGGCCCACGTGCACGCGGGCGCCGAGGGCGCGCAGCGCGTCGAGGGTCGGCGAGTCGGTGCCGTCGCTGCCGCTGACGGCGACGCCCCGGGCCAGCATGATGCGCGCGATGCCCGACAGGCCCGCGCCTCCGATGCCGACGAAGTGCACCCGGCCGAGCCGCTCGGCGGGCAGCAGGACGTCGGGCACGGGCACCCTCACGACGAGATCACCGGGCCCGCCCGGCCGCCGTCTCGGCCACGATGGCGGCCAGCTTGTCGTCGGCGTCGCGCGGGATGAGGTCGGCCGCGGCCGCGCCCATGGTGGCGAGCCGTGCGGGGTCGGCGGCGAGCGGCACGACGTGCTCGCCGACCCAGGCGGGCGTGACCTCGGCGTCGTCGACGAGCACCGCTCCCCCGGCCTCGACGACCGGCTCGGCGTTGCGGCGCTGCTCACCGTTGCCGTGCGGCAGCGGCACGAAGACGGCGGGCAGACCGGTGGCGGCGGCCTCGGTGACGCTGCTGGCGCCGGCCCGGCAGATGGTGAGGTCGGCCGCGGCGAGGGCGAGGTCCATGCGGTCGACGAAGTCGAGCACGACGTAGGGGACGTCGGTGCGCTCCGGCTCGGCGGCACCGTTCGGCCCGACCACGTGCAGCACCTGGACGCCGGCCGCGGCGAACGCGCGGGCGGCGCCGGCAACGGCCTCGTTGAGCCGGCGGGCGCCCTGCGAGCCGCCCGTGACGAGCACGGTGGGGCGCTCGGCGTCCAGGCCGAAGAACGCGCGCGCCTCGTCGCGCACGGCGGCGCGGTCGAGGGTCGAGATCATGCGGCGGATGGGCAGGCCGACGTACTCGGCGCCGCGCAGCTCGGTGTCGGGGAAGCTGACCGCGACCCGGGCGGCGATGCGCGCGCCGAGCTTGTTCGCGATGCCGGGCAGCGCGTTCTGCTCGTGGACGACGACCGGCACCTTGCGACGGCGGGCCGCGAGGTAGGCCGGCACCGAGACGTAGCCGCCGTAGCCGACGACGACGTCGGGGCGCACCCGGTCGAGCACGGCGCCGGCCTCCTTGACCGCGCCGCGCAGCCGGCCGGGCACGCGCAGCAGGTCGGCGCCGGGACGACGCGGCAGCGGCACCGGCGTCACCAGCTCGAGCGGGTAGCCGGCCTCGGGGACGACGCGGGTCTCGAGGCCGCGCGGCGTGCCGAGGCAGGTGATCTCGGCGTCCGGGTCGCGGCGGCGCAGCGCGTCGGCGGTGGCGAGCAGGGGCGAGGTGTGGCCGGCGGTGCCTCCGCCGGCGAGCAGGATCTTCATCGGGGTCCGAACGTACCGATCGCTCAGCGGCTCGCCGACAGCCCCGCCGACCGCTGCTTGCGCCGCTGGGCGAGGGCGCGGGCGGCGGCGGGCTCGCGGCGTGCGAAGCCGACGAGCAGGCCGAGGGCGGCCAGGGTGGGCAGCAGGCTGGAGCCGCCGTAGGAGACCAGCGGCAGCGGGATGCCGATGACCGGCAGCAGCGCGAGCACCATGCCGACGTTGATCACCATCTGGCCGACCAGCCAGACCACGATGCCGAACGAGGCGTAGCGCACGAACGGGTCGGCGGTGTGGCGGGCGACCCGCAGCGCGGCGAAGGCGAGGGTGAGGAAGAGCCCGACGACCAGCAGTGTGCCGATCAGGCCGAGCTCTTCGCCGATGACGGCGAAGATGAAGTCGGTGTGCGCCTCGGGCAGCGCGCCCCACTTCTGCTGGCTGGCGCCGATGCCCTGGCCGAAGACGCCGCCGGACGACATCGCGTAGAGGCCGTGGGCGGGCTGCCAGCCGGTGCCGTGGAAGTCCTGGAACGGGTCGACGAAGGTGGTGATGCGCTCGAGCCGCTCGGCGTCGGTGGCGGCCATGGTGAGCGCGCCGACGGCGATCATCATGGTCGACATCACGAACAGCCGGGCGGGCGCGCCGACCACCCAGAGCATGCCGATGAGGATGGCGAACAGCACCAGCGCGGTGCCGAGGTCGCGGCCGAAGATCACCAGGCCGGTGGCGAGCAGCATGCCGGGCACGACCGGCACCATGATCTGGTGCAGGCTGCCGAGCCGGCGCTCCTTGTTGGCGTAGATGTGGGCGGCCCACACCACGAGCGAGAGCTTGGCGATCTCCGACGGCTGGATGAGCAGCGGGCCCAGCGGCAGCCAGTTGGTGTTGCCGTTGCGCTCGACACCCATGAACGCGGTGGCCAGCAGCAGCGCCAGCGAGATCGAGAACGCCGGGTAGGCCAGGCGCCGCACCCAGCGGTGCGAGACGCGGCTGGCGACGAAGGCGCAGGGCACGCCGACCACCGCCCAGGTGAGCTGGCGGCGCACGATCGTGTAGGAGTCGCCGGTGGCCTTGAAGGAGAAGACGCTCGAGGCGCTGAGCACCATGACCAGGCCGAGGGTCAGCAGCAGGGCGGCCGAGCCCAGCAGCAGGTAGTAGGTGGTGAGCGGCCGGTCGAGGGCGTCGCGCAGGGCCGCGAACCACGTGGTGGGCCGCGGACGCCGCTCGGCGACCCGGCGCACGCTCGTCGCGCGCGGACGGCTGCGCCACACGCGGCCCGGCAGGTCGCGCACCCCGCGCAGCGAGGGCAGCCGCGGTGTGCGCTCGGGAGTCGCGGTGGTCACCGTGGTCTCCCTCCTCGGGTGCGGCCGACGCTCGTCTAGGTCTGGGTGTGCTCTCGCACGGCCGCCGCGAAGGCGTCGCCGCGCGCCTTGTAGTCGGTGAACTGGTCCTGCGAGGCGCAGGCGGGTGCCAGGAGCACCGTGTCGCCGGGGACGGCCAGGTCGGCGGCCGCCGCGACGACCCGCCGCATCAGGGCCGGCCCGCCGTCTACCCCGCCAGTGTCGTCGGCGTCGACGACGATCACCGGCACATCGGGTGCGTGTCGCGAAAGGGCGGCGGCGACGAGGTCGCGGTCGCGTCCGAGCAGGACGGCGCCGCGCAGGCGGGAGGCCACCGATCGCACCAGCTCGTCGAACGTGGCGCCCTTCGCGAGCCCGCCGGCGACCCACACCACGGGCTCGTAGGCCTGCAGGGACGACTGGGCGGCGTGGGGGTTGGTGGCCTTGGAGTCGTCGATCCAGGTGACGCCGCCGTGGGCGGCGACGACGGCCATGCGGTGGCCGTCCATGCGGAACCCGCGCAGTCCTTGGCCGACCGCGGCCTGGCTGACGCCGTGGGCCCGCGCGAGGGCGGCGGCGGCGAGCGCGTTGGCCACCACGTGCGGGGCCGGCGGGGCGACGTCGAGCCCCGGGCCGTCGTCCGGCAGCAGGTCGGCGAGCGAGCAGAGCTCGGCCGCGCTGGTGGCGCGCTCCTCGATGAAGGCGCGGTCGACGAGGAGGTCCTCGACGACGCCGAGCATGCCGACCGACGGCATGCCGAGGGTGAACCCGACGGCGCGGGCGCCCTCGACGACCTCGGCGTCGCGCACCAGCTGCTCGGTGACGGGGTCGGCGACGTTGTAGACGCAGGCGCGTTGGGCCTGGGAGTAGACGCGGCCCTTGTCGGCGGCGTAGACCGCCATCGGATTAACCGGGTCGGGGCCGTCGGGCCAGCCGCCGTACCAGTCGAGGTGGTCCTCGGCGACGTTGAGGACGGCGGCGGCCTGCGCGCTCATCGAGTGCGTGTAGTGCAGCTGGAAGCTGGACAGCTCGACGGCGAAGACGTCGTAGGGGGCGGGGTCCATGACGGCCTCGACGATCGGCAGCCCGACGTTGCCGGCCGCGACGCTGCGCAGCCCCTCGGCCCGCAGGATGGCGTCGAGCATCTGCACCGTCGTGGTCTTGCCGTTGGTGCCGGTGACGGCCAGCCACGGCGCGGGGTCGCCGGTGGGGCCTGGGCCTCGCAGCCGCCAGGCCAGCTCGACCTCGCCCCACACGGGGACGCCGCGCGCCTGCGCCTGCCGCAGCAGCGGCGCGTCGGGCCGGAACCCGGGCGAGGTGACGACCAGGTCGACATCGCCCCCGGCGACGGTCGGGAGCGCCTGCGTGGCGCCGGGGTGGATGTCGACGCGCGCCCCGAGGATCTCGAGCAGCTCGGCCTTCTCCAGCTGCGCCGCGGTGGCCTGGTCGGCCAGCGCCGTGACGCTCGCCCCCAGGTGGGTCAGGTTGTCGGCGGCCGCGAACCCCGACACCCCGAACCCCAGCACCGCCACCCGCACGCCGTCCCACGACGCCTGCCGGTCGAGTGAAGAAACATCAGGCCGCGTCATCCAGCACCCCCGAAAGTCGAACGCCACGAGAACTCGAGCCCCATCCAGGGCGACCGCCGCGAGCGGGAGCGCCGGCGCGCGCAGGCGCCTGCACGGAGGAGCACGGGGTGCGCAGCGACGAAGGAGCGAGCGCCCCGCGCGCACGGAGGAAGGCGCCTGCATGGGCGCGCCGGTGCGGAGCGAGCCATGAGTAGAGCGCGGAGCGAGCCAATCTCACAGCCTCGCCACCCATTCGGCGTAGAAGATCCCGAGCCCCGTCGCCACGAAGAGGCCGGTGATGATCCAGAACCGGACGACGACGGTGACCTGGTCCCAGCCGAGCATCTCGAAGTGGTGGTGCAGGGGGGCGATCCGGAAGACGCGGTGGCCGGCCTGCACGCGGAAGACGCGTCTGAACAGCCCGCTGGCACGGCTGGCCTTGAAGACCCCGACCTGCAGCATCACCGAGAGCGTGATGACCACGAACAGGCCGCCGAGCACGAGCAGGAGCAGCTCGGTGCGGGTGAGGACGGCGAAGCCGGCGAGCGCGCCGCCGAGGGCGAGGGAGCCGGTGTCGCCCATGAAGATGGCGGCCGGGGAGGCGTTCCACCACAGGAAGCCGAAGCAGGCGCCGGTGATGGCGGCGGCGATGATCGCGAGGTCGAGCGGGTCGCGGGCGGTGTAGCAGGTGGCGCCGGAGACGCCCGAGGCCGGGTCGTCGACGCGCGAGCACAGCTGGGAGTTCTGCCAGATGTTCACCAGCGTGTAGGCGCCGAAGACCATCACGCAGGCGCCGGTGGCGAGGCCGTCGAGCCCGTCGGCGAGGTTCACCGCGTTGCTGGTGCCGGTGACGATGACGACGATCAGCACGATCGCGAGCAGCAGCGGCAGCCGCAGCCAGTCGATGTCGCGCAGGAACGAGATCTTCTCGCTGGCCGGCGACTCGCCGTTGCGCTCGAGGAAGCCCGAGAGCGCGAGCGCGGCGAAGGAGACCGCGATGATCGTCTGCCCGATCATCTTGGCCTTGCTGCGCAGGCCGAGGCTGCGCTGCTTGGAGATCTTGATGAAGTCGTCGAGGAAGCCGACGGCGCCGAGGCCGACGAAGAGGTAGAGCAGCAGCCACGCGGACGCCGACGGCGCGGTCAGGGTGATGACCTTGGCCAGGAAGTAGCCGATGACGCTCGCGGCGATGATGACGACGCCGCCCATGGTCGGCGTCCCCCGCTTGGTGTGGTGCGTGGTGGGGCCGTCGTCGCGGATCTCCTGGCCGTAGCCGAGCCGGGTGAACTGCTTGATGGCGACGCGGGTGCCGAGGAGCGAGATCAGCAGCGCGAAGCCGCCGCCGAGGAGGATCGCTCTCATGTGCTCGCGTCTCCTCCTTCCAGCACCCGGTCGGCGACCCGTTCCAGGGCCGCGGCTCGCGACGCCTTGACGAGGACGACGTCGCCCGGCGCAGCATTCTCCACCACCCAGGCCGAGGCGTCGTCACGCCCCGCCGCGAGTCGGACGTCGGGCACCCCGGCCGCGCGGGCGCCGTCGGCGATGCCGGTGGCCCCGTCGCCGACGACCAGCACCACGTCGACCCCGGCGGCGGCCTCGCCGACCTCGCGGTGGGCGGCGTCGTGCTCGTCGCCGAGCTCCTTCATCTCACCGAGGACGGCGACGGTGCGGCCCGGCCGCTCGCGGCCGAGGGCGCGCAGGGCGTCGAGGGCCGCGCGCATGGAGCCCGGGTTGGCGTTGTAGGCGTCGTTGAGCACGAGCAGGCCGTCGGCGCGCTCGGTGAGCTGCATGCGCCACGGCGAGGCCGCCTCGGCGGTGGTCAGGCCCGCGGCCACCTCGGCGAGGTCGAGCCCGGCGGCCAGCGCCATCGCGGCGGCCGCGGCGGCGTTGGCGACCTGGTGGGCGCCGGTCTGGCGGAGGGTGACGGGCAGCCAGGCGCCGTCGTGGCCGAGCTCGAACACCGGCCGGCCGAGCGCGTCGAGCACGACGTCGCGCCAGGCGACGTCGGCCCCCCGGCCGCCGTCCGCGCCGAAGGTCAGCACCCGGGCGGCGGTGCGGGTGGCCATGGCGGCCACGCGGTGGTCGTCGGCGTTGAGGACGGCGGTGCCGGACGCCGGCAGCGCCTCGACGATCTCGCCCTTGGCGGCCGCGATGGCCTCGACGCCGCCGAACTCGCCGATGTGGGCGCTGCCCACGTTGAGCACGGCCGCCACGGTGGGCGGCGCGATCTGGCAGAGGTAGGCGATGTGGCCGACGCCCCGGGCGCCCATCTCGACGACCAGGCGCTCGGTGGACTCGGTGGCGCGCAGCACGGTGAGAGGGACGCCGATCTCGTTGTTCAGGTTGCCGCGGGTGGCCACGCAGCGTCCGTCGGCGGCGCCGAGGAGGTGCGCGAGGAGGTCCTTGGTGCCGGTCTTGCCCTGCGAGCCGGTGAGCGCGAGCACCGGCGCGTCGAGGCGGCCGGCCGTGACCTCGGCGAGGCGGCCGAGCGCGGCCACGGGGTCCGCGACGACGACGGTGGGCGCCTCGGTGGGCCGCGAGCCGAGGACGGCGTGGGCGCCGGCGGCGTAGTCGTGGCCGTCGACGTGCTCGCCGGCGACGGCCACGAACAGGCCGGCGGGCTCGGGGCTGCGGCTGTCGATGTAGGCGGGGTCGCGCACCTCGACGTCCGCGCCGTGCAGCTCGCCGCGCACGACGCGGGCGATCTCGCTGAGGCGGGTGGCGATCACCGCGCCGCCTCCGCCCGGGCGAGGGCCTCGCGGGCGACCACCCGGTCGTCGAAGTCGTGCACGGTGCCGTCGACCTCCTGGCCGGTCTCGTGGCCCTTGCCGGCGACCAGGACGACGTCGCCGGGCCGTGCCAGCGCGACCGCCCGCTCGATGGCGGCGCGACGGTCGCCGACCTCCTCGACGCGGTCGCGGTGCTCGGGCGCGACGCCCTCGAGCATGGCGGCGCGGATGACGGCGGGCGGCTCGCTGCGCGGGTTGTCGTCGGTGATGACGAGCACGTCGGCCAGGCGGGCGGCGAGGCCGGCCATGATCGGCCGCTTGCCGGGGTCGCGGTCGCCGCCGGCGCCGAGGACGACGAGCAGCCGGCCCCCCGGCGCGACCAGCGGACGCAGCGCGGCGAGGGCCGCCTCCACCGCGTCGGGCTTGTGGGCGTAGTCGACGACGACGAGGAAGTCCTGGCCGGCCTCGACCCGCTCGAGGCGCCCGGGCACGCCGCCCGAGGCGGCGATGGCGGCGGCGACGGCGGCCGGGTCGAACCCGGCCTCGGCCGCCGCGGCCACGGCGGCGAGCGCGTTGGCGACGTTGAAGCGGCCGGGCAGCGGCACCCCGGCGGGCACGCGGACGCCGTCCGGGCCCTCGACGGTGAAGGTCGAGCCCTCGCGCTCGAGCGCGACGTCGACCGCGCGCCAGTCGGCGTCGGGGTCGTCGAGGGCGAAGGTGCGCAGCGGCAGCCCGGCCTCGCGGGTCTCGCCGGCCAGGCGTCGTCCGTGCTCGTCGTCGACGCCGACCAGCGCGAGGCGGGCCCGCTCGGCGGTGAACAGGGAGGCCTTGGCGCGGTAGTAGTCCTCGACGTCGGCGTGGAAGTCGAGGTGGTCGCGGCCGAGGTTGAGGAAGACCGCGACGTCGAAGACCACGCCGTCGACGCGGCCCATGACCAGCGCGTGGCTGCTGACCTCCATGGCGCAGGCCTGCACGCCGCGCTCGCGCATGACGGCGAACAGCGCGTGCAGGTCGGGGGCCTCGGGGGTGGTGAGCGTGGTGCGCACCTCGACGCCGTCAATGCGGGTGCCGACGGTGCCGACGACGGCCGCGGTGGTGCCCGACCCCTGCAGGCCGGCCTCGGCGAGGCGGGTCACGGTGGTCTTGCCCTGGGTGCCGGTGACGCCGATGGTGGCCAGCGCGGCGGCGGGCTCGCCGTACAGGCGCGCGGCCAGGGCGCCCAGGACGGCGCGGGGCCGGGGCGCGACGACGACCGGCAGCCCGGCCGCCGCGGCACGCTCGGCGCCGTCGGGGTCGGTGAGCACGGCGACGGCGCCCGCCCGCGCGGCCTGGTCGGCGTAGTCGGCGCCGTGGGCGCGGGCGCCGGGCAGGGCGGCGTAGAGGTCGCCGGGCCGCACCCGCTGGGTCGAGAGGCTGACGCCGGTGACCTGCGGGTCGGTGGTGGGGTGGCCGTCCGGTCGCCGCAGGTCGGCGTCGAGCCAGCCGGCCACGGTGGTCAGCGGGACGGCCGGCGGGTGGGCCGGTCGGGTGTCGCTCACCGCAGGAGTCTCGCCGATCACCACTCGACGGGCAGCCGGGAGGGCTGCGTGCCGGTGGGCGGGACGCCGTAGCGGCGCAGCGCGTGACCCATGATCTTGCTGAACGCCGGGCCGGCGACCGAGCCGCCGCCGCCGCCGTTGCGCGGGTTCTGCACCACGACGTAGACGGTGAACCGGGGGTCGTCGGCGGGCGCGAAGCCGGCGAAGGAGACGGTGAAGGTGCCGTCGTAGGTGCCGGCCTCCCCCACCCGCTGCGCGGTGCCGGTCTTGCCGGCCACGCGGTAGCCGGGCACGGCCGCGCCGGGCGCGACGCCGGCCTCGGGGTCGATGACGCGCTCCATCATCAGCGTGGTCTGGCGGGCGGCGTCCTCGCTCACCACGCGGCGCGTGGTGGCGGCGCCGGAGCCGACCTCGGTGCCGTCGTCGAGCGTGGCGGTGCCGCGCACCAGGCTGGGGTCGACGCGCACGCCGCCGTTGGCGATGGTGTTGACCGCGGCGGCCATCTGCAGGGCGTTGACCGACAGCGACTGGCCGAAGGCGATGCGGTCGCCGGTCTGGCTGGTCCAGTCGGCGCCGGCGGGCAGGATGCCGTTGGTCTCGCCGGGGACGCCGACGCCGGTGCGGGTGCCGAGGCCGAAGCCCTTGAGGTAGCGGCGCAGCTGGCCGGGGGCGTACTCGTCGGCGGCCATCACGGTGCCGATGTTCGACGACTTGGCCAGGATGCCGGCCATCGTGAGCTTGATGGTGCCGTGCTCGAAGTAGTCGTGGATGGGGCGGTCCTGGCGCAGCAGCACGCCGGGCACCTCGAAGCGGGTGCGGTCGGTGACCAGGCCGGCGTCCACGAGGCCGGCCACGGTGAGCACCTTCTGCACCGAGCCCGGCTCGTAGACGTCGGTGAGGGCGCGCGAGCTGTAGAGGCTCTCGGGAGAGAGGTCGGGCTCGGCGGCGTCGTAGGTCGGGTAGTCGGGCAGGGCCAGCACCTCGCCGGTGCGGCTGTCGAGCACCACGGCGAAGCCGGAGTCGGCGCGCGCGGCCCTGACGGTCTCGGCGAGCACCTGCTGGGCGTACCACTGCAGGTCGGAGTCGATGGTGGTGGTGAGGTCGGTGCCGTCGCGGGCCGGCACCATCACGTTGTCGCCGAGCGGGATGCGGCTGCCGTTCGAGCCCACCTGGTAGCGCGCCTCGCCGTCGGTGCCGGACAGGTAGGTGTTGAAGGAGTCCTCGAACCCGGCGAGCGGGCGGGCGGAGCCGTCCTTGTGCGGGGTGCCGAGGAAGCCGACGAGGTTGGCCGCGATGGTGCGGGCCGGGTAGACCCGCACCGGGTCCTCGCGGGTCTCGAGGCCGACGAAGCCCTTCTCGGCGGCGTCGTCGACGACCTCGCGGGCCTCGGCGGCCGGCACCTCGCGGGCGATGTACTCGAAGCGGGTGGGGGCGCGCAGGTGCTCGAGCGTCTCGAAGTAGTCGACGCCGAGCCGGCGGGTGAGGAAGGTGGCCAGCTGCGGCGCCTTGCCCGAGGTGAGCGAGGGGTCGGCGGCGATCATCAGCCCGTCGATCGAGTCGGCGAGCGGGCGGCCGTTGCGGTCGAGGATGTCGCCGCGCTCGGCGGGCAGCACGACGCTGACCTCGCCCTCGGCGGCGGCCATGGCGGCGTACTGCTGCGGGTCGATGCCCTGGAGCTGCACCAGCCGGGCCCCGAACAGCGAGAGCACCATGGCGATGAGCACGAAGCCGGCGCGCAGCCGGAACGTCGAGGAGCCGCGCAGGCTGCCCCGGGGACGCCGGCGCAGCCGTCCTGGACGGCGGGTGGTCGCGGCCGGGCGGGCGGCGGCGGGCCGGGCGGGACGACGTCCGGGGGCCTTGGCCTTGGCGGGCTTGGCGGGCTTGGCGCTCTTCGCGGTCTTGGTCGTCTTGCTCGCCGTCGCCGGCCTGCTCGGACGCCGGGCCGGCCGGGCGGGCTCGCGGGCCGGCTGGCGGGCGGGGCGGACGGGGCGGTCCCCGGCCGGGCGCCGGCCGCGGCTCCTGGTCACGTCGTCCACTATCGGGCGCACCCCTCGACGTCACGGGCAGCCGCGCCGGGCGCCGGTCGGGCGAGCGTGCCCGCGGGCGTGCGGGTCGCGGGCGTGGGCTTGCCGCTCACCTTGCCCGTGGCGAGGTCGATGAAGGCGGCCGTCGGGCCGGCCACCATGCCGATCGCGCAGGCCTGGCGGGCCAGGCGTGCGGGGTTGCGCAGCTCGTCGACCTCGAGCGCGAGGGCCTGCTCGCGCGCGGAGAGGGAGGCGGCCTGCCGCTCGAGGTCGGCGGCAGCGAAGGAGGCCTGCTGCATCGAGGTGTTGAACAGCAGCAGCCCGACGACGCCGCCGAGCAGCACCAGGCTCACCAGCGTCACGAACGGCACCCGGTGGGCGCGGCGCCGCAGCCGCGGCACGACGCTGAGTCGGGCGCGCCCGGCCGCCGCGCCGGCGCGGGCCAGCTGCGGCGAGAGCCGGGGCAGGGTGCGACGGGGGCTGCTGGTGCGGGCCGGGCTGCTCGAGCTCATCAGGCTGCTCCTTCGTCACGGGTGCTGCGGGTGGGACGGCGGGTGGGGCGCGTCGGGCCCCTCAGGTGTGGGGTGACCCGTTCGACGGCGCGCAGCCGCACCGAGGCGGCACGGGGGTTGGCGGCGACCTCGTCGGGACCGGCCTTCTCGGCGCCGCGGGTCACCAGCCGCAGGGCGGGCTCGCTGCCCTCGGGCACGAACGGCAGGTCGGGCGGCAGGTCGCTGGTGGTGGCGTCGGCGAAGGCACGCTTGACGAGCCGGTCCTCGAGTGAGTGGTAGGACTCCACGACCACGCGTCCGCCGACCCCGACGGCGTCCATGGCCGCGGGGATCGCGCGGCGCAGCACGGCCAGCTCGTCGTTGACCTCCATGCGCAGCGCCTGGAAGGTCCGCTTGGCGGGGTGGCCGCCGGTGCGGCGGGCCGGTGCCGGGATCTCGCGGTAGAGCAGCTCGACGAGCGGGCCGCTGGTGGTGAACGGCTGCTGCTCGCGCTGCCGGACGACGGCGGCGGCGATCTTGCGCGCGAACTTCTCCTCGCCGTACTCGCGCAGCACCCGGGTCAGCCCGGCGGCGTCGTAGGTGTTGAGCACGTCGGCGGCGGTCGGACGCCGGTCGTCGGGGCCGCCGTCCATGCGCATGTCGAGCGGGGCGTCGCTGGCGTAGGCGAACCCGCGCTCGGGCAGGTCGAGCTGCATCGAGGAGACGCCGAGGTCGAACAGGACGGCGTCGACCTCGGCGAGGCCGAGCCGGTCGAGCACGTCGGGCAGCTCGTCGTAGACGGCGTGGACGCCGGTGAACCGGTCGCCGTAGCCGGCGAGGCGCTCGCCGGCGAGCTCGAGGGCGCGCGGGTCGCGGTCGATGCCGACGACGCGGGCGGGCTCGCAGGCCCTCAGCACGGCCTCGGTGTGCCCCCCGAGGCCGAGGGTGGCGTCGACGAGGACGGCGCCCTCACGGGTCAGCGCCGGGGTCAGGAGGGCCACGACCCGGTCGAGGAGGACCGGGTCGTGGGAGGGGGTGCTCACCGTCGCGGCCGTTCAGTTCCCGAGCCGGGTGAGCAGCAGCAGGGCGACGGCGACGGTGATCGAGACGACCGCCGAGAAGGTCATCACCACCGCGGCGTCGCGGGCCTGGTGGCGCACCCGCGGCGTGGGCGGCTCGCCGGCCGGCCCGGTGGCGGGCAGCTGCTGCGTGGCGCTCATCTCGGTCTCGACCCTGGGTGCTCGGCTGGGAAGGTGCTCGGGCTGGGTGGTGCTGGTGCTGGGTGGTGCGGGGTGGTGCTGGTGCTGCTGGGTTCCGTGGGGCCAGGTCCTCGGCCCACCCGCTCCACGCCGGAGTGCCGCGCTCGAGCGGCGGCCACCGGCGTGTAGGGGACGGTCCTCGTTCTGGCACCGGGGAAGGTGCGCCAGACCGAGGTGAGCGGGAGGCCGAAGACCTCGCCCCGCGGAACCGCTGTGCAGTTGTGGTGGTGCCGGTAGTGCTGGTGGTGCCGGGTGGTGCTGGTGCTACTCGTCCTCGTCGAGGTCGGCGAAGCGCTGGATCTCGGCGGCCTGGTAGTCCTCCCAGGCCTGGGGGTTCCAGATCTCGAGGCGGTTGCGCACGCCGATCACCACGACGTCCTTCTCGAGGCCGGCGTAGTCACGCAGCGGCGCCGCGATCGAGATGCGGCCCTGCTTGTCGGGGACGACGTCGTCGCCGCCGGCGAAGAACATGCGGGCGTAGCTGCGGGCGGCCTTGCTGGTCATGGAGCGCTCGGCGGCGCGGTCGGCCTCGGCGTCGAAGACCTCGGGCGGCCAGACGACCAGGCACTTCTCCTGCCCCTGCGTCACCACGACCCCCTCGGCCAGCGCGTTGCGGAACTTGGCGGGCAGGAAGAGCCGGCCCTTCTCGTCGAGCCGGGGTCGGTAGGTGCCCATGAACCGCATCGGGCACCTCCCACCGTTCGACCCACCTCATCCACCGAGCCCCACGGGTCCGGTCGCGTCCACCACTTTCCCCCACCATACGCCACTCTCCCCCACCGTCAACCACATTCGACCCCGTTTCCCCCACCCCGCTCCCCCACGCCCCTCGGCGGCGCGAGCGGCGGCCGGCGGCACCCGGACGGCGGCCCGGACGGCGGCCCGGACGGCGGCCGGTGCGGGCGTCGTCCGCGTCGTGGGGCTGCCGTGGGGCGTGCCGGGGCGGCCGCCACGTGGAGGGAAGTCGGAACGAAACCGTGATCTGCGACGTCGGACGCAGCAGCGACGCAGCGCGTAGGTTGCGGCCGTTGCCTAGGTTGGGTGACGCAGCGCGGGCACCGCGGCCCGCCGGACGAGCACCACGAGCGCACGGAAGGACCCGACGTGGACACAACGCCCCTCGGCGGCAGCGGGAGCGAGCTGGCCGACCTGGAGACGCTGGCCCGGGTGGTCGGGAGGGTCCGTACCAACATCGAGCGGGTCATCGAGGGCAAGCCCGACGTCGTCAGCTCGGCGCTGGTGGTGCTGCTCGCCGAGGGTCACCTGCTCATCGAGGACGTGCCCGGCGTCGGCAAGACGATGCTGAGCAAGGCGCTCGCGCGCAGCATCGACTGCTCGGTGCGACGCATCCAGTTCACGCCCGACCTGCTGCCCTCCGACGTCACCGGCGTCTCGGTGTTCAACCAGAACACCCGCGAGTTCGAGTTCCGCCCCGGCGGCGTCTTCGCCAACATCGTGGTGGGCGACGAGATCAACCGCGCCTCCCCCAAGACGCAGTCGGCGCTGCTGGAGTGCATGGAGGAGCGGCAGGTCACCGTCGACAACACGACCTACCAGCTCGAGTCGCCGTTCATGGTGATCGCGACCCAGAACCCCATCGAGATGGAGGGCACCTACGCCCTCCCCGAGGCGCAGCGCGACCGCTTCATGGCCCGCGTCTCGGTCGGCTACCCCGTCGAGGCCGCCGAGATCGCGATGCTCAACAGCCACACCGAGTCGCGGCCGCTCGACGACCTCGAGGCCGTCACCGACGCCGGCGAGATCCGCAAGCTGAGCGCGATCGTCGGTAAGGTCTACGTCGCCCCGGCCGTGCAGCAGTACGTCGTCGCCCTCACCAGCGCGACCCGCCGCACCGACGACCTCGTGCTGGGCGCCTCCCCGCGCGCCACGCTCCACCTGGTGCGGGCGGCCAAGGCGCACGCGGCCATCGCCGGCCGCGACTACGTGCTGCCCGACGACGTCCAGCTGCTGGCCCGGCCCGTGCTGGCCCACCGCCTGCTGCCCAGTGTCGAGGCCGCGATGGGCGGGCGCACCACCGCCTCGATCCTCGACGGCATCCTGGCCGGCGTCCCGGTGCCCAGCGCGTCGCGCGAGCCCGCCGGCCAGCCCGCCGCGCCAGGTCGTCGTGCGTGAGGCGTTCTCCGGCCTGACCGTCCGCGGACGGGCGTTCCTGGCCGCGGGCGTCACCGCGATCGTGTGCGCGGTGCTGCTCGGCCAGACCGCGCTCACCCGCGTCGGCGTCCTCGTCGTCGCGCTGCCGGTGGCCACCGCGCTCGTCGTCGGGCGCTCGCGCTACCGGCTCGCGTTGGTGCGCACCGTCACCCCGCAGCTGGTCACCGCCGGCCAGCCCGCGCGGGTCAACCTCGCCCTCACCAACGAGGGCCGCACGCCGAGCGGCGTCCTGCTGCTCGAGGACCACGTGCCCTACGTGCTCGGCACCCGGCCGCGCTTCGTGCTCGACGGCATCGGGCACGGCTGGCGCCGGCAGGTCACCTACCAGGTGCGCTCCGACGTGCGCGGCCGCTTCGAGATCGGCCCGATGACGGTGCGCGTGGGCGACGCGTTCGGGCTCGTCGAGCTCGGCCGCGCGTTCCGGATGACGGTGCCGCTCATCGTCACGCCGCGCACCGTGCCGCTGCCCGCGATCCCGCTCGGCGGCGGGTGGACCGGCTCGGGCGACAACCGTCCGCGCGCGTTCGCCACCGGCTCGGCCGAGGACGTCACCGTGCGCGACTACCGCCAGGGCGACGACCTGCGCCGCGTGCACTGGCGCAGCTCGGCGCGCACCGGAGAGCTGATGGTGCGCCGCGAGGAGCAGCCGTGGCAGTCACGGGCCACGGTGCTGGTCGACAACCGGCTCACCGCCCACCGCGGCCAGGGCATCGCCAGCTCGCTCGAGGCGGCGGTCTCGGCGGCGGCGTCCATCGCGGTGCACCTGAGCCAGCGCGGCTACATGGTGCGTCTGGTGACCGCCTCGGGCGAGTCGGAGGGCGGCCACGACACCGGGCAGTGGCACCTGCGCGACGCCGACCTCAACGTGCGCCCGCTGCTCGAGGCGCTGGCCACCGTGCAGCTCGACAACCGCGACCGCATCGACACCTCCTGGCTCGGCGAGCACGCCCACGGCCTCACCGTCGCGGTGCTCGGCTCGGTCGGGCAGGGCGACGCCCCGGCGCTGCGCCAGGTCGTGCACCACACCGCCACCGCGCTGGCCGTGGCGCTCGACGTCGACCTCTGGACGGCGTCGTCGGCCGCCCCGCCGGCCGGCGCCCCGGGCGGCGGCGCGGCGTTCCTGGCCCGCTCCGGATGGCGCGCGGTCGCCCTGCGCCCGCGCGACCGCCTCGAGACCGCCTGGGAAGAGCTCGGCCGCACCGGCGCGCGGGTCGCCGCCGGCGGCGTCCGCGGTGCCCACGGGGCGGCGCCCGGGCCGAGCGGGCCCGACGAGACGCTCGGCGGTCCGGCCGCCGCGTGGGCCGGGGCGGCGCGATGAGCCGCGACCGCGCCGCGCTGGGCGGCCACCTGCGCCTCGCCTTCGCCGGCGCCGCTACCACCTGGGCGGCCATGCTGTCGTGGCGCGGCTTCACCGAGCTCTCGGCCCGCTACCTGTTCGCGCTCGTCGGCGTGGGGGCCGTCATCGCCCTCACCGGTGCGCTCGCCCGGTGGCGCCGGCTGCCCGGCGTCCTGGTGGTGGCCCTGCAGGTCGTGGTGGCCGGGGCGCTGACGTGCGCCTACGTCGCCGACCGGCCGTGGCCCGGCGACCGGTTCTGGGCCGCCATCGGCTCCGCGGTCGACGCCGCCAACACCTACGCCTCGCCCGTGCCCGAGACCGACCTGGTCTCGGTGCAGCCGCTGCTGGTGGTCGGCGGGCTGGTCGCGATGCTGCTGGTCGACCTCTGCGCGGCGACCCTGCGGCGCGTGCCGCTGGCCGGGCTGCCGCTGCTGGTCGTCTACAGCGTGCCCGTGAGCCTGCTCGGCACCGGCCTGTCGTGGTGGGTCTTCGCGGCGACCGCCGCCGGCTTCCTGATGATGCTGTTCCTGCAGGAGGAGGAGCACCTGCGGCGGTGGGGCCGACCGCTCGACGGCACCGGCGAGCCGCTGCGACGCCTGAGCGACAACGTGCGCGGCAGCGCCCTGGCCGTCGGCACGGTGGCCACCGCGACCGCCGTCCTGGTGCCGCTGGCCATCCCGACGTTCAGCTTCTCGGTCTTCGACATCGGCCAGGGCCGCGGTGGCGACGGTGACATCACCGTGACCAACCCGCTCGCCGACCTGCGCCGCGACCTGGTGCGCGGCGAGGACATCGACCTGGTCGAGATCCGCACCGACGACCCCTCGCCCGACCACCTGCGCATCTCGGTGCTCAACCGGTTCTCCGGCGCCGAGTTCAGCGCCGGCGACCGCGAGGTGCCCACCTCCAACCGCGCGCAGGGCACCGTGCCCGCGCTCGAGGGGGTCGACGACTCCGTCGCCCGGGTCACCGACAGCTACGACTACGACGTCTCGATCACCGACGGCTTCGACTCGCGGTGGCTGCCCACCCAGGCGCCCATCGGGTCGATCGAGGCCGCGGGCGACTGGCGCTTCGACGAGAGCACGATGGACTTCATCGCCGGCGACGACGACCTCAGCACCGCCGGCCTCGACTACAGCTTCGAGGCGCTCGACGTGCAGTACGACGACGACGCGCTGCTGCGGCTCGACGGCGTCGCCACCAGCCTCCCCGGTGAGCTGACCGACGTCCCCGACGACCTGTCGCCGGTCGTCGAGTCGCTCTCGCGGCAGGTGACGGCCGGGGCCACGACGAAGTTCGGGCAGGCCGTCGCGCTGCAGCAGTGGTTCCGCGACGACGGCAACTTCACCTACAGCCTCGCGCCCGAGCCGCCGAAGGTCGGCGTCGACGCGCTCGAGGCGTTCCTGACCGAGGGTCCCGGCGGCCGCACCGGCTACTGCGAGCAGTTCGCAGCGGCGATGGCGGTGATGGCGCGCGAGCTCGACATCCCCTCGCGCGTGGCCGTGGGCTTCCTGTCCCCCGACCGCACCGGACCCGATACCTACGTCTACTCCGCGCACGACCTGCACGCCTGGGTCGAGCTGTACTTCCCCGGCGCCGGCTGGGTGCTCTTCGACCCGACGCCGGCCGCGCGCGTCGACACGCCGCTGCCCGACTACACCAACCTCGACGTCGCGCTGCCCGACATCCCGACGGCCACCGGCAGCACCGAGTCGGTCGAGCGGCCGACGCGCTCGGCGACCGCGGAGCCCACGCGGCCCACCCGTCGTCCCGAGCCCACCACGGCCTCGCCCGACCGGCCCAGCGAGGGGGGCTCGTCGTTCCCGTGGCTGGTCGTGCTGCTGGTCGTCGTGGGGGCCGTGCTGCTCGCGCTGCTGGCGCGGCTGCCGGCCGGCGTGCGGGCCCGGCGCCGCGAGCAGCGGCTGGCCGGCGGGCCCGAGGCGGTGTGGGAGGAGCTGCGCGCGACCATGGTCGACCTGCGGCTGCCGTGGCCCGAGACCCGCTCCCCGCGCGAGACCCGCCACCGCGTCGCCGCCTTCCTCGGCCGTCCCGGCGACGAGCGCACCGAGCGGCCGCCGCGCGGCCCCACCGTCGCCCCCGAGGCCGCCGCCGCGCTCGAGCGCATCGCGCTCGCCGTCGAACGCGGCCGCTACGCCCGCCACGCCCCCGTCCCGCCCGGCGCGCTCAAGGACGACGGCGAGACCTGCGTCGCCTCCCTGCTCGCCGGCGCCATGCCCCGCACCCGCCGCCGCGCCCGCTGGTGGCCGCGCTCGCTGTTCCAGCGCCGCCCCGCCACCGCCGTCGACCCCCGCACGGACGCCGACGCCGAGTCCGAGCTGGTCGGGAGCCGGGCCGAGCACCTGTAGGTCTCGGGTGGTCGGGCTCGGGCTCGGCTGGGCCGCCGGCCGGGTCGTGGCTGGATCGTGGCTGGGTCGGGGCGGCGGTGACGTGGTGACCGTTCCGGGGCTGGATTCGGTGACTCACGCACCGCCGGCGCGGGCTGGGCCGGGGGCGGCGGTGACCTGGTTACCGTTCCGCTGCTGGGTTCGGTCACCCACGCACCGCCGGGGCGGGCTGGGTCGGGGCGGTGGTGACCTGGTGACCGTTCCGGGGCTGGATTCGGTGACTCACGCACCGCCGGGGCGGGCGCGGTCGGGGCGGCGGTGACCTGGTGACCGTTCCGCCGCTGCATTCGGGCACCCACGCACCGCCGGGGCGGGCGCGGTCGGGGCGGCGGTGACCTGATGACGGTTCCGCTGCTCTATTCGGTCACTCACGCACCGCTCCCCCGGCCGGCGGTGCACCAGCCACCATCCCGACGCCCAGAACCGTGGCCCACGCGCCGCCCACCCGAGCCGAGCTGGACGGCGGTGCGCCAGCCACCATCACGGCATCCGGAACCGTGGCCCACGCACCGCCCACCCGCACCCAGACCGGACGGCGGCGCACCAGCCACCGTCCCGACGTCCGGAACCGTGACCCACGCACCGCTCCCTGCACCCACCGGCAGGGCCCGGCCTGCGACACGGGCCGGGCATGGAACGACCCCGCCACGGAGGGCGGGGTCGTGGAGGTGGGGTGGGTCAGAAGCCGCCCTGCTCGCGGCGGCGGCGCCACCGCTCCTCCATGCGCTCCATGAAGGAGCCTGAGCTGCGGGGGCGGGAGGTGCGGCCGGCGCGGGGGCGGCGGGTGCGGCGGCCGCCGTCGATGGAGGTGAGGCCGGAGGGGTGCGGGGTGCCGCCGGTGGGCTCGGCGCCGGCGGCCTGGCGGCCGCGCAGCGCGCTGAGCGCGATGGTGGCCGAGCCCAGCATCAGCACGAAGCCGACGATGCCGACGTACCAGGTGGTGAGCACGCCGACGAAGAGCAGCGCGATGCCGAGGGCGAAGACGAAGCCGGCGGCGATGGCGCGCCGACGGGCGCTGGCGCGGAAGGCGGTGCCGCGCAGGGTGGAGGCGAACTTCGGGTCCTCTTCGACGAGGGCGCGCTCCATCTGCTCGAGCAGCTTCAGCTCCTCCTCGGAGAGTGGCACCGGTCCTCCCAGGGTTCTCAGGCGCCGGCGGGCTCGCCGATCGCGTCGTGGTGGCCAATTCTAGGCAGGTGGTCGGCGTCACGGTAGGCGCGACCTCGAAATTCTCCGCCGGTCACCCAGGGGGACTCTCGAGCAGGGACGCCGGGCGCACCGCCGCCGAGCCGAAGCGGCGCGCGGCGAGGTCGACGGCACGGTCGGCCTCCGACCATCCGAGGTCACGCTCGCCGAGCACGCCCTGCCGCTGCACCCGCTCGCGCGGCACCAGCTGCTCGACCCGGACGCCGACCAGCCGCACCCGGCGCCGTCCACGCTCGCGGGCGGCCTCGGCGTCGTAGAGCGCGGTGGCGACCTCGTAGACCTCGCGGGTCACGTCGGTGGGCTCGGGCAGGGTGCGGCTGCGGTTGAGGGTGGTGAAGTCGGCGTAGCGGACGGTGAGCGCGACCGTGCGTGCGGCGAGCCCGGCCGAGCGCAGCCGCCGGGTGACCTTCGCGGTCAGCCGCAGCACCTCGCGCAGCACCGCCTCGCGGTCGCGCACGTCACGCCCGAAGGTCTCCTGGGCGCCCATGCTGCGGTCGGGCTCGCCCTCCCCCGAGCGGGCGCCGTAGCCGAACACGCCGCTGGCGCCCGGCGTGATCTCGCTGCGGTCGGTGCCCCAGGCGAGGCGGTGCAGGTGGGCGCCGAGGTGGCGGCCGACCCGCTCCTGCAGGTCGGGGACGCTCAGCCGGGCGAGGTCGCCGACGGTGACGAGGCCGAGCCGGTGCAGCCGCGCCCGGGTGCGCTCGCCGACGCCGTACAGCTGGCCGACGTCGAGCGGGTGCAGCACCTCGGCGACCCGGTGGGGCTCGATGACGAGCAGGCCGTCGGGCTTGGCCCGCTTGCTGGCCAGCTTGGCCACCGAGATCGACGCGGCGACGCCGACCGAGCACGTGATGCCCTGCTCGTCGTGGACGGCGGCCCGCAGCCACTCCGCGATGGCGACGGGGTCGCCGAGCCGGCGGCGCGCACCGCGCACGTCGAGGAACGCCTCGTCGAACGAGACGGCCTCGACCAGCGGCGTGACCCGGCGGAACAGCTCCATCACCGACGCCGAGACCGCCCCGAAGGCGTCGTAGTCGGGGGCCAGCGAGACCGCCTGCGGGCACAGTCGCCGTGCCTGCGTGCCGCTCATGCCCGACCGGACGCCGTAGGCCCGTGCCGGGTAGTTGGCGGCGAGCACCACGCCCCGGTGGCCGCCACCGACCACCACCGGCTGGTCCTGCAGGTCGGGACGGTCGCGCAGCAGCACGGAGGCGTAGAACGCGTCCATGTCGACGTGCAGCAGCGGTGTCGTGGACGGCGCGTCGCTCACGGCGCCACCCGGGTCGCGCCGTCCACGTCGGCGGCCGGCCGCGCGGGCTCAGGAGGCGAGCAGGTGCAGCTGCGTGGCGAGCGCGAGGTAGTCGGGCAGGCCCGCGACCGCGCGCTCGAGCTCGACCAGGGCGCCGGCCGCGCCGGGCTCGAGGTCGAGCAGCGAGCCGGGCACGAGGTCGGCGAAGACCCGCACGCCGTGGACGGAGTCGACCTCGAAGCCGGCGCCGGCGAGCAGGTCGCGCGCCTCGGGGGCGGTGAACCGGTGGCCGGAGCGACCGCCGTCCTCGCCCTGCAGGACGGCGAGGGCCTGGCCGAAGTGGCCGGCGACGGCGCGGGCGACCACCGCGGCGTGGCGCTGGGCGAGGAGGAGGCTGAGGTGCCCGCCGGGACGCAGCACCTCGCGCAGCGTGGCCAGCGCGGCGGCGGGGTCGTCGACGACCTCGAGGACGCCGTGGCACAGCACCAGGTCGGCCCCGTCGGCCACGGCCGCCCCGCCGACGGCGAGCAGGTCGCCGAGGTCGCCCTGGCGGCCCACCACCTCGACGCCGGCCTCGCGGGCGCGGCGGTCGAGCGCGGCGAGGGCGTCGGGGCTGGGGTCGACGACGGTGACGCGGTGACCGGCGGCCGCGACCCGGACGGCGGAGGTGCCGGTGCCGCCCCCGATGTCGACGACGTCGAGCGGGCGGTCGCCGGCCAGCAGCGGTTCGAGCACGTCCCACACCACGGCGGTGCGGGGCGAGGCCCGGCGCTCGCTGGCGGCCATGGCCTGAACCCTAGGGCGTGGCGCATCCGACCCGGCACCACCCTCCTCGCGCGGCATCGAACGTCTGTTCGATTCACCCCATGCTAGGACGCCGCGCGAGCGCCCGGCAACCGGCGGACCGGGTGACGGCCGGCCTCCGGCCGCCGTGCCGCCGTCCCGCCCGCGGCGCTCACCCGGGCGGCGGCACCGAGCCTCAGCCCCAGATCTCGTCGGCCCACTCGGGGTGGTCGATGAACGGGTTGCGGTTGCCCTGCAGCTCGAAGACGACGTCGTTGCGGTGCTGCTCGAAGGCGCTGGGCGGGTCGGCTGCGTTCCACCCCAGCAGGGTGGAGAGCCGGCCGTGGCGCGGGCCCGAGCCGCCGGTGGCGTCGTCGACCTCGAGGTCGGGCCACCCGTCGTCGCCCTCGTAGCGCATCGACATGTAGAGGATGGCGCGCGCGACGTCGCCCTTGTCGGCGTCGCGCGGCTCCCAGGAGTCGCCGTCGCGGTAGTTGCCGGGCGCCTCGGCGTTCTCGGTGCCGCCCTCGTCGAAGTCGAGGTTGCCGCGCGCGGAGTTGACCGTGACGTCGGTCGGCCGCAGGTGGTGCAGGTCGGTGCCCGGGCCGGGCGAGGTGCCGAAGTCGCCGTGCGACTGCGCCCAGAGGTGCTCGCGGTTCCACTGGTCGACGCCCCCGCCGTGGTCGGACGCCGGGTGCGCGGTGCCCTGGTAGAACAGCACGACGCTCGAGGGGTCGTCGGGGTCGGCGTCGGTCTGCTGCAGGCCGTCCCACACCTCGGAGTAGGTGAGCGTGGTCACCCCGGCGGAGACGATGTCGTGCAGCTCGGCCTCCAGCGCGGCGCCGGTGAGGCCCTCGGCGGAGTCGTAGTAGCCGGCGGGCGGCTCGGCCGAGGCCGGGGACGTCGGACCGGCCGGCGCCAGCGCGAGCACCGGCGCGAGGGCGAGGAGGCCCGCGGCCAGCCGGCGGCGCCCTCGGGGTCGGGGACGGGGACGGTGATGGGGAGTCATGGCGACGACCCTCGCGCGGCGCCGGCTCCGCGGCGACCAGGGAATCCCTTGCGCTCGGTGCGGACCGACGGCGGCCGCCTCACCCCACCCGACGGAACGGCTCGTCGACGGCGTCGGCCGCGGCGTGCGGCACCAGGCCGAGGGTCTGCTCGACGACGGCGAGGAAGCGGTCGGCGTCGCGCACGAGGTCGTCGGCCTCGCGGGCGGTGACGGCGCGGGTGGAGCCGGCCTCGGCGGCGGCGCGCTTGGAGGCGCCGGCGGCGAAGAACGAGGCCCACTCGCCCAGCTCGGGCGCCACCTCGGCGAGCAGCACCCAGGCGTTGCGCTGCGGACGCCGTCGGGCCGGGGCCGGGCGCGCCCGGGCCGCCAGCAGCGCCGCGGCCGCCCGCAGGGCGGCGACGTGGGCGTAGGCGTAGCGCGCGGCCGCCTCGTGGGGCCCGGCGGCGGCGACGGCTTCGCTCAGCGACTCGGCCGCGCGGTCGAGGTAGCTGTGGGTGGTGGCCGGCAGCATCATGGCGTCTCCCTCGACCCGCCTCGTGCTCCCGCGGCCCGGCGGGGCCGGGGTCGAGGCGGCCCCGCCGGGTGTTCGAACACGCGTTCGAACACCACGAACGCTACAGGCCACCACCGACAACGGCTAGGACGAGACGCGCGTCGCCCCCGCGCCGACGTACGCCGCGGTGGCGGGCCGGTAGAGCTGGCGGACGACCAGCGCGTCGACCACGAGGGTCACCACGCCCCCGACGACGACCGCGAGCGGCGGCCCGGTGACCAGCACGGCGACGGTGCCGACGCCGAGCAGCCCGACCGCCGCGGCCAGGCAGTGCCGCGCCCAGTTGTGGCCGTCGAGGACGAACGAGAGCAGCACGAGCAGCAGCGAGACCACCACCACGTAGAGCACCACCGCCACCGGGGCGAGGGAGGGCGGCACCCGGGTGTCGTCGGCCGTCGTGCCGGCGGCGCCGGAGGCGCGCAGCAGCTCGTCGTCGAAGACCACCGCGAGCACGGTGCCCGCCAGCGCCAGCAGCACGAGCAGCCAGACCAGCTGCACCGCGCGCGTGACCGACGTCGGCCGGTCGAGCACGTCATCGCTCCCGCTCACAGCGTCCCTCCCGCCCCTCTCGCCCGCTCGGCCCGGAGGCCGCCTGTCAGCCGGGGTCACTAGGGTCGGGCCATGCCGACCGAGCACCCGTCGATCACCCGGTTCCGAGAGGAGCACGCTCGCCTCGGCGGCACCGGAGAGGTCGTCATTCTGCCCGACTCGGTGCACACCGCGGCACTGGCCGCCGCCGCGCTCGGCTGCGAGCCGGGCGCCATCGCCAACAGCCTGCTCTTCGACGCCGACGGCGACCCCGTGCTCGTGCTCACCTCGGGCGCCCACCGCGTCGACACCACGGCCACCGCGGCGCGCGTCGGCGTCCCCCGGCTGCGGCGCGCGAGCCCCGAGTTCGTGCGCGACCACACCGGCCAGGTCATCGGCGGGGTCTCTCCCCTCGCCCACCCCTCCCCCGTGCCGACCTACCTCGACCCCTGGCTCGAGCGGCACCCCGTCGTCTGGGCCGCCGCCGGCCACCCCGCCGCGGTCTTCTCCACCACCTTCGACGAGCTGCGCGCGCTCACCGGCGCCACCGTCGTCGAGGTCGAGTAGGGCCCGCCGGTGGACTCCCTCGCACTCACCTTCACCAGCGGCTGGGCCAGCGGGGTCAACGCCTACCTCGTCGTCCTGGTGCTGGGCCTCGGCGACCGGCTCGGCGCCGACAGCGTGGTGGGCGAGGTGCCCGACGTCCTCGCCCGCTGGGACGTGCTGGCCGTCGCCGGCCTCCTCTACGTCGTCGAGTTCGTCGCCGACAAGATCCCGCTGGTCGACAGCACGTGGGACGCGATCAGCACCGTCATCCGTCCCACGGCGGGCGCGGTCATCGGCGTCCTGCTCGCCGGCGACGCCGACTCCCTGGGCCAGGCGCTCAACGCCGCGGTCGGCGGGGGCACGGCGCTGGTCTCGCACGTCGTCAAGTCGGGCACCCGGCTGGCCATCAACACCTCGCCCGAGCCGGTCACCAACATCACCGCCAGTGTCGTCGAGGACGTCGTGGTGCTGGTGCTGGTGGCCTTCGCGATCCGGCACCCGGTGGCGGCGGCGTCGGTCGCGGCCGTGCTGCTGGTGCTCGGCCTGGTGCTGCTCGTGCTCAGCATCAAGCTCGTGCGGCGCGGCTGGCGGCGGTTCCGGGCCTGGCGCGAGCGACGCGCAAGCGGTCGCGACGTCGAGCGCCGGTGAGCGTCGACCTCGCCGACCCCACCGCGCGGGCGGACGTCGTCCAGCGGCTCGGTGGGCTCTACGCCGGCCGGCCGGTCGTGCTCGGCCCCGGCGTCCTGGCCGGGTTCACCCCGCTGGTGGCGCGGCTGCGGGCGCTCGGCTGCCCGGTGCTGGTGCTGGCCACCGGGCGGGGCGTCGGCGCGGTGCCGGCGCCGCAGGACTGCACGGTGGTCGACGTCGAGCTGCCGCCCACCTCGTCGATGACCGAGGAGGTGCGGGTGCTCGACCGGGCCACCCGCGACCTGCCCGCGGCGGTGGTCGCCGCGATCGACGCCTTCGACCCCGCGCGCGAGGCGATCTGGCGCACCACGCCGTTCGTGGCCTCCGACGAGCCGCTGTGGGGCCGGTGGGTGACCGGCGGACGGCCGCGCGCATGGCTGGCGCTGGAGGACAAGCTGCTCGCCGACCGGGTCTGGGACGCCGCCGGCGTGGCCCGGGTGCCGTCGCGGGTCTGCGAGGTCTCGGCGGGGCTGGAGGCGCTCGAGGCGGCGACCGCCGAGCTCGCCGGCCCGCTCGGCGCGGTGTGGAGCGGCGACGCCCGCGACGGCCTCAACGGGGGCGGCAACTTCGTGCAGTGGGTCGGCACAGGCGCGGGTGGCGCCGACGGCGCCGACGGCCGCGCCGCCGCGTTCGCGTTCTTCGCACCGCGCTGCGACCGCGTGCGGGTGATGCCGTTCCTCGACGGGGTGCCGTGCTCGGTGCACGGGATCGTGGTGGACGACGGGCCCGGGGGCACCGCGGCCCTGCGGCCCGTCGAGCTCGCGATCCTGCGCCACCCCGGCGAGCGGCGCTTCGTCTACGGCGGGCTGTCGACCTGGTGGGACCCTCCGCCCGCCGACCGCGAGTCGATGCGCGCCGCCGTCCGCCGGGTGGGGGCCCACCTGGCCGAGGCGCACGGCTACCGCGGCGGGTTCGGCATCGACGGCGTGCTCACCGCCGACGGCTTCCGGCCCACCGAGCTGAACTCCCGCTTCAGCGCCGGGCTGACCACGCTGGCCGACGTCGACCCGGCGCTCTTCCAGCTGCTGCAGGACCACCTCGTAGCCGGGCTCGACCCCGGGCTCGGCGCGGCCGATCTCGAGTCGGTCGTGCCCCTGCTCGACGCCGAGCGGGTCGGCGCGCCGCGGGCCGTCGGTCAGGGCGTCTCGCTCGGCGGCGACGTGGAGCACGACGTCGTGCTCGTCGACGGACGGCTCGAGCCCGCGCCCGACGGCGCCGCCACCGGCACCACGCTCGTCGCGGCCGACACCCCCGTGGGCTTCTTCGCCAAGCTCGACCCGTGCGCCCTGCTCACCCCGGGCCAACGGCTCGCCCCGCTGAACGTCGCGCTGCTCGACCTGCTCGACCGCGAGCACGGCACCGGGTTCGGGGCGCTCGAGGCGGCGCCCGACCTGCGCTAGCCGCCCGCTCCGCCGCCCGGCGCCGGGTCGAAGGCGGCCCGCTCGTCGTCGTCCGGCGGCTGCCACCACCGCTCGAAGCCCGCCAGCTCGTCGCGGCCGACCACGACGGCGCCGGGCTCGGCGTTGCGCCGTTCGACCCGGCGCCACCGCTCCTCGAACGGGACGTCGAGCGCGTGCAGCTCGATCGGGACGCCGGCCCGGTGCGCCTCCTCGCGCAGACGGCGGCGGTCGGGGCGGGTCCAGCCGCCCAGCTCGACGACGACCACCAGCCCGCGTCCGGCCAGCCGCAGCGCGTGCCGCCACAGCTCGCGCTCGAACCGCCGCCGGGGGCGGGCGTCGAGGGGGTCGAGGCCGAGCGCGACGAGCCAGTCGTCGGGGCACAGCAGCACTCCCCCGCGCTCGACCTCGAGGCGCCGGGCGAGCGTGGTCTTGCCGGCGCCGGGCAGCCCGCACACGAGCAGCACCCGCCCGCCCCGTGCCGGTCCCGTGCCCACGCGCACACCGTAGGGTCCGGGCGTGGCGCGGGTGGCGGTGGTCGGCGGCGGGTACGGCGGGCTGGCCTGCGCCGTCCGGCTGGCCAAGCTGGGGCACGACGTCGTCCTGCTGGAGGCCTCGGGCGAGCTCGGCGGGGCGCTGACCCGGGTCGAGGCCGAGGGGTACGCCTGGGACGCCGCGGCGACGTCGCTGCTGGTGCCGGCGGTGGTGCGCGACCTGTTCCGCAAGTCGGGCCGGCCGCTGGAGAACGAGCTCGGCGGCGACCTGACGCCGCTCGAGGTGGCCCGCGAGCACCGGTTCGTCGACGGCACGTCGGTGCGGCTGCCGACCTCGCGGCGGGCGCAGGTGGAGGCCTTCGACGCGCTCGCGCCGGGGCTCGGCCGGCAGTGGGACGCCCACGTGGCCGCCTACGCCCCGGTGTGGGACGTGCTGCGCCAGCACTACTTCGAGCAGCCGTGGACGCCGGAGGCGCTGCCCCGCGAGGTCTCGTCGCTGCTCGAGGGTCGCGAGACGCTCCGCAAGCGGCTGCGCAGGGCGTTCCGCGACGACCGGCCGGCCGCGGTCGCCGCGCACCCGTTCGTCGCCGACGGGCACGACCCGCGCGACGTGCCGGCGTGGGCCGGCGTGGTCGCCTGGCTCGAGCAGTGCTTCGGCGTGTGGACGGTGCCCGCGGACGACGGCGGCACCGCCCGGCTGCGCGACCTGCTGGTGACCCGCCTCGGCACCCGCGGGGTCGAGGTGCGGACTGCGACGCCGGTGGCCGACGTCGTGGTGCGCGGTGGCCGCGCGGTGGCCGTGCGGACGGCGTCCGGCGAGGAGGTGCCGGCCGAGGTCGTCGTGTGCGCGGTCGACCCGCGCCGGCTGCCCGCCCTGGCGCCGTTCGTGGAGCGGACCATGCCGGCCATGCCGCCGGTGGTGACCCACCTCGGCCTCACCGCGGGCGCGACGACGCTCGAGCACGAGACGGTGCTGCACGGCGACCCGATGCTGGTGGTGCGTCCCGGCGGGGTCGCCCCCGAGGGCGGCGCGGCCTGGACCGTGCACGGCCGCGGCCGCCTCACCGAGGACCCGCTGCTCGTGCTCGCCCGCGCCGGGCTCGACGTCCGCGAGCGCGTCGCCGTGCGCGTCGACCGCTCGCCGCGCGAGCTGGTGCAGGCGTGGGGCGGCTCGCCCCACGGCGTCCTCTGGCAGGGCCGCGGCACGGTGCGCGCCCGCCTCGGCCCCACCACGCCGATCACCGGCGTCTACGCCGCCGGCGCCCACGCCACCCCCGGCTCGGGCCTCGCTTACGTCGGCCTCTCCGCCGCCCTCGTCGCCTCGGTGGTCGGCTCGGCCCGCTGACCCGTCGTCTATGAGCGACGGGTCGACGAACCCGCCGCTGACCCGTCACTTGTAAGCGACGGGTCAGCCGAGCTCCCAGACGACGGTGACGGTGGCGGTGAGGTCCTCCTCGCCGGGCTCGAGGGCGGCGTCTGTTTTGGCGGCGAGGCCGAGGGGGCCGGGGCCGCCGCCGGTCGACGTCGCGCCCTCGGCGAGCGAGACCACCGAGCCGAGCGCCGTCCCGGCGAGCTCCGCGAGGTGCACGGCGCGCTGGCGGGCGTCGGCGAAGGCGCGCTCGCGGGCGGTGCGGACGTCGTCCTCGGTGGGGACGGCGGCCAGCGTGACGCCGTCGAGGCGCAGGCGGTCCCCCACCTCGTCGGCGAGCTCCTGGACGACGCGCGCGGCGACCTGCGGGTCGGCGCAGCGGATGGCGAGGGTGTGGCGCGCCTCGAAGCCGGGGGTGTCGTGGGCCGGCCACACGTCGAGGCTGCGCGAGGAGACCGCCGCGGCGTCGACGTGCCGGCGGGCGACGTCGACGACGGCCGCCCGGCCCGACTCGGCGCCCGCGAGCGCGTCGGCCAGCGTGCCGGCCTGGTGCGCCGCGCCGACCCGCACCACCGCCGAGGTGCGCGGCAGGGAGACCCGGCCGTGGCCGGTCGTGGTCACGGTGCGCGAGGTGAGCATCCCCCCAGTCTCGCAGGGCGCCGCCCCGCGGCCCGGTGGAGCGGAGCGCTCAGACGGTGATGGCGAGGCGCTCGAAGATCTCGCGCGTCGCCTTCGAGCGGTTCAGCGTGTAGAAGTGCAGGCCCGGCGCCCCCGCCTCGAGCAGCTGCTCGCACATCTCGGAGGACACCGCGATGCCCTCGGCGCGCACGGCGGCCGGGTCGTCGTGCCGCGTGATGCGGCGGACGACGTCGTCGGGCACGTCGGCGCCGATCAGCTCGCCCTGCCGCTTCAGCGCGCTGACGTTCAGGATCGGCATGATGCCCGGCAGGATCGGGATGTCGACGCCACGCTCGCGCACCCGGCGCACCAGGTCGACGTAGTCCTCGACGCGGAAGAACATCTGCGTCACGGCGAACTCGGCGCCCGCACGGGCCTTGGCGACGAGCACGTCGGCGTCGGCGTTCCTCGACGCGGCGTTGGGGTGGCCCTCGGGGAAGGCGGCGACACCGATGCGGAAGTCGCCGCGCGAGCGGGCCAGCTCGACGAGGTCGAGGGCGTAGGTCAGGCCGCCCTCGGTCGGCGTCCACTCGGCTCGCGGGCCGTCGGGCGGGTCGCCGCGCAGCGCCATCAGGTGGTGGACGCCGGCCGCGCGGTAGTCGTCGAGGATGCGCTCGAGCTCGGCGCGGGTGTGGCCGACGCAGGTCAGGTGGGCGACCGGCGTCATCGAGGTCTCGCGGGCGATGCGCCCGGTGATCTCGACGACCTTGCCGCGGTTGCCGCCGCCGGCGCCGTAGGTGACCGAGACGAACGTCGGGCGGTAGGGCTCGAGCTCGGCGATGGTGCGCCACAGCGCCTCGGCGCCGGCCTCGTCCTTGGGCGGCATGAACTCGAAGGAGATCGAGCGTCCGCCCTCGGCGAGCAGCTCGGTCATGCTGCGCCCCGGACCCGTCTCCATGCCCAGAACCCTAGGCGCCTAGGGTCGCGGGGTGGCTATCGGCGACGGTGCGTGGGACGCCGCCGCGTTCCGCGAGCGCGTCGACGCCACGCTCGCCGCGTTCCTCGACGAGCAGGCGCGGGTGCTGGCCCCGCTGGGCCCCGACGCGGCCCGGTTGAACGAGCGGGCGCGCGCCGCGGTGGTCGGCGGCAAGAAGTTCCGCGCCGCGTTCTGCCACTGGGGCTACCGGGCGGTGCGTACCGAGCCGTCGTCGACCGAGCTGGCCGCGCTCGACCGGGCCTGCGCGGCGCTCGAGCTGCTGCACGCGAGCGCGCTGGCCCACGACGACGTCATGGACGCCTCCGACACCCGGCGCGGCCACCCCACCACCCACCGCGCGCTCGAGGCCGAGCACCGGGCGGCGTCGTGGCGCGGCGACCCCGAGCAGTACGGCACCGCGGGCGCCATCCTGCTCGGCGACCTGCTGCAGGGCTGGGCCGACGAGCTGCTGCGCCGCTGCGGCCTCGGCTGGGACGTCGTGGGGCCGGCGCTGCAGGTCTTCGACGCCTGCCGCACCGAGGTGATCGCCGGGCAGTTCCTCGACGTCTCGGTGCAGGCCCGCGGGCACGCCGACGTCGAGGCGGCCATGACGGTGCTGCGCTACAAGTCGGCGAAGTACTCCATCGAGCGGCCGCTGCACGTGGGCGCGGCGCTCGCCGGCGGCGACGCCTCGACGCGCGAGGCGCTCTCGGGGTTCGGGCTGCCGCTGGGCGAGGCGTTCCAGCTGCGCGACGACCTGCTCGGCGTCTTCGGCGACCCCGCCACCACCGGCAAGCCCGCCGGCGACGACCTCGTCGAGGGCAAGCGCACGGTGCTGGTGGCGCTGGCGCTCGACGGGCTGGCGGGCTCCGCCCCCGACGACGCCGCCCTGCTCGACCGCTCGCTCGGCACCGCCCTCACCGAGGCCGACGTCGCCCGCTTGCGCGCGGTGATCGAGGCCAGCGGCGCCCCCGCCCACGTCGAGGCCGCCATCACCGGCCTGGCCGAGCGCGCCCTCGAGGCCCTCGACGCCGCCCCCGTCGACCCCGCGGCCCGCGACGTGCTGCGGGGGCTGGCCTCCGCGGTCACGCAGCGCGCCGTCTGAGCGTGCGGGGCCGTCGTCCAGCCGCCCCACCCGTCGCAGGAGTCACCGGTGGACCGGTGATTCCTGACGTTCTCGGCCGTTGCAACGGCTGAGAACGTCAGGAGTCGCCGGTGATCCGGTGACTCCTGCCGCCGGCCCCGTCGACGTCGACGACGACCACCCGCGCCTCGAGGAGGTCGCGGGCGACGCGGGCGAGGCGGGGGTGGTGGTGGGCGAGGGCGGGCCAGTCGGTCCAGAGCAGCACCCAGTGGCCCTCGAGGCCGTGAAGGCAGTCGGCGAGGGCGTCGAGGTTGCGGCCGTACCAGTCGGGCAGCCCCAGCTCGCGCGCGAGGACGTCGTGCAGCGCGGCCGGGCCGGTGACCGGACCCACGCGGGCCAGCCGCCAGCCGGCGTCCTCGACCCGCTGCCGCAGCCGGCTCACGCCGCGCCCGCGCCGCTCACCGCACCACCTGGTCGAACGAGGCGTAGTGGTCGTCGGTCCAGTACAGCTCGCCCTCCTCGCCGGTCACGATGCGCCGGGCGCCGCGGTCGTCGGAGCCGGGGGTCTCGACGGTGTACTCGCGGTAGAAGCCGCGCTCGCGGTCGGGCAGCAGCCCCTCGTAGTTGCCGAAGACGCCGCCGTCCTCGTCGTAGGGGAACGGCCCGCCGGCGTCGATGAGCGCCACCGTCTCGGCCGCCTCGGGCGGCAGCTGGTCGAGGCGCACGTAGCCGTCGTCGCCGCCCACCACGACGGTGTCGGAGGACCCCTCGGACGGCGGCGGGCTGGTGCCCGTGCCCGGGTCGCGGCCGTTGAGCAGCCAGACCCCCAGCACCGCGACCAGCACGACCACGAAGGCCGCCGCGCCGGTGGTGCGGCCACGGCGTCCGTCGTCGGACGGCGGCAGTCGGTGGAGGGTCACGGGAGCGGGAGCGGGTACGGGAGCGAGGGCGAGGTGGGAGGGGCCGGCCGCGTCAGAAGGCCAGCGCCTGCGCGCGCCGCTTGACCTCGCTGCCGCGGTTCTCGCGCAGCGCGTCGATCGCCCGGCCCGGGAAGTCCTGGTCGAGGAAGAGCCACGCGATGCACTCGCGGTCGTCGAAGCGGTTGTCGTGCAGCACCGTCAGCAGGCCGCCCAGGCCCTTGACCGGGACGCCGTCCTGGATGAAGTCGGCCGGCACCTTCGGCCCCGCGCCGGGGGTCGGGACGGCGGCGGCGAGCTCGTGGTCGCGCACCATCTGGCGCACCTTGCTGCTGGGCACGTCGAGCTGCTCGGCGGCGGCCGCCCAGTCGAGCCACTCGGGCACGAGGGCGGCGAGGTCGTGCTCGGCCAGCGGGCGGTCGGTGGGGATCTCCGCGGTCATGCGGCCATGCTGCCACGCACGGCGCGCCGGGAGCGCCGCAGACGCCGCCCGCCCACCCGCCGACCGTAGGATGGCGCCCTCCGGACCCTTCCCCGTCCGGGGCAGGAGGGTCGAGGTGCACCCACGCACTGACGCACGCACGGACGCCCGCGCGTCGGCACAGCCGCCCGCGCCCGACGACCCGCGCCTGCTCGACGGCCGCTACCTCGTCGGCCCGCGCATCGCGCGCGGCGGCATGGCGAGCGTGCACGAGGCCCTCGACACCCGCCTCGACCGCACCGTGGCGGTCAAGATCATGCACGCCGGGCTGGCCGACTCGGCCGCCGACGTCGCCGACCGGTTCGTGCGCGAGGCCCGCTCGGCCGCGCGCCTCTCGCACCCCCACATCGTCTCGGTCTACGACCAGGGCGACGACGACGGCGCGGTCTTCCTCGTGATGGAGCTGGTGCGCGGCCACACGCTGCGCGACGTCATCAGCGCCGAGAGCCCGATGAGGCCGGCCCGGGCGCTCGCGCTGCTCGAGCCGGTGCTCTCCGCGCTCGCGGCGGCCCACCGCGCCGGCATCGTGCACCGCGACGTCAAGCCCGAGAACGTGCTGATCAGCGACGACCCCGCCGACAGCGGGCCCGGCCGCGTCAAGGTCGCCGACTTCGGCCTGGCCCGCGCCGTCACCGCCGACACCCGCCACACCGCCACCCAGGGCGTGCTGATCGGCACCGTCAGCTACCTCGCCCCCGAGCTGGTCACCGACGGCCGCGCCGACGCGCGTGCCGACGTCTACGCCGCGGGCGTCGTCCTCTGCGAGATGCTCACCGGGGTCAAGCCGCACCAGGGCGAGACGCCGATCCAGGTGGCCTACCGGCACGTGCACCACGACGTGCCGCCGCCGTCGGCGCTGGTGCCGGGGCTGCCGGCCTACGTCGACGCGCTCGTCGCCCGGGCCACCGCCCGCGACCGCGCCCAGCGCCCGGCCGACGCCGGCGTGCTGCTGCACCAGGCCCACCGGGTGCTGCAGGCGCTGCGCGACGGCGTCCGCGACGACCCCGAGCTCACCGTCGACCTCGCGCTGCACACGGCGGCGTCCGACGCGCCCGACCGGCCGGACGACGTCCGCGCCCTCTTCGACGACAGCGCGACGGCGCCCGACCCGGCCGACCGGCTGCGGCGCCTGGACGAGCCGGCCGTGCGGCCCCCGGTGGCCGAGGTACGCACGGTGCGCGAGCAGGTCGCCCACCGCACCACCGCGCTGCCGGTGCGCGAGCCGGGCCCGACGCCGGTGCCGCCGCCCGACGCGCGCCGCCGCCCCCGTCGTCCGGACGAGCCGCCCCGCACCCGCGTGCGCACCGGCCGGCTGCTGCTGCTCGTGGCGCTGGTCATCGCCCTCGCCGTCGGCGCCGGTGCGTTCTGGTTCGGCTCGGCCCGCTACACCGAGACCCCCTCGGTGCTGGGCCAGCAGCGCGACGCCGCCGTCGCCGCCCTCGAGGACGCCGACCTCGACGTCGCCTTCGCCGACCCCGTCTACGACACCGACCGGCCGGCCGGCGTCGTCGTGGCGGCCGACCCGTCGGGCGGCTCCCAGGTGCTGCCCGGCGACACCGTCACGCTGACGCTCTCGCTCGGCGACCTGCGGGTGCCCACCGTGCGCAACCTCGACGAGGACGCCGCCCAGGACGCCCTGCTCGAGCGGCAGCTCGACTTCGGCAAGAGCATCGGCCGCTTCTCGGAGACCAAGCCCGAGGGCACCGTGCTGGCCAGCAAGCCGCCCGCCGGCACCGAGCTCGACCCCGGCGACACCGTCGACCTCGTCGTCAGCCGCGGCCGCGAGCCGATCCCGGTGGGCAGCTGGGTCGGCGACGACGTCGACAGCGTGCGCACCGCCCTCGAGCAGCGCGGCCTCGAGCTCGACGTCACCGAGGAGCGCTTCGACGACGGCCTGCCCGAGGGCGCCGTCATCTCGCAGCAGCCCACCCGCGGCACCCTCTACCGCGGCGACACCGTCACCGTCGTGGTCTCCAAGGGCCCCGAGCTGGTCGAGGTGCCGTCGGTGCGCCTGTCGGGCGTCGAGGTGGCCGAGCAGACCCTGCGCGACGCCGGGTTCGACGTCGACGTCGAGCAGGACGACGTCTACTACGGCCTCGGCTTCGCGGTGCGCACCGACCCCGAGGCCGGGTCGATGGCCCCCAGGGGCAGCACGATCACCGTCTACGTCGTCTGACCCGTCCGCCGCCCCCCACGGCAGTCCCGCACGGCAGACCCCAGGTCACAGGCCCGTAACGAAACGTCACCGCACCTAGGACGCCGTGCCCCGGCCGGTGTCTGATCACCCGGTGCCCGCCGACCCGAGTCCCACCGGGGCGGGTCCCGTGATCGACCTCGACCCGGCCGAGCGGCACGGCGGGCCCCGCGGGGTCGAGGTGCGGTGCGAGGGCGTCGTCCACCTCTACCGCACCTTCGCCGGCCACGACGTCGTCGCGCTCCGCGGCATCGACCTCACCATCGGCGCCGGCGAGCGGGTGGCGTTCCTCGGCCCGTCGGGCTGCGGCAAGTCGACGCTGCTGACCCTGCTGGGCGGCATCCAACGGCCCTCCGCCGGGCGGATCCTGCTCGGCGAGGAGGAGATCTCGCGGATGAGCGAGCGCCGCCTGACCCGCGTGCGCTCGCGGCTGGTGAGCACCATGCTGCAGGGCGCCACCCGCAACCTGCTGGCCTACGCCACCGCCCGGCAGAACCTCGCCTTCGCCCGCCTCGGCGGCGCCGACCGCGACGACGACCACGGCGACGGCCCCGACCTGCCCCACCCCGCCGAGCTGCTCGAGACCGTCGGGCTGGCCGACCAGGCCGACCAGGTGGTCTCGACGATGTCGGGCGGCCAGCGGCAGCGCCTCGCCCTGGCCTGCGCCGTGGCCAACGGGCCGCGCCTGCTGCTGGCCGACGAGCCCACGAGCGCGCTCGGGCACGTCGACCGCGAGCTGGTGGTCGAGCTGCTGCACCGCCTCGCCACCGACCGCGGCACCACGCTGGTCGTGGTGACCCACCAGGCCGAGGTCGCGGCCACCTTCCCGCGCACCATCAGCATGCTCGGCGGCCGCATCGGCTCCGAGGGCCGCGCCGGCTCTCAGTACGCGGTGGTCGGCGAGGAGGGCCTGCTGCACCTGCCCACCGAGCTGGTCGCGCTGTGGCCGGCCGGCACGCTCGTGCGCATCGAGCAGGACGACGAGCGGCTGGTGGTCACGCGCGAGGAGGGCGCCCCGTGAGCGCGGGCCCGACCCTCGAGCTGCGCGGGCTCGGCTTCCGCGTCGGCTCGCGACCGCTGCTCGAGGGCATCGACCTCGACCTGCCGGCCGGTCGGATGACGGCGCTCACCGGCTCGAGCGGATCGGGCAAGACCACGCTGCTCTCGGTGGCCGGCGGGCTGCTCGAGCCGAGCGAGGGCACCGCCACCCTCGACGGGCGGCCCACCTGGCGGGGCACCGGCGACCCCGCGCCCGACATCGCGTTCGTGCTGCAGGTCTACGGCCTGGTGCCGATCCTCTCGGCCCGCGAGAACGTCTCGGTCGCGCTGCGGGCCCGTGGCGTCGCACCCCGCGAGGCCGACGCCCGCGCCGACGCCGCCCTCGCCGAGCTGCACGTCGCCGACCTCGGCGGCCGGCAGGTCGAGGAGCTCTCCGGCGGCCAGCTGCAGCGCGTCGCGATCGCGCGGGCGCTCGTCGTCCGCGCCCCCGTGCTGCTGGCCGACGAGCCCACCAGCGAGCTCGACCCCACCACCCGGGGCCAGGTGATGGCCCTGCTGCGCGCCGAGGCCGAGCGGGGGGCGGTGGTGGTCGTCGCGACCCACGACCCCGACGTCGCCGACGCCTGCGACGAGCACCACGCGATGGCCGAGGGGCGGCTCCTGGCCCGCGGACGCCGCGTGGCCCGCTGAGTCGACGTGAGGTGACCTGAGGTGACGTCGGGGTGACGCGGTGAGAGGCCTGCGGTCGCTCCGCGCCCACGCGGGCGGGTTCGCCGTGCTGACGGCGACGACGGCCGCGCTGGTCGCGGGCGTGGTCGCCGCCGTCACCGTGCTCGACGAGGACGGCGGCCGCCCCGCCGCCGTGCTGCCGCTGCTCGTGCTCGGCCTGGTCATGCTGCCAACGGCGGTCGTCGAGCTCTCCCGCCACCGTCGCGACGAGCTCGCCCTCGCCCGCGTGCGCGGCGCGCACGGCACCTCGCTGGTCGCCGCGGCCGCCGGCCTGGCCGTCCTGGCCGCCGTGCTCGGCGGTGGGCTCGGGGCGCTGCTCGGCACGCTCGGCCCGTCGCTGGTCGTGGCCGACGCGCCGGTCGGGGCCACCGGGCTGACGTGGGCGGCCGCGGTGACCGCGGGCGTCGTCGTCCTCGTCGCCGGGTGCGCGGTGCTGGCGGTGCGCGAGCCGCTGACGCGGGCTCTGCGACGCGAGCCGTGGCGCCCGCTGCGCGGCCTCGCCGGCGGGCTGGTGGCGCCGGCGGCGGCCGTGCTGGTCGGCGTCGCGGCGCTGGTCGTGCTCTACCAGGCGCTCACGGCCGACGCCGACGCCCCGGAGGCCGGCGTCCTGCTGCTCGCCGGGTCGGGGGTGCTCGCCGTCGCCGCGGGTCAGCTGGCCGCGCTCGCCCTGCGGCTGGCCGCGCCGGCCGCCGAGGCCGCCGGCGCCTCCCGCTCGGTCGGGACGACGCTCGGCCTGCGCCGCGCCGTCGCCCACGACCGGACGCCGGTGGTGCGGGCCGTCGTGGCGGCCGCCGTGGTCGCCGTCGCGGCGCTGTCGGCCGCCTCGGCCGCCGACGCCTGGGCGGCCGACTCGACCCGGCTCGAGCAGGGTGCGCCGCTGCGGGCCGACCTGCCCGACGCCGGCGCGCTCGACGCCCTGCTGCTCACCCGCCGGCTCGACCCCGACGGCCGCTGGCTCATGGCCGCCGCGGTCGGCACGACCGGGCCGGCGGCGCGCGAGCGCGTCGCCTGGCTCGACCTCGAGCGCTACGACGCCGTCGCGGGCGCCTACCTCGACGACACCGGCGCCGGCCTCGGCCCGCTGGTCGCGCGGCTGCGCGACGCGCCCGCGGTGCGTCCGGTCGTCGGCGACGCGCTCGTGCTCACCGTCGGCGAGGCCCAGCCGGACGCCGGGCCGGACGCCGGGCCCGACGCCACCGTGAGCCTCGACTACGTCGACGACGACGGCTTCGTGACCACCGCCACCCTCGACGCCGTGCCCGGCGACCGCGTCGAGACGCCCGTCGCCGGCTGCACGAGCGCGTGCGTCGTGGTCGGCCTGAGCGCCACCGGCCGGGTGGCCGTCGACGAGCTGCGGCTCGGTGACGACGACCTGCTCGCCGGCGGCTGGGTGAGCCCCGACTCCCCCGCGTCCGACCCCACCTCTGACCCCGCCTCCGACCCCGCCGACGGCCCGCTCGTGCTGCCCGCCGGCGAGAGCCTGGTGCCGGCCGACGGCGCCGTCGCCGCGCCCGTCGTCACCGCCGGCGCCTTCGAGACCGAGGACGCCGGGCCTGACGGGGACGACGCCGGCCCGCCCCAGGTGACCGGGATCGGCGGCGACCCGCGCGTGGTCGCGCCGGTCGCCGAGCGCGACGCGCTGCCCCTCGTGGTGGGGTCGGGCGTCGTGGGCGACCTGCCGGTCGGCCTGGCGGCGGCCCGCGGCTCGACCACCGACGTCGCGGCCCTCGTGCTGGCCCGCGCCGACACCCCGGACGACGTGCTCGCCGGCCTGGCCGAGGCCGGTGGCGAGGTGACCCCGGCGCCGCCGTCGGTCGAGGCGCTCGGCACCGGCGACGCCGCGCAGGCCCGGGCGCTGCGGCTCGTGGGGCTGGCGGCCGTCGTCCTCGGGCTGCTGGCCCTGCTCGCCGGGGCCGGACGACGTCTCGGTGCGGCCCGGCGTGAGACGGCCGCGCTGCGGCTGGTCGGCGTGCCGCGGCGCGAGCGCGTCCGCGCCGCCCTGGTCGAGTCGGTGGTGCTGGGCGCCACCACGCTCGTCGCGGCGGCGCTCGCGGGATGGCTCACGGTGGGCGTCGTCGTCGACGCCACCGGCCTGGTGCCCACCGGCGCCGACCGGCTGCCGTTCGGCACGGCGCTGGCCCCGGCCCTGCTGCTGGCCGCGGCGCTCGGCGCCGCGCTGCTGGTCGTCGTCCTCGTGCTGGTCGCGGCGCGGGTCGGCGGCGGGCACCGCTCGGCCCCGCGCCGCCTCCTCGCCGACGAGGACGCCGCGTGAGCGCCGGCCGGGCCGCGCTCGCGGGCACCGTCGGCGCGGTGCTGCGCGGGCTGCGCGCCCGCGGCCTGCTCTCGGGCGTGACGCTGGTGATGATGGTGCTGGCGGTGGCGGGCACCGTGGTCGGCCCGGTGCTGCAGCAGGCGGCCACGACGTCGTACACCCTGACCCGTGTCGACGACGCGCCCGACCCGCAGACCGCCCTCACGTGGACCGTCTCGTCCGGGCGGCAGCGCGACCTCGACCGGCTCGTGGACGACGCCGTCGCCGCCACCGGCGAGGCGGTGCCCGACGTGTACGGCGACGCCGAGGTCACCCTGTTCGCCGGCCCGTTCCTGCGCTTCGGCGACGGCGCGCAGTTCACCTACCTGGCCCGCGACGACGCCTGCGAGATCCTCGAGATCGAGGGCGGCTGCCCCACGGGGCCGGGCGAGGTGCTGGTCAACGAGGACGACCTCGGCGCCGCGGCGATCGGCGACACGCTGCGGGTGCCGCGCCTCGGCCGGGTCGAGATCGCCGGCGTCTACCGCACCCCCACCACCGCCGACGACTGGCTCTTCACCGCCCGGCTGACCAGCCGCCCCGCCGGCGTCACCTCGGCCTACCAGCCGGCGCCCTACGTGGTGACCCCCGAGGTGCTGGCCGGCCTGCCACCGCGCTCGTGGGCTCCCACCGTCGACCGCCGGCTCGCCGTCCCGCCCGACCTCGACGACGCCACCTTCGACCGGCTGGCCTCGGAGGCCGAGCGGCTCGCGACGCTCGAGCTGCCGCTGCCCCGCGGGGCGACGGCCACCGGCTCCGCGGCCACCAACACCCTCGGCGCGGTGCTGGTCGACGTCCGCGCGCAGCGGGACGCCGCGGCCTCGGCGGTGGCGCCGGCCGTGGTGTCGCTGGTGCTGGTGGCGCTCGCGATCATCCTGCGCCTGCAGTCGGCGGCGGCCGCGTTGCGCGGGCCCGAGCTGGCGCTCGCCGCGCTGCGCGGGGTCGGCCGACGACGCGCCTGGGCGCTCGGCCTGGCCGAGCCGTGGCTGCTGGTGCTGCTGAGCCTGCCGCTCGGCCTGCTCGCCGGGTGGGGCATCGCGACCGCGCTGGCCCGCGCCTGGCTGCGCCCCGGGACGCCGCTCGTGCTGCCGGCCGCCTCGCTCGTGGCCGCGGCGGCGGTCGTGGTGGCCATCGCGCTCGTCACCGCCCTCGCCGTCGGCCAGGGCATGCGCGAGACCCTCGCCGCCCGGCTGGCCGGGGTGCGGCGTCCGGCCCGCGGGGCGCGCACGGGCCTGCTGGTCGAGCTCGTGGTGGTGGCGCTCGCCGCCGTCCTGCCGCTGACCCGGCTCGGGACCGACCAGCGCGGCCTCGGCGTGGCCGACCTGCTGCTGCCGGTGGTCACCGCCGTGGCCGCCGGGCTGGTCGTCACCCGGCTGGTCGCGGTCGCCGCCGGCTGGTGGACCCGCCGCGGCCCCGAGCGGCCGCTCGCGGTCTTCGTGGCCGCCCGGGCCCTGGCCCGGCGGGCGCAGGGCACGCTCGTGATCCTGCCGGTGGCCGCGGCGATCGCGGTGGCGGTCTTCGCCGCCGGCGTGGACGGCGTCGCGGCGCAGTGGCGCGGGAGCGTCGCCGCCACGCAGGCCCCCGCCGCCGAGGTGTGGGACTCGCCCCTCGGCCCCGACGCGACGCTCCAGCTGACCCGGCGCCTCGACCCCGACGGCGAGTGGCTGATGACGGCCGCGGCCCTGAGCGTGCCCGGCGTCGGCCCGATCGTGCTGGTCGACACCCCGCGGCTCGCCCGGGTCGGCACCTGGCCCGCCGCCTGGCTCGACGGCGCCACCGCGGCCGACGTCGCCGACCTGCTCGCCCCGCCCGCGCCGCTCGTGCGCCTCACCGGCGACGAGATCGCCCTGACCGCCGACGCGCCGGCCGCGGGCGTCACCGTCACGCTCGACGTCGCCACCGCCGACGGCCGGGCCCAGTCGCTCACCCTCGGGCCGTTCGCGGCCGGGTCGTCGACGCAGACGCTCACCTCGCAGTACTGCGCCGCGGGGTGCGACGTGCTCGGCCTGTCGGTGGCCGGACCGGACGACGGCGAGCCGGTGGCGCTCTCCGGCCTGTCCGGCGACGGCGAGCCCGTCACGCCGGCGCTGGCCGAGGGCGGCTGGCGCGACCCCGACGCCCCGGACGCGCCCGCGCTCGACGTCGACGGCGACGCGCTCGTCGCCGCCTCCGGGCAGGACGCCGTCCCGGCACTGGCGCTCACGGCCCTGCCGGTGATCGAGGGACGCGGTGCCGGCGACACCCTCACCCCGGCCCCCGACGGGTCGGCCGACCCGGTCCTGGACCTCGGGCAGGGGGGCGGCGCCGAGCCGCTGCCGGTCGAGGTGCGGGGCACGGCCGAGAGCCTGCCCGTCGTCGGGCCGGCCGGCCTGATGCTCGACCTGACCACGTTCAGCACCCGCTACCGGGCGGCCCCGGCGTTGGTGGAGCCGTTGGTGCTGGTGCGCGACGGTGCGCCGGCGGCGGTGCGGCAGGGCCTGGTCGACAGCGAGGCGACGCTGCGCGCCGACGCCGCCACCACCCGCCGGGTGCTCGACGACAGTGCCTACGCGCAGGCGCTGCGGCTCTACCTCGTGGTCGGTGCGGCCCTGCTACTGATGGCGCTGGGCGGGCTGCTCGTCAGCACCACGGTGCAGCTGGCCGCGCGGCGGCGCGACGCGGCCGCGCTGCGGGTGGTCGGCGTCCCGCCGCGCACGCTCGTGGCCGCCTCGCTGTGGGAGTCGGCGGTGGCGCTGGGGGCGGCGGTCGTCGCGGGCACGGCCGCCGGGGCGCTCGCGCAGGCCGTGCTGCTCCCGTCGCTCTCGCTCGGCGTGGTCGACGACGCCGCCACCCCGCGCGTGCTGCCCGACCTCGACTGGCCGCGGCTGCTGGTCATCGCGGGGGCGGTCGCCGTCGTCCTGCTGCTGGTCTCGCTCGCCTCGTCGGTGACCACCGTGCGGCGGGCGCGCGGCGCGACGCTGCGCGAGGACGTCGGCTGAGACGGCCCGCGGAGGGGCCGACGACGACGTGTAGTCTCGCCGTCGTGGCGCACGAGTATTTCTTCGACGACCTGCCGGGAGCCCCCGCGCAGGCTCGCTCGTAGCGCGCCTGACCGCAACCAACGCCCCGGCTCGTGCCGGGGCGTTCGTCGTCTCCGGGGCGGGTCGGGGCTGACCGAGAACCCCAACCAGAACCGAGGAACAGCCATGGTCGTCGTCATGTCACCCGATGCCACCGACGAGGACGTCGCGCACGTCGTCGAGCGGGTCGAGTCGGTGGGCGGTGAGGCCTTCGTCAGCAGGGGCGTCGTCCGCACCATCATCGGCCTCGTCGGTGACATCGACTCCTTCCACGACCTCAACCTGCGGGCCCTGCGCGGCGTCGCCGACGTGCACCGCATCTCCGACCCCTACAAGCTCGTCAGCCGCCAGCACCACGCCGATCGCTCGACGGTGTGGGTCGGCCAGGCCGGACGCCGCGTGCCGATCGGCCCCGAGACCTTCACCTTCATGGCCGGGCCGTGCGCCGTGGAGTCGGCCGAGCAGACCCTCGAGGCCGCCCGGATGGCGCAGGCGGCCGGCGCGACGATCCTGCGCGGCGGGGCCTACAAGCCCCGCACGTCGCCGTACGCCTTCCAGGGCCTCGGCGTGCGCGGCCTGGAGATCCTGGCCGACGTGCGCGAGGCCACCGGCATGCCGGTGGTCACCGAGATCGTCGACGCCCGCGACGTCGACGTGGTCGCCGAGCACGCCGACATGCTGCAGGTCGGCACCCGCAACATGGCCAACTTCGGCCTGCTGCAGGCCGTCGGCGAGTCGGGCAAGCCGGTGCTGCTCAAGCGCGGCATGACCGCCACGATCGAGGAGTGGCTGATGGCGGCCGAGTACATCGCCCAGCGCGGCAACCTCGACGTCGTCCTGTGCGAGCGCGGCATCCGCACCTTCGAGCCGGCCACCCGCAACACCCTCGACATCAGCGCGGTGCCCGTCGTCCAGGCCACCAGCCACCTGCCGGTGATCATCGACCCCTCGCACGCCGCGGGCCGCAAGGACCTCGTCGTGCCCCTGTCGCGCGCCGGCATCGCCGTCGGCGCCGACGGCGTCATCGTCGACGTGCACCCCGAGCCCGAGAACGCCCTGTGCGACGGGCCGCAGGCGCTGCTCGGCGACGAGCTGCGCGACCTCGCGCAGGCGGTGCGCGACCTCCCGGCGATGGTCGGCCGGGCCGGCTCGGGCGAGCGCACCGGCGGGTCGCGCTAGCCGCTCACGAGCGGCGCGAGGCGGTCGCGGGCGCATACAGTGGCCCGCGACCGGCCCGCCGTTGGCGCCCCCACCTCCAGGAGACCCACGACCCGATGGACGCGACGTCGCGCTGCGAGCGCTGCGGGCACGGCCTCGGCATCGGCCGCTTCTGCGTGAACTGCGGGGCGCCGGTCGACCGCACCGACACCGCCGAGCGGCCCGCCGTGCCGGGCGGTCCCCCGGTGGTGGCCGAGCCCACCGTCACCGCGCCGACGCCGCCGCCGCGACTGCCGACCGAGTCGCCGTGGGGTGCGACCGCCCCGCCGACCGCCCCGCCGACCGCCCCGCCGACCGCCCCGCCGAGCGCCCCGCCGGCGCCCCCGATCGCGCCGCCGCCGGCCTTCGAGACACCGCCGCAGGCCCGCTACCCGCTGTGGGCCGACGAGGTCGCGGCCGGCCCGGCCGGCGGGACCGAGGACGACGGGACCGCCGTCGAGCTGCCGGCCGCGTGGGAGCCGGTGGCCGAGCCGCCGCCGTCACGGCGCGGCGGCCCGGTGCTGCCCGTGGCGCTGGTGCTGCTCGTCGTCCTGCTCGCCGCCGGCGGGGCCTTCCTGCTCCTCGGCGGGGACGACGACGAGCGGGCCGACCCCGCCCGGGCCAGCGACACGGCGTCCGAGCGGTCGTCCTCGAGCCGCCCCTCGGCGAGCGGCCCGACGTCGCCGCCGTCGACGCCGCCCTCGAGCGCGCCGACCACCCGTCCGCCCAAGGCCGGTGAGCCGCGCGACGTCGCCCGCGCCGCCCGGGTCTCGGCGCCGCGCACCGCCCCGCCGAGCCGCGATGTCGACGGCAACGCGGTGCGCTACGACGCCCGCAACATGCTCGACGGCCAGCCCGACACCGCCTGGCGCGCGCCCGGCGACGGCGCCGGCCTGACGATCCGGTTCACGCTCGACGAGCCGACCGAGCTCACCCAGGTCGGCCTGGTCAACGGCTACGCCAAGCGCGCGCCCGGCTACGACGGCTACCGCGCCAACCGCCGCGTCCTCACCGCGGTGTGGACCTTCGCCGACGGCACCGAGGTGCGGCAGACCTTCGACGAGAGCCGCGCGATGCAGTCGGTCGGGGTCGACGTCGTCACCGACGTCGTCGAGCTGCGCATCGTGCGCACCAGCTCGCCCGCCAAGGGCCCGTCCGGCCGCGACTTCACCGCGATCAGCGAGGTCTCGCTCGTCGGCACGCCGATCGGCGGCGGCTGAGCCCGACCCGCGGCCGGGCGCTCAGACCAGGCGCGCCAGCACCGCGGCGGCGCGCTCGGCGTCGTCGCGGCTGACGTCGAGGTGGGTCACCATCCGCACCGTCGTGGGGCCGACGGTGGCCACGCGCACGCCCTCGGCGGCGGCCTTCTCGACCAGCGCGGCGGCGTCGGAGCGCTCGACGACGACGATGTTGGTCTCGACGCCCGCCGGGTCGACGCCGCAGGCCTCGGCCAGCAGCCGCGCGTGGGCGTGGTCGTCGGCGAGGCGCTCGAGGTGGTGGTCGAGGGCGTGCAGCCCGGCGGCGGCGAGCACGCCGACCTGCCGCATCCCGCCGCCGAGCCGCTTGCGCCACACCCGTGCCTCGGCGACGGCGTCGGCCGAGCCGACCATGAGCGAGCCGATGGGGGCGCCGAGGCCCTTCGACAGGCACACCGAGGCGACGTCGACCTGCGCGCCGTAGTCGGCGAGCGGCGTCCCGGTGGCGACGTGGGCGTTCCACAGCCGCGCGCCGTCGAGGTGGACGCCGACCCCCGCGCCGTCGGCCCACTCACGCAGGTCGCGCAGGCGGTCGAGCGGCACCACGGTGCCGCCGGCGAAGTTGTGGGTGTTCTCGACCGAGACGCACGTCGTCCGCACGAAGAACGGGCCCATGTCGGGAGCGTGCATGGCGCGCACGGCGTCGAGGTCGACGTCGCCGCGCGGGTGGCGCCAGGTGCGCATCGTGACGCCGCCGATGGCGCCGTGCGCGCCGAGCTCGGCGCGGGCGATGTGGGCCGAGGCCTCGCACAGCACCTCCTGCCCGGGCGCGACCAGCGAGCGGACGGCGAGCACGTTGCCCATCGAGCCGGTCGGCACGAACAGCGCCGCCTCGTGCCCGAGCAGCCCGGCCACCCGCTCCTCGAGCGCCGCGACCGTCGGGTCCTCGCCGTAGACGTCGTCGCCCACCTCGGCGCGGGCCATCGCGGTCCGCATCGCCTCGGTCGGCCGGGTGACGGTGTCGCTGCGCAGGTCGATCACAGCCCCCATCCTGCCGACCCGTCGGACATGTCCGACGGGTCACCCCGGATCCGACGCTGACCCGTCAGACATGTCTGACGGGTCAGCGTCAGGTACGGGCCCGCAGCATCTCGGCGACGAGGAAGGCGAGCTCGAGGGACTGCACGCGGTTCAGGCGGGGGTCGCAGACGGACTCGTAGCGGGTGGCGAGGTCGTCCTCGAGCAGCTCCTCACCACCGCCGACGCACTCGGTGACGTCGTCGCCGGTCAGCTCGACGTGCACGCCGCCGGGCCAGGTGCCGAGCTGGTGGTGGACGTCGAAGAAGCCCTGCACCTCGGCGATGACGTCGTCGAAGCGGCGGGTCTTGTAGCCCGAGCTGGCCTCGAAGGTGTTGCCGTGCATCGGGTCGCAGACCCACGCGACGGCCAGGCCGGCGGCGGTGACCTTCTCGACGAGGTCGGGCAGGCCGTCACGGATGCGGCCGGCGCCGAAGCGGGTGATGAAGGTGAGCCGGCCGGGCTCGTTGGCCGGGTTGAGCCGCGCGGCGAGCGCGATGGCGTCGTCGGGCGTGGTGGTCGGGCCGAGCTTGACCCCGATCGGGTTGCGCACGTGGCTGAGCAGCTCGACGTGCGCGCCGTCGAGCTGGCGGGTGCGCTCGCCGATCCACACGAAGTGCCCCGACAGGTCGTACGGCGCCCCCGAGCGCGAGTCGTGGCGGGTCAGCGCGTGCTCGTACTCCAGCAGCAGCGCCTCGTGGGAGATGTGGAAGTCGACCTCGTGGAACTCGTCGGGGTCGGCGCCGATCGCGGCCATGAACGACATCGCGCGGTCGACCTCGTTGGCCATCGCCTCGTAGCGCTGGCCGGCCACCGAGTCGGCGACGAAGTCGGTGTTCCAGTGGTGCACCTTGCGCAGGTCGGCGTAGCCGCCGGCGATGAAGGCGCGGATGAGGCTGAGCGTGGTGGCCGAGGTGCGGTGCACCTCGAGCAGCCGCTCGGGGTCGGGCACCCGCGAGCCGGGCGTGAAGTCGAAGCCGTTGACGGCGTCGCCGCGGTAGGCCGGCAGCGTGACCGGCGCGCCGTCGACCTGGCGGGTCTCGGCGTCGGACGAGCGCGGCTTGGCGTACTGGCCGGCGAGCCGGCCGAGCTTGACCACGGGCACGGACGCCGCGTAGGTGAGCACCACCGCCATCTGCAGCAGCACCCGCAGCTTGTTGCGGGTGTTGTCGGCGGTGACGCCGGCGAAGGTCTCGGCGCAGTCGCCCCCCTGCAGCAGGAACGCCTCGCCGCGGGTGACGGCGGCGAGCCGCTCGCGCAGCTGGTCGCACTCGCCGGCGAAGACGAGGGGGCGCGCGCTGCGCAGTCGCGTGACGACGTCGTCGACGGCGACCGGGTCGGGGTAGGCCGGCTGCTGGGCCGGGCCCATGGCGTGGAGCGCGGCAAGGCTGGGGACGTCCACGCACCCAGCCTACGAGGCGCGCGCGGTCACTCCTCGAGGTGCTCGATGTCGCGGAACCCGGTCTTCTTCCCGCGCACGCCGCGGTTGGTCAGCCAGGTGAGCGCCCAGAGCACGACGCCGACCGCCAGCATGCCGCCCGCGACCTTGTACTGCACCCAGTTGTCGCTGTCCTTCGCCCACGGCCCGACGAGGAACAGGCAGGCCACCACACCGATCCAGGGGACGACGGTCGGTGCCTTGAAGCCGTCGGGCCGGGTCGGGTCGCGCCGCAGCACGATGCAGGCGACGTTGACGACCGCGAAGACGGCCAGCAGCAGGGTGGCGGTGGTGCCGGAGAGGATGTCGATGGTCGTCTGCGAGAGCTGGGCGGCCACGACGAGCAGGCCGACGGCGAGCAGCGTCGAGGCGGCGATGCCGACGTACGGCGTGCGGCGTCCGGGCAGCACCTTGCCGAGCACGCGCGGCAGCACGTCCTGGTTGGCCATGCCGTAGAGGAGCCGGCTGGCCATCAGCATGTTGATCAGCGCGGTGTTCGCGACCGCGATGCAGGTCAGGAACGGGAAGATCCGGTCGATGGGCAGGTCGGGGGCGCCGACGCTGACCACGTTGAGCAGCACCTTGCCGCCCTCGGCCACCTCGGAGGCGATCTGCTCCTGGCTCAGCACCGCCACCACCGAGACCGCCACCAGCATGTAGATGATCACCGCGATGCCGAGGCCGGTGAGCATCACGCGCGGGAAGACGCGCTCGGGGTCCTGGGTCTCCTCGACCATGTTGACCGAGTCCTCGAAGCCGACCATGGCGAAGAACGCGATCGACGTCGCCACGGTGATGGCGAGGAACAGGCCGCGGTCGGAGCCGGACTCGAAGGTGGTGATGCGGCTCAGGTCGCCGTCGCCCCGCGCGATGACCACGAAGCCGATGACGATGACGATGGCCAGCGCCAGCAGCTCGATGAGCGTGAGCACCACGTTGAACTTCACGCTCTCGCCGACGCCGCGCAGGTTGATCAGCGCGAGCAGCACCATGAACAGCAGCGAGACGAGCGTGATGGCGAACTTGCCCTCGGCGACGTCGATCCCGTTGGCGTTCAGGCCGGCGAGGAAGTTCTGCGCGAGCAGGTTCGAGGACGTCGAGGCGCTCGTGATGCCCGAGCACACGACCGCGAAGGCGACGATGAAGGTGACGAAGTGGATGCCGAACGCCTTGTGCGCGTAGAGCGCGGCGCCCGCGGCCTGCGGGTACTTGGTGACCAGCTCGAGGTAGGCCAGCGCGGTGAGCGTGGCGACGGCGAAGGCCACCAGGAACGGCAGCCAGACGATGCCGCCGACCTCGCCCGCGATCTGGCCGGTGACGGCGTAGATGCCCGCGCCGAGGATGTCGCCGACGATGAACAGCAGCAGCAGCCGCGGTCCCATCACCCGCTTCAGGTCGGGCGTGTCGGGACCGTTGACGTCGACCTCGGCCGAGCTGACCCGTTCGCTCATGGTGTGTGCCTCCCGGCCTCGATGGCTCGCTGCGCGCCGTGATTCACCCAACACCTCAGCGCGACGCGCCGCCAGAGGCGCTCCGGGGCGAGATCGAGTTGATACATGTCTGTCTCATGTGAGACATTCATGTCTCACCACACGATCCGCAGGACAGGTAGACCCCATGAGCACCCGCGAGGCCATCCTCACCGCCGCCCAACGGCACCTCACCCGCCACCCGGCGGCCTCGATGGCCGACCTTGCCGCCGCGGCGGGCGTCGGCCGCGCCACCGTGCACCGCCACTTCGCCGGCCGCGACGAGCTGCTCGGCGAGCTGGGCGCCCGCTCCCTCGACCGGTGGGAGCACACGCTCGACCACGCCGGCGGCACCGGCGTCGGGCCCGCCGCGACCGCGGACGCCGAGCAGCTGCGCGCCTGCCTCGACGACCTGATGACCCGCTACGTCGCCGACTCCGACGACTTCGGCTTCGCGCTCACCGACACCTTCCTGCTCGGCTCGGCCGAGCACTCCGCCCGCGCCCAGGCCCTCTTCGAGCGCGAGGTCGCCTTCTACGAGGCGGCCCAGCGCGCCGGCGTCCTGCGCGACGACGTCCCGGCGGTCTGGATCGGCCACGCCGTCTACGGCCTGCTGGTCGCCGCCCGCGAGGCGCTGCGGCTGGGCGACGTGCCCCGCCGCGGCCTCGACCGCCTCGTCCTCACCACCGTGCTGCAGGGCGGTGCCGCGTGACCGCCTCGACCAGCCACCTGACCCCGGCCGACGTCGCGCCGCACCCCCGCCGCTGGGCGGGCCTCGCCGTGCTCGCGGCGAGCCTGCTCGTGGTCGTCATGGACATGACGATCCTCAACGTCGCGCTGCCCGACCTCGTCGCCGACCTGCGCCCCGGCGCGGTGGCGCAGCTGTGGATCGTCGACGCCTACGCCCTGGTGCTGGCCGGTCTCATCGTGCCGCTCACGGCCGTGGCCGACCGCTGGGGACGCCGCCGGATGCTGCTGGCCGGGTTCGCCGTCTTCGGCGTCGGCTCGCTCCTGGTGCTCGTGGCCGCCACGCCCGGCGCCGTCATCGGGGTGCGGGCGCTGCTCGGCGTCGGCGGCGCGATGGTGATGCCAGCGACGCTGTCGCTGATCCGCACCCTGTTCCCCGACCCGCGCGAGCGCGCGCTCGCCCTCGGCGTCTGGGCCGCCACCGCCTCCGTCGGCGCGGCCGCCGGCCCGGTGGTTGGTGGCGCGCTGCTCGAGGTGTTCTCCTGGCACGCGGCGTTCCTGGTCAACGTGCCGCTGATGGTCGTGGCGTTCGTCGCCGGGCGCCTGCTGCTGCCCGAGAGCCGCTCCGAGCGGCCGGGGCGCCTCGACCTCGCCGGCGTGCTGCTCTCCTTCGGCGGCATGGTCGCCCTCGTGCACGGCATCAAGGACGTCGGCAAGCACGGCCCCGGCCTGGTCGGGGTCGCGACGCTGGTCGTCGGCGCCTTCCTGCTCGTGATCTTCGTGCGCCGCTGCCTCACCCAGGACGACCCGATGCTCGCGGTGCGGCTGTTCGCCGACCGCGTCTTCCGCGCCGGCGTCCTCACCGCGCTGGCCAGTAGCGCGGTGATGATCGCGCTGCTGCTCGTCGGGTCGCAGTGGCTGCAGGTGGTGCAGGGCTGGACGCCGCTCGTGGCGGGCGTCGCGCTCGTGCCGCTGGCCGTCGGCGGGCTCGTCGGCTCGCCGTTCGCGCCGGCGGTGGCCGCGCGCGTCGGCACCCGCACCGTGCTGGTCGGCGGGCTGCTGCTGACCGCCACCGGCCTGGCCGTGCTGCCGCTGCTCCCCCGCCCGCTGCCCTACGCCGGCGTCGCGGCCGGCTTCCTGCTCGTCGGGCTCGGCACCGCGGCGCTCGGCGTCGGGTCGGCCCTGATCATGGGCCGGGCGCCCGCGCACCAGGCCGGCTCGGCGGCCGCGGTCGAGGAGAGCTCGTACGAGCTCGGCGCCGTGCTCGGCGTCTCGCTCTTCGGCAGCCTCGCCGGACTGGTCTACCGCGCGGGCCTGCCCGACGGCGTCCCCGGCGCGGTGCGCGAGTCCGTGGCCGGGTCGCTCGGCTCACCCGTCGCCGGCGCCGCCTCGGCCGCGTTCACCGACGCGTTCGCGGCCGTGGGGCTGACGGGAGCGCTCGTCGTCCTCGCCGCCGCCGCGGTGGTGTGGCGGTGGCTGCCGGCCGACCTCGACCTCGCCGACCTGGAGCACTAGTTCACGTCGACCCTCGCGTCAGCGTTGACCACCGGAGGGTTTCGACCCGCCGCCGCGGGTTCGTTCCTTACCCGCGCCGCTTGCTCAACCTGGTTGAGCACACGTCGGCCGCTCGTTCCTCGCGGCCGACTGCTCAACCAAAGAACACCTCGGCCTCGGCGTACTCGGCGGGGCTGACGAGCTTGAGCACGGCGGTGCCCTCGGTGAGCGGCACGCGGTCGATGCGGGTGCCGTGCAGCGCCATCATCGTGCCGAACTCGCCGTCGGCGACGGCGTCGATGGCCTGCAGGCCGAAGCGGGTGGCGAGCCAGCGGTCGAAGGCGGTGGGCGTGCCGCCGCGCTGCACGTGACCGAGGACGACGGCGCGTGCCTCCTTGCCGGTGCGCTGCTCGATCTCGGCGGCGATGCGGTCGCCGATGCCGCCGAGGCGGACGTGCCCGAAGGCGTCCTTCTCGCCGGAGACCAGCGTCATGCCGTCCTCGCCCTCGCCGGCCTCGACCGGCACGGCGCCCTCGGAGACCACGATGATCGGCGCGTAGTGCGTCTCGAAGCGGGTCTCGACGTGGCGGCAGAGCGCCTCGATGTCGAAGGGCTGCTCGGGGATGAGCACCGCGCTGGCGCCGCCGGCGATGCCCGCGTGCAGCGCGATCCAACCGGCGTGGCGGCCCATGACCTCGACGACGAGCACGCGGTGGTGCGACTCGGCGGTGGTGTGCAGCCGGTCGATCGCCTCGGTGGCGATGTTGACCGCGGTGTCGAAGCCGAAGGTGAAGTCGGTGCCGGAGAGGTCGTTGTCGATCGTCTTCGGGACGCCGACGACGTTGACGCCGAGCTCGGCCAGCTTGGTGGCCACGCCGAGGGTGTCCTCGCCGCCGATGGCCACGAGCGCGTCGACGCCGGCCTCGGCGAGGTTGGCGCGGATCTGCTCGACGCCGCCCTCGACCTTGAACGGGTTGGTGCGCGAGGAGCCGAGGATCGTGCCGCCGCGCGGCAGGATGCCGCGGCACTGCTCGACGCCCAGCGGCATCGTCAGGCCCTCGAGCGGGCCCTTCCAGCCGTCGCGGTAGCCGACGAACTCGAAGCCGTGGACCTGCACCCCCTTGCGCACCACGGCGCGGATCACCGCATTCAGCCCCGGGCAGTCGCCCCCACCGGTCAGCACCCCGACGCGCATCCGCGCCACTCCTTTGGATCGATCAAACAGGTCGGCACCAGCCAACCACGCCCCGCCGCCCGAGGCGAGGGCGACCGTCGGATCAGCCGAGGAGCGAGACGGCGGTCACACCGAGCACGACCCCGATCACGCCGCCGACCACCAGCGCGGCGAGCAGCGGGAGGTAGCCGCCGACCACGGTGCGGTCGGTGGGCAGCCGCAGCGAGCGCCACCGCGGGTCGCCCGCGATCTCGTGCAGCCGCTGCGGGCCGACCCGGTCGTCGAGGACGGCGACGTCCCGCTCGGTGGGGTGCAGCAGCAGCGCCGCCGGCGTGCCCCGGCCGAGCGCGCCCAGCGTTGTGGGCACCGCGGCGGCCACCCGGCGGGGCGGGCCGCCGTCGTCCGGCAGCGCGGTGAGCACGGTGACGGCGGTCGGTGCCGGACCCGAGCCGCGGCCGGGCAGGAACCACGGCGTCGTCCGGTTCACGCGGCGCCGCACCACCAGGCCGACGGCACCACCGGGGCGGACGTGGCCGGCGAGCACGTCGCGGGAGGCGCGCTCCAGGGTGCGGCGCATCCGCCGCTCGGCCACGCCGAGCACCACCGGGAACACCAGCAGCAGCACCACCTCGACCAGCACCCCGCCCGTGATGAGGGCGAAGGCCGCGCCGCTGCCGGCACCGGCGACGGGTCCGGCGACCATGAGCCCGATCGAGACCCCGAAGCCGACCATCAGCAGCCGGGTGGGCCAGGCGATGTCGTTGAGCACGGGACGAGCGTGCCCGCTCAGACCGTCAGCGACTCCTCGGCGGCGTTGGTGACCCGGGTCGAGGCGCGCGGCAGCACGCGGGCCAGCGCCAGCACCACCAGCGCCCACAGCCCGCACAGCGCGAGCGGGCCGCCCCACGCGGCGAGCGGGCCGGCCGCGAGCAGCGCGGTGTAGGCCAGCGGCGCGAGGGCGCCGGAGAGGTTCCAGCCCAGCTGCACGACCGACATGTAGGTGCCGCGGTGGGCGTCGGGCGCCGCCTCGGCCGACAGCGCCGACAGCACGGGCCCGGCGACCAGCTCGCCGACGGTGTAGACCACCGCGGCGGCCAGGACGACGGCGGTGGCCAGGCCGACCGAGAGCGCGTCGGCGGCGAGCATCATCACGAACGAGGACGCCGTGAAGCCGATCGCGCCGAGCACGACGCGGTAGCGCACCCGGCCGGTCATCGAGCGCACCGCCAGCCCCTGCCCGAGGCCGATCAGCACCGTGTTGACCACGAACACCGCGCCCGGCACCCAGCCCGGCAGCCCCAGCAGGTCGGCGAAGTAGACCGGCATCGTGACGTTGAGGGTCATCTCGACCATCGCGTAGAGGAAGATCGCGAGCACCAGCAGCCGGTAGCCGCGGTCGCGCGCCACCACGGCGAACCCGCTGCGCCGCGGCAGGCTGCCCCGGGCGGGCCGGCCGCCGGCGTCCACCCGGCTCATGAGGGCGAAGGCGAGCAGGTACGACGCCGCGTTGGCCCACACGACGGCGTCGAAGGCGAGCCCGGTGCCGACGGTGAGCGCCACGCTCGAGAGCAGGCCGCCGACGCCGTACCCGGCGTTGCGCAGCGCCTGCACGAACCCGAACCACACCTCGCGCTCGCCCGGAGCCGCGATCTGGGTGACCAGCGGGCCGTTCGCACCCCAGAACATCGTGCGGCCGAGCGTCGCGACGCCGACCGCGACGCCGATCAGGCCGACCGAGTCGCACCAGGGGTAGACGGCGAACGCTCCGGCCTGCAGCAGGTTCGCGGCCTGCAGCACCTGCTTGGCGCCGACGGTGTCGACGAGCCGGCCGACGAGCGGCACCAACGGCATCACGGCGAGGTTGGCGACCGTCATCGCCACGCCCAGCTCGACCAGGCCGACGTCGGTGGTGCGCAGGAAGTACAGCAGCGAGAGCGGCATCCAGATGCCGCTGCCGAGCGCGTCGATCGCCAGCGCCGAGACGAACGCGCGGTGGCGGCCCACCGCGGGGAACCCGAGACGCGTCAGCACCGCGTCATCGTGCGACCTCGAGCGTGGTCGAGGTCAAGCGGGTTCCGGACGCCGCCGTCTCACCCGCCGTCCGACCCGCCCACCCGCCGCGCGAGGCCCTCGTAGTCGACCACCACGCCGTCGGCGTCGACGGTGAGGTCGAAGGCGCCGTGGGTGTCGTCGCGGTAGCGCCAGGCCCGCTCGCCCAGCCGCTCGTAGGTCTGCTCGACGCGGGCCACGGTGAGGGCCGGGACGTCGACCCAGGCCACGGCGAGCGTCGTCCGCTCCCCCACGGCGAGCGCGGCGAGGCCGCTGCCACCGGCGAGGCGGCGGATCGGGAAGGTGTTGGTGAGCGGCGTCGCGGCGACGTCGACGTCGAGGCAGCCGTCGAGGTCGGGGCGGGGGCGGCCGTCGAGGGTCCAGCGCCGGTCGTCGTCGGCACGCAGGGCGAGGATGCGCTCGCCGTCGCCCGCCAGGCAGCGGACGTCGACCTCGCGGGTCAGCCAGCCGTCGTCCAGGCGGACGCGGAACCAGCAGGCGCCCGGCCCGCCGCCCCCGCCGTCGTCGGCGAGCACCTCGACGCCGTGGGCGAGCCAGCCGTCGTCGCCGCGCGCGAGCCGTCCGACGCCGTGCCCGACGGCGTCGTCGGTGCGCTCCCACGCCCGGGGTCGGCTCGTCACGTCACTAGTGTCGCGGCATGACGTTCTCGATCGTGGCCCGCTCCGACGACGGCGAGGCGTGGGGCGTGGCGGTGGCCTCGAAGTTCCTCGCGGTGGGCTCGGTGGTGCCGGCCGCGGTGGCGCAGGTGGGCGCGATCGCGACGCAGGCGCACGCCAACGTGGCCTACAAGGGGCTCGCGCTCTCGCACCTCGACGAGGGCGCCACCGCCGCGATCGCCCTGCAGCGCCTGCTCGAGGAGGACGACGGCCGCGACCACCGCCAGGTCGGCCTGGTCGACGTCGACGGAGGCGCGGCGTCCCACACCGGCTCGGCGTGCATCGACTGGGCCGGCGGCCAGACAGGCGAGGGGTTCGCCGTTCAGGGCAACTGCCTGGCGGGCGAGGAGGTCGTCGAGGCGATGCGCGCGTCGTGGACGGCGGGCGCCGGCGTCCCGTTCTCGCGGCGGCTGCTCGACGCGCTGGCGGCCGGCGACGAGGCGGGGGGCGACAAGCGCGGCCGGCAGTCGGCCGCGATCCTGGTGGTGCGCGACGGCGCCGGCTACGACGGCGGCGACGACATCGAGGTCGACCTGCGCGTCGACGACCACGAGGCGCCGATCCCCGAGCTGGCCCGCCTGCTCGACCTCAACCACCTCTACCTCGTCGCCTCGACCGAGGAGGAGAAGGTGCCGGTCGACGACGCCCTGCGCGACGAGCTCGAGACCTTCGCCCGCGGCCAGGGCCACCCCGACTTCACCACCTGGGTCGGCACCGAGAACTACGAGATGCGCGTCGCCGACGACCTCACCTGGATCGACGAGCGCGTCCTCGGCATCGTCCGCGATCGATAGGTCGCGATAGGTCGGCGGCGGTAGTCCCTGACGACGATCAAGGTTCCGGGCGCGGAATCCTTGATTTCCGTCAGGGACTATCGGGCGGTGGCTGTGCGGTAGTCCCGGACGTTTGAGGGGTCCAGACGCCGTCCGGACCCCTCGAACGTCAGGGACTATCCCCGCCGGCCTACGACGACAGGTTGTCGAGGACGGCGGCCGCGGCGTCCCGGGCGGACGTCGCCTCCTCGAGGGCCTCGGCGGCCTCGCCGACCGCGTCCTCGGCGTCACCGAGGTCGTCGTCGACCTCGTCGTAGGTCTCCTCGAGCGCGGCGATCTTCCGCTTGAGCTCGTCGATCTCCGACTCGATCTGCAGCTGGCGGGCCTTGAGCTGCTCCACCTGTGCGGTGGCCTCGTCGTGGGCCTCGGTGGCCTCGGCCAGCTCGGCCTCGGTCTCCTCGAGCCGCTCCTGCGCGGCGGCGCGCGCCTTCTCGTCGGCGTCCTCGTCGGGGACGACGCGCAGGTCGGGCCGGGCGGGCTCGGCGGCGGTCGTGGGGCGGGCGGCGAAGCCGAGCGCGTCGGGCGTCGCGACCGCCGCGGCGACGTCGACGTCGTCCACCCCGGTCGTGGCGAGCGCGGCCACGAGCAGTCCGCTGCGCACCGCGCGGCCGCAGTCCTCGGAGACCATCGCGGCCGTGAGCGTCGCCTCGACCTGGTCGGCGACGGCCTCGGTGACCCGCAGCCCCTCCTCGCGCGCCAGCGCCCGCGCCCGCGTGGTGACCGCGGCGGTGAGCTGGCGCCGCTGGCGGGTGAGCTCGCGCAGCTCGGCGCCCGACATCCCCTGCTGCGCCTCGCGCAGCGCGGCCCCGACCGCCAGCACCTGCTCGACCTGCGCGGCCTCGCGCCGCACCAGCAGGTTCACGACCCACGCCGCCGTCGACGGCTTCCGCAGCGCCTTGACCGGCGCGGCCAGGTCGGTGCCCTTCAGCGCCTTGGCGCGCGCGTCGCGGGCGGGGGTGAACTCCCCCAGCGGCAGGGCGTACAGCTCGTCGGCGACGTCGAGCAGGCCCGGCTCGTCGTCGCTCACGACGACGAACCTAGCGCCGGGCCCGGCCGCAGCGCCTAGCCTCGCTCCATGACCGACACCACGGTCCCGACGCGACCCGGCGTCCCGACGTCCCTGCGCCGCGTCGACGACGCCCGCCGCCGCTTCGGCGCCTTCGCCGAGACCTACCTCGACGCGATGTGGGACGGCGACCCGCCGGCCGACGCGTTCGTGGCCGACGTCCCGCGGCTCGGCCACGGCCGCGCGATGCGGCTGCTGCGCACCGCCTGCCGCGAGGGCATCGACGCCGTGCCCGACGCGCCCGACTCGCTGCGCGCGCTGTTCGCCCAGCTCGACGACGTCCCCGGCTGGCTCGACGCCGAGCGCATCGACCACGACAGCCGCCACGTCGCGCGCTACACGCGCCAGTCGGGCATCGTGCTGGGCGCGGCGTCGCTGGTCAGCGGCTACGCGAACTCGGCGGCGTCGCGGCCGCTGGAGATGACCGGCCGCTACGTCGAGAACGCCGGCGCCCGCACCATCGAGGTCGCCTCGTGGCTGGCCGCGGTGAGCGGGCCGGGCGGCCTCGACCGCTTCGGCGAGGGGTTCGAGCTGACCGTGCGGGTGCGGGTGATCCACGCCCTGGTGCGCGCCGACCTGCTGCGCCGGCCCGCCTGGGACCTCCCCGCCTGGGGCCTGCCGATCAGCCAGGCCTACCTCGCCTACACGCTGGTCGAGTTCGCGCTCATCCCGATGCGCGGCATGCGCGCGATCGGCGCGCCGTTCCGGCCCCACGAGCGGGCGGCGTCCTACGCCCGCTGGCGCTACCTCGGCCACCTGCTCGGCATCCGCGCCGACCTGCTGCCGGTCGACGAGGCCGACCAGGAGCGGCTGGAGGAGATCTACCTGCTCACCCGCCCACCGGTCGACGAGTTCTGCCGCGAGCTGGTCGCCAGCATCAACCGCGAGTTCCTTGTCGCCGAGATCGAGGGGCTGCTGCCGCCGGCGCTGCGCGGCTCGGTGGGCCGGGGTGCGCCGGCCGTCGTCCACGGGCTCGAGCGGCTGTTCCTCGGCGACGAGATCTCCGACGAGCTGGCCATCCCGCGAACCCGCGTCACCGGAGCGCTGCGGGTGGTCGGGCCGGTGCTGGGCGCCGTCCACGCCGCGCTCGACCGGGTGCCGGCCACCCTGGCCCCGCGGGCCGCCCTCGGACGGCGCTACCAGCGCGTGCAGGAGGAGCGGCTGCGGCGCACCTGGGGCGTCGAGCACGACCTCGTCGACGCCTCGCCCGCGGGCGGCCGCCCGCACCCCGCCCGCGGCGACGCCTGAGCAGCCGGGTCAGGGGCGGCCGGCGGCGTCCCACGCACGGTGCGCGGCGAGCGAGCGCTCGAACAGCGCCGGCAGGTCGCCGGGGTGGTCGCGCTCGACGTCGGCCACGGCGAGGCCGAGGTCGTCGAGGGTCTCGCGCCACGTCGTCCAGTCGGTGAGGTCGTCGCGGTGGACGACGCCCGCCGCGTCGATGCGGCCGCGCACGCACCCGCGCAGCCAGGCCACGCCGTCCGCACGTCGGCGGATCACGACGAGCTTGGTGGTGAAGCGCCCCTCGGGCGGCGTCGCGAGGCCGGCGTGGGCGGCGGCGACGGCGTCGTCGTCGACCGGCAGGTCGCGGGTCTCGACACCGGCGAAGGAGCCCCGCGGGTCGTGCGCGAAGACCCAGCCGTCGTCGCGCACCTCCTCGACGCGGTAGCGCAGCGGACCGTCGTCGTAGGCGCCGGCCCGCAGCGGCAGCGGCTCGAGGAAGCCCTCGCCCAGCCCGACGTCGGCCCACCACGTGCCGGCCGGGTGGGCCGCCGTCGGCAGGCCACCGACGACGAGCGCGAGGTGGTTGAGGTCGGTCGAGGCCCGGTGGGACGGGTCGAGCCAGGCCCGGCCGTGCCGCCGCCCGACGTCGAACCCGAGCGCGGTCAGCACCGCCTCGAGCGTGCCGTTGTGGCCGAAGCAGTAGCCCGCCCGTCCGGTGCGGACGACGTGCGCGAGCGCCCCGTCGGGCGTCACCGCCGGTGGGCGGCCGAGCATGATGTCGAGGTTGTCGTAGGGCAGCGCGAGCAGGTGCGCGCGGTGCACCCGGCGCAGCGTGTCGAGCGTCGGCGGCAGGCCGGCGGGGTCGGCGTCCAGTCCGAGCAGCCGCAGGTATCCGACGACCTCAGCCACCGTCAGTCACCGTCAGTCACCGTCCGTCACCGTCAGTCACCTCGAGGCCCTGCTCGATGACGTAGCGGGTCAGCTCGACGCGGTTGTGCAGCTGCAGCTTGCGCAGCGTGTTCTGCACGTGGTTCTGCACCGTGCGGTGCGAGATCACCAGCTGCTCGGCGATCTGCTTGTACGACATGCCGGTGGCCACCATGCGCAGCACCTCGGTCTCGCGGTCGGTGAGCGCGGGCCGGTCGTCGGCCGGCTCCCCCTCGCCGCTGAGCCGCCGGAACTCCCCCAGCACCAGGCCCGCCAGCCCCGGGGTGAAGACCGAGTCGCCGCGCGCCACCCGCCGCACCGCGTCGAGCAGCTCCTCGCGCGAGGCCGACTTCACCAGGTAGCCGGTGGCGCCCGCCTTGACCGCCGCCAGGACGTCGGCGTGCTCGCCGGACGCCGAGAGGATCAGCACCCGCGCCGACGGGTCGTGCTCGAGCACGGTGCGGGTGACCTCCACGCCGTTCGGCTCGGGGATCTGCAGGTCGAGGACGACGACCTGCGGCCGCGCCGCGCGCGCCCGGGCGATCGCCTGCGCGCCGTCGGCGGCCACGGCGACGACGTCCAGCCCGGCCGCCTGCAGGTCGCGCTCGACCGCGTCGCGCCACATCGGGTGGTCGTCGACCACCATCACCCGGACCGGCGTCTCGCCCTCGCTCACGCCGCGACCCTAGACGGCCCCACGACTACCTCTCCTCGAGCCGCCGGTAGCGCCCGCGGTGGTGCAGCAGCGGCGGGTCGTCGGCGTGGGCCTCGGCCACGTGCGCGGCCTCGACCACGACGGTGGCCAGCAGCGACCAGCCCACCTCGGCCGTCGACTCCACCCGCACCTCGGCCCACGCCGCGGCGTCGGCGAGCCGCGGCCCATACCCGGCGGCGTCCTCGAAGGCCGCCAGCCGGAACGGTCCGCCGGGCGCCGGCGCCACGCCCGCGAACGCGTCGGCGAGGTCGCGGTGCTGCGCCGAGAGCGTGTGGACGACGCCCCGCCCGGTCTCGACGAGCGCGTCGGTGAGGTCGGCGTCCGGGTCGAGCAGCGCGAGCAGCCGCGCGGGCTCGCCGTGGGCGAGCATCACCGAGGTGACGGTGAGCCCGGCGCGGTCGCGGCCGGCGCCCGCCGTCCACAGCGTCACGGCGCCGCCGAGCCGGCCGCGCAGCCGGCGCAGCGGGTCGTCGGGGGTGGCGAAGGGGTGGGAGGTGTGGATGGTCATGCGTCGCCTCCGGGCACGGTGAGGGTCCAGACGGTTCCGGTCGGGCCGGTGGTGAGCGCGGCGGTGCCGCCCAGGTCGGCGGCGCGGCCGCGGATCGACTGGCTGACGCCGAGCCGCCCCTGGGCCGCCGCCTCCTCGAGCCGGCCGTCGGCGATGCCCGGCCCGTCGTCGCGGACGACCACCTCCACCGTCCCACCCCAGGCCTCGAGCAGCACCCAGGCCCGCGCACCGGGGGCGTGGCGGGCGGCGTTGTCGAGCGCCTCGGTGACGACCGCGACCACCTCGGTGGCCCGGCGGGCGGGCAGCGGCACCTCGTGGCCGGGCACCGCCACCTCGACCCCGGGCCGCGAGCCCAGCCGCGTCAGCGCCTCGGCGAGGTCGCGCGTGCCGACCGGCCCGCCGTCCGGGCCGTCCTGGGCGCGGACCAGGCTGCGCAGCGCCTCCTCCTGCTCCCCGGCCAGACGGCCCAGCTCGGCCGCCTCCCCGCCGATCTCGGCCCCACGCCGCTGCACCAGCGCCAGCACCTGCAGCACCCCGTCGTGGACGACGCGCGCCAGCCGCGCCCGCTCGGCCGCCGTCGCGGCGGCGCGCTGCGCCTCGTCGCGCTCGGCGGTCAGCTGCTGCAACGAACCGCACACGTAGCCGACGATCGGCCCGCCGATGAGCAGCAGGAACGCGTTGGCCCAGTTGGCGCCGACGACCGTCTCGCGCAGCAGCAGGTCGGTGCCGGCCAGCAGGACGCCGGCCACCAGCCCGCCGGGGGCGCGGAACCGCACGCCCCACGCCAGCAGCGCCCCCATCACCCAGAACCCCGGGATGGTGGCGGCGTAGCCGTCGCCCTTGACGAGCGGGGTCAGGCCCAGCATCGCCAGCGCGACGGCGAGGTCGGCGACGAGCAGCGCGACGCCGCGGCGCCCGGCGTCGCGGTAGGCCCAGGTGGCGAACGCCGTCCACAGCGTCATCACGCCGAGCAGGACGCCGCCGGCGACCGGGCGGTCCCAGTCGCCGACGCCGCCGTCCGCGACGAGCGAGACCACGACGGCCGCGGCCAGCACGACGACGCGGAGCACCACGAGCGCGGCGAACAGCCGCCCCTCGACGGCCAGGGCGGCGCGGACGGCGGCCGGCCGGTCGGGCCGGGCGGCCAGGCGGGTCGCCAGCCGGGCGGCGCGGCGGCCGGCGCCGTCCGATCCGCCGTCCGATCCGCGGTCCGCCGGGTCGGTCAGGACGCCTTCTTCTGTTCCTCGGCGGTCTCGGCCTCGCTCTCGAGGCGCTTCGCCTCGGCCTCGGCCCGCTTGGCCTCCTCCTTGGCGACCCCGGCGTACTTGTCGACGTACTCCTGGCCGGAGAGCCGCATGATCTCGTACATGATCTCGTCGGTGATCGCGCGCAGGATGTAGCGGTCGTTCTCCATGCCGGCGTAGCGCGAGAAGTCCAGCGGCCTGCCGAAGCGGACGACGGGGCGCGTGAACGAGCCGAACTTCTTGCCCGGCGGCGCCACCACGTCGGTGCCCACGACCGCGGTCGGGATGACGGGCACACCGGTCTCGAGCGCGAGGCGGGCGACGCCGGTGCGGCCGCGGTAGAGGCGGCCGTCGTGGCTGCGGGTGCCCTCGGGGTAGATGCCGAACAGGCCGCCCTCGCCGAGCACCTTCTTCGCCGACATCAGCGCGCCGGCGGCCGCGTCGGCGCCGGAGCGGTCGATGGGCACCTGGCCGGCGCCGGAGAAGAACAGCCGCTGCAGCCGGCCCTTGACGCCCGGGGTCGTGAAGTACTCCGCCTTCGCCACGAACGTCACGCGCCGGGGCAGCGTGAGCGGCATGAACAGCCAGTCCGCGTAGGAGAGGTGGTTGCTCGCCAGGATCGCGGCGCCCTCGTCGGGGACGCTCTCGGATCCCTCGACCTGCGGGCGGAACACGACGCGGAGCAGGGGCCCGAGGGCGATCCACTTGAGGAACCAGTAGAACACCGGTGCAGCGTAGTGCCCCGGGTCGCGGCGCGTGGCCGGTCAGGCCGACGGCTCACCCGTGCGGCCCGCGACGAGGGTGTGCCCGACGCGGTAGCCGAGCCGCTCGTAGACCCGCACCGCGCGCCCGTTGTCGGTGAAGACGCCAAGGGTGGCGACGCCGGTGCCGTGCTCGAGGGCGCGGCGGGTGAGCGCGGCCGAGACCGCCGTGGCCAGTCCGCGACCGGTGTGGCCGGGCAGCGTGGTGATGCCGCGCAGCTGGCCGGTGCCGTCGGGACGCCGCACCAGCGCACCCACCGCGAGCAGGCCGCCGTCCGGGCCCTCGACGCCGAGCCAGGTCTCGACGGCGCTCGCGCCACCGACGAACGACGTGCGTTGCACGGCGTCGAGGACGACGTCGACCTCGGCGGTGCGGCCGGTCACCTCGACGACCTCCACGTCGGCCGCGGCGCCGTCGGGCGCGGGCGGGGTGCGGGTCAGCATCCAGTGCCAGGCGTGGCTCGGCGCGAACCGCCAGGCCGCGGGGACGGCGTCCGCGGAGGTCTGCTCGACCACCAGCCGCCACGGGTCGGCCCCGGCGCCGGCGACGGCGGCCAGCAGCGGGTCGAGGTCGGCGGCCGGGCCGAGACCGAGCAGCGCCAGCGCACCCGGCGGCGAGTCGCCCCACGCCACGGCGTGCTCGACGACGGTGGCGCCACCGGCCGCCCACGCCCGCGTCACCCCCGCGGCGTCGACGTGGTGGCGCAGCATCGGGTCGTCCCGCCCGGCCAGGCCTGCAGCGTCCAGCTCGCGCATACGGCATGATCACCCGGCGTGGTCGACGACCTGCACGCGCCCCTGATCATCCCCGCCCGCTCCGAGCTCACCGGAGGGCGGCGGATCGCCGTCCTGCTGAGCCACGGCTTCACCGGCTCGCCGGTCTCGATGCGGCCCTGGGGCGAGCACCTCGGCGCGCTCGGCTACGGCGTCGTCGTCCCGCGGCTGCCCGGGCACGGCACCAGCTGGGAGGAGCTCAACGACCTGCGCTGGGACGACTGGTACGGCGAGGCCACGCGGGTCTTCGACCAGCTGTGCCTCGACCACGACGCCGTCGTCCTCGGCGGGCTGTCGATGGGCGGGGCGATCGTGCTGCGGCTCGCGGCCGAGCACCCCGACCGCGTCGCCGGCGTCATGGTGGTCAACGCCGCGCTGGCCTCCAAGCGGCTCGACCTCAAGCTGCTGCCGGTGATCAAGCGCCTGGTGCCGTCGCTCAAGGCCATCGGCGACGACATCAAGAAGCCCGGCGTCAGCGAGCACGCCTACCCGCGCACCCCGCTGCGGGCGCTCGACTCCTTCCGCAGCACCTGGCCCGAGGTCATCGCCGCGCTGCCGTCGGTGACGGCGCCGCTGCTGGTCTTCCGCTCGACCGTCGACCACGTCGTCGACGACCGCTCGCACCCGATCATCCTCGACCGCGTCGGATCGACCGACGTGCGCCAGGTGAGCCTGCCCGAGAGCTTCCACGTGGCCACCCTCGACCACGACGCGCCCACCATCTTCGAGGAGAGCGCTGCCTTCGTGGCCCGTGTGGCCGGGTCGTAGTCTCGACCGGGTGGGGCAGCGCGACGAGGACGACGAGGTCTGGCGCGCGATCGTCGACAACTACGGCGACCGTGCCCAGATCGACGCTGACCCGACGCAGTCCACCGCGCCCGAGACGGCCACGCCGTCCGAGCCGTCCGAGCCGTCCCAGCCGTCTGAACCGGCCCAGCCCGTCGTCCGCCGTGACCCCGAGCGCGCCCCCGACGGCCCACCCGACGCCTCCCGCCGCTCGTGGGACGACGAGTTCGTCGACTCCGACTGGACCACCGACCGCTTCGTCCCCCCGCCGCCGCCCCCGCTGCCCACCCCGCCGCACGACCGCATGGCCGCCTGGGCCGGCGTCTTCGGCTCCCCCGCCGTCCTCCTCGGCTGCCTCGTGCTCGGCATCGGCATCCCCGCCCTGCTCGCCTACCTGCTCGTCGCCGCCTTCGTCGGCGGGTTCGTCTACCTCGTCGTCAAGATGGACCGCCAGCCCCGCGACCCCGGCGACGACGGCGCGGTGCTGTAGCTCTCTGGTCGCTCTGCGGGGTGGCCCCGTGCCGCCCCCTCGCGCCAGCCTCCTCCGCTGCCGCGACCTGAGCCGGCGAGGGGTCCGGCACTCCGGGCCACCCCTCCGCTCCGTGCGCCCTGTGGTGCCGTTCCCGTCGGCTCGGGGCGCCCACGTTCGATCGATTCCCGCCACGTGGGTCGGGTCATCCGCCCATAGTCCCTGACGAAAATCAAGGTCCGAGCCCGGATTCTCTTGATTTTCGTCAGGGACTACCGCTGCCGACCTGTCGCGATAGTCCCTGACGTTCGCGGGGTCGAATCGGCCGTTGGACCCCGCAAACGTCCGGGACTATCCCCCGAGGGGGCGGACGAGGAGGGAGGCGCCGACGAGGCCGGCGGCGGGGCCGAGGGCGGCGACGACGAGGGACGGCGGGGTGCGGTGGCCGGTGCCGACGAGACGGCGGGCGAGGGCGGCGCGGGCGGGCTCGAGCAGCCGCTCCCCCGCGGCCGAGACGCCGCCGCCGACGACGACCACCTCGGGGTCGAGGGTGGCGACCACGCCGGCGAGCCCGACGCCGAGCCAGTCGCCCACGGTGGCGAAGGCGCGGCGCGCCACGAGGTCGCCGTCCTCGGCCGCCGCGGAGACCATCGGGCCGGTCAGGCGCTCGGGACGACCGCCGCACAGCTCGAGCAGCATCGTCGGCTCCACCCGCATCCGCTCGCGCGCGAACCGCACCAGCGCGTTGCCCGAGGCGTACTGCTCCCAGCAGCCCGACTGCCCGCACTCGCACGCCCGGCCGCCGGGCACCAGCTGGGAGTGCCCGAACTCGCCGGCCATCCCCTGCTGCCCCCGCCACACCTCGCCGCCGAGCACGATGCCGCCGCCGATGCCGGTGCCCATCGTCACCATCACCGCGGACGACGCCCCGCGCGCCGCCCCGAGGCGGCTCTCGGCGAGCGCGGCGCAGGTGGCGTCGTTGTCGAGCCTCACCGGCACGCCCCAGCGCTGCTCGAGCCGCTCGCGCACCGGGTCGTCGGCCCACGGCAGGTGGGGGGCGAAGCGCACGCGCTCGCCCGCGGCGTCCACGAAGCCGGCCGCGGCGAGCCCGACGCCGTCGACCGAGCGGCCGTCGGAGACCTCGAGCACCGCCTCGGTGAGGGCGTCCTCGACGACGGCCACCTCGACGCGGCGGCCGGGCGTGCGGCGCTCGGCGGTGCGCACCACCGTGCCGTCGGCCGCGACCTCGCCGGCCAGCACCTTCGTGCCGCCGACGTCGACGCCGAGGTAGACCCCCATGCCCGCCCGGTCCCGTCCGCGCGTCAGCGACGGGCCAGGTCGGCGGCGCCGATGACGCCGGCGCGGTTGCCGAGCGAGGCGGCCCGGACGTCGAGCAGCGGGCGGACGCCGCGGCCGATCACCTGCTGCTCGAAGGCCCGGCGCACCGGGTCGAGCAGCAGGTCGCCGGCCTCGCTGACGCCGCCGCCGATGACCACCGAGCCGGGGTCGAGGATGTTGGCGAGCGAGGCCACCGCCTCGCCGAGCCAGGTGCCGAGCTCGCTGACGCGGGAGATCGCGAACGGGTCGCCGTCAGCCGCCGCGGCGGTGATGAGGGGGCCGTCGATGGCGTCGACGTCGCCGCCGGCGCGCGCCAGCAGCGCGGCCGCCTCGGGCTGGTCGGCCAGCGCGCGGGTGCCGCGCACGAGGGCCGAGCCGCTGGCGTACTGCTCCAGGCAGCCGAGGTTGCCGCAACCGCACTGCCGCCCGCCGCGCACGACCCGCATGTGGCCGATCTCGGCGGCGACGCCGAACGCGCCGCGGTAGAGCTCGCCGTTGGCCACGATGCCGCCGCCGACCCCGGTGCCGACGGTGACCATGAGCATGTCGTGGGCGTCGGCCGCGGCGCCGAAGGTGAACTCGCCCCAGGCGGCGGCGTTGGCGTCGTTCTCGACCACCACGGGCAGGTTGACGCGCGCCTCGAGCTCGCCGCCGAGGTCCTCGTCGCGCCAGGCGATGTTCGGCGCGAACATGACCTTGCGGCGTCCGGCGTCGACGTAGCCGGCCGCGCCGACGCCGACCGCGACGATCTCGTGGCGCCGCGCCAGCTCGAGCACGAGCTCGGCGATGGCGTCGTCGATGGCCTGCGCGTCGTTCGCCGGCGAGACCACGCGGTGCTCGTCGACCACCGTGCCCTGCTCGTCGACCACGGCGCCGGCGATCTTGGTGCCGCCGATGTCGATGCCGCAGGTCAGTCCGATCACGTCGCTCCTCTGTCGTGGGGGTGTTCGTGGGGGTGTTCGTCGGGGTCGTCCCCGTCGAGGTCGATCTTCTCGAACCCCGACTCCTCGCCCGCGCCCGCGGGTCGCTCCCGCGTCGGCTGCGGCAGCGAGGCCAGCAGCTCGGACGCCGCCTGCAGCAGCGACGACGCCGCGCTCGTCAGGTGCGTGCGCACCTCGGGGTTCAGCTCGCGCACGGCGTGGACGGCGCGGCACACCGGGCACCAGCGGCACTCCTCGGCGCCGGTGGCGACGTGGTCGCCGAGCTCGGACACCGAGCCCGCCATCGCACCGGCCACCGCGCCGAGGTCGGCGCCGCCGGCGTCGCGCGCCCAGGTCGAGAGCGCGCCGAACAGCTTGGCGGCCTCCTCGCCCACGCTGCCGACGTCGGGGTGCTCGCCGTCGGTGCCGCTCCCGGGGGTCTCGTCGCTCACGCCGTCCCCCTCGCCGTGCCCTGCGCGGGCGCCTCGCGGAACCGCACCCGCAGCTCGCCGTCGTCGACGCCGGCGCCGGCCACGCGCAGCCGCGCCAGCCCGGCGGGCAGCGTCAGCAGCCGACGATAGGACCCGACGGTCACCACCAGCTCGTCGCCGTGCCGGGCCAGGTCGACCTCGTCGCGCGTCACGAGGGGCAGCGCGAGGTGCAAGGTGGCGCCGCTCGTGGTGCGGGTGACCCGGAACGGCCCGTCGCCGGGCGGCACGGCGAGCGGGTCGTCGTCGCCGTAGAGCTCGGCGGCGAGGTCGCGCAGCGCGGTCACGCCCACCGGCTCGGCGGGCAGGTACTCCGAGCGCCACACCGGCACCCCGGCGAACGACTGCGCCACCTCGGCGAGCACGGCGTCCTGCGCCTGCACCCACCGCGCCCGCCACGGGTCGGCGCCCTCGGCCGGGAAGACCCGGTTGGCCACGACGCCGTCGACCCGGTAGCCGAACAGCGAGAGGCTGGTGAGGCTGCGTCGCGCCTCGGCCAGGACGACGCTCTCGGGCGTCAGCACGATGCGCACGCCGGCGTCGGGTCCCGAGAGCAGCGCGTGCACCTCGCCGAGCTCGTGGTGCAGCCGCTCGACGGCCTCGAAGACCCCGCCGCCGGGCATGGGGACGCCGGCGGCGCGGCCGAGCACCGGCCGCAGCGCCCGCATCACCCGCTGCTGGGTCGGGAAGATCCGCTGCATGTACCACCCGAGCGCCTCGGGCAGCGCCAGCAGCCGCAGCGTCTCGGCGGTGGGCGCGCAGTCGACGACGACGACGTCCCACTCCCCCGACAGCGCGTGCAGCCGCAGCTCGAGCAGCGCCAGCACCTCCTCTGCGCCGGGGATGACGGTCAGCTCCTCGGCGGCCACCGGGTCGACCCCGGCGACGTCGAGCACCGAGAGCAGGTAGCCCTGCACCTCGGCCCACGACTGCTCGAAGCGCAGCTGGGCGTCGACCTGCTGCACGTGCAGCCGCTCGGCGACCTCGGTGGGCTCGGAGCCGACGTCGACCCCGAACGCGTCGCCCAGGGAGTGGGCGGCGTCGGTCGACAGCACGAGCGTGCGGTGCCCCGCCGCGGCGGCGAGCGCGGCGGTGCCGGCGGCGACGGTGGACTTGCCCACGCCGCCCTTGCCGGTGAACAGGACGATGCGCACGGGACTGCTCGGTCTGGGTCGGGCCCGGCTCAGCCGAGCGACTCGACGCGCTGCTTGAGCCCCTTGAGGGCGGTGTCGATGAGCACCTTCTCGCCCTTGCGCTTGAGCATGCCGATCAGCGGGATCGAGATGTCGAGCGCGAGCCGGTAGGTGACCTCGGTCGAGCCGCCCCGGTCGACGAGCACGTAGGCGCCGTCGAGCGCGCGCAGCAGCTTGCCCTCGACCAGGGTCCAGGTGACCTCGCGGTCGCCGTGCCAGGTGTAGGACAGCGTGTACTCGTCCTTGATCGGGGTGACGTCGAGGGAGAAGAAGACCTCCTTGGCGCGCCCGTCCTGCTCGGGGCCGTGGCTGGCGCGCACCTCGGCGACCTTCACGCCCTTGGCCCACTGCGGGTAGGCCTCGAAGTCGGCGATCACGGCCATCACCGCAGCCGGTGGGGCGTCGACCACGATCGAGGAGGTGGTCTGCTCGGGCATGGGCGCGAACCTACCGGATCGCCCGCGCCGCGCGGCGGCGTGCCCGAGGACACGGTCCGGGCGGCCCGGGCGGCCCGGGCGGCCCGGGCGACGGCCGGCGCGGGGCCCCGGGCGCTACCTTGCCCGTGTGCGTGAGTACTCCACCCCGCTGACGCTCGACCTGCCCACCGCCGGCAACCTCACCGACGCCGTGGTGCGCAACGCCGAGCGCGCCCCGCAGCGGGTCGCGTTCTCGCGCCGTCCGCCCGCGGCCGCGCCCGACGCCGACTGGGACGACGTCACCGCGGCCGCGTTCCTCGACGAGGTGCGCGGCGTCGCGAAGGGCCTGGTCGCCCTCGGTGTCGGGGCGGGCGACCGCGTGGTGCTGATGTCGAGCACGCGCTACGAGTGGACGCTGCTCGACTACGCCATCTGGTTCGCGGGCGCGGTCACCGTGCCGGTCTACCCCTCCTCCCCCGCCGCCACCGTCGAGCTCGCGCTGGGCGACAGCGGCGCCCGGGCCGCGCTGGTCGAGACGAGCGACCACCTCGCGCTCGTGGACGGCGTCCGCGGCGGCCTCGACGCGCTCGCCCACGTGCTCGCCCTCGACGAGGGCGCGGTCGACGACCTCGTCCGCCGCGGCGCCGACGTCGCCGACGACGTCCTCGAGCAGCGGCGGGCGGCGGCCGGGCCCGACGACCCCGCCACCGTCATCTACACCTCCGGCACCACCGGACGGCCCCGCGGCTGCGTGCTCACCCACGGCAACCTGATGACCGAGGTCGCGGTCACCCTCCACGAGCTCGGCACGCTGTTCGCGCCCGACGCCCAGGAGTCGGACGACGGCGACGGCGGTGGTGCCGACGCCGGCGGCGCCACCGGCGGGGACGACGCGGCCCCGGCCACCCTGCTGTTCCTGCCCCTCGCGCACGTGCTCGCCCGCGTCATCCAGGTCGGCGCGGTGACGGCCGGCGTGCGGCTCGGCCACAGCGCCGGCGCGGTGACCCTCGCCCCGACCCTGCGCTCCTTCCGCCCGACGTTCGTGCTCGCCGTCCCGCGCGTGTTCGAGAAGCTGTTCACCACGGCCTCGCAGCGCGCCACCGCCGACGGCCGCGGTGCCGTCTTCGACCGCGCCGTCACCACCGCCATCGCCTGGTCGCGCGCCCTCGACCGCGGACGCCGCTCGCCGGTGCTGCGGGCGCGCCACGCCGTGATGGAGCGGCTCGTCTACCGCCGCCTGCGCGACGACCTCGGCGGTCGCTGCCGCTTCGCCGTCTCGGGCGGCGCGCCGCTGGGCGACCGGCTCGGCCACTTCTACCGTGGCATCGGCATCCCGGTGCTCGAGGGCTACGGCCTCACCGAGACCACCGCCGCCATCACCACCAACACCCCCGAGGCGCACAAGGTCGGCACCGTCGGCCGGCCGCTGCCCGGCGCCGCCGTGCGGGTCGACGACGACGGCGAGCTGCTGGTGCGCGGCGGCCAGGTCTTCGCCGGCTACTGGGACGACGACGCCGCCACCGCCGAGGTGCTCGACGCCGACGGTTGGCTGCACACCGGCGACGTCGGCGAGGTCGACGACGAGGGCTTCGTGCGCGTCACCGGGCGCAAGAAGGAGATCCTGGTGACCGCGGGCGGCAAGAACGTCGCCCCCGCCGTCCTCGAGGACGGGCTGCGCGCGCACCCCCTGGTCAGCCAGGCGCTGGTCGTCGGCGACCGGCAGCCGTTCGTGGCCGCGCTGGTCACGCTGGACGCCGAGGCGCTGGCGCAGTGGGCGCAGGGCCACGGCAAGCGCGGCGGGCCGGCCGAGCTGGCCCGCGACGACGACCTCGTCGCCGAGGTGCAGCAGGCGGTCGACGCCGCCAACGCGCAGGTCTCCAAGGCCGAGTCGATCCGCCGGTTCGTCGTGCTCGACCGCGACTGGACCGAGGAGGCCGGGCACCTGACGCCGAGCCTGAAGCTGCGCCGCAACGTCGTCGTCCGGGCGTTCCGCGACGAGATCGCCGACCTGTACCGGTGAGCCCCAGGGTGAGACCCAGGTGAGCGCCGGCCCCGGCGGCCCCGCTGGCACCACCGGGCCCGTCGGGCTGCTGCGCGGCGACCGGGCGGCGCAGGCGCCGAGCCCGCAGGCCGCCCGCATCGTGATGGGGGCGCGGCTGCTCGCGCTCGTCGCCATCGGCGCGCCGGTGCTCTGGTACCGCGAGTCGATGACGCTGCTCGCGCTGGTCGCGATCAGCCTGGTGTGGGTGCTGTGCACGCTCGCCGAGCGCAGCGCCGAGCTGGTGCGGGTGGCGGCGCTGCTCGACGCCGCGGCGGTCGGGCTGGCCAGCGGTCAGATCGTGCAGGACACGCAGGCGATCCTGCTGGTGCTGGCGCTGCCGGCGTTCGCGGCCGCCGTCCTCGGGGGCGCCCGGCGCAGCCTGGTGGCGCTGCTGGTCGAGCTGGCGGCGTTCGTGCTGAGCGTGCTCGTGGCCTACCAGGGCTTCACCGCCGACCAGACCCTCGCCACCTTCACCGCCGGCATGGCCGCGCTCGGCCTCGGCCTGATCGGCACTTTCGTGCACGCCGCGCTCGCCCCCACCGACACCGACCACGCGCCCTACCTCGACGCCCAACGGCTGATCCGGCAGCTGCTCGACCTCTCCGACGACCTCAGCTCGGGCCTCGACGTCACGACGCTGGCCGGCGAGGTGGTCGCCGTGGTCGGCGACGCGCTGCCCACCGCCGGCATGGCGCTGTACGTGCCCCGCGGCGAGGTGCTGGTGCCGCTGGTGAGCCGCACCCCCGAGGGGGCCGGCGGACGTGACGACCTGACGGCCGCCGAGGAGCTCGCCGGTGAGGCGTGGGCCCGCTCGCTGCCCCTGTCCGACCGCCGCACCTTCGCCTTCCCCGTGGGCGAGTCGGCGGTCCTCGGCGGCGTCCTGTCGCCGACGGCGGGGCTCAGCGCCGACGAGGTCGCCCGCACCACGCAGCGGCTGCGGGCCGACCTGCGCACCAAGGCGGTGCAGCTCGACACTGCCGTGCTGTTCGCCGACTTCCGCGACACCGCCTCGGCCGACGTCCGGCGCCGGCTCGCCCGCGAGATGCACGACGGCGTCGCGCAGGACATCGCCTCGCTCGGCTACGTCGTCGACGCGCTGGCCGCGCGGCCGGCGTCCGACGAGCAGCGCGCGCAGCTGGAGATGCTGCGCGAGCGCATCAGCCGCATCGTGGCCGAGGTGCGGCAGTCGGTGCTGACGCTGCGCACCAGCATCGGCGAGTCCGAGAGCCTCGGGGCCGCGATCGGCGCGGTGGCGCGGCACCTCAGCGAGGCCTCGCAGATCCCGATCCAGGTGCGGCTCGACGAGCACGCGACGCGGCTGCGGCCCGACGTCGAGTCCGAGCTGTTCCGCATCGCGCAGGAGGCGATGAACAACGCCATCAAGCACGCCGAGTGCACCAGCATCGAGGTCACCTGCACCGTCTACGCGCCCGACGCGCTGATCACGGTCGTCGACGACGGCCGCGGGCTGCAGCAGGCCCGCAGCGACTCGCACGGCATGAAGATCATGCGCGAGCGGGCCCGGCTGGCCGGCGGCCGGCTCACCGTGGAGGACCGTCCGGACGGCGGTCTGACCGTCGCCGTCCAGATCGGCGACCCCCGTCGCGGCACCGCCTGAGGGGCGGGGAGGTTCCCCTGCCGGTCGGGGGGTGCGAGAGTCATCCCATGAGCGACGGCATCCGCCTCCTGCTGGTCGATGACCACGAGCTCATCCGCAGCGGTCTCGGCACGGTCATCGGCATGGAGCCCGACATGGACGTCGTCGGCACGGCCGCCACGGTCGCCGAGGCTCTGGAGCGCATCCGCGAGCTGCGCCCGAACGTGATCGTGGCCGACCTGCAGCTGCAGGACGGCACGGGCCTCGACATCGTGCGCGCGGTGCGCAGCAAGCGCAGCGACGTCGGCGTCATCGTGCTGACGATGCACTCCGGGGACGACCAGATCTTCGCCGCGATGGAGGCCGGCGCCTCCGGGTTCGTCGGCAAGGACGCCCCGTCCTCCGAGGTCGTGAAGGCCGCCCGCCACGCCGCGGTCTCCCCCGGCTCGTTCATCTGCGCCGGCCTGGTCGGGGCGATGATGCGCCGCACCACCGGCGAGTCGGCCTCGCTGACCAAGCGCGAGCACGACGTCCTGCTGCTGCTCGCCGACGGCCTGAGCGCCTCGGCCATCGGCGAGCGGCTCTACCTGAGCGAGTCGACCGCCAAGTCGCACATCACGCGCATCTACCAGAAGCTCGGCGCAACCAACCGCGCCCAGGCCCTCGTCACCGCCATGCGCATCGGCCTGCTCTCCATCGTCCGACCCCGCCCCGCCGGCTCGCCCCGGCGATAGGTCGCGACACGTCGTCGGCGGTAGTCCCTGACGAAGATCAAGGTTCTGAACCCGGAATCCTTGATTGCCGTCAGGGACTACCGGCCGACCGTGTGACACCCGGGTCGGCCAGGAGTTGCCATCCGACCCGGGTGCGGGGGTGACCAGGGGGTCGGGACGAGAGGTCGATCACACGGCGAGGTCGGGGCCAGGATGATGCGGCTCGCGGGGGTCCGTCACTCGGACGGCGGGCCCCACCCCCACAGGCTCGGAGACCCCCATGACCGTCGTCCGCAGGCTGCTCGACGCCGTCCGAACGACCCGTCACCGCCTCGACCGCGGGGCGACCTCGCTGGAGTACGGGCTGCTCGTCGCCGGCATCGTGATCGTGGTGGTGGCCGGAGTGCTGCTGCTCGGCGGGCACCTCGATGCGGCGTTCTCGCAGACCGCGGACTGAGGCCGGGACGCCGGTCCGGCGGGACGCCGGCTAGCGTCCGCCGACCCGCTCGGCCACCGCCACCCGCGTGAGCACACCGGGGTGGGTGCCGAACCACAGCGCCGCCAGGGCCGGCGGCGTCGGGTCGGCGAGGGAGCGCAGCGTCAGCCGGCGCTGCATCGCGACGAACGCGTCGGGGTCGCCGGTGGCGCGCACGGCGTCGACGTCGGCGCGGGTCTCGATCGCGCGGCTGACGGCGTTCTGCGCGGGCGCGGCGAGCAGCGTCGCCACCGCGACGAGCGCCAGGACGACCGGGACGACGGCGGGCTCCCCCGGCCCGGGCGCGCCGCGCCGCCGCAGCCACCCCAGCGCCAGCGCGAGCAACCCGACGCCGGCGGCCGCCCCCGCCGCGCCGAGCACCGTGCCGGTGACGACGTCGCCGTGGCTGGCGTGGGCGAGCTCGTGGGCCACCACCGAGAGCGCCTCGTCGTCGTCCAGCGTCTCGACGAGCGTGTCGTAGACGACGACCCGCCGGGTGCCGCCGAACCCCGAGACGTAGGCGTTGAGCGTGGTGGTGCGCCGCGACGCGTCGGCCACCAGGACGTCGTCGACCCGCACGCCCTCGCGGTCGGCCAGCTCGAGGATGCCCGCGCGCAGCGGACCGTCGGGCAGCGGCTCGAAGTCGTTGAACAGCGGCTCGACGGCCACCGGGTAGACGAACGAGCCGACCACGACGAGCGCGGCCGCCAGTGTGCCGACGACGGCCGGCCACGCCCGGCACCACCGGCGGGCGCAGCCGATGACGACGACGACCCCGATCGAGGCGACGACGACCGCCACCGCCTCGCGCAGCACGACGTCGGTCGCGAACGCCGTCCACGCCTGCCCGGTGAGGCCGCGGTCGAGGCGCAGCCGCTGCAGGCCCACCGCGAACGGCAGCGTCAGCAGCCGGCCGACCACCGTCAGCACGACGACGGCCGCCACCGCCTGCAGCCACCACGGCCCGGGCACCCGCGAGGTCGCGCGGCCGACCAGCCGGCGTCCACGGGCGCTCAGCCCGAGCCAGCACGCCACCGCCAGCGAGACGCCCAGCGACGACCACGACCACACCCGTGCCCAGCGGGAGTAGGCCTCGGCCCGCGCCAGCTGGGCGTCGGTGAACAGCTCGTGGGCCGGCACCGGCTCGACCGGCCCACCCGGGACGGCGTCCCACGGCACCAGCAGCACGCCGAGCACCACCAGGACAACGAGGCCCACCGCCAGCGTGACCAGCGCGACGCGGCGCTCGACCCTCGCGCCGGCCCTCTCAGGCCGCGGCACCGGGCAGCCCGGCCAGGCGGGCCCGCCAGGCCCGCACCAGGTCGGCGACGCTCCAGCCGAACCCGTCGGCCAGCGCCTGCTCGAGGTCGGCGCCGTCGCTGACCCGCGTGTAGAGGCGCTCGAGCGCCTCCCCGTCGCGCCGCTCGGCGAGCGTCACGCACACCAGCCACGCCGCCTCGTAGACGGCGCCGAGGTGCGGGCCGCGGGTGTCGAACTCGGCGGTGCCGGGCAGCGCCGTCGGCAGCCCGTCGGCCCGCACCTGCCCGGCCACCTGGCCCGCGGTCTCGCGCAGCGACAGGTCGACGTCGCGCAGCGCGACGTAGTCGGCGAAGCCCTCCACCAGCCAGGTCGGCGCCTGGCTCAGCGGGGCGTCGGTGGCGACGTGCGTGGCCTCGTGGGTCAGCACCACCTGCCGCCCCACCGGGCCGAGGGTGTCGAAGACGTCGGGGTTGACGAAGACGTGCACCGGCGAGCCCGCGGCCACCGACCCGTCGGCGGTGCCCGCCACCGCCGCTATCTGGCCGTAGCTGCCCTCCTCGGCGTCGAGGGCCCGCTCGAGCGCGGCGCCGTCGGCCGGCACCTCCACGACGAGCCGCGGGCGCCACGTGGTCACGACCGAGGCGACCTCGGGCACGGCCCGCGCCGCCAGCCGGCGGTAGGTCTCGGTCGCGGCACCGGGGTCGGCCACCACCACGAGCAGGTCGCGGGTGCGGACGACGTCCGTCGGCCCGCTCAGCCACACCGGCGTGCGCAGCGACCCGCCGCCCAGGCCCGCCACGAGCGCCGGGGTGCCGGCGCGACCGGACGGCGCGAACCGCACCTGCACCTCGGTGGTCGCGCTCGCGCGGTCGAACCCGGCGTAGCGCCAGCCGACGTCGACCGCGGCGGCCCAGGTGCCGTCGTCGGCGGGCGCCCCCTCCTCGTCGACGTAGCGCATCGTGACGTCGACGACCCGTGCGGCGACGGCGGTGTCGACGACCTCGCCGAGCCGCGTGGCGGCGTCGGCGTCGGCCGGGTCGGCCAGCGCCTCGGCGGCGGCCCGGTCGCCGTCCTCGACCGCCCGGGCCAGGCGCTGCAGCGCGAGGGCCGCCGCCCCGGCATCGACCCGGGCGGTGCCGTCGGTGGGGACGGCGGCGGCGTAGGGCTCGTCGTCCGGGTCGGTCGGCTCGTCGGGGACGACGACCAGCCACGTCACCGTGCCGAGCGCCACCAGCACGAGCAGCGTCAGGCCGACCGGCCACCAGCGCAGGGGGCCGGCCGCACCCGGGGTCGGGTGGTCGGGCTCGCTCAGCGCACGGCCCTCCGGTCGGTCGGTCTCGGCCCGAGACTAGCCGCGGCGCCCCAGCGGCGGGCACCCGTCGTGCGGGGTCAGCCCGGTCGGACGGCGCCGACGAGCGGCATCTCGTTCATCGGGGAGACCTTGACGCCGGCGCCCGGGTTGGCCGCGTGGACGATCATGCCGTTGCCGATGTACATGCCCACGTGGCTGATGGGGCTGTAGTAGAAGACCAGGTCGCCCGGCTGCAGGTCGCTGGTGGAGACGCGGGTGCCGGTGCCGTACTGGGCGGCCGAGGAGTGCGGCAGGCCGATGCCGGCCTGGGCCCACGCCATCATCGTCAGGCCCGAGCAGTCGAAGGCGCTCGGACCGGCGGCGCCGTAGACGTAGGCGTCGCCGACCTGGGCCATCGCGTACTGCACGGCCGCGGCGGCGCGGCCGGAGGCGGGGACGTCGGAGGGCACGCGGGTCGAGCCGCGCGAGAGCAGCGCCTGCCGCTCCTCCTCCTTGAGGTCGGAGAGGAGGTCCTTGGCGTCGGCGAGCTTGTCGTCGATGGTCTGCTTCTCGTCGGCGAGCTGCTCCTCGACGTCGGCGACCTGCTCGAGCCGCTTCTCGGTGGCGTCACGGCGGATGGCCAGCGCCTCGAGGCCGGTGGAGTAGTCGTCGAACATGCCGCGCTGCAGCTGGTCGTAGGACGACATCGTCGACAGCGTCGACAGCAGCGCGCCGGGGTCGCCGGCGGCGGCGAGGTCGTCGACCGCACCGAGGTCGCCCTCGGCGCCGAACTGGCGCAGGATCGCCTGGCGCACCTCGTCGCGGACGCCGCCCAGCGAGCGGGCGGCGCGGCGCTCGTCGGACCGCAGCCCGGCGAGGTCGCGCTTGAGGTCGGTGAGCTCGATCTTGGCGTCGTTGTAGCGCTCGGAGGCCTGCTCGGCCTCGTGGTAGAGCCGGTCGACCCGGTCCTGGACGTCGTCGATGTCGGGGTCCGCCTGGGCCGGTGAGCTCTGCACGAGCCCGAGGGTGGCCACGATGGAGACGGCGGCGGCCATGCTGGCCAGGCGCGCCCGGGGTGAGGTCACGAGATGGAGCGTCCTTCGCGTGTCGTACGCCTACCGGGTGAGCTGACGGATTCGGACACGACCTGCCCTACCCCTGCTCCTCGGACCGCGGGTGCGATCCGGTCTCACAGGGGATTCACCCCAGATACGTACGTGGTTCCCCGGCTCCGGCTCGACGGGCTCTCACCCGCGTCGCCGGACTCAGCGCGGCGTTCGCGCGGACCCGTCGGACCCGCTGGCACGAACACCAGCGGCCACCGTAATGGGTGGTCCCGAGCGCTGCCAACACGGCGTCCACATCCGTCCGACTCCCGCTCAGGCCGACTCGACGACCGGACCGGCGACGGGGACGACGAGCCGCAGCGGCGGCACCAGCCCGCCCTCGGCCAGCACGTCGAGCGCGCGCCTCTCGTCGTCGTCGATGCTCAGCTCGGCCAGCTCGGGCGGTGGCCCGAGCAGCACCGTGACCACGCAGTCGTGGCAGGCCAGGCCGCGCACCACGCAGGTGTCGCAGTCGATTCGTGTGCTCATGCGACGCACTCTGACCGCGACCACCGACAACGCCGTCCGGCCCGGCGTGGCGGACGACGACCAGGGCCGTCGCCACACCCGTCGCATGTGCACCACGAGGCCCGGGTCGGGACTGAGAGAGTGGGGGCGTGGGCTGGACCGACTGGATCGACGTGGCCGCGTCCGCCGTCGGACTCCTCATCGCCCTGACCCCGGTCGTGGTGCTGGTGGCGCGCCGCTCCGACTGGGGACTGCGTCGGGCGGCGTCCTCACGGGTGCGGCTGGGTGCCGCCGCCGTCCGGAGCACGCCCCTCACCGACCGGGTGCAGCGGCACCTGCTCGACCGGGCGGTCGAGGTGGCCCGCCAGAGCCCGACCGAGCCGATCACCTCCGGCCTGCCCGAGCTGCTGCGGGCCCTCGAGCTCGACGCCCCGCCGGTCTCCGGCAGCCGAGCCGTGCCCCGGCCCGCCGAGTGGCCGGCGGTGGCCGAGGCGATGCACGACGTCGCCGTGGAGGCCACCCGGCCGGGCTCGCGCCGCCTGGTGTGGTCGTGGCTGTTCCGCGAGGAGACCGAGCGGGTGCAGGCCTTCCTGGTCGCGCTGGTCGACGCGGTCACCCCGTTCGTCGAGCTGCGTCCCGTGCCGCCCGCCGTGGCCGGCTACACCGACGCGCCCGACTCGTTCGCGTCCTTCGTGCTTGCGCTGACCGGTCACCGGGTGCTCGTCGACGCCGCCGCCAGCAAGGCGCGGTGCGCCGACTCGGTGCTCATGTGGCACTCGGCCACCTACCTCGGCGCGCACGACGACGACGAGACCTTCGACGAGGCCCACCCGCCCGACAAGGCGCCGCACTGCGGCTACGCGCCGCCGGTGGGCTCCTACGACGGGCCGGTGCTGTTCACCCGAGGCGCCTCGCTGGCGGTGCTGCCGCAGCGCGACGGCCTGGTCTTCGTCGTCGAGACCGCACGCAGCTGCTTCGGTCTCAGCGAGGGCGCCGTCGGTCCGCCCGACCCGACGACCCCCGTCACCTGGACCCTCGGCGGCGGGCGGGCCTGCAAGCACCTCGGCAGCGTGACCGACGCCGACGACCCGCGCGCCGCGCCGTACGAGGTCGGGCCCCTCGGCACGCGCATCGCGTCCACGCCGCAGCCGCCGCGCACGTCCAACCTCACCGCCCAGGTGGCGGTGGTGACCCGCGACGGCCACGTGCTCCTGGCCCGTCGCACGGACGTCGTCGACCAGTCGCCGGGCAAGCTGACGGCGTCCGCGGGCGGCGTCCTCGCCCCCACGTTCGACGTCGACGCCGACGGGCTGCCCGACCCGGTCGTGGGCCTCAACCGCGAGACGCTGGAGGAGATCGGGCTCGAGATCCCGCGCGAGCAGCTGAAGCCGCTGTGCGTCTACCAGGTCAACGCCGACGGCCAGCTGGTCACCGCCGTGCTCTACCTCGCCCGCGTCGACCTGACCGCCGACCAGGTGGGCGACCACCAGCGGGTGCGCAGCGACACGGCCCGTGGCGCGTACGAGACCGAGGAGCTGGTGCCGGTCGCGATCGCGAGGCCCCGCGACGTCGCCGAGGCCCTCCTCGGCCACGTCGGGCGCAGTGACGGCCACGCGATGATGGCCGTCCTCTACGCCGCGCTCGCCCTGGGCCGCAACCGCGACCGGGCCGCCGACATCGTCGGCGCGGTGCACGCCGCCGCCGCACGGGCCGAGAGCGAGGGCCGGGGCCACGCGAACCTGCTGTGGTTCGACGAGACCGGGGGCGTGCGGCTGACCCGCAACCCCTACGACCTCGGCGCGAGCGTGCTGCCCGATCAGCTGCCGACCGGCGTCCCGGCGGCGTGGCGTGCGGCCTGGCGCGGGCTGCACGACGAGTCGAGCGCGCGCCGGGCCGCCGCGACCCCCTAGGCCGACCTCACACCCGTCACACCCGCACCACGGGGCCCAGCCCGGGGCCGGGCCGGGCGTGCCTGCACCACTGTGTCGGTGGCCCCGCCTAGCGTGCGGCGACATGACCACCACGGCCGGCCCGGGAGCGCGCTGGGAGGCGCAGCGCAGCCTCGACGAGCTCGGCCGCCCGCTGCGCGACCTCACGTTCTGCGTGGTCGACCTCGAGACCACCGGCGGGTCGGCGCAGGCCGGGTCGATGATCACCGAGATCGGCGCGGTCAAGGTGCGCGGGGGCGAGGTGCTGGGCGAGTTCCAGACGCTGGTGAACCCCCACACCGAGATCCCCGCCTTCATCGCGGTGCTCACCGGCATCACCAACTCGATGGTCAGCGACGCCCCACCGATCGAGTCGGCGCTGCCGGCGTTCCTCGAGTTCGCCGCCGGCTGCGTCCTGGTCGCCCACAACGCCCCCTTCGACGTCGGCTTCCTGCGCCACTTCGCCGAGCGGCAGCAGCGGCCGTGGCCCACCTTCGACGTCGTCGACACCGCCGTCCTCGCCCGCCGCGTGGTCACCCGCGACGAGGCGCCCAACCACAAGCTGTCCTCGCTGGCTCGGGTCTTCCGCTCCGGCACCACCCCCGACCACCGCGCGCTGTCCGACGCCCGCGCCACCGTCGACGTCCTGCACGGGCTGATGGAGCGGGTCGGCTGCCTCGGCGTCCACACGCTCGAAGAGCTGCAGACCTTCTCCACGCGCGTCAGCCCGGCCCAGCGCCGCAAGCGCCACCTCGCCGACGGCCTGCCGCACGCCCCCGGCGTCTACCTGTTCGAGGACGACGCCGAGCGCGTCCTCTACGTCGGCACCTCGCGCGACGTGCGGCGCCGGGTCCGCTCCTACTTCACCGCCTCCGAGACCCGCTCCCGCATGGGCGAGATGGTGCGGCTGGCCTCGCGGGTGCGGGCCATCGAGTGCGCGACGCCGCTCGAGGCCGAGGTGCGCGAGCTGCGGCTCATCGCGCAGCACAAGCCGTCCTACAACCGTCGCTCCCGCCATCCCGAGAAGGTCACCTTCCTCAAGCTCACCCGCGAGGCCTGGCCCCGGCTCTCGCTGGTCAAGCGGGTGCTCGACGACGACGCCGACTACCTCGGCCCGTTCTCCTCCCGCGCCGCCGCCGAGCAGTGCCTCGCCGCGCTGCACGACACCTTCCCGGTGCGCCAGTGCAGCGACCGGCTCGGCCGCGCCCCCAGCCGCACCGCGTGCGTCCTGGCCGAGATGGGCCGGTGCCTGTCCCCGTGCGACGGCAGCGTCGACGACCACACCTACGCCGCCGTCGTCCGGCAGCTGCGCGAGACGCTGCTGCAGCGGCCCGACGACGTCGTCGAGGTCGTCAACGCACGCATGGCCTCGCTGGCCGCCGACGAGCGCTACGAGGAGGCCGGCGTCCACCGGGACCGGCTGGCCTCGTTCGTGCGCGCCGCCGCCCGCACCCAACGGCTCACCTCGCTCACCCACTGCCGTGAGGTGGTCGCCATCCGCCGCGACGACGTCGCCACGCCGGGTGGGTCGAGCAGCGGCACCGCCACGCGCTGGGCCGTCCACGTCGTGCGCTACGGCCGTCTGGCCGCGGCCGGCGTCATCCCGCCCGGGGCCGACGCGCACGCCTACGTCGACCTGCTGCGCGCGGGCGCCGAGACCGTCCCGCCGCCGCCCGCCACGCCGGGTCCGGTGCCCGCGGCCACCGCCGAGGAGACCGAGCGGGTGCTGCGCTGGCTCGAGGCGCCCGGCGTCCGCCTGGTCGACGTCGACGGCGAGTGGACCTGCCCCGTCGCCGGCGCCGGCCGGCACCTCGACCTGCTGGCGGCCCGGCGGCTCGAGCCCGCGGCCTTCACGGCCTCGACGTCGTCTCTAGGCTGAGCCCATGATCACCGCCATCGTGTTCGTGAAGGCCGAGGTCGACCGCATCCCCGAGGTCGCCGAGGCGATCGCGGCGCTCGAGGGCGTCACCGAGGTCTACTCCGTGACCGGCCAGATCGACCTGGTCGCCATGGTGCGCGTGCGGCGTCACGACGACGTCGCCCACGTCGTGGCCGACCAGCTCAACAAGGTCGAGGGCGTGAAGGAGACCGAGACCCACATCGCCTTCCGCGCCTACTCCCGCCACGACCTCGAGTCGGCGTTCTCGCTCGGCCTCGACTAGGCCACCGAGCACCGCCGGCGGGCGGCGGCGCACCCGGCGCGACCTCAAGTCGGCACCGTCGGCTGCCGAAGCCCTCGACACGCCGCGTCCCTCCCGGCGTCGTCGACCCTGGAGACCCCCCACATGCTCCGCCGCCTCCCCACCCTCCTCGCCGGACTCGTGGTCGCCGCGGGCCTCGTCGCCCTCGGCCCCGCCCGGCCCGCCCAGGCCCTCGACTCCCCCAGCGGCCTCGCCGCCACCGACGCCGCCATCCCGGTGCTGTCGTGGACCCGCGTGCCCGGCGCCACCGGCTACGACGTCGAGCTCTCGCGCAGCTCGGAGTTCACCTCCGCCACCCGCATCGGCAGCGTCGTGTCGACGACCAACGTGCGCTACGTGCCCACCGTGCAGCTGCCGACGGACGGCGTGTGGTGGCGGGTCCGCGCGAAGTCGGCCGCCGGCACCGGTGACTACACCTCGAGCTCGTTCGCGCCCGCCGCCACCCGTGCACCCGTCATGGTGCGCCCGCAGCCCGACGCGCACTTCCAGGCCCCGGAGGCGCCGTACTTCACCTGGGAGCCGGTCGCCGGCGCGACGTCGTACGTCGTGCAGACCGGCCGCGACCCGCTCTTCACCGATCCCGGTGGCATCGTCAGCAGCACCCAGCGGACGACGGCCGCCTACCTCACGTCGTACCCGACGACGGGCCAGTACTACTGGCGGGTCCGGGCCGAGCTGAGCTCGGGCTACTGGACCGCCTGGTCTGACTCCCGCCCCTACGTCGTCGACGGCCTGCCCCAGGTCAGGCGCACCGCGCCGGACGACACCTTCGAGACCAGCGTGCGCGACGTCGTCCTCGACTGGGAGCCCGTCGAGGGCGCGGTCACCTACGAGCTGCAGGTCAACACCGACGACGCCTTCGGCACGGCGACCATGAAGGCCTCGCCCACCGGCATCGTGGCGACCCAGTGGTCGGCCGGGTCGACCCTCAACAACGACGAGTACTTCTGGCGGGTCCGCGCGGTCGACGCCAGCGGCAAGGCCTCGCCGTGGCCCGACACCCCGTGGCGGCTGCGCCGGGCGTGGCCCGACCAGCCCACGCTCGTGCACCCACGTGGCGTCGTCGACGGCTCGGCTCCGTTCTTCCTGCAGTGGAACGCGATCGAGCGCGCCAGTCGCTACGAGGTGCTGATGTGGGACGACACCGGCAGGCAGGTGTGCGGTGTGCAGACCGTCCACACCACGTTGGCGGCGTGCGTGCCCAGCAAGGCCGGCGAGTACACGTGGAAGGTCAGGGCCACCGACGGGCCGTCGTCGGTGATCACCGACCTCATCGCCCAGCCGCTCACCGCGTTCACCTACCAGCCGTCCCCGTCGCCCGTCCCTGCTCCGGCGGGCTCCCTCACGACGTCGCAGGTCACCGGGCACGCCGCCGCCATGGACGGGACGTCGACCCTCGTCGGACCGGGGCGGGACGCGTGCACCGCCACGATCCCCGCGACGTGCGTCGACCTGCGCCAGACCCCGGTCCTCAGCTGGGACCCGGTGCCCGGCGCCGTCGGCTACCTGCTGACCCTCGCCCACGACCGCGAGCTGACGAACGTCGTCCCCGGCTTCGACAAGGTCTCGGTGCCGCAGCCGATGTACACCTTCACCAAGACGCTGCCCGACAGCCAGGCCGGGTCCGCCTACTTCTGGGTCGTGCAGCCGTGCGGTCAGACCTGCGCCCCGATCGAGTACCCGAAGACGTCGTTCGCCAAGAAGACCCTCGCGCCCCGCCTGCTCAGCCCGGCGACCGACGCCCTCGTGTCCGACGACGTCACGCTCGACTGGACGCCGTACCTGGACACCCTGCGCGCGCCACGTCCGGCCGACGACACCTCGTCGCTGGCGACCCCGGCGGGCACGGAGGCCCAGACCTACACGGTCGAGACCTCCCTCGACCCCCTCTTCACCAGCCGGATCGAGACCGCGACGGTCGACGAGACGACCTACACCTCCCCGGCCTCCACCTACCCCGAGGGCTACGTCCACTGGCGGGTGCGTGCCAACGACGGCACCGGCAACCCGTCGGTCTGGAGCGAGGCCCGTCGCTTCGAGAAGCGCTCGCCCCGACCGACCCTGCTCACCCCGGGGTCCGGCGGCCCGCTGGGCAGCGACCTGACCTTCAGCTGGGATCCGCTCGCCTTCGCGGGCGCCTACGAGCTCGAGATCATGGCCGGGCCGACGACCGTGGTCAGCCAGAAGCAGATCAAGTACACCTCCTGGGCCCCCACCACCCCGCTGCCTGCGTCCACCGAGCCCTACCGCTGGCGCGTGCGCCGCGTCGACGCCAAGAACCTGGCGGGCGAGTGGACCGACTACCGCACCTTCACCGTCGACGCGCTGCCGGTCGCGACGGCGTCACCGGACGACGGCGCCCTGGTCGAGCCGACCGGCGGACTCTTCAGCTGGCTGCCCGACCCGCGCGCGACGTCCTACCGCTTCGAGCGCCGCAAGCCCGGGGAGACCACCGGCAGCCTGGCCGAGAGCGTGAGCACCCGGGCCACGGCGTGGGCCCCGACCAGCGCCCTGCCGGCCGGGACAGCCCAGTGGCGGGTCGTCGCCATCGACGCGGCCGGCAAGGACCTCGGTGCCTCACCGTGGCGCACCTTCGTGGTCGTCGACCCGCCCGCCGTCGCGACCCCGGTCACGATCAGCGGCAGCGGCAAGGTCGGCACCGAGCTGCGCCTGTCGGCACCCACCTTCGACCCGCCCGCCGAGACCACCACCTACCAGTGGTATCGCGGCACCTCGGTCATCAGCGGGGCGACGGGCGAGACCTACACCGTCACGGCCGCCGACCGCGACAAGGACCTCACGGTCCGCGCGACCGGCGCGCTCACCGGCTACCGCAACGCGTCGTCGACCAGTGACCCGATCCGAGGCGTCGTCGGCGACGCCCTCGTCGCGGCCTACCCCCCAGCCATCGACGGCGATCCCGTCGTGGGCAAGACACTGACGGTCGCCCCCGGCTCGTGGTCGGACGGTCCGCGGCTGACCTACCAGTGGTACCGCGACGGCGTCGCGATCTCGCGCGCCACGAGCACGACCTACCGGCTCGTCTCCGACGACGTCGGCCGGCAGGTGCACGTGGTCGAGAAGGCCACGCTCACCGGCCGCGAGGACGGTTCGGCTGCGAGCGACCCCGTGTCGGTCACGAACGCCGGCGCCCTCGTCGCGCTCGATCGGCCGGTCGTCACCGGTCGCCCGGCGCCCGGCAACACGCTCACGGCCGACCCCGGCACGTGGTCGGGGCCGGCCTCCCTGACCTACCAGTGGTTCCGCAACGGCGTCGCGGTCCCCGGCGCGGTGCGCTCGACCTACGCCGTCACGGCCGTGGACGCCGCCCGGCGGCTGCACGTCGTCGTCACCGCCCGCGCCGCCGACCACGACCCCGGCACCGCGGCCAGCCGCAGCGTGACCGTGAACAAGGTGCGCACCACCACCGCGCTCACCCTCACGCCGTCCCCGGCGACTACGAAGCAGCGCGTGACCGCGACGGCGACGGTCGCCGCGTCGGGCCTGGCGGGCGCCGGCGGCACCGTCACCTTCTACGACGGCACCCGCAAGCTGGCGAAGGTCACGGTGCGCGGCACCACCGCCACGACCCGGCTGCCGCTGCTCAAGGCCGGCAAGCACACCGTCAAGGCGGTCTACTCCGGCGGCGCCCAGGCCACGGCGTCGACGCGCTCGGCGCGGCTCACCGTCACGAAGCGGTAGCGCTCGCCACCCACCGCTCGAGCGTCGCCTGCGCCGCCCCGGAGTCGATCGCCTCGGCCGCGCGCGTCATCCCGGCGGCGAGCGCCTCGAGCACCGGCTCGCCCGGCGCCGCGTGGACGGCGAGCGCCGCCCCGGCGTTGAGGACGACGGCGTCGCGCGCGGGTCCGGCGTCTCCCGCCAGCACCCGGCGCACGACCTCGGCGTTGTAGGCGGCGTCGGCACCGCGCAGGTCCTCGGCGGTGGCCGGCCCGAGGCCGAGCGCGCGCGGGTCGACGGTCACCGGTCCGCTCACCTCTCCCCCGGTGGCCACCCAGACGTGCGAGGTGGTGGTCGTGGTCAGCTCGTCGAGACCGTCGTCGCCGCGGAAGACCCACGCGTCGGCGCCGCGGGCCGCGAAGACGCCCGCCATCACCGGCAGCATCCGCGGGTCGGCGCAGCCGATCGCCTGGGCGGCCGGCCGCACGGGGTTGGCGAGCGGGCCCAGGAAGTTGAACGTCGTCCCGATGCCGAGCTCGCGCCGGGGGCCGGCGGTGTGGCGCATCGCCGGGTTGAACGCGGCGGCGAAGCAGAAGGTGATGCCGGCCTCGACCGCGGCGGCGGCCACCCGCTCGGGGCTGAGGTCGAGGCGGACGCCGAGCTCCTCGAGCACGTCGGCGCTGCCGCACTGCGAGGACGCCGAGCGGTTGCCGTGCTTGACCACGGTCGCGCCCGCGCCGGCGGCGACGATCGCGGCCATCGTGGAGATGTTGACCGAGTTGGAGCGGTCGGCGCCGGTGCCGACGACGTCGAGCAGCCGGCCGGGCACCTCGATCGGCGTCCGGCGGGCGTACATGGCGTCGGCGAGGCCGCCGACCTCCGCGGCCGTCTCGCCCTTGGCCCGCAGCGCGACGGCGAAGCCCGCCACCTGGGCCGGCGTCGCCTCGCCCTCGAGGATCTCGCCCATCGCCCACTGCGCCTGCTCGGCGGTGAGGTCGACGCGCCCGACGAGGGCCCCGAGCACCTCGGGCCACCTGCTCACGAGCCGCTCCGTCCGGGGCTCAGGTCTGGGCGGGCAGGCGCGGCAGCAGCAGGCCCACGACCGCCTCGGCCAGCTGGATCGGGTCGATGGGGTGCGGCACGGCCGCCTCGGCCCGCGACCACGTGGCCAGCCACGCGTCCTGCGGGCGGCCGGTGAGCACGAGCACCGGCGGGCAGCGGAAGATCTCGTCCTTCAGCTGCTTGGCGATGCCCATCCCGCCCGCGGGCACGGCCTCACCGTCGAGGATGGCCAGCGCGATCTGGCCGGAGTCCATCGTGGAGATCACCACCGGCTCGGTGGCCACCTCGACGTACTCGACCTCCGGCAGGTCGGGGTGCGGACGGCGTCCGAGCGCGAGGATGACGCTCTGCCGCACCGTGACGTCGTCGCTGTAGACCAGCACCTTGAGACGGGCCTCCGGGGCCTGCGCGTCAACCACGGCACTCATCGTAGTGAGTACGCGCCGGACCCTCTCACTCCCCCGCGGGCGACCCCGCCGACGACCCCGCGGCCGCGACCTCCGCGCGCTTGGCCTCCCGGGCCTCGAGCAGGTCGAGCCGCCGGTCCTCCCGCCGGGCCTCCGACTGCGAGGAGCGCACCCACTGCACGAACAGGACGACGAAGAACACCAGCCCCACGGCGTCCCCGGAGGCCCACAGCAACCCGCCCGCGAGCTCCTGGTCGGCGAGGGGGTCGGGCAGCCACGAGCCCATGGGGCCGTCGGAGAGCCGCGGGTACCAGTCGCCGCCCAACAGCGTCGTGGCGCCCATGATCGAGACGCCCAGGAAGGCGTGGAACGGCAGCGTCAGCACCGTCAGCAGCACCCGGAACGGGTAGCCGAGCCGGCCCGGCAGCGGGTCGATGCCCATGAGCGGCCAGAAGAACAGCGCCCCGACCGCCACGAGGTGCACGTGCATGGCCTCGTGCACCCACACCGACTCCAGCGAGGCGCGGTACCAGCCGGAGTAGTACAGCGCCCACGGCGAGGCGATGTAGAGCACGAAGGCCAGCGGCGCGAACGAGAGCACCCGGGCCGCGCGCGAGTGCAGGGCGGCGAGCAGCCACCGCCGCGGCGTCCCCGGCAGCGTGCGGAGGGCGAGGGTGACCGGCGCCCCGAGCGCCAGGGCGAGCGGCACGACCATCGACAGCACCATGTGCTGGACCATGTGCACGCTCACCAGCACGGTGTCGTAGGCCGCCAGCCCGGACGACGTCGCGACGTAGAACGAGCCCATGCCCACGACCACGAACGAGAGCGTGCGACCGATCGGCCAGCGGTCGCCGCGCCGGCGCAGCCGGGCCACGCCGAGCAGGTACAGGCCCACCGCCCAGACGGTCAGCACGAGGGGCACCGGGGCCAGCGACCACTGCTCGAAGAAGGCCCCGAACGAGGGCGGCGGGAGGGCCTCGGCGGCGGCCGCGGAGAGGTCCCGCAGGGGTGCCACGACCGCCCCGGTCAGCGGTCCCGACGAGAGATGTCCCACAACCGCCACTGTACGGACGCCGATCACCCGGGGGGCATGCTGCTCCGGGCGGTCGGGCGGTCCATAATGAACTCGTGGCGACCACTGCGACGATCCCCGCCTCCCGCCTGCACGGGCATCACGACCGCCCGAGCATGGTGGCCGTAGGGACCATCATCTGGCTCTCGAGCGAGCTGATGTTCTTCGCCGCGCTCTTCGCGTCGTACTTCACGATCCGCTCGGTCAGCCCCGAGCTGTGGGCGGAGAACACCGAGGCGCTCAACATCCCGTTCGCCTCGGTCAACACCACGATCCTGGTGCTGTCGTCGCTGACCTGCCAGCTCGGCGTCTTCGCGGCCGAGCGCGGTCAGGTGGGCCGCTCGGGCGGACTGCTCGACTTCCGCAAGTGGGGCCTGCGCGAGTGGTTCATCCTCACCTACGTGATGGGCGCCATCTTCATCGGCGGCCAGGCCTTCGAGTACGCCGAGCTGGTCCACGAGGGCATCACGATCGGCTCCTCGGCCTACGGCTCGATGTTCTACCTGACGACCGGCTTCCACGGCCTGCACGTCACCGGCGGACTGATCGCCTTCCTCTTCGTCCTGGGCCGCACCTACCTGGCCCGCAAGTTCACCCACGAGCAGGCGGTCAGCGCGATCGTCGTCTCGTACTACTGGCACTTCGTCGACGTCGTGTGGATCGGGCTGTTCGCCACGATCTACCTGATCCGCTGACCTGAGAGACAGGGACCACATGCGCCTGATCAACCGCTCCGCCGGACGGATCTCGAGGCATCGCCGCGGGCCGCTGGCCGGACTGGTGGTGCTGCTCCTGGCGTTGCTGCTCACCGGCGGCGCCTACTCCCTGCTCTCCCCGGGCGCCACGGCCGACGAGGCCGCCCCGGACGACGAGCAGATCGCGGCCGGCCGCGAGCTGTTCCTCGTGGGCTGCTCGTTCTGCCACGGCCAGAACGGCGAGGGCGTGCTCACCGCGAGCGGCACCCAGTACGGCCCCGCGCTCACCAACGTCGGCGCGGCGTCGGTCGACTTCCAGGTCGGCACCGGCCGCATGCCGATGGTGCAGCCCGGTCAGCAGGCCGAGCGCAAGCCTCCGGTCTACGACCAGGAGCAGATCGACCAGCTCGCCGCCTACGTCGCCTCGCTCGGCACCGGCCCCGCCGTGCCCGACGAGAGCGCCTACACGCTGCCCGACGACCTCACCGACGACGAGCGCGAGGAGGCCATCTCGCGCGGCGGCCAGGTCTTCCTAACCAACTGCACCGCCTGCCACAACTACGACGGCTCCGGCGGCGCGATGCCCCGCGGCGGCTACGCGCCCACCATCCGCGGCGTCCCCGCCCGCTACATCTACGAGGCGCTGCTCACCGGGCCGCAGCAGATGCCGGTCTTCTCCGAGGGCAACATCCCGCCGCAGCAGAAGGCCGAGCTCATCACCTACCTGCAGGAGACCGCCGAGCAGCCCAACTACGGCGGCTTCGGCCTCGGCAGCCTCGGCCCCGTGAGCGAGGGCCTGTTCGCCTGGGTCGTCGGCATCGGCGGCCTCGTCGGGTTCGCGATCTGGATCGCGGCCCACACCACTCGTACCGACCGGAAGAAGCCGGCACCCGGCTCCGAAGGGGGAGCGCAGGCATGACCCAGCTCGACAAGCACCCCGGCGGCGAGCCCGTCCACGGCGAGGGTGACGGGCACGACTCCCACCTCCCGGTCGCCGACGAGCCGATCGCCAACCCGGGCCTGCCCGAGCACACCTGGCGGCCCACCGACGTCGACGAGGACGCCGCCAAGCGCGCCGAGCGGCAGGTCTCCACGCTCTTCGGCCTCTCGGCCGTCTTCACCGTGCTGTTCGTGGTGGCCTACTTCGCCATCGAGATCGGCGACAGCTGGGACACCTTCGGCGGGCTCGGCGCCTCCACGCTGGCGCTCGGCATGTGCCTCGGCATCGCGCTGATCCTCATCGGCGTCGGCATCATCCAGTGGGCCCGCAAGCTCATGGCCGACCACGAGATCGTCGAGATGCGCCACCCCTCGCGCTCCTCCGACGAGGACCGCGCGGCCACCGTCGAGGCGCTCAACACCGGCCTCGAGGAGTCCGGCATCGCGCGGCGTCCGCTCATCCGGCGCTCGCTGCTCGGCGCTGTGGCGATCCTGCCGCTCCCGGCCGTGATCATGCTGCGCGACCTCGGCCCCACCCCGGGCCAGGTGGCGAACGCCGAGGAGGGCACCGGCCTCGAGCACACCCTGTGGGGCGTGCGGCCCGAGGTGCGCGTCGTCCGCGACGTCATCGGCACCCCGATCCGCCCCACCGACATCGAGGTCGGCGACCTCGTCAACGGCATCCCCGACGGCCTGCTCGACCTCGAGGGCGTCGAGCTGCAGGTGGCCAAGGCCAAGGCCGCGGTCATCCTGGTGAAGATGGAGCCCGACGACATCAAGTCCTCGCAGGGTGAGGACTGGATCGTCGACGGTGTGTTGTGCTTCTCCAAGATCTGCAGCCACGTCGGCTGCCCGATCTCGCTCTACGAGCGCACCACCCACCACGTGCTGTGCCCGTGCCACCAGTCCACCTTCGACCTGTCCGACTCGGCCAAGGTCATCTTCGGACCGGCCGGGCGCCCGTTGCCCCAGCTACCACTCAAGCTGGACGACGCGGGTTACCTCGTCGCCCAGAGTGACTTCCAACAGCCCGTCGGGCCCAGTTACTGGAGTCGTGAGAAATGACCGTCGACACGAGCAAGGTGGCCGACAGCAACACCACTGCCGCCACGCTGAAGAAGCCGGGCAAGGCCGGCGCCGTCGCCACGTGGGCCGACGACCGCCTCGGCCTCGGCACGGCCATGAAGAAGAACCTGCGCAAGGTCTTCCCCGACCACTGGTCGTTCATGCTGGGCGAGATCGCGCTGTGGAGCTTCGTCGTCCTGCTGCTCTCGGGCGTGTTCCTGACGCTCTGGTACGTGCCGAGCATGGGCGAGGTCGAGTACCAGGGCTCCTACGACCCGATGCGGGGCGTGGAGATGTCCGAGGCGCTCTCCTCCACCCTGCGGCTCTCGTTCGACGTGCGCGGCGGCCTGCTGATGCGCCAGATGCACCACTGGGCCGCGATGATCTTCATCGCCGCGATGATGATCCACATGCTCCGGGTCTACTTCACCGGAGCGTTCCGCAAGCCGCGTGAGCTCAACTGGGTCATCGGCGTCCTGCTGCTGTTCCTCGGCACGCTCGAGGGCTTCACCGGCTACTCGCTGCCCGACGACCTGCTCTCCGGCACCGGCATCCGCGCCGCCGACGGCTTCCTGAAGGCCACCCCGGTGGTCGGCAGCTACATGTCGTTCTTCCTCTTCGGCGGCGAGTTCCCCGGCGAGTCGATCATCCCGCGGCTCTACATCGTCCACGTGCTGCTGATCCCGGGCCTGCTGCTGGGGCTGATCGCGGCCCACATGCTGCTGCTCGTCTACCACAAGCACACCCAGTGGCCTGGTCCCGGCCGCACCGAGCAGAACGTCGTCGGCTACCCGATGCTGCCGGTGTACGCCGCCAAGGCCGGTGGCTTCTTCTTCATCGTCTTCGGCATCTGCGCCGTCATGGGCGGTCTGCTGACGATCAACCCGGTGTGGAAGTACGGGCCCTACGACCCGACCAAGGTCACCGCCGGCTCCCAGCCCGACTGGTACATGGGCTGGCCCGACGGCCTGCTGCGCATCATCCCCGGCTGGGAGTCGGTGATCGGCGGCTACACGATCTCGTGGAACGTCATGATCCCGATCCTGATCATGCCGCCGCTGATGCTGATGATCGTGCTCCTGCTGCCCTTCATCGAGGGGTGGATCACCAAGGACAAGCGCGACCACCACCTGCTGCAGCGCCCCCGCGACCACCCGACGCGCACCGCGCTGATGGTCTCGCTGATGACGTTCTACGGTCTGGCCTGGGCCGCCGGCGGCAACGACATCATCGCGATCAAGCTGCACCTGTCGATCAACCAGATCACCTACTTCATGCGGGTGATGATCTTCCTCGGCCCGCTGATCGCCTTCATCATCACCCGCCGTTGGTGCATCTCCCTGCAGCGTCACGACAAGGACAAGCTGCTCCACGGCTACGAGACGGGCGTGATCATGCGCTCGCCCGAGGGCGGCTACAGCGAGCGTCACCTGCCGATCAGCAGCACCGAGGCCTACCGCCTCACGGCACGTGACCGCGACGAGGTGTTCACCGCCGACCCCGACCGGGTCGACGCGAACGGCGTGGCTGCGCCCGGGGGCCGTCTCGACGGCGTCCGTGCGAAGCTCTCGACGCTGATGTTCGCCGACAACGTGCAGAAGCCCACCGCGGCCGAGCTCGAGGAGGCACGGCACCACGCCGAGCACGAGCACGCGCTCACCGCCTCGCTCGACGGCCACGCGGCCGACGGGCACCAGTTCGACGGGCACCAGTCGATCGAGGGCAAGCCGCTGCGCGGCGACCACTGATCGAGAGGCACCCCATGTCAGACGCCGAGGTCCAGCTCGGCCTCGACACCTTCGGCGACGTCACGGTCGACCTCGACGGTCGGCGCGTGGCGTCGTCGCAGGTGGTGCGTGACGTCGTCGAGCAGGCCGTCCTGGCCGACGAGGTCGGCGTCGACGCCATCGGGCTCGGCGAGCACCACCGCGACGACTACGCCATCTCGGCGCCCGACGTCGTCCTCGCCGCGATCGCCTCGCGCACCTCGCGCATCCTGCTCGGCACCGCGGTCACCGTGCTCAGCAGCGACGACGCGGTGCGCGTGCACGAGCGCTTCGCCACCCTGGACGCCGTCTCGAACGGACGCGCCGAGGTGACGCTGGGCCGGGGCTCGTTCACCGAGTCCTTCCCGCTGTTCGGCCTCGACCTGGCCGACTACGAGACGTTGTTCTCTGAGCAGCTCGACCTGTTCGCCGCGCTGCGCGACGCCGACGGGCCGGCGTCCTGGCCGGGCGGCCGCACGCGTGCCGCGGTGAGCGACGTCGTCGTCCACCCGCCGTTGGAGCACGGCCCGCTGCGCGCCTGGGTGGGTGTCGGCGGCTCACCCGAGTCGGTCGTGCGCGCCGCCCGCTACCGCATCCCGCTGATGCTCGCCATCATCGGCGGCGACCCGGCCCGCTTCGAGCCCTACGTCGAGCTGTGGCACCGCGCCACCGACGAGCTGCACGACGGCCTGCGGCTGCCGGTCGGCGTCCACTCCCCCGGCTTCGTCGCCGACACCGACGACGAGGCCCGCGAGCTGCTCTGGCCGCACTTCAAGGCCAACCGCGACCGCATCGGCCGCGAGCGCGGCTGGGGCCCCACCTCGCGCGAGCAGTTCGACACCGAGGCCGACCACGGCTCCCTCTACGTCGGCTCCCCCGAGACCGTCGCCCGCCGCATCGCGCGCACCGTCGCCACCCTCGGCCTCGACCGGTTCGACCTCAAGTACTCCAACGGCCCCCAGCCCCACCCCCACCTCCTCCGCTGCATCGAGCTCTACGGCCGCGAGGTCATCCCCCGTGTCCGCAGCCTCCTCGCTGACCCGTCAGACATGTCTGACGGGTCGACCGCGATTCGACGCTGACCCGTCAGACATGTCTGACGGGTCGACCGTGCGCGTGCCACTCGAGGCGTAGCACGAGGTCGAGGGACTGGCGAGGGCCGATGACGTCGGCGCGGCCGGCGACGACGATGTGCCACTGCCTGCGGCCGCGGAGCCAGTCGAGGCGGTCGGCGTCGTGCTCCGCCTCGGTCTCGCCGTGGAACTCCTCGCCGAAGTACTCGACGCCGAAGCGCTCCTCGCGTCGACCGACGTCGACGAAGTAGGGGCCGTCGGGCCCGGCCACCTCGACCTGGCACTCGGGCCACGGCAGGCCGGCATCGTGCCACCGCAGCCGGGTCACGCTCTCCATGGGCGACTCCGCGCGGGCGTCGACGAGCGGAGCGAGCATGCGGGCCTGGATGACGCCTCGGTAGCCCTTGAAGCGATCGAGCTCGAGGACGAGGCGGTCGACCGAGAAGGTGCCGAGACGGGCCAGAGCGTCCATGGTCCCGATCGCCTGGTCACGGTGCAGCAACCGCGCCAGGTCGCACGCGCTGCGCAACGGCGTGGTGACCTGCAACCCCGAGACCTCGGCGACATCGACGTCGGCGAGCTGCCGCTCGCCGCTGGCACTGAGCCCGTTGCGCAGCCGCCGGCCGGGCGGTGCGAAGACCGAGATCCGTGGCACCTGCAGGTGGTCCCCCGGCGCCAGCACCATCTGGGCACCCCAGAGCCACGCGGCGGTCCGGTCGGTGACGACGCAATCGGCCGGCACCACGAGCCTGAGCATCTGCAAGCGCAGGTCGAGGGAGTCCTTCAGCTCGGGCGCGTGGAAGACGCCCGGCACGGCCCGCCGCAGCAGCCCGGCGCCGAGCAGCAGTCGGCGTAGCCGGTTCGGCACACCCAGCGCATCGCTCTCCGACGCGGTGAACGGTCGGTCACGCGGCAACCCGTCGCGGATCTCGAGCAGCTGCCGGTACGTCGTGGGTCTCGCCATGGACGAGATCGTGCCCGGACGGCGTCCGGCCCGCGTTCGTCATCCACAGGCACGCTGACCCGTCAGACATGTCTGACGGGTCAGCGTCAGGCGAGTGCGGAGCCCTGCTCGTAGTTCTTGAAGGAGGCGTTCCAGTCGCCGTAGCCGTTGTCGAGGGTCATGGGCTTGTCGGTGCCGGTGTACTCGACGACGTCGCCGCGGCGGGTCATCTGGTAGAGCCAGGCGGCGTTCTCGGTGCTCATGCCCGTGCAGCCGTGGGAGACGTTGGCGTTGCCCTGGGAGGCGACCGACCACGGGGCGGCGTGGATGAACTCGCCGGAGTAGGTCAGGCGCATCGCGTACTGCACGTTGTCGATGTCGTAGGCCTCGGAACCGGTGATGCCGACGGTCTCGGAGTTCATGCGCTTGGACTCGAACTTCTCGACGATGACCTTCACGCCCGACCGCGTCGTGTAGTCCGGCTCCTCGCCGGTCGTGATCGGGATGGTGCGCAGCAGCTTGCCGTTGGAGAACACCTTCATCTGGTGGGTGTCGGCATCGACCTGGTAGATGTGCGCGTCGCCGGTGGTGAAGTCGATCTCGCGGTCCTCCTGGCCGTAGAGGCCGTTGCCCGCGTCGACGCCGTTGACGTCGACGTCGACGTGCACCTTGGTGCCGGGGCGCCAGTAGGTCTTGGGCCGCCAGTGCGCCTCGTTGTCGCTCAGCCAGTGCCACGAGCCCTGCTGCGCGGGCTCGGAGGTGACCGACATGTTCTTCTCGAACGCCTTGCGGTCGGTGACCGGCAGGTCGAAGGTCACGATGACCGGCATGCCGACGCCGACGGTCTCGCCGTCCAGCGGCGCCACCGAGGGGTAGATCTGCTGGTCGAGGCTCAGGTCGGCGGTCGTGAAGCGCATGCGCTCCTTGGCCTCGCCGCTGTCGTTGTCGGCGACCGAGACGACCTTGTAGGTCGTGCCCGGCTCGAGCCGCTCGGACGCCGTCCAGCTGCTGCCGTCGTCGTTGAGCTCGCCGGCCACCTCGCCCTCGGAGGAGGACACGGTGACCGAGGACAGCGTGCCGCCGTCGACACCGACCTCGACCAGGGTCGAGACGGGGACGTCGCTCGCGCCCTTGCCCACGTTGGTCGAGAACACCGGGCTGGCGGCGTCGTCGCCGCTCGAGCCGTCGTCGTCCACCTGCTGCGAGCCGCCGTCGTCGGCGGCGGTGTCGCCGGAGCCGGAACCCGCGGCGGTGTCGCCGCCGGACCCGCCGTCACCCTGGGGGTCGTCGGAACCGGAGCTGCAGGCCGTCAGGGACAGGCACGAGACGGTGGCGAGCGCGGCGAGGACGGCGGTGGCACGGGCGCGGCCGAGACGACGCACGGACATGGACGACTCCAAAGGACGGTGAGGAAGCGCGTGGGATCGCGTGGGGGTCGGTGATTTCAGGGTAACCGGCCGGAGGTCGGTTCCTGTTATCTACGACGCGACCCGACGCGGTTAAGTTGCAGCCCGCCCGGTGTGACCTGCGTCAAGCGACCAGCGTCAGTGCGCGTGCCCGCCGCGGTAGTACTCGAAGATCAACCCGGAGAGCGCCACGGCCCCCAGCACGCCGCCGATGATCAGCAGCCACCAGGCAGCCGCGGCCACGCCGAAGACCATCAGGCCCAGGGTGGCGGCGCACCACAGCGGCCACCACGAGTAGGGCGGGAAGAAGCCCAGCTCGCCGGCACCGTCGGCGATCTCGGCCTCCTTGCGGTCCTCGGGCCGCGGGTCCATCTTGCGGGCGTGGAAGCCGAGGTAGAGCGTGACCATGAGGGTCAGCAGACCCGTCATGGTCAGCGCCGAGGTGCCGGTCCAGTCGCCGCCGGTGTTGCCGGCGCTGGTGACCAGCCAGTAGGCGGGGGTGACCAGCACCAGGAAGACGGTCGTGACCCCGAAGATCCAGGCCTCGGCCTTCATCGGCGCTCGCCTCCGTCGATGTCGTCGTCACCGGCGTCGGAGCGGCCGGTGTCGGTCTCGGTGTCGGTCTGCATCCGCTCCTTGAGCAGGGTGTCGCGACCCTCCATGTCGGGGGCGTCGGCGAACCGGCCCTCGCGCGCCGCGGCGTTGTCCTCGAGCTCGATGGCCGCGACCTCGGGGTGGTGCAGGTCGAAGGCCGGCGACTCGGAACGGATGCGCGGGATGGAGTGGAAGTTGTGGCGCGGCGGCGGGCTGCTGGTGGCCCACTCGAGCGAGCGGCCCCAGCCCCACGGGTCGTCGGCCTCGACGAGCGGGGCCTTGCGCGAGACGTAGACGTTGTAGAAGAACGGCAGCGTCGAGGCGCCGAGCAGGAAGGCGCCCAGCGTCGAGATCTGGTTCAGCGTGGTGAAGCCGTCGCCGGGCAGGTAGTCGGCGTAGCGCCGCGGCATGCCCTCGACACCGAGCCAGTGCTGCACCAGGAACGTGGTGTGGAAGCCGACGAACAGCATCCAGAAGTGCAGCTTGCCCAGGCGTTCGTCGAGCATCCGTCCGGTCATCTTCGGCCACCAGAAGTAGAAGCCCGCGAACATCGCGAACACCACCGTGCCGAAGACGACGTAGTGGAAGTGCGCCACCACGAAGTAGGAGTCGGAGACGTGGAAGTCGAGCGGCGGGCTGGCCAGGATGATGCCGGTCAGGCCACCGAACAGGAACGTGGTGAGGAAGCCGATCGACCACAGCATCGGGGTGTCGAAGGACAGAGATCCCCCCCACATCGTGCCGATCCAGTTGAAGAACTTCACTCCTGTCGGCACCGCGATCAGGAACGTCATGCCGGAGAAGAAGGCCAGGTTGACCGCGCCGGTGACGAACATGTGGTGCGCCCACACCGCCACCGAGAGGATGGCGATGCCGAGCGTGGCGCCGACCAGGCCGACGTAGCCGAAGATCGGCTTGCGGCTGAAGACCGGCAGGATCTCGGTGACGATGCCGAAGAACGGCAGCGCGATGATGTAGACCTCGGGGTGCCCGAAGAACCAGAACAGGTGCTGCCACAGGATCGCGCCGCCGTGGGCGGTGTCGAAGACGTGGGCGCCGAGCTGGCGGTCGGCCTCGAGCGAGAGCAGCGCGCCGGCGAGCACCGGGAACGCGATCAGCACGAGCAGGCTGGTGACCAGCGTGTTCCAGACGAACAGCGGCATCCGGAACATCGTCATGCCGGGCGCGCGCATGCAGATGATGGTGGTGATGAAGTTGACCGCGCCGAGGATGGTGCCGAGGCCGGCCATCCACAGGCCCATGATCCACAGGTCGCCGCCGACGCCCGGCGAGCGGACGGCGTCCGAGAGCGGCGTGTAGGCGAACCAGCCGAAGCTGGCCGCGCCGCTCGGGGTCAGGAAGCCGGAGACCGTGATCAGGCTGCCGAACAGGAACAGCCAGTAGCTGAACATGTTCAGGCGCGGGAACGCGACGTCGGGCGAGCCGATCTGCAGCGGCATGATCACGTTGGCGAAGCCGAAGAACAGCGGCGTCGCGAACAGCAGCAGCATGATCGTGCCGTGCATCGTGAAGAGCTGGTTGTAGAGCTCTTCGTTGACGACCTGCTGGCCCGGGAAGGCCAGCTCGGAGCGGATGATCATCGCCATCAGGCCGGCCACGATGAACCAGACGAACGACGTCGCCAGGTAGAGCTGGCCGATGACCTTGTGGTCGGTGGTGGTGAGCAGCCGCACGACCTGCGTGCCCAGGGGCTTGCGTGCCGGCGTCGTGGTCACCGGGTTGGGAACGGTGGCGGTCACTGGTCCTCCTCGTCCGTTCCGCAGACCTGGCCGTTGGACTCCTCGAGCCCGACCTGGGTGGTGGTGTAGCTGCCGCCGCAGACGGGCTCCTCGGAGTAGAAGCCGGCGTCGTACTGCGCCTGCAGGTAGTCCTGGAACTCCTGCTCGTCGACGATCCTGACGTTGAACAGCATGCGCGAGTGGTAGACGCCGCACAGCTCGTAGCACTTGCCGGCGTATGTGCCCTCGACCTTGGGCGTCACCGCGAAGGAGTTGTCCTGCGCGGGCATGACGTCCATCTTGATCAGGAAGCCGGGGACGCCGAAGTCGTGGATGACGTCGGGCGTGCGCAGCTCGAAGCGGGTGGTCTCGTCGACCGGCAGGTAGAGGTCCGGGATGTCGTTGCCGGTGCCGGACTCGTAGATGTTGACCTGGACCTGCTCGCCCGTCTCGGAGTCGGTGACCGTCTCCTCGGGGTAGTTGAAGGTCCACGACCACTGCTGGCCCACGACGTAGACCGTGTTCTGGGCCTCGGCGTCGGGGTCGTAGACGGCGTTCTGCGTCTTGATGGTGTGGTCGAAGAAGACGATGACCATCACGATCGGGAAGATCGTGTAGAAGATCTCGAGCGGGAGGTTGTAGCGGGTCTGCACCGGCACCTCGTCGTCGTGACGACGGCGGTAGCGGACCACGACCCAGAAGATCAGGCCCCACACGACGAGGCCGGTGGCCAGCGCCGCGATCCAGGCGCCCTGCCACAGCGCGAGCGTGTGCTCGCCCTCCTCGGTGACGGGTGAGGGCATGGCCAGACGGCCGGCCTCGGTGTCGGAGGAGCACCCGCCCAGGACGAGCGCCGCGCCGAGCAGCACGGCCAGCGTGGCCGCACGACGCACACGCCGGGGTGCGACCCGACGCTCCGGGAGCAACAGAGCCACGAACGAGCCCTTCTCTACGACGGCCAGGAACCTCCTCAGACTATCGCGGTCACGCCCTCAGCCGGGCGGCTGGGTGGGTGATTACGCTCGCAGGGTGGCCACCGGGGACGGCGGGGCGGGGCGCCTCGCCCGACGTCATCTCGACGCGGCGTCGTCCGAGCCCCTGCACCCGGCCGCGCGCGAGACGCTGCTCGCCGCGCTCGACGCCGGCTGGGCCGACCCGCGGCGGCTGCACCACGAGGCCCGCAACGCCCGGCTGCTGCTCGACAACGCCCGCGCCGCGACCGCCGAGGCGCTCGACGTGCGGCCCGACGAGGTCACCTTCGCCGCCTCCGGCACCGAGGCCACCCACCGCGGGCTGCTCGGGCTCGCGCAGGCCCGCCGGCACGTCGGACGCCGGGTGGTGCAATCCGCGGTCGAGCACGCGGCCGTCGTCCACGCGGCGCGGTGGTGGGGCGAGCCCACCGAGGTCGGCGCCGACCCGCTGGGGCGGGTGCGGCTCGACGAGCTGGCCGGGGCGGCGCGCGGCGGCGACGTCGCCGTCGCGGCGCTGCAGAGCGCCAACCACGAGGTCGGCACCGTGCAGGACGTCGACGACCTGCGCCTGCCCGACGGCGTGCCGCTGTTCGTCGACGCCTGCGCCTCGATGGGACGCCGTCCGCTCCCGGCCCGCTGGGACGCCGCCGCCGGGTCGGCGCACAAGTGGGGCGGTCCCGCCGGCGTCGGGGTGCTGCTGGTGCGCCGCTCGGCCGCCTGGGAGTCACCGTTCCCCGACGACGACCGCGCCGACCACCGCGCGAGCGGCTTCGAGAACGTGCCCGCCGCGCTCGCGGCGGCGGCCGCGCTGCAGGCCGTGGTGGCCGAGCGCGACGAGGTCGCGGCGCGACAGCGCGCGCTCGTCGCCCGCGTGCGCGAGGTCGCCGCGTCGCTCGAGGACGTCGACGTGGTCGGCGACCCCGACCGCCGGCTGCCGCACCTGGTGACGTTCTCGGTGCTCTACGTCAGCGGCGACCGCCTGGTGGCCGAGCTCGACCGGCGCGGCCTGGCCGTCGCCAGCGGGTCGGCCTGCACGGCGTCCAGCCTCGAGCCGAGCCGGGTGCTGGCCGCCATGGGCGCGCTCACCCAGGGCAACGTGCGGGTCTCGCTGACCCGCACCACCACCGCCGACGACGTCGAGGTGCTCTGCCGGGCCCTGCCCGAGGTCGTCGCCGAGCTGCGCGCCGACCCCGCCTGAGCAAGCGTTCGCTGGTCGACCTGGCTTGACGACGGCCCCGGCTCCCGTTGGCACGGGTGCACCGGCTGCGGGGGGTCTCGGCACGCCGGTTCACGGGCCTCGCAGGCTCAGCCCGCGACGGCTTGCTCGACCACCGTCGACGAGGGCCCGCGCTCGCGGGCTCGCGCGCCCCTCGTCAGGCCAGGTGCTTGGCCACGTCGGCGCCGGCGTCGACGCCGTAGGACTGCTCGACGCGGGTCACGAACTCCGACGGCGTGAAGGCGTACTCCTGGGTGCCGACCGTCTCGACGACGTAGGCGGCGAGCACGCAGCCGACCTGGCAGGCGCGCTCGAGGTCGAGGCCCCACTCGAGAGCGGCGAGGAAGCCGGCCCGGAAGGCGTCGCCGACCCCGGTGGGCTCGACCGCCACGACGTCGGGCGCCGCCGGGACCTCGATGGTCGGCTCGCCGCGCCGCAGCACGCGCACGCCGTCCTTGCCGAGCGTGGTGACCTGGGTGCCGACACGGTCGAGCACCTCCTCGTCGGACCAGCCGGTCTTCTGGGCGATCATGTGCGACTCGTACTCGTTGGAGAACAGGATCGTGGCGCCGTCGACCAGCGACCGGATCATCTCGCCGTCTCCGAAGGCCAGCTGCTGGCTGGGGTCGGCGATGAAGGGGTAGCCGCGCTGGCGGCACTCCGCGGTGTGGCGCAGCATGCCGTCGGGGTCGTCGGCACCGACGAGCACGTAGTCGGGCTCGCCGACCCGCGCCACGATCGGGGCCAGCTCGACCAGCCGGGCCTCGCTCATCGCGCCCGGGTAGAACGAGGCGATCTGCGCGCCGGTGGGGTCGGTGGTGCACACGAACCGCGCGGTGTGGCGGGTCTCGGAGATGCGCACCGAGCTGCAGTCGACGCCGTTGCGCTCCAGCCAGGAGCGGTAGTCGGCGAAGTCGTCGCCGGCCGCGCCGACCAGCACCGGGCGCAGTCCGAGCCGGCCGAGACCGAAGGCCATGTTGGCCGCAACACCCCCGCGACGGATCTCGAGCTCGTCGACCAGGAAGGAGACCGAGACCTTGTCGAGCTGGTCGACCACGAGCGAGTCGGCGAACCTGCCCCCGAAGGTCATCAGGTGGTCGGTGGCGATGGATCCTGCGATCAGCAGAGGCACGGGCCACCACGCTATAAGCGCGCTGCTTCGCGTACCAATCGGTAGCCAATAGCGTCGAGGGCATGAGCTCCTACGACGACCTCGCCAGCCTCGCCGAGATGGACGCCGACGCCCGCGCCACGCGCGAGCAGCTGCGGCTGCGGCAGGCCGTCGACCGCGTCGTCCGGCCGGCGCCGTCGCTGCACTTCGACGAGCAGCCGGGTGAGCGGGCCAAGCGCGGGCTCGAGGTCAGCGCGGCCGCCGCGGCCCTGGCCGCGGCGATCTACGTCGACTGAGTCTCCAGCACGCACGAGGCCCCGCCGGTTTCCCGGCGGGGCCTCTGTTGCGTCTGCGTGGTCCCTGCGTGGTCTCGACCTGCGAGCTCAGTGGAAGCTGTCGCCGCAGGCGCAGGAGCCGGTGGCGTTGGGGTTGTCGATGGTGAACCCCTGCTTCTCGATGGTGTCGACGAAGTCGATCTCGGCACCGTTGAGGTAGGGGACGCTCATGCGGTCGACCACCACGGCCACGCCGTCGAAGTCGGTGACCACGTCGCCGTCGAGGGTGCGCTCGTCGAAGAACAGCTGGTAGCGCAGGCCGCTGCAGCCGCCCGGCTGCACCGAGATGCGCAGCTGCAGGTCGTCGCGGCCCTCCTGCTCGAGGAGGCTCTTCACCTTGCCCGCCGCCACCGCCGAGAGGTTGATCTGGTCGGTACGACGCTCGGTGGTCTGGGCCTGCTCGGTCATGTCGCGTGACTCCCTGGGTTGGACGCTGGGGGCTTACTGCGACTCAATCGTCGCACACGGCGGGTTATTCCGACGCCGGGCGGGACCACGTGCGGGCCACGCGCGCCGCGAGGTCGGCCAGGGCCCCGGCGGGGTCGGCGAAGGAGCGCTCCTCCCCCACCAGGTCGACCATCGAGTAGGCCGACTCGACCCCCAGCGCCCGCATCTCGCGCGAGCCGACCAGCACCTGCCCGGCCAGCGCGACGCACGGCCGCAGGGCCGCGGCGGCCACCTCGGCGACGCCGTAGGGCACCTTGCCGGAGCGGCTGGAGAAGTCGAAGGCGCCCTCGCCGGTGACGACCAGGTCGGCCGCGGCGGCCCGCTCGGCCAGCCGGACGGCGTCCACCACCAGCGCGATGCCGGGCTCGCGCCGCGCTCCGAGGCACAGCAGCCCGTAGCCCAGCCCGCCCGCCGCGCCGGCGCCCTTCTCGAGCGAGAGGCGGCGGTCGGTGGCGACGGCGAACCGCTCGAGGGCGGCGTCGATCTCGGCGATGCGCTCCTCGCGCACGCCCTTCTGCGGCCCGTAGGTCTTGGTGGCGCCGAACAGGCCGGTGAGCGGGTTGTCGACGTCGCTGGCCAGCACCAGCTCGACGCCGGCCACCCGCTCGCGCGCCGGCGCGAGGTCGACGGTGGTCAGGTGCCCGAAGCCGGCCGGACCCTCGACCAGGACACCGTCGGACGTCGCGCCCAGGGCGGCGAGCAGGCCCGCTCCCCCGTCGTTGGTGGCCGAGCCGCCCAGGCCGACCACGACCCGGGTGGCGCCGCCGTCGACGGCCGCGGCGACGAGCTCGCCGACGCCGGTGGTGCTGGCGACCTCGACACCCCCGGCCTCGAGGTCCTCGACCAGGTGCAGCCCGCAGGCCTGCGCGCTCTCGACGTAGGCGGTGTCGCCGACCCGCAGCACGGTGGCCGGCACCCGCTCGCCGTGCACGGCGGTCACCGTGACGACGTGCACCTCGCCGCCGAGCGCGGTGTGCAGCACGTCGACGAAGCCCGGGCCGCCGTCGGCCATCGGGGCGAGGTCGAGCTCGTCGTCCGGGGCCCGGCGGCGCCACCCCTCGGCGATGGCCTCGGCCGCCTCGACCGCGGTCAGCGTGCCGGCGAACTTGTCGGGCGCCACCAGGACTCGCATGACCGCCATCCTGCCGACTCCTCCCGACTCCTACGGTGGCCGGGTGAGCGAGGTGCTGATCCGGCCGATGCGAGCGGACGACGTGGCGGCGGCCGAGCGGCTGTCGTCGGAGGTCTTCCTCGAGCTCGACCGCCGCGCGCACCCGCGCGACTGGCCCGAGCCCCGGGCGCGCAGCGCCAGCCACGCCGAGCGCTGGACGGCGCGCACCCGCCACCTGGTCGCGACCGACCCGGCCGGCTGCTGGGCCGCCGACGGCCCGGACGGCGCGCTGGTGGGCTTCGCGACCAGCCTGCGCCGCGACGGCACCTGGTGCCTGGCCACCTACGTGGTGCGCGGCGACCAGCAGGGCAGCGGCCTCGGACGGCGGCTGCTCGACGCCGCCCTCGAGCACAGCCGCGGCTGCCTGCGGGGGATGCTGTCGTCGTCGACCGACCCGGGCGCGGTGCGCCGCTACCTGGTCGCCGGGTTCACGATGCACCCGCAGATGCTGCTGCGCGGCCCCGTCGACCGCGGCGCGATCCCGCCCGGCACCGGCGAGAAGGTGCGCGAGGGCACGCCCGCCGACACCGACCTGCTCGAGTCGGTCGACCGCGCCCGCCGTGGCTCGGGGCACGGGCCCGACCACGCCTTCCTGCAGGCCCGCTGCCGGCTGCTGGTCAGCGACACCACCACCGGCACCGGCTACGCGTACGTCGACGACGGCCAGGTGGTGCTGCTCGCGGCGCAGAACCGGCGCACGGCCGCGCGGGTGCTGTGGACGGCGGTCGCCGACGGCCCGGAGGAGCAGACGATCGGCCACGTCACCGCGGCCAACGCGTGGGCGATCGACGTGGGGACGGCGTGCCGCCTGACCCTGCACACCTCGGGCTACCTCGCGCTGCGCGGCATGGACCCGCCGGCGCCCTACCTGCACCACGGGTCGCTGCTCTAGCGGGCCTGCTCGCCGAGGGCGGCCGCGAGCCGCTCGAGCGCCCGGCGCCGCCACGGCCAGCCGGTCAGCCGCAGGTCGCCGTCGGGCCCGGCGAGGACCAGCCGCGGTCGCAGCCCGCCCGCCACCGGGCCGGGGCGGACGGCGTCGCGCGGCACGTCGACGACGCGCGTGGCCGGCGTCCGGCCGACGCCGACGGAGCCGACCGCGAGCGCGAGACCGGCCAGCAGGAGCACCAGCACCTGCGCCGTGCCGGCGAGGAAGACCCCGGTCAGGGCGAGGACGGCGCCCACCGCGACCGGCACGCGGCGGTGCCGGTCGAGCCGCGCCAGCGGGCCGTCGTGGACGACGAGCCGCAGCACCTCGTCGTCGAGGTGCACGTCGGCCGGTCCGTGGCTCGTGCGCAGCAGGCCCACGTGGGAGGCGATCGGGACCGGCCCTGGTTGCACGGCCGTCACCCTCGCACACGCTCGCCCGGGCGGGTCCGCCCACCGACCTCCCTAGGATCGTGACCATGACGACCGTCGACCTCCCGCTGCTGCCGCTCGGCCGCGGCACCGACCGTGGCTCCGAGCGGGGGGTGGAGTGCCCCGGTGACCTGCCGGCCGCCTCCGACCCCGACCTGGTGGCCCGCGCCCGCGCCGCCAAGGAGGCGCTGGGCGAGCGGGTCTTCGTGCTCGGCCACCACTACCAGCGCGACGAGGTCATCCAGTTCGCCGACGTCACCGGCGACTCCTTCAAGCTGGCCCGCGACGCCGCCGGCCGCCCCGACGCCGAGTTCATCGTCTTCTGCGGCGTGCACTTCATGGCCGAGTCGGCCGACATCCTCACCGCGCCGCACCAGCAGGTCGTGCTGCCCGACCTCGCCGCCGGGTGCTCGATGGCCGACATGGCGCGGCTGCCCCAGGTGGAGGCCGCCTGGCGTGCGCTCGCCGACGCCGGCGTCCAGGACGACGTCGTCCCCGTCACCTACATGAACTCCAGCGCCGACATCAAGGCGTTCTGCGGCCGCAACGGTGGCGTCGTCTGCACCTCGTCCAACGCCGAGGTCGCCCTCGAGTGGGCCTTCGAGCAGAAGGGCGCGGGCAGCAAGGTGCTGTTCCTGCCCGACCAGCACCTCGGCCGCAACACCGCCGTGCTGCAGATGGGTCTCTCGCTCGACGACTGCGTCGTGTGGAACCCCCTGCTGCCCGGCGGCGGCCTCACCGAGCAGCAGCTGCGCGACGCCCGGATGATCCTGTGGAAGGGCCACTGCTCGGTGCACGGGCGCTTCTCCCCGGACGTCGTCCACGAGCTGCGCGCGACCATCCCCGACGTGCAGATCCTGGTGCACCCCGAGTGCCGCCACGAGGTCGTGCTCGAGGCCGACCTCGTCGGCTCCACCGAGTTCATCATCAAGACCGTCGAGGCCGCCCCGCCCGGCTCGACCTGGGCCATCGGCACCGAGCTCAACCTGGTGCAGCGCCTCGCCAAGGCCCACCCCGAGCAGCGCATCCTCTTCCTCGACAAGGACGTCTGCTACTGCTCGACGATGAACCGCATCGACCTCCCCCACTTCGTGTGGGCGATGGAGTCGCTGGTCGCCGGCACCGTGCCCAACCGCATCGAGGTGGACCCCGACACCGAGCGCGACGCCCTCGTCGCCCTCCAGCGCATGCTCGACCTCCCGGGCAAGAGCCACAAGGACTGACGGCGTCCTCGGGGTCGCTCCGGCGCGGCCGGTGCCGTGCGCCGTGGGGTCGAGCCCTGCTGTGGTCGGGGCGCCTGAGGGTGTCAGGTTGCGGGTAGATCGTCACCCCATCAACGTCCGGACGGGTTCTGGACGTTGATGGGGTGACGATCTATCCCGAGACGCGGGCGAGGGCGTCCGCGAGGACGACGGCGGCGTCGGCGAGCCCGGGCGGCTCGAGGACGTCGAGGGGCGCGTCGAGGCGGGCGAGGTGGAAGGCCAGCGCGCCGAGGTCGTCGCCGCCGGTGGTGAGCAGCGACCAGCCGGGGACGCCGTCCGGGTCGTCCTCGACCACGCCGACGCCGGGCGGCACGAGCGTGCGGAGGTCCTCGGGCGGGCGGCCGACCCGCACCCGCGCGACGTGGCGGTAGGGCGAGGCCGTCACCGACCGCTGCACGAACGCCGCCGGGTCGGGGTGCTCGCGGTCGCGGAAGCGCCAGGTGGTGGCGACGACGTCGGTCATCCGGTCGAGCCGGAAGGTGCGCCAGTCGTCGCGGTCGACGTCGAAGGCCAGCAGGTACCAGCGGCGTCCGGTGGCCACCAGCCTCACCGGCTCGGCGGTCCGCTCCGTCGGCCCCGTCTGGCGCGCGGCATAGCCGAACCGCACCCGCACCCGGTCACGGCAGGCGCGCGCCAGCCGCATCAGCACGTCGCCGTCGACCGCCGTCGCACCGCCGGTGAGCGTCTCGGTGGCGCCCTGCAGGGTGCGCACCTCCTCGCGCAGCCGCGGCGGCATCACCTGGTCGAGCTTGGCCAGGGTGCGCAGCGCCGCCTCGCTGGCCCCCGAGACCGTGCCGCCCGCGGCCAGCCGCAGCGAGACCGCCGTCGCGATGGCCTCGTCGTCGTCGAGCAGCAGCGGCGGCAGCGCTCTCCCGGCACCGAGCCGGTAGCCGCCACCCACGCCCTGGCTCGCCTCCACGGGGTAGCCGAGCGAGCGGAGCCGCTCGACGTCGCGGCGCACGCAGCGGTCGGTCACGCCCAGCTCGGCGGCCAGCTCGGGCCCGGTCCACCCCGCACGCGAGGTGAGCAGCGAGAGCAGCCGCAGCACGCGCTCGGTCGTCCCGTTCTCGGCCACCCGACCAGCATGCCAGCGATAGCGGAACAGAACGGTCCGGTTTCAGTGCGACGGTGGTGCCATGACGACGGCCACCACCGACTGGAACCGGCGGCTGCGCGGGCAGCTCGACTTCGCGTGGCACGGGCACGTGCGCCCACGCCTCGACGGACTCACCGACGAGGAGTACCTCTGGGAGCCCGTGCCGGGGATGTGGAACGTGCGGCCCCGCGGCACCGGCACCGCGCCGATCCAGGCCGGCGTCGGGGCGATGACCATCGACTTCGAGGTCCCCGAGCCCGACCCGGCGCCGGTCACGACGATCGCATGGCGCCTCGGTCACGTGGTCGTCGGCGTGCTGGCCGTGCGCAACGCCGCCCACTTCGGCCGCGACCCGGTCGACTACGAGAGCTTCGAGTACGCCGCGACCGCCGACGAGGCCCTGGCCCAGCTCGACGCCGAGTACGCCACCTGGATGGACGGCGTCGCCGCGCTCGGCGAGGAGGGCCTCGCGCGGCCGGTCGGTGAGTCGGAGGGCGACCACGCCGAGGACCCGTACCTCGAGCTGGTGCTGCACATCCACCGCGAGGTCATCCACCACCTCGCCGAGGTGTGCCTGCTGCGCGACCTCTACCGCGCCCGGCACACCGACGGGGCGCTCAGGTGAGCGGCTCGGCGGGCCGCGAGGTGCAGGTGACCTTCGACGCCGCCGACCCGCGGGCGCTGTCGGTCTTCTGGTGCGCGGTGCTCGGCTACGAGCTCGACCCGCCGCCCGACGGCTTCGACGACTGGGACGCCGCGCTGGAGGCGTTCGGCGTCCCGCCCGAGCGTCGCAACGACGCCTCGGCCTGCCACGACCCCGCCGGTCGCGGCCCCCGGCTCTTCTTCCAGCGCGTGCCCGAGGGGGCGGCGGCGAGGAACCGCGTGCACCTCGACGTCCGCGCCGCCCCCGGGCAGCAGGCCGAGGAGCGGATGGCGACGCTGGAGGCCGAGTGCGACCGGCTCGTCGCGCTCGGCGGCGTCCGGGTCGAGCGCCACGAGCCGGCGCCGCCCCTGGGCCTGGGCCACGTCGTGATGACCGACCCCGAGGGCAACGTGTTCTGCCTCGACTGAGGCGGGCCGGCTAGCGGGCGAGCCGGCTCAGCGCATGAGGCCGTTCATGTCGTAGCGCAGCAGCACCGTGCCGTCGGCGTCGCGCAGCGTGGCCGTCAGGACGGGCATCGGGTCGTCGGTGTCCTCGACGAACCGCACGACGTAGGTGCCGGTGCCCGGGTCGGGCTCGACGACGCGACCGGACGGCGTCTCGACCTCGACCGAGGCGACCCCCTCGCGCAGCGGCAGCGCGGCGGTGAAGAGTCGGCGCGTGCACCCCGCCGGCCCGTCCTTGGGGCACAGCGTCGCGCTGCCCACCGCGCTCTCGTACGGCGCGTTGTCGAGGCTCGGCGCGGCGCGGTCGAGCGGTCGCGCCGGTGAGACCCCCGGAACCGTCGCCTCGCCGCCGAGGTCGCACTGTCGCCAGCGGTCGCCCTGCGGCGAGACGAAGGTCGCGGTCGACCCGCCGCCCACGGTCGCCTGGGCGTCGAGCCGCCACTCGCCCAGCGGCGGCTCGGCCAGCGCGCGGCAGCGGCCGTCGACCAGGGCGTCCTGCCCGCCGAGCGGCTCGGTCGGCGTCGACGTCGGCGCCGGCGAGGCGGGCGACCCGGACGACGCGGCCGTCGGGTCGCCGCTCGGCGCCACGGACGGCGTCGGGTCGGTCGCGAACCCGCCTGGCCGCTCCCCCGCCTCGCCCGGGCCCGTGACGACCAGCGTGGCCACGACCCCGGCGGTGACGACGGCGGCGAGGGTGCCGGCGGCCGCGAAGCGGCGCCGCCGGCGGGCCTGCCCGCCGCGCACGACGTCGGCGGTGCTGAAGCCCACGGGCCGTCCGGTGTCGTCGGCGACCTCGTCGAGCAGGTCGGTGATGCGGTCGTTCATCGGTGGTCCTCCATCGCGAGGTCGAGTCCGGTCTCGGCGAGCGAGTCGCGCAGCTGGTCGAGCGCCCGCGCGGTCTGGCTCTTGACGGTGCCGTCGTTGATCCCGAGGGCGGCCGCGGTCTCGGCGACGGAGAGGTCGGAGAAGAACCGCAGCACCACGCAGGCCCGCCGTCGGGGCGGCAGCTGCTCGAGGGCGGCGAGGACGGCGAGCCGCCGCTCGGCGCCGCCGACCGGGTCGACGACGTCGGCCGGGCGTTCGGGCAGTGTCTCGGTGGCCTGCTCGCGGCGCCACGGCCGCCGTGACTGGTCGATCACGGCGTTGGTGACCACGCGGTGGGCGTAGGCCACGGCCCGGTCGCGGCGCTGCACGCGCGGCCACGCGACGTACAGCTTGACCAGGGCGTCCTGCGCGGCGTCCTCGGCGCGCTGCCAGTCGCCGCACAGCAGGTAGGCGGCCCGGCGGAGCCGGCGGGTGTGGGCTGCGGCGAACTGCTCGAAGTCGGCGCGTTGGTCCGCTCTCATCGTCTCCCCGTCGGTGGTGGGTGCCCCTCGGGGCACGGTCGAGGAGAACACGTCGGCGACCCCGCCCGGGGTTGCTCGACGGGCACGACCTCGTCGGCGGAGGTCAGTCGGGCAGGTCGAACCACACGGTCGCGCCACCGCCGGGCGTCTCGGAGATGCCGATGGCGCCGCCGTGGGCCTGCACCACGCGTCGCGCGGTGTCGAGGCCGATGCCCGACCCGCCGGCCCGGTCGGCGTCGCGGTCGAGACGCACCCGCGACTCGAAGACCCGGCCACGCTCGGCCTCGGGGATGCCGGGACCGTTGTCGGCCACCGAGACCCGCCAGCCGACCGCGCTGCGCGCCGCGCTGACGACGACGCGGGCGGGCCGGTCGGGGTGGCGGTACTTGGCCGCGTTGTCGAGCAGGTTCTGCAGCACCGCACGCAGCTGGACGGCGTCCGCCTGCACCGCCGGAAGGGGCCCACGCTCGACCTCGACGCCTCGCAGCCGTCCGTCGAGATCGGCGACCGCCTCGTCGAGCACGTCGTCGAGCGCGACCTCCTCGGTCTGCAGCCCGCCACCGAGCGTGGCGAAGGCGAGGACGTCGTCGATCATGGCCGCCATGCGCGCCGAGCCGCGCAGCGCCCGCTCGAGCAACCCCTCGAGCACCGCGGGGTCGGCGCCGTCGGAGAGCTGCTCGCGCACCATCTCGAGCGACATCGACAAGCTGGTGAGCGGGGTCTTGAGGTCGTGGCTGACCCGGCCGGCGAAGGTCTGCAGCCGCTGGTTCGACTCGGCCAGCTGCCGGCTGCGCAGCGAGAGCTCGAGGACGTCGACGATGCGCGCGGCGAGCGTGCCGAGCGCCTCGGTCTGCGCGTCGTCCAGCTCGCGCGGGCGGTCGTCGAAGACGCACAGCGTGCCGATGTCGACCCCGTCACGCGTCGTGAGCTTGTGGGAGGCGTAGAACCGCACGCTGCCGAGCACGCCGGTGACGAACGGGTTGTGCCGGAACCGCTCGTCGAGCGAGGCGTCGGTGACCACGATCGGGGTGTCGGCGTCGAGCACCTGCGCGCACATCGAGTCCTCGCGCCGGCAGATGGCGGCCGGGAAGCCGTAGGCGGCCACCTGGTGCTGCGCGTCGTCGGTGATGATGTTGATGGTCGCCATCGGGGTCACGCAGACCTTCGCGGCCAGCTCGGCGATGGCCTCGAGGTCGGCCCGGGGCGGGCGCTCGAGCACGTCGAGCTCGGCGATGCTCGCCACTCGACGCGCGTCGTCCACGCTGGGCACTCTAGGGGCAGGGACGGCGCTCACAGGCCGGGCGCGCCCCAGATCGCCAGCCAGCGGGAGAGGTCCTGCTCGACCGGCAGCTCGCCGGCCAGCGCGTCGCGCACCTGGATCTCGAGCAGGTTGTCGCGCGCCTGCTGCTCGCCGACCACCGGCGCGAACGGGTAGAAGGTGCCCTGCTTGTAGAGGTAGACCAGGCCGAGACGTCGTCCGCTGCTGTCGGCCAGCGGGACCAGCGAGCACAGCAGCGCCGGGCCGAACCCGGCGTCCTCCAGCGTGGTGTTGACCGCGTGCAGGTCGGTGCACAGCGCGCCGAGGTCGCCCTCGTCGGGGTCGTAGGGCGGGTGGTCGACCTCGAGCCAGGTGAAGCCGAAGCCGTCGGTGGTGACCCGCACCTCGGGGGCGTTCTCGGCGGCGGCGAGCAGGTCGACGACGCCGCTCTGGGTGTCGGCGAAGGCCGGCCCGGCGGCCGCGCGGTAGCAGACCGCGCCGTCGCCGGTGGGCACCAGGCCGAGCCGCGCCTGCAGGGAGATCACGGCGCTCGGCACGGCGAAGAGCGCGTCGAGGTCGGCCTCCTTCGGCTTCGAGCGGCCCAGGATGCTGTCGAGGAAGCCCACCGGTGCCCGCCTCAGCCCTGCGGCCGGTCGAGCTCGGCCTGGATGCGGGCGAGCTGCTCGAGGCGCTGCTCGAGCGAGGGGTGGGTCGAGGTGAGCGTGCGCAGGCCGACCCCCTTGAGGGCCGGGGCGATGCACAGGGCGCTGGCCGCGCTGACCTGGCGCAGGTCGCGGTCGGGGATCTGGTTGATCTCGCCGGTGATCTTCTGCAGCGCGGAGGCGAGGGCGGCCGGCTTGAGGGTCAGCTGGGCGCCCGCGCGGTCGGCGGAGAGCTCGCGGTAGCGCGAGAGCAGGCGCAGCAGCAGGAAGCTGACGGCGTAGACGACGAGGCTGACGACGAGGACGACGAGCCACGCCGGCGCGCCGCCGCCGTTGTTGCGGCGTCCGACCAGGCCGAGGCCGCCGTACTGCGCGCCCTGGGTGATCAGGCCGGCGGCGATACCGGCGGACGACGCCACGGTCATCACCAGCACGTCGCGGTGCGCGACGTGCGCCAGCTCGTGGGCGAGCACGCCCTCGAGCTCCTCGACGGTCAGGCGCTGCAGGATGCCGGTGGTCACGCACACCACGGCCCGGTCGGGCGAGCGGCCGGTGGCGAAGGCGTTGGGGACGTCGGTGTCGGCGACGCCGACCCGCGGCTTGGGCATGTCGGCCAGCGCGCAGAGCCGGTCGATCATGCCGTGCAGCTCGGGCGCCTCCTCCGGCGTCACCTCGCGGGCCCGCATCGCCTGCATGGCGACCTTGTCGGACTTGCTCCACTGGTAGACCGCGATGCCGATGCCGATCACGCCGACGACGACGCCGATGGCGCCCCCGACCGCGAGGGCCACACCGACGACGAGGACGACGAACAGCCCGCCGAGCAGCAGCATGGCGAGGGTCATCCGGGCCGTCAGCCCGGCGTCACCGACGAAGCGCGATCTGGCCATGGGGCCAGTGTGGCGGCCGGGTCAAACCCGGCCGCGGCCGGCGGGGCCGCCGGGGGCCGCCGACGGGGCGGGCGGGCAGCCTACCGACCGGGGACCGGACGAGGGTCAGCCGGGGATGAGGCCGTCGTCGGCGAGCATCGAGCGGACGTCGTCCATCGAGGCGTCGCCCGGCGGGAGGATCAGGTCGGACTCGTCGAAGGTGTCGAGGGCGTGGGTGCCGCCGGCGGTGCGGACCCCCTCGAGCAGGGCCTCGAGCGCGGGACGGAAGGCCGCCTCGTCGCCGGCCTCGATAGCCGCCTCGACGGCAGCGTCGAGCTCGTTGAGCCGGTCGAGGGCGTCGTCGCCGACGTCGTACTGGCCCTCGCCGAGGATGCGGATGATGAGGCCGCTCTTCTCGCTCTCGCTCATCGGGGCGTCTCCCCCTCGGCCTGGGTCTGCTTCGACAGCGGGTCGGCCGCACCGGCGTCGCCGGCGCCGAGCTGACCGGGCGCCTGCGGGGCCGAGATGCCCTTGAGGCGGGCCAGCTCGAGCTCGACGTCGGACTGCGAGCTCATGGCGTCGAGCTCGCGGGAGATGTCGTCGCTCGGACCGGTGCTGGTGACGTCGTCGAGCGCACCGGAGGCGATGAGCTCGTCGATGGCGCCGGCGCGAGCCTGCATCTGCGCGGTCTTGTCCTCGGCCCGCTGGACGGCCATGCCGACGTCGCCCATCTCCTCACCGATGCCGGAGACGGCCTCGTTGATGCGGGTCTGGGCCTCGGCGGCGGTGTAGGTGGCCTTGATGGTCTCCTTGCGGGTGCGGAAGGCCTCGACCTTCGCCTGCAGCCGCTGCTGGGCCAGCACGAGCTTCTCCTCCTCGCCCTGCAGCTGCGCGTGCTGGGTCTGGAGGTCGGCGATCTGCTGGTTGAGCCCGGACTTGCGGGTGAGCGCCTCGCGCGCGAGGTCCTCGCGGTCCATCTGCAGGGCCTTCTCGGCCTGGGTCTGCAGCTTGGCGGCCTGCTGCTCGAGCTGGGTGATCTGCAGCTCGACGCGCTTGCGGCTGGTGGCGACGTCGGCGACGCCGCGACGCACCTTCGAGAGCAGCTCGAGCTGACGCTGGTAGCTGTAGTCGAGGGTCTCGCGCGGATCCTCGGCCCGGTCGAGGGCCTTGTTGGCCTTCGCCCGGAAGATCATGCTCATCCGCTTCATCATGCTCATGGCGCTCACCCTATGCCGCGACGGCAAGACGGTCGACGGCCTCAACGGCCGGTCCCGGCCCGACCCCGCCCGACCCCGTCCGACCCCGCCCGACCCCGCCGGACCGGCCGGCCCGCGCAGCCGCCGCGACGACGCGGGCCCTTCGCGACCCCGCCGATAGGATGAGCGGCGTCATGAAGCTGCGCCGCACGAAGTCCGAGCCCGAGACCGCGTCCACGCCCACCCTGGCCAAGGAGGGTGGCAAGGGCAGGCCCACGCCGACCCGCAAGGAGGCCGAGGCGGCCGCCCGTGAGCGCGCCCGGGTGCCGCGCACCCGCAAGGAGCAGATGGCCAAGCAGCGCGCGCTGCGCGGCGAGGCCGGCGCAAAGGCCCGCGAGGGCATGAAGCGCGGCGAGGAGCGCTACCTGCTGCCGCGCGACAAGGGCCCGGTGCGGCGCTTCATCCGCGACTTCGTCGACAGCCGGTTCTCCTTCGCCGAGGTCGTCATCCCGCTGATGATCGTCTCGCTGTTCGTGCCGGCCCTGGTCTTCCCGCTGTTCCTGGTGCTGCTGGTCGACCTCGTCGTGCTGCGCCTGCGGCTGCGCAAGCAGCTGCGCGAGCGCTTCCCCGAGGAGACCACGAAGGGCACCACGTTCTACGCCCTTACCCGCGCCATGCAGATGAAGTTCATGCGGCTGCCGAAGGCCCAGGTCAAGATCGGCCAGCCGCTGCCCGAGCACTACCGCTGACCCGCGCACCCGGCTGAGACGCCGACGGGGCCGGACGCCGAGCGGCGTCCGGCCCCGTCGCTGTCCAGCGGGCCGTGCGGCGGTCGCTAGGAGTACATCTCCGAGCGGCGCGGCGACTGCGTCTTGGCGGCGTCGCGCTCGACGACGTCGCCCACGACGTCGTCGATGGCCTTCAGCACGTCGGCGTCGAGACGCACGCCGGCGGCCTTGACGTTGTCGGTGACCTGCTCGGGCCGCGAGGCGCCGATGATCGCGGTGGAGACGTTGTCGTTCTGCAGCGTCCAGGCGACGGCGAGCTGGGCCATCGAGAGCCCGGCGTCGTCGGCGATCGGCTGCAGGCGCTGGATGCGCTCGAGGACGTCGTCCTCCAGCCAGCGCTTGATCATGTCGGCGCCACCCTTCTCGTCGGTGGCGCGCGAGCCGGCCGGGTGCTCTTCGCCCGGCTTGTACTTGCCGGTGAGCGCGCCCTGCGCGATGGGCGACCAGACCACCTGCCCCATGCCGAGCTCGTCGCACGTGGGCACGACCTCGGCCTCGATGACGCGCCACAGCATGTTGTACTGCGGCTGGTTCGAGACCAGCGGCACGCCCAGCTCGACGGCGAGCTCGTGGGCCGCGCGGATCTCCTCCGCGCGCCACTCCGAGACGCCGATGTAGAGCGCCTTGCCCGCGCGGACGACGTCGGCGAAGGCCTGCATCGTCTCCTCGAGCGGGGTCTCGTGGTCGTAGCGGTGGGCCTGGTAGAGGTCGACGTGGTCGGTCTGCAGGCGGCGCAGCGACCCGTCGATGGACTCGAGGATGTGCTTGCGCGACAGGCCCGAGTCGTTGGGGCCGCCGGGGCCGGTCGCGAAGAAGACCTTGGTGAAGATCTCCAGGCTCTCGCGACGCTGATCCTTCAGCGCCTTGCCGAGCACGGTCTCGGCCGCGGTGTTGGCGTAGACGTCGGCGGTGTCGAAGGTCGTGATGCCCTCGTCGAGGGCCTGCCGCACGCAGGCGAGCGCGGCGTCCTCCTCGACCTGGGATCCGTGGGTGAGCCAGTTGCCGTACGAGACGGCCGAGACCTTCAGGCCGCTCTTGCCGAGGTTGCGGAACTCCATGCGTTCGACACTAGCCTCGCTGGCGTGACCCCTCGCGACACCCCCTCGGCTGACGTCTCGGTGCGCGTGGCGTGGGCCGACGACGCCGACGCCGTGGCCGCCGTCCAGGTCGCCTCGTGGCGCGAGCAGTACGACGGCCTCGTGCCCGCCGACGTGCTGCCCGGCCCCGAGGCCGTCGCCGCCACCTGGCGCGACGCGCTCGCCCGCCCGAGCGACGCGCGCAACCGGGTGCTGGTGGCCCTGGAGCGCAACCGGGTGGTCGGGTTCGCGGTGCTGACGCCCGCGGCCGACCCCGACTGCGACCCGGTCTCCAACGGCGAGGTGGTCGAGCTGGTGGTCTCCGCCGACGACCGCGGTCTCGGCCACGGCTCGCGGCTGCTGCAGGCCGCGGCCGAGACGCTGCAGGCCGACCGCTTCACCCGCGCCGTCTCCTGGGTCGTCGCCACGGACGACGTCCGCCGCGCCTTCCTCACCGGCGCCGGCTGGGCGCCCGACTCGGCCCACCGCGAGCTCGACCTCGACGGCACCGGCGCGAGCACCGTCAAGCAGGTGCGGCTGCACACCTCGCTGGTCTGACCGCCCGGGCCGGGCCCTTCGACCGCGCTCAGGGTCCGTGGCCGGGTCGGCCTCGGAGGGCCGGTGGTCTCGAGGCTCGTCGCCAGGGCTCCTCGCACCTCGACCATCGTGAGATGACGATGGTCGAGGTGCGAGGCCGGCCACGGCCGAGCCTCGAGACCGCGCCACGACCACGCCGACGCATGGAGAACGGGGCCCGTGCCGGTTCCGTCCGGCACGGACCCCGTTCGCTCAGGGGTGGCTGCGCTCAGCCGACGGCGACCGCGCTCCACGCCGCGGCGACCGCGCTCTGCTCGGCGCTGCCCGCGCCGTACAGGTCACCCGCCGCCTGCACGGTGGCGGTGCGGGCCTGGGCGTAGGTGGTGCCCGAGGTGAAGTAGGTCGTCAGCGCCCGGAACCAGATCTTCTCCGCGGCGTCGCGGCCGATCCCGGTGACGGTCGAGCCGTTGCAGGTCGGCGAGACGTGCTGCTTGCCGCCGATGGTCTTGGTGCCCGAGCCCTCGGCCAGCAGGTAGAAGAAGTGGTTGCCCACGCCCGAGGAGTAGTGCACGTCGGCGTTGCCGATGCCGGCCTGGTAGCAGGAGTACGACGAGCCGTCGCGCTGCGGGTCGTCCATGCGCCGGAAGCCCTCGCCGTTCGCGAGGTCGAACTCCTCGCCGATGTAGTAGTCGGCCGGGTCGTTGGCGTTGGCGGCGTGGAACTCCACCATCGTGCCGAAGATGTCGGACGTCGCCTCGTTCAGGCCGCCGGACTCACCGGAGTAGGTCAGGTTCGCGGTGTTCTCGGTGACGCCGTGGCTCATCTCGTGGCCGGCCACGTCGAGGCTGACCAGCGGGCCGAACGAGCTGCCGTCGCCGTCGCCGTAGGTCATCTTCTCGCCGTCCCAGAAGGCGTTGACGTAGTTCGTGCCGTAGTGCACGCGGCTCGGGGCGCCCGTGCCGTCGCCGAAGATGCCGTCGCGGCCGAGCTCGTCGCGGAAGTACTCGAAGGTCATCGCGCCGCCGTAGTGGGCGTCGACCGCGGCCGACTCGCGGTTGGCGTTGCTGCCGGTGCCGAACGAGGCGTCGGGGCTGGTGAACGCCGAGCCGTTGCTGCAGCTGCCGAGCAGCTGGCACAGCGCGTTGTCCTGCTTGTTCTTCATGTCGGTGGTCACGGCGTTGCCGTGGGCGACGTCGGTGAGGGTGTAGCCGCCGCTGGTCTGGGCGACGGAGAGGTCGACGGTGCCGCTGTAGAGGCCGGTGCCCTCGCCGTCGGCGGTGTGGATGCCCTCGACGCGGCGGATGACGTCGCCGGTGCGCGCGTCGACGTAGGTGGTCAGGCGGCTCGGCGTGCCGTCGTCCTGGCGGCCGAGCGTGAGCACCGCCCAGGCCAGGCGCGGCCGGGCCCCGAGCGCGTCGACGACGAGCTCGGGCGCGGCCTCGGCGGCACGCAGGTCGCTGATGCCGCGCGTGGCCCTCGCCGGGGCCAGCGTGGTGGTGCGGGCGGCGGCGGCCTCGAGGGCCGGGCGCACCGCGAGGGTCAGCGGCGCCCGCAGGGTCTGGCTGACGCCGTCGAGGGCGGCGTCGGGCGCCTGGTGCACGACGACGTCGCCGCCGAGCACCGGCAGGCCGCCGTAGGTGCGGTCGAAGCGCACGTGGGTGGTGCCGTCGGAGTCGACCAGCGTGTCGGTCGGCACGAACTCCTGCTCGACCGGGCCGTCGGCCCGCGGCTCCCGCGCGGCCCGCGGGTGGGCCGCGAGCGCGCCCATGGCCCGCTCGACGAGCGAGTCGGCGCGGGCGGCGCCGAGCACCTTCTCCTGCTCGACCTCCTGCTCGACCTCCTGCTCGACCTCCTGCTCGACCGGGTCCCCGGTCGGCGGCCGGTCGGGGTCACCGGTGGCGCCGGTGGCCGAACCGGCCAGGGCTCCGAGCGAGCCGGTGATGAGCAGGGTCGAGGCGGCGAGCCCGAGAGTCGTGCGCATGTGGTGCCTTCCGTGTCGGTCGTGACGACGTCCGCCCGAGCGGACGTCGTCCTGCCTCCACTGTGGCAACGGCGCCCCCGGAGGGTCGAGTTACCTGTCACACCACGTTTGTGCAACGCACGAACCTGCAGGAACGTGCAGACGCGTCAGCGGCCCGGGCACCTCGACCCCGGCAGCACGCGACCACACGCCGCCCGGAGCGACCCGGTGACTACAGCTCCAGGAGGTGCTCGAGGCCGACGGTCAGGCCGGGCCGGTCGCCGATGGCGCGGACGGCGGCCAGGACGCCGGGCGCGAAGGAGGAGCGGTCGAAGGAGTCGTGCCGGATGGTGAGGGTCTCCCCCGACCCGCCGAGCAGCACCTCCTGGTGGGCGACGAGGCCGCGCAGCCGCACCGCGTGCACGGGGACGCCGTCGACGTCGGCGCCGCGCGCGCCGTCCAGGGCGGTGGAGGTGGCGTCGGGCGCGGGCGGGCTGCCGGCCTCGCGCCGCGCGGCGGCCACCAGCTCGGCGGTGCGGCGCGCGGTGCCCGAGGGGGCGTCGGCCTTGGTGGGGTGGTGCAGCTCGACGATCTCGACCGACTCGTAGTGGGGCGCGGCCTCGGCGGCGAACCGCATCATCAGCAGGGCGCCGATCGAGAAGTTCGGCGCGACCAGGACGCCGACGCCCGGACGCTGCTCCACCTGCGCGCGCAGCGCGGCCAGCCGCGCGTCGTCGAAGCCGGTGGTGCCGACGACGGCGTGGACGCCGTGCGCGAGGCACAGCTCGAGGTGCCCCATGACCGCGTCCGGGTGGGTGAAGTCCACGGCGACGGCCGCGCCGCGCTCGACCAGCAGCCGCGGGTCGTCGTCCTCGTCGACCTCGGCGACCAGCTCGAGGTCGTCGGCCGCGTCGACCGCGGCGCACACCTGCGAGCCCACCTTGCCCCTCGCTCCGAGCACCCCCACCGCGATCCGCTGCGCCACGACGTCACCCTAGAGCCACCCGCGGCGACCTACGTCCACGCGCGGGTCGACGGTTCTGGCAGGCTGAGGCCATGGTGGCGCAGCAGATCCCGGCGCGAATCAAGTGGGCCGTCGACTTCATGGACCCCCAGCCGACCGACCACGTGCTCGAGATCGGCTGCGGGCCCGGTGCCGCGGCCGAGCTCATCTGCTCGCGGCTCGAGACCGGCAAGCTGTTCGCCATCGACCGCTCCGAGTCGGGCGTCGACCGCACCAAGCGGCGCTGCGAGCAGTACGTGAAGGCCGGTCGGCTCACGGTGCGCCAGATCGACCTCGCGACGCTGCGGGTGCCGGTCAAGCGGCTGCACAAGGTCTTCGCCTTCAACGTCAACCTGTTCTGGGTGCGCCGCTGCGACGACGAGGTGGCGCTGCTCCACGAGCGCGTGCTGCCCGGCGGCGCGGTCTACCTGTTCTTCGAGCCGCGGCTGCCCGAGCAGGTGCCGAAGATCCTCAAGCAGGCCTCCGAGGCCCTGACCCGCGGCGGGTTCCGGGTCTCGGTCGTCGACCACCCGCAGCCGCGGGTGCTCGGCATCATCGGCCGCCGCTGACGACGGACGCGCGAGGAACGAGGTCGCGACCGGCGTGTCGAGACCTCGTGAGGTCAACGGCCGCCCGACTGCGGAACCTCGGCCCCAGCGACGTGATGGCCCTTCGACGAACTCAGGGTCCGTCTGTCACGAAGGACCCACGACCGCCAGGATCTCGGGCCGGGTGAACACCTCGGCGGCGACGGTGCGGACGTCGTCCAGGGTGACGGCGTCGATGCGCGCGAGCACCTCGTCGACGTCGAGCAGCTCGTCGTGCACCAGCTCGGCCTTGCCGAGCCGGATCATGCGGGAGGCGGAGTCCTCGAGGCCGAGCACGAGACCGCCGCGCAGCTGGCCCTTGCCGCGCACCAGCTCGTCGTCGGTGATGCCGTCGGCGGCCACCCGCGCCAGCTCGGCGCGCACGGTGGCCAGCACCTCGTCGAGCTTGGCCGGCAGGCAGCCGACCGAGACGCCGACCAGGCCGGCGTCGGCGTGGTGGGAGGAGAAGGAGTAGACCGAGTAGGCCAGGCCGCGCCGCTCGCGGATCTCCTGGAACAGCCGGCTCGACGTCCCGCCGCCGAGGGCGGTGTTGAGGACGCCGAGCGCGAAGCGCCGGTCGTCGTCGCGGGGCAGGCCCGCCATCCCGAGGACGACGTTGACCTGCTCGAAGGGCCGCGTCTCGCTCGCGGCGCCCGGGTGCACGCGCACCCGGCGGGCGCCGCGCCGCGGCTCGGTGGGGGCGTGCTCGACGTCGAGGAAGCCGCCACGGCCGAAGGCCCGGCGCACCTGGGCGACCACGGTGGCGTGGTCGAGGCTGCCGGCGACGGCCACCACCATGCGATGCGGCCGGTAGTGGCGGCGGTAGAAGCGCACGATGCGGGCGCGGTCGAGGCCGGTGATCGACTCGACGGTGCCGGCGATCGGCCGGCCGAGCGGCGAGTCGGCACCCCACGCCTGCGCCGCGAACAGGTTGTGGACGACGTCGTCGGGGTCGTCGTCGTGCATGGCGATCTCGTCGAGGATCACCTCGCGCTCGGCCTCGACGTCGTCGGCGGTGATGACCGAGGAGGTCACCATGTCGCCGATGACGTCGACGGCCAGCGGCAGGTCGTCGTCGAGCACCCGCGCGTGGAAGCAGGTGTACTCCTTGGCGGTGAAGGCGTTGAACTCACCGCCGACCTCGTCGAGGGCCACCGAGATGTCGAGCGCCGAGCGCTCGCCGGTGCCCTTGAACAGCAGGTGCTCGAGGAAGTGGGAGCACCCGTGCAGCGCCGGCGTCTCGTCGCGGGAGCCAACGTCGACCCAGACCCCCACGGTGGCGGAGCGGGCGCCGACCATCTGCTCGGTCACCACCCGCAGCCCGCTGGGCAGCACGGTGCGGCGGACCTGCGAGGTCACCTGCCCCGCGTCGTCCCGAACGGTCGAGAGCGTGCGCGTACGCGTCTTCTGCATGGTCGTGCCCGACGCTGACCCGTCAGACATGTCTGACGGGTCAGCGTGTGGGTCAGTCCTCCTCGGTGGTCTCGGTCGCCTCGGAGCCGGTGGACTCCTCGAGGACCGGGACGAGCGAGAGCTTGCCGCGGTCGTCGACCTCGGCGATCTCGACCTGGATCTTCTGGCCGACCGAGACGACGTCCTCGACGTTCTCGACGCGCTTGCCGCCCACCAGGCCACGCAGCTTGGTGATGTGCAGCAGGCCGTCCTTGCCCGGCAGGAGCGAGACGAAGGCACCGAAGTTGGTGGTCTTCACGATCGTGCCGAGGTAGCGCTCGCCGACCTCGGGCATCGTCGGGTTGGCGATCTGGTTGACCGCGTTGCGCGCCGCCTCGGCGGAGGCGCCGTCGGTGGCCCCGATGTAGATCGTGCCGTCGTCCTCGATGGAGATCGAGGCGCCGGTGTCGTCCTGGATCTGGTTGATGACCTTGCCCTTGGGGCCGATGACCTCGCCGATCTTGTCGACCGGGATGCGCACGGTGATGATGCGCGGCGCGTGCAGCGACATCTCCTCGGGGGCGTCGATGGCCTCGGCCATGACGTCGAGGATGGCCAGGCGGGCGTCCTTGGCCTGGGTCAGCGCGGCGGCGAGCACCTCGGCGGGGATGCCGTCGAGCTTGGTGTCGAGCTGCAGCGCGGTGACGAACTCGCGGGTGCCGGCGACCTTGAAGTCCATGTCGCCCATCGCGTCCTCGGCGCCGAGGATGTCGGTGAGGGCCACGTAGGTGGTCTCGCCGTCGACCTCACCGGAGATCAGGCCCATCGCGATGCCGGCCACGGGGGCCTTGAGCGGCACACCGGCCTGCAGCAGCGACAGCGTCGAGGCGCAGACCGAGCCCATCGAGGTGGAGCCGTTGGAGCCCATGGCCTCCGACAGCTGACGGATGGCGTAGGGGAACTCCTCGCGGCTGGGCAGCACCGGCAGCAGCGCGCGACGCGCGAGCGCGCCGTGGCCGACCTCGCGGCGCTTGGGCGAGCCCACGCGGCCGGTCTCGCCGGTGGAGAACGGCGGGAAGACGTACTTGTGCATGTAGCGGCGGTGCTTCTCGGGGCTCAACGTGTCGAGCTGCTGCTCGAGCTTGAGCATGTTCAGCGTGGTGACGCCCAGGATCTGGGTCTCGCCGCGCTCGAACAGGGCCGAGCCGTGCACCCGCGGGATGACGCCGACCTCGGCGTGCAGCGGCCGGATGTCGGCCAGGCCGCGGCCGTCCATGCGGATCTTGTCGCGCAGCACGCGCTCGCGCATCAGGGCCTTGGTCACCGACTTGAACGCGGCGCCGACCTCCTTCTCGCGACCCTCGAACCGGTCGCCGAGCTGCTCGAGCAGCGAGGCCTTGACCTCGTCGAGCCTCTCGTCGCGCTCCTGCTTGCCGACGATGGCCAGGGCCTCGGTGGTCTGCGCCGAGACCGCGGAGGCGACGGCGTCGTAGACGTCGTCCTCGTAGTCGAGGAAGACGGGGAACTCCTGCACGGGCTTGGCGGCCTGCTTGGCCAGCTCGGCCTGCGCCTCGCACAGCTGCTTGATGAAGGGCTTGGCGGCGTCGAGACCGCCGGCCACGACCTCCTCGGAGGGGGCCTGGCCGCCACCGGCGACGAGCTCGTAGGTGTGCTCGGGGGCCTCGGCCTCGACCATCATGATCGCGACGTCGCCGGTCTCGGTGACGCGGCCGGCCACGACCATGTCGAAGACGGCGCCCTCGAGCTGGCTGTGGCTCGGGAAGGCCACCCAGCGACCGTCGATGAGGGCCATGCGGACGCCGCCGACCGGGCCGGAGAACGGCAGGCCGGAGAGCTGGGTCGACATCGAGGCCGCGTTGATGGCCAGGACGTCGTAGGGCTGGTCGGGGTCGAGCGCCATCACGGTGATGACGACCTGGACCTCGTTGCGCAGACCCTTCTTGAAGGTCGGGCGCAGCGGGCGGTCGATGAGGCGGCAGGTGAGGATCGCGTCCTCGCCCGGGCGGCCCTCGCTGCGGAAGAACGAGCCGGGGATCTGGCCCACGGCGTACATCCGCTCCTCGACGTCGATCGTGAGGGGGAAGAAGTCGAAGTGGTCCTTGGGGTGCTTGCCGGCCGTGGTGGCCGAGAGCAGCATCGTCTCGTCGTCGAGGTAGGCGGTGACCGCACCGGCGGCCTGCCGGGCCAGCAGCCCGGTCTCGAACTTGACGGTGCGGGTGCCGAAGGGACCGTTGTCGAGCACGGTCTCGACGGCGGAGATGACGGGTTCAGTCACGTCGTGTCTTTCTGTTCGCGAGCAGATCTCGCGCGGCCGCGGTGATGGCCGGTCTTCGATCGAGGCCCGCAGGCGGCTCCGGCCGGTCGGCCGTCTCCTGAGAGCCACTACCGAGGACCGCGCCGCGGACGTCGCGGGTCGCTCCTGGTGGTGGGGTGTTCAGTTGTGGTGCGGGTCCGGGGCCCGGGGGCCCAGGACGAGCGAAGGGACCCACCGGCGGTGGGTCCCTTCGGAGTCAGCGGCGCAGACCGAGGCGCTCGACGATCGAGCGGTAGCGCTCGATCTCGGTCTTGCGCAGGTAGTTCAGCAGCCGGCGGCGCTGGCCGACGAGCAGCAGCAGGCCGCGTCGGCTGTGGTGGTCGTGCTTGTGCTGCTTCAGGTGCTCGGTCAGGTGCGCGATGCGGTGGCTCAGCAGCGCGATCTGCACCTCGGGCGAGCCGGTGTCGCCCTCGGTCGTGGCGTACTCGGCGATGATCTTCTTCTTCGTCGCGGCGTCGGTTCCGATCGACATGGCTCTCCTAGGCTCGTTCGCTGCGCGGCGCGCCGGGGCCTGTCCTCCCGGGCACTTCGAATCCGCGGCCGTTGCACGGCAACCGTAGGAATCTAACAACCGCGCGGCGGTGGGCTCAAAACGCCGCGGCCCGCACCACCATCACGTCGGGCAGGTTGGCGACCACCGACGACCAGCTCTCGCCGTCGTCGGTCGAGGCCCAGACGGCGCCGTTGCGGGCGCCGAGGTACAGCCCGGCCCGGTCGTGGTCGTCGGCCGCCATCGCGTCCCGCATCACCGCGACGTAGCACGGGTCGGGCAGGCCGCGCCCGAGCGGCGTCCACGACTGCCCCGCGTCGCGCGAGCGCCACACGCGCGCCCGGCCCTGGGGCGGGTAGCGGCGCTCGCCGCCGCCGATCGGGAAGACGAAGACGGTGTCGGGGTCGTGGGGGTGGACGACGACCGGGAACCCGAAGTCGGCGGGCAACCCCTCGGCGATCGACGTCCACGTCGCGGCGTGGTCGTCGGAGCGGTAGACGCCGCCGTGGTTCTGCAGGAAGAGCCGCTCGGGGCGCGCCGGGTGGCGCGCGACCTTGTGCACGCACTGGCCGAACTCCGGGTGCTGCTGGCCCTCGGGCAGGAACTCGGCGCGGACGCCGGCGTTGCGCGGCGCCCACGACGCCCCACCGTCCGAGGTCTGGTAGACCCCGCCGGTCGAGATCGCGACGGTGACCGAGGCCGGGTCGTCGGGGTGCGGCAGGATCGTGTGGAAGGCCTGGCCGCCGAAGCCCTCACCCCACTGGGCCCGGTGCGGGTGCTCCCACAGCGCCTCGTTGAGCGCGAAGGTGCGGCCGCCGTCGGTCGAGTGCCACACCGCGCCCGGCTCGGTGCCGGCCCACACCTCGTGCCGGCCCGCACCCGGGGCGAGCTGCCAGACCCGCTCGAGGGCGGCGCCGCGGTCGGCGTCGAAGCGGATGCCGCCACCCGGCGTCTCCTGCCAGGTCGCGCCGAGGTCGTCGCTCCACCGCACCTGCGGGCCCAGCCAGGACGACGACGCGCCGGCCAGCAGCCGCGGCGGGCCGCCGTCCGCGGCCGGCCGCGGGTCGACCAGGCAGGAGTAGACCTCCTCCATGTCGTGGTGCGGCCCGGTGAGGTCCCAGGACGCGCGGGCCTCGTCGGACGTGGCCACCCACAGGCCCTTGCGGGTGCCGATCATCAGCACGGTGCGGGTTCGTTCGCTCATCGGGCCCTCCTCGACCTCCGGCGCGGCGCCGGTCGTGCAGGACGACCCGCCGGGCCTCCAGGACTCATCGGTCGAAGACGGCGGGCAGGCGCCGCCGCACCACCTCGCCCAGGGGGACCCACGTCCCGTCGAGGCCCCGCACCGGCGTGCCCGGCGACAGCCGGCCGTCGCTCATCATGTCGGCCAGCCGCCCGACCGGCAGCGGCTGGCACACCACGCCCCGCCACTCGTAGGCCAGCATCGGCCCGCCGTCGAGCCGCAGGCGCCGGACGGCCCGGGCCGTCGCGACCCGCCGTCCGAGGGCGAGCACGCCGCCGGCGCCCACGGCGAGGACGGCGCACCCGGCAGCCGCGCCGAGCGGACCGGCCACCGCCCACCCCACCGTCATGGCGACCGCGGCGAGGACGACGGCCAGCACCGCCTGCAGCAGGCGGGTCGTGTCCTCCTGCACCTGCAGGTCGACGACCGTGTCGTCCGGGTGGTCCGGCTCGACCCAGATCGTCGTCGACCACGACGTCGTCGGCGTGCTCGACGGCGGTGGCGGTGGCTCGGCGGGCAGGACGAACGCCGGGTCGGTCATGCCCGGCATTGTGGGCCCGGGTGGCGCCCACGCGTGGCCGATCGGCCGAGAACCCTGCTCAGACCAGCGACTCGAGCCAGAGGGCGATCTCCTCGCCGGCGAGGACGCCGGTGGCGGTGGTGAGGGCGCCGTCCCAGCCGTGGGACTCCAGGTAGGCGCCGCGCGGCACCAGGGCGTGACGGGCCAGGCGGAGCATGCCCTCGTCGAGCCGCGAGTCGCCGGCCGCGGCGACGACCTCGTCACCGGCCTCACCGGTCTCGAGCAGACGGGTCAGCCCGGCCTCCTTCGTGAGGGTGTCGGGCATCGCGTAGACCTTCGTCTGCTCGTGGGTGAGCCGCCAGCCCTCCTCGTCCGCGACCTGCTCGAGCTCCTCGACCCAGCCGTCGGCGACGGGCTCGCCGTTGAGCAGGAAGTAGCCGAACGCGCCGTCGGCGTCGCGCAGGCCGCGCACGTGCGGCGCGCGCGCCAGGTGCTCGACGCGCGCGGCGAACGCGGCCATCGGCAGCCGCTGAGCGACCAGCGTCTCGGTGTGCGCGGCGTGGGCGGCGTCGGGCTCGCCGTCACGCAGCAGGGCGCCGCCGTTGAGGCAGAGGACGCGGCGGTGCGGGGGCAGCCGCAGCCGCTGCACCTGCGCGGGCGTGCGGGTGGTGCACAGCACCAGGGCGTCGGAGGCCGCCATGCGCTCGAGCGCGGCGTAGGCGTCGCGGGTGACGTAGGCCCAGTCGCGGCCGTCGAGCACCTCGAGGCAGGTCAGGCGCTCGAGCGGGACGTCGCCCACCCGCTTGTGCGACCACAGCAGGGTGCGGTCGATGTCGGAGGCCAGCACGCGCTCAGCTCTCCGTCCGGGCGAAGCGGGGGTGGATCAGGCCCATGCACGAGAAGGCCAGGTCGGCCACCTCCTCGACCGGGACGCCGCGCTGCTCGGCCAGCAGCTCGACGTGGCCGAGCTCGTGGCGCCGGTCGGGGCGCACCAGCACCCGCCACGGCACCCGGCGCAGCAGCACCCGCGTCGTCTCGCCTACGCCGGGCTTGACCAGGTTGACGTCGCCGATGTCGTAGGCCTCGCTGACCGCCTCGACGGCGCGCCAGCCCGACCACGTCGGCGTCCGGTCGCTCGCGAGCAGCCGCTCGGCCTCGGCCCGCGCCTCGTCGGCGACGGCGCCGGGGCCGTCGAAGCAGGCCTCGACGACGTCGACGTAGCGCCGGCTGAGGTCGGCGTCGGCGAGCTCGGCGTAGAACTTGGCGCCGTGGAAGTCGCCCCGCCCGATCAGCCGGTCGTTGAGCACGGTGCGCGAGACCAGGCCGGAGACCGTCGAGTTCAGGCAGGCCGAGGGGATGAGGAAGTCGTCGCGGGTGCCGAAGACCGGCGTGCTGCTCGCGGGGTCGGCGAGCACGGCGAGCTCGGGGTCGAACCGCAGGCCGAGCCGCTCCTCGACGTCGACCGCGCCGGCGGCGAGCTCCTTCGAGATGGCGCCCTTGCCGGTCCAGCCGTCGACGAAGACGACGTCCTCGGGGCGGTGGCGCTCGGCCAGGTGGCGCAGTGCGACCTCGTCGAGGCCACGGCCCCGCACGATCGACATCGTGTAGTGCGGCAGGTCGAGGCCGAGCCGGCGCGCGTAGCGGCGCAGCAGCACCCCGATCGGCGTCCCGGCGCGCGCCAGCGAGACCAGGACGACGTCGCGTCCGCGCAGCGCGACGACCAGGTGCACGAGGGTCGCCGCCGCGAGGGCCACGCGGCGGGCCTGCTCGTCGAGCGCCCGCTCGAACAGCGCCGTGTACTCGGCGCTCGGCTGGTACTCCACCGGCAGCGACTCGGCGTAGTGGGCGCGGCCGGCCTGGATGGCCTCCTCACGCTCCTCGACGGGTGCCTCGAGGGCGGCGTCGCTGAGGTCCTTGAGCAGCCAGGTGACGTCGTCGGCCGGGTAGGAGCCGAAGGCCGGCCCGTGCAGCGGGGTCGCCATCACTCCCCCACCCGTGCGACCACGACGCGCTCGCACAGCCCGGCCAGCGCGGCGCGCAGGTCGGCGGCGCCCCCGTCGGCCGGGGCGGGCGTGGCGGCGTCGACCACCAGCACGATCGTGTCGAAGCGCCCGGGCTCGAGGTTGTAGGCGAACCGCGGTGCGCCGTCGTCGGCGCCGTCGTGCGCGGCGAAGGTGATGCCGTGGCGGACGGCGTAGCCCGGGTCGTCGACGACGACGACGGGCGAGCGGGTGGTCGAGGAGACGGTGACCTCACGGTGGTCCAGGGCCTCGGCGAGGCGGTGCGGCAGGTACATGAGCTCCTCGGTGCCGAGCACGTGCACCGCGTCGCCGACGAGGAGCCCGTCGACCTCGGCGGCGAGCGCGGCGACGGCGGCGTCGAAGGCGGCATCGGCGGCCCGCAGGCCGTGGCGCCCGCCGGTGGGGACGTCGGCGGGCCAGGTGACCGTGGTGGCGACCTCGTCGGCCCGGGGGGCGGGCGGGGGCGGCAGCGCGGTGTCGAGCGCGGCGGCGACGGCGGCGTCGGGCTCGCCACCGACCCGCACCTCACCGCGGGCGAGCGCGACCACCTCGATGCGCGCGCCCAGCTCGGCCGCGGCCTCGTCGACGAGCGCGCGGGCGGCGTCCGGTCGCAGGTCGACGAGCGCGGCGACGACGTAGGCCTCGCGCGGGCACGCCGCGTGCAGCTCGCGCACGGTGTTGAGCAGGGTGCGACCGGTGGTGAGCTCGTCGTCGACCAGCACCAGCGGTCCGGTGGTGCGCAGCCACCCCTCGTCGGCCGGCTGCAGGCGGTGGGTGGTGGCGTGGCTGTGCTCCTCCTCGAAGCTCAGCGCCGACCAGCCCGGGCGACGGGTGGAGTGCAGCACGGGCGCGCCGACGCGGTCGGCGACCAGGTGCCCCAGCCCGGTCGCGGTCTCGGCGTAGCCGAGCACCAGGTCGGGACGGGCGCCGTCGAGCGCCTCGAGCACGAGGTCGCCGAGGCGGTCGGCGGCGGCGCGGGCCGAGGCGGGCGCGACGGGCACGTGCTTGGCGAGCACGTTCGAGACCACCAGCTGCAGCCGGCGCGGGTTGCGGCGCACGGCCAGGCCGACCAAGTCGGGCAGGCCGGCGTCACCGGCGAGCTCGAGCCCCGCGTGCGCGTGCACCCACTCCCCCGTCCAGGTGCCCGCCGACGGCGGGGAGGTCACAGGGGGGCCTCGTCGGTGGCGGCGGCGAGCACGTCGACGAAGGTGACGTCGGGGGCGGCGACGCCGAAGACGTCGGCGCGGCGCAGCAGCTGGCGCGCCCACGCCAGGTGCGGGTTGGCCTCGTTCATCTTGTTGCGGTAGCTCGACCGCGAGACGCCGCCGCCGTCCTCGAAGGCCGACATGACGCCGAGCGCGTCGTCGTACTCCTCGTGGCTGACCACCGACAGGGCGTGGACGACGGGCACGTGGCTGGGGTGGATGACGGTCTTGCCGATCAGGCCGTTGGCGCGGTCGAGCAGCACCTCGCGGATCAGGCCGTCGAGGTCGCGGGCGAGCAGCCGGGCGCGCAGCTCGCGGTCGTCGCGCTGCGCGAACGGCGACTCGCGCAGCTGCGGCTTGAAGAGCCGGTCGGGCGAGGTGAAGTACTCCCACACCGGGCCGGTGATCGCGTGGCCTCCGGGGCGCCCGAGCACGTTGACGACGTCGGCCACCGCGCCGGCGATCAGCCGCACGTCGTAGATCGTCAGGTCGCGCGGACGGCGCAGCGCGAACACCGAGGCCATGTCGGTGGCGCCGATGCGCACCGCGAGCACCCGGTCGGCGTGCTCGGCCAGCAGCGAGCGGATGCCGAGCAGCTCGCCGACCCGGGTCTCGCGGTACATCACCTCGGGGGTCTCGATCACCGGCATGACCAGGTAGCGGCGTCCGACGACCGCCTCGCACCCGGCGACGGCGGCGAGGTACTCGGGCCCGTGGCCGGCGGAGAACTTCGGCAGCACGAAGCCGTCGATGACGGCGGCCGCCTCGCCCATCAGCCCCACGAGCCGGGCGGGCTGGTCGACGCTGCGCACCCGCACGAAGACCAGCGGCAGGTCGTCGCGGCCGGGCTTCTGGTGCAGCTGCGCGAGCTGCTCGGCCACGTGGGTGACGGCGAACTCGACGGCGCTGTCGGGGATGGCGTCCTCGAGGCAGATCACGCAGCTCGTGGCACCGCGCTGCGCCACGCGCAGGACGTCGGCGGCCAGCTCGTCGCGGGTCGCCGGGATGTAGAGCGTCGCGCCGAGCGCGTGGGCCAGCAGCTCGGGCGGGTCGTCGCGGTGGATGTCGAGCGGCTCGCGGAAGAACAGCTGCGCGCGGTCGGCGGGGTCGAGGAAGTGGAACTGGCGCACGGCGTCCCGCCTCTCTGCCTGGCTGGGTGGGGGTTGGACGCGGCTGCCTCGTCCGTGGTCCGGCACAGGATAGGTCGGGCGGGTTTCGGGCACACGGCGGGCCGGTAGCGTGCAAGCACCGCCGGGCCGTCGGCCCGGCGACACGCAGTTGCACGTCAGTCCCACGTCAGTCCCATGTCAGTCCACGTCAGCCCCTCGTCGAAGGAGTCACCCCATGCCCGTCTCACTCTCCAAGGGCGGCAACGTCAACCTGTCCAAGATGGCCCCGTCGCTGCAGTCCGTGCGCGTCGGTCTCGGCTGGGACGCCCGCACCACCGACGGCGCCGACTTCGACCTCGACGCCACCGCGCTGGTCTGCGGCGAGGGCGAGAAGGTGCTCTCCGACCAGCACTTCATCTTCTACAACAACCTCACCTCGCCCGAGGGCACCGTGCGCCACAAGGGCGACGTGCGCGACGGCGCCGCGTCGGGCGACGACGAGACCATCGAGGTCGACCTGTCGAGCCTGACCCCCGAGACCGACAAGGTCGTCTTCTCGGTGACCATCCACGACGCCGACAGCCGCGGCCAGAGCTTCGGCCAGGTCAAGAACGCCTACATCCGCGTCGTCGACACGGCCAACGACGAGGAGCTCGCCCGCTACGACCTCAGCGAGGACGCCTCCACCGAGACCGCCATGGTCTTCGGCGAGCTGTACCGCAACGGCGCCGAGTGGAAGTTCCGCGCCATCGGTCAGGGCTACGCCTCGGGCCTGCAGGGCATCATCAGCAACTACGGTGTCACGCTCTGATCCCGACGGCAGTTTCACCACGTAAGTGGTGAAACTGCCGGTTCTGCGACGAAGGTTCGTCGCACAACCCGCAGTTTCGTCGGCTCGGCCGGCCCCGCCCGGGGCAGGCCGGGCCGGACGCGTCAGAGGCCGCGGAAGCGCTCCACGGCGGCTCGGATGGTCTCCTGCATCCGCTCCGCCTCCTGGGCGGCCGCCCAGTAGTCGGGGTGGACGGCGTCGAAGGCCCTGCGCAGGGCGTCGAGCCGGACGGCGAGCGCGTCGAGCTCGCGGCTGACGCCCTCGCCCCCGGGCTTGCGGTTGTTGGTCACCAGCAGCTGGGCGTCGCGCAGCCGGAAGCGGACCTTGCGCATCAGGTCCTCCGGGTCGGCCTTGATCGCGCGCAGCCGCTGCAGCCGCTCGTGCGGCGCGTCGACACCGGCCTTGGCGACGTCCAGCTGGCCCCGGGCCTCGTCGAGCAGCTGCAGGGGCCGCGACCACTCGGCGTCCGCGGCCACGAGCCGGTCGAACTCGGCCAGGGCGGCGCGGGCGCGGTCGAGGGCGGCGGTGACGGCGTCGTCGGAGTCGTCGAGGTCGCGCCAGTTGCCCATGCTGAACTCGCGGCGCAGGGTGGCGAGGTCGTCGGGCACCTTCGCGGCGCGGGACTCGATGCCCTCGGCGACGGTGCGCAGCGAGGCGCGACGCGTCTGCGCCTTGGCGACGCGCTGCGGGTAGTCGGCGGCGAGGGCCTCGGCCTGCCCGGCGAGCCCGTCGAGCTCGCGCACGGCCTGCTCGAGCACCTCGAAGCCCCGCTCGGGCTCCCACTCGCTGGCGGTGGTCGCGGCGGCGCGGGTGCGGGCGAGCAGGCCGTTGAGCTCGGGCACCTCCAGCCCGCTGGTGCGCAGCGACCCCGCGGCGTCGGCGACCCGCTTGGTGAAGGCGGTGGCGTCGTCCTTGAGGTGCCGGCCGCGCTGCACCTGCTGGCCGATGCGGGTCAGCTCGGCGTCGTAGTCGAGCACCACCTGGTCCATCTCGTCGGCCAGCTTCGCCATCCGCGGACCGACGTCGGCGTAGGCGCGGTGCGCGGCACCGAGGCGGGCGAGGTCCAGGTCGTCGCCGAAGGGGTGCGCGTCGAGGGTGCGCAGGTACTCCCCGATCAGCTCCTCGGCCTGCTGGTCGAGCACCCGGAAGCGAGGCACGAGCCCGGACGACGCCGCCCGGTCGGGCAGGTAGGCCCGGAAGCTGTCGACCATGCCGCGCAGCGCGCGCTGCGAGCTGTCGAGGTGGCGGAAGTCCTCCATGAACTGGTCGAGGGCCCGCTGCGTCGCCTCGCGCTGCGAGGCGGGGACGCGGGACGACACGCGTCTCATGTTACGAGGGTGCCCTCGTGTGCCACGCGCCAGTCGTGCGCCCCCGGGTGACGTCGCCGACGGTCGCCGACGACACCGGCCCGCCGCTCGGGGAGCGACGGCCGGGGTGCGACGGAGCGGACGGGCTAGACGTGGAGCGAGTGGTCCTCGTCGGCGTGCGCGGCGTTGTAGCGCCGGCTCGACCACACCGCCGCGGCGATGAAGCCGACGCCGATCAGGCCGATGACGACCTCGGGGGCGTGGTAGCCCGGCGAGATCAGCAGCAGGAACGCCAGGGCCGCGATGGCCCAGTGGGCGCCGTGCTCGAGGTAGACGTACTCGCTCAGCGTGCCCTGGTGCACCAGGTGGATGGTGATCGAGCGGACGTAGAACGCACCCACGCCCAGACCGATCGCGATGATGATCGGGTCGGAGGTGATCGCGAAGGCGCCGATGACGCCGTCGAAGCTGAACGAGGCGTCGAGCAGCTCGAGGTAGAGGAACAGCGAGAACGCCGCCTTGCCCGTGGCCTTGGCCACCTCGCCCTTGGCGCGGGCGGCCTGCGCCTCCTCGCTGTCGTCGTCGTCGTCGAAGCCGCCGTCGAAGAAGTCGCCCAGGCCGCCGACCACCAGGTACAGGACGATGCCCATGACGCCGGCGTAGAGCATGTCGGCGCGGTACTCCTCGAAGATCGTGCCGAAGATGAACAGCACGATCAGACCGATGGCCGGCGAGATGGCCGGGAACGCGGCGGCCTTCTTGAAGGCCTTCTCGACCGGCGCGATCCAGTGGTGCTCCTTCTCGTCGTCGAAGACGAAGTCGAGGAAGATCATCAACAGGAACATGCCGCCGAAGGCCGCGATGAGGGGGCGTGCCTCCTCGAGGTACCAGCCGTAGGTGCCCTCGACGTGCGGGTCGCCCTTCTCGAGCGCCAGCTGCCACGCCTCGACCGGCGAGAGGCCCGCGGTGACGAAGACGATCACCAGCGGGAAGATCAGGCGCATGCCGAAGACGGCGATGATGATGCCGACGGTCAGGAACATCTTGACCCAGAACTCCGACATCCGCACCAGCACCTTGGCGTTGACCACGGCGTTGTCGAAGGACAGCGAGACCTCGAGGACGATCAGGATGGCGGTGACCGCGAGCCCGGTCGCGCCGCCGTACAGGTAGGCGGCGATGAGGCCGATGATGGTGATCACGAAGGACCACCGCAGGGTCTTGAGCAGCTGCACGCGCGTTGCTTTCTAGGGAGGGGCGGGCCGGCCCGGCGACGCCGGGTCGGGGTCGTCGGGCCGGGCCCGGTGGTTCAGGACAGCGTCAGAGGTTGACGCCGTAGTCACGCACGATGCCCGCGAGGCCGGAGGCGTAGCCCTGGCCGATGGCGCGGAACTTCCACTCCTCGCCGTTGCGGTAGATCTCGCCGAAGACCATCGCGGTCTCGCTGGAGGCGTCCTCGGAGAGGTCGTAGCGGGCGAGCTCGGTGCCGTTGTCGCTGTTGACGACGCGGATGAACGCGCCGGTCACCTGGCCGAAGTTCTGGCCGCGGGCGTCGGCCTGGTCGATCGAGACCACGAAGACGACCTTGTCGACGTCGGCGCCCATGCCGGCGAGGTTCACGTCGACGACCTCGTCGTCGCCCTCGCCCTCGCCGGTGCGGTTGTCGCCCTGGTGGACCACGTTGCCGTCGGGCGAGGTGAGGTTGTTGTAGAAGATGAAGTGCTGGTCGGAGACGACCTTGCCCTCGGTGCCGCACATCAGGCCCGAGGCGTCGAGGTCGAAGTCCTGCCCGGTCGTGGTGCGCACGTCCCACCCGAGACCGACCATGACCTTGTTCAGGCCTGCGGGTCCGGCCTCCTTGGTGAGGGAGACGTTTCCGCCCTTCGACAAGCTGACAACCATCGTGGATCCTCCGGGGGTTCGGGGTTCGGGTCGGTGCGAGCACACCCTACAAAGGACGCACCAGCACTCGGCATCTCCGCACGGCCACGGTCCGGAGTCGGCCGGGGCAGGCCCCCCGGCCAGGGGTGGGCTCGCTCAGGCGACGCCGCAGCCGAGGACGCCGGTCAACCGGGTCCACCCACCCACCCGCACGACGGCCGGGCTGGGGCGGACGACGTCCACGACGAGCCCCGAGCCGGCCAGCAGCTCGCGCCGGGCGAGGGCGAGGTGGCGCAGCGCCGAGGCGTTGGCCCACGCGACCCCAGAGAGGTCGACGCGCACGTGGTCGGCCCCGCCGGCAGCGAGCCGCCGCAGCTCGCGGCACAGGCGCGCGGCGAGGAAGACGTCGAGGTCACCGTCGAGCGCCAGCTCGCGCGTGGTCGCCGGAGCGCCCGGGACGGTAGGAGTGGTGGAGCGGACCTCGCACATGAGGGTCCCGGCCGATCAGCTCGTGGATCCACCGGGGACGAGGCCGCCTTGGTCGGCGGGCTGCGAGGTTCTCCGGCCCCCTCACGCTATGCCGCGGACGGTGTCCGTCCCATGGCCCGACGGAGCCCCCGGGGGCCTGGTCACGCCGGCCCGCTCGGGCGCGCATCCGGGTCAGGCGCCACCCCTTCGGGCTGGCCCGGACGGTCGACGCGCGGGCGGGTCTCAGCCGACGTTGACGCCGTAGTCGCGCGCGATGCCGGCCAGGCCGGAGGCGTAGCCCTGCCCGATGGCGCGGAACTTCCACTCCTCACCGCGGCGGTAGAGCTCGCCGAACAGCATGGCGGTCTCGCTCGAGGCGTCCTCGGTGAGGTCGTAGCGGGCCAGCTCGACGCCGGTGGCCTGGTCGACGACGCGGATGAAGGCGTTGGTGACCTGGCCGAACGACTGCCGCCGGGCGTCGGCGTCGTGGATGGAGACCGGGAAGACGATCTTCTGCACCGACGCGGGCATGCCGGCGAGGTCGACGTTGATCGACTCGTCGTCGCCGTCGCCCTCGCCGGTGAGGTTGTCGCCGGTGTGGACGACGGTGCCGTCGGGCGAGCGCAGGTTGTTGTAGAAGACGAAGTGCTGGTCGTCGACGACGCGGCCGCTCTCGCCGCAGACGAGGGCGCTGGCGTCGAGGTCGAAGTCGGCACCCGAGGTCAACCGCACGTCCCAGCCCAGACCGACGGCGACCGCGGTCAGGCTGGGGGCCATCTTGGTCAGGCTGACATTGCCGCCCTTGTTCAGGGACACCGTCATCGTGGGGGCTCCTCCGTGGTGTGGGGTCGTCGCATCCGGGCCTGCACCCACCCTAGGCGGGACGCTGCAGCCCGCTCCCCCGGGCGGTCAGCCCACGACGCCGCTCACGCGACGGTGACGGGGTGGCGCACCACGGCGTCGAAGAAGTAGCCGCTGTCGTTGTAGGGCGTGACGTCGGGCTGGCGGCGTCCGAGCGCGTCGGTGGCGCGGGCCAGCAGCACGCGCTCCCCCGCGCGCGGCCGGGGCCAGCGCACCGACCAGCGGGTCCAGCCGCCGCGCTTCCACGGGTCACGGCGGTCGGGCCGCAGCCGTGCCGAGCGCCAGGTGTCGCCGCCGTCGAGGCTGACGGCCACCGAGCGGATGGGCGCGGCCCCGCTCCACGACCGACCGGTCAGCGTGACGTCGCGGCCGGCGTCCAGCGCGGCACCCCAGGGCAGCTCCCACGCGGAGCGCACCGGGTTGACCGTGAGGGCGGGCGAGCCCTCGGGGTAGTCGCCGCCGGTCATGCGGTAGAAGGTCGTGTTCCACGGCGAGGTGAGGCGGCCGCGGCTGACCTCGAGCGAGCCGAGCCACTTGATGCTGGCGATGCCCACCCAGCCGGGCAGCACGAGCCGCAGCGGGTAGCCGTGGTCGGGCAGCAGCGGATGGCCGTTGGCGCCCCAGACGAGCAGCGCGTCGTCGAGGGCCTTCGAGACCGGGAAGGGACGGCGCACCCGGCCGTAGTCGACGCCGTCGGACTCGTAGGGGTCGTCGAGGCCGGTGGCCATGACCGTGCCGCCGCGGCGGACGCCGTCGGCCAGGCCGATGCGGCGCAGCACGGTGGCCAGCCGCACGCCCTCCCAGCGGACGGCGCCGACGGCGCCGAGCGTCCACGACGTGCCGCTGACGTCCTGGCCCTGCTGGGTCTCGAAGAACGAGCGGCCGTTGCCGGTGCACTCGTGCACCGTGGTGACCGTGGTGGTCGGCATGGCCTGCAGGTCGCGCAGCGTCAGGCGGACGCCGCGCCCGCGGGTGCGCGGCCGCTCGAGGCCGTCGCCGAAGACCCGCAGCTCGTAGTCGGCGCGGTCGATGCGCGGGGTGGCGGTGTGGTTGCGCACGAACAGGTCGCGCTGGGCCGTGAGGTAGCGCGTCGGGTCGACCGAGCTCCAGCGCATCTCGGCGTTGGTGCCGAAGTCGACGAACCGCCGCGGTGGCAGCGGCTTGAGGATCTCGGGCGCGCCGGCGGGCGCCGGCGGCGCCCCGATCACGGTGACGGCGGTCGCGGCACCGGTGGCCGCCACCGCCCCGCCCACGAGGGCACGACGGGTGAGCTGGGGAGCGTCGGACATGTAGGGGAACGTAACATCATCGACTTGCTCGACATTGCACCCCGGCGGGTCGGCCCGCGCGGTCGGTGGCCGGTGCGGGCTCTCGAGGCTCGGCCGTGGCCGGCCTCGCACCTCGACCACCGTCGGAGGAAGGTCGACGATGACGATGGTCGAGGTACGAGGAGCCCTGGCGACGAGCCCCGAGACCTCCGGGGCGTTCGTCGGGAACGACCGCGGCGCCGGTGCGACACTGGGCCGGTGACCGATGTCCAGGACGGCGCGCGCGAGGCGGCGCCGGCGCCGCCCCGGCGTCGCCGGCGGTGGGCGTTCTGGACCGGGCTCGGGCTGGTGCTGGCCGGGCTCGGGCTGCTCGGGTGGGTGGGCTGGCAGCTCTACGGCACCACCTGGGTGGCCCAGCAGCGGCACGCCGAGACCGTCGAGACGCTCGAGCGGGAGTGGTCGCAGCCGCCCGACCGGGCGCGCGCCGAGGTCGAGACCGACCACGGCACGGCCACCGCGATCCTGCGGGTGCCGGCGTTCGGCGACGACTTCGCGGTGCCGATCCTCGAGGGCGTCTCGGACGACGTCCTCGCCTCCGGCATGGGGCACTTCGCCGACTCCGCTGGGCCCGGCGAGGTCGGCAACTACGCGCTCTCGGGCCACCGCGTCACCCACGGCGAGCCGCTGCGCGACATGCCCGACCTGCAGCCCGGCGACGAGATCGTGGTCGAGACCCGCGACGCGGTCTACACCTACGTGCTCGACACCGGCGGCGACGACCTGCGGGTGCCGTTCACGGCCGGCTGGGTCGTCGGCTCCGACCCGGTCAACCCCGACGGCGGGGTCGGCCCCGCGCCCGACCAGCGACGGCTGATCACGCTCACCACGTGCGCCGAGCTGTTCCACACCGACGACCGGCTGGTCGCCTTCGGGCACCTGCAGGACGTCGTCCGCCGCTGACCCGGCCCGCTCAGGTCGGGGCCGAGGCCTCGGCGTCGCGCAGCGTCAGGTAGACCGCGCGCATGCCGACGGCGCGCTCGAGCTCGTCGGTGACGGCGGCGAAGAACTGGCTGCGGTAGGTGTCGTCGGTGACGGCCGAGACGGTGAAGTACAGGCCCGAGAACGCGGCGAGGAACAGCGAGACCTGCAGCAGCTCGACCGAGGCGTTCGGCAGGAACGGCAGGCTGTCGACACCGCCGGGCACGCCGGTCCAGGCGTCCTGCACGTCACGGGTCATCACGAGCGAGCCGAAGAGCAGGAAGAAGGCGAAGACCGCCACGGCCAGCAGCAGCACCTGACCCACCTGCACCACGAGCAGCACCAGGATCAGGTTGGCGCGGTCGAACCCGGTCACCTGCGCCCGCGCGGCCGGGTCGGCCCCGCGCTCGACGAGGCGGCGGGCCGAGGTGGCCAGCGGTGTGCCCTGCGTGGAGCGCAGCACGAACGCCTCGTCGACGACGTCGTCGACGCGGTCGACCTCCTCGGGCAGCCGCACCATCAGGAAGACCACCGCGAGGCCGGTGATGAGCAGCACCGTGGTCCAGAGGATGCCGGGCTGCAGGTTGGCCGTCATCTGCCAGGCCTCGGCGTTGATGAACAGGAAGGTCACGAAGACCAGCAGCAGCGGCAGCGCGCGGCTGACCATCGGCACCAGCAGCCGCAGGCTGCCGAAGGTGCGCCCGAGCGCCCACACCACGATCGGCCGGGCCTTGAGGGCGGTGAGGGCGTAGACCAGCGCGCCGGCGCCGGCGACGGTGGCCAGCACCGCGGGGGCCGCCGTCCCCTCGCCCACCAGCCAGACGACGAGACCGGCGACCACCACGGCGAGCAGCACCACCAGCAGCATCGGCGGCACGAACCGCCGCGGCGTGAGCCCCTCGCGCACCGAGGCGCGCACCGAGGGCACGAAGTACGACAGCCCGTGGGAGAGGAACCAGCGCTCGGCCTCGGCGACCGCGGCCGGGTTGCGGTAGGGGCCGGACGACGGGTCGGCGCCGTCCGCGACCCCGTCAGCCACCGAGCAGCTCCCGGGCGCGGCGGACGTCGTCGGCCATCTGCACCAGCAGCGCCTCGACGCCGTCGAAGGCCACCATGCCGCGCAGCCGCTCGACGAACTCGACCTCGACCTCGACGCCGTAGAGCTCGAGGTCGTCGCGGTCGAGCACGTAGCTCTCGACGCGTCGCTCGCGCTCACCGTGGAAGGTCGGGTTGGTGCCGACGCTGATCGCGGCGGGGTGCACCTCGCCGGTGTCGAGACGCCGCAGGCGGCCGGCGTAGACGCCGTCGGCCGGCGCGGCCGTCAGCCCGTCGGTGGGCACGTTGGCGGTCGGGTAGCCGAGCTCGCGACCACGCTGGTCGCCGCGGACGACGACGCCACGCACCGCGAACGGCCGGCCCAGGGCCTCGGCGGCGCCGGCGACGTCTCCGGCGGCCAGGCAGGTGCGCACGTAGGTCGACGACCAGACCTGCGGGCCGCCGTCCAGCTCGACGCCCTCGGCCTCGAACCCGGCGACGCGGCCCGCCTCGCGCAGGAAGGCGACGTCGCCCGCGGCGCGGTGGCCGAAGCGGAAGTTGGCGCCGACCACGACGGCCCGGGCGTGCAGCACGGCGACCAGCACCCGGTCGACGAACTCCTGCGGCGTCCACGCGGCGACGTCGAGGTCGAAGGGCACCGCGAGCACGTGGTCGACACCGGCGTCGGCGAGCAGCGCCGCGCGCTCCTCGACCGTGGTCAGCATCGACGGCGCGTGGTCGGGCCGCAGCACCGACATCGGGTGGGGGTCGAAGGTCACCAGCACCAGCGGCAGACCGAGCTCGTCGGCCCGGGCGCGGGCGCGGGCGACCACGACGCGGTGGCCGCGGTGCACGCCGTCGAAGTTGCCCACCGTGACCACCGACGCCCCGAGGTCGGCGGGCACGTCGGCGACGTCGCGCCAGATCTGCACCGTCTGCACCACTCGAGGATAGTGACGCGCTCAGCCCGCCGACGCGCGCCCGGTGGGCACCCGCACGGCGAGCACCGTGCGCACCCGCTCCTGCCGCACCACCACCGTCGCGTCGTGCACCGCCGCCAGCGCCCGGGCGAGGTAGAGACCGACGGTGACGCTCGCGTCGTCCGACTCACGGTCGAAGGGCTCGAAGACCGCTGCCAGCACCGCCTCGTCGACCGGCGGCCCGGTGCGGACGACGCGCAGCTCGACCCACCGCTCCCCCGCGTCGGCCTCGAGCCCGACCCCCTCGGGCCGGGGGCCCACCGTGTGGGCGGTCTGCCACAGGTCGCGCAGCACCCGCGCGAACAGCGCGGGGTCGACCACGAGCCGCACGCCGGCCGTCGCCGCGTCGAGCGTGGGTGCCGGCGAGAGCCCGGCGACGAGCGCGGGCAGGCCGACCGCGCGCGGCGCCGGACGCAGCCGGCCCAGCAGCGCCGCGGTGATCAGCTCGACGTCGTGCGCGGTGGCGTCGAGCCGGCCGAGCGCGTCCTGCAGGTGCCCCGCGACGTCGGCGGACGGCGTCGCCGCGTCACCCAGCAGCTCGACCCACATCTGCGCCATCGCCAGCTGGGCGCGCAGGGCGTGCATGAACGTCGACAGGAACCGGTCGTGCCGCCGCGCCCGGGTGCCCGCCGAGCGCTCGGCGAGCCGGGCGGCGCCGGCCTCGACGAAGGCCCCCACCCACTGGGCGAGACGCGCCTCGTCGACCGCGAGGCGCCGGGCGACGTCGGCGCGCGCGGCGCCGGCGAGCACGTCGAGCACGGCGGCCACCCGGGGGTCGTCGCTCTCGACCGCGCGCCCGAGCGGGTCGTACCCCTCGTCGGGCACGACCGGGCGCCCGGCGTGCGTGTCCCCCATCACGGCTCCCTCCGCGCGAGCGAGCGTAGGGCCACGCGGGCCGCAGCGGGAGACCCCGGAGGTGCTCGGTCCAGACCTGCGCCGGTCGGGCGCTGGTGCGGCCGGGCCTCAGACCAGGACGGCGACCGCGCGCGAGCCCTCGGGGGCGGGACCGTAGAGCGCCAGGAACTCGCCGTCGGGGTCGAAGACGGCGCTGACGGCGTCGAGCGGCCGGGCCAGCCGTCGTCCGTGGCGGACGTCGACGGCCTCGTCGGCGGACAGCTCGACGGCCGGGAAGCAGCGCCGGGCGGCGTCGCCGAGCGGGACGACGCCGAAGTCGTCGGCGAGGTCGTCGAGGGTGCGCGCCTCGGCGTCGAGGAAGGGGCCGACGGCGGTGCGCCGCAGCGCGGTCAGGTGGCCGCCGACGCCGAGCAGGGCCCCGGCGTCGCGGGCGATGGCGCGGATGTAGGTGCCGCTCGAGCAGCGCACCCGCACCCGCACGTCGGGCAGCGCGAGCTCGAGGACGGTGAGCTCGTGCACGGTGACCGTGCGCGGCTCGAGGACGACGTCCTCGCCGTCGCGCACGCGCTGGTAGGCGCGGCGTCCGTCGACCTTGACGGCCGAGACGGCCGAGGGCCGCTGCTGGATCTCGCCGACCTGGGCGGCCAGCGCCTCGCGCACCGCCTCGTCGGTGAGGTGGTCGACCGGGGCGCTCGCGGTGGTCTCGCCCTCGGCGTCGTCGGTGGTCGTGGTCTCACCGAGCCGGATGGTCGCCTCGTAGGCCTTCTCGCTCAGCGTGAGGTGCCCGAGCAGCCGGGTGGCCCGGTCGACGCCGAGCACCAGCACGCCGGTGGCCATCGGGTCGAGCGTGCCGGCGTGACCGACCTTGCGGGTGCCGGCGAGCCGGCGCACCCGCGCGACGACGTCGTGGGACGTCGGCCCGGTCGGCTTGTCGACGACGACGAGGCCCGGCCGCACCGGCGTGGCGCTCACGCCCGGGCCGGGTCGTCCTGCCCGGCGTCGTCGTCGTCGGCGGCGTCGGCGTCGTCGTCGTCGGCGGCGGCGTCGTCGTCGGCGGCGTCGTCGGGCTCGACCTCGCGCGGCTTCTTGTAGGGGTCGGTCTCGCCGGCGTACGCCGCCCCCTCGCGGGCCGCGGCCAGCGCCTCGTCGGCGCGACGGGCGCGCTCGAGCGCGTCGTCGACGACCTTGGCGGTCTCGGGCAGCGCGTCGGGCACGAAGGCCAGCGACGGGGCGTGGCGCATGCCGAGCTGCTTGGCGACCTCGGAGCGCAGCAGCCCCTTGGCCGACTCGAGCGCGGCCGCCGTGCTGGCCCGCTGCGCCTCGTCGTCCAGCACGCCGCCGGCCGCACCGAGGACGGTGTAGAAGATCGTCGCCTGCTGCGCGTCGCCGGTCAGCCGGACGTCGGTGACGGTGATGAACCCGAGGCGCGGGTCCTTGACCCGTCGCTCGAGCATCTCGGCCACGATCACCTGGATCCGGTCGGCGATCTTGCGCACCCGCGGACTGCTCATGCTGTGAACCCTTCCATGACGGCGTCACCGCCGTGAACCGACCCGGCCCGCGGCGCACTAGGACCTGACTGGTGCTCGCGAGGAACGAGCGAGCCCGCCGAACCGCGGGCCGGATCCGCGAGGAACGAGCGCATCCGGCCCGCCTGGTTCGGCGGAACAGAGGAGCGGCGAGCGAAGCGAGCTCGACGCCTTCGGCGGCGTAGCCGCCGGGGCGAAAGCCCCGGCGGCGCAGCCGGAGGGCCGTCAGGCCCGCGGGATCTCGCGCATCTCGAACGCCTCGACGACGTCGCCCTCCTTGATGTCGCTGAAGTTGCGCAGCACCAGACCGCACTCGAAGCCCTCGCGGACCTCGGAAGCGTCGTCCTTCTCGCGCTTGAGCGAGGCGAGGTCGAGGTTGTCGGCCACCACGTTCCCGTCGCGGATCAGGCGCACCTTGGCGTTGCGGCGGATGGTGCCGCTGGTGACCATGCAACCGGCGATGTTGCCGATCTTGGAGCTGCGGAAGATGGCGCGGATCTCGGCCTGGCCGAGGGTCGCCTCCTCGTACTCCGGCTTGAGCATGCCCTTGAGGGCCGCCTCGATCTCGTCGATCACCTGGTAGATGACCGTGTAGTAGCGGATCTCGACGCCCTCGCGCTCGGCGAGCTCGGTGGCCTTGCCCTGCGGGCGCACGTTGAAGCCGATGATGATGGCGTCGGACGCGGCGGCCAGGTCGACGTTGGTCTCGGTGATCGCACCGACACCGCGGTCGATGACGCGGATGCCGATGTTGTCGCCGACGTCGAGCTGGGCGAGAGCGTCCTCGAGGGCCTCCACCGAACCGGACACGTCGCCCTTCAGGATGAGGTTGAGCTCCTGGCTCTCCGCACCCTTCTCCATCGAGGCGAAGACGTCCTCGAGCGTGCGACGGACGCGGCGCTTGGCCTGCATGGCCGCCCGCTCGCGGGCCTCGCGCTTCTCGGCGATCTGGCGCGCCATCCGGTCGTCGTCGACGACCAGGAAGTTCTGGCCGGCGCCGGGGACGGCGGACAGACCGAGCACCATCGCCGGACGGGCCGGGTCGGCCTCGACGATCTCGTTGCCGTACTCGTCGATCATGGCGCGCACCCGGCCGTGGGCCGGGCCGGCGACGATCGAGTCGCCGACGCGCAGCGTGCCGCGCTGCACCAGGATCGTGGCCACGGGGCCGCGGCCGCGGTCGAGGTGCGCCTCGACGACCAGGCCCTGCGCGTCCTGCGAGGCGTTGGCCCGCAGGTCGAGCGAGGCGTCGGCGGTGAGGACGATGGCCTCGAGCAGCCGGTCGAGGTTCAGCTCGGACTTGGCCGAGACGTCGACGAACATCGTGTCGCCGCCGTACTCCTCGGGCACCAGGCCGTACTCGGTGAGCTGGCCGCGCACCTTGGTCGGGTCGGCGTCGGGCTTGTCGATCTTGTTGACCGCCACCACGATCGGCACCTCGGCCGCCTTGGCGTGGTTGAGCGCCTCGACCGTCTGCGGCATCACGCCGTCGTCGGCCGCCACCACGAGCACCGCGATGTCGGAGCTCTTCGAGCCGCGGGCACGCATGGCGGTGAACGCCTCGTGACCCGGGGTGTCGATGAAGGTGATGCGGCGGTCGTCGCCGTCGACGTCGGTGTGGACCTGGTAGGCACCGATGTGCTGGGTGATGCCGCCGGCCTCCTTGTCGACGACGTTGGCGTTGCGCAGCGCGTCGAGGAGCTTGGTCTTTCCGTGGTCGACGTGACCCATGACCGTGACGACCGGGGGCCGGATGGTCAGGTCGGACTCGTCGCCCTCGTCGGAGCCGAACTCGAGGTCGAAGGACTCGAGCAGCTCGCGGTCCTCGTCCTCGGGCGAGACGATCTCGATGTTGTAGTTGAGCTCCTCGCCGAGCAGCTCGAGCGTGGCGTCGTTGACCGACTCGGTCGCCGTCACCATCTCGCCGAGGTGGAACAGCATCTGCACGAGCTGGGCGGCGTCGACGCCGACCTTCTCGGCGAAGTCGGTCAGCGAGGCGCCGCGCGCCAGGCGGACGGTCTCGCCGTTGCCCTTGCGGACGCGCATGCCGCCCAGGGTCGGGGCCTCCATGGCCTCGAACTCCTGACGACGCGCCCGCTTCGACTTGCGGCCACGGCGCGAGGGGCCGCCGGGACGGCCGAACGCACCCTGGGTCTGGCCGCGCTGGCCGGGACGACCGCCGCCGGGGCGACCGCCACCGCTGGGCCCGAAGCCGCCGCCGGGGCGACCGCCACCGGGAGCGCCACCGCGACCGGGAGCACCGGGACGACCCGGGGCGCCACCGCGACCGGGGGCGCCGGGACGACCGGGCGCACCGCCCGGACCACGGCCGAAGGCGGCCGGGGACTTCGGCATCATCGCCGGGTTCGGGCGAGGCATGCCCGGGCGGGGCGGGGCGCCGTCACGGCCGGCCGGCGGCCGCGGCGGACGGTTGTCGCCGCCGTCGGTCTCGGGCTCGGGCCGCGGGGCGGCGGGACGACGTCCCATGCCCTGGCTCGGGGCGAACGGGTTGTTGCCGGGGCGCGGCGCGCCGGGGCGACCGACCGGTCGCGGCGCGGGCGCCTTCGGCGTGGGGCCACCGGCCTGCACGGCCGGCGGCTCGGGCGCGGCCGGGGTGGCCGGCGCGGCGGGCTGGGCGGGCTGGGCGGGGGGCGCGACCGGGGCAAGTCGGAGGCCAAGCGGTCTTAGGA
>NZ_BAABKG010000004.1:0-532632 GCF_039543705.1 Nocardioides marinquilinus
TTACGGCGGCCACAGCGGCAGGGAAACACCCGGTCCCATACCGAACCCGGAAGTTAAGCCTGCCAGCGCCGATGGTACTGCAACCGAAAGATTGTGGGAGAGTAGGACGCCGCCGGACAAACATTCCAAGTAGGGGCCACCGCAAGGTGGCCTCTACTTGCATTTGCGATGATGTCCCCAGGGCCCGAGCGACGGACCGGGGACGTACCAAACAGAAGAGGGTGACTCACAGTGGCTGACCAACGACGCGGTGGCGCGAACCCGCGCGGCGGCTCGTCGTCTGGACGCCGTGGACCCGCGTCCGACCAACGGGGCCGCGGCGGCAAGCCGGCCAGCGGCGGGCGGTCGGGCGGCAAGCCGACCGGCCGGGCCGGCGGCCGGACGGACGACAAGCGCGCGCCGCGCAAGGGCGACTGGAAGCGGCCCGCCGACAAGGAGCCCGTCGAGCGCACCGTCGAGCAGGCCGTCTACGACGGTCCGCCGCTGCCGCCGGAGATCACCGGCGGTGAGATCGACCGCTCGATCAGCAACCAGCTCAAGGGGCTGCCCGAGAAGCTCGCGGCACGCATCGCCAAGCACCTCGCGGCCGCCGGCATGATGATCGACGACGACCCCGAGACGGCCTACCGCCACGCGCTGGCTGCCCGCGCCCGCGCGCCGCGGTTGGCCGTCGTCCGCGAGGCGGCGGGGGAGGCGGCCTACGCGGCCGGCCACTACGCCGAGGCGCTCGCCGAGCTGCGCGCGGCGAAGCGGATGAACGGTGCCACGGCCTATCTGCCGATCATGGCGGACTGCCACCGTGCCCTGGGTAATGCCCAGCAGGCCCTCAAGCTGGCCCAGAGCCCCGCGATCGCCTCGTTCTCGGCGCCCGCCAAGGCGGAGATGACCCTGGTGGAGGCCGGCGCCCGGCGTGACCTGGGGCAGGTTGACGCTGCGCTGCGCACGCTCGAGCGCGCCCCGCTCGCCAGCAAGGACCGCTCGCCGTGGGTGGTGCGCCTTCGCTACGCCTACGCCGACGCGCTCGTCGAGGCCGGCCGCGAGCAGGACGCCCTCACCTGGTTCCACCGGACCCACGCGATCGACGCCGACGAGTTGACCGACGCTGCACAGCGCGCCGAGGAACTCGAGAAGCGGCTCGACCCGAGCTGAGGCGCACCACTGGTGTGACCGCGCCACATGCGTCACACTGGATCCAGCAAACTTCATAGACCACGTACGTCACCGACGTCCACGAACGAGCCCGCTGGGGAAGGCGCAGCTCGCGCCGAGGATGAAGGAGACCGTCGTGACCGCTCGCACCCCGAGCCACCCCCCCACGGGCCGCACCAGCACCCGAGGCGTCCTCTACGTGCACTCAGCGCCGTCCGCGCTGTGCCCGCACGTGGAGTGGGCCGTCGGCGGCGTGCTCGGCGTGGCCGTCAACCCTGTCTGGACGCCGCAGCCTGCCCAGCCGGCGAGCTATCGCACCGAGCTGTCCTGGACCGGACCGACCGGGTCGGCGGCCGCCGTGACCTCCGCGCTGCGCGGGTGGAACCACCTGCGGTTCGAGATCACCGAGGAGCCGACCGCCTCGACCGAGGGATCCCGGTACTCCTACACCCCCGACCTGGGCGTCTTCCACGCCGTCGTGGGGCTGCACGGCGACATCATGATCCCGGAGGACCGGCTGAAGGCCGCGGCCGTCAAGGCCTCCCTCGGCGAGACCACGCTGCCGGTCGAGATCGACAAGCTGCTCGGCAAGCCGTGGGACGACGAGCTCGAGACCTTCCGGCACGCCGGCGACGGCGCCCCGGTGCGCTGGCTCCACCAGGTGGTGTGAGCCGGGACGTCGCGCGCCGCGGCGTCAGCGCGGCAGGCGCATGCGGAAGTAGGTGGGGGCAACCGGTGCCTGGTACCGGTCGCGTCCGTCGTTCCAGATGACCAGCATGCCCACCTTCCAGCGGCCGGGCACGACGCTGGCGCGGCACAGCTTGAACCAGCGCGACCCGCGCAGGGGGTCGGGCGCGTTCGCGTCGAGCAGGATGCCGGCCGCCTTGCGGCCACGCGGCGTGTAGACGGTGATGATGGCCGACCACTCGTCGGTGGGCGGCTTGAGCGTCCAGCTCAGCTTGTAGTTGCGGCAGCCGCGCTTGAGCGTCTGGTCGGGGGCCATCGCGCGCCCGTAGGGCTTGTAGTCGGTGCCGGCGGCCGGTGGTGCGGTCGGCGACAGGACGGCGAGGCCGCCGAGCAGCAGGACGACGACGAGCAGCCGGGCACAGCGGCGGGCCATGAGGTTCCTCCGGAGGCGGTCGGGATCGTGACGTGCGTCTCAGAGGTCCAACGTACGGGGCCGCCCCGCGTTACGGATGCGCCGGCCGCGCTGACGGCGCCGGCCGGGGCTCAGAGCGGGATGTTCCCGTGCCGGCCCCGACGGACGCCGTCGCGCTGCACCGTCTCGTGGAAGGCGCGCGCGATCGCGCTGCGGGTGTGGGCGGGCTCGACGACCTCGTCGACGACGCCGATCTCGACGGCCTTCTCGACGCCGCCCGCGATGCGCTCGTGCTCGGCGGCCAGCTCGTTCTCGACCTGGGTGCGGATGTCGGGGGAGACCTCGGCCAGCCGGCGGCGGTGCAGGATGCGCACGGCCGCGACGGCGCCCATGACGGCGACCTGCGCCCCGGGCCAGGCGAAGACCTTGGTCGCGCCGAGCGAGCGGGCGTTCATGGCGATGTAGGCCCCGCCGTAGGTCTTGCGGGTCACCAGCGTCACCCGCGGCACGACGCACTCCCCGAAGGCGTGCAGCAGCTTGGCGCCGCGGCGCACGACGCCGTCCCACTCCTGGCCCACGCCCGGCAGGTAGCCCGGCACGTCGACCACCACGATGAGCGGCACGCCGAAGGCGTCGCACATCCGCACGAAGCGGGAGGCCTTCTCGGCCGAGAGCGAGTCGAGGCACCCACCGAGGCGCAGCGGGTTGTTGGCCACCACGCCGACGGTGCGGCCGCCGAAGCGGCCGAGCGTGGTGACGATGTTCGGCGCCCAGCGGGCGTGCAGCTCGACGCCGGTGCCCTCGTCGAGCACCTGCTCGACCAGCGGGTGCACGTCGTAGGCCCGCTTGGGCGACTCGGGCAGTGCGGCGTCGAGGTCGCGGTCCTCGACCTGGTCGACGTCGAGGCTGCCCTGCGAGCCGAGCAGCGTGGCGACGGCGCGTGCGCGGCCGAGCGCCTCGGCCTCGGACTCGGTGAGGATGTGGACGACGCCCGAGCGGCGCCCGTGGGGCTCGGGACCGCCGAGGCGCAGCATGTCGACCGCCTCGCCCGTCACCGAGCGGACGACGTCCGGTCCGGTGACGAAGATGCGACCGTCGGGACCGAGGATGACCACGTCGGTGAGCGCCGGACCGTAGGCCGCGCCGCCGGCCGCGGGGCCGAGCACCACGGAGATCTGCGGGATGACGCCCGAGGCCTGGGTCATGACCTGGAAGATGCGGCCGACGGCGTGCAGCGAGAGCACGCCCTCGGCCAGCCGCGCCCCGCCGGAGTGCCACAGCCCGATGATCGGCACCCCGTCGGTGATGGCGCGGTGGTAGGCGTCGACCACGACCCGGCAGCCGACGTCACCCATGGCCCCGCCCATGACGGTCGCGTCGGAGCAGAACGCCACCACGCGGGTGCCGTCGACCGTGCCCACCGCCGCCAGCATGCCGCTGTCGTCGTCGGGGGTGATCAGCTCGAGGCTGCCGTCGTCGAGCAGCGCGGTGAGCCGCGTGACGGGGTTGCGCGGGTCCTGCTCGCGCGGCAGCTTCTGCTTGGCCGGGGCGGCGGTGGTGGTCACGGGCGTGCTCCTGGACGGATCGACGGGTCAGACGCTGGCGAAGACGACGGCCACGTTCGCGCCGCCGAAGCCGAAGGAGTTGTTCAGGGCCGCGATGTCGCCCTGGGGTAGGTCGCGGACCTTGGTCGCGATGTCGAGCTCGACCTTCGGGTCCTGGTCGTCGAGGTTGATCGTCGGCGGCGAGACCCGGTGGTGGAGCGCGAGCACGGTGGCGACGGCCTCGAGCGCGCCGGCGCCGCCGAGCAGGTGCCCGGTCATCGACTTGGTGCTGGTGACGACCACGTCGCCGATCGACGAGCCCAGCGTCGCGTGCAGCATCAGGCCCTCGGCGATGTCGCCCAGCGGCGTCGACGTGGCGTGCGCGTTGACGTGCTTGATGGCCGACGGGTCGATGTCGGACTCCAGCAGCGCCCGCTGGATGGCCCGGGTGCCGCCGCGACCCCCGGGGTCGGGCTGCGCGATGTCGTGGGAGTCGGCGGTGACGCCGGCGCCGCAGACCTCGGCGTAGATGCGCGCACCGCGGGCGCGGGCGTGCTCCTCGGACTCGAGCACCAGGCAGCCGGCGCCCTCGCCGAGCACGAAGCCGTCGCGGGCGGTGTCCCACGGGCGGCTGGTCGCGGTGGGGTCGGCGCCGTCCTCGCTGCCGGTCTTCGACAGCGCCATCATGTTGCCGAACGCGGCCATGGGCAGCGGGTGGATGGCGGCCTCGGTGCCGCCGGCGACGACGACGTCGGCCCGGCCGAGCCGGATCTGGTCGACGGCGTGGGCGATCGCCTCGTTGCCCGACGCGCACGCCGAGACCGGCGTGATCACCGCGGCGCGCGCGCCGACGTACAGGCTGATGTTGGCGGCGGGGCCGTTGGCCATCAGCATCGGCACGGCGAGCGGCGAGACCCGGCGCGGGCCCTTCTCGAGCAGCGCGTCGTAGTTGCTCAGCAGCGTGGTGACGCCGCCGATGCCGGTGGCCATCGCCACGCCGACGCGGTCGCCGTCGAGGTCGTCGGACTCCTGCGCGGCCTGCAGGCCGCTGTCGCGCCAGGCCTCCATCGCGGCGACCATGGCGAGCTGCGAGCTGCGGTCGAGGCGGCGGGCCTTGACCCGCTCGAGCACCTCGGTGGGGTCGACGAGCGCAGGCGCGCCGATCTTGACGGGGAGCTCGCCGACCAGCTCGTCGTCGAGCCGCCGGACGCCGGAGCGGCCGGCGAGCAGCGCCTCCCAGGTGTCGGCCACGTCGCCGCCGACCGGGCTGGTGACGCCCAGCCCGGTGACGACGACGCGCGTGCGGTCCGAACGGGAGGCCATCAGTTCTGGGCGCGCTCGATGTAGGCCACGGCGTCGCCGACGGTCTTGAGGTTCTTGACCTCGTCGTCGGGGATGGTCACGCCGAACTTCTCCTCGGCGGCCACGACGACCTCGACCATGGAGAGCGAGTCGACGTCGAGGTCGTCGACGAACGACTTGTCGAGCTGGACGTCAGCGGGCTCGATGCCGGCGACCTCGTTGACGATCTCGGCGAGGTCGGCGCGGATCTCTTCGGTGGTGCTCATGGCGATTTCTCTCCTGTGGGTGGGTGGAGCGTCGGGTGGAACGGGTCGGTGCGGTCCGGGAGCGGACCGGGTCAGGGGACGACGACGACCTGGGCCGCGTAGGCCAGGCCGGCGCCGAAGGCGATGAACAGGGCGAGGTCGCCGGACCTGGCGTCGCCCTCCTCGACCATGCGGTGCAGGGCGAGCGGGATGGAGGCGGCCGAGGTGTTGCCCTGCTCGGCGACGTCGCGGGCGATCTTGATGCCCTCGGGCAGCTTCATGGCGCGCGCCATCGCGTCGGTGATGCGCATGTTGGCCTGGTGGGGCACGAAGCAGTCGAGGTCGTCGGGGGTGAGCCCGGCACGGTCGATGGCCTGCAGGCCGACCTTGGCCATCGTGAACGAGGCCCAGCGGAAGACCGCGTTGCCCTGCATCACCAGGTGCGGCATCACCGGGTCGTCGGAGGCGACGACGTCGCGCCAGTCCTCGCGCTGGCGGATCAGGTCGAACTGCTCGCCGTCGGAGCCCCACACGGTGGGACCGATGCCCGGGGTCTCGCTCGGGCCGATCACGACGGCGCCGGCGCCGTCGGCGAACAGGAACGCGGTGCCGCGGTCCTGGCGGTTGAGGATGTCGGAGAGCCGCTCGACGCCGATCACGAGCACGTGGCGGGCGCTGCCCGAGCGCACCATGTCGGCGGCGAGGCCGACGCCGTGGCAGAAGCCGGCGCAGGCGGCGGAGATGTCGAAGGCGACGGGCTGCTCGCACCCGAGCTCGGTGGCCACGGCCGGTGCGAGCGCGGGCGTCTGCAGCAGGTGGGTGACGGTGGCGACGATGACGGCGTCGACCTGGCGGGCCTCGATGCCGGCCTGCTCGAGCGCGTCACGGGCGGCGGCCACGCTCATCAGCTGCACCGACTCCTCGGGCGCGGCGTGGCGACGCTGCTTGATGCCCGAGCGCTGCTGGATCCACTCGTCGCTGCTGTCGATGGCCTCGACGACGTCGGCGTTCGGCACCACGATCGAGGGCCGGTAGACGCCGAGACCGAGGATGGCGGCGTGGCGCGAGCCCACGGCGTCCTGCGGGGCGATGGCGCTCACTCGGCACCCACCGGGTGCAGTCGGACGAGCGGTTGGCCGGGGGAGACGAGGTCGCCGTCCTCGACGAGCCACTCGACCACCTGGCCGCCGTGCGCCGCGGTGACCGCGATCGTGTCGCGCAGGCTGCTCACGCCACCGATCTCGGTGCCGGCGTCGAGCAGCTCGCCGTCGGCACCGGTGCCCTTGAGCTGCTCGGCGAGGTGCCAGGTGCCCTTGGCCGGCGAGACGACCATGCGCCAGGTGGGCGTGGTCTCGATCAGCGAGCCCTCACCGTGCTCGAGGCAGAACGCCCGGGCGTCGTCGAGCTGGTCGGGGGTCTTGAGCGCGAAGGTCGCGACGCCCTTGAGCGCGCGCTTCGCGATGCCGGTGAGGGTGCCGGCCGGCGGCACCTCGAGGATGCCGGTGACGCCGAGGTCGGCCATGGCGTCGAGGCAGAGGTCCCACCGCACGGGGCTGGCGATCTGGCCCACGACCCGCTTGAGCAGCTCGCGGCCGTCGTGGATGACCTGGCCGTCGCGGTTGGAGATGACCGGGATGCGCGGGTCGTGCACCGAGACCGAGACGGCCAGCTTGGCGATGTGCCCCACGGCGGGCGCCATGTGCTCGGTGTGGAAGGCGCCGGCGACCGAGAGCGGGATGAGCCGGGCCTTGGCCGGCGGGTCGTCGGCCAGCGCGGAGAGCTGCTCGGTGGTGCCGGCGGCCACGATCTGGCCGGGTCCGTTGTCGTTGGCCGGCGTGAGGCCGTGGCGCTCGAGGGTGGCCAGCACCTCGTCGCGGTCGCCGCCGAGGACGGCGGTCATGCCGGTGGGCGTGATCGCGGCGGCGTCGGCCATCGCGGTGCCCCGCTCGCGCACGAGCACCATCGCCTGCTCGGCGGTGATGGCCCGGGATCCGGCCAGCGCGGCCAGCTCGCCGACGCTGTGGCCCGCGACGGCGCCGATGAGGCGGAACGCGTCGGCCGGGTGCGGGAACAGCTCGAGGGAGGTCACCAGAGCCGTGGCCACCAGCAGCGGCTGTGCGATCCGGGTGTCGCGGATCGTGTCGGCGTCGGACTCGGTGCCGTGCCTGGCCAGGTCGAGCCCGGCCACGGTGGAGAGCCAGTGGAGCCGCGAGGCGAAGACGTCGTCCTCGAGCCAGGGGGCGAGGAATCCGGGGGTCTGGGCTCCCTGACCGGGAGCGACGATCACCAGCACGAGCGCCACTCTGCCGCCCCGGGGCACGGCGGCGCCCCTCCGGCGCGCACCAACTCACCCCGCGCGACTTGTGGGAACCCCACAAAAGCGGTCGGACGACGTCCGGTCAGCGTGACGGCCGCGCCGAGAGCCGGCCGAGCACCAGGGCCACCTGGAGCGTCAGCGCGTCGCGGGGGTCGCTGGGGGTGAAGCCGGTGACCTCGGCGACCCGGCGCATGCGGTAGCGCACGGTGTTGGGGTGCACGAACAGCGCCCGGGCGGTGCCCTCGACCGAGCCGCCCCGGCCCAGGTAGGTCGACAACGACTCGAGCAGGCCACCGCCCGCGGCGTCGAGCGGCTGGTAGACCTCCTCGACCAGGTGGCGCCGGGCGTGGCCGTCGCCCGAGACCGCCCGCTCGGGCAGCAGCTCGTCGCTGAGCACCGGTCGTGGCGCGTCGGGCCAGCCGGCGGCCGCCCGGTGGGCCGCGAGCGCCGCGCGGGCCGAGACGTGCGCGTGCTGCAGGTCGCTGGCGACCGGGCCGACGACCAGGGGCCCGTCACCGAAGAGGTGGCCGATGGCGGCGCCGGCCGCCCGGGGGTCGGTCAGGCCGCCGAGCAGGACGACGAGCCGCTCGCCCTGCACGGCGCAGAGGGCGTCGAGGTCGTGGCCGCGCGCCACCCGCCGCACCTCGTCGAACAGGTCGGTCTGCGTGCGCCGCTCCGAGACGGTGCCGAGCACGACGGCGACGTCGCCGCGTGCCGCCCAGCCGAGGGCGCTGGCGCGCGAGAGCAGCGTCTCGTCGGTCTCGGCGCGCAGCACGGCGTCGACCACCAGCGCCTCGAGCCGGGCGTCCCAGGCGCCGCGCACCTCGGCGGCGCGGGCGTAGACCTCGGCGGTGGCGAAGGCGACCTCGCGGGCGTAGCGGGTGACGGCGGCACGCACGTGCTCGACGTCGGCCGGCTCGAGCAGGGCGTCGATCTCGCTCTCGACGACCTCGATCGACAGGCGCACCAGGTCGACGGTCTGCTGCAGGGTGATGGTGCCGGCGAGGGCGCGCGGTGCCGCCCCGAAGACCGAGGAGGCCACCGCGAACGACTCGGTGGCGTCGGCGTCGGCGTCCTCGGTGCCCCCGCGGAACCAGGCCACGAAGGTCCCGATGCCGGCCTGCACGATCTGCCCGACCCAGGCCCGCTCCTGGGCGCCGAGGTCGCGGAACCAGGCCAGCTCGGCATCCATGCGGCTGGTGGCCGAGGTGCTCAGGGCGCCGCTGGCGCGCACCAGGGCCGTCGCCGCGCGCTCGCGCGAGCTGGGGGGACGGCGGGCCACCCGGGCCACGGTAGTGGTCCGGATCACGACCACCCCTGTGGACCGTGCCCGCGACGAGCGCGCGCGTGGTTGAATCCGAGCGGACCACGACAGACCGACGTCGGAGGAGGACGAGCGTGTCCGAGCACGAGGTGCAGTACGTCACCGTGCACGGCCACCGGCGCGCCTTCGTGCGGGCGGGGTCGGGCCCGGCCCTGCTGCTGCTGCACGGCCTGGGCTGCGACCACACCACCTGGACGCCGGTCATCGACCGTCTCGCCCGCCACCACACCGTCATCGCGCCCGACCTGCTCGGTCACGGCCGCTCCGACAAGCCGCGGGCCGACTACAGCGTCGGTGGCTACGCCAACGGCATGCGCGACCTGCTCACCGTGCTCGGGGTCGACCGGGTCACGGTGGTCGGCCACAGCTTCGGCGGCGGCGTCGCGATGCAGTTCGCCTACCAGTTCCCCGAGCGCACCGAGCGGCTGCTGCTCGTCGCCTCCGGTGGCCTCGGCCCCGAGGTCTCGCCCGCCATCCGCGCCATCACCGCCCCCGGCTTCCACCAGGTCATGGGGGCGCTCACGCTGCCGGGCGTGCGCCACGCCGGCGTCATCGGGCTGAAGGCGCTGCGGGCCACGGGCCTGAAGGCCACCCGCGACCTCGACGAGGTCGCCACCATCTACGACTCCTTCGCCGACCCGCAGACCCGCACCGCCATCCGCCACGTCGTCCGCGCCGTCGTCGACTGGCGCGGCCAGGTGGTCACCATGGCCGACCGCGCCTACCTGACCGACGCGATGCCGATGGCCGTCGTGTGGGGCGCCGACGACCGCGTCATCCCCGCCCGCCACGCCGAGAACGCGGCGTTCCTGGCGCCCAAGGCGCGGGTCGAGATCCTGCCCGACGCCGGGCACTTCCCACACAAGGACCACCCCGAGCGCTTCGCCCGCATCGTGCACGACTTCGTGCGGACGACGCAGCCCGCGGTCTACTCGCGGGCCCGGTGGCGCTCGCTGCTGCGTTCGGGCGACCAGGGCGCGGTGACGGCGCCGCTCGGTCTCGTCGAGGGTGCCGCCGGGGCCTGAGGGTCCGCCGCTACTCCGGGAACTCGTCCGGGTAGGCCGCCGGCTCGGGCAGCACGAGGTCGGGGTCGAGCGCGAGGCGCTGCAGGTCGTCCAGGGAGGGCAGCGTGCGGTTGGCGGCCGCGCGCGTGCGGGCGTCGCTGAACGCCGAGACGACGACCTTGGCCTCCATGTCGCGCTCGCCCTGCGGCCCGTAGACCTCCACCTGGCGGAACCAGGTGCCGCCCTCCTCGAAGCGGATGCCGTCGCTCGTCACGACCGTGCGGCCGTCGACGACGTCCTCGCTGCAGGTCGCGCGGTAGGGGTAGAGGTCGGCGCGGCAGGCGTCGCGCGAGCCGGTGATCTGCACCGGCGTCGGCGACTCGCGGGTCGAGGCGACGTCGACGTGGAGCGAGCTGCCGGGGGCGTCGAAGAACGACGTCCAGTTGAAGAAGGTCTCCCAGCTCACCGGCGTCTCGACGGCCATCGGGAAGGTGCCGGTGTCGTCGAGCGGCAGGTAGTGGTCACCGCGCATCTGGCCGCCCTTCTCGAGGCCGGGCAGCACCCGTGCGACGGCGGCGCGCTGCTGCGCGCCGAACCCGGGACCGGCGAGCTCGTCGGGGTCGACGACGGGCAGCTGCGGCGCCTGCGGCTCGGGGGCGGCGTCGGCGGGCGGGGCCGGTGCGGCCGCCGCGTCGGTGGTGTCGGTGGCGTTCGAGGGTCCGTCGCCGGTGACCGCGAGCACGCCGACGCCGAGGCCGACGGCGAGGGCCGCCGCGCCCAGCCCGGCGAGGCGGATGCGTCGACGGCGGCGGACGATGCCCTCGACCCGACCGAGGTCGGGGGAGGCGGGCAGGCCGGTGTCGAGCTCGTCGAGCTCGCGCCGGAAGGCGCCGGCGCTGCTGGCGTCCTCGGTCTCGTGGGTGGTCATCTCGGGTCCCCTCGGGTCTCGTCGATCGGGATCCGCAGCCGCGCCAGCGCCCGTGAGCAGGTGCTCTTGACCGTGCCGACCGAGCAGCCCATCGCCTCGGCGACCTCGGCCTCGGGGAGGTCGAGGTAATGCCGCATGACGACCATCGTGCGCTCGCGCGCCGAGAGCACCGCCAGCCGCTGGGCCAGGTCGGCCCGCAGGCCGACCGTCTCGGACTCGTCGGCCACCGCGCCGGCGTCCGGCTCGGCGACGGCGTCCTCCGCCATCACCCGCCGGCGCCGGTACTGGTCGATCCAGGCGTTGAGCAGCGCGCGCCGGACGTAGGCGACCGGGTCGCCCCGGCGCACCCGCGCCCACCTCGTGCAGGTGCGCACGAGCACGGTCTGCAGCAGGTCCTCCGCCCGGTCGCGATCACCGGTGAGCGCGAAGGCGGCCTGCCTCAGCTGCGGCCAGGCGGCCTGCACGAACGCGGCGAACTCCGGCTCGGAGTGCGACGTCGTCCGCATGCGACCACCTGGAATCCCGGAGACCGCTGGTGCGGCCTCTCACCTGCTCCGACGAAGCAGGACGCGACGGGGTTGAGTGTGGCCCAGGCCCGGACGCACCGCGACCACCGTCGGATCGACGGTGGTCGCGGTGAGGGACGGTGGCGGGACGTCAGGCGTCGCCACCCTCCTGCTTCACGTCCTTGACGGCGGTGGGGTCGTCGATGCGGTACTGCGCGGCCGCCTTGGCCACCAGGGCCGGGTCGATCTCGCCGGCGTCGGCGAGGGCCTGCAGCGCGCGGACGACGACCGACTGCGCGTCGATGCGGAAGAAGCGGCGCGCGGCGGGCCGGGTGTCGGCGAAGCCGAACCCGTCGGCGCCGAGCACCACGTAGTCGCCGGGCACCCAGCGGGCGATCTGCAGCGGCACCGCGCTCATGTAGTCGGAGACCGCGACGAAGGGGCCGCCGGCGCCGTCGAGCTTGGTGGTCACGTAGGGCACCCGCGGCGAGTCGTCGGGGTGCAGCAGGTTGTGGTCCTCGGCGGCCACGGCGTCGCGGGCCAGCTCGTTCCACGACGTCACCGACCAGGTGTCGGCCTGCACGCCCCACTCCTCGGAGAGCAGCCGGGCGGCGTCGTTGATCCACGGGTAGCCTACGCCCGAGGCGAGCAGCTGCACCCGGGGGCCGTCGCCCTCGCCGGTAGTGACCTTGTGGACGCCGCGCAGGATGCCCTCGACGTCGACGTCCTCCGGCTCGGCCGGCTGCGCGACCGGCTCGTTGTAGACGGTGACGTAGAAGATGACGTCCTCGGCGTTCTCGCCGTACATCCGCTCGAGGCCCGACTGCATCACGTGCGCGACCTCGTAGCCGAAGGCCGGGTCGTAGTGCACGACCGCCGGGTTGGTGGCCGCCAGCAGCGGCGAGTGGCCGTCGGCGTGCTGCAGGCCCTCGCCGGTCAGCGTGGTGCGGCCGGCGGTGGCACCGATGAGGAAGCCGCGCGCCAGCTGGTCGGCCATCGCCCACACCGAGTCGCCGGTGCGCTGGAAGCCGAACATCGAGTAGAAGATGTAGAAGGGGATCATCGGCTCGCCGTGGGTGGCGTACGACGACCCGGCCGCGATCGCCGAGCCCATGGCGCCGGCCTCGGAGATGCCCTCGTGGAGCATCTGGCCCTGCTCGGACTCGGTGTACTTCAGCAGCAGCTTGCGGTCGACCGACTCGTACTGCTGCCCGCCCGGGTTGTAGACCTTGGCGCTCGGGAACATCGAGTCCATGCCGAAGGTGCGGTACTCGTCGGGCGCGATCGGAACGACCCGCTTGCCGATCTCGGGGTCCTTCATCCAGTCGCGCAGCAGCCGGACGGCGGCCATCGTGGTGGCGACCTTGTTCTTGCCGCCGCCCTTCTTCAGCTCGCTGTAGACGGCGTCGCCGGGCAGCTTGAGCGGCTTGCTGCGGACGACGCGCCGGGGCAGCGAGCCGCCGAGCTCGTCGCGCCGGTGGCGCATGTACTCGATCTCGGGGGCGTCGTCGCCGGGGTGGAAGAACGGCGCCGCCCCGGTCTCCTCGTAGGAGCGCTCGAGGTCGCGGTCGGAGATCGGCAGGTAGAGCCGGTCGCGGAACCGCTTGAGGTCGTCGGGGGTCAGCTTCTTCATCTGGTGCGTGGCGTTCTTGCCCTCGAGGGCGTCGATCGTCCAGCCCTTGATGGTCTTGGCCAGGATCACCGTCGGCTGGCCCACGTGCTTGTCGGCGGCGTCGAAGGCGGCGAAGACCTTGCGGTAGTCGTGACCGCCGCGCGGCAGCTTCTGGATCTGCGCGTCGCTCATGTGCTCGACCATGGCGCGCAGCCGCGGGTCGGGGCCGAAGAAGTTCTCGCGCACGTAGGCGCCGTCCTCGACCGAGTAGGTCTGGAAGGCGCCGTCCGGCGTGGTGTTCATCTGGTTGACCAGGACGCCGTCGACGTCGCGGGCGAGCAGGGCGTCCCAGCCCTGGCCCCAGATCACCTTGATGACGTTCCAACCCGCGCCGCGGAAGTTGGCCTCGAGCTCCTGGATGATCTTGCCGTTGCCGGTGACGGGCCCGTCGAGCTGCTGCAGGTTGCAGTTGACGACCCAGGTGAGGTTGTCGAGCTCCTCTCGGGCGGCGACGCGGATCGCGCCGAGCGACTCGGGCTCGGCCATCTCGCCGTCGCCGAGGAAGGCGTAGACGTTCTGCTGGGTGGTGTCCTTGATGCCGCGGTTGTGCAGGTAGCGGTTGAAGCGCGCCTGGTAGATCGAGTTGAGGGCGGTCAGGCCCATCGAGACGGTGGGGAACTCCCAGAACTGCGGCATGAGCCGCGGGTGGGGGTAGGACGACAGGCCGGCGCCGGGGCCGTGCTGCACCTCCTGGCGGAAGCGGTAGAGCTGCTCCTCGCTCAGCCGGCCCTCGAGGAAGGCGCGGGCGTAGATGCCGGGGGAGGCGTGACCCTGGATGAAGACCTGGTCGCCGCCGCCGGGGTGGTCCTTGCCGCGGAAGAAGTGGTTGAAGCCGACCTCGTAGAGGCTGGCCGAGGACTGGTAGGTCGCGATGTGCCCGCCGACCTCGAGGCCCTTGCGGTTGGCGCTGGAGACCATGACGGCGGCGTTCCAGCGCAGGAAGGCGCGGATGCGCTGCTCGACCTCGTAGTCGCCGGGGAACCACGGCTCGCGCTCGGGCGGGATCGTGTTGATGTAGTCGGTGCTGCGCAGCGCCGGGACGCCGACCTGGGTCTCGCGCGCGCGCTCGAGCAGCCGCAGCATGACGTAGCGGGCGCGGTCGCGGCCCCGCTCGTCGAGCATCGCGTCGAAGGAGTCGAGCCAGTCGCGCGTCTCGTCGGGGTCGATGTCGGGCAGCTGGGTGGGGAGGCCCTCGTGGATGACGGAGGGGATCGCCCTCGTCGAGCTCTGGGCCGCGCCCCCGGACTTCTCGTCGTTCACGCTCCCATCGTTGCACGCACCGCGCGCACCCGTGAGCGGGCGACGGCGTACCCGCGGGTAGCCATCCGGGTGTGGATATCGCCGCAGGAGGTTGCACAACAGCGCCGTTCTCCGATGGACTACCGCCCACGACCGCGCCACCACCGGTGCGGCGGCTCGTCCGGCCGACCGGCCGGGCGTCCACCCGGCAGTGCGCAGGCAGTGTCGAGATGAACCATGGAGGAGTCCTCGTGAGCTCGACCGCGGGTGGCGGGACCACCCAGACCGGCCCGGCTGACCGCCTCGGCTTCACCACCGGCATGGTCGTCCAGGAGCTCGGCTGGGACGACGACACCGACGACGAGCTGCGCGTCGCCATCGAGAACGCGATCGACGCCGACATGGTCGACGGCGACTACGGCAACGTGGTCGACGCGGTCGTGCTGTGGTGGCGCGAGGACGACGGCGACCTGGTCGACGGCCTCGTCGAGGCCCTCACCGACCTCGTCGGCGGCGGCGTCATCTGGCTGCTGACGCCGAAGATCGGCCGGCCGGGCAGCGTCGACGCCGCCGACATCTCCGAGGCGGCCCCCATCGCCGGCCTCTCGCCCACGACCACCGCGCCGGTGAGCAGCGACTGGGCCGCCATCCGGCTCGTGGCGCCCAAGACCCCGCAGTGACGACCGCGCCGCAGGCGCGGCGCAGCGGGCGCCCGCGGGGTCCCGTCCGCGGGGCGTGAGACGGCTCGCACTCGACCCGGTCGGGCCGGTCGCATCCCCTACGCTGGCGCCCGTGCCCTCCAAGCTGACCTCCGGCATCGCGGCGGCCGGCACCTCGCTGAAGGTGCTCGGCGCCGCGGGCGTCATCCGCCCCTACTCGCCGCTCACGCTGGTGCGGCTGGCTCGCACGCTCAAGCAGTGGGGCACCGGACCGGCCGGCGGCTTCATGTCGCTCGCCCTCCGCACGCCCGACGCCGTCGGGCTCGTCGACGAGCTCGGCGAGCTGACCTTCGGTGAGCTCGACGAGCGGTCCACGTCGCTGGCCCACGCCCTGCGCGACCTCGGCGTGGGGGAGGGCGACGGGGTGGCGCTGATGTGCCGCAACCACCGCGGCTTCGTCGATGCCAGCATCGCCGTCGCCAAGATCGGCGGCGACGCGCTCTACCTCAACACCGCCTTCGCCGGACCGCAGCTGGTCGCGGTGCTCGAGCGGGACCAGCCCAAGGTCCTGATCCACGACGAGGAGTTCACCGACATGGTGGCCGGGGCCGACGTCGCGACCCGGGTGCTGGCCTGGGTCGACGGCGACGCGGGCGACGTCCCGACGCTGGAGTCGCTCATCGAGCAGCACCAGCCGGCGCCGCTCGACCCGCCGCAGCGGCACGGCCGCACCGTCATCCTGACCTCGGGCACCACCGGCACCCCGAAGGGCGCCCCCCGCACCGAGGCCGGCGTCGAGGCCGCCGTCTCGCTGCTCTCGGCGATGCCGCTCAAGCACGGCTGGCGCTGCCACATCGCCGCCCCGCTGTTCCACACCTGGGGCTTCGCGCACCTCGCGCTCGCGATGCTGCTCGGCACCACCGTCGTCCTACGGCGCAAGTACGAGCCCGAGTCGTTCCTGCAGACCCTCGAGGAGCACCGCTGCCAGTCGGCCGCGGTGATCCCGGTGATGCTGCAGCGCGTGCTCGCGCTGCCCACCGAGACCCTCGACCGCTACGACCTGCCCGACCTCGAGGTCGTGGCCAGCAGCGGCTCGGCCCTCCCCGGCGACCTCGCGGCCACCTGGATGGACCGCTTCGGCGACAACATCTACTCCACCTACGGCTCCACCGAGGTCGCCTACGCTGCCATCGCCCGGCCCGCCGACCTGCGTGCCGACCCCGCCACCGCCGGCCGGCCGCCGTACGCGACCGTGGTCAAGATCCTCGACGACGACGGCAAGCCCGTGCCCGACGGCACCACCGGGCGCATCTTCGTCGGCAACGGCCTGCTCTTCGAGGGCTACACCGGCGGCGGCCACAAGGAGATCGTCGACGGCCTGATGTCGTCGGGCGACGTCGGTCGCCTGGAGGACGGGCTGCTCTACGTCGAGGGCCGCGACGACGAGATGATCGTCTCCGGGGGCGAGAACGTCTTCCCCAAGGAGGTCGAGGACTGCCTCGCCCGCCACGAGGCGGTCACCGAGGTCGCCGCGATCGGCGTCGACGACGAGGACTTCGGCAAGCGACTGCGCGCCTTCGTGGTCGTCACCGCCGACTCCGACGTCGACGAGGACGCGCTCAAGGGCTGGGTGAAGGACAACCTCGCCCGCTACAAGGTGCCGCGCGACATCGTGTTCGTCGACGAGCTGCCCCGCAACGCCACCGGCAAGGTGCTCAAGCGCGAGCTGGCCGACCGGGACGACGACAGCGGCGCCGAGTCGCAGGCGGACGACGAGCACGCCGACGCCCAGGACTCCGCATGAGCGGTCTGTCCCTGGGCGGGCCCGCGCCCGACTTCACCCTGCGCGACCAGTTCGGGCAGGAGGTGACGCTGTCGTCGTACCGCGGCCGCAAGAGCGTCGCCCTGCTGTTCTTCCCCTTCGCCTTCTCCGGTGTCTGCACCGGCGAGCTCTCCGGCATCCGCGACCGGCTCGAGGAGTTCCTCACCTTCGACACCGAGGTCGTCGGGATCTCCTGCGACCCGGTCTTCGCGATGCGGGCCTTCGCCGACCGCGACGGCCTCAACTTCCCGTTGCTCAGCGACTTCTGGCCTCACGGCGAGGTCACCCGGGCCTACGAGGTCTTCGACGACGAGCGGGGCTGCCCGCGCCGCTCGTCGTACGTCGTCGACCGCGACGGCGTCGTCCGGTGGGCCGTGCACAACGCGATGCCCCAGGGGCGCGACCTCGACGAGCACCTGCTGCGGCTGCGCGAGGCAACCAGCTGGTCGGGTGCGGTCTAGATCACCTGGCCGAATTGCCGGGTTTCGGTTGACGCGCGCCCGACAGCCAGTAGTGTTCATCTCGTTGAACCGCTGGTGACCCGAGACGCCAGCGGTTCAGCTCATTTTTCGCCCCCTGAGCCACCGCCTCGAGCGGCTCCGGGCGCTTGTAGCCTGTGCCGCGCCGGGCGTGTAGCTCAGCGGTAGAGCGCTTCGCTTACAACGAAGTGGTCGGGGGTTCGATCCCCTCCGCGCCCACCGACACCCCCGGTCCGGGTGTCCGCCGGCGCGTGCCGACCCACCGAGGGGCCACGGTGCCTCCGGCGCCCGGCCGGGCCTCCACCCCACGGCGGTCGTGACGGCGTCGTCCCCGAGCCGGATCAGGACTGCCGACGGTCGGGGTTCTCGTCCTCCCACTTGCCCAGCTGGCTCTCCAGCGCCTTCATGACCTCCCACACCTGGGCCGCCGGCAGCCGCACCCGCGTCACCACCTGCGCCTTCACCCGCGCCACCGACGCGCCCGCGTCGTCCTGCGACTGCTGGGGCGGCTGGCTCATCGAGACGAAGTCGAGGATGAAGGTCTCCTTGTTGTGCCACACGCTCGCGAAGTCGGCGTAGTGGCCCTCGAGGTGCTCGGGCGGCACGGAGATGTCGAACCGCGTGGGCAGCGGGCTCTCGCTCATGGCCCCCATCATGCGCAGGTCACCGAAACTCACCCGCACCCCGTCCAATCCGCCCCGCCCCGGGCCTCCGAACCCCTGCTGGCCCGTGCCGGCTCCGTGGGGGTGACCGGCACGGGTCGTACTCGTTGTGATGGCGCCTGCGCGCCTCCGCGCATCTGGCCCTCGGTGCCCAGGTCCCTGCACGGACCCTGAGCTTGTCGAAGGGACTCTGCCGGTCAACGGCCGCGGCGTGATGGTCAGACCGACCGCCTGTGTTTGATGGCGCCTCCGCTCGTTCCTCGCTTCGGCCCGTGTTCGCGGCGCCTGCAGCGATCGTCTTCCTCCGTGCGCGCGGAAGGGCTCGCTCGTTCCTCGCTGCGCCCTTCCGTGCTCCTCCGTCCAGACGATCGCGCGCCGCGAACGGGTGCTCCGCTGCCTTGATGCGCAGCTCCGCCGCCACGACCTGCTGGGACATCGCACCGTGACGCGGGCTGACCCTGCTCCGCTGCGGTCGGTGTCGCTGGCGCTCGGTCCGAGTCCTGCGTGGGGGCGGGCCCGTGGTTGCGTCAGGGCCCAACGACCGAGCTCAGGGTCCGTGGTGGCGTCAGGGCCCTTCTACCGAGCTCCGGGTTCGTGTGTGGGGCCGGGCGAGCGGGGTGGCGTTGGTGAGAGGGCTCTCACCTACGGCTCACGGTTGCCTCACTGCCGGGCTCCAGAGTTCTTCTCACGAGGCCGGAACCGGCCGTCCACCCGAGAGGAAGAACCATCATGAAGAAGCTCCCCCTGCTGTCCGCCGGCACCCTGGGCGTGGCCGGGCTGGTCTCGGCCGGCCTGCTGGCCATGCCGGTCAGCTCGAGCGCCGCGAGCGGTGACGACGACGCGTTCGCCAAGCGCGACGACGACGTCCCCGAGCTGGTGCTGGTCGCCGACGACGACGACGACGACACCAACGCCAAGGACCAGACGCGCACGCAGACCCGCACGCAGGGTCAGACGCGTACCCGCACCGGCAACGACACCAACTCCCGCAGCCGCAACGACAACACCGGCACGGGCACCCGCACCGGGCGCGACGACAGCCGCGACCGCCAGGTCAAGGACTGGACCCAGGACGGCGCCGGCGACACCAAGCGCGACTGGTCGGCCAACCAGACCAACGACCGCTCGCGTCACAACACCCGCCGCTGACGCAGGCCGGGAACCGACGCACCGACCACGAACCACAGGAGAGACCCATGAGCGGCGCCGACCGATGGGACCTGGGTGAGGGCGACGCCATCACCCCCGAGCTGACCGCGATGCGGCTGCTCGGGGGTGGGTCGGCCTACGAGGCCTACCTCGCCTTCGACGAGGTCACGTTCTCGCCCGTCGTGGTCAAGCTGGTGCGGCCCGACCAGCTGGACGACGAGCACACGCTGCGCGGCCTGCGCCGCGAGGTCGCCGCGATCGAGCGCGCCAACCACCCGGTCGTCGTCCGCGCCCTGCGGCACGACCTGGACGGCGAGCGGCCGCACGTCGTCCTGGAGAACATCGACGGGCCACGGCTCTCGAGCCTGATCCGGCGCCACGGCCGGCTCTCGGAGCAGCAGTACCTGCCGCTCGCGCTCGACGTCGCCTCGGCGCTGCACTTCTTCCGGCGCATCGACCTGTGCCACCTCGACATCAAGCCGAGCAACGTCATCATGGGCGCGCCGGCCCGGCTGATCGACCTGTCGGTCGCCCGCTCCGGCGAGCGGGCCGCGCGCCTGGCCTCGCAGATCGGCACCGACTTCTACATGGCGCCCGAGCAGTGCGACCCCGGCCGGGCGGGCGAGCCGGGCTACGCCAGCGACGTCTGGGGGCTGGGGGCCACCCTGTTCCACGCCATAGCCGGCTACCGGCCTTTCGACGAGGGCGACGCCGACGCCGACGACCTCGAGCAGCGCTTCCCGCAGCTGGTCGACGAGCCCTACGTGCTGCCCGACGGCGTGCCCGACCCGGTCACCAAGGTCGTGCTCGCGATGCTGGCGCCCCGGCCGGAGGACCGGCCGGAGCCGCGCGAGGTGGCCGACGCCGTCGAGCCGGTGCTCGCGGCGCAGCCCCGGCACCGCCTCAGCTTCAAGGTGAGGTGAGCGGCGTCGTCCCCTACCCTCCGTAGGTGACCACGCCGCCGCCCGCGACCGACGACCTGTGGGCGGTGGTGCCCGCCGGCGGCGCCGGCACCCGCCTCTGGCCGCTGTCGCGCTCGTCGGAGCCGAAGTTCCTGCGCGACCTCACCGGCTCGGGCCGCACGCTGCTGCAGCAGACCCGCGACCGGCTCGTCCCGCTCGTCGGCGACCGGCTGCTGGTCGTCACGGGCCGCGACCACCGCGACGCCGTCCGCGCGCAGCTGCCCGAGGTGGCCGCGGACGACGTGGTGGCCGAGCCGTCGGCGCGCGACTCGATGGCCGCCATCGGGCTGGCCGCGGCGCTGCTCGAGCGCCGCGACCCGGACGCCGTGATGGGCTCGTTCGCGGCCGACCACGTGATCGCCGACCCCGAGGTGTTCGCCGACGCGGTCCGCGTCGCCACCGCCGCCGCCCGCGACGGCTGGCTGGTCACCCTCGGCATCGAGCCCACCTTCGCCGCCACCTCCTTCGGCTACGTGCACCTCGGCGACCCGCTCACCGGGCACCCCGGCGTCCACGCCGCCCTCGGGTTCGTGGAGAAGCCGAGCGCCGACGTCGCCGGGCGCTACCTCGCCAGCGGCCGCTACCGCTGGAACGCCGGCATGTTCGTGGTGCGGCCCGGTGTGCTGCTCGACCTGCTGGCCGAGGGCGACCCGGCGTTCGCCGCCTCGCTGCGCGCCGTCGCCGCCGACCCCGCCACCCTCGAGGATGTCTGGCCGCGGCTGCCGCGCATCGCCCTCGACCACGCCGTCGCCGAGCCCGCCGCGGCGGCCGGGCGCGTGGCCGTGGTGCCCGCATCGTTCGGCTGGGACGACGTCGGCGACTTCGACTCCCTCGCCGGGCTCCTCGAGAGCCACGAGTCGGCCGGGGTCACCGTGCTCGGCGACGACGCCCTCGTGCACGCCTCCGGCGCCACCGGGCTGGTGGTGCCCGCCGCAGGACGCACCGTGGCCCTGGTCGGCCTGGACGACGTCGTGGTCGTCGACACGCCCGACGCGCTGCTCGTCGTCTCGCGGTCGCGGGCCCAGGACGTCAAGGGCATCGTCGCCGCCCTGCGTCAGGCCGGCCGCGACGACCTGCTCTGAGCGCTGACCCGTCGCTCATGAGCGACGGGTCAGCGTGGATCCGGGTGACCCGTCGCTTGTAAGCGACGGGTCGGCTCAGATCGCGCCGGCCTCGGGGGCGTCGGTGTAGGGGTACTTGTCCATGAAGTCGACGAGCGCGGCACCGGAGACCTCGCTGCAGTACTGCGTGACGCCGATCGACTTCTGGGCGTCGCCCTTCCAGTGCGTGAAGGCGACGTGCTGACCCTCGGGGAACTTCTTGCCGCCCTCGTCGTCGTCGGTCCAGGGGGCGGCGATGAACTTCAGGCGGAAGTTCAGGTCGTCGGCGCTGCCGTCGAACTTGCGGGCGATCGAGCGCACCTGGGCGAGCTGGTCGGAGTCGTCGGCGATGGTCTCGTCGTACCAGAGGATCGTGTAGCCGTGCTCGAGGTTGTGTACGAGCTGCTCGAGCTCGGGGCGGTCGTCGGCGTCGTAGAACTTGTCGTCGAACGGGGCCGGGGCCGGCGGGTTCGAGCTGTTCCAGTGGGCGCCGAAGGCCGGGGGAGCGGTGTCGTAGGTGACCTGCTGCGGCGGGTCGACGTGGTTCGAGACGCCCGTGGCCTCGAGCTCCTGCACGTCCTGGCAGACCGAGGCGGCGGCGCCGATCTGGTCGACCGGCTCGTCGGCGTAGCCCGCCTCGCGGGCCTGGCCCACCACGCGCGGCAGCAGCGCGACCCCGATGATGGCGAGCGCGACCACGACCGCGGCGGCGATGATCACGTTGCCGCGGCGCTTCTCGGCGGAGCGCTGCTTCTTCAGGGTCTCGTCGATGAGCCGCTGACGCTCGGTCTTGGCGGACTTGCTCGGCTTGGCCACGGGTCGGCATACCTTCTGGTCGACTGATGAGAACACTCGGCGCGGCGGGGTACCGCAGGGCCGAGGAGGACAGGCGCCGCGAGTCTACGGAGTGACCGGGCGGAACCGCAGATCGGCGGTCGTGACCGGCGTCCACCCGTGGGCGAAGGCCAGCACGGCGGCGCGCGCCGCGACAGCCGGGTCGGACGTCGGCACGGCCACCTCGGTCACGTCGGCCTCCACGACGCGCGCGACGACGCCGAGGACTTCGTGCAGCAGCGCGACCAGGTCGGCCGCGCCGACCGGGGCTCCGAACGGGCGCGGGTCGGCGTCGGCGGCCACGGCGCGGACGACGGCCTCGCGGGCGCCGTAGCCGAACAGGTCGCCGCCCTCGGCGCGCACCAGCGCCGCGGCGCCGGTGCCGTCGTCGCCCGCCGGCAGCACGAGGTCGGCACGCCCGCGCACCACCGCGAACGGCCGGGCGCCGAGCTTGCCCTGGGCCAGCTCGGCCAGCCCGGCGATCTCGTCGGCGACGGCCGGGGCGGTGACGACGAGGTCGTTGCCGTGGGCGTCGGTGCGGCCGGCGAAGCTCTCGGCCACCACCAGCCCCGCGGCACCGACGGCGATGTCGGTCTGCCCCTCGCGCCAGGCGCGCCCCGCGGTGTCGGTGACGACCACGCCGACGACCCGCCCGCTGCGCCGGTGCAGCTCGGCCCGCAGACGGCGCGCGGACGCGTCGGGGTCGAGCGGCAGCAGCACCGCCGAGCCGGTGGCCACGTTCGAGGCGTCGATGCCGGCCGCGGCGAGGGTGAGGCCGTGGTGGGTGCGCACGATCGTGGTGGGTCCGCGGCGGGCCACGACGCGCGCCGTCTCGGCCGGCAGGTGCTCCTCACGCGTGCCGGGGACGACGCGCCCCTCGGCCTTGCTGACCACCTTGCTGGTGACCACGACGACGTCGCCGTCGGCGAGCGCGTCGGGCCCGTCGGCGGGCAGCAGCGAGAGCAGCAGCGTCGCGAGGTCGTCGCCCGCGGTCACCTCGGGCGCACCGTCGGGGGCGACGGCGCGGACGCTCACGTCACGAGCCCGATGGCGGCGGCGGCCATCGCCGCGGTGGCATCGAGGTCGCTCATGATCAGCGGCGCCGCGGCGCACGCCAGGCCGGCCTCGCGCACCCCGGCCACCTGGTCGGCGTCCCGCTCGTCGACCAGCCAGCCGTCGAGGACGCCGTCGGCCGACGTGCGCGCGCCGTAGTGGCGGCCCACGGCGCCGGCGCTCACCTCGACGCCGATGGAGGTGAGCATCTGGTGGGCCATGCCGTGCACGTGGGTGCCGCCGACGATGGGGGACAGCCCGACGACCGGGGCGCTGGTGGCGCGCAGCGCGTCGCGCACGCCCGGCACGCCGAGGATGGTGCCGACCGAGACCACCGGGTTCGACGGCGGCAGCAGCACCAGGTCGGCCCCGGTGACGGCGTCGAGGACGCCGGGGGCGGGCGAGCAGGTCTCGAGGCCGACCACGATCACGGCGTCGGCGGGCACCGCGGCGCGCAGCCGCACCCAGTACTCCTGGAAGTGGACGACGCGCCGTCCGCTCGGCGAGTCGACGTCGGCGATGGCGATGTGGGTCTCGACGCGGTCGTCGGTCATCGGCAGCAGCCGGACGCCGGGCTGCCAGCGACGGCACAGCGCCTCGGTGACCGCCGAGAGCGGGTAGCCGGCGTCGAGCATCTGCGTGCGGACGAGGTGGGTGGCGAGGTCGCGGTCGCCGAGCCCGAACCAGGTGGGCTCGACGCCGTAGGCGGCGAGCTCGTCCTTGGCGCTCCACGTCTCGTCCTGGCGGCCCCAGCCGCGCTCGGCGTCGATGCCGCCGCCGAGGGTGTACATGACGGTGTCGAGGTCGGGGCAGACCTTGAGGCCGTGCAGCCACAGGTCGTCGGCGGTGTTGGCCACGACGGTGACGGTGGCGTCGGGCGAGACGCCGGGCAGCCGGCCGTGGGCGATGCCGTGCAGCAGGCCCTGCAGGAACCGCGCCCCGCCCACGCCGCCCGACAGCACGGTGATGGAGTCCATGGGCTCACTCTGCCAGCGGGTGCCGTGGGCTGGACCGCCGCCTGCTATTACCAGAGGTCCGCTTGACTTCCGCGTATCACAGGCATGTAATTCGGGGTGTCGTCGAAACTTCGACGAAGTGTTCAAGAGTCGCGCGGATCCCGACCGGGCGGCGACCGGGTCGAGAGGCGAGAGACCATGCGAGAGCTGTTCCTCCTGGAACCGGAGCAGGACGACGCCGGTTGGCAGGAGCGCGCGTTGTGCGCGCAGACCGATCCCGAGGCCTTCTTCCCCGAGAAGGGCGGGTCGACCCGCGAGGCCAAGAAGGTCTGCCTGACCTGCGAGGTGCGCGACGAGTGCCTCGAGGCCGCCCTCATGAACGACGAGCGCTTCGGCATCTGGGGCGGCCTGTCCGAGCGCGAGCGCCGCAAGATCAAGCGCGCCAACAGCGGCCGCGACGAGGCCTCCGCCGCGTCCTAGCCGCTCCCGGCCCGCCCGAGCGCTCCACCCCGGGTGGCCTGCACCACTCCCGCGCCTGAGGGCTGCCGCGGCCTTTCGGCTGCCTGACCGGGCCACCGTTAGAGTCGCGGACCGTGTCTTCTCCGTCCCCGCACGCCGGCGTCGCCGTCGTCCTGGTGACCCACGACGGGGCCCGCTGGCTGCCCGGCGTGCTCGCGGGACTCGCCGAGCAGGACGCCGTCGCGCGGGTCGTGGCCGTCGACACCGGCAGCCTCGACGCCAGCCGCGACCTGGTGCGCGGCGCCTTCCCGGACGCCGACCTGCTCGAGCTGACCTCGGCCGTGAGCTTCCCGGGCGCCGTCGACGCCGCGCTCGCCCACCTCGACGCCCTGCCGCCCGAGCAGCGGCCGGAGTGGGTCTGGCTGCTGCACGACGACGCCCGCCCCGCCCCCGGTGCCCTCGCGGCGCTGCTGGAGGCGGCGTCCGACCGGCCCGACGTCGACGTCCTCGGCCCCAAGCTGCGCGAGTGGCCCTCGCTGCGACGGCTGCTCGAGCTCGGCGTGACGATCTCGGGCACCGGACGCCGGGAGACCGGCCTCGAGACCGGCGAGTACGACCAGGGCCAGCACGACGAGCGCCGCGAGGTGCTGGCGGTCAACAGCGCCGGCATGCTCGCGCGGCGCGAGGTGCTGGCCGGGCTCGGCGGCTTCGACGAGCGGCTGCCGATGTTCGGCAACGACGTCGACCTCGGCTGGCGCGCCGCCGCGGCCGGTCACACCACGCTGGTGGTGCCCGAGGCGGTCGTCTTCCACGCCGAGGCCGCCCACCGGGGCCTGCGGCGCACCGCGCTCACCGGCCGCCACACCCACTTCCAGGAGCGCCGCGCCGCGCTCTACACGCTGCTGGTCAACAGCCGCACGGCCGCGCTGCCGTGGCGGGTGCTGCGGCTGACCCTCGGCACGCTGGTCCGCATGCTCGGCTTCGTGCTGCTGCGCTCGGTCGGCGAGGCGCTCGACGACCTCGCCGCGCTGGTCGCCGTCGTCGGCCGCCCCGGCGCCGTGCGAGCGGGACGACGGGCGCGGCGCGAGCAGGCCCGTCGCCTCGGCAGCGCGCCCGACACGGCCCGGGTCAAGGCGCTGCTGCCCCCGCCCTGGGTGCCCTACCGCCACGGGCTCGACTTCCTCGCCGACGTCACCTCGGCCGCCTCGCAGCAGGCCGCCGACATCGGTGAGCGGCGTCGCATCGCCGCCGCCGAGGCCGACCCGTCGTCGCTGGCCGCGGCGCGGCTGCGCGCCGAGCAGGCCCGCCGCGAGCGTGACGACGACGAGGAGGGCGAGCTCGCCGACACCGGCGCCTTCGCCCGGTTCGTGACCAACCCGGTCGCCCTCGCGCTCACCGCCGTCGTCGTGGTGCTGCTCGTCGGGGCCGGCGCCGCGTGGGGCTCGGTCAGCGGGGGAGCGCTCTCGCCGGTGCCCGAGGGCGCCGGTGACTGGTGGTCGCTGCACCTCGACGCCTGGCACGAGCTGGCCGGCGGCACCGACGTCCCCGCCCCGCCCTACGTGCTGCCGCTGGCCCTGCTGGCCTCGGTGGTCGGCACCACGGCGGCGGTCAGCGCGCTGCTGGTGCTCTCGGCCCCGTTCGCCTTGTGGGGCGCCTTCCGCTTCCTGCGCGTGACCGGCCGCCTCGTCAGCACCCGCGGCGCGCCGCGGGTGCTGCTCGTCGGCGGCGCCACCGCCTACGCCGTCGTCCCGGTCGTCAGCGGCGCCTGGGGCAACGGCCGTCTCGGCGTCGTCGTGGCCGCCGCGCTGCTGCCCTGGCTGGCCCACGCGACGCTCGGCTTCGCCGACCCCGAGCCCGACCGGCGCCGCCGCGCCGGCTGGCGCGTGGGTCTGCTGCTCGCCCTCGTCGCCTCGTTCACGCCGCTGGTGTGGGTGCTGGCCGCGGTGGTCGTCGTCCTCGGGCTGCTCGTGACGCTGCTGCTCGCGCGCTCGGCCCTGGCCTCGCGCACCGCCTGGAGCCCGCCGCTGGTGGCGCTGCTGGTGCCCGTCGTGGTGCTGCTGCCGTGGTGGCTGCCCGCGCTGCGCGCCGGTGCCGGAGACGCGCTGCTGCTCGAGGCGGGCCGCGTGCCCGCCGAGTCGCTGACGTCGTCCGGCCTGCTCACCGGCCGCCTCGACGTCGCCTACGGCGCCCCCGACTGGGTCGGCTGGCTGCTCCTGGGGCTCGCCGTCGTCGCGCTCGTGCCGCGGGCCACCCGCATCCCCGTCACGGTCTGCTGGCTGGTGGCGCTGCTCGCCGCCGGCCTCGCCGCCCTGCTGGCGCCGCTGAGCCTCACCGCCCTCACCACCACCACGCCGCCGGGGCTGGCCGTGCTGGTCGTGGTGGTGCAGGGCTGCCTGCTCACCGCCGCCGTGCTCGGCGGCCAGGGGCTCGCCCGGTCGCGCCTGAACTCGCTCACCCGCACGGTCGCGCTCGGCCTCGCCGCCGTCGCGGCCGCGGTGCCGGTCGCCGGGCTGGTGTGGGCGGTCACCGGCGACGACGCCCTCGAGTCCGACCCCGCCGGCGTCGTGCCGGCCTACATGGAGCAGCGCGTCGAGCAGAGCCCGGCCCGCGGGGTCCTCGTGGTCACCGGCTCGATCGCCGACGGCCTGGCCTACGAGGTGCGACGGGGCGACGGCGTCACGCTCGGTGAGGACGAGGTGCTCGCGCTGACGCCCGAGGACGCCGCCACCACCGAGGCCGTGCGCGACCTCGCCGCGCGCCCCACCCGCGACCTCGTCGACCGCCTCGGCGAGGACGGCGTGCAGTGGCTGCTGCTGCCCGCGCCGGCCGACGGCGAGGTGGCCGCCCGGCTCGACGCCACCTCCGGGCTGACCCAGTCGGGCTCCGACCCCGGCAGCCGGGCCTGGGAGGTCACCAGGCCGCTCGGCGACGGCGTCGCCGGCGACGGGTCGTCGCTGCGCCCCGTGCTCCTCGGCGTGCAGGGGCTCGCGGTGCTGGTCGCGCTCGTGCTCGCCCTGCCGACGCTGCGCGCCCCGCGGCCCCCGGCCCCCGACGAGACCCCCGACGAGCGCACCGGGAGGGCGTCGTGACCGACCGCCGTCCCGCCCTGCGCCTCGACGCCACCGTCGTCGTGGCGGCCGTCGTGGTCGCCCTGACCGTCGTCGTCTCGCTGCTCGTGCGCACCGACGACGTCCGCGTGGTCGTCGGCGCCGGCCCGACCGAGTCGCCGCTCGAGCGGTCCGACGTCGTCTGCCCCGCCGCCGGCACCGACCTGCGGGTCGCCACCACCGGCACGGCCGGCGAGGTCGAGGTGCGGGCGGGGCGCTCGCGCTCGCGCGCGGACGTCGTCCCCGGCACGGGCACGACCGTCGACGTCGGCGAGCGGGCGGCCGTCGTGACCGGCGAGGGCGAGGTGGCCCCCGGCCTCGTCGCGGCCCGCTTCAGCACGCCGCTGGCCGCCTGGGCCTGCGGCGCACCCGCCTTCGAGCAGTGGTTCACCGGCGCCGGCGCCGGGGCGCGCCACACCTCGGCCCTGCAGCTGGTCAACCCCGACGAGGGGCGTGCCGTGGTCGACGTCGTCGTGCTCGGCGCCGACGGCGTCGTCGACGTGCCCGCCCTGCGCGAGCTGGCCGTGCGCGGCGGCGAGACCCGCACCATCGAGCTCGCCCGCCTCCTGCCGCGCCGCGACCTGCTGACGCTCGGCGTCACCGTGGTGCGCGGCCGGGTCGCGGCCAGCATGGTCGACTCCTACCAGGGCATCGGCAGCGGCGGACGCGAGGGCACCGACGCGCTCGCCTCGCAGCCCGCGCCCGCCGAGCGCAACCTGTTGCTCGGCGTCACCGGCGGCCGCGGCCCGCGCCAGCTGGTGCTCGCCAACCCCGGCGAGTCGCAGGGCCGCGCCACCCTGAGCCTCGTCACCTCCGACGCCACCTTCACCCCCGGCGGCCTCGAGCCGGTCGACCTGCCGCCCGGCTCGACCGTGCGGGTGCCGCTCACCGCGGTGCTGCGCGAGGCGGCCGCGGGCGACGAGGACCCCGTCGCCCTCGTCGTCGACTCGACCGTGCCGACCACGGCCACCCTCGGCATGTTCGTGCGCGGCGACCTCGTCAACGCCACCCCCGTCGCGCCCGTGGAGTCCCAGGGCGCGACGCCGCTGCCGAAGGGCGAGAAGCTGCTCGTGCTCGGCGGTGCCACCCGCCCCGGCGTCGCCGAGGTCGCTACCTGGGATGCCGACGGCGAGCCCCTGGCCACCGAGCGCGTCGAGGTCGGACCCGACAGCGCCGCCTCGCTCGAGCTGCCCGGCCGGGCGCGGCTGGTCGTCGTCCGCCCGGCGCGCACGCCGGTGGAGGCCGTCGTCCGCGTCACCGGCAAGGGCGCGGCCACCCTGGTGCGCGTCGTCGAGCCGGTCTCGACCGGCCTGGTGCCCGACGTGCGTCCGGCGCCGGTCGGCTGAGCGCGGCTCAGCTGCAGCGCTGCTCGAGCGTGAGGTGCTGCTCGACCAGCGCCGCGAGCTCGGCGATGGCGGCGGCCGGGGCGTCGGGCCGCAGCTCGCCCGGCACCTCGACCGCGACCGCGGGCCGGTAGCCCGCCGCGGTGAGGACGACGTCGGCGTCCTGGTCGTCGAAGGCCTCGGGGGCGACGTACCAGCCGACGCCGTCGGCGACCTCGCACGACGACGTCTGGTCGAAGCCGTCGGGCGTCGGCACGCCGCACGTCACCGTGATGGCCGGGTCGCCGTAGGCCGCGCCCAGCACCGGGTCGCCGTCGCCGTCGACCTCCACCTCGTCCTCGTCGGCGAGGACGGCAGGCAGGTCGGCCACGAACGCCTCGCACGCGGCCTGGTCGGCGTCGTCGAGGCCGTAGGACGCGATCTCGGGGTCGCCGCTGCACCCGGCCACGAGCGAGAGCGAGCCGACGGCGGCACCGAGCGCGACGCCCCGCGACCGGAGGGTCACGGGGCGTCGTCGTCGGGCGGTGTGCGGGCTCAGATGTGCACCACGGGGCACGTGAGCGTGCGGGTGATGCCCTCGAGGTTCTGCACCTTCGAGACCACCAGCTTGCCGAGCTCGTCGACGTTGCGGGCCTCGGCGCGCACGATGACGTCGTAGGGACCGGTGACGTCCTCGGCCAGCGTGACGCCCTTGACCTGCGCGATGGCCTTGGCCACCTCGGCGGCCTTGCCGACGTCGGTCTGGATCAGGATGTAGGCCTGGACGACCATGCGGGGCGCTCCTTTGCGTCGCTGAAGCCACGTGCTGGCTGGTGCGTCGCTCAACCTATCGCGGCACCTGCGGGACTGGGTACCCGCACCGGGTGCGCCCTCTGGTGGGATGGCGCCATGGCGGCACCGAGCGACGTCCCGGCCGACGCGACCCTCGCCGACCTCGGCGAGTTCGCGCTGATCGGCCGGTTGACCGCGCTGTTCGAGCAGGGCGAGCACGTGCTGGTCGGGCCGGGGGACGACGCCGCCGTGCTGCGGGTGCGCACCGGCCACGTGGTCGTCTCCACCGACCTGCTCGTCGAGGGCGCCCACTTCCGCCGCGACTGGGCCGAGGCGCTCGACGTCGGCCACCGCGCGGCCGCGCAGAACCTCTCCGACATCAACGCGATGGGCGGTCGCGCGCACTCGCTGACCATCGGCCTCGCCGCGCCCGGCGACCTGCCCGTGAGCTGGGCCCTCGACTTCGCCCGCGGCTTCGCCGCCGAGTGCGCCCTGGTCGGCGCCTCCGTCGTCGGCGGCGACCTCGCCCGCTCCGACCAGGTGACCGTGGCGGTGACCGTGATGGGCGCCTGTGTCCAGGCGCCGGTGCTGCGCTCGGGCGCCTCGCCCGGCGAGGTCGTGGCGCTGGTGGGCCGGCAGGGCTGGGCGGCCGGCGGGCTCGCCGTCCTCGGGCGCGGGTTTCGCTCGCCGCGGGTGCTGGTCGAGGCCTACCGGCGTCCCGAGCCGCCGTACGAGGCCGGCGCCGTCGCCGCGCAGGCGGGCGCGACGTCGATGATCGACGTCTCGGACGGGCTGCTGGCCGACGCAGGCCACCTCGCCGCCGACTCCGGCGTCGCGATCGACCTGCGCGCCGGCGCGTTCGAGATCGCCGAGCCGCTGCAGGCCGTCGGAGCCGCGCTCAACGTCGACCCGGTGCAGCTGGTGCTCGGCGGGGGAGAGGACCACTCCCTGCTCGCGACCTTCCCCGACGCCGGCTCGGTGCCGGAGGGGTGGCGGGTCGTGGGCGAGGTGCGCGATGGCGGCGACCAGGCGGGCGTCGTCACCGTCGACGGCGCGGCCTACGACGGGCCGCGGGGGTGGACGCACTTCTGACCAGGAGCACGGACCCTGAGCTTCTCGACGGACACCCAGGGCCCCTCGCCTGCGTCGGCGTGGTCCTTACGTGGTTTCGACACGCGCGTCGCGACCTCGTTCCTCGGTCGCGGCGCTTGCTCAACCTTCCGCGCTGACGCAGTCCCGACTGCGTCGTGACTGCTAGCGCGAAACCTTCCCGGCCTTGAGGCAGCCGGTGCAGACGTTGAGGCGCTTGGGCGTGCCGTTGACCTTGGCGCGGACCCGCTGGATGTTGGGGTCGAAGCGACGCTTGGTGATCTTGCGCGACCACGGCCGGTTGTTGCCGAAGCCCGGCTTCTTGGCGCAGATGTCGCAGACGGCAGCCACGGGTTAACTCCTGGATCGAGGTCAGGTCGAAAGTGAGGACGGCCCGGGTGAACGGGCAACCGCACCAATGTATCCGACCCCGCGGGGCGACTCCGAATCCGAAGCGGGGCCGCACTACGGTGCCGCTCATGGAGCGGGCGGGTGGCGACCTCGAGATCGCCACCGTCCTGCGCTTCCTCGACGTCGCCGTCGACGCCCTCGCCGCCGCCCGCGAGGAGGTCGACGCGCTCAACGTCTACCCCGTGCCGGACGGCGACACCGGCACCAACATGTACCTCACCGTCTCCGCCGCCCGCGACGCCGTGGGCGAGGCGATCGCCGCCGGCGCCGAGCGGGACGCCGCCCTGGCCGCGTTCGGCCGCGGCGCGCTGCTCGGCGCGCGGGGCAACTCCGGCGTCATCCTCAGCGAGCTGCTGCGGGCGCTGACCGGCCGGCTCGCCCGCCGCGACCCCGGCGAGCGCCACGCGGCGGCGGTCGCGAACGCCATGCACGAGGCCACCGAGGCCGCCTACCGCGCGGTCGGCCGCCCCGTCGAGGGCACCATCCTCTCGGTCTCGCGGGCCGCCTCGCAGGCCGCGCTCGAGCGGGCCGAGCAGCCCGGCGCCCGCTCGCGCGACGTCTTCGCCGCGGCGGCCGCCGCCGCCCGGGAGGCCCTCGCGCGCACCCCCGACCAGCTCGACGTGCTGCGGCACGCCGGCGTCGTCGACGCGGGCGGGCGCGGGCTGAGCGTCGTCCTCGACGCCGGCGAGACCGTGCTGACCGGGCGCCGTCCGCCCCGGCCCGCCGCACCGACGCGGGTGCCGGTGCCGGCCCCGCCGACCGAGGGCGACCTCACCGAGGAGGGACCCGCCTACGAGGTGATGTACCTGCTCGACGCCGAGGACGCCGCCGTCGACGCGCTGCGGGGGCGGCTCGACGCGCTCGGCGACTCGCTCGTCGTCGTGGGCGGCGAGGGGCTGTGGAACGTGCACGTGCACGTCGACGACGTCGGGGCCGCGGTCGAGGCCGGCATCGAGGCCGGGCGGCCCCACCGCATCCGGGTCACCCACTTCGCCGAGCAGGTCGCCCGCCACGAGCGCGAGCAGCGCGCCCAGCAGACCGAGCGGGCCGGTGGTCGCGCCGTCGTCGCGGTCGCCGCCGGCCCCGGCCTCACCCGCCTCTTCCAGGACGCCGGCGCCGTGGTCGTGCCCGGCGGGCCCGGACGCCGTCCCTCGACCGGGGAGGTGTTGGCCGCGATCACCGGGTCCGGCGCGCACGAGGTGGTCGTGCTGCCGAACGACGCCGACTCGGTGCGCGTGGCGCGCATCGCGGCGGGCACGGCCGAGGCCGACCACGGCCTGCGGGTCGCCGTCGTCCCGACCCGGGCGCAGACGCAGGGGCTGGCGGCGCTCGCCGTCCACGAGCCGGCGCGCAGCTTCGACCAGGACGTGCTCGAGATGACCGCGACGGCGCGGCACGCCCGCCACGGCGCCGTCACGGTCGCGGCCCGGCGTGCGCTCACGATGGCGGGCTGGTGCGAGCCGGGCGACGTCCTCGGCGTGATCGAGGGCGACTTCGCCGTCGTCGGCGCCGACCTGCACGAGGTGGCCGTGGCCGTCCTCGGGCGCATGCTCGCCGGCGGTGGCGAGCTGGTCACGCTGGTCTCGGGGGAGGGGGCCGGCGACCTCGCCGAGCGCGCCGCGACGTGGGTGGGCGGCGCGTTCCCGCACGTCGACGTCGTCGTCTACGACGGCGGGCAGGACCGCTACCCGCTGCTGCTGTCGGTGGAGTAGGGCAGGGTCTGCACGTGGCGATCACCGTCGACACCCCGGTCGCGGCCGTGCTCGGTCGCGCGGGCGGGCGTGGCGCGAAGAAGCACGACAAGATCCGCGACAAGCTCGGGCTGCACACCGTGGGCGACCTGCTGCGCCACTTCCCGCGCCGCTACATCGACACCACGAACCCCACCGCCGTCGACGAGCTGCACGAGGGGCAGCTGCTCACGGTGGTCGGCACCATCGCCTCCTGCGAGATGAAGAGCTGGCAGGACAAGCGACGACAGCGCACCGCCTACCGCGTCGAGACGCTGCTGCAGACCGACGGGCCGTCGCTGACCATGACGTTCTTCGCCGCCAACCGGGGCATGGCCGAGTCGTTCCGCAGCCGGTTCGCGCGCGGGCGCACCGGCATCTTCGTCGGCACGGCCTCGCGGTTCCGCGAGCACTGGCAGCTGACCAACCCCAAGGCCGTCATGCTCGGCGCCAACGACGCCGACACCGACACCGACCGCGCCGAGGCCGCGGGCATCGGGCCGCTGTTCCCGGTCTACCCGCTCACCGCCGGCGTCGAGTCGTGGGACCTGCAGCGCGCCGTCACGCTCGCCCGCGACGTGGTGGACGCCGTCCCCGACGTGATCCCCGACGCCGTGCGCGAGCGCTACGGGCTCGTCGGCGCCGAGGAGGCCCTGCAGGGCGTGCACGCGCCCGCCCACCTCGGCGAGGTCGCCCGCGCGCACCGCCACTTCCGCTTCGAGGAGGCGCTGGTCACCCAGCTCGTGCTCGCCCGCCGGCGCCGGGCGGCGCAGGCCCGGGCGGCGCAGACCCGCGACGGCGGCGACGGGCGTCTGCTCGCCGCCTTCGACGACCGGATGCCGTTCACGCTGACCGCCGGTCAGACCGAGGTGGGCGAGACGATCGCCGCCGACCTCGGCCGCCCGCACCCGATGAACCGGCTGCTGCAGGGCGAGGTCGGCTCGGGCAAGACGCTGGTGGCGCTGCGCGCGATGCTGCACGTCGTCGACTCCGGCGGGCAGGCCGCGCTGCTCGCGCCGACGGAAGTGCTCGCCCAGCAGCACCACCGCTCGATCGTCGCGCTGCTCGGCGAGCTGGCGCAGGGCGGCATGCTCGGCGGCACCACGGTCGAGCTGCTCACCGGCTCGATGACCAAGACCCAGCGCACCGGGCCGATGTCGCGGCTGGGCAGCGGCGAGGCCGGCATCGTCGTCGGCACCCACGCCCTGCTCGAGGAGAAGGTGCAGTTCGCCGACCTCGGCCTCGTCGTGGTCGACGAGCAGCACCGCTTCGGCGTCGAGCAGCGGGCGGCGCTCACCGACAAGTCCGGCGCCCGCGGGACGACGCCGCACGTGCTGGTGATGACCGCGACGCCCATCCCGCGCACGGTGGCCATGACGGTCTTCGGCGACCTCGAGGTCTCGACGCTGCGCGAGCTGCCGGCCGGGCGGGCCGCCATCCAGTCCAACGTCGTCGACCTCGTCGACCACCCCGGCTGGGTCACCCGGGTCTGGGCGCGGGTGCGCGAGGAGGTCGAGGCCGGCCACCAGGTCTACGTCGTGTGCCCGCGCATCACCGGCGACGAGCTCGAGCAGGGCGAGTCCGACGCGCCCGAGACGGTCGACGAGGAGGGCCAGCCCGTGCTGCTCGACGTCGCCGGACGCCCGCCCCTCGCCGCCGTCGAGGACGTCGCCGCCGAGCTCGCCGACGGACCGCTCGCCGGCCTGCGGCTCGCCGTCCTGCACGGCCGGCTCGCCCCGGAGGTCAAGGAGGCGACGATGCGGGCCTTCGCCGACGGCGAGGTCGACGTGCTGGTGGCCACCACGGTGATCGAGGTGGGGGTCGACGTGCACAACGCCACGACGATGGTGGTGCTCGACGCCGACCGGTTCGGCGTCTCCCAGCTGCACCAGCTGCGCGGCCGCGTCGGCCGGGGCGGGCTGCCCGGGCTGTGCCTGCTGGTCTCGCACGCGGGCGCCGCCTCCGACGCCGGCGAACGGCTGGCCGCCGTCGCCTCCACCACCGACGGCTTCGAGCTGAGCCGGGTCGACCTCGAGCACCGGCGCGAGGGCGACGTCCTCGGCCGCACGCAGTCCGGACGCCGCTCGAGCCTGCAGAACCTGCGGGTGCTGCGCGACGAGCAGACCATCGTCGAGGCCCGCGAGGCCGCCGACGCGCTCCTCGACGACGACCCCGACCTCACTGCCGCCCCCCTCCTCGCCGCCGCCGTCACCGAGCTCGAGACCTCCGCCACCGCCGACTTCATCGAGCGGTCGTGACGGGTCGGGTGGGGGGCGTGAGGTTCGTGGGGCGTGGGTGTGCGGGCCGTCAGCGATACCCGGTTCACCGGGTGTCCCTGACGTTCTCGGGTGTTGCAACGGCCGAGAACGTCAGGAATACCCGGTCCACCGGGTATTCCTGCGACGCCTGGGGCCCATGGGACGACGCCCGCCACACCGACGGGACGAAGCCCCGATGACCCGGATCATCGCCGGCACCGCGAAGGGGCGACGGCTGCGCACCCCGACGGGCGACCGCACCCGGCCCACCAGCGACCGCGTGCGCGAGGCCCTGTTCAGCGCGGTCGAGTCGTGGTGCGGCTCGCTGCACGGACTGCGGGTGCTCGACCTGTACGCCGGGAGCGGCGCGGTCGGGCTCGAGGCGTGGTCGCGGGGGGCCGAGGCGGTCACGCTGGTCGAGTCGCACCGCCGCACGGCCGACCTGGTACGGGCCAACGCGCGCGAGATCGGCGCGACGGCCACGGTGCAGGTGGTGGCCACGACCGTCGCGGCCTACCTGGCGGGCGCGCCCACGACCTCGGTCGACCTCGTCTTCGCCGACCCGCCCTACCCGCTCGCCGACGACGCCCTCGCCGCCGACCTGCGCGCGCTGGTGCCGTGGCTGGCCCCCGGCGCGATGGTCGTCGTCGAGCGCGCCCACCGCAGCCCCGAGCCGGCCTGGCCCGACGGGCTGGTCGGCGACCGGTCGAAGCGCTACGGCGAGACGCTGCTTTGGTACGGTCACGCGCCGTGAGGTCGTCATGAGCCGTGCCGTCTGCCCGGGCTCGTTCGACCCCATCACCCTGGGCCACCTCGACGTCGTCACCCGCGCCGCCCGCCTGTTCGACGAGGTCGTCGTCGCGGTCGGCGTCAACCCCTCGAAGAGCCGGCTGTTCTCGCCCGAGGAGCGGCTCGAGATGCTCACCCGCGCGGTCGCCGACCTGCCCAACGTGCGCGTCGAGGGGTTCACCGGCCTGGTCACCGACTTCTGCACCGAGCAGGACGCCGTCGCCATCGTCAAGGGGCTGCGCGCGGCGTCCGACTTCGACTACGAGCTGCCGATGGCGCACATGAACACCGCCCTGACCTCGGTCGAGACGGTCTTCCTCCCCACCAGCACCGGGCGGTCGTTCGTCTCGTCGTCGCTGGTCAAGGAGGTCGCCTCGCTCGGCGGCGACGTCTCGGCCTTCGTCCCCGACTTCGTGCTCGAGGCCCTCACCGCCCGTCTCGCTGCGCGCTGACGGCGTGATTTCGCAGGTCAGCACCCGCGCAGTACGCTTCAACACTGTTCTGTCGTGCCCGGACCCGGAAGTGATCTCCTGACCAGCCTGGACCCGAGAGCGCCGCTCGTGCTCGACACCCGCGAGCTCGGCCGCCGCCCGGGGTCCCAACGTGAGGTGACGCGGACGGTGCCGGCCCCGGCAGAGCTGGGCATCGAGATCCTCGCTGTCCCCGAGGGCTCGCCGGTCGACCTCGACCTGCGGCTCGAGGCGGTCATGGAGGGTGTGTTGGTCACGGGCACGGCGCGAGCCGCGCTCGAGGGCGAGTGCGCACGGTGCCTGGAGCCGATCTCCGACGAGATCGAGGTGACGCTCCAGGAGCTGTACGTCTACGACGACCGGCACGACCACCACGAGCGCAACGCCGGGGGCGACGCGGACGACGAGGTCAGCACGCTCGAGGACGACCTGCTCGACCTCGAGCCGCTGCTGCGGGACGCGGTGGTGCTCGCACTGCCGTTCCAGCCGCTGTGCCGAGACGACTGTCCCGGGTTGTGCACCGAGTGTGGTGCCCGGCTCGCCGACGACCCCGACCACACGCACGACGCCCCGATCGACCCCCGGTGGGCCAAGCTCACCGGACTCCAGCAGGATCAGTAGCAGCACCCGAGCCGCGCTGAGCACCGAGCAGCACGCAGACAGAGGAGAGAACAGTGGCAGTCCCGAAGCGGAAGATGTCGCGCAGCAACACCCGGCACCGCCGGTCGGCGTGGAAGGCGACGGCCCCCACCCTGGTCACCTGCGCGAACCCCGCCTGCGGCGCCAAGCACCTGCCGCACCACGCGTGCGGCGAGTGCGGTCAGTACGGCGCGCGCAACGCCCGTCGCCAGGTCCTCTGAGCCCCGTCAGAGCCGACCGCTGAGCCAGCAGGGCCCTCCCGGCCACGCCGACGCGGCGGCACCCGGCGCCAACTACCCGGCGCTGCGTGCCGCGCTCGGGCATCCCGATCTGGATGCCGAGCGGCTGGAGCGAGCCCTGACCCACCGCTCGTACGCCTACGAGAACGGTGGCCTGCCGACCAACGAGCGGCTGGAGTTCCTCGGCGACGCCGTGCTCGGCGTGGTCGTCACCGAGACGCTCTTCCTGATGCACCCCGACCTGTCCGAGGGCCGGCTGGCCAAGCTGCGGGCCGCGGTGGTCAACGCCCGCGCGCTCGCCGGGGTGGCCGTCACGATCGGGCTCGGCGACCACGTCAAGCTCGGTCGCGGCGAGGAGGCCACCGGCGGCCGGCACAAGGCCTCGATCCTCTCCGACACCGTCGAGGCGGTCATCGGCGCCGTGCACCTCAGCAGCGGCATCACGGGGTCGTCGCGGCTGGTCCACCTGCTCTTCGACCCGGTCATCGAGGAGGCCTCCGCCAAGGGGGCTGGGCTCGACTGGAAGACCTCGCTGCAGGAGATCGCGGCCGAGCACGGCCTCGGCGTCCCCGAGTACGTCATCACCGACGAGGGACCCGACCACCTGAAGACCTTCCACGCCCAGGTGCGGGTCGCCGGCCGGCTCTACGGCAACGGCACCGGCCGGTCGAAGAAGGAGGCGGAGCAGGGCTGCGCCGAGACCGCCTACGGCGAGATCGCGGCGTCCCTGGGCGTCGAGGCGCCGATCGTCGTGCCCGCGGTGACCCACCTGGTCTCGGGCACCCCCGCCGTCCCGCCCTCCGGGTAGTCGCCCGGTGCCCGAGCTGCCCGAGGTCGAGGTCGTCCGCGCCGGCCTCGAGCGCCACGTCCTCGGCGCGCGCGTCGTGCGTGTCGACGTGCTGCACCCCCGCCCGGTGCGCCGCGACCCGCGCGGCCCCGACGGCTTCGCGCAGGCCCTCACCGGACGTCGTCTGGTCGCCGCCCGCCGCCGCGGCAAGTACCTCTGGCTGCCGCTCGACGACGGCGACGCGCTGCTCGGCCACCTCGGCATGAGCGGCCAGCTGCTGGTGCAGCCGCACGCCGCGCCCGACGAGCGGCACCTGCGGGTTCGGCTGGTGCTCGAGGGCGCCGGCGGCCGCGACCTGCGCTTCGTCGACCAGCGGATGTTCGGCGGCCTCTCGGTCAGCGCCGGCGGCGCCGAGCTGCCGCCCGAGATCTCCCACATCGCCCGCGACCCGCTCGACCCGCTCTTCGACGACGACGACTTCGTCGCGCGGGTGCGGCGGCGCTCGTCCGGGGTCAAGCGGCTGCTGCTCGACCAGGGCCTCATCTCGGGCGTGGGCAACATCTACGCCGACGAGGCGCTGTGGCGGGCGCGGCTGCACGGCGAGCGGCCGGGTGAGCGGCTGACCGGCCGGCAGGTGCGCGAGCTGCTGGGCCACGCCCGCGAGGTGATGACGCAGGCGCTGGGGGAGGGCGGCACCTCCTTCGACGCGCTCTACGTCAACGTCAACGGCGAGTCGGGCTACTTCGACCGATCGCTGCACGCGTACGGCCGCGAGGACCAGCCGTGCGAGCGCTGCGGGACGCCGATCCGCCGGGTCGCGTTCACCAACCGCTCGTCGTTCTTCTGCCCCCGCTGCCAGCCCGCGCCGCGGCGCCGTCGTCCCCGCCCCGTGCCCCTGGCCGTGCCGGACTGAGGTCGGGCTGGCGTCGGGTTGGCGTCGGATTGACCCGGCCTGCGCGGGGTGAGACTCTGGTAGACGGCTCCTGGCGTGATGCCCGTCGAGCCGGACACTCGTTCTTGGATCTTGGAAGGTGCCACCACATGGCCAAGGCGCTGATCGGCCACCTGAACAGCGACCTGCGAGACCCCCGCCTCGCCGCCGAGAACGCTCGGCTGCGCCAGCGCGTGGCCGATCTCGAGGTGCTCGTGCGCAAGCTGTCAGAGGAGAACGACCGGCTCGTCGCCGCCCGCGCCGCCGAGCTGCTCGACACCGCCCCGCTGCCGGAGATGCAGCCGGTCTGATCCCGCCGCCGGGGCGGTGCTTGCGCCGGTCCGTGGTGCGTCGGCTGTCGGGTCGTCCCGGCCTGCGTTCCGTTCAATCGAACGGTTCGTGCGGTGGATCCGGCGTCCCGAGCCCCCGGACCGTTCGATCGAACCGACCGTGGAAACCGGCCGGACCCGGAACCCGGAGGCGCCGCGGCGGCCGGGGCAGTAGCGTCCCGACCTCGTGGGCGTGAGCAGCGGGGTCGTCGAGGCGGTCGTGCCGCGTCGGCTCGGCGTCCCGTTCCGCTGGCTGCTGGCCTCGTCGTGGACGACGAACCTCGGCGACGGCATCGCGCTCGCCGCCGGCCCGCTGCTGGTCGCCTCGCGCACCGACTCGGAGTTCCTGGTCGCCCTCGCGGCGCTCGTGCAGTGGACGCCGCCGCTCGTCTTCGGGCTGTGGGCCGGCGCGCTGACCGACCGGTGGGACCGCCGCCGGATCATGATGAGCGCCAACGCGGTGCGCTCGGCGGTGCTGGTGGTGCTGGCCGTCGCCATCGCCGGCGGGGTGGCGAGCATCGCCGTCGTGCTCGGTGCGCTGTTCGTGCTCGGGGTGGCGGAGGTGTTCACCGACAACGCCGCGAGCGCCGTCCTGCCCTCGATCGTCGCGCGGGCCGATCTTGCGGTGGCGAACGCGCGGCTGACCGCGGGGTTCGTGACCATCAACCAGCTGGCGGGCGCGCCGCTGGGAGCGCTGCTGTTCGCGGCCGGCGCGTCGACGCCGTTCGCGACGCAGGCCGGGCTGGTGCTGGTGGGCTTCGCGCTGCTCTCGCGGCTGCGGCTGCCGGAGCGCGCGGGCCCGACGCCGCAGACGCACCTGCGTCACGACATCGCCGAGGGCTTCCGGTGGGTGGTGCACCACGCCGCCGTCCGCACCCTCGTGCTGACGATCCTCATCTTCAACGTCACCTTCGGCGCGGCGTGGTCGGTGCTCGTGCTCTACGCCACCGAACGGCTCGGGCTCGGCGAGGTCGGCTTCGGCCTCATCACGACCGTCTCGGCGCTGGGCGGGCTGCTCGGCACGCTCGCCTACGGCTCGATCACCCGGTTCGTGAGCCTGGGCAACCTGATGCGCATCGGCCTGGTGATCGAGACGCTGACCCACCTCGCGCTCGCGCTCACCACCTCGCCGCCGGTGGCGATGGCGATCTTCTTCCTCTTCGGCGCCCACGCCTTCATCTGGCACACCACCTCGGTGACCGTGCGCCAGCGCGCCGTCCCGGCCCGGCTGCAGGGGCGCGTCGGCAGCGTGAACCTCGTCGGGGTCTACGGCGGGCTCGTGGCCGGCTCGGCCCTCGGCGGCCTGCTCGCCCAGGGCTACGGCGTCACCGCGCCGTTCTGGTTCGCCTTCGGCGGGTCGGCGGTCTTCGTCGTCCTCATCTGGGGCCAGCTGGCGCACATCGCGCACGCCGACGAGGCCGAGGCGCCGGTCACGGGCTGACGACGGTCACGCCGGTGCAGGCCTGCTCCGCGGCGTTGGCGGTACACAGCCGGTAGGCGCCGGGGGCCACGACGTCGGGAACGACGAGCGGGTCGGGTCCCGGGCCGGTGATCCCGATGTCGTCGGTGGGCATCGACCGCTCGTTCCACGTCGGGGTGTCGCCCGACGAGAGGTAGTAGGTGACGTCGTCCGAGGTGAGCGTGAACGCCCGCCCCCGGACCTGCTCGGCCGGGAACAGGGCGCCGATCCGGTCGCCGGGCCGCGCGATCGGCGGCCACGCGATCATCGCCGGACGTCCGGACGGCGGCTGCTCGCGTCCGAGCCCGGTGCCGAGGTCGACGCCGTCGGGCACCTGGCGGACGCTCGCGAGGAGCAGTGCAGCGAGTGCGGTGCGGTCTGCGTAGCGAGTCCGCACCTGCACCAGGACGCCGTCGCGCCAGACCGAGCCCGAGCAGGCGTCGGGTCCGGGGTCGACAGCCGCGCAGGCGACCAACTGGTCCTGCTGCGCTTGCGGAACGATGCTCAGCTGCACCCGCACCAGACCCGCCTGCTCCTCGGGTTCCGGCGGGTCGACGCAGTCGACGGCCACGCCGCCTCGGGTCACGCTGAACGGCACCGACTGCGCCGCGCAGACGTCGTTTGTGACCAGCCAGTCGACCGGGACGGCGATGACGACGCCGCCGAGCCCGACCCACCGCATGCCGGCCGGCGGGTCGGGGAAGGCGGTGGTCGGCTCGGGGGCCGGAGCGGCGTCGTCGCGGCCGACGAGCGACACGACGCCGACCACCAGCGCCACCACGCACGCGGCGGCGACGACCATGACCGTCGTACGCCGCCGTCGGCGGCGGGCACCACTGGCGGCGAGGCCGGGAGGCAGGGGGCCGGGGTCGGGCAGGCCGGCGGCGAGCCGGTCGAGCAGGGCGACGGCGTCGTCGTCGTTCACGGGTGCCTCCCGGGGGCGATGTCGTGGATGTCGGTGTCGTCGGCCAACGCGGCCAGGGCGCGCGAGAGCCGGCTCTTGACGGTGCCCGGCGCGACGCCGAGGGCGTCGGCGGTCTCGGCCACCGACAGGTGCGACCAGAACCTCAGGACGACGACCTCGCGCTGCCCCCGCGGCAGCCGCCCGAGCGCCCGTTCCACCGCGTCGGTGCCGTCGAGCGCGGTGGCGTGGTCGTCGTCCGCCGGCTGGTCGGGCAGTCGCGACATCGGCCGCTCACCCCACCAGCGGCGCCGTCGGCTCGCGCGCAGGCCGTTGACCAGCACCCGGGTGACGTAGGCGTCGCGGTTCTCGGCCCGCTGCACCCGCGTCCAGGCGGTGTAGCAGCGCAGCAGGGTCGCCTGCGCGAGGTCCTCGGCCTCGTGGGGCGTGCAGCCGAGCAGGACGCCGGCGTGCACGAGGTGGCACCAGCGCGCGGCGGCGTACTCCTCGAAGCCGTCGTCCCCGCCGCTGCTCACGACCCTCCCGATGCCGTGGACCCCGCCCGGGGTTCCACGCCTGGACCATCTCACCCCGGTGATCGAGGCAGGCCGCCCACGGCCGTGGTTGCCTGGCGCGATGACCTCCACGCTCGGACGCGGCCTGATCGCCGGCGCCGTCGGCACCACCCTGCTCAACCTGGCCACCTGGGTCGACGTCGCGCTGAGCGGCCGACAGCCGAGCGACGCACCCGACCGCACGGTCGACGGCGTGCTGCGGCGGCTCGGGGCCGACGTCCCGCGCGACGGTGGCCGGCCGGCGGCCTACGGCGCACTCGGGGGCATCGCGGCCGGGCTCGGCATCGGTGTCGCGGCCAGCGCGGCCCGGACGGCGGGGCTGCGGCTGCCCGCGCCCGTCGGCGCCGCGGTGATCGGGGCGGCGGCGATGGCGGCGTCCGACGTGCCGATGGCGCTGACCGGCGTCAGCGACCCGAGCACCTGGTCGCGCGCCGACTGGACCCGCGACGCCGCGGCGCACCTGGCCTACGGCGTCGGCGTCCGGTGGGCGCTCGACCGGGCCACGCCGCCGGCGTCCGAGGACGCCGTCCTGGAGCGACCGACGGGACGGCTGCTGCGGCGCTGCCTCGCGCTGGGCGCGGCGGCCGGGTCGCGATCGACGCTCGGGATCGGCGGTCCGGCCGTGGCGGCGCCGACCCCGGTCACCCTGCTCACCTCGGGACTCGTGCTCGGCGAGCTGGTGGCCGACAAGCTGCCGTTCGCGCCGTCGCGGCTGCAGCTGCCCGGTCTCGCGAGCCGGGTCGTCACCGGCAGCGTCGGGGCCGTCGCGCTCGCCCGCCGCGAGCAGCGCAGCGCCACCCTGCCGCTGCTCGTGGGCGCCGCGGGTGCCGTCGCCGGCTCGGTCGGTGGCGCGGCGTGGCGCGACTGGGCGCAGCAGCGCGGTCTCACCTGGCAGGGGGCCGTTGCCGAGGACGCCGTCGCCGTCGGGCTGACGGCGTGGGCGTGCCGCTGACCGGCTGAGCCGGCTGAACCAGCCGGGCCGCTGACTGGGTGACCGCGTCGCCGGTGGTGGGGTCGTGTGCCCCGCCCGGTGCAGGGACCGATGTCGGGCACACGACCCCCGTGCCCGACCGACGCGCGCGGTGGCGACCCGACGCCCCGGCGTCGGGCTGCGCGGAACGGTCGGTGTCCGCCGGTAGGGTGTGGCGCGCTGAGCTTCCCCCGCGTCAGTGCCCTTCCCGACGTCCCCGCGACGTACCCGACCCCGGCACGGAGCTCCACGGTGTACCTCAAGAGCCTGACCCTCAAGGGCTTCAAGTCCTTCGCGTCGGCCACCACGCTGCGCCTCGAGCCGGGCATCACCTGCATCGTCGGACCCAACGGGTCGGGCAAGTCGAACGTGGTCGACGCGCTCGCGTGGGTCATGGGCGAGCAGGGCGCCAAGAGCCTGCGCGGCGGCAAGATGGAGGACGTCGTCTTCGCCGGCACCTCGGGCCGCCCGCCGCTGGGCCGCGCCGAGGTCGTGCTCACCATCGACAACTCCGACGGCGCGCTGCCGATCGAGTACTCCGAGGTGACGATCAGCCGCACGATGTTCCGCTCGGGCGGCTCGGAGTACGCCATCAACGGCACCTCGTGCCGCCTGCTCGACGTGCAGGAGCTGCTCAGCGACTCCGGCATCGGCCGCGAGATGCACGTCATCGTCGGCCAGGGCCAGCTCGACGGCATCCTGCACGCGACCCCGGAGGACCGGCGCGGCTTCATCGAGGAGGCGGCCGGCGTCCTCAAGCACCGCAAGCGCAAGGAGAAGGCGCTGCGCAAGCTCGACGCGTGCGAGGGCAACCTCACCCGGCTGGGCGACCTGCTCACCGAGATCCGTCGCCAGCTCAAGCCGCTCGGGCGCCAGGCCGAGGTGGCCCGTCGGGCGGCCGGCATCCAGGCCGACGCGCGCGACGCCCGGGCCAGACTGCTGGCCGACGACCTCGTCACCGCCCGGACCGCGCTCGAGCAGGAGCTCGCCGACGAGACGCTGCTGCTCGAGCGGCGGGCGGACGTCGAGCGGCAGCTGGCCGCCGCGCGCGAGACCGAGGCGGCGCTCGAGGCAGCGCTGCGCGAGGACCTGCCGGCGCTGAGCCGGGCCCAGGAGACGCAGTACGCCCTCACCGGCCTGCGCGAGCGGCTGCGCGGCACGCAGGGCCTCGCCGCCGAGCGGGTGCGCAACGCGGCCGCGGCGGGTGAGGCCGCGCCCGACCAGGGCCGCGACCCCGACGAGCTCGAGGCCGAGGCCGCCGAGGTGCGCGCCCGCGAGGAGGCCATCGGCGCCGAGGTCACCGCCCACCGCACCGCCCTCGAGGACGCCGTCACCGCGCGTCGCGCCGCCGAGGACGCTGCCGCCGAGGAGGACCGTCGCGTCGCCGCCCTGCAGCGCGCGGCCGCCGACCGCCGCGAGGGGCTGGCCCGGCTGCACGGGCAGGTCAACGCACTGCGCTCGCGCGCCGCGGCCGCCGACGACGAGGTGGGCCGTCTGGGCCTCGCCCGCCGCGACGCCCTCGCCCGCGCCGAGCGGGCCCAGCACGACTTCACCGCCCTCGAGACCCGCGTCGCCGGCCTCGACGCCGGCGAGGAGGGCCTCGACGCCGAGCACGAGGTCGCCAGCGGCCAGCTCGGCGACATCGAGGAGCGGCTGGCCAAGACCCGCGACGAGGCCGCCCAGGCCGACCGCGCCCGCTCCACCCTCGCCGCCCGCAAGGACGCGCTCGAGATGGGCCTGGCCCGCAAGGACGGCGCCGGCGCGCTGCTCGCGGCCACCGACGAGGTCGACGGGCTGATGGGCTCGGTGGCCGCGCTGCTCGGCGTCCGGGCCGGCTACGAGGCCGCCGTCGCCGCCGCGCTCGGCACCGCCGCCGACGCCGTCGCGGTCGAGGACGCCGGGGCGGCCGTCGCCGCACTCGAGCACCTGCGCGCAGGCGACCTCGGCCGCGCCGAGCTGGTGCTGGCCGGCGCGCCCGGACCGGTCGACGCCGCCGCGTGGCCCCCGCTCGCCGACGTCTCCGGCCCGGCCGGCCTGGTCGGCGGCGCGACGTACGCCGTCGACCTCATCGAGTGCCCCGACCGGCTGCGGCCGGCGCTGACCCGGCTGCTCGAGCGCGCCGCGGTCGTCGACGACCTCGACGACGCCCGCCGGCTGGTCGCGGCCGAGCCGTCGGTGGTCGCGGTGACCCGCGGCGGCGACCTGCTCGGCGTCCACCTCGCGGCCGGCGGCTCGCACGACCGGCAGAGCCTCATCGAGATCCAGAGCGCGGTCGACGAGGCGGCCGAGGCGCTGCTCGGCGCCACCGCCGACGGCGAGCGGCTCGGCTTCGAGCTGAGCCGGCTGGAGGCCGAGCGGCTGGCGGCGCAGCAGCGGGTCGACGTCGCGCTGGCCAAGCTGCACGAGTCGGACGCCACCCTGGCTGCCGTCGCGGAGGAGCTCGGGCAGTACGGCTCGCAGGCCCGCGCCGCGAAGGGCGAGGCCGAGCGGCTGGCGCAGGCCATCGAGAAGGCCGAGGCGGCCCGCGACACCGACCTCGCCGGCGTCGCCGACCTCGAGCAGCGGCTCGCCGCCGCCGAGCGCAGCCCCGAGGAGGGCGAGGAGCCCGACACCGACGAGCGCGAGCGGCTGACGCTAGCGGCGCGGGCCGCGCGGCAGGCCGAGACCGACGCGCGGCTCGCGCTGCGCACCGGCGAGGAGCGGGCGCGGGCGCTGCACGGCCGCGTCGACGGGCTGCTGCGCCAGGCCGCCGGGGCCCGCGAGGCGCGGCAGCGGGCGGCCGAGCGCCGCGAGCGGCTGCTGCGCGAGGGCGCGGCCGCCGAGGCGGTCGGCGTGGCGGCGTCCTACGTGCTGGCCCGCATCGAGGTCTCCATCCACCGCGCCACCGAGCAGCGGCGCGAGGTCGAGCAGGCCCGGTCGGGTCGCGAGCGCGAGCTGCGCGACGTCCGCGCCACCCTGCGCGACCTCGGCCGTGAGCACGACGAGCTGGTCGGCTCGGTGCACCGCGACGAGCTCGCCCGTGCCCAGCAGCAGATGCGCCTCGAGCAGCTCGCCCAGCGCGGTCTCGACGAGCTCGGCATGGACGTCGACGCGCTGGTCGCCGAGTTCGGCCCCGACGTGCCGGTGCCGGTGCGCGGGGCCGACGACGCGGACGACGCGGACGACGCGGACGGGGCGGACCCTGAGCCTGTCGAAGGGACTCCCTTCGTGCGCGAGGAGCAGCAGAAGCGGCTGCGCACGGCCGAGCGCGAGCTGACGACGCTCGGGCGGGTCAACCCGCTGGCGCTGGAGGAGTTCGCGGCGATGGAGGAGCGGCACAAGTTCCTCAGCGAGCAGCTCGACGACCTCAAGCGCACCCGCAGCGACCTGCTCGACATCGTCCGCGAGGTCGACGCGCGGGTCGAGCAGGTCTTCACCGAGGCCTACGCCGACGTCGAGAAGGCCTTCGAGTCGACGTTCACGCGGCTGTTCCCCGGCGGTGAGGGCCGGCTGGTCCTCACCACGCCCGACGACATGCTCGCCACCGGCGTCGAGGTCGAGGCGCGGCCGCCGGGCAAGAAGGTCAAGCGTCTCTCGCTGCTCTCCGGCGGCGAGCGGTCGCTGGTGGCGGTGGCGTTCCTGGTGGCGCTCTTCAAGGCGCGGCCCTCGCCGTTCTACATCCTCGACGAGGTCGAGGCGGCGCTCGACGACACCAACCTCGGCCGACTGCTGGAGATCTACGAAGAGCTGCGCGAGAACTCCCAGCTGCTCGTGATCACCCACCAGAAGCGGACGATGGAGGTCGGTGACGCGCTCTACGGCGTCACCATGCGCGGCGACGGCGTCAGCACCGTGATCAGCCAGCGGCTGCGCGAGACCGAGCCCGCCTGATGCCGGCCGAGCGGCCGCCGCGCTCGGCGTACGTGTTCTGGGAGACCCACACCACGCGCTGGGCCGACATCGACGTCTACGGGCACATGAACAACGCCCGCTACTTCGAGCTGATCGACACCGTGGTCAACAACCACCTGCTGCACGCCACCGGCACCGACATCCGTCACCTGCCGGCGATCGGCGTGGTGGCCGAGGTGTCGTGCCGCTACTTCGCCGAGGTGACCTACCCCGAGCCCGTCGACCTCGGCGTCGTCGTCGAGCGGCTCGGGCGCTCGTCGGTGGTCTACCGGGTCGGCCTGTTCCAGGGCGACGTCTCGAGCGCAGGCGCCACCGCGCGCGCCGAGGGCCGCTTCGTGCACGTCTACGTCGACAACCACGACCCCGCCCGCCCCGTCGTCCCCCTCCCCGACGTCGTGCGGGACGCCGTCGCGCCGCTCGTGCGGGACTGACGCTTCCTGCCGGGGTCGGGTCGGGGTGGCGGTGGGCTGGTTCCCGTTTCCGGGCTTGGTTCGGTAACTAGGTCACCGCCGGTCGGGGGTGAGCCGGGGCGGCGGTGAGCTGGTTCCCGTTTCCGGGCTTGGTTCGGTAACTAGGTCACCGCCGGTCGGGGTCAGGTCGGGGTGGCGGTGGGCTGGTTCCCGTTTCCGGGCTTGGTTCGGTAACTGGGTCACCGCCGGTCGGGGTCAGGTCGGGGTGGCGGTGGGCTGGTTCCCGTTTCCGGGCTTGGTTCGGTAACTCACTCACCGCCCACCAGCGGGGCCGTGGTCGGTGCGGGGGCCACGGTTCGGCGTCCGGAAAGGGTGGCTGGGTCACCGCCCACCCGGGGCGGGCCAGTGGGCGGTGCGGGGGCCACGGTCCGGCGTCCGGAAAGGGTGGCTGGGGCACCGCCCACCGGGGCCGACGGCCGCGCGAGCACCACCCCGGGGCGGTCAGTTCGGACGACGGACGCGCCGCTGGTTGGATGGCGGCATGGAGTGGGTCTACCTCGTCATCGGCATCGCGGTGCTCGCGATCGCCGCCGTCGCCGGGCTGGTCACGACGCGTGGACGCCGCACGCTGCCGCCGGCCGACCGCAGCGACACGCTGGCGCCGCCGACGGAGCGGACCGCGCCGCCGCCGGAGGTCGAGGTCGACGGCGGGCCCGAGGCGCCGGTGCTCGAGACGCCCGTCGAGACGCCGGTCGAGACCGCGCCCACCCCCACCGTCGAGCGTCCCGAGGACACCCGCTCCCGTCTCGTGCGGCTGCGTGCCCGCCTGGCCGGCTCGCAGGGCGGGTTCGGCCGCGGCCTGCTGCGCCTGCTGAGCCGCGAGCGCCTCGACGAGGACACCTGGGAGTCGATCGAGGACGTGCTGCTGACCGCCGACATCGGCGTCGCGCCGACCCAGCAGATCGTCGAGAACCTCCGCACCCGGCTGCGCGTCGACGGCACCGAGGCGGGCGACCCGCGATCGGTGCTGCGCGACGAGCTGCTCGCCGTCGTCGACCCCGACATGGACCGTCGCCTGCAGGTCAGCGGCGAGGACGGCGTCCCCGGCGTCGTGCTGGTGGTCGGCGTCAACGGCTCCGGCAAGACCACCACCGTCGGCAAGATCTCGCGCATCCTGGTCGCCGAGGACCGCACCGTCACCCTCGGTGCGGCCGACACCTTCCGCGCCGCCGCGGTCGACCAGCTCGCCACCTGGGGCGAGCGGGTCGGCGTCGAGGTGGTGCGCGGCAAGGAGGGCACCGACCCGGCGTCCGTCGCGTTCGAGGCGGTCAAGCACGGCATCGAGGCGGGCGTCGACACCGTCATCGTCGACACCGCGGGCCGGCTGCAGAACAAGCAGGGCCTCATGGACGAGCTCGGCAAGGTCAAGCGGGTCATCGAGAAGCAGGCGCGGGTCACCGAGGTGCTGCTGGTCATCGACGCCACCACCGGCCAGAACGGCCTGGTGCAGGCCCGCGTCTTCCGCGACGTCGTCGACGTCACCGGCATCGTGCTCACCAAGCTCGACGGCTCGGCCAAGGGCGGCATCGTCGTCGCCGTGCAGCGCGAGCTCGGCGTGCCGGTGAAGCTGGTCGGCCTCGGCGAGGGTCCCGACGACCTCGCGCCGTTCGACGCCGGCGCCTTCGTCGACGCCCTGCTCGGCTAGGCGCGGCTAGGAGCCGGCGCCCCCGGCCCGGCGACCGCGACCCGTGCGGCGCTGGCCACCGCCACCGCCGCCACCGCCACCACCGCCACCACCGCCACCGCGGCCGGCGCCCTTGCGAGCCCCGCGACCCCGGCCGCGCCCGCCGCCGTCCTTCGCGTCCGGCTTCGGGTACACCCCGGCCGCCAGCTTCACGATGCCCGGACGCCGCGCGACCGAGTGGTGCACGAAGACCAGGTTGAACTGGCCGGGCTTGGCCTGGTCGCGCCCGACCAGCACGAACCCGCGCGCCATGAGGTGGCGCGCGACGTCGCCGTCCATCCACTGCCCGTCCCACAGCTGCTCGGTCTCGACCTCGACGTAGATCGCGAGCGTGCTGCCCAGCACCTCCTGGGCGCCCGAGAGCACCTCCTCGGTGGCCCCTTCGACGTCGATCCAGAGCGCGAAGGTCTCGCGGGCGGCGTCGAACTCCGCGTCGAGGACGACGGCCTCGACGGAGACCGTCTCGTGCTCCTCGGTGCGCAGCCCCGTCTTCAGGCTCGACATCTGGTTGACCTGGGGCCGCTCGGTGCCGCGGTAGTCGCGCGGCACGTGGAACTCCAGGGTGCCGGCCTCACGCGCCACGGCCTGGTGGCGGTAGTCGACGCCGGCGGCGCGCACCTCGTCGCCGAAGTGGCGGTGCACGTAGGGGTTGGCCTCGTAGGCGATCACGCGCGCGTCGGGCAGCCGCTCGCGCATCGTGCGGCTGTAGGTGGCCTCGAAGGCGCCGATCTCGAGGGTGACGCTGGGGGAGAGCCGGGTGCAGAGGTTGGCGTACAGCGCCCGCACCCGCCGGTCGAGCCGCTCGCGGCTGAGGCCGGCGCGGTCGCCCAGCTCGGCGTGCAGGTCGACGGTGAAGCGGTAGTTGGTGCCGACGGCCCGCAGCAGCTCGCGGGTGCCGACCGCGGGCGCGGGCAGCCCCAGCACCTGCCGCGGCGAGGCCTGCCCCGCGCGGTGCCGGTCGACGAGCGCGACCCGCTCGTCGTAGTGGTCGGTGAACGTCTCGAGCTCGAGCACGTCGCGCACGCACCGCTGCAGCCGCACGCTCGACCAGGCGGACGCCGCGCCGTCGAGCACGTACCAGTCGTCGTGGCCCGACAGCTCGGTCCACTTGCGGCGGTAGCCCTGGGCGGTCAGCAGGTCGTGGAGCTCGTCGCGGTGGCGGTCGTTGTGCTCGACGGCGATGGTGCGGATCGGGCGCTCGCCGAAGTCGTAGGCGCCGAGGATCACCGCCTCCGACCCCTCGGTGTCGATGGAGAGGAAGTCGACCACCGGCGGGGCCCCGGACTGCGTCAGCAGGTCGTCGAGGCTGATCGTCCCGACCTGGTGGACGACGTGCTCGTGCTGCGCTCCCGGGCCGTCGTCCGCGCCGTACCCGGCCACGGCCGACAGGGCCGGACGGCCGCGCACGGCGTGGAACTCGACGGTGCTGCCCGAGGCGTCGAGCACGCAGAGGTCGGAGATGACGCAGGTGCGGTTCTCGCGCAGCTGCTCGGCGTAGGCGGGGTTCGGCTCGGCGACCACGCCCTTCCACCCCAGCCGTTCGAGCAGGTAGGTGTTCGACATCGCCCGGCCGCTCAGCGCGCCGAACTCGGCGAACCAGCCGGAGCCGGCGAAGCCGCTCTCCCAGAGCGCCCAGAGGTCCTGCAGCCGCTGGCTGAACGAGTGGGGCAGCACCAGGCGGGCGAAGGCGAGGAAGGCGTCGGCGTCCTCGCGGTCGAGGCCGGGCAGCGGCGGCTGGTCGGCGTTCTCCTCGGGCCGCTCGGCGTTGGCCCGGGTGCCGGGGAGGAAGGCGTCGTGCTCGCGGCTGAAGTAGCGCTGCGGCCCGACGACGGGCGGGGGCGTGCCGAGCAGGTCGAGGGCCACGCCCAGCTCGGCCGTCGCGTCGGCGACCTCCTGCTCGCGCTGCTCGGCGAGCCCACGGCGCAGCGCCGCCAGCTCGTCGTCGCCGGCCTCGAGCGCCCGCGCCAGGCCGTCGACGAGCCCGCCGCCGCGGTAGGTGAAGGCGGGCAGGCGGTAGGTGGCCGCCGTCCACCGGTCGATGACGGCCGGCACGCCGAAGCCCACGGACGACGAGATGGCCGCGCTGATCTTGAAGGCCCGGTAGGACGGCTCGTCGTCGGGCAGCATCGGCAGCAGCAGGTCGGAGCCGGCCACCAGCGGGTAGTAGGCGCTGCTCGGCACCTTGCCCGTGGCGGGGTCGACCGGCGCGGTCTCGACCAGGTCGCCCAGCCCGGCCTGCTCGACCAGCTCGTCGAAGCGGGCGCGGTCGGGCCCGCCGCCGGGCACGGTGACCACGAAGCGGTCGCGTCCGACCCGGTCGGCCAGCGCGGGCAGCTCGTCGAGCAGCACCCGCAGGTCGCGGGTGCTGAAGCTGACCGCGCCCGGGACGGCGACCCGGCGGCGTCCGTCGGCGCGGGGCGGGGCGACCTCGGGCATCGACCACATCCAGGCGCCGAGGGTGGCGGCGTTGCCGAAGACGTCGGGCGCGGCGGTCATCGCCCACGACGTGGCGTGGGCGGCCAGCGTCACCGGGGTCACCCGACCGGTGCGCAGCTGGTCGACCAGCAGCGGGTTGTGCAGCACCAGCAGCGGGTTGTGCACGACGCCGAGCGTGGGCAGCCCGACCGCGTCGGCCAGCCGCCCCTGCCCGGCGTAGGAGTAGGTGTTCAGCACCAGCAGGTCGTAGCCGCGCAGCTCGTCGACCAGCTCGTCGAGCACGGCCGGCCGCTCGGTCTCGAGGTAGCGCACCCGGTCGCCGTGGGCGGTGAACGGCGCGAAGACGTCGCCGCGCCGCTCGATGCGGTCGTTGAGGAAGCCGGTCGGCTCGATGCCGTGCGCGAGCAGCAGGTCGAAGACCGACGGCATCACCTCGTCGTGCACCGCGTTGGTCTGCACGACGGCGGCGCGTCGGGGGGGAGTGGCGACGCTCATCGGGTCATTGTCCCCACGACCGGACGCCGGGACGCGGCAGCCCGTGCCCCCGGGCGCGGCGGGGCTCGACTAGGGTGAGCGGTCGTTGTCGACGTCGGGCGCGAACGAGGGGTGGGTCGCCGTGCAGATCCTCATCGCCGGCTTCCACCGCAGCGGCACCTCGGTGCTCTCCCAGCTGCTGCACAGCGCCGGTCTCTTCCTCGGTGACGACCTGCTCGGCGCGATGCCGAGCAACCCCTACGGCCACTTCGAGGACCGCGAGGTGCTGCGCCTGCACCGCGCCGTGCTCGAGCGCCACGGCACCGACTGGCAGTGGGACGCCGAGGTCCCCTTCCACATCGGCGCCGACCACTGGAGCCAGATGCGCCAGTACGTGCGGCGCCGCGACGTCCGCCACGGCACGTGGGGCTTCAAGGACCCCCGCGTCTGCCTGTTCCTGCCGGCCTGGAAGCACCTGATGCCCGACGCCAGGACCGTCGTGGTCTACCGCGACCCCGGCGACAGCGTGCGCTCCCTCGAGTCGCGCCAGGCCGGCAACCTGCTGCGCGGCGAGGGCCGCGCCGCCGACCACCGGCGCTTCTTCACCGAGCCCGACCACGGCCTGCGGCTGTGGCTCACCTACAACCAGGCGCTCGTGCGCTACGTGCGCGCGCACCCCGACGACTGCCTCGTGCTGCCGTTCACCGACCTGATGAGCGGGGCGCCGATCGTCGAGCGGGTCAACGCCCGCTTCGGCGCCGACCTGGACGTCGTCGAGACGCCGTCGGTCTTCGACCCCACCGTCGCGAACCGCCGTCAGGCCCCCCAGCGCGTCGTCGACGACGAGGTAGCGTCACGCGTCCGCGCGACCTGGGACGCGCTCGAGCAGCTCACCGAGAGGACCGCCGTCCGATGAACCCACTGGTGCGACTCGAGCCCGGCGACGCGCCGGCGCTGGCCATGGAGAACGAGCTGCTGCGCTACGAGATCACCCACCTGCGGGCGCGGCTCGCGGCGGCCGAGGAGCGCGACCAGCGCCGCGACCGCGAGGTGCAGGAGTGGCGCGAGCGGCAGGAGGCCAAGGCCGGCAAGCCTGCCGGTGACGCCCCGGCCGCGCAGGGCGGCACCCCCCAGCAGACCGGCCAGTCAGGCAAGCCCGGCCACACCGGCAAGTCAGGCAAGCCCGGCAAGCCCGGCAAGCCGGCGAAGGCCGGCCAGCACCGGGACGCCGGCGGCGCGGCTCGCGACGACCTCGTCTGGCTGCTGCAGCGGCTCGAGGGCACCCCCGCCGCGCCGCTGCTGCGGCGCCGGTCGGGCTACCGCCGGCTCGTCGAGACCTACCTGCGGGACGGCGCGTGACCGCACCCGCCGGGGAGGGCGTGCGCTTCGACGCCGGACCCACCGCCGACGGCGCCGGCCCGCCGTTCACCGGCTCGCTCGGGCAGGGCCGCGCGGTGTGGACCGGGCGGTTCCCGGGGCTCGCGCCCGGCGGCCACGACGGCTTCGACACGATGGTGGGCCACGTCGGCCGGCTGCTCGACGAGTGCCACGAGGTCGTCGTCCTCGACCCGATGAGCTTCCCCTGGCGCACCTGGCAGTCCCACCCGCGCTCCACCACGCCGGTCGTGGTGCGGGTGCCCGGGGCGCTCGACGCCGAGGGGGCCGCCGACCTGCTCGACAAGCCGATGCTGCGGCGCGCCACCGCGCACGACCGGCTGCTGGTGCGGCGTCCCGACGTCGCGGCCGGGCTGTGCGAGCGCTACGGCCTGCCCGCCTCGTGCTGCCTGCTGCCCGAGCCCGACGAGGCTGAGCGCGCCGACTGGTGGCACGGTCCGCTCGCCCGCCGCGTCGCTGCCGCCCCCGAGGCCGACGACGCCCTGCGCCGCGCCAAGGAGACCCTCGAGCTCGAGCTCGAGGTCGTCATGGAGCAGCTCGCGACCGTGCCGGTGCCCTTCGGGTCGACCGCGCTGCGGGTGCACGGCTTCGGCGACGCCGTCCGCACCCGGCTGCTCGGCTACCGCTCGGTCGAGGAGGTGCAGCTGGTCGACGGCGACGCCGAGCGGCCCGGCCCCTCGCTCGAGGACCGGCTCACGGTCCCCTCCCCGCACGCCGGCGTCGTGTGGTTCGCCGACGGCGGCGAGCAGGACGACGCCCGCCGTCACGCGGCGCTCGCCGAGGCCCACCGCCGGCTCGACCCGGGCGGGCGGCTGCTGGTCGTCGGCTGGGTGGTCGACGGCCCGCAGGGGCGCAACCCGTCGGTCTCGGCGCTGTGCACCCAGGTGCTCGACGCCACCGGCGGCGCGGTGCACCTCGACGAGCTGCGCGGCTTCCGGCATCCCGCCGACCCGATGACGCGGGCGGTGCTGACGGCCTGGACCCGCCTCGGACCGGGGGAGCGGGCATGAGGGTCGCCATCCTGAGCAACGACGTCGTGCCCGGCATGGGCCTGCCCGTCGCGGCCCCCGGCCTGCGGGCGTGGGGTCTCGCGCTCGGCCTGCGCGCGCACGGCCACGAGGTGAGCGTGCTGCTCGACCTCAAGGCGGTGCGCGCGGTCTGGGAGGGCGGCGAGCAGCCGGCCGTGCCGCCGTCCATGCCGTCGGGCACGGTGCTGATCACCGCCCAGCAGGCCACCGCGTGGGTGCGCGAGCACGGCATCGAGGTGCTGGTGATCATCAACTCCAACCTGGTGCGCCACCTCGGCGACCTCGGGCCGTGCAGGCTGGTCTACGACTTCTTCGCGCCGAAGATGCTCGAGATGGCCGAGAACACCTTGCGCGAGAACGCCGCGACCATCATGGACTCGCTCGAGCAGCGCAAGCTCTACGCGCTCGGCCGCAGCGACGGTGTCGTGGTCAACGGCGCCAAGAAGGTGCCCTACGTGCGCGAGTGGCTGCAGCGGGCCGGCGTCCCCGACCTGCCGCTGGAGGTGGTCAACCCGGCGCTGCCGCCGGTGGCGCCCGACCCGGCCGACACCGAGCGGTTGCAGGTGATGGTCTCGGGCTACATCCAGCCGTGGTCGCGCCCCGGCGCGTGGGCCGAGGCGATCCTGCCGCTGCTCGACCAGCGACGCGTGGTGCTGCACCTCGTGGTGGGCAACCACTGGGCCAAGAACTCCCGCGAGGCGGTGATGTCGCCCGAGGTGGCCCGCCTGGCCGCGCACCCCGGCGTCCGCCAGCACGGGCTGATGACGCTCACCGACTTCCGCACCCTGCTCTCGCGCTGCCACCTCAGCATCGACGTCTTCGAGCGCAACCCCGAGCGCGAGCTGGCGATGGTCACCCGCACCGTGGTCGCGCTGACCACGGGCCTGCCGGCCATGCACGTCGACTTCACCGAGGTCAGCCCGTGGATCGCCGAGCAGGACGCCGGCTGGCTGGTCGACGAGGACGACGTCGACGGCATGCGCGCCGTGCTCAGCGAGGCCGCCGCCGACCGCAGCGTGCTCGAGCCGAAGCGGGCGGGCGCCGTCCGGCTGTCCACCACCGTGCTCGAACCCGGCACCGCGGCCGAGCCGTTCGACCGACTGCTGCGGAGCCTGCGATGAGCACCGGACGCCTGCACGTGCTCGTGCCGTTCTTCCTGCCGTTCGGCGGGGTCATCAAGATCCTGGACTACGCCCAGCACGCCCGCGCCGCGGGACTCGACGTGCGGCTGTGGAGCCCGGCGCAGCTCGACCCCGAGGGTCCGCTGTTCCGCATCGAGCGGCTGCGCGACCTCGTCGACGTCGACTTCCGCGCCCGCTACCCCACCCGCGGCGGCATCAAGCGCGACGACCTGTTCCTCATCAGCCGCCCCGACGACTACGAGGCCGCGCTGCGCTCGCTGCCCATCGGCTTGAGCCCGCTGCGCGTCGTCCACCTGGTGCAGAACGTGCGCCACCGGACGCCGACCTGGCGGCACGGGTACGCCACCCGGCTGCTCACGCGACCGGTCTCGCGCATCGCCATCAACGACATCGTGGCCGAGGCGATCTCGCCGTGGCTCGACCCGCGCTCGCCGCTGCGCGTGGTGCGCATCGGCCACGAGAGCGAGTACTTCGCCCGCGACGTCGACGGCGGCTGGCCCGACGACCGGCCGCTGCGGGTGGCGTACACGACGTGGAAGAGCGACGTCGGCGACCGCGCCGCGAAGGCCCTCGACGCCGGTGCCGGTGGTGCCGGCGCGCGCCCGGTGGAGTGGCGCGCCATCCGCGAGTCGGTCTCGTGGGCCGAGCTGCGCGAGCTCTACCACTGGGCCGACGTCTTCCTCGGCACGCCCGACCCCGAGGAGGGCATGTACCTGCCCGGCCTCGAGGCGATGGCCGCGGGGTGCGTCGTGATCACGCCCGACTGCGGCGGCAACATGGCCTACGCCCGGCCCGGCGAGAACTGCGTGCTCGTCGACTACGACGACGCCGACGACTACGCCCGCGCGGTGCGGGAGGTGGCCGGCTGGAGCGCCGAGCAGGTCGTCGCCAGCCGCACCGCCGGCTACGAGCAGCCGCCGCGCTTCCGCCTCGACGACGAGGCCCGCGGCTTCATCGAGGTGCTCGACGAGGTGCGCGAGCTGGCGCGGGCGCACGAGGCGGGCGCCGCGCCGTCCGGTGCCACCCGGGCCGACTGAGGTGCCGCCCGTGACCCTGACCCGCGAGCGCCCGGCGCGCTCGGGGGTGCGGGCCGCCGTCGGCTGGGTGGTCGCGGTCGTCGTGGCGCTCGCCGCGGTCGTGCTGCTGGCGCCGGGCGACCGCGGGCACCACGCGACGCTGCTCGACGGGCCGAGGGTCTGGTGGGCGCTGGTCGTCGTGGCCGTCGCGGCCCTGACGCTCTGGCCGCGGGCGTGGCCCGGCACCGTGCGGTGGGTGGCCACCGCCGTGCTGTGCCTGCCGGTCGTGTGGCTGGTCGTGAGCGGACGCCTCGCCGACGACGCGCTGGTCCGGTCGGCGAGCCCGGACGGCGACCTGCGGGTCGCGGTGCACGAGCACGACCCCTTCCTCGAGGACGGCGTGAGGCTGGTCGTCGACCGACCGGGCCCGCTGCTGACCTACCGCTACCCGGCCCGGTGCACCACCGTCACGGCCGGCGCCTACGACGTCCGCTGGACCTCGCCGACGTCGTTCGACCTGGTGCCACGCGGCGACGACGAGGTGCCCACGGTCGGCTTCACCGTCGAGGGGCGCGCGGTCACCGCCGACGCGCCCGGGCTGTGGGGGCCGTGCCGCGACTGAGGTTCGTCACCGACCGGTGAGCCGCCGCACCCACGGCGCGGCCGCCGCGGGGTAGAGCGGCAGGGGCTCGCGGGCGTCGTCCACGGGGCGCCACACGACGGGGACGACGCTGCCGTCGCTCTCGGTGAGGGTGGCGCCGGTGGCCGCGGGCCGGGGGTCGAGGCGGCCGGTGAAGAGGAAGAAGACCTCGTGGCCGAGCACGCCGTCGATGCGGAAGATGCTCTCGAGCGTCGTCAGGAGCACGGGGCCGTCGACGGTCGCGTCGAGCTCTTCGTGCACCTCGCGCCGCAGGGCCTCGAGCGCGGTCTCGCCCAGCTCGACGCCGCCGCCGATCAGCCGGTGGTAGCCGTCGGGGTTCTCCGCGGTCGGCGGGTTGAGGCTCACCGCGTGCGCGGTGCCGTCGGCGGACGGCGCGACCAGCATCGCCTTGACGCGGATGACGGAGCGGTCGACCGGCACCGGCCGAGCCTAGGTGCTGCGGCGACGTCGGGTCAGTCGAGCCGCGGGCCCGCGTGACCGGCGAGGCACCGCCACCCGGCGTCGAGGCCGGCGTCACGCACCCACACCTGCGTGACCGGCATCCGGAAGGTCGTGGGGGTTCCGTCGACCCGGACGACGTCGACCGCCTCGGCGTGCAGGACGGCGGTGTCGCCGACGACCGTGACCCGGGCGCCGTCGAGACGCTGGGAGACCCAGGCCGTGGCGCCGCCGGTGTTGCGGCGCACGTACTCGTCGCGGTCGAGGGCCTCACCGCGGTGGGAGAGCCACCGGAACCCCGCGTGCAGCAGCGCGGTCAACGCCTCGGCGTCACCGTCGCCGAGCGCGGCGGCCCGCTCGTCGGCCGCCGCGACCACCTCGTCCTCGTCGCTCATGCGCCCACCGTGCCACGTACGCACGGGTGTGCCGGTCCACCGGGCGAAACGCGTTCGTAACACCGGGGCCGATCTCGTTGCACCCGCGCAACACGGCGCCGCCGGTGACGAAACCTCCGACCCGGAGAGTCCTCGACAACGCGGCCGAACGCCACGCCCGACGACGGAGTCGGCGCGTCGCCGAGGCCCACACACTCTCGCTGGGACCCACTGGAGGTTCTGTGGACGGCTACTACGCCTTCATGCTCATCGCCACGGCGTTCGTCTTGATGATGACCGTGCCCGCACTCGCCCTCTTCTACGGCGGCATGTCGCGGTCGAAGTCGGTGCTCAACATGATCATGATGTCGTTCGTCGCGGTGGCGCTCGTCGGCATCGCCTACGTCGCCATCGGCTGGTCGATGGGCTGGAGCGGCGACGGCACCTTCTTCGCCGACCCGTTCGCGCTGTTCTTCCTCGACGGCGTCACCACCGACAGCTACATCGGCGTCATGTTCCAGATGACGTTCGCGATCATCACCGCCGCGCTCATCAGCGGCGCGGTGGCCGACCGGATGAAGTTCTCGGCCTGGGTGGTCTTCGTGCCCGTCTGGTCGATCCTGGTCTACTTCCCGCTGGCCCACATGGTGTTCAGCTGCACGCCCGACTCGCTCATCTGCGGCCGCATCGGCGCCCAGGACTACGCGGGCGGCACCGCCGTCCACATCAACGCCGGCGTCGCGGCCCTCGTGCTCGCGCTCGTGCTCGGCAAGCGGGTCGGCTGGCCCAAGGACAAGATGCGCCCGCACAACCTGACCCTCACCATGCTCGGTGCGGGCATGCTGTGGCTCGGCTGGTACGGCTTCAACGTCGGCTCGATCGTCTTCGCCGACGGCGTCTACAGCGACGAGCAGTTCTTCGCCGAGACCGGCCGCACCTTCGCCAACACCACGCTCGCCACGATGGCCGCCATCCTCGGCTGGCTGATCATCGAGCGCATCCTGCACGGCAAGGCCACCTCGCTGGGCGCCGCCTCGGGCATCGTGGCCGGCCTGGTCGCCATCACCCCGGCTGCCGGTGCGGTCGACATCGAGGGCGCGATCGCCATCGGCGCTATCGCCGGTGCCGTCTGCGCCTGGGCCGTCGGCCTGAAGTTCAAGTTCGGCCTCGACGACTCGCTCGACGTCGTCGGCGTCCACCTCGTCGGCGGCATCGTCGGCACGGTGCTGATCGGCGTCTTCTCCACCGCGGAGGGCGCGGGCGGCGTCGACGGCCTGCTGTACGGCGGCGGGCTCGGCTCGCTCGGCGACCAGGCGCTCGGCGCGCTCGTGGCGATCCTGTACTCGGGCATCCTGACCACGGTCATCGCGCTCGCCATCAAGTTCACCATGGGTCTGCGCATCGACGAGGACGACGAGGTCGGCGGCATCGACCTGGCGCAGCACGGCGAGTCGGCCTACGACCTGCACACCGCCAGCTTCGCCGGCGCCCCGAGCACCGGGGTGCTGGCCAAGAGCACCGCGCCGCCGGTCGCCCCCGGCACCGGTTCCAGCAGCGACAAGGAAGGAGCCTCCGCATGAAGCTCGTGACCGCGGTGATCAAGCCGCACAAGTGGGAGGACGTCCGCGAGGCCCTCGAGACCTTCGGCGTCACCGGCATGACCGTCAGCGAGGTCAGCGGCTACGGCCGGCAGAAGGGCCACACCGAGGTCTACCGCGGCGCGGAGTACGACATCGCGCTCGTGCCGAAGATCCGCATCGAGATCGTGGTCGACGACGCCGACGCCGACGACGTGGTGGGCATCGTGGTGAAGACCGCGCAGACCGGCCGCATCGGCGACGGCAAGGTGTGGGTCAGCTCCGTCGAGAGCGTCGTGCGGGTGCGCACCGGCGACCGCGACGGCGAAGCGCTCTGATCTCTCCGGACCGAGAGGAGCAGGGGAGCCGGTGACCGCGGCCGAACGTGCCGAGCGCACCGAGGCCGCCGACCGGCTCTGCCGCACGGCGTACGCCGCGGCCTTCGGGCCCGGCGCGCCGGGCGGCGGGGCCGAGGCCGGGGTCGCCCTGGTCGCGGTCGGCGGCTACGGCCGCGGTGAGCTGGCCCCCTGCTCCGACCTCGACGTGGTGCTCGTCCACGAGGACCACGTCGAGGTCGACGAGGCGGCCGCCACGCTCTGGTACCCGATGTGGGACGCCGGCGTGCGGCTCGACCACTCGGTGCGCTCCCTGGCGGGCATGGTCGACGCCGCCGAGGCCGACCACCGGGTCGCGGCGGGCCTGCTCGACGCCCGCCACGTCGCGGGCGACCCGAACCTGACCCTGCGGCTGCGCACCACGATGCTCGCCGAGTGGCGGCGCGGCGCCCGCGAGCGGCTGCCCGCCATCAAGCAGGCCACCGACACCCGGCACCGCACGATCGGCGAGCTGGCGCACCTGTCGGTGCCCGACGTCAAGGAGGCCGAGGGCGGCCTGCGCGATGCCACGACGCTGCGGGCGCTGGTGGCGACCTGGCTGGTCGACGTCCCGACCACCGACCTCGAGACCGGACGACGCGTGCTGCTCGACGTGCGCGACGTCGTCCACGACCTCGCCGGCCGGGCCACCGACCGGATCGTGCCCGAGGCGTGGGAGCCCCTGGCCGAGGCGCTCGGGCTGCCCGACGACCGGGCCGCCCAGCGACACGTGCGCGAGGCCGGACGCCGCCTGACGCACCTCTCGCGACTGGCGTGGCGTCGTGTGGACGGCGTCCTCACCCGCCCCCGCTCGCCGGGCGCCCGGCGGCCACGCCTCGAGCGCCTCGCGCCCGGGGTCTCGCTGGCCGCGGGCGAGGTGGTGCTGAACCGGCACGCCGACCCGGCCACCGACCCGGCGCTGCTGCTGCGCGCCGCCACCGCCGCCGCCGAGCGCGGCGTCGACCTGGCCCCGGCGACCGCGGCCCGGCTGGCGCGTGAGGCGGCCCCGCTGCCCGAGCCGTGGCCCGAGGAGGCGCGGCGGCTGCTGGTGCGGCTGCTGGCCTCCGGGCGCGGGCTGCTCGCGGTGTGGGAGACGCTGGAGGAGACCGGCGCGCTCGGGGGCGTGCTGCCCGAGTGGGAGCGGATCCGGATGCTGCCGCACGCCTCGGTGATCCACCGCTTCACCGTCGACCGGCACGTCGTCGAGACCTGCGTCGAGGCGTCGGGGCTGATCCGCTCGGTCGGGCGGCCCGACGTGCTCGTGGTGGCGGCGCTGCTGCACGACATCGGCAAGGGCGGGCTGACCGAGCACAGCGTGGCCGGCGAGCCGATCGCCCGGACCGTCGCCGAGCGCATCGGGTTCGACGCCGAGGCCGTCGACCTCGTGGGGCTGCTCGTGCGCCACCACCTGCTGCTGCCCGAGGTGGCCACGACCCGCGACCCCGACGACCCCGCCACCGTCGAGGCGGTGACCTCGCGCGTGGGCAGCACCGAGGCGCTCGACCTGCTGCGCGCCCTCACCGAGGCCGACGCCAAGGCCACCGCACCCCAGGCGTGGACGACGTGGCGGGCCGGCCTGGTGAGCGACCTGGTGCGGCGCGCCCGCGTCGTCCTCGACACCGGGGCGGCCGCCCCGCCGCCGGCGCGCGACCTGGCCGGCGAGGTGGTGCTGCCCGCCGGGATCGGCGACGACGAGGTGTCGGTGAGCGTGGAGCCGCTCGCCGACGGCACGCGCGTGACGGCCGTGGCCCGCGACCGTGTCGGGCTGCTCGCCGACGTCTCGGCGGTGCTGGCGCTGCAGCGGATGCCGGTGCGCGCCGCCCGCGCGTGGTCGCAGGGCGAGCCTCCCCACCAGCTCGGGATCTCGGTGTGGGAGGTCACGGCCGAGGCCGCCGACCCCGCCGTGCTGCGCGAGCGCTTCGACGCGGTGGTGGGCGGGCGGGTCGACGTGACCCGCCGGCTGGCCCCGCGCGGACGGTCGGACGGCGCCCTGGCGCCGTCGGTGGTCGTGCGCCCCGAGGCCAGCGACCACGCCACGGTGCTCGAGGTGCGTGCGGCCGACCGGCCGGGCGTCGTCCACCTCGTGTGCGCGACGCTGGCCGGGCTCGACGTCGCCGTCCGCTCGGCCCACGTCGACACCCTCGGCCCGCAGGCCGTCGACGTGTTCTACCTGCAGGAGCCCGCCGCCGGCGCGCTGTCGGAGACCCGCGCCGCCGACGCCGCGCACGCCGTCCGCGCCGCGCTGACGGCCGGCGGTTGAGCAGCCGCGAGACCGCGCAGGGTCACCGCGAACGCAGGTGTGGAGGGCAGGAGGTCTCGAGGCTCGGCCGTGGCCGGCCTCGCACCTCGACCACCGTGACGGCCGCCCCTGCCCGGCCTCGCACCTCGACCACCGTGACGGTCGTCCCTGCCCGGCCTCGCACCTCGACCGCCGCGACGGTCGCCCCTGCCCGGCCTCGCACCTCGACCGCCGTGACGGCCGCCCCTGCCCGGCCTCGCACCTCGACCGCCGTGAGGGTCGCGCTCCGACGATGGTCGAGGTGCGAGGAGCCCTGGCGACGAGCCTCGAGACCACCGGCCCTCCGCGCGAACGCTCAGGCGAGCAGGGTGAGGTCGACCTCGACCGTCATGTCGCTGGTGGCCGAGCCGGAGTAGATGCCCGAGAGCGGGCGGACGTCGCCGTAGTCGCGGCCGTGGGCGAGGGTGACGTAGCGGTCGCCGGGCTCCTCGGCGTGGCTCGGGTCGAAGCCGCGCCAGCCGTCGTCCCACCACTCCAGCCAGGCGTGCGAGGCGCCGCGGGCCGCGACGCCGAGGGTGGGGCTCGTCTCGGGGTGCACGTAGCCCGAGACGTAGCGCGCCGGGACGCCGATGCTGCGCAGCGCGCCGACGCCGAGGTGGGCCATGTCCTGGCAGACGCCGGCGCGCTGGGCCCACGCGGTGGCCGCGGTGGTGTGCACGTCGGTCGAGCCGGTCGTGTAGGCGACCTCGTCGTGCACCAGCCGGCACAGCGCGCGGGCGGCGTCACCGGGGTGGTCGTGCTCGGCCGCGAGCCGACGGGCGTGCTCGGCGAGCTCGTCGGGCGGCGCGACGACGTCGGGCAGGGTGAGGTACTCGGTCCAGCGGTCGGCGACCGCGGGCGTCTCGAGGTCGGCCCACGCGAGCACCGGCGGGGGAGCGGCCGGCCGGTCGACGTGCACCGTCGACGTCGCCGTCACCGCCATCGACTCGTGCGGGTCGAGCACCTCGAACGCGGTGACGGCAGTGCCGAAGTAGTCGCGGTAGTCGTAGGTCCACGGCTTCGGGCTGACCTCGAGACGGTGGTGCACCACGATCTGCTCGGGCGTGGTCACCGGCGTCAGCCGCGCCTGGTTGTAGGAGGCGACGGCCTTGCCGTCGTAGTCGAACCGCGTGGTGTGCGCGATGCGCAGCTGCATCGTCATGCGGAGGTCACCCCCTGCCAGGCCAGCGCCTCGGCGCCGGCGAAGAACCGTCTCGTGACGGCGTCCGTGGCGAGCGCGCAGGTGCGCTGCATCCGCTCCATCTCGGCCGGCAGGTCGGCCACGACGTCGGCCAGCGAGCGGTACTCCAGCTCGGTGCGGGCCCGGCCCAGCAGCCGCTGCGCCTCGTTGCTGAACCCGGCGCGGGCGCCGGCCGTCGTCCCCGGCGACTCGAGGTTGGCCAGGCACTGCTCGGCCCGGTTGAGGGAGAAGACGACCGAGCGCGGGAACAGCCGGTCGAGCAGGAGGAACTCGGCCGCCGTCCGCTCGGAGGTGACGCCGCGGTAGGCCCGCAGGAAGGCCTCGTAGGCGCCGCAGGCGCGCAGCGTGCTGGTCCACTGGTCGCTGGTGCCACCGCTGGTGACGGCCGCGGTGGCGATGAGCCGGGAGGTCATGTCGGCCCGCTCGATGCAGCGGCCCAGCACCAGGAAGTGCCAGCCCTCGTCGCGGGTCATGGTGGCGTCGGCGGTGCCGTTGATCAGCGCCGACCGCTCGCGCACCCACTGGAAGATGCCGGGGGCACGGCGTTGGGCGAAGCGGCCCGAGACGATGTCGCGGTAGGTGGTGTTGATGACCTCCCACAGCGGCACCGACAGCGTCTCGCGGGCCCGGCGCGCGCTCTCGCGGGCGGCGCCGACGGCGGCGGCGATCGAGGTCGGCGAGGTCGTGTCGTAGGCCAGCGCACCCAGCACGAAGGCGAGGTCGACGTGGTCGGGGGCGTCGTCCACGCCCATGATCGACAGCAGGCCGTGACAGGTGTCGTCCTCGTCGAGGGTGGCGTCCTCGAGCAGCAGCGAGGTCTGCACGTCGAGGATCCGCGCGGTGTCCTCGGCCCGCTCGACGTAGCGGCCGATCCAGAACATCGACTCCGCGATCCGGCTCAGCACGGGGCGCCCTCCGTCCGCGTCGGTTGTTGCTGCTGTTGCTGTTGCTGTTGCTGCTGCTCCCGCTCGGCGAGGTCGGCCAGCACCGGGCCCGGCGTCTCGCGGGTCGCGGGCGGTGGCTCGGGCGGCTCCGGACGGCGTGCCGGCTCGGCAGCGCCTGCTCGGCCGGCTCGGTCGGATCGGTCGGCCGGCGGGATGTCGTCCGCCCGGTCGGTGCGCGGCCCGGCGAGCACCCAGGTGTCCTTCGAGCCGCCACCGCGCGAGGAGTTGACGATCAGCTCGCCCTCGGCGAGCGCGACGCGGGTCAGGCCGCCGGGCAGCACCCAGACCCGGCTGCCGTCGTGGACGGCGAACGGCCGCAGGTCGACGTGGCGGGCGCCGAGCGCGCCGTCCACGAAGGTCGGCACGGTGGACAGCTGCACGACCGGCTGCGCGATCCACGAGCGCGGGTCGGCGAGCACCTTGGTGCGCAGCTCGTCGAGCTCGGCGCGGGAGGCGCGCGGGCCGATGACGATGCCCTTTCCGCCCGACCCGTCGACCGGCTTGAGCACCAGCTCGTCGAGGCGGTCGAGCACCTCCTCGCGCGCCTCGGCGTCGCCGACGCGCCAGGTGTCGACGTTGCGCAGCAGCGGCTCCTCGGACAGGTAGTACCGGATGATGTCGGGCAGGTAGGTGTAGACCAGCTTGTCGTCGGCGACGCCGTTGCCCACCGCGTTGGCCAGCGTGACGTTGCCGGCGCGGCAGGCGTCGATGAGGCCGGGGCAGCCGAGCATCGAGTCGGCGCGGAAGTGCACCGGGTCGAGGAACTCGTCGTCGACGCGGCGGTAGACGACGTGCACCGGGGCCAGCCCGCGCGTGGTGCGCATCATCAGCCGGCCGCGGCGGCACTCGAGGTCGCGGCCCTCGACGAGCTCGACGCCCATCGTGCGCGCCAGCAGCGCGTGCTCGAAGTAGGCGCCGTTGTAGACGCCCGGGGTCAGGACGACGACCGTCGGGTCGGCGACGCCGGCCGGGGCCGCGGCCCGCAGCGCGGCGAGCAGCCGCTGCGGGTAGGCCGCGACCGGACGGATGCGGTGGGCCGCGATCGTCTCGGGCAGCGCCGAGCTGATGGCGCGCCGGTTGGTCATCACGTAGCTGACCCCCGACGGCACGCGCACGTTGTCCTCGAGCACCCGGAACTCGCCGGCGTTGTCACGCACCAGGTCGATGCCCGAGACGTGCACCCGGACGCCGTTCGGGGGCCGCACGCCGGCGGCGGCGCGGTGGTAGTGGCTCGAGGTGGTGATGACCCGGCGCGGGATGACGCCGTCGTCGAAGACCTGGCCGGCGTCGTAGATGTCGGTCAGGAACAGCTCGAGCGCCCGCACCCGCTGCTGCACGCCGGCGTCGATGCTCGCCCAGGTCGCCTGCTCGATGACCCGCGGCAGGATGTCGAGGGGGAACGCCCGCTCCTCGCCGCCGATGTCGAAGGTGACGCCCTGGTCGAGGTAGCCCGCCTGCAGCGCCTCGACCCGGCTGACCAGCTCGGGCTGGGTCAGCGCCTGCAGCGAGGTGCGCAGCCGCTGGTAGGGCGGCCGGAGCGCCCGGCCGTCGAACATCTCGTCGTACGCCGGTCCGGTGCCCGCGTAGCCCTCGAACATCGCGCTCATGCCCGCAGACCCTAGTGTTCGGCGGCCCGGTCGGCGCGCGTCGTCCGGGTGGGGCGGGACGGGGGTAACTTCGGACCATGGCCGACGAGCAGGAGTACTGGTACTGCACCAAGCACCACCGGGTCGAGGGAAGCGACGGCTGCGCCAACCGCGACCGCCTCGGGCCCTACCCGACCGAGGCCGAGGCGGCCCGTGCGCTCGAGACCGCGCAGGAGAAGAGCGAGGCCTGGGATAACGACCCGCGCTGGAACGACAAGCGCGAGGACTGACCCTCCCCGATGGCGTGGCCGCGCCGGCGCCGGGTGGCCCGGCCGCCACGGCGCACCGACTTCTGGCCGTTCGGCGGCATGATCCTCATGGCCGCCGCCTTCTTCCTGTACGCCGTCAGCGGCCTCGTCGCGCCCTGGTGGGCCGTCGTGCTGCTGCTGGTGCTGTGGCTGGTGGTCTTCGTGGCGTGCTGCCGCTGGTTCACCACCCACCCGCGCCGCATCACCGTCGCCGCGGTGTCGCTCGTCGCGGTGTGGTTCGTGGTGCTGGTCGCCGGCGCGCGGTGGTGGGGGTGGTCGGCGTAGGCCGCTCTTCGTCCGGTCGGGTCGGGGGAGCGGTGCGTCAGTTACCGAATCGGCGTCCGGAACGGTAATCAGGTCACCGCCGTCCCGGGCCGCGTCGGGGGAGCGGTGCGTGAGTTACCGATTCCGGGTCGGGAACGGTAATCAGGTCACCGCCGTCCCGGGCTGGGTCGGGGGAGCGGTGCGTCAGTTACCGATTCCGGGTCGGGAACGGTAATCAGGTCACCGCCGCCCCGGGCTGGGTCGGGGGAGCGGTGCGTGAGTTACCGAATCGGTGTCCGGAACGGTCACCAGGTCACCGCCGCCCCGGGCTGGGTCGGGGGAGCGGTGCGTGAGTTACCGAATCGGCGTCCGGAACGGTCACCAGCTCACCGCCGCGCCGGGCCGCGGACGCCGGCCTACTGCGGGCGGACGAGGAGGGCCCGGCCGGTGCCGCCGTCGCCGTCGGTGAGGACGAGGAGGCCGCCGTTGACCTGGACGGCGGTGCGCAGGCGGCCGTAGCGGCCGCGGAGGGCGGCGGGGGCGGAGACCCTGGGGTTGAACCCCCGGGCGCCGAAGCGCATGAACAGCAGCCGCTCGTCCTTGAGCACCGCGACGGCGAGCGCGCCGTTGAGCGCACCCCACCGCTTGCCGTAGACGAACGTCGCACCGGACGTCGCGACCGTCGGGTCGCCGGAGCGCCAGCGGGCGCCGTACTGCTTGCCGGGCAGCGAGAAGTCGGTCATCGGCACCGACTCGTCGTAGCCGGGCACCGGGTTCCAGCCGTAGTCGCCGCCGGCGACGAGCCGGTTGACCTCGTCGTCGCGGTAGGAGCCGTGCTCGACCGACCACAGCGTGCCGTCGGAGCGCTGGGCGAGGCCCTGCACGTTACGGTGGCCGTAGGTCAGCAGCTTGCGGGTGGCGGCGTTCTCGGAGCGGATGAACGGGTTGCTCGGCCAGGCGGCGCCGGTGAACCGGTTGACCCGCAGCGTCTTGCCGCCCAGCGAGCGCTTGTCGCGCGGGTTGCTGCCCACGGCGGCGTCGCCGGTGCCGACGACCAGGGCGCCGCCCCGCGTGACGAGCAGCCGGCAGCCGCCGTGGCGGCCGCTGGTGGTGGGCAGCCCGGCGACGAGGGTGTTGATCAGCGTCACCCGCCCGCCGCCCGGCGCCAGTCGCCAGGCGTTGACCCGGATGTCGTGCTGCCCGGGCCGCTTGATCCACCCGCTGCACGTGTAGATGCGGCGGTTCGAGGCGAACCCGGGGTCGACCTCGAGCCCCATGAGGCCGGTCTCGCCCGACGTCCAGATGCGGTCGCTGGGGAAGCCGACGGTCTGCTTGCCCCCGCCCGGCCTGGCGAGCGTCAGTCGGGCCGGGTCGCGCTCGGTGAGCAGCAGCGACCCGCTGGGCAGCTGGACGGCGTCCCACGGGTGGTTCAGCCCCTGCACGCGCGTCGACACGCGCAGCGCCGGGACCTTCGCCCGAGCGGCCGGCGCGGCCGGCGCGGCCGGCGCGGCCGGAGCCGTGGCCGACGAGCCCGGCGCCGCGACGACGGCACCGGACGGCGCCGGCACCTCCGCGAGCAGCGGGACGAGCAGGGCGAGCAGTGCGGACGTGACGAGCGTGCGCCTCATGCGCGTGAATCTAGCCGCGAGCACCGGCTCCGCGCATCGTCCGTCCTGCTGGTCCTAAAGCCAGCCGTTGCCGTCGGCGATGACGACCGCCTCGCCGCGGTTGGCCGCGCCGGTCTTGCCGATGGCGGCGGAGAGGTGGTTGCGCACGGTGCCCTCCGACAGCGAGACCCGCCGCGCGACGACGGCGATGGAGGCGCCGTCGCGGGCGGCCCGCAGCACGTCGGTCTCGCGCGCGGTCAGCGGCGACTCCCCGGCGGTCAGCGAGTCGGCGGCGAGCGTCGGGTCGACCACCCGCAGCCCGGCGTGCACCCGGCGGACGGCGTCGGCCAGCTGCGCGGCGGGGGTGTCCTTGACCACGAAGCCCACCGCACCGGCCTGCAGCGCGCGCCGCAGGAAGCCGGGCCGGCCGAACGTCGTCACGATCAGCACCCGGGTGGCGGGCGAGACCTCCCGCACCCGCGCCGTCGCCTCGATGCCGTCGAGGCCGGGCATCTCGACGTCGAGCAGCGCGACGTCGGGCCGGTGGACGCCGGCCAGCCCGACCGCCTCGGTGCCCGACCCGGCCTCGGCCACGACCTCGAGGTCGGGCTCGAGCTGCAGCAGCGCCGAGAGCGCCCCCCGCACGAGCGCCTGGTCGTCGGCCAGCAGCAACCGGATCGGCGCGCTCACCGCGCGACCACGGCGACCGAGAACCCGGGGGAGAGGTCGCGGGTGACGACGGTGGCCCCGGCGGCCACCGCCCGTTCGCGCAGCCCGGTCAGCCCCGCCCCGGCGCCGGGCCCCGCCCCGGCGCCGGGCCCCGGGCCGTCGCCGCAGCCGACGCCGTCGTCGCGCACCTCGGCCGAGGTGGGGCCGAGCAGGATCTCGCAGGTGCCGGCCCGCGAGTGGCGCAGCACGTTGGTGACGCCCTCGCGCACGGTCCAGGCGAACAGCTCGCGCAGCTCGCCGGGCACGTCGTCGGTGGTGTTCGGCACCCGGGCCACGATGCCGCCCGCCTCGAGCGCCAACCGGGCGCGTGACAGCTCACCGGGCAGCGTGATCTCGCGGTAGCCGTCGACGGCGCGGCGCACGTCGGCCAGCGCGTCACGGCTCAGCCGCTCGAGGTCGGCCACCTCGGCCCGGGCGCGCTCGGGGTCGACGTCCATGAGCCGGCCGGCCAGCTCGGCCTTGACCGTGATGACGGTGAGGGAGTGGCCGAGGATGTCGTGCAGGTCGCGGGCGAAGCGGGTGCGCTCGTTCTCGACGACGAGGTTCTCGTTGCGGCGGTAGGCGTCGACCAGCTCGATGTTGCGGCTCATGACCGTGCGCAGCCCGAAGACCGCGACGGAGGCGGCGAGCAGCCCGAAGGCGGTGCCGACCTGGCTGCCCCAGCCCTCGACGGCGCTGAGCCCGATCGTCACCACCACCAGCGCCACCACCAGCGGCCAGGCCACGCGGGGCGGGAAGACCATCACGAGCCCGACGCCGATGTAGACGACCGAGGTGAGGCCGGTCTCGCCGAGCGAGGCGACCATCACGCCGCCGAGGACGACGAGCGCCCCCACGTAGCCGATCGACCAGCGCAGCGGCGGTGCCTCGATCATCCGGGCCCGGTCGGCCCGAGAGCGCAGCCACAGCCACATGTAGACGACCGCGAAGACCACGGTGGCCGCGACGCCGACCCAGCCGGCGACGGTGTCGCGGCGGCTCCAGCCCTCCGAGAGCGGGTCGAGGAGGAAGAAGAGCCAGACGACGGCGAAGAACGGGCCGAGGCGGCCGACGGGGGCGGGCGGGCCGGCCGCCGCCATCCGCGACGGCCGCGACGGCCGCGACGGCCGCGACCGGCTCGGGACGCCCACGCCGCTCACGCCGCTCAACCTAGGCGAGGCTCACACGCGCGCGGTGTCGCGGCTCATGCGCCACGCGGCGCCGGCCACGAACAGGCCCAGCCAGACCACGGCGTTGACCACGGCGAACCACGGCAGCTCGTGGGTCAGCGGCGAGCGGGCGACCTCGGAGACGCCGTACATGGGCGTGAAGTAGGCGATGTGCCGCACGACGTCGCTGTACTGGTCGAGGGGGATGAACAGTCCGCCGAGGAACGACAGCACCGCGAGGCCGGGGCCGAGCACCTGCATCACGTTCTCGCTGGGCAGCAGGTAGCCGGCGAAGATGCCGAGCGCGGCGAAGGTGACGGTGCAGAGCAGGGTCACCAGCCCGCACTCGATCCAGGTCGCCAACGGCATCTCGGCCTTGCCCTGCACGGCTCCGACGACGTTGACGATCGTCACCGCGAAGGCACCCATCACCAGCGCCACGATCGCCTTGACCGCGATGTAGGCGGCCGGCTTGAGCGGCGTGAGCCGCAGCTGGCGCGACCAGCCGAGGGCCCGCTCGACCGCGACGTTCGCGCCGGCGGCGGCCGAGATGAGCGCGCCGCCGTACAGCGCCATCGAGATCAGGATGTAGGCCGAGACGTTGCCGTCGCCGACGGCCTCGGCGCCGTCGCTGCCCGAGCCGAAGACGAAGAACAGGATGGCGGGGAAGAACAGCGCGAAGAAGATGGTGCGCTTGTTGCGCAGCATCCGGCGCAGCTCGATGGCGAGCAGGGTGCGGTTGAAGCCGCCGAGCGGCGGCACGCGCCGGGCGGTGACGTCGTGGCGGGCGGTGGTCGCGGTGCTGGCGGTGGCGCTCATCGGGCGTCCTCTCCGGTCAGGCTCAAGAAGGCCTCCTCGAGGCCCTGGGCGGTGATCTCCAGGTCGTGGGCGGGGGTGTGGTCGAGCAGGTGGCGGGCGACGGCGTCGCTGTCCTTGGTGTGGACGACGACCGTCTCGCCCCGCACGTCGACGCCCTCGACGCCGGGGAGCGCCCCGATGGCGGCGGCGTGGTCGCCGGCCCCGGGGAGGGTGGCGCGCACGGTGCGGCCGGAGGCGAGGGCCTTGATCTCGGCGCCGGTGCCGTCGGCGACGACCCGGCCCTTGCGCACCAGCACGATGCGGTCGGCGTACTGGTCGGCCTCCTCGAGGTAGTGCGTCGCGAAGACGACGGTGCGGCCGCGGGCGGCGTCGGCGCGGAGCGTGGCCCAGAAGCGGCGGCGGCCCTCGACGTCCATGCCGGTGGTCGGCTCGTCGAGCAGCAGCAGGGCCGGGTCGGGCAGCAGCGCCATGGCGAACCGCAGCCGCTGCTGCTCGCCGCCGGAGCAGGCGCCGACCTTGCGGCCGGCGAGCTCGGAGATGCCGGCGTCGGCGAGCACGTCGTCGACGGGGCGGGTGTCGGCGAACAGGCTGGCGGTGTAGGCGACGGTCTCGCGCACGGTCATGTCCTTGACCAGGCCGCCGCTCTGCATGACGGCCGCGACGAGGCCACGGGCGACGGCGGCGCGGGGCTCGAGCCCGAGCACCTCGACCGAGCCGGTGGTCGGGCGCGACAGGCCGAGCACCATGTCGATGGTGGTGGTCTTGCCGGCGCCGTTGGGGCCGAGGACGGCGACGATCTCGCCCTGGTGCAGGTCGAGGTCGATGCCGGCGACGGCCTCGACGTCACCGAAGCGCTTGGTGACGCCGCGGAGGCAGACGGCGGTGACGGCGTCCGGTGACGTCGCGGCGGCCCCGTCCGAGAGGGTCTGGGTGGTGGTCATGGCCCCACCCTGCGACCGGGACGGCGTCCGCCCCTGGCCCGATCGTCACGACCTGACCGTGACGATTGTCAGGGGTGGTCAGGGGTGTCGGGTGTGCCTCAGCCGCCCGAGGCGCGGCGCACGAAGTCGGCGAGGTCGCGACCCTGCTGCACCCGCGACGGCTCGTGGACGTACATCATGTGGCCGGCCTCGTAGTAGGCCAGCTCGATGTTGGCGCGCAGCTCGGGGGTCAGCCGCAGGTGCGCGATGACGTCCTCGGCGGCGTAGTGGGGCGTGGCGCCGTCGAAGTAGCCCTGGGCGACGTGCACCAACAGGTGGGGGTTGGCGCGCATCGCCCGCTCCAGCTCGGGCGAGACGTCGATCGGGCGGCCCTCGAAGTCCTTGAACGACCAGGGGTGCACCCGGCGACTGATCTGCTCGTAGGGCAGGTCGTTCTCGTAGCGCAGCTCGTGGCGCACGTAGTGGTTGAACGCCGCCGAGTAGGGCCGTCCGATCGCGTCCATCGAGGGGTCGGCGTCCATGTGCTCGGCGATGGCGGACGCCGCCGGGCCGGTGAAGCGCCCGTCGATGCGTCCGGCGGTGAGGCGCTGGTCGCGCAGCAGCTCGCCGAAGAAGCGCCAGTGCTCGATGCGCAGGTCGGCCCGGTCTACGTAGGCCTCGGTGAGGCCGGTCAGCTCGGCCAATCGGCGGACGGCGGTCGCGCGCTCCTTCGCGGTGAGGCGGTCGCCGCGCGAGAGCACCCACGGGTAGTCGCGCGCGGCGTACTCCTCGGCGTCGCGCACGGCCTTGCGCAGCGAGGTGCGGCCCAGCCGGCCGTGGTACTGCGCGATGGCGGCGTAGGTGGGCAGGTAGAGCGCGTGGGCGCGGTCGTTGCGCTGGTTCTCGAAGTCGATCGACGACAGGTCGAGCACGCTCGAGATGAGCACCAGCCCGTTGACGGCCATGCCGTAGCGCGACTGCAGCCGCTCGACCAGCGCGGCGCCGCGCAGGGTGCCGTAGGACTCGCCCAGCACGAAGGTGGGGGAGAGCCAGCGGCGGTGGCGCGTCGTCCACAGGCGGACGAGCTCGGCGATCGACTCGATGTCGCCCTGGTAGCCGTGGAACGGCGCGGCCTTGGTGCCCTTGACCGCGCGGGAGTAGCCCGTGGAGACCGGGTCGATGAGCACGAGGTCGCTGACCGCGAGCAGGCTCTCGGCGTTGTCGACCAGGGCGTACGGCGGGGGCAGCAGGTCGCCGGCGTCGCCCATGACGACGCGGCGCGGGCCGAGCAGGCCGAGGTGCAGCCACACGCTCGAGCTGCCGGGGCCGCCGTTGAAGGCGAAGGTGACGGGCCGGGCGGGGTCGGGCGCCCCGCCGTCCCCCTCACCGCCGTCCCCGTCGCCGGTGAGTGCGACGTAGGAGGTGATCGAGACCTCGGCCTTGGCGACGTGGCCGGTGAAGACGCCGTCCTCGTAGACCTCCTCGCGCAGGACGACGCGGCCGGTGGTCGCCTCGTAGGGGAGGGTGCGGCGTCCGAGGCGGAGGGAGTGGCGCGTGGTGACGAGGTCGTCGGTGGGCTCGGCGGGCCGGGTCTCCGTACCTGCCGCCGCCGGGGTGGGGGTGGTCGCCGAAGGGGTGGTCGCGAGGGGGTCCGAGCTCACGAAATTCACCCTAACGTCTCAGGAACGGGGTGAAGCGGGCATGGAATTCGCGCTGCGAGGGTTAGGCCCCGGCAGACGGGTCATACCCCGACTGCAGAGGGCTCACCGGCCGCCGTTCCCACGGCCAACGCACGAAGGAAATTCCTCATGACGATCACCACCTCCGACGAGCGACGCACCGTCCTCGAGGACCGCCTCACCGCCCTGCGCGCCGAGCGCGACCAGGCCCAGGCCGAGACCGTCGCGGAGGCGGTCGGCGACGTCGTCGACCGCGCGACGAACGTCGAGGCCAGCATCCGGCTGCAGCTGCTCGACGAGCGCATCGCCGCCCTCGAGCTCGAGATCGCCGAGGCGGCCGAGGGCACCCACGTCGACGGCGTCGTCTCGGTCGGCGACGTGGTCGTCGTCGACCTCGGTGACGGCCCCGAGTCGTTCGTGATCGGCTCGGTCGAGCAGGCCGCCGCCGGGCTCGAGACCATCACCCCCCACAGCCCCCTCGGCCAGGCCATCGTCGGCGCCAAGGTCGGCGAGACCGTCAGCTACTCGCCGCGCAAGGGCGTCACGCTCGAGGCCACCGTCGTCTCCACCGCCTGACCCGCACTCGCACCGAGACCCACCCGCCGCCCACCCGCGGGTGGCCACGGACCCTGAACCCGTCGAAGGGGCTTTCGACGAGCTCAGGGTCCGTGGCACGTCCGGGTGTCAGACGGTGTGCTCGGGTCCCGGTGGTTGAGCAGCGAGGAACGAGCGTCGTCGAAACCACCGGCCCTCCACGGGGACGTTCCCGCGGGCCTTGCGTGGTCTCGACACGCCCGTCGCGACCTCGTCCCTCGGTCGCGGGGCTCGCTCGACCTGGCCGGGACCGACGGACCGCTCGTTCCTCGCGGTCCGCCGCCCGTCTCAGAAGGTGTGCTCGGGGCCGGGGAAGGCCCCGCTCTTCACCTCGGCGTCGAAGGTGCGGGCGGCGTCGAGCAGGACGCCGTGCAGGTCGGCGTACTGCTTGACGAAGCGCGCCATCTTGCCGGTGCGCAGGCCGAAGGCGTCCTGCCACACCAGCACCTGCCCGTCGCAGCCGACGCCGGCGCCGATGCCGATGGTGGGGATCTCGAGCCGCTCGGTGATCTGCGCGGCGACGTCGCCGGGCACCATCTCCATCACGATCGCGAAGGCACCGGCGTCCTGCATGGCCTCGGCGGCGTGCACCAGCCGGTCGGCGGCGTCGCCGCGGCCCTGCACCCGGTAGCCGCCGAGGGCGTGCTCGCTCTGCGGCGTGAAGCCGATGTGGGCCATGACCGGGATGCCGTTGGTGGCGAGCTTGTCGACCTGCGGCGCCACCTCGGCCCCGCCCTCGAGCTTGACGGCGTGCGCGCCGCCCTCCTTCATGAACCGCACCGCGGTGTGGAACGCCTGCTCGGGCGAGGCCTGGTAGCTGCCGAACGGCAGGTCGGCCAGCACCAGCCCGCGCCGGGCGGTGCGGGCCACGGCGCGCACCAGCGGCAGCAGCTCGTCGACCGTGACGGGGATGGTGGTCTCGTAGCCCAGCACGTTGTTGGCGGCGGAGTCGCCGATGAACAGCACGTCGATGCCGGCCTCGTCGAAGACCGCCGCGGTGTGCATGTCGTAGACGGTGAGCATCGAGATCTTCTCGCCGCGCTGCTTCATCTCGCGCAGGTAGTGGGTGCGCACCCGCTTGCGCGGCGCGGACGAGGTGGACGTCCCGCTCGCTCCCCCTGCGCCGTAGGGCGGGGTCTCCTCGGGCGTGCTCGTGCTCTCGCTCATGGCTGCTCTCCGATCCTCACGCCTCGCGGCTCCCGGCCGGGAGTCCACGGGCGTCGTCAAGGCTAGGGATTCGCCCTACGGTGGTCACTGTGGCCCAGCACACACCCCCCGCGCCCGATCCCGCCGCGGCTCCGCAGCCCCGCGACTGGGACCTGCGTGCCGACGTCCTGTCGACCGAGGCGCTCGCCTCCGGCGACCCGACCGCCTGGTTCGACCGCCTCTACGCCGAGGGCGCCGCCGGCGAGGTCGGCATGCCGTGGGAGCGCGACGAGCCCCAGGCGCAGTTCGCGCCGTGGTTCGAGGCGTGGCTGGCGCGGCACGGCGGCGACGGGCGCGGACGCCGCGCGGTCGTGGTGGGCTGCGGGCTCGGCGCCGACGCCGAGCACCTGGCCGCGCACGGGTTCGAGACGGTCGGCTTCGACGTCGCGCCCACCGCCATCGAGCAGGCGAAGGCGCGCCACGCTGGCTCGACGGTCGAGTATCGCGTGGCCGACCTGCTCGACCTCGACCCAGGTCTCGTCGGCCGCTTCGACCTCGTCGTCGAGATCTTCACGCTGCAGGCGCTGCCGAACCCGCCGCGCGCGCAGGCGGCCGCGGCGATCGCGTCGCTGCTCGCCCCCGGCGGCACGCTGGTGCTGGTGGCCTTCCGCGACACCGGCCTCCCGGCGCCCGAGCTGCCGCCCTACCCGCTCACCGAGTCAGACCTGCTGCTGGTCGAGACCGGCGGCGTCGTGCTCACCGCGACGGCCGAGGTCGCCGACGGCGAGCGGTGGCTGGTGACCTACGAGCGACCCGACCTCGGGTAGCCGGGCCGCTCCAGCTCCTCCATCAGTCCCTCGACGGCCGTGCGTGCGTCGGCGGTGTCGGCGTGCGGACCCTCGAACCAGGCGGCGTACTGACCCACCTCCTCCAGGCGCCACTCGAGGTCGAACAGCTCGAGCATCTCCGGGTCGCCGCGGTCGAGGGTGCGCAGGTCGCGCTCGGCGGGGGCCAGCCGGACCGACTCCCAGTCGACCAGCAGCAGCCGGCCGTCGGCCGTGACGAGCTGGTTGTGCAGCCCGGGCTCGCCGTGGGTCACCACCCAAGGCCGCTGGGGCGCCACCGACGCCAGGTGGTGGTGGCGCGCGACCCAGCGGTGCACGTCGTCGAGCCGCTCGACCAGGGCGGTGCGGACCCGCTCGCCGTGGGGACCGGCCGTCCAGGGCCGCCGCACCCGTGACGCGAGGTCGTCGGCGAGGCCGGGCGGGACGACGGTCCGCCACCGGGGCGTGGTCGCCGGCGGCGTCGCGCGGTGCAGCGCGTCGAGCACGGCCGCGGTGGCCGGCTCGTCGAGGGCGGCCGGGCGGACGGCGTCCAGCCACGGCGTGACGCTGAGCGGGCCGGACCCGCACGGCACGACCCACGGCGCCAGACCGGCGTGCACGGCGTCGACGGACCTCGCCAGCTCGGCCGCCGTGGCGTAGGCGTCGTGCAGCGAGCCGGCGTCGGCGTGACGGGCTCCGGCGACGCCGACGACGTCGAGGGTGACGAACAGCCGCGGCTCGCCGTCGGCCGAGGCGCGCCAGTGGTGCGCCCCGAACCCGACGGGCAGGTGCTCCACGGCGTCGACCCCGTCGACGGCCTCGGGCCACCCGGCCTGCACGGCAACGAGAATGTCGGCGTCGAGGACGCCGTCCGGCCGCTCGTGCACGCCGCGAGCGTGTCAGGAGCCGGCGATGTTGACCAGCCAGTTGTAGCCGTACCGGTCCTTGACCTGGCCGAAGTGGTCGCCCCAGGGCGCCTGCTCGAGCGGGACGTCGATGCTGCCGCCGTCGGCGAGCGCCTCGAACCAGCCGCGCAGGGTGGCCTCGTCGTCGCCGGAGAGCGAGATGTGCAGGTTGCCCTGGTCGTGGGTCATGCCGGGCGGCACGTCGGCGACCATGATCGCGACGCCGTCGCTGACCATGAGGTCGGAGTGCATGACCAGGTGCTGTTGGTCCTCCGGCATCCCCATGCCGCCGACGTCGGCGAAGCTCATGACGTTCGGCTCGCCGCCGAAGACGGAGGCGTAGAACTCGATCACCTCGCGGGCGTCGCCGTCCTTGCGCTGCAGGTAGGGGTTGAGGCGGGTGGCCATGGCGTGCTCCTTGCTGTCGGTGGTGCGTGGCTGGTGCGTGGTGGGCGCGTGGTGGTGCGTGATGGTGCAGGTCAGGGGACGGCGGGGGCCGCGGCGTCGGCGGCGGCCTCGAGGTCGGCGACCACGAGGCGGCGCATGCCGAGCATCGCCTCGGTGGCCGCGGCGGCGCGCGCCGGGTCGGGGTCGGCGAGCAGCTCGTAGAACCGGGTGGGCACGATCTGCCACGAGAGCCCGAAGCGGTCCTTGACCCAGCCGCACACCAGCTCCTCTCCGCCGTCGGCGAGGGAGTGCCAGTAGTAGTCGACCTCGCTCTGGTCGCGACAGTCGATGCTGAACGAGACCGCGGGGGTGAACCGGGCGTGCTCCGGTCCGCCGTTGATGCCGCGGAACCGGACGCCGGCGATGGTGAAGTCGCCCGCCAGCACCGTGCCGTCGTCCGGGCGGCGCGCGAGGTGGCCGACGCGCGCGTCGGGGAAGATCGCGGTGTAGAACACCGCCGCCTCCTCGAGCCGGTCGTCGAACCACAGGCACGGGCTGATCGTGGTCATGGCCTCATCGACCGGCGCTACCTCGCGAACTCATCGCTGGGCCCGACGAAGTCGTGCCAACCTGCCATCGTCCCAGCGGCGTTGAGCGGGTGAGGGCACGACGACGGACGACGGGAGCGGGGCGGCGTGGACGAGCGGGAGTTCACCGAGTGGGCGGGCGGGTGCGAGCGCGCCCTGCTGCGCTCGGCCTACCTGCTCACCGGCGACCTGCACCGCGCCCAGGACCTGGTGCAGGAGGCGCTCACCAAGGTCGCGCTGCGGTGGCCGCGGCTGCGCGAGGGCAACCCCACGGCGTACGCCCGCACGATCATCGTGCGCGACAACGTCAGCTGGTGGCGCAAGCGGCGACGCGAGTCGGTCTCGGACGACGTCGGGAGGGCCGACGCCGCCGGCGGAGCCGTGAGCACCGACCCGGACGCCGCGCTGGTGGTCCGCCGGGCGCTGGCCCGGCTGACGTCGTCCCAGCGGGCGGTCGTCGTGCTGCGCCACTTCGACGACCTCTCCGAGCGCGAGACCGCCGACGCGCTGGGCGTGAGCGTCGGCACCGTCAAGAGCCAGAACGCCGCCGCGCTGGCGCGGCTGCGCACCGGCGCGCCCGAGCTGCTCGACCTGATCGGGAGGACCCGATGAACGACCGCCCCGACCCGCACGACCTGCACGACCTGCTCGCGCACGCCACCGACGCCATCGAGCGTCCGCACCTGGCGGGCACCGCGCTGCGGGAGGCCCACCGCCGCCGGGTGCGTCGGCGGGGTGCTGCCGCAGCGTTCGTCGCCTCGGCCGCGGTCGTCGGCGTGGTGGCCACGACACTCGGCGGGTCGCTCGTCGCCGACCCGGCCCCGCCGCCGCAGGGGACGCCGACGCCGACCGGGACGCCGTCGGGCACGCCGTCACCGGACGACGGGCGCACCGGGCCAGCGACCTGGCCGACCTTCGACCCTCGCACCGCGCCCGACCTGCCCCCGGCTCCCGACGACCTCGCGCCGGCGCTGCCGCGCGTCGTCGACCCGCCGGCGTCCGCGCCGAGCGTGGCGCAGGACCCGATGCCGGCGGCGGTGGTGGCGAGCGTGGACCGCGACGCGGGGTTGGTGCGGTTGCTCGGCACCGACGGCCGGTGGCGCACGCAGGCGGTGTCGCAGGAGACGCCGTCCGCGGCCCTCAGCCCGAGCGGCACGTCACTCGTGGTGTGGGACTACGTGGCCTACGACGCCTCGGTGGTCGACCTGACCACCGGCGAGGACCGCACGGTCCCGCCGCCCGACCCGGCGGCGGTCGGCGTGCTCGAGGCGCCCAATTGGCTCTGGCTCGACGACGAGACGCTGACCACCGTCGGCTTCGACCGCTCCTTCGTCGTCGACGCCGACACCGGCACGGCCGAGCGGGCCCCCTTCGACCTCGGTGGGCTGTCGTCGGCGGTCGACTCCGACGGCGCGGTGATGACCAGCGCACAGTGGACGACGCCCAACGTCTTGACCGACTGGGCCGGCGGTGAGCCGCGGGAGGTGTCGATGGAGCGGACGGGACGGCTGTCGTATCTCGCGGCGGACGACGACGGCACCGTGGCCGGCACGTCGTACGACGGGCGCCCCTTCGCGGTGGTGGCCGACCGTCGCACCCTGACGCCGTGGGCCCTGCTGCCGGTTCGTGACCGTGGAGCCGCCTACAGCAACGGCGGGCTGTCGGTGCTCGGGCTGGCCGAGGACGACACCGTGCTGCTGCGGGTGGCGCGGCTCGGCACCGGCGACTACGCCGGCTTCGACGTCGTCGCCTTCGACCCCGGCACCGGCGAGGTCTCGCTGGTCTCCTCGCTCTCCTCGGGCGACGCCTTCGCGGCCGGGCTGCTGCGCGAGGTCGCGGCGCCGCCGCCGCCCGACCCCGAGCCGCCGGTCGCCGACCCGGTCGAGCCCGCCGACGTCCAGACGGCGTGGGACCCCGACGACGTCGAGAGCCTGCCCTGGGACGACACGCTCGGCCTGCCGCGCGACCTCTCCGTCGGCGTCGGCGCCGCCGAGCGTGGTGCGGCGCGGGCGGTCGCGGTGGCCGACGGGGCGGTGAGCGTGCTCGGCCCGGCCGGCTGGTACGTCGGGGCCGAGCTGCCCGACGGCGTCGGCGACGACGCCACGGTGGCGATCGCGCCCGACGGGTCGCGGTTCGCGGTGGTGGACGGCGACGTGCTCGCCGTCTCGACGGACGACGGGTGGACGACGCTGCCGCTGCCGCGGGCCTTCTCGGGGGCGGGCGACTTCTACACCGACCTCGACTTCGTCGGCACCGACCGGCTGCTGCTGGGGGAGTGGAACCGGTTCTGGGAGATCGACGTCGCCGGCGGGGACGCCGTGCGGCTGCCGTTCGACGTGATCGACGAGGTGGTGCCGGCCGGCGGCGACGTGCTGGCCGACCGCTACTCCGACACCGAGGTCAATGTGCTGGAGCGGTGGCGCGACGGGACGGCCACCGTGCTCGGCGACCTGTCGGCGCTGGAGAGCACGCAGCGCCCGGCGTCCGACGGCGCCTCGCTGGTCACCGTGCGCGCCGACGGCGGCTACTACGGCGGCCAGCCCGACGTCACCGACACCGACGGCCTGCTGGCGCTCGACCTCGACGGGCTCACCGTGCGCGGCTTCCTGCCCGTGCCGTCACGGGCCTCGTTCTACTCCGACAACGCCAACCTCACCCCGCTCGGCTTCACCGACCCCGACACGGTGCTGGCCGAGGTGCGGCCCGCCGGGTCGCCGGGCACGACGTGGCTGGTGACGTGGGCGGTCGGGACCGGCGAGGTGCACCGGGTCGCCTCGTTCCCCACCGACCAGCCCCGCCTCGCCCTCGCCCTCGACGCCCTCGGTGCGGACTGAGTCTCCCGACCACGCGAACCGACCCACGGATCCTGAGCCGGTCGAAGGGCCCTTCGACGAGCTCACGGTCCGTGTGGTCGCCCTGGCCTCGACGGGCCAGCGGTCTCGAGGCTCGTCGCCAGGGCTCCTCGCACCTCGACCATCGTCCGGGGCCGACTTCACGATGGTCGAGGTGCGAGGCCGGCCACGGCCGAGCCTCGAGACCTCGTGACGCCCCGACAGCTGGCCCGACGCCGTCCCTAGACTCGGACCGTGGACTTCTACTCCGCGTACGCCCACGGCTTCGCGCGGGTGGCGGCCTGCACGCTGCCGGTCGCGATCGCCGACCCGGCCACCAACGCCGCGCGGCACGTCGAGCAGCTGCGGGCCTGCCACGACGACGGGGTCGCCGTCGCGGTCTTCCCCGAGCTGTCGCTCACCGGCTACTCCGTCGACGACCTGCACCTGCAGGACACGCTGCTCGAGGCGGTGCTGGACGCCGTCCGCACCATCGTCACGGCCAGCGCCGAGCTGACGCCGATCGCCGTCGTCGGCGCGCCGCTCGTGCACGGCACGCGGGTGCTCAACTGCGCGGTCGTCGTCCACCGCGGGCGGGTGCTCGGCGTGGCGCCGAAGTCGTACCTGCCGACCTACCGCGAGTTCTACGAGCGCCGCTGGTTCGCGCCCGGCGACGATCGCCGCGGCTCGACCATCGACCTGAACGGCGCGACCGTGCCGTTCGGTCCCGACCTGCTCTTCGAGGCCACCGACGTGCCCGGGCTGCGGCTGTTCGTCGAGGTGTGCGAGGACATGTGGGTGCCGGTGCCGCCGAGCGCCGAGGCCGCGCTGGCCGGCGCCACCGTGCTCGCCAACCTCTCGGGCAGCCCCATCACCGTCGCCCGCGCCGAGGACCGCCGGTTGCTCGTGCGCGGCGCCAGCGCCCGGTGCTCGGCCGCCTACGTCTTCAGCGCCGCCGGTCAGGGCGAGTCGACGACCGACCTGTCGTGGGACGGCCAGACGATGGTCTACGAGTGCGGCGACCTGCTCGGCGAGACCGATCGGTTCCCGGCCGAGGCGCAGCGCACCGTGGTGGACGTCGACCTCGACCGCATCCGCCAGGAGCGCCTGCGCCAGGGCACCTTCGACGACAACCGCCGCACCCACGACGAGCGGGTGCGGGCGTTCCGCACCGTGCCGCTCGAGCTGCGGCCGCCGTCCGGTGACGTCGGCCTGCGTCGCAAGGTCGACCGCTTCCCCTTCGTGCCGGACGACGCCGAGCGGCTCGCGCTCGACTGCTTCGAGGCCTACAACATCCAGGTCTCCGGGCTCGAGCAGCGGCTGACCGCGATCGGCCAGCCCAAGGCGGTCATCGGGGTGAGTGGCGGCCTCGACTCGACCCACGCGCTGATCGTGGCCGCGAAGGCGATGGACCGGCTGGGCCGGCCGCGCTCCGACATCCACGCCTTCACGATGCCGGGGTTCGCCACCGGCGAGACGACGCGCTCCTACGCGACCCGGCTGTCGGCGTCCCTGGGCGTGACGTTCGAGGAGCTCGACATCCGGCCCGCGGCCGAGCAGATGCTCGCCGACCTCGACCACCCCTACGCCGACGGGCAGCCGGTCTACGACGTCACCTTCGAGAACGTGCAGGCCGGCCTGCGCTACGACTACCTGTTCCGGCTGGCCAACCACCGCGGCGGCATCGTCGTCGGCACCGGTGACCTGTCCGAGCTGGCGCTCGGCTGGTGCACCTACGGCGTCGGCGACCAGATGTCGCACTACAACGTCAACGCCGGGGTGCCGAAGACGCTGGTGCAGCACCTGATCCGCTGGGTGGCCGAGTCGGGCCAGTTCGACGCCGAGACCGCCGGGCTGCTCGAGGAGATCGTCACCCAAGAGATCACGCCCGAGCTGATCCCCGAGCAGGAGGGCGTGAAGCCGCAGGCCACCGAGGACACGGTCGGTCCCTACCCGCTGCAGGACTTCACGCTCTACCACGTGCTGCGCCGCGGCCACCGGCCCTCGAAGATCGCCTTCCTGGCCTGGCACGCCTGGCGCGACGCAGCCGCCGGCGAGTGGCCGCCCGGCTACCCAGAGGAGCGGCGCGCCGCCTACGACCTCGCCACCGTCAAGCACTGGCTCGAGGTGTTCTGCCGGCGGTTCTTCGCCAGCCAGTTCAAGCGCTCCGCGCTGCCCAACGGACCGAAGGTCGCGGCCGGCGGCACCATGTCGCCGCGTGGCGACTGGCGCATGCCGTCGGACGCCGCACCGACGGCCTGGCTGGCCGAGCTGGCGCGGGTGCCCGACTGATACCTGCTAGCCGCCGAGAGCGTCGAGCGCGGCGACGTCGTCCGCACTCAGCTCGAAGCCGCCGACGTCGGCGTTGGCTCGGATGCGGTCGGGGTTCGCCGACTTCGGGATGACGACGATGCCGTGCTGCACGTGCCAGCGCACCAGCACCTGCGCGGGCGTGCGGCCGAGGCGCTCGGCGATGCCGACGACGGTCGGGTGCTCGAGCGTGCCGCCCTTGAGCGTGCTGTACCCCTCGAGGACGACGTCGCGCTCGCGGTGGGCGGCGACGGTGCCGGCGTCGAAGAGCAGCGGGCTCCACTCGACCTGGTTCACCGCAGGGCGGACGCCGGTGGCGTCGGTGACCTCGTCGATGAGCGCCGGGTCGTAGTTGCTGACGCCGACCTCGCGGGCCAGGCCCTCCTGCTGCGCCTCGACGAAGCGCTGCCACAGCTCGACGTCGCGGCCCGCGCCGCCGACCGGCCAGTGCACCAGCCACAGGTCGACGTGGTCGGTGCGCAGCTGCTCCAGGCTCGCGCGCAGCGTGTCGAGGGCGCGGTCGGCGCGGTCGGGCGGGCACTTGGTGGTCACGAAGACCTCCTCGCGCGCGACGCCGCTCTCGGCCAGCGCCCGGCCCACCTCGGCCTCGTTGCGGTACATCGTGGCGGTGTCGAGGTGGCGGTAGCCGGCCTCGAGCGCCGCGCCGGTGGCGCGCACGGCGTCGTCCCCGCGCAGCTGCCAGGTGCCGAAGCCGAGCAGCGGCATCGCGCCGCCGTTCGGCAGGGCGGCGGTCTCGGTGGGGACGTCGGGGGTCTCGGCCATGCCTCGAGCCTAGGCACGCCCGTACGCCCCGCTGCTGACCTGCCGGGGTGGTCGGGCGCGGCCGGGACGTCGGCCGGGCCGCACGAACCGTGCGATCGCTCGGGTCAGGACGCCGCTGGGTGGCCTGGGCTGCATGACCCGTGCGATCGCTCGGGTCAGGACGCCGCTGGGTGGCCTGGGCTGCGTGAACCGTGCGATCGCTCGGTTGAGGACGGCGCGGGGTGGCCTGGGCTGCGTGAACCGTGCGATCGCTCGGGTCAGGACGCCGCTGGGTGGCCTGGGCTGCGTGAACCGTGCGATCGCTCGGTTGAGGACGGCGCGGGGGTGGCCTGGGCTGCACGAACCGTGCGATCGCTCGGTTCAGGACGCCGCGGGGTGGCCTGGGCTGCATAAACCGTGCGATCGCTCGGTTCAGGCGACCCCTCGACCGGGCGAACCAGCGCGACGGCCGACAACTTTCCGCGCCCGGGTGCGGTCACACCTTCCGACAGCACCGACCGCCCTGCCTCGGAAAGGTTCCACCACCATGCGCTCTCTCACCCGTCTCGCCGCCGCGGCGGCCCTGGCCGGCCTGACCCTGCTGCCCGCCGTCGGTGCCCCAGCCGGCGCGGTCGAGCCCTCGGCGTCCGGCACCACCGTCGTCACCGGTGCCGCTACCGGCACCGCGACCTACGGCGTCCCGGAGTCGCAGAAGATCACCTTCGCCGTCGACGGCTGCGACCGCTGCGGCATCACCCTCGCCGCCTACGACGGGCAGCGCAGCTGGAGCTCGCGCAGCAAGCAGGTCGGTCCCGACCACCGCGTCACCTTCACCGTGCCGCAGCGCTGGGTCGACGGCGTCAGCGCCGCCATCAGCTCGCCGTGGGAGAAGCGGCTCGGCTACGTCTCGCAGGTGGTCTTCCGCTACGGCGGCGAGAAGACCGGCGACCGCGTCACCGTTGCCGAGGCCCGCACGAAGAGGAAGGGGTCGCTGTGCCTGGCCAGCGACCCGTCGCAGGTGCGCAGCACCGTGCCGCTCACGGTGCGCAAGGTGCGCGTCGAGGGTGTCGGGGGCCGCACCGACGGCACCCTCGCCTTCGCCACCCGTACGCAGCGGCCCGCCCCGATGACGCGGATCTTCGGCGGCGTCGGCGGCGCGCAGGACGTGCCGCCCTGCCAGGGCTGAGCCACCGCACCACGCACAGTCACCGCTCCACCACCGGCCGGAGGGCCCGGGTCACGCGACCCGGGCCCTCCGGCTTCTTCGCGTCTTAACGGCGCCTTAGCCGCCGGCTGGTTCGGGGTTAGCGCGCGCCGTCGGATGCTCGTCCCGTCACCGAGACCAGCAGCAGCACAGGACGGAGCACCAGCATGAAGAAGAAGGCCTGGTCGATCGGAGCCGCCGGTGTCGTCGGCGCCGTCGTCGTGGCGGGTGTCGGCGTCGGCGCCTGGGCGGCGTTCGCCGACGACGGCGAGACCACCGACCGGGGCACCTGCGCCGGCACCGCCTACGAGATCAGCGTCGAGCCCGACGACGGCGGGCTCGAGCTCAGCTACGAGCTGCAGTCGACCGGGCCCGGCGAGGTCTGGCAGGTGCTGGTCGAGCAGGGCGGCACCCAGGTGCTCGCCGGCGAGCGCACCACCGACGAGGACGGCGAGCTCGACCTCGACGCCGCCGTCGACCGGGACGGCGCCGACGACTTCACCGTCACCGTCACCCCCGCCGAGGGCGAGACCTGCACGGCCACCCTCACCCGCTGACCCCCGCACCACTCATCCACCCACCAGCACCACCCACCACTCAGGAGCACCCACCATGAAGCGCATCATCGCCACCACCGCCGTCACGGCCATCGCCGTCCCCACCGCCCTGCTGGCCGCCGCGCCGGCCCAGGCCGACGGCTTCGACCGCGAGAAGCAGGGCCGCTGCGGCGGCGGGGTCTACGAGCTCTCCGTCGACCGCGAGGACGGCGTCTACGAGATCTCGGCCGACCTCGACCGCGTCGCCCCCGGCAGCTCGTGGCGCGTCGTGCTGAAGCAGGACGGCAAGGTCATCGCCAACGTCGTCCGCAAGGCCGACCGCGAGGGCGACCTGGACGTCGACCGCGTGCGCCGCGACACCCGCGGCACCGACACCTTCGCCTTCACCGCCAACCGCCTCAACGGCGCCGCGAAGTGCGGCGCCAGCGTCGTCGCCTGACCCGCACCCGCTCGACCCACCGCGGCCGCCGTCCACCCGGACGGTGGCCGCGCTGCGTTCCCACCCGTCGTCGGGCGAGGCCGGCCCCACGGACCCTGAGCTCGTCGGAGGGAACCCCGCGCGGACGTCGGCGTGGTGGGCCGGTGGTCTCGACGACGCTCGTTCCTCGCTGCTCGACCACCGGCGTCAGCCCTTCGACAGGCTCAGGGTCCGTGGGTCGGGTCTGCCTGGAGGGCCGGTGGTCGAGCAGGCCGAGCGTCTGCGCGAGGCCGTCGTCGAGACCCCGGGAGGTCGACGCGAACCCGGCCCCACGGGCCCTGAGCTTGTCGAAGGGAACCCCGCGCGAACGTTCGCGTGGTGGTCCGGTGGTCTCGACGACGCTCGTTCCTCGCTGCTCGACCACCGGAGCCGTCCGGTGGTCGAGCAGGCCGAGCGTCTGCGCGAGGCCGTCGTCGAGACCCCGGGAGGTCGACGCGAACGTTCCCGTGGACGTCCGGTGGTCTCGACGACGCTCGCCGGGGCTCGCTGCTCGACCACCGGAGCCAGCCCTTCGACAGGCTCAGGGTCCGTGGGTCGGTCGTGCGTGGAGGGCCGGTGGTCTCGACGACGCTCGTTCCTCGCTGCTCGACCACCGGATCGGTCGCACGGTGCACGCGAACGCGCGCACCAGGACGCCTCAGGCGCCGCCGAGGGTGACGGCGACGCGGGTGCCGCCGAGGGGGGAGCGGGTGAGGTCGAGGCGGCCGCCGGACTCGGTGGCGGTGCGGGCCACGATCGACAGGCCGAGGCCGGTGGAGCCCGAGCCCGACCGCCCCCGGGCGACGACGTGCCCCTCGGGCAGGCCGGGGCCGGCGTCGTCCACGACGAGCACCAGCCCGTCGTCGGCGGCGGAGAGCCGGACGGCGACGGCGGCGTCGTCGGGGGTGTGGCTGAAGACGTTGTCGAGCAGCACGTCGACCAGCGCGACGAGGTCGCCCTCGCCGGCGCGCACCGCGACCGGCCCCGTGACCTCGGACCCGACCTCGAACGGCCGGCCCTGGTCGTCGGCGAGCGGGCGCCAGAACTCCACCCGCTCGACGAGCGTGGTGACGCCGTCCACGACGCCCACGAGCCCCTCGCGCTCCGAGCGCCGCGCCTCGCGGACGACCGCGTCGACCGTCGCCTGCAGCTCGTCGAGGTCGGCGGCGAGCCGGTCGCGCTCGCTGGGGTCGTCGAGCCGGCCGGAGAGCGCGTCGATGCGCAGCCGGAGCGCCGTCATCGGCGTCCGCAGCCGGTGCGAGACGTCGGCGATGCCGGCCCGCTCGCGCTCCAGCAGCACCTCGACCCGGTCGACGAGACGGTGCAGCGCGACGCCGAGCTCGCGCACCTCCTTGGGGCCCTCGACCGGCGGGGGCTCGGCGCGGGGGCCGGTGCCCAGGCCCTGCGCGTAGCCGGCCAGGCTGCGGATCGGGCCGGTGAACGAGCGGCCCAGCCGGTCGGCCAGGAACAGTGCGCCGGCGAGCAGCACCAGCCCGAGCGCCACGAGGATCGCCCAGCTGCGCACCAGCTCGGGCTCGAGCCCCGGCGTGGGCACGAAGATCCGCACCACCGGCGTCTGCTCCGGCCCCGCCGAGCTGCGGCCGAGCGAGACCGGCACCAGGATGACGGTGCCGCCGTCGACGTCGTCGACGCGCGCCGTCCCGGTGTTGCGGGCCTGCACGATGCGGGCCCGCTCCTCCTCGCCGGGCGCTGGGCCGAGGACGGCGCCGTCGGGCATCAGCACGGTGGTGACGTTGTCGTCGGCGGCGTTGACCCGCTCGACGTAGACCGAGATGGTGCCGACGTCGCCGGAGGAGACCACGGTCTCGGTGGCCTGCACCTCGAGGGCGGCGCGGGCGAGGCGGTCCTCGAGCACGTAGCTGCGCAGCAGCACCGCCATCGGGATCACCATCGCGAGCAGCACCATCGTCAGCGCCGCCGCCACGGTGAGCGTGAGCTGTCGGCGCACCTCAGCCGCCCGTCATTCCGTCGACCGCTCAGCCCGGCTCGCCGAGGCGGACGCCGACGCCGCGCACCGTGTGCAGGTAGCGCGGCTCGGCGGCGGTCTCGCCGAGCTTGCGGCGCAGCCACGACAGGTGCACGTCGACGGTCTTGTCCGACCCGCCCCACGGCTGCTGCCACACCTCCACCAGCAGCTCGCGCTTGGTGACCACCTCGCCCGGCCGCTCGGCGAGGTGGCGCAGCAGGTCGAACTCGCGCGGGCTGAGGTCGAGCGGCGCGCCGGCGAGGGTCGCGCGGCGTCCGGGCACGTCGATCTCGAGGTCGCCGACCACTACGTTCTGCCGGGTGCGCGCGCCCCCGCCGCCGGTGCGGCGCATGACCGCCCGGATGCGCGCCTCGAGCTGGGTGGTCGTGTAGGGCTTGACGACGTAGTCGTCGGCGCCGGCGTCGAGGCAGCCGACCAGCGACGGGTCGTCGTCGCGCGCGCTGGCCACGATCACCGGCACGTCGCTGACCGCCCGCAGCATCGAGAGCACCTGCGTGCCGTCGACGTCGGGCAGGCCGAGGTCGAGGATGACGAGGTCGGGCTTGGAGTCGACCGCCAGCTGCAGGCCCTGCATGCCGGTGGACGCCGAGGCCACGGCGTAGCCGCGCTCGTCGAGCGAGCGCATCAGCAGCGGCCGGATGCGGGCGTCGTCCTCGATGATGAGCAGCTGCACCACGACGCCGAACCTAGCGCCCGGGCCCCCGCGTCCGGTGGCGCCGCGGGCCGTCTTAGCCGCGCCTTAACCGCCGCTTGGGCTCGCGATGGGACGGGGTCGGCCATGATCGGGGCGTGGTCCGTCCGACCCCGCGCACCCTCGGCTACCTCGCCGCCTGGCTGGGCGCCGCCGTCGTCGCGGTCGCCGTCGGCCTCTTCGCGGTCACCGGCGTCGGCGCGAGCGTGCGCGACCGCGGTCCGCTCACCGGCCAGGCCCAGGCGGTCGAGGCGGCGCTGGCCGACCAGGAGGGCTTCGTGACGCCCGACCCGGACGCCGAGCGCACCAGCCGGGTCTTCGAGGGCGAGTACGGCTCGTTCACCGTCAGCTGCCAGGGCGCGGTGGCGTACGGCGACGCCGTCGACCCCGCCCCCGGCTGGCGTGCGCTGCCCTACGAGCAGGGTCCGGACGACGACATCGACGTCCTGTTCGCGTCGGGCAACCGCTCGATCGAGCTGGAGGTCTACTGCAACGACGGCGAGGCCACCATCAGCGACCGCGAGGTCAAGACGCTGCCCGACGAGGACGACTGACCCACCCGACCGGGCCGGGCGTCGTACGAGCCGGCAGCGGGAGCAACCACGACGCATGACGCCCCACGGGTCGGCACCACCGCTGCCCCTACGCTGACGCCATGGGCAAGCAGGAGGACTTCGTGCTGCGGGCGCTCGAGGAGCGCGACGTGCGCTTCGTGCGGCTGTGGTTCACCGACGTGCTGGGCTTCTTGAAGTCGGTGGCGGTGGCGCCGGCCGAGCTCGAGGGGGCCTTCGAGGAGGGCATCGGGTTCGACGGCTCGGCCATCGAGGGCTTCGCCCGGGTCTACGAGGCCGACATGCTGGCCAAGCCCGACCCGTCGACGTTCCAGCTGCTGCCGTGGCGCTCGGAGGACCCCGCCACGGCGCGGATGTTCTGCGACATCGTGATGCCCGACGGCTCGCCGTCGTACGCCGACCCGCGGTTCGTGCTCAAGCGCACGTTGAGCAAGGCGGCCGAGCAGGGCTTCACCTTCTACACCCACCCCGAGATCGAGTTCTACCTGTTCAAGGACACCCCGCAGGCGGGCGTCGAGCCGGTGCCGGTCGACCGCAGCGGCTACTTCGACCACACCGCGCAGTCGATGGGCGCCGACTTCCGCCGCGTCGCGATCACGATGCTCGAGTCGATGGGCATCTCGGTGGAGTTCAGCCACCACGAGGGCGGCCCGGGCCAGCAGGAGATCGACCTGCGCTACGCCGACGCGCTGAGCACCGCCGACAACATCATGACCTTCCGCACCGTCATCCGGGAGGTGGCGCTGAGCCAGGGCATCTGGGCGACCTTCATGCCCAAGCCGTTCACCACCCACCCCGGCTCGGGCATGCACACCCACGTCTCGCTGTTCGAGGGCGACCAGAACGCCTTCTACGAGGCCGGCGCCGAGTACCAGCTCAGCCAGACCGGACGCCGCTTCATCGCCGGCGTCCTGCGGCACGCGCCCGAGATCAGCGTGGTCACCAACCAGTGGGTCAACTCCTACAAGCGGCTGATGTTCGGCGGCGAGGCGCCGTCCTACGTCTGCTGGGGCCACAACAACCGCTCGGCGATGGTGCGGGTGCCGATGTACAAGCCGCTCAAGCACGCCTCGACGCGCGTCGAGCTGCGCACCGTCGACGCCGCCTGCAACCCCTACCTCGCCTTCGCCGTCATCCTCGCCGCCGGCATGAAGGGCATCACCGAGTCCTACGAGCTGCCGCGCGAGGCCGAGGACGACGTGTGGACGCTCTCCGAGCGCGAGCGGCAGAGCCTCGGCATCGACCCGCTGCCGAAGAACCTCGACGCCGCCATCACGATCGCCGAGCGGTCCGAGCTGCTGGCCGAGACCCTCGGCGAGACGGTCTTCGACTTCTTCCTGCGCAACAAGCGCGCCGAGTGGGACGCCTACCGCGGGCAGGTGTCGGCCTTCGAGCGCGACCAGATGCTGCCGGTGATCTGAGGCGGTGGCCGTGACGGCGGACGACGTGACCGGGCCGCGCCTGCTCGTCGTCGAGCACCAGGCCACCTGCCCGCCGGGCCCGCTCGGCGCCTGGCTGGCCGAGGCCGGCTGCACGCTCGACGTCGTGCGGCCCTACGACGGCGACCCGCTGCCCGGCCTCGACGGCCACGACGGCCTGCTGGTGATGGGCGGGTCGATGGACGCCTTCGACGACGACGTCCCGTGGCTCGCCCCCACCCGTGCGCTGGTCGTGGACGCCGCCGAGCGCGGCGTCCCGGTGCTCGGGGTGTGCCTGGGCCACCAGCTCGCCGCGCTCGCGCTCGGCGGCACCGTCGGCCGCAACCCGCGTGGCCAGCAGGTCGGCCTGCGCGACGTCGGCCGCACCGAGGCCGCCGCCACCGACCCGCTGCTCGCCGAGGTCACCGGACCCGCCGTGTTCTGGAACCAGGACGTCGTCCTCGAGCCGCCGCCCGGCGCCGTCGAGCTGGCCCGGGCCGCCACCGGCGAGCTGCAGGCGGCGCGCTGGGCCGACCGGGTGTGGGGCCTGCAGTGGCACCCCGAGGCCGACGCGGCGATCCTCGACGACTGGGCCCGCAAGGACGCCGAGCGCCACCTCGAGCGCGGCCTCGACCAGGCGGAGGTGCTCGCCGCCGTCGACGCCGCCCGCGACGGGCTCGACCGCGACGGGCACCGGCTGGCCGCCGCGTTCGCCCGCGAGGCGGGCGCGTGAGCCGGCCGACCTCGAGCAAGGCGGCCCTGCTGCGGCACGGCTTCGAGGACGCCGACGCCGCCCGCGCCCACCTGACCGCGCTCGAGACCCCCACCCGCCCGGTCGAGCCGCTCGTCGCCATCCTCGGCCGCACCGCCGACCCCGACGCCGCGCTGGCCGCGCTGGTGCGCCTGGCGGAGGCGTGCGACGACGCCGCCACCGACGGCGGGCGCGACGCGCTGCTCGACGCGCTGGTCGACGACGAGGGCACCGCGATGCGGCTGTGCGCCGTCCTCGGGGCGAGCGAGGCGCTGGCCGACCACCTCGCGCGCCACCCCGGCCACTGGCGCGAGCTCACCGACCCCACCCTCGGCTGCACCCGCCCGGCCGCCTTCGCGGTGCGGGCCGGGCTGCTGCGGGCCGTGGGCGCCGAGCCCGGGCCGGGGGACGACGTCCCCGTCGCGACCAGGCCCGACGCCGAGGCGGTCGACGCGTTGCGCGTGGAGTACCGCCGGGTGCTGCTGCGGCTCGCCGCGCGCGACCTCGCCCACGAGCTCGGGGTCGACGACGTCGCCGCCGAGCTGTCCGACCTCGCCGCCGGCACCCTCGAGGCCGCGCTCGCCGTGGCCCGGCAGCGGGTGGGGGAGGAGGCCGCCTCGGTGCGGCTCGCGGTCGTCGCCATGGGCAAGTGCGGCGGGCACGAGCTCAACTACGTCTCCGACGTCGACGTCATCTTCGTGCACGAGCCGACCGACCCCGAGGCCACCGGCGAGCAGGCCGCGCTGAGGACGGCGACCGCCCTGGCCCGCCACCTGATGCGCGCGTGCTCCGACCACACCGGCGAGGGCACGATCTGGCCGGTCGACGCCGCTCTGCGGCCCGAGGGCACGCGCGGCCCCCTCAGTCGCACGCTCGCCGGCCACGGCGGCTACTACGAGCGCTGGGCCGAGCCGTGGGAGTTCCAGGCGCTGCTCAAGGCGCGACCGGTCGCGGGCGACCTCGACCTCGGTCGCGAGTACGTCGCGCTGGTCGGCCCGATGGTCTGGTCGGTCTCCCAGCGCACCGGCTTCGTCGACGGCGTGCGGGCCATGCGCCGGCGGGTCGTCGAGCACATCCCGGCCCGCGAGGCCGGGCGCCAGCTCAAGCTCGGCTCGGGCGGCCTGCGCGACGTCGAGTTCGCCGTCCAGCTGCTGCAGCTGGTGCACGGTCGCGTCGACGAGCAGATCCGTTCCTCGGCCACCCTCAGCGCGCTGGCCGACCTCACCCGGCTCGGCTACGTCGGCCGCGACGACGGCGACGCGCTGCACGAGGCCTACGCCTTCCTGCGCACCCTCGAGCACCGGCTGCAGCTGCACCGGCTGCGGCGCACGCACGTGGTGCCCGACGACGAGGCCTCGCTGCGCCGGCTGGGCCGCGCGCTGGGGTTCCGTCAGGACGCCGCCACCTCGCTCGAGAAGACCTGGGAGCACCACCGTCGCGAGGTGCGCCGGCTGCACGAGAAGCTCTTCTACCGACCGCTGCTCGGGGCGGTCGCCCGGGTGCACGGCGGCGAGGTGCGGCTGACCTCCGAGGCGGCCGGCGACCGGCTCGCGGCGCTCGGCTACGCCGACCCACAGGCGGCGCTGCGCAACCTCGAGGCGCTCACCTCCGGCGTCTCGCGCACCTCCACGCTGCAGCGCGCCCTGCTGCCGGCGATGCTCGGCTGGTTCGCCGAGGGCGCCGACCCGGACGCCGGGCTGTTCGGCTTCCGTCGCATCAGCGAGAGCCTCGGCTCGACGCCGTGGTACCTGCGCACCCTGCGTGACGAGGGGCAGGTGGCCGAGCGGCTGGCGCAGCTGCTGTCGTCGTCGCGCTACCTCACCGGGCTGCTCGAGCGGGAGCCCGAGGGCGTGCGCATCCTCGGGGCCGACCTCGCGCCGCTGTCGGCCGAGGCGATCACCGAGGCGATGGGGGCGGCGGCCTCGCGGCACGACGACCTCGACCTGGCCGTGCGGGCCGCGCGCGCCGTCCGCCGTCGCGAGCTGTTCCGGGTGGCGGCCGGCGACCTGGTCGGCCTCACCGACGTCGCCGACGTCGGCGCCGGGCTGTCGCGCATCACCGACGCCACCCTCGAGGTGACCCTCGACGCCGCCGGCCGCTCCGTGCGCGCGCAGCGCGGTCTCGACGAGGCGCCCACCCGCATCGCGATCGTGGCCATGGGCCGCTACGGCGGCTTCGAGCTCTCCTACGGCAGCGACGCCGACGTCCTGTTCGTGCACCGGCCGGTCGAGGGAGCCGACGCCCACGTGGCCTCGACCTACGCCACCGCGGTGGTCAACGAGGTGCGCCGGGTGCTGGCGCTGCCCGGGGCCGACCCCGCGCTGGTGATCGACGCCGACCTGCGCCCCGAGGGCAAGCAGGGACCGCTCGTGCGCACCCTCGACTCCTACGCCGCCTACTACGCGCGGTGGTCGGAGGTCTGGGAGGCCCAGGCGCTGCTGCGGGCCGACGCCGTGGTCGGCGACCCCGAGGTCCGCGCGGCGTTCGAGGCGCTCATCGACCCGCTGCGCTACCCCGAGCGGGGCCTGTCGGACGACGACGTGCTCGAGGTGCGGCGCATCAAGGCCCGCGTCGACCGCGAGCGGATGCCGCGCGGTGCCGACCCGCAGCTGCACCTCAAGCTCGGCCGCGGCGGCCTGGCCGACATCGAGTGGACCGTGCAGCTGCTGCAGCTGCGCCACGCCCACGAGGTGCCCACGCTGCGCACGCCGCGCACCCTCACCGCGCTGCAGGCCGCGCGCGACGCCGGCCTGCTCGAGCCGGACGACGCCGAGCGGCTCGCCCACGGCTGGCGCACCGTCAGCCGGGTGCGCAACGCCGTCGTCCTCGCGCGGGGCAAGGCCTCCGACCAGCTGCCGCGCGACACCCGCGAACGGGCCGCCGTGGCCTCGATCCTGGGCTACGCGCCGGGTGGCACCGACGAGATGGTCAACGACTACCTGCGCACCACGCGGCTGGCCCGTGACGTCGTCGACCGGGTGTTCTGGTGAGACGGGTGAAATCTCCGCCCGTTCGGTCGTCGGCGTAAAGATGTGTCATAATCGGTGTCAAGCGCGGACCGTGGTCGAGCCCCCCAGAGATCACGGTCCGCGCCCATGCCTTTTTCGGGCACCGACTCGCCCCGTGATCGGTCCTGGGGGCGCGGGTTTGCGGGTTTCTTGAGGTTCTCGGTGTGGTCGCCTTGATCGGCGCGGCAGCACCATGGGTCCACCCCCGATCCAGAAGGACTCCGCGATGACCGTCTTCGACGCCACGACGCTGCAGCACCTGGTCGACGACGACTCCGGCAGCTCGTTCGTGCTCGACCTGGCCCGCACCTACCGCCGGATGCTGCCCACCCGCGTCTCGCGCACCGTCGTGGCCGTGATGACCTTCGACGCCGAGGACGCCCTCGACACGGTGCTGAGCCTGAAGGTCTCCTCGACCATGACCGGGGCCCTCGAGCTCGCCGACCTCGCCGCCACCATCGAGGCCGACCTGCGCGCCGGCGACCTGCGCCGCGCCCACGCCCGCGTCGACCTGCTCGCCCCCGCCGCCGAGCGCGCCGACGCCGCCATCGGCGCCTGGCTCGCCACCGTCACCCCCCGCCCCACCGCCGCCGTCTGACGCAGGGACGTCGCCGCCGACCCGACCCACGGACCCTGAGCCTGTCGGAGGGCACAGGGCGGCCCCACGGTGGTCGAGGTGCGAGGAGCCCTGGCGACGAGCCTCGAGACCCCGGGACGTGCACGGAAACCCGACCATGCGCGAGGCACTCGTCCCTCGCGGAGCCACGGCTCATTCCATCCGGTAGCCGACGCCCCGGACGGTGCGGATGAGCTTGTCGGGGCCGGAGGAGTCGCCGAGCTTGCGACGCAGGTTGCCGATGTGCACCTCGACGAGGTGGGTGTCGGCGGCCCACTCGGTGCCCCACACCGAGCGCAGCAGCGCCTCGCGGGTCCAGACCCGGGCGGGGGTGCGCATCAGCTCGGTGAGCAGGTCGAACTCGGTGCGGGTGAGCACCAGCTCGTCGGCGCCGCGGAAGGCGCGGCGGCCGTCGACGTCGACGCGCAGCTGCCCGTGCTCGAGCACCTCGTGGTCGGGGACGGCGGGCGCGGCCGGCGCGGCGCCGTCCGAGGTGTGGCGCGGACGGCGGAACAGCGCGTTCACGCGCGCCTTCAGCTCGCGCACGCTGAAGGGCTTGGAGAGGAAGTCGTCGGCGCCGGTCTCGAGTCCGAGCAGCCGGTCGATCTCGTCGTCGCGGGCGGTGATCATGACGACGTAGGCGTCGGTGATCTCGCGGATGCGGCGGCACGCCTCGATGCCGTCGATGCCCGGCAGCCCGATGTCGAGCGTGACCAGGTCGGGGTCGAAGCGGCGCACGGCCTCGACGCCGTCCAGCCCGGTCTCGACCGAGCGGACGTCGAAGCCCTGGGTGCTGAGCGTGAACTCGATGAGCGAGCGGATGTCCTCGTCGTCCTCGACGACGACGGCGCGTCGCTCCGGCGTGGCGGGCGGCGGCGTCCCCTGTGACACGGGGCGGAGTCTGCCAGACCCGGCACACTGGTGGGGTGCGTGCCGACCTCGTGCCCCCCGACGAGTTCGACGAGATCGTGCAGCAGGCCCTCGACCGGTTGCCCGACGAGGCGATCGAGCTCATCAAGAACGTGGCCGTCCTGGTGCGCGAGCAGCCGCTGCCGTCGGAGCGGGTGCCGGGACGCCGCCTGTTCGGTCTCTACCGCGGCGTGCCCCGCACCCGCACCGGCGACCGGGTGCCCGGCAGCCTGCCCGACACCATCACGTTGTACCGCCGCGCGATCCTCAGCGACTGCGCCACCGTCGACGACGTGCCCGACCGCGTGATGAAGGTGCTCGGGCACGAGGTCGGGCACGCCTTCGGGCTCAGCGAGGCGCAGCTGCGGGCCCACGGCTGGTACTGACCTACCGGCCGACGCGCACCGCGGTGGACGTGACCGTGGTGGTGCCGCCGGCGCCCTTCGCGGTGACACGCACCGAGATCCGGTGGCCGGCGTCGCGGGACCCGACGCGGTAGGTCCTCGCCCGCGCGCCGGCGACGGGCCTGCCGTCGCGCAGCCAGGTGTAGGCGAGGGACGTCGTCCCCGGCGTCCAGCTGCCGGGCCGGGCGGTGAGGGTGCGGCCGGCCTTCGCGGTGCCGCTGATGCTCGGGCGCGTCACGACCTGCGGCGCCGGCACCGAGTACCGCGCCGCCGAGAACGACGGCTGCGAGCCGCGATCGATGGTCAGCACCGGCTGCACCCGCCAGTCACCGGGCTCGGGCTTGTAGGTGATGCCGGCCGCGGTGGTCCAGGCGAGCACGGCACCGTCGGCCGAGAACGCGGGACCCGACAGCGGCTCCTCGTTGGTCTCGGCGACCGGCGTCGGCACGCCGGGCCGGCCGGTGGAGGCCGAGCCGTTCACGCGCGACCACAGCACGCTGGTGTGGTCGCCCCACCCGCGGATCGAGGCGACGAACTGCCCGTCGCGCGAGACGGCCGGCTCGGTCAGCTCGCGTCCGGGCGAGCTAATCTGACTGTCGCGGAACCACTCGAAGCCGCCGGTGGTGCCGAGGTCGTGCAGCCGGACGACGGGGATCTGCCCGCCGCCCTGCACGGTGCGGTGGTCGCCGATCCAGCCGGGGGCGTCGCCGAACGTCGTCCCGAAGCGGGCAGGGTCGGTGACCTCGTCGACGCGGGTGTAGGCGGTCACCGAGCGCGTGTCGCAGTCGGCGGCGGGCGGGCAGCTGAACAGCGCGAAGGTGTAGGCGACCAGCGACCCGTCGGGCGAGATGGCGACGTCGGTGGGGGTGCCGTCGAGGCGCTCGCCGACCGAGCTCGTGAGAGCGGGCGGGTCGAGCCGGCGCAGCACGCGGCCGGCGGGGTTCATCACCACGATCCGCTCGTCGTGCGCGGCGACGACGGTGCCGTCGTCGGCCTGCGACGGCGAGAGCCACTGGTTGCCGAAGCTGCCGTCGGAGGTGAGCGGGCGCTGGACCGTGCCGTCGGCGCGCGCGATCCACACGTTGTAGTTGCGGACGAAGACGACGCTGCCGGACGGCGACGCCGCGGCCGGGGCCGCCGCGGCGGGGGACGGCGCGGTGGCGGCCTCGGCGGCGTCGGCGGCGTCGGCGGCGTGGACGGCGCCCGGCAGCGGGCCGGCGAGCGCGGCGGCGGCGAGGGTGAGTCCGGCGAACGCGGTGCCGGCACGGGAACGGACGAGCATGATGTCTCCTCGATGAGCGGGATGGTCGGGGGCCGACCGGGTGTCGGGCCGGACGCTAGGAACGCGCCCTTGCGGCGTCCTGACGCGCCGCTGCCCGAGCTGGGACGGCGTCGTCCGGGCGCGGTCAAGGAATGCGCAAGGTCGGGCTGCGACGGTGTGGGCTCCCACCACCCGATCCCCCCGGAGAGACCACGATGACCAGCGAGCACGTCCCGCCCACCGTCCCGCCCACCGTCCCGCCCACCGACCGCCCGACCCCGGCCGAGCGCCTGGCCATCGCGCTCGGCACCTCCCAGACCGTGCCCGCAGCGCCCGCCGAGCCGGTCGCCCCGCCCGAGCCCGTCGTCGCGGACTGAGGGGGCGCACGTGGAGCCGGAGGTCGAGGTCCTCGGACCGCTGCGCGTCCTGGTCGACGGCCGGCCGGCCGAGCTCGGCCCGGCCCGCCGGCGGACGCTGCTGGCGGCGCTGGCGCTCGAGCCCGGCCACGTCGTCGGCCTCGACCTGATCGCCGACCGCATCTGGGACGGCGAGCCCCCGGCCAACCCGGCGCCCACCGTGCACGCCTACGTCTCGCGGCTGCGGGCCAGCCTGCGCACCTTCGGCCCGGACGGCGCCGAGGTGCCGTCGGTGCTGGTGACCCGCGCGCCCGGCTACGCGCTCGACGTCCCGCGCCGCTCGCTCGACGCGCAGCGCTTCGTCGAGGACGTGCGCGAGGCCCGCGCCCTGGCCGCCGACGACCCCGCCCGCGCACGCACCCTCGTGCGCGGCACCCTCGCGCTGTGGCGCGGCGACGCCTACGCCGACGTCGCCGCCGAGTTCGCCCGCCGCGAGGCCGACCGGCTCGCGGGCCTCCGCCTCGACGCGCTCGAGCTGGCCGCGCAGGTCGACCTGTCCCTGGGACGCCACGAGTCACTGGTCGGCGAGGCCGGGGCGCTCGTCGCCGAGCACCCGCTGCGCGAGGGCCTGCAGCGCGCCTACCTGCTCGCGCTCTACCGCAGCGGCCGGCAGGCAGAGGCACTGCGCCACTACGCCGTCGTCCGCGAGCTCATGGCCGACGAGCTCGGCATCGACCCCGGCCCCGACCTGCGGGCGCTGCACGAGGCGATCCTGCGTCAGGACGCCGCCCTCGACCCACCCGCGGCGCCCGCCGGCGGGCTCACGGTCGCCGACGCCGCGCCGGCCCCGCCCGTGCGCGCCGACGTCGACTCCGCCGCCCCGACCGGCCCCCGGCTGGTCGGGCGCGAGCGTGAGCTCGCCCGCCTCGCCGAGGCCGTCGACCGCGCCGCCGCCGGCACCGCCACGCCCGTCGCGGTGGTGGGGGAGGCGGGGATCGGCAAGAGCCGGCTGCTCGAGGAGGCCGCCGGGCTCGCCGCACGCCGCGGCGCGCTGGTGGCGTGGGGCCGCTGCTGGCAGCACGAGGGCGCGCCGGTGCTGTGGCCGTGGCTGCAGGCCCTGGAGTCGCTGGTCGACCAGCTCGGCCGCGTCGACCCCGGAGCCCTCGACCGCGCGCTGGGCGGTCGCGGCGCGGGGGTCGCCGCGCTGGTGCCCGCGCTGGCCGACCGGACGCCGTCCGCCCCGCCCCCCGTGACGCCGTCCGACGGGGCCCAGCTCGTGCTCTACGCCGCGGTCGCGGCGTTCCTCGAGGCGGTGGCCGACGGGCAGACGGTCGTGATGCTGCTCGAGGACATGCACTGGGCCGACCCCGGCAGCCGCGAGCTCGCCGAGTACGTCGTCGGCCATGTGCGCAGCGCCCGGCTGGCGCTGGTGCTCACGGTGCGCTCGCCCACCGACGAGGCGGTGCGCACCGGCAGCGAGCTGCTCACCTCGCTCGCCCGCTCGGGCCGCGGTGAGCGGGTCGACCTCGGCGGCCTCGAGCCCGAGGCGGTGGCCGCCTACGTCGCCGACCGCACCGGCAGCCTGCCCGACCACGCGACGTCGTCCGCGCTGGCCGAGCGCACCGGCGGCAACCCGTTCTTCGTCGGCGAGCTGGTGCGGCTGCTGGTCACCGACGTCGCCCACCACGGCGACGACGCAGCACCGCTGGACGACGTCGTGCCCGACAGCATCCGCGACGTCATCGCACGTCGCCTCGACCGGCTGCCCGAGACCGACCGCACCGTGCTGCGCGTCGCCGCCGTGGTGGGCCGCACCTTCGACCTCGCGCTGCTCGAGGCGGCCTGCGGGCTCGACGAGGACGACGTCGACGAGGCCGTCGACCGCGCCACCGAGCTCGGCATCGTGGTCTCCGAGCCGGGCCGCATCGGACGTCACCGCTTCGTGCACGCGCTCACCCAGCAGACGCTGCTCGACGTCACCGGTCCCGCACGGCTGCGCCGGCTGCACACCCGCGTCGCACAGGCCCTGGAGGCACGCGGCGAGAACGTCACGCCGGAGCAGGCCGAGCGGCTCGCCTTCCATCTGGCCGCCTCCGGCAGCGAGGACGAGCTGGTGCGGGCCGTCGAGCTGAACCTCGACGCGGCGCGGGTCGCGCTGCTGCGCACCAACTTCCCCGAGGCCGAGTCGCTGCTGCTGCGCGCGCTCGAGCTGACCGCCCGCCTGCCGGGGGACCGGGGGGCGGGGCGCGAGCTGACGGTGCGGGTGCGGCTGTGGTCGCTGTACACCGCCACCTACGGGCCCGGTGCTCCCGGCGCGGCCGGCCAGCACGAGCGCGTCGTCGAGCTCATCCGGCGCCACGGCGGGGCGCGCGAGCTGCTCGCCGTCCACCAGGCGCAGTTCGCGCGGCTGATCTGGTTCGACGACCTCGACGGCGTCGCGAACCTGGTCGAGGAGATGGCCGGCGCCGCCGAGGCCGCCGACGACGACCTGATGCGGGTCGCCGCCCACCTGGCGCGCGCCCAGGGGCTGCTGCACCGTGGACGGCTGGCGGAGTCGGCCGCGGCGTTCGCCGAGATCACTGCGCTGGGCGGGCAGGCCATGCGGGGCGCGCCGTCCGGGGTCTTCCCGCTCGAGCCGCAGTGCGCCACGCTCGTCTATCGCAGCGTGGTCGAGCGGCTCGCCGGCGACCGCGCGGCGGCCACCGCGAGCCTCGACGAGCTCGACCGCCACCTGCCCCACGTGTCGGTCACCTCGGTCGCCTACTGCGACACCAACGCGAGCATCGGCCACGCGCTGGCCGACGAGCCGGTCGAGGCCCTCGCGCGGCTCCGCGCCGCGCGGGTGCTGGCCGAGCGGCACCGCTTCGTCGAGGCGCTGATGGTCATCGACCTCTTCGAGGCGTGGGCCCGCGAGCGGCTCGAGCCCGGCTCGGCGATGGCCGACCTGGACGCCGCCCTGTCCGCCCTCGCCGTCTTCCCCTCCCACGCGCACCGGCCGGCGATGCACGGGCTGCGGGCGCAGGTGCGTCTGGTCGCCGGCGACCTCGACGGCGCCGAGGCCGACCTCGACGCCGCCTCCGCCGCCCAGGACGCCACCGGCAACCGTCTCTTCGCCGCCCGCCTCCACACCCTCCGTGCCGACCTGTTCGAGGCCCGCGGCACCGACCCCGCCGCCGTCGCCGCCGAGCGCGAGACCGCCCACCGCGTCGCGGTCGAGCAGGGCACCCACGCCTTCGCCTGACCCGCACGCGACCACCGGCCGTCCGACGCCGACCTCCCCGCACGGACCCTGAGCCCGTCGAAGGACCCGACCGTCCCGCGCGGACGTTGGTGTGGACCATCCGAGGTCTCGACGACGGCCTCGCGCAGGGGCTCGGCCTGCTCGACCACCGGGTGGACGCCGACTCCGGTGGTTGAGCGTCGTCGAGACCACCGGCCCTCCGAGGCCAGCCCAGCCAGACGGACCCTGAGCTTGTCGAAGGGCACGGCCGTCCGCGCGAACGTTCGCGTCGACCTTCCGGGGTCTCGACAACGGCCTCGCGCAGACGCTCGGCCTGCTCGACCACCGGTGGACCCCGACTCCGGTGGTTGAGCGTCGTCGAAACCACCGGCCCTCCGAGGCCAGCCCAGCCAGACGGACCCTGAGCTTGTAAAAGGGCACGGCCGTCCGCGCGAACGTTCGCGTTGACTTTCCGGGGTCTCGACGACGGCCTCGCGCAGACGCTCGGCCTGCTCGACCACCGGGTGGACGCCGACTCCGGTGGTTGAGCAGCGAGGAACGAGCGTCGTCGAAACCACCGGCCCTCCGAGGCCGGCCCTTGTGCGGGCTTGCGTCGCGCTGACCCGGTCGGGCGTCAGGTCGGGGCAAGGCGGTCTTCCTAGCTTCCTCCTCGTCACGAACCCACCCCGACGAGAAGGACCCACCGATGACCACCCTGACCACCGACCCGCTGACCCCCACGACCACACCGGACGACGCGCCCAGCCGGCTGCTGCCCCGCCTCGGCGGCGTGTGCCTGGCCCTGGCGCCGATCGTCTTCACCGCCGGCCTGGCCACCGCACCCCACCAGGACGACCTGACCTCGGCCGGCTACGTCGCCTCGCTGGCCGACCACCCGACGCAGGCCGCCCTGTCGGCCAACCTGCTCCACTACTCCTGGTTCTTCTTCGCCTTCGGCCTGCTGGCCGTGATCGGCCTGGTGCGTGGACGCCGCGGCCGGGGGCTCACCACGGTCGCCGCCGTCGCCGGCGCCGCGGCCGCCATCCAGATCTCCGGCCTGCTGATGGTCGACTTCTTCGTCGCCGACCTCGGCAGCCGGATCGGCGTCGAGGAGACGGTCGCGGTCCAGGACGACCTCGGCGTCTCGGTCGCCGTCTGGCTGTTCTCCGGGCAGGTCGTGCTGCTGCTGATCCCGCTGACGTTCATCGGCCTGGCCCGCGCCCGCGTCATCAGCTGGTGGCTCGCCCCGCTGCCCCTGGCCGCCTTCGCGATCGGCGCCGTGGGCCTGCCCGCCGCGATCGCCGTCCCCGTCGGCCTCGCGTGCTGGGCGCCCCTGTTCGTCGCCGCCCACCGCCTCGTCACCGGCCCGCGCCGGTGAGGCGCCTGCTCCACCACCCCCGACCCGCACCCACCAGCGTGAGACCCATGAGCACCCTCACCCGCCGGCTCGCCGCCGGCGTCCTCACCGCGCTGGCGGTGCCGGCGCTCGCCCTGCCCCACGCCGCCGCCGAGACGGTCGGCGGACCGGGGGACGACGGCCCCGTCGGCCCCACGCCGCAGGTGACCGTCACCGTGCCCGACGCCACCGACGGCTGGTTTGCCGACAGCGTCGAGGTCGGCATCTCGGTCACCACCCTCGACGAGCTCGCGCCGTCGGGCTGGACCCTGCGCCACGGCGGCCAGGTGGTCGCCTCCGGCGCCGTCGACGAGTCCGGCGCCCGGATCGAGGTGACCGCCGAGGGCATCTCGCAGCTCACCTACAGCGTCAACGGGTCGGGCGGCGGCCACCGCGAGGGCAGTGTCACCGTGCAGGTCGACGCCACCGACCCGGCGGTCGCCTTCGACCGCACCGACCCCGTCACCCTGTCCGTCGGCGGCCACCAGCTGGTCGGCTTCGACTGCACCGACGTGCTCTCCGGCGCCCGGTCGTGCCTGAGCGGCCGCGGCGGCTCGCCCGCACTGCTCGACACCGCCACCCGCGGCCGCCACGTGCTCACCGTGACCGCCACCGACGTCGCCGGCAACACCGCCACCCGGCAGTACGCCTACGACGTCGTCGCGGACGACGTCACCGCCCCGACCCTGGAGGCCACCGTCAGCAGCGGCCAGCGCCAGGGCGCGTGGTGGACGACGCCCGTCGGCGTCCGCGTCACCGCGGAGGACCCCCTGGTCGACCACGAGACCCGCACCGGCGTGCACCACACCGACCTCGACCTCGACGGCGTGGTCAGCTCGCAGCAGACCGACCGGCGCGACGTGCTGGTCGGCGAGGGACGCCACGTGCTCAGGTGGGCGGCGGCCGACCGCGCGGGCAACGCCAGCGGCGTCGGGTCGATGCAGGTCGACGTCGACACCACGCGTCCCGTCGTCGACGTCGCCTACCCGCGCCCGGGCCAGCGCCTGACGACGACCTCGCGGCCGGTGCCGACCTTCACCTGCGACGACGCCGTCTCGGGCGTCGTCTCGTGCGCGGCGCTGCGGGACGGCGACGCGCACCGCGGCGGACTGCCGCAGCTCGACCTGACCCCGGGCCGGCACATGCTGGTGGTGCAGGCCACCGACGCCGCCGGCTGGCTGACCCGGGCCGAGGTCCGCTACGTGGTCGCCGCGGCCCCGGTCCGCTCGACCACGACGCTGTCGAGGGTCACGGCCTTACGCGCCGGCCGAGGGAGCGCCCGGGTGCAGATCGTCGCCGGCCGCGCCCCGCGCGGGAAGGTCGTCGTCACCGACGGCACCCGCACGATCGCCACCGTGGTCGTGCCCCGCCGCGCCGCGCACGCCGGCCGGACGACGTTCACCCTGGCCCTGCCGAGGCTGGCCGCCGGCCGGCACGTGCTGCGGGCGACCTACCTGGGTGCCGCCGACGTCCGTCGCTCGGCGAGCCGCGCCGTGGTGGTGCGGGTGCGCTGACCCGCCCGCCCCGCCACCCTCCCCCCGAGCACCCCGGGGGACCGCCACCGGTCCCCCGGGGTGTAGACCCGTCCGGGCCGAGGCGGTCGGGTGGAGCGATGAGCACCGTCATCTGGATCGTCGTCGCAGTCGTCGTCGTGCTGGCCCTCGTCGCCCTCGTGGTCGTCCTGCAGCGCAAGCGCGACCGGCGCGCGAACGAGCAGCGGCTGGCCGAGTCCGACCAGCTGCGCGGCCGCGCCGCCGAGCAGCAGGTCAGCGCCGACCGCACCGAGCAGCAGGCCGCCCAGGCCGAGGCCCGGGCCGAGCAGGCCCGGGCTGCGGCGCAGCGTGCCGAGCAGGAGGCCGAGGCCCGCCGCCAGGAGGCCCAGCGCGAGCGTGCCGAGCAGGAGGACCTGGTGCGCGAGGCCGACGCCCTCGACCCGCGGGTCGACCACACCGCCGACGACTACCACCCCGTCACCGGACCCGACATGAAGGGCGGCTCGGCCGACGGGACGGCGGCCGGCACCCCGGCCACCCCGGCCACCCCGGCCGACCCGGCCACGCGGCCGGTGTCCGAGCCGGTCACCGACCCGGCGCACGGCGCCACCCCGGGTCGCACCGACGCCTGAGCGACACCGGCGGCTCGGCGGGCCACGTGTCTCGAGCCCGCCGAGCCTGCACGCCGGCACGGGGATCCACCGCGGCGCCGTGTACCTCTGCGGTACCCCTTGGCGCGGTCCTGAACCGGTCGTGGTCGGACGCCGGGGCCAGACATGGCCCGTTCGGGCCATGGGCGGCGGGCCCGGCGAGGCCCATGCTCGTCGCGAACGGGGGTCTGCCCCGCCGCCTCGAACGAAGGACCTGCCGTGCCGCACCGCCTCCTCCGCCAGCCGGGCGCGGCCCTGCTGGCCCTCGGTCTCGCCGTCGGCGGTGGTGCGTCCTACGCCGCCGCCCAGCTGCCGAAGGACAGCGTCAAGGCGTTCCAGATCGCCCCGAACGCCGTCGGCGCCAGCGAGCTGGCGACCGGAGCCGTGAGCGGGGTCGACGTCCGCGACGGCAGCATCGGCCTGGCCGACCTGAGCCCGGGTGCCCGGCCCGGCCCGGCCGTGCAGCAGTTCGGCACGACCGGCTACGGCGCGACGTGCAGCGACGACGACGAGAACGGCGAGGTGTGCGCGTCGCTGCAGATCAAGCTCAAGGCACTGAGCACGCTCACCATCCAGGCCCGGTCGGGCTGGGGCACCGCGGCGTTCGACGACACCATCGGACCCGGCGCCGGTTCCGACTCGACGGCCGCGACCGGTGGCTACTGCCAGATCGTGGTCGACGGCAACGTCATCCCCAGCACCGACGTCCACGTCGGCGAGAGCCGCGCCGCCGCGGGTGGGCCACGGGTGCTCTACAGCGCCGACGGCTACTACACCGGCACCCTCACCACCAGTGCCTTCGTCGTCGACAGCGCCGCCGCGACGCACACCGTCCAGCTGCGCTGCACCGAGGTCGACGGCGACGTCGACTGGACCCGGGCCGCGATCACCGTCGTCGCCGTGCCCTCGACCTGACCGCCGGCCCCGCCGGCCTCGCCGACCGCGCCGTGCCAGGCTGGGCCGCGTGAGCCACGTGACGGGTGTCGACGCGCCGCCGTCCTTCGACCTCTCCGACCCGGGGTTCGACGTCACCTCGCCGCCGGTGCACCGCGCGCGCGAGCGCGACTGGTACGTCGAGACGAACTGGGGCTGGGCGGTCCTGCGCCACGCCGAGGCGGGGGCGCTGCTGCGCGACCGGCGGTTCCGGCAGGGCAACGCGCGGTGGCCGGAGCAGAACGGCATCCACTCCGGCCTGTTCCACGACTGGTGGGCCGAGACCCTGCTCAGCCTCGAGGGCGACGACCACGCCCGCATCCGGCGGCTGCTGGTGCCGGCGTTCCGCAAGCGCACCATCGAGGCGATGCGACCGCGGTTCCAGGCCCTCGCGCTCGAGCTGGTCGAGGCGTTCGCCGCGCGTGGCACCGTCGAGCTGGTCTCGGAGTTCGCCGAGCCGTACGCCGCCCGCATCATCTGCGTCCTCCTCGGCCTGCCCGAGGACCACTGGCGCCAGGTCGCCCACTGGGCCGACGACCTCGGCGCCTCGTTCTCCATCGACGTCGGCAACCAGGTGCCGCGCATCGAGGCGGCGCTCGACGGGCTGCTCGGCTACGTCGACGAGGTGGTCGCCGACCGCACCGCGCACCCGCGCGACGACCTCGTCAGCGACCTCGTGCGCGCCACCACCGAGGGTGACCGGCTCTCACGGGACGAGCTCGGCGTCGCCCTCGTCTTCCTCGCCTTCGCCGGCATGGAGACCACCCGCAACCAGCTCGCCCTCGCCGTGCAGACGCTGCTGCGCCACCCCGACCAGTGGCGTCTGCTGGCGCAGCGACCCGAGCTGGGCGGCAACGCCGTCGAGGAGGTGATGCGGGTCAACCCCACCGTCACCTGGATCACCCGCGAGGCCGTCGAGGACGTCGACCTGTTCGGTCTGCACGTGCCCCGCGGTGGCATCGTGCAGGTGCTCTCGCACAGCGCCGGCACCGACCCCCACGCCATGCCCGACCCCGCCTTCGACATCACCGAGGAGCGCCCCCCGCACCACGGGTTCGGCGCCGGCGTCCACCACTGCCTCGGGCACTTCGTCGCCCGCACCGACATGGCCGTGGCGCTGCCGCTGCTGGCGCAGTGGCTGCCGGCCGCCGAGCCCGACGGCCCCGGCGAGTGGCTGCCCGTCTCGGGCAACACCGGGGCCGTGCGGTTCCCGATCCGCTTCACGCCCCGGGCGGCGGGCTGAGGCGGCTCAGTCGTCGTGCTGCACGTCGACGACGAGGCGCGTCGGGTTGCTGAGCGTGAAGACCCGGAACGGCGTGCGGTCGTCGAGACCGGCGAACAGCTGGGTGTAGCCCTCGAACGTGCCGCCGAAGAAGACCTCCTCGACGTTGCCGTCGCCGGCCGGACGCAGCCGGCGGGGGCCGTCGTAGTACCGCGACTCCGGGAGGAACGTGGTGTAGGAGGTGAAGACCTGCAGCACCGTGTCGCCCTGGAGCCTCACGACGCGGCCGCTGCCCTCCTGCACGGCCCGCGGGCGGTAGTCGACGGTCCACCCGGGCCGGCCGCGGCCGGTGAACTCGACGACGACGCGGTCGAAGCCGTCGTTCTCGGCGACCCGGACGTCGACCGGCAGCAGCTGCGTGCGCGGCGCGGGATCGGCCGACTGGCGCCGCGTGCCGGCCGGGAACGGCGGCAGGTCGGCGGCGGGAGTGGCGGGCTCGGCGGGGGCGCCGTCGTCGTCGCTGCGGGCGACGTCCACGACGAGCCGCGTCGGTGAGGTGAGGGTGAAGACCCGGAAGGGCGCGCGGTCGCCCTCGACGCCGGCGTAGAGCGCGGTGTAGCCCTCGAAGGTGCCGCCGACGTAGACCTCGTCGACGTTGCCGTCGCCCTCGGGGTCGATGCGGGTCGGGCCGTCGTAGTAGTCGGGTGCGGGCCAGGTGGTGCTGTCGGCGACGACCTGCAGGTAGGACTCGCCGTCGAGGTCGATGGCCTTGCCGCTGCCCTCCTGCACCGGCTCGTCGACGTACTCGACGCCCCAGCCGGGCGTGCCGGTGCCGCTGAACTCCATGACGATGCGGTCGTAGCCCGCGTTCTCGGCGGCGCGCACGTCGGTGAGCACCAGGTTCGCGCCCTGCGAGGCCTTCCCCTCCTGGCGGCTCGTGCCGACGGCGGGCGCCTCGGTGGGCGTGTCACCGGACTGGTCGGGGGCGGCCGACGAGGTGGCCGAGGCGGCCGGGGTGGCCGGGTCACCGGCGGGCTCGTCGGACGCCGCGGGCGCGACGTCGCGCGTGCGACCCGAGCCGGGGTCGGCGTCGTCCGCCTCGGTGGTGCCGCCGTCGGAGCCGCAGCCCGCGAGCAGGGCGAGGGAGGTGAGGGCGGCGAGGATCGTGGAGGTGGTGCGGCGCATCGGTCGGCCTCTCGTCGTCGAGGTCAGCAGGGGGGTCACACAGGGGAGGACGCCTGACCGCCGCCGTCGGTTGACACGTCGGCCCTCGGCGCCCCGGCGGCCCCACGGACCCTGAGCCCGTCGAAGGGCTCCACGACCGCGCCAGCACGGGACGCCCCGACGATGGTCGAGGTGCGAGGAGGCTCGCCCGTGACCGGCCTCGCACCTCGACCATCGTTGGGGTTGCGACTCCGGTGGTCGAGCAGCGACGAACGAGCGTCGTCGAGACCGCCGGCCCTCGACGCCCGGGCCCGCCCGCGGACCCTGAGCTCGTCGAAGGGCACCTCACGACGTCGTCAGAGCGGCGACCACGACGTCGACGAACCGGCTCAGCGCGTCGGGGTCGGACTCGGCGTGCGCCGGGTCGAGCTGGCCGATCGAGAGGCCCCGGCAGTCGGGACGCCGCAGCAGCGCGGCCAGCGCGAGGCCCAGCTGCTCGACCGTGGGGCCGCGGTTGCGGCCGTTGACGTTCTCGGCGAGCGGCGCGTCCATGAAGTCGAGGACGTCGACGTCGACGTGCACCGTGAACGGCCCCGCGCCGAGGTGGCCGAGCGCCTCGGTGGCGGCGTCCGCGGGGGCGTCGACCAGCCGCTGCTGCGGCACGACCGCGACGCCGAGCGCCTCGACCTGCTCCCGCTCGAACGCGGTGGTCTGCTCGAGCTCGACACCGAGGTGGACGACGTCCTCGGGCCGCAGCAGGGGAGAGTCGCCGAACGCGCCGACCAGCTCGGGCGCGGCGCCGTCGACGCCGAGCGCGTGGGCCATGCCCATCCAGCTCAGCGACCCCTCCTCGGTGCTCTCGGGCGTGTTCAGGTCGAGGTGGCGGTCGAGGTAGACCAGCCGCGGCCGCTCGCCCCGCCGCACGAACGCGCCGCACAGCCCGAGCGCGACGACGCAGCTGCCGCCCAGCACGAGCACCCGTGCGTCCGGCCCGAGGCGGTCCGCGACGGCGTCCGCGGTCTCGCGCACCGCCGCGACCTCGTCGTCGAGGTTCTGCACCCGCGGGCGCACGCGGTCGGGCCGCCACCGCCGCTCGGTGAGGTCGCCGGCGTCGTGCACCTCGACGCCCGCCGCCTCGAGCCGCGCGACCAGCCCGGCCGCCCGCAGCGCGGCCGGTGCGCGCTCGACGCCGACGCAGTAGGCGCCGGCGCTGTCGGGGACGCCGAGCACGGAGACCCGTCGAGTGTTCGCCATGCGAACAGTCAACCCGAGCCCACCGACATCGCGGACGCCCGCTGAGCGTGCTCCTGCGGCGGAGTGTCGGCGGCGGCGAGCAGGGTGCTCGCATGAGGTACGGACTGGACATCACGCCGGCCGGCGCGTGGGGCCGACCCGACCAGATCGCCGAGCTGGCCGCGCTGGCCGAGGCGCACGGCTGGGACGGTGTCTTCTGCGAGGACTACCTCGCCTTCCCGGGCGGGCTGCCCACCTACGACGTCTGGGCGACGCTCGCGCTGGTCGCCCAGGCCACGACGCGCGTCGTCCTCGGCACGCTGGTGACCCCGCTGCCGGCGCGCCACCCACCGACGCTCGCGCTCCAGGCGCGCACGGTCGCCGCGCTCTCCGGCGGCCGGGTCGTCCTCGGGGTCGGCTCGGGTGACCCCCTCGGCGACCCGGCGCTGACCGAGGCCGTCTCGCGGAGCGACCTCACCGAGGCGGCCCTGGCCACGATCCGGGAGGCGGCCCCGAGCGTGCCGATCTGGGTCGGCGGCGCCGTCACGAAGCGACGGCCACGAGCCCGGGCGCTGCGCTGGGACGGTGCGTGCCTCTACCGGGTGCCGCCGCCGGACTGGGAGGACCTCACCCCGGACGACGTCGCGGCGCTGCGGGAGGACGCCGCTCGCGAGTCGTTCGTGATCGCCGTCGGCGGGCGCCAGCGGCGCAGCGACCTGGCGGGCGAACGGCGCTACGTCGCCGCGCTCGCCGACGCGGGCGCGGACTGGTGGCACGAGTACCTGCCTCCCCGCCTGACGGCGGAGGAGGCGCGACGGCGGATCCTGGACGGGCCCGTCGCGCCGTGAGCCGCGCCCGGCCGACCACACCTGCGCTCAGACCTCGTCGAGCCGCCCGGCGAGCGCGTCGGCGACGGTGACCCACACGTCGGGGTCGAGGCCGAGGGCGGTGTGGGTCGAGCGCACCTCGACGTGGCGCACGCGCGGCGAGCGGGTGTCGAGGCAGGCGCGCCAGTCGACGATGGCGTCGCGACGGGTGTAGATCGCGGTGATCGGCGCACGGATGGGGTCCTCGCGGTCGAGCTCGCGGCCGAGCTGCTCGATGCGGTCGCCCTCCTGCGCGCCCCACAGCCGCGCGACGACGGTGTGGCTCGGGCCGCCGACGACGGGCGTGCCGTAGGTGATGACCTGGGTGACGCGGTCGGGCAGCGCGCGGGCGACCTCGCGGGCCACGACCCCGCCGAGGCTCCAGCCGAGCAGGGCCACGGGGCCGCCGTCCGGGTCGGCGTCGAGGCGCTCGACGAGCCGCTGCGCGTCGCGCTCGGGGCGCCCGCGGTTGGTGCCCAGGCCCCACGGGCGGACGTCGTACCCGAGCCGGCGCAGCCAGGCCCGCATCGCCACGTTGCTGGCCTCGGGCGCCAGCCAGCCGGGCAGGTCGATGACGGTGGGGGCGTCGTCCGGCGCCCGTGGTGCGCGGGCGAGCCAGGGCGCGGCGCGCAGCAGCCGGGCCACCTGCAGGACGCCGGCCGCCTCGGTCACGAGCCCGGCCGGGCGGGGCGCCCGGGCCATGGCGGGGTCGCCCGGCGGCGTCGGCTGGTGGCGCGGCGCGGGACGGCCGAACAGCGCGTCGCGGTTCACGCGGGCTCCGCCGCGAGCCACGCGGCGAAGGTCTGGCGGCCCCGGCCGGGCCCGCCGGTCGTGAGTGCGCCGGACCGCATCGCGCGGCCGGCCGCGCCCGGCAGCCGGGCCTCGACCACGCGTCGTCCGAGGTGCTTGTGGTCGTTCACCTGCCGGGCGAGGTCGGCCAGGCGGTGCACCTCGGGACCGGCCAGGTCGGGCGCGCGTCCGCTCGGCCCCTGCTCGGCGAGCTCGACCAGCGCCGCCGCCACCTCGCGGGCGGCGATCGGCTGGGTGCGCATCGCCGGCACGACCGAGACCGGACCGAGCCGCACGAACCCCAGCGCCTGCTCGGCGAACTCGTGGAACTGCGCCGCCCGCAGGATCGTCGACGGCACCGGCCCGGCCGTCGCCGTCGTCTCCTGCAGCAGCTTGCCGCGGTAGTAGCCCGTCGGCACGCGGTCGATGCCGACGATCGAGAGCACCACGTGGTGCGCGCACCCGACCTCCCGCTCGGCCTCGGTCAGGTGCGTGGTCGTGGTGCGGAAGAAGGCCTCGGCCTCGGCCCGCTTCTGCGTCGCGACGTTCAGCACGTCGACCACCGCCTCGCACCCCTCGAGGCGCTCGCGCAGCCCCTCGCCACCGAGCACGTCGGCCCCGGCCGACCGCGACAGGACGACGACCTCGTGCCCCCGCTGCTCGGCCTCCCGGACGACGTGCCTCCCGACCACACCCGTGCCCCCGGCCACCGCGATCTTCATGACCACCGACCCTCTCCGTAACGGTCCGTCACCAGCCGAGCACCTGCCGGGCCGCGGCCACCACCGCGTCGAAGCGCGGCCGGTCGAGGGCGGCGCCCTCGCGGCGCACGGCCGACGGGTCCATCGTGATCACCCGGTCGAGGCGCACCTCGCTCGGCCGGCCCTCGGGGTCCCACGCCCCAGGGCCGAGGTCGAACCACTCCTGACCCGGCCGCGGCTCGTCGACGTGCCCCGCGCCGACGTGGTCCTTGCTCGACAGCATCAGCGTGAGCAGCGCGTCGTCCTGCCGGGCCAGCACGAGCACCGGCCGGTCCTTGCCCTGGCTCGGGTCGTCCTCGTAGGGCACCCAGCCCCACACGACCTCGCCCGGGTCGGCGTCACCGTCGGCCTGCGGCTCGTAGCTGATGGTCGGGCCCATGCCGCCACCCTAGGACGGGCACCTGCCGCCCTACCGGTGCTCCTGCACGATCTCGCGGACGTCGCCGTCGACCGTGACCGTCGCGACCGCGCCCTGCACGAGCGGCAGGTGTGGCGGCACGTGCCCGATCTCGACGTCGAGCACGAGCGGCAGCCCGGTGGGCCCGAGGGCGTCGAGGACGGCGTCCCGCTGGGTGAGCGTGTCGGTCGGCGGGGCGTTGGTGCGGCCGACCAGCACTGCCCGCGCGTGCTCGAACCAGCCGGCCAGGCGCAGCCCGTGCAGGTTGCGGCAGATGGTGGCGGCGTCGTCCCCGGCGGCCTCGACGAACACGACGAGCCCGTCGTCGGCGTGCGCGCGCCCGAACGCGGCGACGTCGCCGTAGGGGGTGCCGGCGAGGTTGCACAGCGTCTCGACGCATCCGCCGACCAGCCGGCCGCTGACGTGCAGCGACTCGGCGCCATGCAGCGACCAGCGGCCGGTGCCGACGTGCTTCCACTCCGTGGCGTGCGGGTCCTCCGCGAAGCGCCACCAGTCGGCCACCAGCCCCGAGTCGCGCTGCCGGTGCGGACCCGCCGACGACGCGACCGCGAGCCACGGCAGCAGCCCGGCGGGCGGTGCGATCGGGGTGTCGGCGAGGTTGTCGCCGTGCAGCGTGGCCCACCCGAGCCGCGTGGTGATCGGCAGCAGCAGCGTCGAGATGTCGGAGTAGCCCACCACCCACGTCGGCTCGGCCGCCGCCAGCGCGTCCCAGTCGAGCCGGTCGAGCACGTCGATCGCGGTCTCCCCGCCCCACGGCGGGACGACGGCCCTCACGTCGGGGTCGCACAGCATCGCCGTCAGCTCGGCCGCCCGATCCTCGACCGGCGCCGAGGTCACCCCGCCCCCGACCAGGCACTCACCGACGCGGACGTCGTAGCCGGCCCGCCGCAGCCACTCGACGCAGAACTCGATCCGCTCGACCCCCGCGCCCTCGACCCCCGCCGACGGCGCGGTCACGCCGATCGTGTCGCCGGGCTGCAGCAGGGCGGGGTAGCGGATCACGACAGCATTCTCCGACGGGTCGGGCCGAGGGCTGCGCGCCGCACCCCAGGTGTGGAAGCCTGCACCGAGGGCGAGCGAGGGGAGTGGCGATGGGTGTCGTCAGCCGAGGCTTCGGCAGTCGCAGGGACGACGACGGCGGGCGCCCGCTGCCGCCCGGCCAGTACCTCACCGAGGACTTCCCGGTGCTGTCGGCCGGACCGACGCAGGTGGTCGACACCGACCGGTGGCGGCTCGACGTCCGGGACGTCGACGGCTCGACGCACTCGATCGACTGGGCCGGGCTGATGGCCCTGCCGAGCGAGGAGGTCACCGTCGACCTGCACTGCGTCACGCGGTGGAGCAAGCACGACACCACCTGGCGCGGGGTGTCGGTCGAGGTCCTGCTCGACTCCCTGCTCGAGGAGGAGACCGAGGCCGAGTTCGCCCTGGTGCGGTGCTACGGCGACTACACCACCAACCTCCCGCTGGAGGACCTGCTCGACGGCAAGGCCTGGATCGCCTACGAGTACGACGGCGACGAGCTGCGTGCCGAGCACGGCGGCCCCGCCCGGTTGCTGGTGCCCCACCTCTACCTGTGGAAGTCGGCCAAGTGGGTCAACGGCATCGAGCTGCGCCAAGACGACGAGCCGGGCTTCTGGGAGACCCTGGGCTACCACGAGTACGGCGACCCGTGGCTCGAGCAGCGCTACAGCGGCGACTGACGGTGCGCCGCACCAGCACGCCGTGGCTGCGCGCCCGGGTGGCGTCCGCGTGGCTCGAGACCCGCACCGCGCGCACGCTCGTGCTCGACGTGCCGGGCTGGCCGGGGCACGACGCGGGCCAGCACCTCGACGTCCGCCTCACGGCCGAGGACGGCTACCAGGCGCAGCGCAGCTACTCCATCGCCTCCGCCTCGGCCACCGACCGCGTCGAGCTCACCGTGCAGAAGGTGCCCCGGGGCGAGGTCTCGTCGTACCTGGTCGACGTCGCCCGCGAGGGCGACGAGCTCGAGGTGCGCGGGCCGGTCGGCGGCTGGTTCCGCTGGACCCCGGACGACGAGCGGGCGGTCAGTCTGGTCGCCGGCGGCTCGGGCGTGGTGCCCGTGATGGCGATGCTCCGCGCGCGGCAGCAGGCGGGCTCGACGGCGCCCTTCCACCTGCTCTACTCGACCCGCACGCCCGACCACGTCATCTACGCCGACGAGCTCTACCGGATCGCCACCTCGGGCACCGGCGTCGAGATCGCCTACGTCTTCACCCGCGGTGGCCTGCCGGACGACGTCCGCGCACCCGGCCGGCTCACCGCCGCCGACGTCGCGGCCGTCGAGGCGAGCATCGGGCGCCCCGGTCGGGTCTTCGTCTGCGGCCCGAACCCCTTCGTCGAGACCGCGACCCGACTCTTCCTCGACGCGGGCCACCCCGCCTCGATCGTGCGCACCGAGCGCTTCGGACCCACAGGAGGATGACCATGGACGACGAGCGTGTGCTGGACGGCAACGTCCTCGCCGGCGACCTGGGCGCCGTCTTCACCGCCGAGATGACCTCGGCGACGGTCACCTGCGCGGGCTGCGGCGACGCCGGCGCGCTGGCGCAGGCGGTGGCCTACGTCGACGCCCCCGGCACCGTGCTCCGCTGCCGCGGCTGCGAGGGCGTGCTCGCCCGCGTCGTGCGCACGCGCGACGAGGTGTGGCTCGAGCTACGAGGCATCCGGTCGATCCGCGTCCCGGCGCCGACGGTCGGGGCCTCGCCGGCCTGACCGCGGCCCGGCCGCTCGTCGGGACCGGTCTCACGCGCCGCGGCGGGGCAGGGGTGGTGAGGTCTCGAGGGCGTGGCCCGAGCGCGGGCGGAGTCTGGACGAGCGCCCCTCGACCTGGGCGCGCCGGCGCTCGCCCCGCACGGTGCGGGTGATGAACAGGTCGGGGCCGAACGGGACGACCACCACGGGGTCGCCGTCAAGCGAGCCGGTGACCCAGACCGAGGCGTTGCCGTCGAGCACGGCCGAGAGCGCGCTGGACGGGCCGTCCTCGTCGAGCAGGACCCGGGTGTCATCGCCGGCGACCAGCGCCCAGCGGTGCTCCGTGGACGACCCGCTCGGGGCCTCGCCCGACAGCTCGACCCACGACCGGTGCTGCAACCGACCCTCGTAGGGTCGCCACGAACCGCCCAGCTGCGCGCGGACCCGACGCGCCCGCGCGACCGAGCGGACGTCGTCCCCCCACGCGAGGAGGAACGACACCACCGCGACCAGTCCCGACAGCACGAGGAGCACGACCGCCGCCGTCGCCGGTCGCCCGTCCGCGGTCGCGACGACGACCACAAGGACGCCGGCCGCGACGAACGCGACGAGCGCGATCGCCAGCTCGATCGACGCCGTACGACGCTGCGCCCACCAGCGCTGCCACGCCTCCTGAACGACCGCAGGACTCATCTCGGGTCCGGTGCCGGCGGCGACGCCCTCCGCGCCCGGCCGCGCCGGGCGCACGTCGTACAGGCGCCCGCCGTCCGAGCCCGGTGCGTAGGCCGCCGCGACCGCGCCCGAGGCGTCGGTGCACAGCCAGAGCGGACCGGTCCCGCGGACGACGTCGTCGAGCAGCTCGCAGCCGTCGGCGGTCTCGATCGTCGCCAGCAGCACCGAGTCCCCGCCCAGCACCAGCTACCGGTGGCCGGACGGCGCGGTCTCGTCGCACCGGACCCCGCCCTCGTGCAGGGTCCACGGGCGTGCGGCCAGCAGCGCACCCATCCGCCGCGCGGGCTCGGCGCCGCGATGGTGCCCCGCCGGAGCGAGGGGCCTACCCATCCGAGCCCCGAGATGACCACCGTCAGGCCCACGACCCACGCCCAGGCACGTCCGGTGGCGAGACTGACCACCAGGAGGGTCAGACCGCCGACCACCACGACCGTCCCGACCGCGACGACCCCGAGGCCCTCCTTGCGCTCCTCGCACCAGTCGTCGTACGCCGCGCGGGTCGACCGGTCGTCCAGTGCCGCACCCGGAGGCGGCCTCAGCCCGCTCCGGTCGTTCGTCACGACCGTCATGATGGCGATCGCGGCCCCGTCGCGGGCCGGAACGGACGTGACGGTCCGATGACGGCCCCGCTCCTGTCCCGGTCCTGCCCCGTAACGCCGAGACGCCGCCGCCCGACCCGCAGGTCGGACGACGGCGTCCCGTGTGGCCGTGAGGCTCAGATGTCGTAGTACTGACACGGGACCGGTTCTGACCTGCGCAAACAGTGCATCTCGCGCCGCCTGGGCCGCACGTGGGCCGCACAGCGTTGGCAACGGGCAGAAGGTGCCGCGGTCGGGTTCACCCTTTTCGAACGTGTGCGGCTCGGACGATCGGCGACATTCCGTTGGTCGCGGGAGAGTACCTAGTCCAGGGGCGGTGCCGTCAGTCGAAGTCCCCACATCAAGCGCTCGCTCATGCCGATGAGCGGTCGCGGCGTGAAGACCCGATCGGCGTCGGCACTAGGCGATCTGAACCTCGACCAGGTGCCAGTTGCGTGGGCTGGCCGCCACGAGCGTTTCCCCGAGCGGCCGCCTGACGAGCAGGTGCCGGAACGACTTCAAGCCGTCCCCGAAGGTCTCCGGTGAGGCGATCAGATCCGACTCCGCGACCACAGCGCTGGCCACAATCGGTGCATCACCCTCGCTGATCGGTAGCCACTTCCAGCGGCCGCAGGTCTCGCAGGTCGAGCCTGTCCTGTCGTCCGAGTACTTGCTGTGCCGGGTCTGTACCGCGAAGGCTAGGTCCTCGTGGCGGTGCCACGGTTCAACCATCTGCGTGGGAAGAATCTGCCGAGAACCCGTAGCGCCCGAGCGTGGCTTGCGCACCTCTCCGAGGTCGACCGTGAACACGGCTCCGCCCGATACCGACGTCGCTCTCCTCGGCGACGGACCCCTCGCCGGCTGAGCGCTCGCGGCCGGCATCCTGTCCGTGTGCCGATAGGCCTCGCACCGCTCGGCAACGCAGCGTGGCGTTGCGTCGCGACCTGGCGACGGCTCGGCGGGGCGCGATCGTCTCGTGCGTTGGCGGACTACGGGAGCTTGGACGCGAGGACGTCGGCCGCCAGGATCTCGGGTGCTGCGCCGAGGAGGTGCTGGTTGGCCATCAGGGCTGCGACGATGGCGCCGTTGGCGTGGGCGTCGCGAGCGGCCTCGTCGGGGAATGCATCGAAGATCCAGAAGGTGTCGGCGTGGGTCCTGACCGCGAACCAGACAATCGTTCCTACTTCTTCGTTGGCGAGCGCGACAGCGCCGGCGAGCAGATCGGCGAGCGCGTCGTGCTGTCCATCGGCCGCGACGATCTTGGCGACGAAGGCATACGGAAGTGATGCGGGTGTGGACATGAGGGGTTCTCCTAGGTGTCGAGGTTTCGTGGTGAAGCGAGTTCAGCGTATGGCGAGCAAGGGCATGTGAGAAGTGGCGTATACGGCAGTATTGCTATTGTTCGCGCCATGCGTATCGGACTGATCGCGATCGACGGCTGCTTCGGTTCGGCTGTCGCGTCGGTCATCGACATCGTGCGGGTGGCCGACGGAGCCCGCGGCGATGTCGACCCGCGGATCGACCCGATCGAACTCGCCATCCTCGGACCGAAACGGAGAGTGACCACGACGGCATCGATGACCCTGTCGGTGGACCACCCGCTGTCGGAGTCCGCAGAGTTCGACGTGGTCGTCGTCCCTGCGCTTGGAACCCTCACGGCCGCCGCTACCAACGACGCCCTCCAGAGCAGAGATGCTCGTTCGGTCATCGACTCGCTCGGGCGCCTCGACGACGCGACCACCCGGATCGCCGCGGCGTGCACCGGCGTGTTCGCTGTCGCCGAGACCGGACGGATGCATCATCGGCGGGCGACGACCAGCTGGTTCCTGGGGCCGGAGTTCCTGAAGCGCTATCCGACCATCGCCCTCGATCTCGACACCATGGTCGTGGTCGACGGGAACCTCGTCACCGCCGGCGCCGCGTTCGCCCATATCGACCTCGCGCTCTCACTCGTGCGATCGATCAGCCCCGACCTCGCCCAACATGTCGCCAAGCTCCTCATCATCGACGAGCGTCCGTCGCAGGCGGCCTTCGTCGCCTACGAACATCTCCGGCACGAGGACCCGATCGTCGTCGAGTTCGAACGCTTCGTGCGCGCCCGCCTGGACGAACCGTTCAACGTCGCCTTCGTCGCGCAGTCGCTCGGCACCAGCCGGCGCACCCTCGAACGACGAGTCCGTGCGGCGCTCAACCTCACTCCGCTCGGCTTCGTCCAACGGCTTCGCATCGAACGAGCTCGGCACCTCTCAGCAACCACGGACCTCACCTCCGCAGAGATCGCGCTACGGGTCGGCTACGCGAACGCCGAGACTCTGCGCTCCCTCCTGCGTAGGGAGCGACGCCGTTCCTGACCTATCACCATGCCTGTAGCCGGTGTCCTAGAGCTCGATTGGAGCCACCTCTCAGCACGTCGCGTCGACGCTCCTGCGTCGCCCCTGGACGACCCACTCGACACCAGGCCAGTGCTCCGTGGCCGCTGAGCCAGCTCGCGAAGCCGAGCAGTGACGCTGGGGCTGCGCGGACGTCGTCGGGTGCCCGCTTGGTCAGATCCGTCCAGAGCGCGACGTGGGAGCTGGCGTTGCTCCGGTTCATGTCGAGCCACAGTTGGTCTCGAATGGTGATGGATTCGACGGTGACGAGCAGGCGGGCCGTGTCGGTGTCCGAGAGCCGTACACCGTCACGATGGAACTGCTGCATCCGGCTGCGCGCCAGCGCCCCTCTAACTTGGCGGTGCTTTCGCGCGCCGCATCGCGCGTTTCCGGTAGCAGGTCGGCGACAGGGGTCCGGTCGCCGACCAGGGACTCCGCGAGTGAGTCGCGGCGGCCGGCTGGGCTCGGCCGGTCAGGACCGTCGCGGCGGCGATCCGGTCCGGGGCGTCCTCGGTCTGGAGGCCCATGTCGCCGGTGTCGAGGTCGGCCCACCGGGTCTCGTCGGCCCACAGCGTGACGCGGGTGTCGATGCCGATGGAGTCCAACCGGGCCGCGAACTCGTGACCGACGTCGGTGGCCGTTTCGCGGTCGGAGGTGAGGCAGACGATGGCGAGGCTCGAGCCGGGCTGGGCGTGGCGGACGTAGGCGTCGCGGATGGACTTCCAGACGACCTCGCGGTCGTGCGGTGTGGTGGGTAGGTCGACGCGCGCCGTCGGCAGTTCGGAGCTCATCGGCAGGAAGACGAGCGACCCCTCGGGCTTGAAACCGAGCAGGTGCGGGATGACCGCGATCAGCTCGTCGGGGGAGCGGACGGAGAGTGTCATACCCGCTAGGTGTGACACCTCGACCGGTGCTGGGCGGCCGAGTCTGGGGCCGCACTGGGGCCGCAGAACAACGAAAAACGGCCTCTGACGCTGGAAGACGCTGAAAGACGTTTTCCCAGGCCAGAGGCCGTTTTCGACCACTACTGATAGGGGGCGAAAACCCTCAGATCAGATGTCGTAGTACAGCTCGAACTCGTGCGGGTGGGGGCGCAGCTGCACGGGGGCGATCTCCTGGGTGCGCTTGTAGTCGATCCAGGTCTCGATCAGGTCGGGGGTGAACACGTTGCCCTGGGTGAGGAAATCGTGGTCGGCCTCGAGGGCGTCGAGCACCGCGTTGAGCGAGGTGGGGACCTGGTCGATCTCGGCCATCTCGTCCGGCGGCAGCTCGTAGATGTCCTTGTCGATCGGGGCGGCGGGCTCGACCTTGTTCTTGATGCCGTCGAGGCCGGCGAGCATCAGCGCCGAGAACGCGAGGTAGGGGTTCGCCGACGGGTCGGGGAAGCGGGCCTCGATGCGCTTGGCCTTCGGGTTCGAGCCGGTGATCGGGATGCGCACGGACGCCGAGCGGTTGCGCGAGGAGTACACGAGCGAGATCGGGGCCTCGAAGCCGGGCACCAGGCGGTGGTAGGAGTTCACCGTCGGGTTGGTGAAGGCCAGCAGCGACGCGGCGTGCTTGAGGATGCCGCCGATGTACCAGCGCGCCGTGTCGGACAGACCGCCGTAGCCGGTCTCGTCGTAGAACAGCGGCGTGCCGTCCTGCCACAGCGACTGGTGCACGTGCATGCCCGAGCCGTTGTCACCGAAGATCGGCTTCGGCATGAAGGTGACGGTGCGGCCGGCGGCCCAGGCGGTGTTCTTGATGAGGTACTTGAACTTCATCACGTCGTCCGCGGCCTTGAGCAGCGTGTCGAAGCGGTAGTTGATCTCGGCCTGGCCGGCAGTGCCGACCTCGTGGTGGGCCCGCTCGACCTGAAGCCCGCACAGCTCGAGGTTCTTGACCATGTCGGCGCGCAGGTCGCTGTAGTGGTCGTAGGGCTCGACGGGGAAGTAGCCGCCCTTGAGGCGGGTCTTGTAGCCGCGGTTGTCGTCGCCGTCCTTGCCCGAGTTCCACCACCCCTCCTCGGAGTCGATGTGGTAGTACCCGGCGTTGACGTCGGTGGAGTACCGCACGTTGTCGAAGATGTAGAACTCGGCCTCGGGGGCGAAGTACGCCGTGTCGGCGATGCCCGTCGTCGAGAGGTAGGCCAGCGCCTTGCGGGCGATGTTGCGCGGGTCGCGCGAGTAGGGCTCGCCCGTGATCGGGTCGTGGATGAAGAAGTTGACGTTGAGCGTCTTGGACTTGCGGAACGGGTCGACGTAGGCGGTGGTCACGTCGGGGAACAGCGACATGTCCGACTCGTTGATCGCCTGGAAGCCGCGGATAGAGGAGCCGTCGAAGCCGAGACCGTCCTCGAAGACGCTCTGGTCGAACGACGAGACCGGCACCGTGAAGTGCTGCATGATGCCCGGCAGGTCGCAGAAGCGGACGTCGACCATCTCGACGCCCTCGTCCTTGATGAAGGCGAGCAGCTCTTCGCTGTTGCTGAACATGGGTCTCCTCTGGGGACGGCGGGGTCCGGCGCACGGACGCGTCGGGATGCCCGCAACGGTCGCAACGGGCAATTTCTCGACCGTATCGGGATTGTTTCCCCCGTGTAACAGGTGCCCGGACGTCGTCCGCGTGACCTCCGCTCCTAGGCTGGCGGCGTGGTGCAACCGGCGGAGGCGGGCTTCGAGACGGCGTCGTGGCCCCGTCGGTTCGCCGCGATCCTCGTCGACTGGATCGCCTCGACGCTGGTCGTGGTGGCCTTCGTCGGCGTCGACGAGTACCTCGACCCCGGCAGCCCGGCGAGCTTCTTCGTGCTGGTCGTCTTCGTGCTCGAGTCGGCCGTGCTGACCTGGCTGCTGGCCGGCTCCTTCGGCAAGATCGCCACCGGTCTGCGCGTGGTGCCCGCCGACGGCCGGCTGCGACCGATCAGCCCGCTGCGCTTCCTGGTGCGGCAGGTGCTCGTGGCGCTCGTCGTCCCGCCGCTGGTCTTCAAGCCCGACGGGCGCGGCCTGCACGACCTCGCCGCCGACACCGCCACCGTGCGGCGTCCGGTCTTCGACGAGATGCTCGCGCGGGCCCGCTCGCGGCGGTAGCCGCCGCTACTGCGCCGGCGGCTCGTCGGCTGCGCGCCGCACCGCCGCGGCCGCCGCGCGCAGGAACCGGACGACGACCGCGCGCTCGTCGTCGGTGAGGTCGGCGTCGATCGCCGAGAGCGCGTCGAGCATCGGCCGCAGGTAGCCGAGCATCTCGGCGCGCCCGGAGTCGGTGACGTGCACCTCGAGCCGGCGCCGGTCGGTGGGGTGCGGACGCCGCTCGACGTGCGCGCGCCGCTCGAGCCGGTCGACGACCCCCGTGGACGCCGCCGTGCTCACCTCGAGCAGCCCGGCCAGCTCGCCCGGGGCGGCGGGGGTCTCGACGAGGTGCTCGAGGGCGGCCAGCTCGGTGCGGTTCAGGCCCGCGCGGCGTCCGATGGCGTGGGAGAGGTGGGTACTGGCGGTGACGAGCTCGCGGACGGCGACCAGCGTCTCGGGCACCGGGGGTGACCCCTCCGGAGGGGTGGGCTCGGCCACTAGTTCTTCGGCTCCTTAGTTGCTAAGTTGCTTAGCGATCTCTCTCCAGCATAGCCATCCTCACAGGAGTCTCCCCGTGGCCGACCGCGCCGCCCGCTTCGCGTCCCTCATCACCCGCCGCCGGGTCTCGGCCGTCGTGGCCCTCGTGCCGCTGCTGCTGGCCGTCGCCGCCATCGTCCTGCTCGGCAGCGGCGAGCGCGCGGCGAAGCCCGACGACACCCTGCCCGCCGGCCGCGACAGCACCGAGGCGGTCGCGCTGCAGTCCGAGCTGCCCGACGGCGACGACGCCAGCGTGGCCGTCGTGCTGTTCACCACCGGACCCGCCGACGACGGCACCCGGCTCGACCGGCAGCAGCTGGCCGACCTCGGGCGGCTGGCCGAGCGGGTGGGCGCCGTCCCCGCAGGGCAGGACGGACCGCTGCTGCCCTCGGACGACGGCACCGCGGCCCTGGCCACCGTGCCCGTGCAGGCCGGCTCGGCCACCGAGAACGCCGACCTCGTCGACGAGCTGCGCACGCAGCTGCGCGACGGCGTCCCGGACGGCGTGCAGGTGCAGGTGACCGGGCCCGCCGCCGTGCAGGCCGACCTCGCCGCCGTCTTCGACGGCGCCGACCTGCGCCTGCTCGGTGCGACCGCAGGCGTGGTGGCGCTGCTGCTGATCATCACCTACCGCAGCCCCGTGCTCTGGCTCGTGCCGCTGACGGTGGTGGGCATCGCCGACCGGCTGGCCGGCGTCCTGGCCACGCAGTCCCTCGCCGCCCTCGACGTCGCCTTCGACGAGTCGACGACCGGCATCCTCTCGGTGCTGGTCTTCGGGGCCGGTACCGACTACGCGCTGCTGCTCATCAGCCGCTACCGCGACGAGCTGCGCCACCTCGAGTCGCGCCACGAGGCCATGGCGCACGCGCTGCGCCGCACCGCCGAGGCCGTGCTCTGCAGCGCGGTGACCGTCGTCCTCGGCGTGCTGACGCTGCTGCTCTCGCTCGTGCCGACCACCCGCGGGCTCGGCCTCGCCTCGGCCATCGGCGTCACGGTCGCCGCGGCGTTCGTGCTCGTGGTGCTGCCGGCCGCGCTGGTGTGCTTCCCGCGCGGCATCTTCTGGCCACGCGTGCCGAAGGTCGGCCAGGCCGCGCTGGTGGAGTCGAACACGTTCTGGCACCGCGTCGGCGACCGGGTCGCCGCGCGCCCGGTGGCCTTCCTCGGCGGCACCGTCGTGCTGCTGGCGGCACTGTCGGTGGGCCTGTTCCGCGTCGACACCGGGCTCGACCAGGCCGACCAGTTCCTCGACGAGCCCGAGGCCATCGCCGCCTCGACGCGCCTGGCCGACTCCTACCCCGCCGGGCTCTCCGACCCGCTGCAGGTGCTCACCCGGGCCGACGGCCAGCGGGTGCTCGCCGCCGTCCGCGGGGTCGACGGCGTCGAGTCGGCCACGATCAGCCAGCAGGACGCCGGCATCACGCAGGTGGACGCCGTCCTCGACGCCGCGTCGGGCTCGCCCGAGGCCGAGGCCGCCGTCGGCGCCGTCCGCGACGCCGTGGCCGGCTTCGACGACACCCACGTGACCGGCAGCGAGGCGCAGGCGATCGACGAGGCGGACGGCGCCGCGCGCGACCGGCTGGTCGTCATCCCGCTGCTCGTCGGCCTGGTGCTGATCGCGCTGGTGCTGCTGCTGCGTTCGCTGGTGGCGCCGGTGCTGCTCGTGGTGACGACCGTGGCGACCTTCGCGGCCAGCCTCGGCGCGTCGTGGTGGCTGTTCACCGGGCTGCTCGGCTTCGAGGCCATCGACAACACCGCGCCCCTGCTGGCGTTCGTGTTCCTGGTGGCGCTCGGCGTCGACTACAACATCTTCCTGGTCACCCGGGCGCGCGAGGAGGCCGCCGAGCACGGCCCGCGGCGGGGCATGCTGCGCTCGCTCAGCGCCACCGGCGGCGTCATCACCAGCGCCGGCGTGCTGCTGGCCGCGGTGTTCGCGGTGCTCGGTGTGCTGCCGCTCGTGGTGCTCGCCCAGCTCGGCACGATCGTGTGCATCGGCGTGCTGCTCGACACCCTCGTCGTGCGCACCGTGCTCGTGCCCGCCCTCGCCCTCGTGCTCGGCGACCGGTTCTGGTGGCCGCGCCGGGTCGGCCCGTCTGAGCCGTCAGTGGGCTGAGGGGTAGACGTCTAGGCGGACGCGACCTCACGGACCCTGAGCTTGTCGAAGGGCCTCCGGCGGTGCCCTTCGACAAGCTCAGGGTCCGTGGCCAGGTGAGCATGCCGGTTGGTGGCCAAGGCTCCTCGCACCTCGACCATCGTCATCCGGCGACGTGCTCGACGGGCAGCCACAGCTCGCCGCGGCCCGAGGCGCCGTCGTCGGCGTAGGTGAGGCGGAGGACCTCGGGGCCGGGCACGACCTGGTAGGGGTTGGCCGGGAACCACTGCGAGAACGCCTCGGCCCACAGCTGCTGCACGCGGCCGAGCAGGACGCCGTCCGCGGTGGGACCGTCGGCCTCGAACACGACCCAGGTCGACGGCTCGACCCGCAGGGTGTCGAGGTCGTCGGGCAGCTCGGCAGGGGAGCGGGTGGTGGCGACGGCGTGGTGGTGGTCGAAGTCGCTGCCGTCGCCGCGGCCCTCCTCGAAGCCCGAGCTCGCCGACAGCAGCCCGGGCAGGGCGGGGACGTCGGCCAGCTCGCGCAGCCGGTCGTCGAGCCCGGCAGGCAGGCTGCGGTGGAAGTCGACGAGAGCGGTGTTCTCGCCCTCGTAGCGCAGCGGCAGGCGGGCGTGGCGGCCGACGAGCGTGAAGCCGTCGAGTCGTTCGATGCGGTGTCGCATGGGGTCTGCTCCCTCGATCCTGAGGTGGAAGGTCAGGCGCGGCTGCGTCTGCAGCACCGCGCCCGGCCGGCGGGCCTCGGAGGGCGTCATCGCGTGCCAGGCCTTGAAGGCGCGGGTGAACGCCTCGGCCGAGCCGTAGCCGTGCCGCACCGCGACGTCGAGCACGCCGGCGCCCGCGACCACCTCGGCGGTCGCCAGGGTCAGCCGACGGCGGCGCACGTAGTCCGACAGCGGCATCCCCGCGAGTGCGGAGAAGACGCGGCGGAAGTGGTGCTCCGAGGTCAGCGCGGTGCGGGCGAGCGCCGCGACGTCGACGGGCTCACCGGTCTCGGCGAGCCGCTCCTCGATCTCGGCGATCGCACGGTTCCAGCGGTCCAGCACGGTGCCCTCCTCTCGACGTCCACGCTAGGACGGGGGAGGGGCGGCGGACCCGACGATCGGTGTCCGCTGCGGTCAGACGGTGCGCTCACCGTCCGCGCATGTTCTGCCGCATCTGGCCGCGCATCCCCTTGGTGCTGGTGGGGACGGGGCCGCGCGGCATGGGCAGCTTCGGGCGCTGGGCGTCGAGGGCCTTGAGGCGGTTGAGGATGTCGGTGAGCTCGGCCGGCTTCACCTTGCGGCCGAGCTTCTGGATGTGCTTGACCAGCTTCGGCAGCGGCACCTGGCCCTCGTCGTTGCCGACGACGACCTCGTGGATCGGCGTCTCGTGGGCGACCCGCTCGTGCTTCTTGCGCTCGGAGGTCATCAGCTGACGCAGGCGGTGCGGGTTGCCTTCGCCGACCAGCACGATGCCCGGGGGGCCGACCACGCGGTGCACCATGTCCTGCTGCTTGGTGAAGCCGACCATCTCGTCGGTCTTCCAGCCGCGGCGCAGCAGCGTCAGCGCGCGGGCGCCGGCGCCCAGCTGCCCCTCGAGCCGGTTGAACGCGGCCCGCTGGGCGCGGCGGCTGAAGACGACCATCATCGCCAGCAGGCCGATCAGCAGCGCGCCGATGATCGACAGCACCAGGCTGATGACGCCGTCGCCGGGGAAGACGAAGTAGAACAGGCAGAACCCGAGCGCGGCGAAGACCACGAAGGTGCCGAGCATCCACCAGCCGATGACCTTGTCGCCCTCGCGCGACATCTTGTAGGTCTCGACCAGCTGCCGCATGCGGCCCTGCTTGGTGGGGTCGGTCTCCTTGACCTTCTTCTTCCTCGCCATGCCTGCCCGTTGCCCTCGCTCCGTGTCGCGCCTAGACGGACGCGCGCGCGTCCATCGCCTGACGATATAGCCGCCCGGCGCGGTAGGACGAACGCACGAGCGGACCCGACAGGACGCCGGCGAACCCGATCGCGGTGGCCTCGTCGGCCAGCTCGACGAACTCCTCGGGCTTGACCCAGCGCTCGACCGGGTGGTGGCGCACCGAGGGGCGCAGGTACTGGGTGATCGTGACCAGCTCGCAGCCGGCCTCGTGCAGGTCGCGCAGGGCCTGGCTGACCTCGTCGCGGGTCTCACCCATGCCGAGGATCAGGTTCGACTTGGTGACCAGGCCGAAGGCGCGGGCCCGGGTGAGCACGTCGAGGGAGCGGTCGTAGCGGAAGGCCGGGCGGATGCGCTTGAAGATGCGCGGCACGGTCTCGACGTTGTGGGCCAGCACCTCGGGACGCGACTCGAAGACCTCGGCCAGCTGGTCGGGGTCGCCGTTGAAGTCGGGGATCAGGTTCTCGACACCGGTGTCGGGGTTGAGCTCGTGGATGGCCCGCACCGTCTCGGCGTAGAGCCAGGCGCCGCCGTCCGGGAGGTCGTCGCGGGCGACGCCGGTGATGGTGGCGTAGCGCAGCCCCATCGTCTGCACCGACTCAGCGACGCGGCGCGGCTCGTCACGGTCGAGCGGCTGCGGCTTGCCGGTGTCGATCTGGCAGAAGTCGCAGCGGCGCGTGCACTGGTCGCCGCCGATGAGGAAGGTGGCCTCGCGGTCCTCCCAGCACTCGAAGATGTTGGGGCAGCCGGCCTCCTGGCACACCGTGTGCAGTCCCTCGGACTTCACCAGGCTCTGCAGGTGCTTGTACTCCGGGCCCATCTTCGCGCGGGTCTTGATCCACTCCGGTTTGCGCTCGATGGGGGTCTCGGCGTTGCGGACCTCCAGGCGGAGCAGCTTGCGACCGTTGGGTGCGGTGGGCGCGTCGGGGGTGGTCGTCACTCCAGCCATGCTACGTCGCAGCCCTGACCGTCCCGACCCGCGGCCGGACGTCGCCGACGGGTCCGACGTCGCGTGCCGCGGGTGACCCCGGGAGGAGCCTTTGGTGGCGGTGCCGGACGCCGTCGGGCCGCCCGCGGCCCGGGTGAACATCGGCTGAACAGGACCGCGGGGGCCTTTCCGGGCGGCGTCGGCGGGAGGACATTGCGAGGGTGAGCCCCGAACTGGTCATCCTCGGGCTGGTGGTCGTGACCGCCCTGGCGTTCGACTTCACCAACGGCTTCCACGACACCGGCAACGCCATGGCCACCTCGATCGCCACCGGGGCGCTCGCGCCGAAGGTGGCGGTCGCGCTCTCGGCCGTGCTGAACCTGGTCGGCGCCTTCCTCTCGGTCGAGGTGGCCCTCACCGTGACCAACGCCGTCGTCAAGATCCAGGACGCTGACGGCGCACCTCGGCCCGACCTCCTCACCGACGGCGGCCAGCCCCTGCTGGTCATCGTGCTCGCCGGGCTCGTGGGCGGCATCCTGTGGAACCTGTCGACCTGGCTGCTCGGCCTTCCGTCGAGCTCGTCGCACGCGCTGTTCGGCGGCCTCATCGGCGCCGCGATCGCCGGCCTCGGGTTCGGCGGCGTGAACTGGGCCGGCGACGGCACGAAGCTGGACGGCGTCCTCGGCAAGGTGGTGCTGCCGGCGCTGGTGGCCCCGCTGATCGCGATCGCGGTCGCGGCGGTCGGCACGTGGCTGGTCCACCGCATCACCGCGGGGGTGGCCGAGCGCTACCGCGAGCGCGGGTTCCGGTGGGGCCAGATCGGGTCGGCGTCCCTGGTCTCGCTCGCCCACGGCACCAACGACGCGCAGAAGACGATGGGTGTCATCACGCTCGCCCTCCTCGCCAGCGGCAGGTGGACCGACACCGAGAGCATCCCGTTGTGGGTGAAGGTCTCGTGCGCGTTGGCCATCGCGCTGGGCACCTACCTCGGCGGCTGGCGCATCATCCGCACCCTGGGCAAGGGCCTGGTCGAGATCTCCTCGCCGCAGGGGATGGCGGCCGAGAGCTCGTCGGCGGCGGTCATCCTGACCTCCAGCCACCTCGGCCTGGCCCTGTCGACCACGCACGTGGCCACCGGGTCGATCCTCGGCACCGGGCTCGGCAAGCGGGGCGCGGAGGTGCGCTGGGGCATCGCCGGCCGCATGGTCCTGGCCTGGCTGATCACGCTGCCGATGGCGGCCGTCGTCGGTGCCGCGGCGTGGTTCGTCGCGGACGGCGTCGGCGGGCTCGCCGGCGCCGTGGCGGTCTTCCTCGCCCTGGCCGCCGCGTCCGGCGCCATGTTCGTCCGCTCGCGCCACGAGCCGGTCGACCACGAGAACGTCAACGCCGAGTGGCGCGGGATGCCGGGGGCTGCGCGCTCCGAGGCGCCAGCCCCCGCGAAGGTCTGAGAGGAGCCACCACGATGGAGAACCTGGGTCTCGCCCTCGACGCCGCCTGGCAGGTGCTGCTGGTGGGCCTCGTGCTCGGCGCCGGGCTGCCGGCCGTCTTCGCCCTCGGCATCCGGTTCCTGGGGCAGGAGCACGCGACGTCCGGCGGCACCGGCTTCGCGACGGCCGGCCCGACGCCGGTCGGCCGGGTGCTGGCCGGCGTCTGCTTCCTGGTCGTGCTGGCCGGCATCGCCCTCGGCATCACCATCGTGGTGGCCGCGGGCTTCGACAAGGAGGTCAGTTTCGAGCACGTGTTCCCGACCATCGTCGACGCGTCGTGACGGCGGGGCCGAGACCGTGAGCGGCCCGCTGGCCAGACGCCTCTCGGGCGTGGTGGCCTGGCTGCGCGAGGGCTACCCGGGCGGCGTCCCGGCGCAGGACTACGTGCCGCTGCTCGCGTTGCTGCGCCGGCGGTTGAGCGACGACGAGGTGGCCGAGGTGGCCCGCGAGCTCGCGTCCGCGGGGCTGGCCCCGGCGGGGCGGGCCGACATCGCGGTGTCGATCACCCGGGTCACCGACGCGCTGCCGTCCCAGGACGACATCGACCGGGTGCGCGACCACCTCGCGTTCCGGGGTTTCCCGGGCGACGAGGCCTGAGCGGCGAGCCGGCCGTCTACGGCACGTCGCGGCGCCGGTAGGACGACGCCGACCAGGCGCCCGCCAGCAGCAGCACGCCGCCGAGGTAGAGCCCGCCCTGGGTGCGCGTGACCTCGCGCTCGCCGCGGCACTCGTCGCTCTCGAAGTCCTGCTCGACGAAGCACGAGGGCGGCGGCTCGACGTAGTAGACGGCGCCGTCGTTGACCACGGCGAAGGCGTTGGTGCCGGGGTTCCACCGCACGGCCCCGTCGGGGAGCGCCGCGAGCAGCACGCCGCTGACGATCGAGACCCCGAAGAGCACCCCGACGGTGAACACGGTGCTGCGCGAGAGCATCGTCAGCGCGTAGCCCCCGACGGCCGCCCCGGTCACGAGGAGGACGCTCCACACGACGGACTCCACGACCTCGCCCGTGATCCCGTCGACCTGCGGCACGTCGCGCGCCGAGGCGATCAGGCCGAGCGCTCCCCAGTAGACCGTCAGCACCACCGTGGCGACCAGCGCCGACAGCAGCCCCACGGCGACCGCCTTCGCCGCCCACACCCGCAGCCGGCGCGGCTCGAAGAGCAGCTGGTTGCTCATCGACCCCGAGCTCCAGTCGTGCCCGACGAACGTGGTGCCGGCCAGCAGCATGGCCACCACCAGGACGGCGACGACGCCGAACCCGGAGGTGGTCAGCTCGTTGCGCAGCGTGAGCGGCTCGCGACCGACGTAGTCGCTCACGGTGGGGCGGAACCCGACGGTGCGGCTGCACTCCCGCTGGAGCCGTTCGGGGGTGAAGCGCTCGGCCCGCGGGCCGAAGTACTGGCGGGGACGTGCAAGGCACTCGGCGATCACCTCGTCGGGCACGCCGAAGTCGCGCTCGATCTGCGCCCGGACCTCCGCGCGCTCGGCGTCGCTGACAGCCCGGGTGTCCCAGGCCCGGACGGCGAGCACCACCATCGGGATGACGACCGCCACCAGCACCAGCAGGACGACGGCGCGGCGCCACCGCAGGCGGGTCAGCTCGACCAGCAGCAGCCGGGTCATCGCGCGCCCTCCTCGCCCAGCGCCTCGCCGGCGGTGAGCTCGAGGAAGACCGACTCGAGGTCGCGGCGCAGCGGGGTCAGCTCGGTGAGCCACACCTCGCCGGCCGCGAGCGCGCGGGTGATGGCGGCCGGGTCGTCGGACTCGACCCGCAGCCGGCCGTCGTCGTCGGTGGTGGCGGGCAGCCCGGCGGCGGCGAGCAGCGCGCCGGCGCGTGCCGGGTCGTCGACAGCGACGCGGTGGGACGGCGTCCCGGCGTCGAGCAGCTCGTCGACGTGGCCCGAGGCGAGCATGCGGCCGCGGCCGATGATCGTGGCCGAGGTGCACACCTGCTGCACCTCGGCCAGGATGTGCGAGCTCAGCAGCACGGTGACGCCCTGCTCGCCGAGGTCGCGGATGGTCTCGCGGATCTCGCGGATGCCGGCCGGGTCGAGACCGTTGGTCGGCTCGTCGAGGATCAGCAGCTGCGGCTGCTTGAGCAGCGTCGCCGCGATGGCCAGGCGCTGCTTCATGCCGAGCGAGTAGGCGCGGTAGCGGTCGGCGTCGCGGCCGACGAGCCCGACGGTCTCGAGCGCGGCGTCGACCTGCGTGTCGGGGACGCCGATGCTGCGCGAGAGCAGCAGCAGGTTGCGGCGTCCGGTGAGGTTCGGCGAGAACTTCGGCGACTCCACGACCGCGCCGACGCGGTCGACGACGTCGGGCAGGTGCTGGGGCACCTCGTGGTCGAACAGCCGCATCCGCCCGCGGGTGGCGCGGGCCAGCCCGAGCAGCATGCGGATCGTCGTGGTCTTGCCGCTGCCGTTGGGCCCCAGGAACCCGTGGACGCCGCCCGCCGGCACCGCGAGGTCGAGACCGTGGACGGCGACGTGCAGCCCGCGGCGGTCGCGGAACTCCTTGCGCAGCCCGTGCGTCTCGATGACCAGCTCGCTCACGCGTCCCCCCGTCCCGACCGCTCGCTCGACGACCGGCCGGCCGGTCATCAGACCACGGACGGTGGCCCGGCCGGCGGCGGCGCGCTCAGACGCCGGGGCGGATCAGCTCGATGCGCGGCGTCCGTCCCGGCTCGGGCTTGGGGTCGTAGTCGGGGGTGGCCTCGTACGGCGTCCAGGCGAGGTAGTGGCGCAGGTGCCGCTCGACCGAGGGCAGGACGTCGCGCACGGTGACGGTGCGGCCGGTCTCGGCGCTGAGCGTGGTGACGCCGGCGTCGGCGATGCCGCAGGGCACGAACCGGTCGTACCAGCCGAGGTCGACGTCGCAGTTGAGCGAGAAGCCGTGCATGGTGACGCCGCGGCTGACGCGGATGCCGAGGGCCGCGACCTTGCGCTCGGGGCGACCGACGGACCCTGAGCCTGTCGACGGGCCCTCCTCGCGCAGCCAGACGCCGCTGCGGCCGGGCACCCGGGCGGTCTCGACGCCGAGGTCGGCGCACACGCGGATCAGCGCCTCCTCGACGCGCCGCACGTAGTCGACGACCTTGACGTGGTCGGGCAGCGCGACGATCGGGTAGCCCACCAGCTGGCCGGGTCCGTGGAAGGTGATCTTGCCGCCGCGGTCGACGTCGACGACGCGCGCGCCCCCGGCGTCGAGCGGGCGCTCGTGGGGCTCGGTGCGCTTGCCGGCGGTGTAGACGGGCGGGTGCTCGAGCAGCAGCACCGTCGGCAGCCGCTCGCCGGCGACGACCGCGGCGTGCACCTGCCGCTGGTGCTCCCAGGCCGCCTCGTAGTCGACCGCGTCGGACCCGAGCCCGACCACCTCGAACGCCAGGTCGCTCATGACCTCGAGACTACGTCGCCCAGCAGTCGCAGCTGCCCCGGCATGAGGCGCCGCCAGTAGCCGCGGTCGTGCCCGCCCGGCTCGAGCTCGACCTGGGGCGCGGGGTCGAGGTCGCCCGGGAACCCGTCGGCGTAGTCCTCCACCGCCCGGTAGAACGGGTCGCCGGTGCCGCACTCGAGACGCACGAGGACGCCGTCCAGCTGCGCCTGGCGGCCGAAGACGCTGAAGGTCTCGTACTCCTCGGCGTCCTCGAAGCCGTCGCGGCTGGCGGCGTCGGGGTCGGTCCACAGCGCCGGGCTCGCGGCGCAGACGGCGGCCACGCGGTCGGGGCCGAGCAGCCCGCCCAGCCGCAGCGCGCCGTAGCCGCCCATCGACCAGCCGAGCAGTCCGATGCGGTCGGACGACGTCGCCCGCAGCCCGCGCTCGGCCATGAGCGGCAGCAGCTCGTCGACCACCATCGCGCCGGGGTCGCGGCCGTCGGGCCGGGGGTGCCAGTAGTCGTCGCCGCCCTCGGGCGCCACGACGGCGAACGGGGGCGTGCCGTCGTCGACCACCGCGGCGAGCCACTCGGCGACGCCGAGGCCGCCGGGCAGGAAGGTGTCGACCTGCATGCCGAGGCCGTGCAGCGCGACGACGAGGGGCAGGCCCTCGGGGCCTGCGGCGCCGGGCGGCAGGAGCAGGTGCCAGCGGGTGGTCTCGCCGAGCCGCGCGGCGGACTCGAACGCGCCCGACTCGACCGGGCCGGTCTCGACGTCGGGGACGTCGCCGTCCTCGCCGTTGAGCCCGAGCACCTCCTGCAGCCAGGGCCGGCCGGGCAGCACGCCCTCCCACACCCCGACCCCGCCCACGACGACGGCCGAGCCGGTGACGCCGGCGCCGGTCAGCACGGCGCGCCGGCTGACCCGTCGCTCGTTCGGCACCGCGTCAGCATGCCAGCGTGCTTCACTCCCGGCGTGAGAACGCTGGTCGCCGCCGTGTCGCTGCTCCTCGCCCTGCCGGCCGTGGCGTCGGCGCAGGCGCTCGACGAGCCGGGGTCGTCGACGGTCGTCGCGTCGGGCGCCGACCAGCGGGGCGACGTCCGCATCACGGGCGAGCGCGGCCTCGGCCGCGCCGACCGGCGCACGGTCGACATCGAGCGGCTGACGCTCACCGAGGTCGGCGACCGCGACCTGGAGGTCACGTGGCGGGTGCGACGGGTCGTGACGCCCCGCGACGCGTTCGACCAGTACTACTTCGTCTACCTGCTCGGGCCCGACGGTCCGCCGTACGGCTTCGCCACGGTCCACGCGTCGGGGCTGCGGGCGGAGGCGGGCCTCGAGGGCGCCGGCCGGCCGCAGGGCTTCGCGTCCTGCCCGCGGCTGCGCGCCGAGGTCGGTCGCCACGGCACCGAGATGTCGCTGACCATCCCTCGCCGGTGCGTGCCCCGAGCCCGCATCGAGGCCAGCGCGTTCGTCTACACCACGCCGCTCGGCAGGGGCGGGGGCGGCCGGCTCTTCTCCCGCGACCGGGCCCGCATCCGCGGCCTGGTCGACCTCCGCCCCACCGGCTGAGCCCCGCCCGCCGGGCCCCTGTGGATGACGCCGGCGGGCGCCGGCGATCCCGTGTTGGCTGGGGCGATGGGCCGGGCCGTACGACGCAGCGACGCAGGGCGCGGGCGCCTGCTCGCCGTGGTGGCCGCCGGTGTGGTCTGCGGACTGGTGCTGGCGGGCCTGCTGCGCTGGTCGGACGACGCCTCCGGGCCGGCCGCGCCGGCGTCGTCCCGGCCGGCACCGGCGCCGCCCGGTGAGCCAGCACCGGCGGGGCAGGCACGCGAGGTGCTGCGCACCTGGGACGCCGCCCGCGCGGCGGCGTGGCGCCGCGGCGACACCGGTGCCCTGGCGGCGCTCTACACGCCCGGCTCGGTGGCCGGTGAGCACGACGTCGCCATGCTGCACGCCTGGAACCAGCGGGGCCGGCGCGTCACCGCCATGACGACCCAGGTGCTCGACGTCCGGGTGCTCGAGCGCGAGCCGGGGCGACTGGTGCTGCGGGTCACCGACCGGCTGGCGCGCGTCGAGGCGGGCGACGTCGTCCTGCCGAGCGACCGGCCCTCGACCCACCACCTGGCCCTGCGGCGCGACCCGCGCGACCCGGACGCCGAGTGGCAGGTGGCATGGGTGCTCAGTCGGGCGGGTTGAGCGCCGTCCGCAGCGTCGCGGCGACGTCGGGGTCGGCGAAGGTGAAGCCGGTGGCGAGCAGCGCCTCGGGCCGCACGTTCACCGAGCCGAGCAGCTCGGGGCCCATGCGGCCGGCGCCCACCTTCACCAGCGGGCCCGGCGCCGGCAGCAGCGCCTTGCGGCCCAGCTGGGCGGCCAGCTCGCGGGTGAACTCGGCGTTGATCGGCGCGTGCGGCAGGCAGATGTTGAACGGTCCCGACGCGTCGGGGTGCTCGGCCAGGTGCACCGCGGCGGCCACCCAGTCGCGCAGCGACGACATCGGCATGTACTGCCGGCCGTTGCCGATGCGGCCGCCGAGGCCGGCCTTGAACAGCAGCCGCAGCTGCTTGAGCGGGGGGCTGCGGTGGTCCATCACCGGCGAGGTGCGCAGCACGCACACGCGGGCGCCGGCGTCCGCGGCGGGCGAGGCCGCCGCCTCCCACGCCCGCGCCACCTTCGTCAGGGTCGAGTGACCACGCGTGTCGGAGGCCTCGGTGAGGACGGCGTCGCCGTGGTCGCCGTAGTACGAGATGCCGTTGCCGGCCAGGAAGGTGCGCGTCGCGCCGCCGCGGGCCGCGCCGGCGACCACCTCGGCGAGCAGCGACGTCGTGGTGACGCGGCTGCGCTCCAGCTCGCGGGCCCACTTCTTCGAGTGCGGGTTGCCCGCGGTCGGGGAGCCGGCCAGGTTGACCACCACGTCGGCCGCGCCGACCAGGTCGCGGTCGAGGGTGCCGGCGTCGGGGTCCCAGCGCGACTGGCCGGGCCCGTCGGGCTCGCGGCGCACCAGCGCGGTGACGCCGTGGCCGCGCTCGCGCAGGGCGGCCACGAGGTGGGTGCCGAGGAAGCCGGACGCTCCGGCGACGACGACCGAGAGCCCGGGGGACGGGGGAGTGCCTGCCATGCCGCCAGACTCGCAGCGCCGCAGGGGGCGTGACCTCCCCCCTCGTGGGTAGACCCGCGTCATGAGACGACTCGCCCCCGCCCTGACCGCCGTCGCCCTGTTCTCGCTGCTCGCCGCGTGCGGGGACGACGTCCCCGAGGCCGGCGAGGACCCGACGGTCGAGGTCGAGGAGGCCGGCGCCGACGACGGCCGCATCAGCTTCGAGCTCGACCTCGAGGAGGGCTACCAGGAGCGCACCGTCATCACCACGCAGCAGACCCTCGACGCCGCGGGGCAGACGATCGACGTCCCGCCGATCGAGATCACCCAGCTCAGCGAGGTCACCGGCGTGGACGGCGACGAGATCACCGTCGAGCAGACCTTCGAGGAGGTGCGCGCGCTCGAGGGTGGCGACGAGACCACGCGGGCGGCCCTCGAGTCGACCCTGGCGCAGCTGCGCGGCACCAGCGGCACGCTCACCTTCGACCGGTCCGGCCAGGTCGTCGACACCGACTTCGAGCTGCCCGACGGCGTCGACCCGGCCATCGAGCAGACCTTCGACCAGGTGCTCGAGCAGGCGAGCTCGATCGGCGCCGTCTTCCCCGACGAGGAGCTCGGCGAGGGCGCCACCTGGACCCTGCGGTCGACCCTCGAGCTCAACGGCATCGAGGTCGAGCAGACCGCCACCTACACGTTGGAGTCGCTGCAGGGCGAGGACTACGAGGTCTCGGTCGAGATCGAGCAGGACTACCAGGAGGGCGACGTCGCCGGCGGCTCCATCAAGGGCGGCACCGGGACGACGACCGGCACCATCACCGGCACCGCCGGCACCCTGCTGCCCACCTCCGCCGAGCTCGACGGCGACACCGAGGTGCAGGCCGAGCAGGGCGGCTCGGAGCAGACCGTCTCGACGCAGACCAGCATCACCATCGAGTCCGAGGTGCTCTGAACCGGGCCCGCCCGGGGCCCCGGGCGGGTTGGTCCGATGCGGCACGATGGCCGCACCGGACCCCGATCACCGAAGACGAGGTAGTCACCCCCATGCCCATCTGGAACCAGCTCCGCAACGCGACGCAGAACATGCAGTCGCAGCTCGTGGCCAAGAAGAAGGACCTGCAGAGCGGGTCCTTCCGCGACGCCAGCATGGCGATGTGCGCGCTGGTGGCCGCGGCCGACGGCAGCGTCGACCAGGAGGAGCGCACCAAGGTCGCGAACCTGATCACGACCAACGAGGTGCTCTCGAACTTCCCGCCCGACCAGCTGCGCACGCTGTTCGACCAGGACTGCAACAAGCTCGCCGCCGACTTCGACTTCGGCAAGGTCGAGCTGATCCAGACGGTCTCGAAGACCAAGAAGAAGCCCGCCGAGGCCCGCGCCGTCATCCAGATCGGCATCATCATCGGCGGCGCCGACGGCAACTTCGACGACCAGGAGAAGAAGGTCGTCCGCGAGGCCTGCCACGCCGTCGGCCTCGACCCCGCCGAGTTCGAGCTGTGACGCCGACCCGTCAGACATGTCTGACGGGTCACCTCGAAATCGACGCTGACCCGTCGGACATGTCTGACGGGTCAGCGAAAAACACGCTGACCCGTCGCTCATAAGCGACGGGTCAGCGTGATTTAGGGGCTCAGACCTCGAAGGCGCCGGCCTCGAGGCGCTTGCGGACGTCCTGGAGGAAGCGGCCGGCGTCGGCGCCGTCGATGAGGCGGTGGTCGTAGGTGAGGGCCAGGTAGACCATGTGGCGCACCGCGATCGTCTCGCCCAGGTTCGGGTCGTCGATGACGACCGGGCGCTTGACGACCGCGCCCGGGCCGAGGATGGCGACCTGCGGCTGGTTGATGATCGGGGTGTCGAACAGCGCGCCGACGCTGCCGAGGTTGGTGATGGTGAAGGTGCCGCCACCGAGCTCGTCAGGCCCGATCTTGTTGGTGCGGGTGCGCTCGGCGACGTCGGCGATCTTCTTGGCCAGGCCCGCGATCGACAGGTCGCCGGCGTCCTTGACCACCGGGCTGATCAGGCCCTTGTCGGTGTCGACGGCGAACGCGATGTTCTCGCGGTCGTAGTAGGTGACCTCACCGGCCTCGGCGTCGAAGTTCGCGTTGAGCTTCGGGTGCTGCTTGAGCGCGTCGATCGCCGCCTTGGCGAAGAACGGCAGGTAGCTGAGCTTGACGCCCTCGCGGGCGGCGAAGTCGGCCTTCTGCGCGTCACGCAGCCGCGCGATGCGGGTGACGTCGACCTCGACCACCTGGGTCAGCTGGGCGCTGGTCTGCAGCGACTCGTGCACCCGCTGGGCGATGATCTTGCGCAGCCGGCTGACCTTCTCGGTCGTGCCGCGCAGCGGGGACGGCGTCACCGACGGCGCCTGGGCGCCACCCGACGCGGCCGGCGCCGGGGCCGAGGCCGCCGGGGCCTGCTCGGCGGGCTGCTCCTGCTTCTTCGCCGCGTCGAGCACGTCCTGCTTGCGGATCCGGCCGCCGACGCCCGACCCGGTGACCGAGGCGAGGTCGACGTTGTGCTGCGCGGCCAGCTTGCGCACCAGCGGCGTCACGTAGCCGCCGGCGTCGGAGGACGCCGGGCGGCTCGACGACCCGGCCGACGATCCGCTCGAGGACGGCGACGGCTCGGGGCTGCGCTCGGGCTCGGACTCCTCGGCCTTGGTCGGCGCGGGCGCCTCCTGGCTCGGCTGCTCCGCCGCGGGCTCCTGCGCCGCAGGCTCCTTCGCGGGCTCCGGCTCGGGCTCGGGCTCCTTCTCGCGCTCGGGGGTCTCGTCGCCGGCCGGCAGCTCGCCGGTCTCCTGCTCGATCTTCTCCTCCTGCTCGGCCTTCTTCTCGGCCTCGCCCTCGTCCTTCGGCTGCGCCTCGGGGGTGGCGGTGCCGCCGTCGCCCGACGAGGCGGAGCCGTCGCCGACGACGGCCAGCTCGGCGCCGACCTCGACGGTCTCGTCCTCCTCGACCTTGATCTCGAGCAGCGTGCCCGCGACCGGGGAGGGGATCTCGGTGTCGACCTTGTCGGTGGAGACCTCGAGCAGCGGCTCGTCGACCGCGACCTCGTCACCGACCTGCTTGAGCCAGCGCGTGACGGTGCCCTCGGTGACCGACTCGCCCAGGGCCGGCAGCACGACCGACGTCCCGGACCCGCCACCGGAGCCACCCGAGCCACCCGAGCCACCGGCGTCCGAGTCGGACTTCTCCGACTCCTTGGTCTCGTCGCCCGGCGGGCGCTCGCCGGTCTCCTCCTCGATCTGCTCCTCCTGCTCGGCCTTCTTCTCGGCCTCGCCCTCGTCCTTCGGCTGCGCCTCGGGCTCGGCGGAGTCGGTGGCCTCGGGCTCGGTGCCCGCGCCGCCGCTGTCGCCGCCGGCCTCGCTCTCGTCACCGATCAGCGCGAGCACGGCGCCGACCTCGACGGTGGCGTCCTCGTCGGCCTTGATCTCGAGCAGGGTGCCCGCGACGGGGGAGGGGATCTCGGTGTCGACCTTGTCGGTGGAGACCTCGAGCAGCGGCTCGTCGACCGCGACCTCGTCACCGACCTGCTTGAGCCAGCGCGTGACGGTGCCTTCGGTGACGGACTCGCCCAGGGCGGGGAGGTTGACTTCGGTGGCCATGGTGCGGGGGTGCTCCTTCTGGCTGGGCTGGCTGGGCTGGCTGGGCTGGTCTGGCGGGGTCTGGCGGGGGTCTGGCTGGGTCTGGCTGGGTCGTGCTCGGTCAGGAGTGGGCGTGCAGCGGCTTGCCGGCGAGCGCGAGGTGCGCCTCGCCGAGGGCCTCGTGCTGGGTGGGGTGGGCGTGCACGTAGGGCGTGACGTCGTCGGGGTGGGCCTCCCAGCCGTAGATCAGCTGGGCCTCGCCGATCAGCTCGCCGACGCGCTCGCCGACGAGGTGGACGCCGACGACCGGTCCGTCGACCAGCCGCACCAGCTTGACGAACCCCTGGGTCTGCAGGATCTGGCTCTTGCCGTTGCCGCCGAGGTCGTAGGTGAGCGACTCGACCGCGTCGGCGCCGTGCGCCTCGACGGCGGCGGCCTCGGTGAGGCCGACCGAGGCGACCTCGGGGTGGGAGTAGGTGACGCGGGGGACGGCGCTCTCGGGCACCGGCCGCGGGTCGAGGCCCGCAATGTGCTCGGCGACGAGGATGCCGTGCTGGAAGCCGCGGTGGGCCAGCTGCAGGCCGGGCACGATGTCACCGACGGCGTAGACGCCCTCGGCGCCGGTGCGGCACCGGTCGTCGACGCTGACGAACCCGCGGTCGGTGGTGACGCCGGTGTGCTCGAAGCCGAGCCCGTCGGTGACCGGGCCGCGGCCGACGGCGACGAGCATCAGCTCGGCCTCGATCACCTCGCCCCCCTCGACGGTGACGGCGACCCCGTCGTCGGTGGTCTTCACGCTCTGGAACGGGGTGCCGGTGCGCACGGTGATGCCACGCTTCGTGAAGGCGCGCTCGAGGGCCTTGGACGACGCCTCGTCCTCGCCCGGCACGAGCCGCGGCAGCGCCTCGAGCACCGTGACCTCGGCGCCGAAGCTGCGCCACACGCTCGCGAACTCGCAGCCGATCACGCCGCCGCCGAGGACGACGACCGACGCCGGCACCCGGTCGAGGCGGAGCGCGTCGTCGGAGGTGAGCACGCGCTCGCCGTCGACGTCCAGGCCGGGCAGCGTGCGCGGGTAGGAGCCGGTGGCGAGCACGAGGTGGCGGCCGGTGTGCACCTCGCCGCCGACCGTGACCTCGCGGGGTCCGGTGACCCGGCCCTCGCCCTCGACCACGGTGACGCCGCGGCTGCGCACCAGGCCGGTGAGCCCCTTGAACAGCCGCGAGACCACGCCGTCCTTGTAGGCGTTGACCCCGGCCATGTCGATGCCGTCGAGGCTGGCGCGGACGCCGAAGCGCTCGGCGTCGCGGGCGCCGTCGGCGATCTCGGCGGCGTGCAGCAGCGCCTTGGTGGGGATGCACCCGACGTGCAGGCAGGTGCCGCCGACCTTGCCCTTCTCGACCAGGCCGACCGAGAGACCGAGCTGGGCGGCCCGCAGCGCGCAGGCGTAGCCACCCGACCCCGCGCCGAGCACGAGCACGTCGAATTCAGCCACGCCTCATCCTTGCACTAGGCGTAACGCCGGTGACACCGGCCGACCGCTGGCAGACTGGGGGCATGGGCTTCCTCGACCGCTTCAAGCGGGGATCGCGCACGAAGATGAGCGGCCCCACGGGCGGCGCCCGCACGGGCTCGACTCGGGTGCGCGCCTCCGACCGCGTCGACGAGCAGCACCTGCGTGAGTTCGTCGAGGAGCGCCGTGGCGTCGAGGGGTTCGTCGAGCCGCGCACCGCGGTCAGCGAGGTGACGCTGCTGCTGGTGGCCCACGACGGCGAGTGGACCCGTCGCCGGGTGCCCTCGGTCAACTGGGCGCACGAGTTCTGCAACCGGCACCAGGTGCCGTCCTACGACGCCGCCGTGGTCGGCATCCCGCAACGGATGCGGGAGTACAACTCCCGGGTGCGCAAGCAGCAGCGCGGCGAGCACTGAGGCAGCTCTGAGGCAGCTCTGAGGCGCGCGGGGCCGCGCGTCGTCCGGCCCCGGTCCAGACCACCCGCGGGGAGGTCGTAGGGGGTTTCCCTTGACCTCGCCCGCGACGCTGTCCGGAGGGTCTCGAACGGCCCTAGGTTGCGCGTGCGCCGCCGAGGCCTCGGGTGGTCTCGGACTACGGCGGACCGAGGAGAGACCATGACCCTTCCCACTCGTCGGGGCTGGCTGGGAGCCGCAGCCCTGTGCGTCGTCGCCGGCACCACCATCGCCGCGACGCCGTCCTCCGCCGCACCCCCGGCGGACCCGACTCCCGCACCGCTGCGGGCCGCGTCCGGCCCGGGCGCGATCGAGGGCCAGTACATCGTCGTGCTGAAGAACGGCACCTCGACCGCGACCCAGGCCCGCGAGGCCCGGGTCGCCGGCGGCGACGTGCTGCGCCAGTTCAGCGCCCTGCACGGCTACGTCGCCGAGCTGGACGCCGGCGAGCTGCGTCAGGTGCGGCTCGACCCCGACGTCGCCTACGTCGAGCAGGACCAGGTCGTCACCGCCTCCGGCACCCAGACCAACCCCACCTGGGGCCTGGACCGCAGCGACCAGCGCACCCTGCCCCTCGACGGCGCCTACACCTACGACCGCACCGGCGCCGGCGTGCGGGCCTACGTCATCGACACCGGCATCCGCGGCACCCACCAGGAGTTCTCGGGCCGCATGGCGACCGGCTACAGCGCCATCAACGACGGCCGCGGCACCACCGACTGCAACGGCCACGGCACCCACGTCGCCGGCACCGTCGGCGGCACCACCTACGGCATCGCCAAGGGCGTCACGCTGGTCCCGGTGCGGGTGCTCGACTGCAGCGGCTCGGGCAGCAACTCCGGCGTCATCGCCGGCATGGACTGGGTCGCCAGCAACGCCAGCGGCCCCTCGGTCGCCAACATGAGCCTGGGCGGCGGCGCCTCGCAGGCCACCGACGACGCCGTGGCCCGCATGGTCGCGCGCGGCGTGACCGTCGTGGTCGCCGCGGGCAACGAGAGCCAGAACGCGTGCAACGTCTCGCCGGCCCGCGCGCCGAGCGCCATCACCACCGGCTCCACCACCAACACCGACGCCCGCTCGTCGTTCTCCAACTTCGGCTCCTGCGTCGACGTCTTCGCCCCGGGCAGCAACATCACCTCGGCCTGGTACACCTCCGACACCGCCACCAACACCATCAGCGGGACGTCGATGGCCAGCCCGCACGTCGCCGGCGCGGCCGCGCTCTACCTCGAGGCCAACCCGTCGGCGTCGCCGTCCGCGGTCGCGAACGCCATCACCTCCACCGCCACCACCGGCACCGTGACCAACCCCGGCTCGGGCTCGCCCAACCGGCTGCTCTACTCGCGCTTCACCGCGGGCGGCGGCACCGAGCCCCCGCCGTCGGGCGGCGCCTGCGACGAGACGGTCACCGGCTCGGTCGCCAGCCGTGGCGAGTCGACCGCGACGTCGTTCACCACCACCGGCGGCTCGCTCACCGGCTGCCTGACCGGCCCCTCGGGCACCGACTTCGACCTCTACCTCGACCGCTGGAACGGCTCGTCGTGGGTCGAGGTCGCCGCCGGTGAGGGCTCGACGTCGACCGAGAGCGTCACCTACACCGCCGGGTCGGGCCAGTACCGCTGGGTCGTCTACGCCTACAGCGGCTCCGGCTCCTACACGCTGAAGTTCGGTCGCCCCTGACCGCTCCGCCCGGCGTCACCTGACCGCCACGACCCCCGGCCGCCTCCGGACGGGGGTCGTGGTGCGTCCGGGGCCTACGGCGGCGCGCGGGTGCCCTTCGACGAGCTCAGGGTCCGTGGGGTCGCGTTCTCGTTGACCTCACGGGGTCTCGAGGCTCGGCCGTGGCCGGCCTCGCACCTCGACCATCGTGGAGCCGCCTGACGGTGGTTGAGGTGCGAGGAGCGCTAGCGACGAGCCTCGAAACCGCCGGCCGTGCTCGCGGAGGCTCGTGGCGGGGGCCCTTCGACAGGCTCAGGGTCCGTGGGGTCGGGTCCGCGTCGACCTCACGGGGTCTCGAGGCTCGGCCGTGGCCGGCCTCGCACCTCGACCATCGTGCAGCCGCCTGACGGTGGTTGAGGTGCGAGGAGCGCTACCGACGAGCCTCGAAACCGCCGGACCTTCTCAGCGGGTGGCGAGGGAGCGGGCGTACTCGACGAGGGTGGCGACGGCGAAGCCGGTGCCGCCGGAGGTGACCTGGCCCCACGGGCCGCCGGAGTTGAACGCGGGGCCGGCGATGTCGAGGTGGGCCCACGGCAGGCCGCCGGTGAACTCGCGCAGGAAGGCCGCGGCGTAGAGGCCGCCGCCCCAGCGGATCCAGTCGTGCTGGGCGAGGTCGGCGATCTTCGAGGAGCGGATGCGCTCCTCCATCATCGCCGGGATCGGCATCGGCCAGTGCTCCTCGCCCGCCGCCTCCGAGGCGGCGAGCACGTCGGCGACGACCTTCTCGTCACCGAGGACGCCGGCCACCCGGTCGCCCAGCGCCATCACCATGTGACCGGTCAGCGTGGCGACGTCGAGGACGACGTCCGGCTCCGCCTCCTGCGCCATGACGAGCGCGTCGCCGAGCACCATGCGGCCCTCGGCGTCGGTGTTGAGGATCTCGACCGTCGTGCCGCCGTACATCGTGACGACGTCGCCGGGGCGGCTGGCGTCGCCGCTGACCATGTTCTCGGCGAGCGAGGCGTAGGTGGTCAGGCGCACCGGCAGCCCGAGGTCGGCGATGGCGAAGGTGGCCGCGACGACCGCCGCCGCGCCCGCCATGTCGGACTTCATCTCCTTCATGCCGGCGGCCGGCTTGATGGACAGGCCACCGCTGTCGAAGGTGATGCCCTTGCCCACCAGCGCCAGGTGCGCGACGGCGCCCTTGGGCTCGTAGTCGAGCCTCACCAGCCGCGGCGGCGCGTCGGAGGAGCGGCCGACCGACAGGATGCCGCCGCAGCCGAGCTCGGCCAGGCGCTTCTCGTCGAGCACCTCGACCTTGAGGCTGCCGGCGCCCCGGCTGCGGCCGTGGCCGCGGCGCGCCTCGACGACGGCGTCGGCGAAGCTCGGCGGGCGCAGGTCGTTGGGCGGGGTGTTGACCCAGTCGCGGGCCTGGGCGACCGCGGCCGAGACGACCTGGGCCTCCTCGAAGGCCGCGACGACGTCCTTCTTGCGCGCGAGGGGGCTGAGGACGACGACCTCGCCGGCCCGGTCGGTGCGCTCGCCGTCGGGCTGCCGCTTGTAGGAGGTGAAGGTGTAGCCGCCGAGCGCCCAGCCCTCGGTGACCGCACGCACGAGGGCGGCGGAGTCGGCCGGCAGCGCCAGCGCCACCGAGGCGGCGTTGGTGGCGGCCCGGGCCGCGACGCCGGCGGCGCGCCGCGCCGTGCCGGGGGTGACCTCGTCGCCCAGGCCCGCCAGCAGCAGCACCGGGGACGAGATGGTCTTCGACGTCGGCAGCTTGACCACCTCGCCGGCCTTGCCGGTGACGCCGAGCGTGGCCAGCAGGGGGGCGAGCCGGCGTCCGTAGGCGGAGGCGACCTCGTCGCCGCCGGGCGCGAGCGTCGGCCCGGACGGGCCGCGCAGCACCCCCACGACCACCGCGTCGGCGCGGGTCTTGGCCGGACTGGCGCTGCGCAGCGCGTAGGTCGTCACCGCCGCAGGATAACGAGGGGCACCCCGTCGGATCGCCGCCCGGGCGGGCGGGTGGCGGTCCGGTAGGTTCGGCCGCATGTCCGCTGCCTCCCCGGACCCGACGGCCGCACCGCACCAGGGCCCCCTCCACGACCGCCACGTCGCGCTCGGCGCCAAGCTCGCCGAGTTCGGCGGCTGGACGATGCCGCTGGAGTACGCCGGCGGGGGCGTCGTCGCCGAGCACACCGCCGTGCGCACCGCCGCCGGGATCTTCGACGTCAGCCACCTCGGCAAGGTCGAGGTGCGCGGCATGGGAGCCGCCGCGTTCGTCAACAGCGTGCTCAGCAACGACCTGCGGCGCATCGGCCCGGGCCAGGCGCAGTACACGCTGTGCTGCGACGACGAGACCGGCGGCATCGTCGACGACCTGATCGCCTACTACCGCAGCGACGGCGAGATCGCGCTGGTGCCCAACGCGGCCAACACCGCCGAGGTGGTGCGGCGGCTGCGCGAGGCCGCGCCGTCCTCGGTCGAGATCACCGACCGGCACACCGAGCACGCCGTGCTGGCCGTGCAGGGCCCGCGCGCGGACGACGTCCTGGCGGCGGTCGGGCTGCCGGTCGGGCACGACTACATGAGCTTCGTCGACGCCCCGTTCGGCCTGGCCGCCGACAGCGTCGGGGCCGAGACCGACCCGCGCGTGGTGGTCTGCCGCACCGGCTACACCGGCGAGCGCGGCTACGAGCTGATCACCTCCAACGACCTCGCGGGCCCGCTGTGGGACGCGCTCCTGGCGGCGGGTGAGCCGCACGGGCTGCGGCCGTGCGGCCTCGGTGCCCGCGACACCCTGCGCACCGAGATGGGCTACCCGCTGCACGGCCAGGACATCTCGCTCGACGTGACGCCCAACGAGGCCCGGCTCGGCTGGGCGGTCGGGTGGAAGAAGGAGCGCTTCTGGGGTCGCGACGTGCTGCTCGCCGAGCGCGAGCGCGGCCCGCGCCGCCGGCTGGTGGCCCTGCGCTCGGCCGGCCGCGCCATCCCGCGGCCGCACATGAGCGTGAGCCTGACCCCCGACGTCCTGCTCGGCGAGGTCACCTCGGGCACCTTCTCGCCCACGCTGCGCAGCGGCATCGCGCTGGCCCTGGTCTCGACGTCGATGAACACCGACCCTGACGCCGGCGTGCAGGTCGGCGTCGACGTGCGGGGACGGCGCGAGCCGTTCCAGGTCGTCAAGGCGCCGTTCGTCGACCCCTCGGTGCGCTCGTGAACCTCCCCGAGCAGCCGCCCACGTTCCGGCGACCGGCCGCGACCGACCGGCCGTGGTGGTGGCGCTGCGAGCGCGCCGACGGCGAGCCGGTCGACCTCGCCACCGTGCCCGACCACGCCGCGCTCGCCGACCAGCGCTTCGCCACCCAGGCCGACGCCGAGTCGTGGGTGGGCGAGACCTGGCCCGACCTCGCCGCCGCGGGCGTCGACCAGGTGACCCTGCTCGAGCACGACCGGCCCGTCTACGGGCCGATGTCGCTGCACGCCTGAGGTCGTGCCGTGGACCGCCTCGATCCCGGCGGCCACGACGCACGCGAGCGGCAGTCCTACCTCGTCGGCCGCTGGACGGCGTGCGTGCGCACGCTCGTGCTGCTCGGCGTGCCACCCGCCGCGGCCGTGCGGCTGACCGTCGAGACCTTCGCCGACCGGCTCGCGCCGCGGGACGACGACGGCCTGGTCGACCCCGACGTCGACCTGTTCGCCGGCCTGCTGGCCCGGCTCGACGACGACCACCAGGCCTGGTGGGCCGAGCCCGTCGACCCGCCGCCGTCCCTCGCCGCGCTGGAGCCGACCCTCGACCGCCTCGACCCGGCCCGGCGTCGGCGACTCGTGCTGCGCGCCGTCGCGCGGCTCGACGACGTCGAGGTGGCGCAGGTGCTCGGCGAGGAGCTCGGCTGGGCCACGGCGCGGGCGGCCTCGCGCGGCGCCGACCTGCCCGGTCGCGACGTCGGCGACCTCGGGCTGCGGGTCGCGCAGGCCGCCGACGAGGTCGACCCCGGCCCGCCCGACCTCGCCGCCGCCGTCGAGCTGGCCGGTGAGCGGACCCGTCGCGGACGCCGGCGCCGGGGCCTGACCGCCGCGGCCGTCGTCGTGGTGCTGCTGGTGCTTGCTCCGGTGGTGGTCGAGTCGGCACGCCGCGGCGTGGGCGACTCGGGCGTGCCCGGCCCCGACGAGACGGGCACCGCGAGCCCGACCGCGGACGCCGCCCCCGCGACCGAGCCGGCCCGCGAGGCCCTCGGCGGCGGGCAGAGCGGCCTCGCCCCGACGGCGTGGTGGTCGGGCGGGGCGGTCACCGTCGGCGAGCGCCGGGTGCCGCTGGGCGACGTCGTCTCGCTCGCCGCGGTCGACGGCGGCGTCGTCGCCGTGACCGCGGCCGGCGACGTCGTGGAGGTGGTCGGCCGCCGGCCCCCGCGCACTGTGGGCGCCACCTCCGGCGGCGGTGGCGTGACGAGCTCGCCCGACAGCGGCCTGGCCGCGTGGCTGGCCCCGGGGGGCCGGCTGGTGGTGCGCAGCACGCTCGGCGGACGCGACGTGCTCACCCGCCAGGTCGGCGCCACCACGCGCGTGGTCGCCCTCGACGACGCGCGGGTCTACCTCGACGACCCGCCCCGCGTGCTGGTGGTCGGCGCGCCCGACACCACGCTCGAGTCCCCGGGCCCGGGCCTGCTCGACGTGGCCGGCGGGGTGAGCCTGCGCCAGCTCTCGACACTGCTGCGCCTCGACCGGCCGGAGACGCAGTCCTCGGTCGGACTGGGGGCCGAGGGCGGCAGCCTGTCGCGCGACGGCCGCTACGCGCTCACCCGCCCCCTCGGCTCGTCGGGCCCCTACGCCGACGTCGTCGACTCCGACACGGGCGAGCAGGTGCCGCTGCCCCTGCCGGGCAGCTCGGTCGTCGTCGACGCCGCCTTCGGCGAGCCCGACTCGGTCACCTTCGCCCTGGCCCGCGCCAACGGCGAGGTCTACCCGCCCGACCGGCCGCGCGACGCGGGCTACCAGCCCGGCTACGACCTCGTCGTCTGCCGCCTCTCGACCCGCGGCTGCAGCATCAGCACCCGCCTGTTCGACGTCAGCACGCCGCCCCTCCTCGCGCGCTAGGCGCGGCGGCCGCGTGGCTAGGTTGGGTGCGTGCGAGCCTTCCGGCAGGTCGACGTGTTCTCCGCCGAGCCACTGCGCGGCAACCCCGTGGCCGTCGTCCACGACGCCGAGGGGCTCGACGACGAGACGCTGGCGGCCTTCGCCCACTGGACGAACCTGTCGGAGACCACCTTCCTGCTGCCGCCCACCGACGAGGGCCGCGACGGCGGCGCCGACTACCGGCTGCGGATCCTCACCCCCGGCGCCGAGCTGCCCTTCGCCGGCCACCCGACGCTCGGCTCGGCCCACGCCTGGCTCGAGGCGGGCGGCACCCCGCGCGCGGACGACGTCGTGGTGCAGGAGTGCGGGGCCGGCCTGGTGCGGGTGCGCCGGGACGACGCCACCGGCCGCCTGGCCTTCGCCGCGCCGCCGCTGGTGCGCTCGGGCCCGGTCTCGGACGCCGACCTCGACCGCGTGACCGCCGCGCTCCACATCACGCGCGAGGACGTCGTCGACGCCGCCTGGGTCGACAACGGCCCGGGGTGGGTGGGCGTCCGGCTGGCCGACGCGGCCGCCGTCCTCGCGGTCGAGCCGGACTGGTCGGTCTTCGGCGACCTCGACGTCGGCGTCGTCGGCGTCTACCCCGAGGGCGAGTGCGCCGTCGAGGTGCGCGCGTTCTGCCCCGGCATCGGCGTCGTGGAGGACCCGGTCACCGGCTCGCTCAACGCCGGCCTCGCCCAGTGGCTGACCGCGGGGGAGCACCCGGTGCTGCCGTCGTCCTACGTCGCCAGCCAGGGCACCGCCCTCGGACGCCGCGGCCGGGTGCACGTGGGGCGCGAGGGGGAGACGGTGTGGGTGGGAGGAGACACCCGCACCACGATCGTCGGCCGCGTCGACCTGGGCGACTAGATTCGGGGTCGTGCAGGCCTACCTCGATCTGGTGCAGCGAATCCTCGACGAGGGGGTCGAGAAGTCCGACCGCACCGGCGTCGGCACCCGCAGCGTCTTCGGCCACCAGATGCGCTTCGACCTGCGCGCCGGCTTCCCGCTCGTGACCACCAAGAAGGTGCACACCCGCTCGGTCTTCGCCGAGCTGCTGTGGTTCCTGCGGGGCGACACCAACGTGAAGTGGCTGCAGGACCGCGGCGTGTCGATCTGGGACGAGTGGGCCGACGCGGACGGCGACCTCGGCCCGGTCTACGGCTACCAGTGGCGCTCGTGGCCCACACCCGACGGCCGTCACGTCGACCAGGTGGCCCAGGTCGTCGAGCAGCTGCGCACCCAGCCCGACTCGCGGCGCCACGTCGTCTCGGCCTGGAACGTCGCCGACATCCCCGACATGGCGCTGGCCCCGTGCCACACGCTGTTCCAGTTCTACGTCGACCCCACTGACGGTGGCCGGCTGTCGTGCCAACTCTACCAGCGATCGGCCGACGTCTTCCTGGGCGTGCCGTTCAACATCGCCTCCTACGCCCTGCTGACCCACCTTGTCGCGCAGGTCGTCGGCCTCGGCGTCGGCGACTTCGTGCACACCCTCGGCGACGCCCACCTCTACCGCAACCACCTCGACCAGGCGCGGCTGCAGCTGACCCGCGACCCGCGCCCGCTGCCGACCCTGCGCCTCGACCCGGGCGTCACCGACCTCGACGCCTTCGACCTCGAGCACATCGCGCTCGAGGGCTACGACCCGCACCCGGGCATCAAGGCACCCATCGCTGTCTGACGAGGGGCGCGCGAGGAACGAGCGCGTGCCCTCGTCGAGGGTGGTCGAGCAAGCCGTCCGACCGAGGAACGAGGTCGGAACCGGCGTGTCGAGACCTCGAGAGGTGGACGGGAACGTCCGCGTCGGCGGCAGGTGGTCTGCTCGACCACCGGGTCAGCCCGCCTCGACGACGGTCGCGGTGCGAGGAGCCCTGGCGACGAGCCTCGAGACCTCGGGGCGTCGACGCGAACGTCAGGGTCGGCGGCAGGTGGTCTCGACGACGCTCGTCCCTCGCTGCCCGACCACCGGTGAGCGACGCGCGGTGCGTCAGACCGGGACGAGCTCGACGGCGCCGACGGCGTACCGCGCGAGGACGACGCGCGCGACCTCCGGGTGCGCGGCGAGCGGGCCCGACACGGCGACCGCGCCGGCCTCCTCGGCCAGCTCGGCGGCGCGGTCGGTGAGGGCGCCGGGGGTCAGGAACAGCGAGGCCACGGCGACGTGGCGGCGTCCCTCGGCGCGGAAGGCACGCACGGCCTCGCCGGTGGCGGGGGGAGCGCCGGCGGCGTAGGCGGCCGAGACGGGAAGCCGGTGGTGGGTGCCCCACAGGCGGGCGAGGCGGGCCACCGACTGGTTGGCGAGCGGGTCGGTCGAGCCGGGGGCGGCGAGCACGAGGGCGTCGAGCTCACGCACGCGGGCGTCGCGCAGGGCCTCGCGCAGCCGCTCGTCGAGCGCCTCGAGCAGGCAGGCCTCGAGACCGATCGAGGCCGCGATGCGCACGCGCAGCCCGGGGTGACGCTCGGCGGCGACGCGGGCGGCCTCGGCCAGGTGGTGGTCGTCCTCGGAGGAGGTGACCAGCGCGATCGGCACCACGACGACCTCGTCGTGACCGCCGCGCACCAACCGGTCGAGCACGCTGTGCAGCTCGGGGCGGGCCCAGCGGGCGCCGGTGGCGGCGGGGTCGAGCAGGGCGCGCTCGACGCGGAGGTCGGGGCGCTGGGCGCGGACCTCGGACACCAGGGCGGTCAGGGTGCGGGCGATGCGGGGGTCGCGGCTCGCGGGAGCCAGGGCGATCAGGGCGGGCGCACTCACCGGTGCTGCCTCCTTCCAACTAGCGGGGTCACTGGTGGATCCCGCACTCGGTCTTCGTGGTGCCGGCCCACCGGCCGCTGCGCGGGTCGTCACCGGGAGCGACGCGGCGCGTGCAGGGGGCGCAGCCGATCGAGGGATAGCCGTCGTGCACGAGCGGGTTGACCAGCACGCCGTGCTCGGCGACGTACTGCTCGACCTGCTCGTCGCTCCACCGCGCCAGCGGGGAGACCTTGACCTTGGCCTTCTTGGCGTCCCACCCGATGACCGGAGCGATGACGCGGTTCTGGGTCTCGGCGCGGCGCAGGCCGGTGGCCCAGGCGTCGTAGCCCGCGAGCGCGTCGACCAGCGGCGCGACCTTGCGCAGGGCGCAGCAGCGGTCGGGGTCGGTGCGGAAGAGGTCCTTGCCCTCCGTGGCGTCCTGCTGGGCGACGGTCTGCGTGGGCGTGATGGTGATGAGGTTGACGTCGAGGGTCGCGGCGACGGCGTCGCGGGTGCCGATGGTCTCGACGAAGTGGTAGCCGGTGTCGAGGAAGACCACGTCGATGCCGGGCACGACGCGCGAGGCCAGGTGCGACAGGACGGCGTCCGCCATCGACGACGTCACGCAGAACCGGTCGCCGAAGGTGGCGGCGGCCCACTCGATGATGGTCTCGGCGGGGGCGAGCTCGAGCTCGGCACCCCAGGTGGAGACCAGGTCACGCAGCTCTTCGGGGGAGCGGCCGCTGACGTCGGTGCCGCGCGCCTCGCGGGCGTGCTGGGTGAGCGCGACGCCGGTCACGACTGCACCCCCTGCGCCGGGGCACCCTGGGCGCCGGTCGGGCGGATCAGCCCGAGCGACTTCAGCTGGAAGGCGCGCAGGCAGTCGCGGCACTCCCACGCGCCGTGGCCCGCGGGTGCGCCGGCGTCCGCGCCCTCGGGCTCGTGCGGCCAGAGGTTCTGGTCGCCGCAGTAGGGGCAGTGGAACGGGACGGTCCGCGCGCTCATGACGGGGTCCCCTCGGCGTTGTCGGACGGAGGAGCGCAGCGGGGGAGGCCGGGAACGTCGTGGGGTGTCCTCATGAGGAGGTCAACACCTTCTCGCCCCGGAGTAGTTCCTCGTCGGCGCGGGCGACCCAGGTGGCGAAGTCCTCGTCGCCGTCGCGGTCGGTGAGGAAGTTGGTGACGACGGTGGTCACGTAGTCGTCGAGTCCGGCGCTGGTGACCTTGTGGGCGCGCAGCTTGCGGCCGAAGTTGGCCTGCAGCCCGGTGGCCCCGCCGAGGTGCACCTGGAAGCCCTCGACCTGCTGGCCCTCGCTCATCACCAGCTGCCCCTTGAGGCCGATGTCGGCGACCTGGGTGCGGGCGCAGGCGTTGGGGCAGCCGTTGACGTTGACGGTGATCGGCACGTCGAGGTCGGGGAAGCGCCGCTCCAGCTCGGCCACGAGGTCGCGGGCGCGGTTCTTGGTGTCGACGATCGCGAGCTTGCAGAACTCGATGCCGGTGCACGCCATGGTGTTGCGCCGCCACTGCGACGGGCGGGCCGACAGGCCGATCTCGTCGAGCCGGTCGAGCAGCGGCGCGACGCGGTCGGGCTCGACGCCGATGAGCACGATCTTCTGGTAGGGCGTCAGCCGCGCGCCCTCGACGCCGAACTCGTCCATGACGCCGGCCAGCGCGGCGAGCAGCGTGCCCGAGACCCGGCCGACGACGGGGGCGAGGCCGACGTACTTGCGGCCGTCCTTCTGGTCGTGGACGCCGACGTGGTCGCGGTGGCCGACCGGCGAGGGCGGGGAGGGGTTCGAGACCAGCTCGCGGCCGAGGTACTCCTTCTCCATCACCTCGCGGAATTTCGCCACGCCCCAGTCGGCGACCAGGAACTTCAGCCGGGCCCGCGAGCGCAGCCGGCGGTAGCCGTAGTCGCGGAAGACCGAGGCCACGGCGGCCCACGCGTCGGGCACCTCGTCGAGCGGGATCCAGACGCCCAGCTTCTGCGCGAGCATCGGGTTGGTCGACAGGCCGCCGCCGACCCAGAGGTCGAAGCCGGGGCCGTGCTCGGGGTGCACCGTGCCGACGAAGGCGACGTCGTTGGTCTCGGGCGAGACGTCGTGGCTGGGGTGACCGGTCAGCGCGGTCTTGAACTTGCGCGGCAGGTTCGAGAACGCCGGGTCGCCGATGTAGCGGTCGAAGATCTCCTCCAGCGCCGAGGAGCCGTCGATGATCTCGTCGGCCGCGACGCCGGCGACGGGCGAGCCGAGGAAGGGCCGCGGCGAGTCGCCGCACGCCTCGAGGCTGCTGAGGCCGGCCTCGTCGAGCCGTCGCCAGATCTCGGGCACGTCCTCGACGCGGATCCAGTGGTACTGGATGTTCTCGCGGTCGGTGACGTCGGCGGTGTCACGGGCGAAGTCGACGCCGATCGACCCGAGGGCGCGGACGGCGTCCGGGCTGAGCAGCCGGCCGTCGGAGCGCACGCGCAGCATGAAGTACTTGTCGTCGAGCTCCTCCTCCTCGAGCATCGCGGTCTTGCCGCCGTCGAAGCCCGGGGCGCGCTGGGTGTAAAGGCCCATCCAGCGGAAGCGGCCGCGCAGGTCGGCCGGGTCGATGGAGTCGAAGCCGCGCTTGGAGTAGATGTGCAGGATCCGGTCGCGGACGTTGAGCGGGTCGTCGTCCTTCTTGGACTGCTCGTTCTTATTCAGCGGCTCGGTGTAGCCCAGCGACCACTGACCCTCGGCGCGCTTGGCGCGCGGGATCTCGGTGTGGACGGGCGGCTGCGAGCTGAAGCGCAGGTCGGGCATCGGTGGTCCTTCGCTGGGGCGCCGGGTGCGGCGGGGGGATCGGTTGACCGGAGCGGTCGAGACGGATCGGCTCAGCGATGGCGACACATCATGCTGCGCGTGCGGCCGAGGTCCACGTGGCGGCGTACCACCAGGTAGATCTGGGTTGCAGCGGAGACCATGGGATGAGTCTCAGTGCGTGGGACGGGTGTCCACAAATCAAGATCTCGTGATGTGAGACGGCTGTCCGGGATGCGGACACGCGGACGCCCTGCGGTGCGGCAGCGGGGCGCAGCAGGTGGCACAGGTCACGCAACCACGGACGCCGTCCGACGATTCCCGCACCGCCACCGGCCTCATTACGCTCGACCCCATGGCCCACCAGGACCCGGCACAGATCGCCCAGCGCGCCAGCACCGCCTACACGCAGGCCCTCGAGGTGATCGCGTCGGTCGAGCCACGCATCGCCGAGGCGACCCGGCAGGAGCTCGCCGACCAGCGCGGCTCGCTCAAGCTGATCGCGAGCGAGAACTACGCCTCGCCCGCGGTGCTGCTGACGATGGGCACCTGGTTCAGCGACAAGTACGCCGAGGGCACTGTCGGTCACCGCTTCTACGCCGGCTGCCAGAACGTCGACACCGTCGAGTCGCTGGCCGCCGAGCACGCCCGCGAGCTGTTCGGCGCCGAGTACGCCTACGTGCAGCCGCACTCGGGCATCGACGCCAACCTGGTGGCGTTCTGGTCGATCCTGGCCCACCGCGTCGAGGGCCCCTGGCTCGAGCGGGCGGAGAAGAAGAACGTCAACGAGCTCACCGAGGCCGACTGGGAGGCGCTGCGCCGCGAGCTCGGCGACCAGCGCCTGCTCGGCATGAGCCTGGACGCCGGCGGGCACCTCACCCACGGCTTCCGCCCCAACATCAGCGGCAAGATGTTCCACCAGCAGCAGTACGGCACCGACCCCGCGACCGGCCTGCTCGACTACGACGTCGTCCGGGCCAAGGCCCGCGAGTTCAAGCCGCTGGTTCTGGTGGCGGGCTACTCCGCCTACCCGCGCCGGGTGAACTTCGCGACGATGCGCGAGATCGCCGACGAGGTCGGCGCCACGCTCATGGTCGACATGGCGCACTTCGCCGGGCTGGTGGCCGGCAAGGTCTTCACCGGCGACGAGGACCCCGTGCCCCACGCGCACATCGTCACCTCGACCACCCACAAGAGCCTGCGCGGCCCCCGCGGCGGCCTGGTGCTCGCCACCGAGGAGCTCGCCCCCAGCGTCGACCGCGGCTGCCCGATGGTGCTCGGCGGTCCGCTCTCGCACGTGATGGCGGCGAAGGCGGTCGCGTTCGCCGAGGCGCGCCAGGAGTCGTTCCGCGGCTACGCCCAGGACATCGCCGACAACGCCAAGTCCCTCGCCGACGGGTTCCTCTCGCGCGGCGCCGGCCTGGTCACCGGCGGCACCGACAACCACCTCGTGCTGCTCGACGTCTCGCGCTACGGCCTCACCGGCCGCCAGGCCGAGTCGGCCCTGCTGGACGCCGGTGTGGTCACCAACCGCAACTCGATCCCGGCCGACCCCAACGGCGCCTGGTACACCTCCGGCATCCGCCTGGGCACCCCGGCGCTCACCACCCGCGGCTTCGGCCACGACGAGTTCGACCGGGTCGCCGAGCTGATCGTCGAGGTGCTGAGCAACACGACCGCCGGCACCACCAAGGCCGGCGGCCCCTCGAAGGCCTCCTACCAGGTCGCGGACGGCGTCGCCGACCGCGTCAAGGCCGCCGCCGGCGAGCTGCTCGACAAGCACCCCCTCTACCCGGGCCTCGAGCTCGTCTGAGCGGTCGCGCCCCCGGCCACCGGCCTGGCACGGCGCCGTTCGCCCGGGCCGTCCCTTCGACAAGCTCAGGGTCCGTGGGGTCGCGTTCGCGTGGACGTCGCGGGGTCTCGACGACGGCCTCGCGCAGGCGCTCGGCCTGCTCGACCGGTGGTTGAGCAGCGAGGAACGAGCGTCGTCGAAACCACCGGCCCGACACGGCGACGTTCGCCTGGGCCGTCCCTTCGACAGGCTCAGGGTCCGTGGGGTCGGGTTCGCGTGGACGTCGCGGGGTCTCGACGACGGCCTCGCGCAGGCGCTCGGCCTGCTCGACCACCGGTGGTTGAGCAGCGAGGAACGAGCGTCGTCGAGACCACCGGCCCCTCGGAGGCCGACCCGTCCACGGACCCCGAGCTTGGTCGTCGGGCAGCCGGTTACGCCTCAGTGCGGGCGGTACTCGACCTCCGGACGCCCGCCCCCGCCGTAGCGCTGGCCGCGCTCGAGCTCGCCGGTGTCGGCGAGGTGCTCGAGGTAGCGGCGCACGGTGACCCGCGCGGCGCCGACGACGTCGGCCACCTCGGACGCCGACATCGGTGCGTCGGCCTCGCGCAGCGCGGCCACGACCGCGCGGAGGGTGTCGGGGTTGATGCCCTTGGGCGGGGTGGCGGCGGCCGGGCGCAGGCTGCCGAACAGGGCGTCGACGTCGTCCTGCCCGAGGCCCTGCGCCGCCGCCTCGAGCCGGGCGCGGTACTCGGCGTACTGCTCCAGGCGCGCCCGGAAGGTCGCGAAGCCGAACGGCTTCACCAGGTACAGCACCACGCCCTGTGCGACGGCGTGCCGCACGACGTCGGCGTCGCGCGCCGCCGTCACCGCGATGACGTCGGTGGCCCGGCCGGCGGCGCGCAGCCGCTGCACCAGCCCCAGGCCGTGCCCGTCGGGCAGGTGCAGGTCGAGCAGGATCAGGTGGACGTCGGGGTCGGCCTCCAGCAGCCGCGCCGCCTCGCCCGCCGACCGCGCCACGCCGGCCACCTCGAACCCCGGCACCCGGCCGACGTAGGAGGCGTGCGCCTCGGCGGTCAGCTCCTCGTCCTCGACCACGAGCACCCGCACCGTGCCGCTCACGCGTCGTCCTCCCCGGTGTCCCCGCCCGGGCCGAGCTCGACGACGAACGCCGCGCCGCCGAGGTCGGAGCGCTCGATGCGCACCCGCCCGCCGTGGCGCCGCGCCGCCTGCCCGACCAGCGCGAGGCCGATGCCGCGGCCCGCGCCGGGCTCGGCCTTCGTCGTCCAGCCGCGCTCGAGCACGTGCGCAGCCTCGTCGTCGCTCAGGCCCGGGCCGTCGTCGTCGACCCGCACCTCGGGCCGCTCGTCGGTGCCGCCCAGGCCGACGCGCACACGTCGTCCGGTGGCCTCGAAGGCGTTGTCGACCAGGTTGCCGATCACCGTGACCAGGTCGCGCGGGGGGACGGCGCCCGGCAGCGTGCCCACGACCTCGAGCTCGACCCCGCGCTCGCGCGCCTCGGCGGTCTTGCCCAGCAGGAGCGCCGCCACCACCGGGTCGCCGGCCGACCCGACGACCTCGTCGGTGAGCCGCTGGGTCAGCTCGAGCTCGTCGGTGGCGAACGAGACCGCCTGCTCGGTGCGCCCGAGCTCGACGAGCGAGACGACGGTGTGCAGCCGGTTGGCGGCCTCGTGGGTCTGGGCGCGCAGCGAGTCGGTGAGCCCGCGCACGACGTCGAGCTCGCCGGTGACGGCCTGCAGCTCGGTGCGGTCGCGCAGGCTGACCACCGACCCGACGGCCCGGCCGTCCCACTCCGCCGGCGACGAGCTGACGACCAGCACCCGGTCGCCGGCCAGGTAGAGGTCGTCGGACTCGGCGGTGCCGCCCTGGGCCGCCTCGACCAGCGCGGGGGCGAGCCCGAGGTCGGCCAGGCGGCGTCCCTCGACGTCGTCGGGCAGGTCGAGCAGCCGGCGCGCCTCGTCGTTGGCCAGCTGCACCCGACCGGCCGGGTCGAGCAGCAGCAGGCCCTCCCGGACGGCGTGCAGCACCGCCGAGTAGTACTCGTACATCCGCGTCATCTCCAGCTCGCCCAGCCCGTGGGTCTGGCGCCGCAGCCGCCGGCTGATCAACCACGCCCCGACCGCGCCGGCCAGCAGCACCAGCCCGGCCGCGAGCCCGATCGCGCCGAGGTCCTGGCGCACCTGCCGGTCGACCGAGCTGACCCGGATGCCGACCGAGACCAGCGCCACCACCGGCTGCCCGGGGGCCGACGGGTCGGTCACCGGGACGACGGCCCGCATCGAGGGCCCGAGCGTGCCGGCGTACTCCTGGGTGAAGACGCCGCCCTCGGGGGCGTCGCCGAGGTCGCCGATGAACGGCTTGCCGATGTTGGCCGGGTCGGGGTGCGTGTACCGGGTGCGGTCGGGCGCCATGATCGTCACGAAGTCGACGTCGGCGTCGGCGCGCACCCGCTCGGCGAACGGCTGCAGCGACGCCGACGGGTCGCCGGTGCCGAGGGCCTGGACGACGTCCGGCGCGTCGGCGACCGAGCGGGCCACGGCCACCGCGCGGTCGGTCGCGCTGGTGCGCGCGTCGCGCCGGGCGTCGTAGGCGGCCAGCCCCAGCGAGACCACGACGAGCACCAGCACGAAAGTGACCTGCAGCAGCAGCACCTGCCGCGCGACCGGCATCGCGCGCCTCCCACGTCGTGGCACCGGGCCACCCTGACGCAGGTCGGCCGTGACGGGAAGACGTGACGCCGACCACAACGACCACAAGGGTGACCCGGCTCACAGTCGGCACGACGCTGGGCGGTGCCCGGAGCAGCCGGGCCCAGCACCGGGAGGCACCATGAGCACCACCGCAGCCGGCGAGACCCGCCGTCCGCCCCGCAACAGGACCCACTACCTCTACATCGCCGTCATCATCGCCGTCCTGCTCGGCATCGGCACCGGCATCGCGGCCCCCGACTTCGCCGTGGGCCTCAAGCCGATCGGCGAGTCGTTCGTCGACCTGATCCGGATGATGATCCAGCCGGTCATCTTCTGCACGATCGTCATCGGCGTCGGCTCGGTCGCCAACGCCGCCAAGGTCGGCAAGGTCGGCGGCCTCGCGCTCGTCTACTTCATCTCGATGTCGACCTTCGCGCTCGCCATCGGCATGGTCGTGGGCAACCTGCTGCACCCGGGCGAGGGCCTGCGCGTCACCGACGCGGTGCGCAGCACCGGCCAGGAGAAGGCCGCCGAGGGCCACGGCAGCACCACCGAGTTCCTGCAGAGCATCATCCCCGACTCCCTGCTCTCGGGCCTGACGTCCGGCGACGTGCTGCAGACGCTGATGATCGCGCTGCTCGTCGGCTTCGCGCTGCAGAAGATGGGCCGGGCCGGCGAGCCGGTGCTGCGCGGCATCGGTCACGCGCAGCGGGTCGTCTTCCGGGTGCTCGCGATGATCATGTACGCCGCCCCGGTCGGCGCCTTCGCCGCCATGGCCGCCGTGGTCGGCGCCACCGGCGTCGACGCGCTGCGCAGCCTCGCGGTGCTGATGATCGGCTTCTACGTCACCTGCGGCATCTTCGTCTTCGCCGTCCTCGGCACGATCCTGCGCCTGGCCACCGGCATCAGCATCTTCAGCCTGCTGCGCTACCTCGGCCGCGAGTTCCTGCTGATCGTGTCGACCTCGTCGTCCGAGTCGGCCCTGCCCCGCCTGATCGCCAAGATGGAGCACGCCGGCGTCGACAAGGCCACCGTGGGCGTCGTCGTCCCGACCGGCTACTCCTTCAACCTCGACGGCACCGCGATCTACCTGACCATGGCCTCGCTGTTCGTGGCCGAGGCGCTGGGCGACCCGCTGTCGATCGGCGAGCAGGTCTCGCTGCTGCTGTTCATGATGATCGCCTCGAAGGGCGCCGCCGGCGTCACCGGCGCCGGCCTGGCCACCCTGGCCGGCGGCCTGAGCTCGCACCGCCCCGAGCTGGTCGACGGCGTCGGCCTCATCGTCGGCATCGACCGGTTCATGTCCGAGGCCCGCGCGGTCACCAACTTCGCCGGCAACGCCGTCGCCACGGTGCTGGTCGGCAAGTGGACCGGCAGCTACGACCACGAGCGCCTCACGAGCGTGCTGGCCGGCGAGGTGCCCTTCGACGAGGCCACGATGCTCGACGAGCACGAGGACGTCGGCGAGCCGGCCCCGGCGAGCACGACCCCGAGCCTGGAGAAGACCCCCGAGCGGGTCTGAGGGCCGCTCCGGTCAGTCCGTCAGGGCCAGCAGGCCGAGGCTGTGGGTCGCCAACGCGGCCCGGGCCTCGGCCTGCTGCGCTGTCACGGGGCCCTCGGGCACGCTCGAGACGCCCGCGAACAGGAACAGCTGCACGGCGTGGGCTCGCCGCACCAGGGCGGGGTCGAGGTCGAGGCCCTCGTCGGCCAGCCCGGCGACGTACGCCGCCAGGCAGGCCTCGTCGCGAGCGGCCAGCGCGGCGACGTCGCAGCGGTCGCGGCCGAGCTGCACCTCGCCGGCGAGCAGCTGACCGAGGTCGAAGCCCACCGGCTGCCGCAGCCAGAAGCCGAAGTCGACCAGCACGAAGCCGTCGGGGTCGGTCGACGGCAGCAGGTTGTTGGGGCAGGCGTCGCCGTGGGACGTCGTCCGGGGCAGCGCGGCCAGCTCGGCCCCGAGGTCGGCCACGCGCCCCGCCGCCTCGCGCAGCCGCGTCCGCAGGGCGGGCTCGAAGGCCCCGGCCACCTCCGGCGCCGCCCAGGCGTCGTCGGCGAGCAGCCGCGGGACGACGTCGGGGGCCAGCCGGCCGTGCACGTAGTGCAGCACCGACCAGTCGAAGGCGCCGACGTCGGCCAGCGGGGCCACGGCCGGGCTCGCCGCGAGCCGGCCGAGCAGCCGCGCCGCGCGGGCGTAGCGGGCGTCGTCCCAGGGCGCCGGCGGCGCGGTGACGTCCTCGAGCCAGAGCGCCTGCGCGTCGGGCTCGAGGTCGACCACGGCGAGCGCCCGCGGCATCGAGAGACCCGCGGGCAGCCGGTCGCACAGGTCGGAGCGGTACACGGCGCCCTCGGTGCGCCACGGGTAGGAGGCGGCGGCCATCTGCCGCGCCTCGGGCGGCACGGAGGCGAAGAACGGCGAGTGGTGCCAGGCCTGCACGTGCTTGACGAACAGCCGCACGTCGCGCTCGCCCGCCGCGGTCTCCGCCGTCACGTGCACCCAGTGCCGCCCGACGGTGGTCAGGGCCGGGATCTCGTGGGCCACCGGCTCGACCCGTGTCGCGACGACGCGGGCGGGCTCGCCGAGCAGAGCCTCGACCATCACGGCCAGGCGGTCGTCGTCGACGTCGGCGGGCCCGAGGGCGGCGCGGTCGGTCATGGTGGCCCCGATCGGTCAAGCGGCTTGACGATCTCGAGACGGTAAAGTCGCTTGATGGTCTCCGTCAAGGGCGAGCGCGACGACGAGCCCCACGTGGCCGACCTGCTCGGGGCGCTGTTCGCCGACGTCGGCGCGGCGTTCGCGGGGGAGGAGTGGCGCGGTCTGCGCCTCTCGCACCTGCGGCTGCTGCAGGCCGTCCCGCGGGACGGCACGAGCGTCACCGACCTCGCCGCCCGCCTCGGCATGACCAAGCAGGGCTGCGGCCAGCTCGTCGCCCCGCTGGTCGCGAGCGGCCACCTGACCTCGGAGCCCCACCCGGACGACGCCCGGGTGCGGGTGGTGCGGCGCACCCGCCTCGGCGACCAGCGCGCCCGCGCGGTCACCCGCGGCCTGGCGCGGCTCGAGGACCGGTGGCGCGAGCGCGTGGGCGAGCGCCGCTACGCCACCTTCCGCGGCGTGCTCGTCGAGCTGGCCGCCGCGTCGGACGAGCCGGCGCCGGAGTAGCCCGGGGGCGTGCGCCCCGCCTCCCCGCCCGCGGGGGGCCGCGGCCTTAGCGTGGCGGGATGACGGCGCACAGCCCCGACGCGGCCGGCCGGGCCGACGCGGCGTCGTCGGGCCGCCGCCTCGACCGGCTGCGCCACGTCACCTGGCGGCTGGTCGTCACCACGGTCGGCTCGTGCCTGCGCCACCGCGTCACGGGCCTGGCGGCCGAGGGCGCGTTCTTCGCCGTCGTCTCGGTGCCGCCGCTGATCTTCGCCCTCGCCGGCGCGATCGGCTACGTCACCGGGCAGTTCGACCCCGCGCAGGTCGAGCAGGTGCGTCAGGCGGTGGTCGACCTGTGCGGCGCGTTCCTCACCGACAGCGCCGTCGCCAACGTCATCGAGCCCACCCTGGACGACGTCCTCGGCGGTGGGCGGTTCGACGTGATCTCGGTGGGCTTCGTGCTCGCCCTGTGGTCGGGCTCGCGCGCGCTCAACGTCTTCGTCGACACCATCACGATCATGCACGGGCTCGGCGGGCACCGCGGGATCGTCAAGACCCGGGCCCTGGCCTTCGGGCTCTACATCCTGGCCGTGCTCACCGGCGCGGTCTCGCTGCCGCTGCTGGTGGCGGGGCCGAGCCTGGTGCGCGATGCGCTGCCCGACCGGCTGCACCTCCTGATGGGCTTCTACTGGCCGGTCGTGGTGGTGGTCTGCATCTGCTTCCTGGCCACGCTCTACCACGTCTCGGTGCCGGTGCGGACGAGCTGGAGCTTCAACCTGCCGGGCGCCACGTTCTCGCTCGTCGCGTGGATCGTGGGGTCGGCCGTCCTGCGCTGGGTGCTCACGGTGACCGCCGCCGACTCCCGCTCGATCTACGGCCCGCTCGCCGCGCCGATCGCGGTGCTGCTGTGGCTCTACCTCGTCGCGCTCGCGGTGCTGATCGGTGCCGCCGTCAACGCCGCCTTCGACGAGGTCTTCCCGCAGAAGCACACCGCGCGGGCGCGGCTCGAGCTGATGACGCAGCGCCTGCGCACCGCGGTGACGCGTGAGCGCCAGGCCGAGGGATAGATTCCGCGCGTGGCCGTGAGCGACCGGGACGAGGCACAGCGCGGCCGCATCGCGCTGCCCGAGCGCACCCGGTCGCCGTGGTGGGAGCTGACCCGCCGGGTGCTGATGGCGCTCGGCATCCTGGTCGGCACCGTGCTGCTGGTCTACTTCGACCGCACCGGCTACAACGACAACAACGACCCCGCCAACGAGATCAGCCTCATCGACGCGATCTACTACACGACGGTCACGTTGAGCACGACCGGCTACGGCGACATCGCGCCGGTCAGCGACACCGCCCGGCTGGTCAACGCCTTCGTCATCACCCCGGCCCGCATCGGGTTCCTGGTGCTGTTGATCGGCACCACCCTCGAGGTGCTCGCCTCGCAGGGCCGCGAGATGATCCGAGTCTCCCGATGGAGGAGGAAGATGGGCCAGCACGTGGTGGTCGTCGGCTACGGCACCAAGGGCCGCAGCGCCGTCGAGACGCTGCTCAACAACGGCTTCGAGCGCGACGAGATCGTCGTGGTCGACCCCTCCTCGGGCGCGCTGGCCGAGGCGCACGCCGACGGCCTCGCCGTCATCACCGGCGACGCCACCCGTCGCGACGTGCTGCGGCGCGCCGGGGTCGCCAAGGCCGACCAGGTCATCATCACCACCGACCGCGACGACTCGAACGTGCTCGCCACCCTCACCGTGCGCCAGCTCAGCCCCGACGCCTACATCGTGGCCGCCGTCCGCGAGCACGAGAACGCGCCGCTCATGCGGCAGTCGGGCGCCGACTCGGTCATCACCTCCTCCGACGCCGTCGGCCGGCTGCTCGGCCTCTCCACCGTCTCGCCGATGCTCGGCACGGTCATGGAGGACCTGCTCAGCTACGGCGAGGGCCTCGAGGTGGCCGAGCGCGAGCTGCTCGTCGCCGAGGTCGGCAAGCAGCCGCAGACGCTGCCCGACCAGGTGATCGCGGTCGTGCGCGACGAGCGGGTCTACCGCTACTTCGACCCCGTGGTCGCGCTGCTCGCCCGCGGAGACCGGCTGATCGTCGTCCGCCCGGCCAAGGAGCTGCCGTGGGCGCCGCGGCCCGGCACGCACGACGAGGACCTCGCCAGCGACGCCGACTGACCGACGTCCGCGCGAAAACGTGAGACCGCGCCGCTGGCGTCTCGGGTCACCAGCGGCGCGGTGACCCGACTCTAGGACGACCTGCCCCGGCCCCGCAGGAGAATCCGCGAAGAGGCGATGAGGTCGAGGGAAAAAAGAACCGAGCCGCTGGCGTCTCGGGTCACCAGCGGCTCGGTAGGAAGAACTATAGACGGGCTGTTCACGTTCGGGCAGCAGAAACCCCGAACGTCTGCTCAAGTTTTCCTCAAGGGCGCAGGTCGGCGCCGAGCACCGCGGTGCCCGGGACGACGAGCCCCCGGGTGCGCGACCAGCCGCCCCACACCCGGTCGTGCCCCTCGGGCCACTCCGGCTCGAGCAGCGTGGTGAGGGCGAACCCGGCACCGGCGAGCAGCCCGACCCAGTCGCCGAGCGTGCGGTGGTGCTCGACGTAGGTCACCTCGCCGGTGGCGTCGTCGACCTCCACGTAGGGGGTGCGGTCCCAGTAGGACTGGCTGGCCACGAGCCCCTCCTCGCCGGGATCGTCGGGGAAGGCCCAGCGCAGCGGGTGGGTGATCGAGAAGGCGAAGCGGCCGCCGGGCCGCAGCACGCGGGCTGTCTCGGCCACCGCGGTCGCGATGTCGTGCACGAACTGCAGCGCGCCGAAGCTGGAGAAGACGACGTCGAAGCTGGCGTCGGCGAAGGGCAGCGCGGTCGCGGTGCCGAGCACCGAGACGACCCGCACGCCGGTCTCGGCGTCGAGGCGGTGGGCGTGCTGCAGCTGGCGGAACGACAGGTCGAGGCCGACCGCCCGTCCGCCCTGGGTGGCCACCCACCGCGAGCACTGGCCGGCGCCCGAGCCGACCTCGAGGACGTCGCGTCCGGCGAGCCCGCCCGGCGGGGCGAGCGCGCGGGCGTCGTCCTCGGTGAGGCCCTCGGGTCCCCACACGAAGCCGGCGTCGCCGAGGAAGGCGCCGTGGGTGGCCTGGTACTCGTCGGCGTAGCGGTCCCAGTCGGGCCCGTTCGCCCGCCGCGAGGTGGCCTCGTCGACCGGACGGCGCGTGGAGCGCACCGAGTCGGGCAGCGGCGGGTGGTGGCGCGAGTCGGGCGCGAACGGGTCGGCGTCCGGCATGGTCGAACCGTAGTCTCGCGCCGGTGGACCTCGCATCGCTGGAGCCCCTCGACGGCGGCTGGTCGGGAGAGACCTACCTCGGCGCCGTCGGTGACGAGCGGGTGGTGGTGCGCATCTGCGTCCGCGACCCCGACCGCGCCGAGGTCGACGCCGCGCTGCTGCGGCTGGTGCACGGGCTGCTGCCGGTGGCCGACGTGCTCGAGGTGCGCCCGCCCGGCCCGCCGGGCAGCTTCGCGCCCGCCCTGCTGGTCACCTCGCTGCTGCCGGGGGAGCGCGGCGACCTCGTGCTCCCGCGGCTGGACGACGCCGGGCTGGCCCGGTTCGGCACGGCGGTCGGCGAGCTGGTGGCGGCCCTCGGCGGCATGCCGATGCCGCGGGCCGGCGGGTTCGTCGTCCGCGACCGCGACCTGCTGGTCGAGCCGTGGGACGGCGTCCCCGATGCGCTGCCGACCTACGTCGAGACCCACCTCGACGGGCTGCGGCACTGGACGCGCGACGAGCAGGCCGGGCTGCTGGAGGTGGCCGACGCCGCGCAGGACCTGCTCGACACCGTCGCGCGGCGCTGCCTGGTGCACAGCGACCTCAACCCCAAGAACCTGCTCGTCGACCCGGACACCCTCGCCGTCACCGGCCTGCTCGACTGGGAGTACGCCCACGCCGGCCATCCCTTCACCGACCTCGGCAACGTGCTGCGCTTCGAGCGCGCGCCGGCCTACGCCGACGCCGTCCTCGCGGCCTACGGAGCCCGGCACGGCGTGGCCTCCGCGCCGGCGCTCGCCCTGGCCCGCGCCGCCGACCTGTGGGCGCTCGTCGACCTCGCCTCGCGCCGTGAGGCCAACCCGGTCGCCGCCCGCGGCCACGACCTGCTGCTCGCGATCGCCCGCACCCGCGACCCGGCGGCCGCGCCCCCGGACGACGCCGGTTGGACGGGTCTTCGCGCCCGCGCGTAGACTCGGCCACTGCGCCAGAGGTCTGCCGTCGTCCCGTACGGAGCGGACCGCGGCTCGCTGTTGAAAGGGTCTCTCACGAGACCGGCTCTCGTCGATGGTGAAACCGGGCTTCTCGCGTGCCCCGACACGTTGTCCACCCCGAGGATCCCACTCCCAGATGACAAGCACTCTCAACTTCGCCGACTTCGACGTCGACGCGCCCCAGGTGGCCGTCAACGACATCGGCTCCGAAGCGGACTTCCTGGCCGCGATCGACCAGACCATCAAGTACTTCAACGACGGCGACATCGTCGCCGGCACCATCGTCAAGGTCGACCGCGACGAGGTCCTGCTCGACATCGGCTACAAGACCGAGGGCGTCATTCCCTCGCGCGAGCTGTCGATCAAGCACGACGTCGACCCCAACGAGGTCGTCTCCGTCGGTGACGCCGTCGAGGCCCTCGTCCTCCAGAAGGAGGACAAGGAGGGTCGCCTGATCCTGTCCAAGAAGCGCGCCCAGTACGAGCGTGCCTGGGGCACCATCGAGCAGGTCAAGGAGGAGGACGGCGTCGTCGAGGGCACCGTCATCGAGGTCGTCAAGGGCGGCCTGATCCTCGACATCGGTCTGCGCGGCTTCCTGCCCGCCTCGCTCGTCGAGATGCGCCGCGTGCGCGACCTGCAGCCCTACGTGGGCCAGAAGCTCGAGGCGAAGATCATCGAGCTCGACAAGAACCGCAACAACGTGGTGCTCTCGCGCCGCCAGTGGCTCGAGCAGACCCAGTCCGAGGTGCGCCACGGCTTCCTGACCCAGCTGCAGAAGGGCCAGATCCGCAAGGGCGTCGTCTCGAGCATCGTCAACTTCGGTGCCTTCGTCGACCTCGGTGGCGTCGACGGCCTGGTGCACGTCTCCGAGCTGTCGTGGAAGCACATCGACCACCCGAGCGAGGTCGTGGCTGTCGGCGACGAGGTCACCGTCGAGGTGCTCGACGTCGACATGGACCGCGAGCGGGTCTCGCTGTCGCTCAAGGCGACGCAGGAGGACCCCTGGCAGCACTTCGCCCGCACCCACCAGATCGGCCAGATCGTGCCGGGCAAGGTCACCAAGCTGGTGCCCTTCGGCTCGTTCGTCCGCGTCGAGGAGGGCATCGAGGGCCTGGTGCACATCTCCGAGCTGGCCGAGCGCCACGTGGAGATCCCCGAGCAGGTCGTCCAGGTCAGCGACGACGTGATGGTCAAGATCATCGACATCGACCTCGAGCGTCGTCGCATCTCGCTGTCGCTCAAGCAGGCCAACGAGACCGCGGCCGCCTCCGACGTCGAGGAGTTCGACCCCACGCTGTACGGCATGGCGGCGACCTACGACGAGCAGGGCAACTACGTCTACCCCGAGGGCTTCGACCCCGAGACGGGCGAGTGGCTCGAGGGCTTCGACGAGCAGCGTGCGGTCTGGGAGGACCAGTACGCCAAGGCGCACGCCCGCTGGGAGGCGCACGTCAAGCAGCAGCAGGAGGCCAAGGCCGCCGAGGCCGAGGCCGGCGAGGCGACGTCCTACTCCTCCGGCGGTGGCAGCGACGACGAGTCCGGTCAGGACGGCGGCTCGCTCGCCTCCGACGAGGCGCTGCAGGCCCTGCGCGACAAGCTCACCGGCGGCGGCGCCTGATCCCAGGCCCCCCGGCTCGCTGAGCCAGCACGACGAAGCAGAACCGAACGCCACGACGGCCCGGTCCCCGAGAGGGGGCCGGGCCGTCGTCGTCGGTGGGGGCGGGTGGGCGGGTCAGGCGGCACGCTCGTAGGCGCCGCGGACGGTGGGGGCGACGAAGTCGGTGTCGACGCCGTGCGAGCGGGGCGGGCGGGCCGAGGGCCCGTCGTGGAGGACGGCGCGCACGCTCCAGGCGATGGCGGCGAGGGACAGGACCAGGACGATCAACAGGATGCTCATGGCAGTAATCCTGCTCCCACGGTGATCCTGCCACCAGTGGCAGGAATGCCGGTCCTGGTCGATTTCCTGCCAGTTCCGGCCTAGGCTGCGGAGCGTGAAGACCGTCGCCGTCGTCGTGCAGGACCAGGCCGAGCCGTTCGGGCTCGGCTCGCTCGTCGAGGTCTGGGGCGAGCCCGAGCACCCCGAGGACGACACCCCGGTCTTCGACTTCCGCGTCTGCACGCCCCGGCCGGGGCGGGTGGAGGGCCGGTCGGGCTTCGACCTGCACGTCGACCTCGGCCTCGAGGCCACCGAGGACGCCGACCTCGTCTGCTTCTCGCCCACCCACGACTTCCTGCGCTTCGACCCCGCCGTGCTCGAGGTGGCCCGCGCCGCCCACGCGCGCGGCGCGTTCGTCTACGCCCACTGCACGGCCGCGTTCATCCTCGCCGAGGCCGGGCTGCTCGACGGCCGTGAGTGCACCACCCACTGGCGCTTCACCGACGTCATGGCCGAGCGCTACCCGCGCGCGATCGTGCGGCCCGACGTCCTCTACGTGCAGTCCGACACGATCGTCACCGGGGCCGGCAGCGCCGCCGGCATCGACGCCTCGCTGCACCTGATGCGCCAGACGTTCGGCGCCCGGGTGGCCGCCGCGACGGCGCGCCGCATCGTCGTCCCCCCGCACCGCGACGGCGGGCAGGCGCAGTTCATCGCCCGCCAGGTCGTCGACTACCAGGCCGAGACGCTGGGGGCCGTGCTGGCGTGGGCCAACGAGCACCTGGCCGACGACCTCGACGTCGAGACGCTGGCCCGCAAGGCCCACATGTCGCCGCGCACCTTCGCCCGGCGCTTCCGTGACGAGACCGGCACCACCCCGCACGCCTGGGTCACCGCGCAGCGGCTGCAGCTGGCCGAGGAGATGCTCGAGCGCACCGAGAACTCCGTCGACCAGATCGCCGCCGAGGTCGGCTTCGGCAACGCCGCCACGCTGCGGCACCACTTCTCCCGCGCCCGCGGCGTCAGCCCGCAGGCCTACCGGCGCCAGTTCGCCTGCTGAGGCACTCGGCCGTCGGGTGCTCGCGTCGTCCCGGCTGGCCCGGCGGTCTCGAGGCTCGTCGCCAGGGCTCCTCGCACCTCGACCATCGTCGGTGGGCTCCTCGCACCTCGACCATCGTCGGTGGGCTCCTCGCACCTCGACCATCGTCCGGGCCGGCTCCACGGTGGTCGAGGTGCGAGGCCGGCCCGGCCGAGCCTCGAGACCTCGCACGGAGCACGCCGACGTCCTCGCGCGGGGCCGGGGCCCGTGCCGCGGCCCCGACCCGTAGCCTGCGGCCCGTGAAGCGCGTCATCCTCGTCGCCGCCGTGGCCCGCAACGGCGTCATCGGCGACGGCCCCGACATCCCGTGGTCGATCCCGGGGGAGCAGGCCGAGTTCAAGGCGCTGACCCTGGGCCACACGCTGGTGATGGGGCGCACGACCTACGAGTCGATCGGTCGGCCGCTGCCGGGGCGCACCACCATCGTGCTCACCCGCGACCCCGCCTGGACGCCGGGGCGCGACGACGTCCTGGTGGCCCGCTCGATGTTCGAGGCGCTCGGCCTCGCCGCGACCCGCGAGGGCGAGGTGGTCGTGGCCGGCGGCGCCCAGGTCTACGCCGAGGCCATGCCGCTCGCCACCGAGCAGATCGTCACCGAGGTGCCGCTCGAGCCCGAGGGCGACGCGTTCTACCCGCCCATCGACCCCGACCGCTGGGTCGAGACCGACCGCGAGGTCTTCGAGGGCTACGAGCGGGTCTGGTACGAGCGCGTCACCACCTGACGCCAGGGCTCAGCGGGCGGCCTCGTAGACGGCGAGGTCGGCGGCGAAGTGGCGCTCAAGCATCCGGCGGACGGCGGGGTCGATGCCGTCGTCGGGGCGGTCGGGGGAGGCGTTGACCCGGGCGACCTCGGGGACGTCGACGCCGAGCCGGCCCGCCATCCACGCCACGGCGTCGCCGAGGTTCTCGTAGCGCCACACGTGCGTGACGTCGGGGCGGTCGGGCCGGGTGCGCACGAAGCGGGCCGACGAGCCGAGGTCGACGTCGCCGGCGACGATGCGCTCGGCGAACTGGGCGAAGGTCAGGTCGCCGGTGTAGTTCGGGCGGCCGGCGACCTCGGGCCGGGCGCGGTAGCGGAACCACGAGTGCGCCCACGCCACGGGCTCGCGCACCACGCAGGTCAGCTCGTAGCTCTCGCGCGGGTGGCCGTAGTGCTCGAGCACCGGCGCCCACACCGAGTCGAAGGTGCGTGCCGACATGTGCTTGAGCCGCGGCGGACGCCGTACCGCGATCTCGGCGTAGCGCCCCAGCGCCGACTCGACGGCCGTCGAGCCGGTCTTGGTCATGGCCAGGAAGCAGAACCCGGCGCTCGGCATCGCCAGCACGTCGCGCAGGCTAACGCGGCCCTGCGTCGTCCGCCGGGTCGGCTGGCAAGGTGGGGCCATGGACCTGCGCATCTTCACCGAGCCCCAGCAGGGCGCCGAGTACGACGACCTCCTCGCGGTGGCCCTGCGCGCCGAGGCCCTCGGCTTCGGCGCGTTCTTCCGCTCCGACCACTACCTCGCGATGAGCGGCGACGGCCTGCCCGGCCCCAGCGACGCCTGGGTGACCCTCGCCGGCCTGGCCCGCGAGACGACCTCCATCCGCCTCGGCACGCTGATGACGAGCGCGACGTTCCGTCATCCCGGGCCACTGGCCATCAGCGTCGCGGGCGTCGACCGCATGAGCGGCGGCCGCGTCGAGCTCGGCCTCGGTGCCGGCTGGTTCGGGGCCGAGCACACCGCCTACGGCATCCCGTTCCCCGACGTCGGCGAACGCTTCGACCGCTTCGAGGAGCAGCTGGACGTCGTCACCGGGCTCTGGGGCCCCGACCGGTTCTCCTACGACGGCCGGCACTACCAGGTCGCCGACAGCCCCGGGCTGCCGAAGCCGGCCCAGGAGCGCGTGCCGATCATCATCGGCGGGGGCGGCAAGCGCCGCACTCCCGCGCTGGCGGCCCGCCACGCCGACGAGTTCAACGTGCCGTTCAGCGACGTCGAGACCACGCGCACGCTGGTCGAGCGGGTCGGCCGCGCCTGCGAGGACGCCGGTCGCGACCCCGCCACGATGCGCTGGTCGAACGCGCTGGTCACCTGCATCGGCAGCGACGCGGCCGAGCTGGCGCGGCGGGCGCAGGCCATCGGCCGCGACCTCGACGAGCTGCGGCAGGGCTCCGGCGTGCTCGTCGGCACGCCCGAGCAGGCGCTCGAGACGCTCGGCCGTTACGCCGAGGCCGGCTCGCAGCGGGTCTACCTGCAGGTCCTCGACCTGCACGACCTCGACCACCTCGACCTCGTCGCCGCCGAGGTCGTGCCGCACCTGTGAGCGGCCGGTGAACGGCGCCGTCGCCACGGTCGACCACCGCGCCACGGCCGCCGCCGAGGCGGTGCTGCGCGAGGGCGGCAGCGCCGCCGACGCCGCGGTCTGCGCCAACGCGGTGCTGGCGGTCACCGGCCAGCACCTGTGCGGGGCGGGCGGCGACCTCGTGGCGCTGGTGCGCACCCCCACCGGCGACGTCGAGGCGCTGCTGGCCGTGGGCCGCTTCGGCTCGAACAGCGAGGCCGCCCGGCTGCGGGCCGAGGGCCACCGGCGCGTGCCGCACCAGGGCGACCCGCGCGCGGTCACCGTGCCCGGGTGCGTCGACGGCTGGACGGCGCTGCACGCCCGGCACGGCCGGCTGCCGCTCGCCCGCCTGCTCGAGCCGGCCGTCGCCCTGGCCACCGACGGCTTCGAGGTCACGCCGCTGCTGGCCGCCGCGCTGCCCTCGGTCGCCCACGTGGCCGGGGGAGAGGAGCTCGTCGGCGACCTGCCCGTCGCCGCGGGCGACCGGCGGCGTCGTCCGGCCCTCGCGGCGGCGCTCGCCGCGATCGGGCGCGACGGACGCGACGCCTGGTACGGCGGCGCGTTCGGCCGCGGCCTGCAGGCCCTCGCGCCGGGTCTGTTCAGCGACGCCGACCTGGCCCGCGACCAGGCCGGGTGGACGACGCCCGCCCGCCTGCGCGTCGGCGACGCCGTCCTGCTCAGCACCCCGCCGCCCACCGCCGGGCACCTCGTGCTGGCCGGCGCGCACGTGGCCCACGCGGTCGGCGCCCTCGGCGGTGGCGACCCGCACCTGCTCGTCGAGGCCGCCCGCGCCGTCGGCGGCGACCGGCTCGAGGTGCTGCACGAGGACGCCGACCCCGCCGCCCTGCTGGACCCCGGCCGCCTCGCCGCCCAGGCCGCCACCGTCGACCCGCACCGCCGCGCGCCGGGGCACTGGCCGGCCGGCTCCGGCGGCACCACCTACCTGTGCGTCGCCGACGGCGACGGCCTCGTGGTCTCGCTCTCGCAGAGCAACGCCTCGGGCTTCGGCTCCGGCCTCGCCGTGCGCGAGGTCGGCGTGTTCCTGCACAACCGCGGCATCGGCGCCTCGCTCGACCCCGACTCGCCCGCGCTGCTGCGCCCCGGCGGCCGTCCCACCACCACCCTCGTGCCCGCGCTGCGGCTCGCGGGCGGTCACGACGCCGGCACCGTCACCGCGCTCGGCACCATGGGCGGCGACGCGCAGCCGCAGATCCTGCTGCAGCTGCTCGACGCGCTCGCCACGGGTGCCACGCCCGCGGAAGCCCTCGCCCGGCCCCGGTGGGCGCTCGAGGGCCGCGACGGCACCGGGTTCGACACCTGGCAGCCCGGCCCCGACGGCCGGGTCGAGCCCGCCGTCCTGCTCGAGGACGCCGCCCCCGAGGCCTGGGCGCGCGACCTGCGGGCGCTCGGGCACGACGTCCACGCACGCGAGCGCGGCATCGGCCACGCCCAGCTGCTCGTGCGGCACGGCGACGGCTCCGAGGCCCGCCTCGTCGCGGCCGCCGACCCGCGCGCGGGGACAGGTGACGCACGCGCGTGGTGACCACCGATAGCGTGGAGCCATGAGCGTCACCCCCGAAGCGCCCTTCGGCCGGATGCTCACCGCCATGGCCACCGCCTTCCACGACGACGGCCGGGTCGACCTCGACGGCACCGCGGCCATCGCCGCGCACCTGGTCGCGCACGGCAACGACGGCGTCGTGGTCAGCGGCACCACCGGCGAGAGCCCCACCACGACGGTCGAGGAGGACGGCGAGATCCTCCGCGCCGTCAAGGACGCCGTGGGCTCCGACGCCGTCGTGATCGCCGGCGTCGGCACCAACGCCACCGCGCACTCGGCCGAGCTGGCCCGGCAGGCCGAGAAGGTCGGCGTCGACGGCATGCTGCTCGTCACCCCCTACTACAACAAGCCCGGCCCGGCCGGGCAGCTGCACCACTTCACCGAGGTCGCCGCGGCGGCCGACCTGCCGGTGATGCTCTACGACGTCCCCGGGCGCACCGGGCAGGCCATCCCGCTCGAGGTCTACGAGCGGTGCGCCGAGCTCGACGCGTTCGTCAGCGTCAAGCACGCCACCGGCGACCCCACCGCCGTCGTCGGCCTGACCGACCTCGGCTACTCGGTCTACTCCGGCGACGACGCGCTGCTGCTCGGCTACCTCGCGCACGGCGCGGCCGGGCTGGTCTCGGTCGTCGGGCACGTCGCCGGCGTCCAGCTGCACGAGGTCATCGACCGCTTCCTCACCGGCGACCCCGCCGGGGCACTGGCGGGCTTCCGCCGCCTGCTGCCCGCCTTCACCGCCGTCATGGGCGTCACCCACTACGGCGCCACCACCGCCAAGGCCGCGCTCGAGCTGGCCGGCGTCCTCTCCAACCGCAACGTCCGCGGGCCCCTGGTGCCGCTGGACGACGGCGAGGTGGCCGCGCTGCGCCACGGCCTCGAGGCCGCCGGGCTCCTGTGAGCCCTCTCCCATCTGCAAAGGAACCCACGTGAGTCACCCGCACCCCGAGCTGTCCGCACCCCCGGCCCTGCCCGACGGCGGCCTGCGCGTCATCCCGCTCGGCGGCCTCGGCGAGGTCGGTCGCAACATGACCGTCTTCGAGCACAGCGGCCGGCTGCTCGTCGTCGACTGCGGCGTGCTGTTCCCCGAGGACCACCACCCCGGCGTCGACCTGATCCTCCCCGACTTCGCGCCCATCCGTGACCGCCTCGACGACATCGAGGCGCTCGTGCTCACCCACGGCCACGAGGACCACATCGGCGCGGTGCCCTACCTGCTGCGCGAGCGCGGCGACATCCCGCTGGTGGGCTCGGCGCTGACCCTGGCGCTGCTCCGCAGCAAGCTGCAGGAGCACCGTCTGCGCGAGACCGTGCACCACGCGGTCAAGGAGGGGGACCGGATCATCTTCGGGCCCTACGAGCTCGAGTTCATCGCGGTCAACCACTCCATCCCCGACGCGCTGGCCGTCGCCATCCGCACCGGCACCGCCACCGTGCTGCACACCGGCGACTTCAAGATGGACCAGCTGCCGCTCGACGGCCGCATCACCGACCTGCGCGCCTTCGCGCGGCTGGGGGAGGAGGGCGTCGACCTCTTCCTCACCGACTCCACCAATGCCGAGACGCCGGGCTTCACGCCCGCCGAGAAGTCGATCACCCCGGTCATCGACCAGGTCTTCCGCGAGAGCAAGCAGCGCATCATCGTGGCCTGCTTCGCCTCGCACATCCACCGGGTGCAGCAGGTGCTGGACGCCGCGGTCGCCCACAACCGCAAGGTCGCCTACGTCGGCCGGTCGATGGTGCGCAACATGGGCATCGCCCGCGACCTCGGCTACCTGACGGTGCCGGGCGGCGTCCTGGTCGAGGCCAAGCAGCTGGCCGACCTGCCGCCGGAGCGGCAGGTGCTGGTCAGCACCGGCAGCCAGGGCGAGCCGATGAGCGCGCTGAGCCGCATCGCCCAGCGCAGCCACAACTTCGTCCACATCGAGGAGGGCGACACCGTCCTGCTCGCCAGCAGCCTGATCCCCGGCAACGAGAACGCCGTCTACCGCGTCATCAACGGCCTGGCCCGCTGGGGGGCGCGCGTGGTGCACAAGGGCAACGCGCTCGTGCACGTCAGCGGCCACGCCAGCGCCGGCGAGCTGCTCTACTGCTACAACATCGTCAGGCCGGCCAACGTGATGCCGGTGCACGGCGAGATCCGCCACCTGCTCGCCAACGCCGAGCTGGCCCGCGCCACCGGCGTCCAGAACGTGGTGGTGGCCGAGGACGGCGTCGTGGTCGACCTCGTCGACGGCGTCGCGACCGTCTCCGGCAAGGTCGACTGCGGGTACGTCTTCGTCGACGGGACGACGGTCGGCGACGTCACCGAGACCGACCTCAAGGACCGCCGCATCCTCGGCGAGGAGGGCTTCATCTCGGTGATCGTGGTCGTCGACTCGGTGAGCGGCAAGGTCTCCGGCGGCCCCGAGATCCACGCCCGCGGCAACGCCCTGGACGACGCCACCTTCGACGACATCCGGCAGCCCATCATCGACGCCCTCGACGCCGCCATGCGCGACGGCACCACCGACTCCTACCAGCTGCAGCAGATCGTGCGCCGCACCGTCGGCCGCTGGGTCAACAACACCCACCGCCGCCGCCCGATGATCATCCCGGTGGTCGTCGAGGCCTGAGGCGGCGCGGCGAGCCTGCGCGCGTGGGTGGGGGCGGCGGTGTGTCAGTTCCCGTCTGCCCGGCGGGAACGGTGACCAGCTCACCGCTGGCCGGGGTCGGTCGGGGTGGCGGTGTGTCAGTTCCCGTTTCCGGGTGCGGAATGGTAACCAGCTCACCGCCCTCCTGGGTCGGGTCGGGGTGGCGGTGTCTGAGTTCCCGTTTCGGGGTCGGGAACGGTATTCAGCTCACCGCCGTCCTGGGTCGGGTCGGGGTGGCGGTGTCTCAGTTCCCGTTTCGAGGGGCGGAACGGGAACCAGCTCACCGCCCACCTGGGTCGGGTCGGGGTGGCGGTGTCTCAGTTCCCGTTTCGAGGGGCGGAACGGTAACCAGCTCACCGCCCACGGGAGCCGAGCCGGGGAGCGGTGCGTGGGCCACGGTTCGGGACGCCGGAACGGTGGCTGGTGCACCGCCCAACCGCCCCGGGCCGGGTAGCGGTGCGTGGGCCACGGTCGCGCACGCCGAATCGGTGGCTGGCGCACCGCCCAACTGCCCCGAGCCAGCGAGCGGTGCATGGGCCACGGTCCGGGACGCCGGAACGGTGGCTGGCGCACCGCTCCCAGCCCCCCGCCCCCTCCCGGCCCCCCAAACAGCACGAGGCCCCGCCGGGAATCCCGGCGGGGCCTCGTGGTGGAGCTCAGGTCGTGGTGGTGACTACTTCACGACCTTGATGACGAACACCGCCGAACTGCTGGCGGAGTGGTTCTTGTCGCCCTGGTAGGTCGCCGTCATGCGGAACGTGCCCACCTTGTTCAGCTTGCGCGTCGTGATCTTCGCGACGCCGTTGACGACCTTGGCCGAGCCGAAGCTCGTGCCGCCGGACTTCAGGACGACGGTGCCCGGCGCGGCCGGGTCGACCTTGACGCGGACCGTGGCGGTCTTGGTGCGCTTGACCGTCTTCGGGGCCTGCGTGACCGTGGTGGTCGTGCCGGCCTTGTTGATGACGATCGCCACGGTGTCCTCGGTCGGCGCGTAGGTGTCGTCGCCCGAGTAGATGACCCGCAGGGTGTGGTTGCCCGCCGGCAGGGTGGCGGGCAGCTCGACGCCCGCGTAGCCCTGGTCGACCTCACCGGTGCCGATCTGCTGCCCGCCGGTGCGGACGGTGACCGTGCCGGTGGCGTCCTCGGCCTCGAGCAGCATCTCGAGGATGCTGGGCTCGCCGTAGGTCGAGGGCTCCGGGGTGCGCTGGAAGACCGCGAAGGCGCTCGGCTTCGCCACGATCGTGATGGTGATCGTGTCCGTCGCGCTGCCCGAGGTGAGGGTCACCTCGTGGGTGCCGACCGGCAGGTCGGTGGGCAGGTCGATGGTGACCGTGCCGCCCTCGGCCGGAGGCGTGGCCCGGCCGACCTCCTCGCCACCGATGGTGGCGACGACGTCCGCGGTGGTGCCGGTGACGGTGGCGGTGATGCTGTGCGGCTCACCGACGGTGACCGGCTCCGGGGTGTGGCGCTGGGCGGTGACGGTCGGGACGTCGTCCGCGCAGGCGACGAGCTCGACGTTGTCGACGAACCAGCCGAGCGAGCCGCCGCAGCCGTCACGACCGATGGCGAAGCGGACCTGCATCTCCTCGCCCGCCGCGACCGGGGTCTCCAGCTGCGTCAGGTCGATGGCGGAGGTGCCCCACTCGGAGTACAGCTTGTTCGGGTCGGTGCCGGTGAAGCCCGGCTCGCCCGCGAGCGGGTTGGTGTTCTGCTCGGCCGCGGTCGAGAGACGGCCGGGAGCGTTGAAGGTGTAGGCCTCGGCCGGCACCGTCTCCCACTCGCCGTCGGCGACCTTGACCTGCACCGTGCCGCCGTCGAAGCCGACCTCGGAGGCGATCGAGTGCTCCCACGCCATGCGCGGGGACGACGCGTTCGCCGGCACCGTGATGACCGGGCTGGTCATGTAGTCGACGCTGGAGAAGTCGTTCGTGCCACCGTCGCAGGCGCCGCGGTCGGGGGCGGGGCCGTAGGCGACCGCGCTGGTGTGGTCGCCGTAGTAGTCCTGCTCGCGGACGGTCTTCCACTTCTGCGTCAGACCGCCGTACGGGTTGAACGACGACAGCGACCAGTTGGTCAGGCCCTGCTCGAAGTCCTCGCTGAGCAGCGAGACGGACGAGCCGTCACCGCAGTCGGCGGGCTGGGGCGCGCCCTGCTCGAACAGGGGCTCCCAACCGCACTGCTCGGTCGGGTCGAGGCGCAGCTCGACGGCCTCGGCCATGTTGTTGACCTGGTCGCAGTCGGCCAGGCTGATCTTCTTGGCCGAGCGCACCGGGGCGTTGGAGCCGCCGGGGCCACCGATCTCGACCTTGTTGTAGGCCTTGCCGACCAGGTCGGTGCAGGCCGCGTAGAGCGAGTCGGCGTGGTCGACGAAGTTGCTCGCCGGCGTCTGGTACTCGGTCATCGCGCGGTAGTAGATGTTGAGCGCCTTGTCGAAGCCGAGGCCCTCGACGGTGACGCCGTTGGAGGTGCCGCCGTCGACCAGCAGCGCGTAGCCGTGGTTGATGACGCCGGAGTTGCCGTGCACGCCGCCGTTGTCGTCGGTGGAGCACTTGTACTCGGCGTCGGAGACCTTGCCCGGGTCGCCGTAGCAGGTCGGGTTCCACATGTCGCGGATCGCGCCGCCGAAGGAGCCCGACTTCTCACCGATCAGCCAGCGGTAGGAGTTGGCCTTGTCGTCGCCGGAGGCGTCGCGCATGGTGACGTTGACGGTGTCGCCGGCCTCGACGGCGTCACGGATCGACTCGCGGTCGGTCAGACCGATCGAGACGGTGGTGACGACGTCCGGGTTGTCGCCCGACATGCCGATCGGCGCGTCGTCGCGGTTGCCGATGATCAGCGCCGCGGCGCCCATCTCGGTGGCCTTCTGGGCCTTCTCGACGAACGAGCACAGACCGCGGTCGACCATGACGATCTTGCCGGCGGCCTCGGCCTGGTTGGTGTAGTCGGAGCAGCCGTCGGTGGTCGTGCCACCGGCCTCGGCGGCGTCCTCGGCGATGACGACGTCGCCGGTGATGCCCTCGGCGTCGAGCTGCTCACCGAAGGAGGCACCGCCGGTGAGGCAGTCCTTCGCGATGTCGGACGGCGCGTTGATGGTCAGCAGCGGACGGGCCGGGCTGAACTGCGAGCAGAGGCCGTCGGGGCGCTGGGCGTTGATGTCGCCCTCGCCCTCGTCCTCGCGGTCGTTCAGCAGGTCGAGGGTCTCGCCGAAGATGTCGGAGTAGCCCTCGTTCAGCGCGCCCGACTGCCACTGGTAGATCAGGCCGTGGGTGTACTCGGTGTAGGCGTGGGTCCACTCGTGCGAGACCACGTCGTCGGAGGTGACGCCGTCGCAGTAGTTGGTGGTGACGCCGTTCCAGTTGGCGTTGGGGCAGTTGATGCGCGGGTCGTTGTTGACCGTCTTCATCGTCGCGCCCTCGCCGTCGTAGCTGTCACGACCGAAGGTGTTCTTGTAGAGCCAGTAGGTCTCGCCGGCGGAGCGGACGAGGTTCTGCTGGTCCTCGTTGAGGTCACCGGGGAACGCGTCGCCCTCCTTCCACACGGGGGCGGTGTCGGGGCTCTCCTCGTAGAGCTCGCGCTCGAGGGCGTCGGCCAGCATCGTGTAGCGGTTGACGACCTTGCCGGTGTCGGCGTTGAGGAAGACCATGTCGCGCACGCTGGAGCCGTTGGTGACCTCGACCTGGTAGACCAGCTCGGTGGCGCCGTTGGTCAGGCCCTGCAGCAGGCCGCGCTTGTAGACGACGAGGGCGACCTTGTCGGCACGCAGGCCCTTGAGGCCGATCGCGCCGTCGGTGGCCGGCGGCTGCGCCTTCACGAGGGCGACGGCACGCTTGCCCGCCTCGGCGGCGGACAGGTCGGCGGTGGTGTCGACCGCCTCGAACGGGACCAGCTCGCCGTTGACCGAGGTCAGCTCGCCGCTGCGCGCGACGTGCGCGCGCAGCTCGGCGCCGTAGACGTTGACGCCGCGGTAGCGCTGCACGTAGGTGATCGTGCGGCCGTAGCCGTCGGTCGAGACGTCGTTGCGCACCAGCTGCTTGGCGTCGGCACCGAAGGCCTTGGCGTAGTCGGCGAGGTAGCCGTCGGCCTTCGAGACGGCCTGGGCGACCGTGCGGCCGGCCACACCGGGCAGCAGGTCGTCGTCGGCGCCGCGGACGCCGACGAAGCCGAGCTTGCCCGTCGCGCGCTCGGTAGAGCTGCGCAGCGTGCCGTCGGCCTCCTGACGCATCTGGGAGAGGAGCGAGGGGTCGTCTGCCGCCGCCTTGGGGGTGGTGGGCGCGGCAGCGAGCGACGGCGCGGCGGGCGTGGCCGACAGGGCCACCCCGACCATCGCCACGGCCAGCCCCGTTCTGAGGAATTTCACGAGATTGTGCCTCCGAGTGAGTGAGTGGCGGCCCACTCAGATCGGGGCCGGCCACCGTGCACCTTATGAACCACCGACCGAACGGTCTAGTGCGAGGTGGTCAAAAAGGAGGATTCCGTCCTCTAGTCACCCGCGCGTGACAGACCGTCCTCGGCTGTTGCGCCCCGGCAACAAACGACACGGTGCATCCGCACGGACGCAGGAACACGAGGCCGGGCGGGCCCGCCCACGGCCGTCGGCGGCACTCGCACCGGCACTCGCACCGGCGCTCGGGCCGGTGCCCGGCCGGGTGAGCCCGGGATGCGCGTGCGCGCGTCCGGTGGGCCGACCCGGGCGGACGCCGGTCGTCCGGCCTCGACACGCGTCCTGTGATCCCTGAGGCTGGTGTGACGACCACCTAGGTTTGGTGGCATGGCGACCCGTACGTCTTCCCCGCCGGGGTCGCGGAGCAGGAGCACGTCCACCACCAGTCGCGGCAGCACGCGCGGCGGGTCGGCCGGAGGCTCCTCATCCCGAACCCGGAGCACGCGGAAGTCCACCTCCAGCAGCAGCTCCGGCACGACCAGGAAGGGCACGTCCGCGAAGGCACCCGCCAAGCGGACGCCGGCCAAGAAGACCAGCACCCGCACGCCGCGGGCCGTCTCGACGGGCCGGGTGCCGCCGCGTGCGGTGCGCACCGGGCCCGGACCGGTCGCCCGCTTCTTCACCGCGGTGCTGCGCGGCCTGGTCGCGGCCTGGCTCGGCCTCGCGCACGTCGTCGGGGCCGGCGCCCGCCGCCTCGGCAGCTCGGCCCGCGAGCTCGACCCCGCGCACCGCCGCGACGGCGCCGCGCTGCTGCTGCTCGGCGCCGCGGTCGTCTCCGCCGCCGCCGTGTGGTTCTCCGTGCCCGGCGCGGTCATGGACGCCTGCCGCGCGGCCGTCGTCGGCGTCGTCGGCACCGTGGGCAAGCTGGTGCCGATCGCCCTGGTCTGGGCCGGGTGGCGCACGATGCGCGACCCCGAGCGCCAGGGCCCCGTGGGTCGCCAGGTCATCGGCTGGACGGCGCTCGGCCTCGGCGTGCTCGGCATCGTGCACGTCGCGGCGGGCAACCCGCAGCCGGTCGACGGCGACACCACGCCGCTGCGCGACGGCGGCGGGGCCATCGGCTACGTCGTCTCCTCGCTGCTGCTCGACCTGCTGCAGTCGGCGGCGGTCGTCGTCCCGCTGCTGCTGCTCGTCTCGGTCTTCGGCCTGCTCGTCGTCACCGCGACGCCGCTGTACCGCGTGCCCGAGCGGCTCGCGGCGCTGCGCGACCTCGCGCTCGGCCGCGGCCACCACGACGACCTCGAGCACGACGTGGACGCCGACACCGGGCCCCTCGAGCCGCTCGGCGACCCGGCCTACGACACCCCGCTCGTCGAGGAGCCCAAGCCCCGCCGCAAGCGCCGCAAGCTCGTCGTGGACGACGAGGCCACCGGCGAGCTCGACGGCGTCGCGACCGGGCCCGACCCGCTCGACGTCGCGCTCGCCGTCGACGACCCCGAGGCGACCCAGGTCACCGCGCCCCCCGTGCCGCTGCCCGTCGCGGCGCAGCCGCCCGCCGAGCCCGAGCCCCTCGAGCCGCCGCCGCACACCCCGATCGAGCCACGCATGGAGCAGCTGGCCCTCTCCGGCGACGTCGTCTACTCGCTGCCGGCCAACGAGGTGCTCAAGCCGGGCTCGCCGCACAAGGCCCGCTCGAAGGCCAGCGACGAGATCGTCGACCGCCTGACCACCGTGCTCGAGCAGTTCTCCATCGACGCGCAGGTCACCGGCTACACCCGCGGCCCGACCGTCACCCGCTACGAGGTCGAGCTCGGCCCGGCGGTCAAGGTCGAGAAGGTCACGGCGCTGTCGAAGAACATCGCCTACGCGGTGGCCTCGGCCGACGTGCGCATCCTGAGCCCGATCCCGGGCAAGTCGGCGATCGGCATCGAGATCCCCAACCTCGACAAGGAGATCGTCAGCCTCGGCGACGTGCTCCGCTCGGGCAACGCCCGCGGCGACCACCACCCGATGGTGGCCGGGCTCGGCAAGGACGTCGAGGGCGGCTTCATCGTGGCCAACCTGGCGAAGATGCCGCACCTGCTCGTCGCCGGCGCCACGGGATCCGGCAAGTCGAGCTTCATCAACTCGATGATCACCTCGGTGCTGATGCGGGCCACGCCCGACGAGGTGCGGATGATCATGGTCGACCCCAAGCGGGTCGAGCTGAACGCCTACGAGGGCGTGCCGCACCTGATCACCCCGATCATCACCAACCCGAAGAAGGCCGCCGAGGCGCTGGCGTGGGTCGTGCGCGAGATGGACCTGCGCTACGACGACCTCGCCAACTTCGGCTTCCGCCACATCGACGACTTCAACCGGGCCGTGCGCGCCGGCAAGGTCGAGGTGCCGGCGGGCTCCGAGCGGGTGCTGACGCCCTACCCCTACCTGCTGGTGATCGTCGACGAGCTGGCCGACCTGATGATGGTCGCCCCGCGCGACGTCGAGGACGCCGTCGTCCGCATCACCCAGCTCGCCCGCGCGGCCGGCATCCACCTGGTGCTGGCCACGCAGCGGCCCTCGGTCGACGTCGTCACCGGCCTGATCAAGGCCAACGTGCCGTCGCGGCTGGCGTTCGCGACGTCGTCCCTGGCCGACAGCCGCGTCATCCTCGACCAGCCCGGCGCCGAGAAGCTGGTCGGCCAGGGTGACGGCCTGTTCCTGCCGATGGGCGCCTCCAAGCCCGTGCGCGTGCAGGGCTCGTGGGTCACCGAGGCCGAGATCGCGCAGGTGGTGCGCCACTGCAAGGGCCAGCTCGAGCCGACCTACCGCGAGGACGTCACCGCGCCCGCCAAGAGCGACAAGGTGCTCGACGACGACATCGGCGACGACCTCGACCTCGTGGTGCAGGCCATCGAGCTCGTCGTCTCGACCCAGTTCGGGTCGACCTCGATGCTGCAGCGCAAGCTGCGCGTCGGCTTCGCCAAGGCGGGCCGGCTGATGGACATCCTCGAGAGCCGTGGCGTGGTGGGGCCCAGCGAGGGCTCCAAGGCGCGTGACGTGCTCGTCAAGCCCGACGAGGTGGACGCCGTGATCATGACCATCCAGGGGGAGCAGTGACCGACTCGACTCGTTCCGTGACCGACTCCGTGACCGACTCCGTGACCGAGCCCGAGCTCGACGCCGACCTCGCGACGGTGCCCGACGACGCCGTCGAGGTGCGCCGCGACGGCCCGATCGCCGCGGTCGTGGGCGGCCTCGCGGCCGCCGTGGCCGTGGCCTACCTGCTGCGCGCCGTCGGCTCCTCCGACGCGGTCGACTGGGCCCTGTTCGTCGTGACCGGCCTGGTCGGCGCGCTGCACCTCGCCGCCTTCGTCGACGCCCGGGCGCCGCTGATGGTGCTCGACCGTCACGGCGTGCGGGTGCGGCGCGGCCGTGACTGGCAGGGCGTGGCGTGGCCCGAGGTGGCCCGCGTCGAGCACCGTCCGCGCCGCTCGCTGCTCGCCGACGGCGAGCTGCGCGTCGTCACCACCGACGACCGGGCGCTCGCCGTCCGGCTCTCGCTCTCCACGCGGCTGATCGGCTGCGACTGGCACGAGCTCACCGGCGCCCTCGACGACCTCAGCGACGGCCGCACCGCCGTCGTCGAGCGCCTGGTCGACACGCCCCACCCGACCACGGACCCTCAGCTCGTCGAAGGGCCGACCACGGACCCTGAGCTCGTCGATGGGCCGACCACGGACCCTGAGCCTGTCGATGGGCCCACCGACCCCGCGCCGGACGACGGGACGCCCGCGCCCGGCCGCCTGCTCGCGCGCGGACGCCGCCGCGAGGTCGTGCTGGAGCGGCAGCGTGCCGAGCCGCCGGCCGCGCCGACGCCGATGGCCCCCGCCGACCGTGCCGACGCTGCTGACGACGCCGACCGGACCACCGTCGTGGCGCGCGACCAGACCGCCGTCACCACGCTGCCGGTCGTCGGCGCGCAGCTGGCCGCCGCCCGCGCCCGCATCGGCCTGAGCGTCGACCAGCTCTCCGAGCGCACCCGCATCCGGCCCCACGTCATCGAGGCGATCGAGGTCGACGACTTCGCGCCGTGCGGCGGCGACTTCTACGCCCGCGGCCACCTGCGCACGCTGGCCCGCGTGCTCGGCGTCGAGGCCGAGCCGCTGCTCGCCGACTACGACGAGCGCTACGCCGACGCCCCGATCGACCCGCGGCGCGTCTTCGAGGCCGAGCTGGCCACCGGCGCCGGCGCCCCGATCCGCGGCACCCGCGGCCGGCTCAACTGGTCGGTGCTCGTCGCGACGGTGATGGCCGCCGTCCTGGTGTGGTCGATCGCGCGGCTGGTGATGGACGGACCCGTGCCGCTCTCGCAGACCCCCGTGCTCAACGGCTCGCCCAGCGGCCCCAGCGCCCGCCTGGCCGGCAACGACGCCGAGACCGTGAAGGTCTCCTTCACCACCGCCACCGGCGGCGCCCGCGTGATCGTGCGCGACGGCCGCCAGCGCGTCGTCTTCGACGAGGAGCTGGCCTTCATGCAGACCGCCGCGCTCGACGTCGTCCCGCCCGTGCGCATCAGCTCGACCGACGGCGGCCTCACCGTCACCCTCGACGGCGACGACCAGGGCGCCCTCGGCGCCTCCGGCAAGCAGTCGCAGCGGGTCTTCGTCCCCGAACGCTGAACCCTCACGCTGACCCGTCGCTTATAAGCGACGGGTCAGCGTTCTCACTGGCCGTGCACGTAGGAGTCGAGCTGGTCGCGCTCGAACTGCAGCCGGCTGATCTTGTGCTTGACGACGTCGCCGATCGAGACGATGCCGGCGAGGGCGCCGTCGACCACGACCGGCACGTGGCGGAACCGGCGGGCGGTCATGGTGGCCATGACCTCGTCGAGGTCGTCGTCGGGGCCGCAGGTCTGCACGTCGGACGTCATGATCGCGGCCACGGTGTTGTTGATGACCGTGCCGTCGTGGTGCAGGTGGCGCACGACGTCCCGCTCGCTGACGATGCCGTCGACGCGGCGGCCGTCGCTGCTCACCACCAGGGCGCCGATGTTGTGCTCGGCCAGCCGCGCGATCAGGTCGCGGACGCCGGCGTCGGCGGTGATCGTGACGGTCTCGTGCTCGCCCTTGGCGGCGAGGATCTCACCGATGCGCATGGCCGGACGCTAGCGGCCGGGAGGCCCCGCGGCCAGGGTCAGTCGCAGGGTCAGTCGTCGGTGGGGGCCGGACGGCGGCGCAGCTCGCTGACCGTGCCGGGCCCGCTGGCGGGCCAGTCGGCGTCGGGGGCGCCGTCGTGGTCGCCGGGCCCGCCGAGGAACGACAGGGCGGCGTCGTGCAGGTGGCCGTTGGTGGCGACGGCGTTGCCGCCCCACGGTCCGTCGGTGCCGTCGAGGGAGGTGAACCGGCCGCCGGCCTCGCGGACGATCACGTCGAGCGCGGCCATGTCGTAGACCTCGAGCTCGGGCTCGGCCACGATGTCGAGCGCGCCCTCGGCCAGCAGCATGTAGGACCAGAAGTCGCCGTAGGCGCGGGTGCGCCAGCAGCGCCGCATCAGCCGCATCAGGTCCTCGAGGCGGCCGCGGTCCTCCCAGCCGGTGAGCGAGGAGTAGCCGAACGAGGCGTCGTCGAGGCGGCGCACGTCGGAGACCTGCATGCGCGAGGCCTTGAGCAGCGAGCGGCCGGTGTAGGCGCCGTTGCCCTGCGAGGCCCACCAGCGCCGCTGCAGCAGCGGCGCCGAGACCACCCCGAGCACCACCTCGTCGTCGACCACGAGCGAGATGAGCGTGGCCCACACCGGGACGCCGCGCACGAAGTTCTTGGTGCCGTCGATCGGGTCGACGATCCAGCGACGGGGGGAGTGGCCGGTCGAGCCGTGCTCCTCGCCGGTGACCGCGTCGCGCGAGCGCACCCGCGACAGCGTGCGCCGGATGCCCTCCTCGACGTCGCGGTCGGCGTCGGTGACCGGGGTGAGGTCGGGCTTGCTCATCACGTGCAGGTCGAGCGCCTTGAAGCGGGTCGTCGTCAACGAGTCGGCGTCGTCGGCCAGCACGTGCGCGAGGCGCAGGTCGTCGGTGTAGTCGGCCGGCACGCCCTCACCCTATTCTCATCGATCTCGTTTAACGTTCACCTATGGAGATCAACGGCCTCCCGCTGCACGCCCTCGTGGTGCACGCCGCGGTGGTGTTCACCCCGCTCGCTGCCATCGCCGGGGTGCTCTACGCCGCGGTCCCGACGTTCCGCGACTGGCTGCGCTGGCCGCTCGTGGGCCTGGCCGCGGTCGCGCTCGTCTCGATCTGGGTCGCCTACTTCTCGGGCGAGTCGGTGGAGGAGGCCAACCCCGCCAGCTACGACCCGGCCACGCTGCCCGAGCGCGCCGACCTGCTCGAGACCCACGAGTCGCGCGCCGGCGTGCTGCGCATCTCGGTCACCGTCTTCGCGCTCGTCACGTTCGCCGCGGCCTGGCTGCACACCCGCACCGGCCCGGTCCGCATCGGGCTCAGCGCGGGCGTCGGCGCGCTCGCCGTCCTCACCGCCGTCTACTGCGTGCTCACCGGCGACGCCGGCGCCAAGCTCGCCTGGGACGGCGTCCAGGGCTGAGGCGCCTCGACTCGCGCGAGCCCGGGTCGCGGGGCGTCATACGCGCTGGCGCCACTAGCAGCCGGGACGTATGACGCCCCGGCACCCGGGTCGGGCGTCATACGCGGTGGCCGTGGGGGCAACCGGGGCGTATGACGCCCCGGCCGTCGGCGAGGAAGCGAGCGCTCAGTAGGCGGTGCCGCTGCGGGCGGCAAGGAGTCGGCGGAACGAGGCGACGCGGTCGGGGTCGGCGGTGCCGGCGTCGAGCGCGTCGTCGAGACCGCACTCGGGCTCCTCCTCGCCGTGGGTGCAGCCCCGCGGGCACTCCTCGGTGAGCTCGTCGAGGTCGGGGAAGGCCTCGATCAGCTGCTCCGGCTGCACGTGCGCGAGGCCGAACGAGCGGATGCCGGGGGTGTCGATGATGGCGCCGCCGCCGGGGAGGTCGAGCAGGTAGGCCGAGGTGGAGGTGTGGCGGCCGCGGCCGGTGACGGTGTTGACGCGGCCCACCTCGCGGTGGGCGTCGGGCACGAGGGCGTTGACCAGCGTCGACTTGCCGACGCCGCTGGAGCCGACGAGCACGCTGGTGCGCCCGGTGAGGCGCTCGCGCACCTCGGCGAGGTCGCCGCCCCGCTCGGTGACGACCCACGGGACGCCGAGGGAGCGGTAGGTCTCGAGCAGCTCGTCGGGCGGGCGCAGGTCGGCCTTGGTGAGGCACAGCAGTGGGTCCATGCCGGCGGCGAAGGCCGCGACGAGGGCGCGGTCGATCAGGCGCGGCTGCGGGTCGGGGTCGGCCAGCGCGGTGACGACGACGAGCTGGTCGGCGTTGGAGACGATGACGCGTTCGACGGGGTCGTCGTCGTCGGCCGTGCGGCGCAGCGTGGTGGTGCGCTCGACGACCTCGACGATGCGGGCCAGGGCGCCCTCGTCGCCGGAGGTGTCGCCGACCACCCGCACCCGGTCGCCGACCACGACGCCCTTGCGCCCCAGCGGCCGGGCCTTGACGGCCAGCACCGTGACGTCGTCCACGCGCAGCGTGAACCGGCCACGGTCGACGGTGACCACGACGCCGTCGACGGCGTCGTCGTAGGTGGGGCGCTCCTTGGTGCGCGGGCGGGTGCGTCGCCGGGGTCGGTCGTAGTGCTCGACGTCCTCCTCGTAGTAGCGCCCCGACACCGCCGTCGACCTCAGAACAACCCGGACCAGAACCGGGCGAAGTCGGGGAAGGTCTTGGCGGTGGTGGCGACGTCCTCGACGAGGACGCCGTCGACGGCGGCGCCGATGATGGTGCCGGCGTGCGCCATGCGGTGGTCGGCGTAGGTGCGCCACACGCCGCCGTGCAGGGGGGCGGGACGCAGGTCGAGACCGTCGGGCCGCTCGACGACGTCGGCGCCGAGAGCGGCGAGCTCGGTGGCGAGCGCCGCGAGCCGGTCGGTCTCGTGGCCGCGGATGTGCGCGACGCCGCGCAGGTGCGAGGGGCCCTCGGCCAGGGCGCAGAGCGCCGCGATGGCGGGGGTCAGCTCGCCGACGTCGTGCAGGTCGAGGTCGACGCCCTGCAACCGGCCGCCGTCGGGCCCGGTGACCGTGAGGCCGTCGTCGTCGAGCGCGACCTCGCACCCGAAGCGCTGCAGGATGTCGCGCAGCTCGTCGCCGGGCTGGGTGGTGCGGCGCGGCCAGTCGCGCACGGTGACGGTGCCGCCGCTGACGGCGGCGAGCGCCAGGAACGGGGCGGCGTTCGACAGGTCGGGCTCGATGAGGCGGTCGACGGCCCGCACCGGCCCGGGCGCGACGGCCCACCGGTTGGCCTCGGAGTCGTCGACCTCGACGCCGTGGTCGCGCAGCACCGAGACGGTCATCTCGATGTGGGGCAGCGAGGGCACCGGCTTGCCGTCGTGGCGCACGTCGACGCCGCGCTCGAACCGGGCGCCGGCCAGCAGCAGCGCCGAGACGAACTGCGAGGACGCCGAGGCGTCGATGACCACGGTGCCGCCCGGCACCGAGCCCGTGCCCCGGACGGCGAACGGCAGCGCGCCGCGGCCGCCGTCGTCGACCTGGACGCCGAGCGTCTGCAGGGCGGTGAGCACCTCGCCGATGGGGCGGCTGCGCATGTGCGGGTCGCCGTCGAAGCCGACGGTGCCGCTGGACAGCCCGGCGATGGGCGGCACGAACCGCATCACCGTGCCGGCGAGGCCGCAGTCGACGTCGGCGTCGGCGGTGAACGGCGCGGGGGTGACGGTCCAGTCATCGCCGCCGGTGTCGACGTGCGAGCCGAGCGAGGTGAGGGCCGAGGCCATGAGGAGGGTGTCGCGCGAGCGCAGGGCGCGTCGCACGACCGAGGGCCCGTCGGCGATCGCGGCCAGCAGCAGCGCGCGGTTGGCCAGCGACTTGCTGCCGGGCAGCGAGACGGTGGCCTCGACGGGCACCCGCGCGCGCGGCGCGGGCCAGTGCTCGGTGGCGGCGTCGGTGCTCACCGGGTCGTCATCCGAGGGCGGGGGAGGTCAGGAGACCTTGGCCTTGGCCAGGCGCGCCTCGCGCTTGGCGCTGGTGGCCAGGTGGCGGGCCTCGCGGCGGGCGTCCTTGGCGGCGCGGCGGGCGCGCCAGCCGAGACCCGGCTTGCCGTCGGTGTCGCCGGCGGCGATGATCGCGCCGCCGATGATCGAGAGGTTGCGGAAGAAGTTGGTCTGGTGGGAGTGCTTCTGCTCCGGGGTGCGCGCCGACCAGAACGGGTAGGCCGCGACGGTCGTCGGCACCAGCGAGGCCGCGACGGCGGTGGCGCCGAGGCGCGGGGCCTTGCCCGTGGCGATCGCCAGGCCGCCGAGCAGCTGCACGCCGGCGTTGAGCCGCACCAGCGTGGCGGCGTCGTCGGGCAGCGGGATGCCGGCGCGCTGGGCCGCCGGGACGACGCGGTCGGTGACGCGCTGGGCCTTGCGGGCGACCACGTCGGTCTCGCGCAGGGCGTTGACGGCGCCGTAGACGACACCGGCGGCGAGCAGGGGACGGGCGACCAGGCGGCTCAGGCTCATGGCGTCAACCTATGCGATGCCTCCGCGCCGTCGGCAGCGGCTCGCGTCGCGATTGCCTAGGGTGAGGGGCATGTGCGGCAGGTACGCCTCGAGCCGGCGTCCGGACGACCTCGTCGAGGAGTTCGCGGTCGCCGAGAGCCACGTCGCCGAGGCGCTGCCGCCCGACTACAACGTGGCGCCGACCAAGGCGGTCTACGCGGTGGTCGAGCGGCCGCCGTCCAGGCACTCGGAGGAGCCGCCGCAGCGGCAGCTGCGCACCCTCACCTGGGGGCTGGTGCCGTCGTGGGCCAAGGACCCCTCGATCGGCAGCCGGATGATCAACGCGCGCATGGAGACGGTGGCCGAGAAGCCGGCGTTCCGGAAGGCGTTCGCGACGCGGCGGTGCCTGCTGCCGGCCGACGGCTACTTCGAGTGGTACCCGACCGAGCAGCTGACCTCGGCCGGCAAGCCGAGGAAGCAGCCGTTCTTCATCCGCCCGCGCGACCACGGCGTGCTGGCCATGGCCGGGCTCTACGAGATCTGGCGCGACCCCACCCGCGACGACGACGACCCGCACCGCTTCCGCTGGACCTGCACCGTCATCACCACCGCCGCCGAGGACGACGTGGGCGCCATCCACGACCGCATGCCGCTCATGGTCGAGCGCGAGCGGTGGGACGCCTGGCTCGACCCGGGCACCGGGGGCGACGTCGACCTGCTGACCCCGGCCGCGCCCGGCCGGCTCGAGGCGTTCCCGGTCTCGACGGCCGTGGGCAACGTGCGCAACAACGGCCCCGAGCTCATCACGCCGCTGCCGCTGGACGACGTCCCGCCCGACGCGGCGGAGCACGCCCGGTGAGCGCCCGCGAGGGGGCGGCCGCGTGACGCCGTCCGAGCTGATGGTCGCCACGCCCCACGGCGAGGGGCGGCTGGTGACGCACCGTGCCCGCAGCCCGGTGGCGACGCTGCTGCTGGGCCACGGCGCCGGCGCGGGCATCGACACCCCCGACCTGCTGGCGCTGGCCGAGAACCTGCCGCGCCACGACATCACCGTCACCCGCTTCGAGCAGCCGTGGGTGCGGGCGGGCCGCAAGGTCGCGCCGGCGCCGGCCGTCCTCGACGAGGGACTCACGGCGGGGGCCAGCCGGCTGCGCACCCGCTCGCCGCTGGTGGTGGGCGGGCGCTCGGCGGGCGCCCGCTCGGCCGCCCGCACCGCCAAGCGGCTCGGCGCCGTCGGCTGTCTCGCCCTGGCGTTCCCGCTGCACCCGCCGGGCCGGCCGGAGAAGTCACGGCTGCCCGAGCTGCGCGGCGCCCGCGTGCGCACCCTCGTCGTGCAGGGCGAGCGCGACACCATGGGCACCCCGCAGGAGTTCCCCGACGACGTCGAGGTGGTCGTCGTCCCGGCGGCCGACCACTCCTTCCGGGTGCCCAAGCGCGCCGAGGTGAGCCAGGACGACGCCCTCGACGTGCTCGTGCAGTCGACCCTCGAGTGGGTCGTGCGGGAGGTCGTGGGGAATGTGCGCCGTCTGTAGGGCGTTCTGGAGAGCGTGATGGCAACGTTGGAGCGACCGGTGACGACCCCGGTCGACGTAGGCTGGGCGCCGATGACACAGCTTCCCGACAGTGCGGTCGACCCCCTCGAGCCGATCGAGCCCGTCGACCCCGCGACCGAGTCCGAGGCCGAGCGCTCGCTGCGCTTCGAGCGCGACGCCCTGCCCTACCTCGACCAGCTCTACGGCGCGGCGATGCGGATGACCCGCAACCCCTCCGACGCCGAGGACCTGGTGCAGGAGACCTTCGCGAAGGCGTTCTCGGCCTTCCACCAGTTCAAGCCCGGCACGAACCTCAAGGCCTGGCTGTACCGGATCCTCACCAACACCTTCATCAACAACTACCGCAAGAAGCAGCGCCAGCCGCAGCAGTCGACCATCGGTGACAGCGGCGACGTCGAGGACTGGCAGCTCGCGCGGGCCGAGGCCCACTCGTCGTCCGGCCTGAAGTCGGCCGAGACCGAGGCGCTCGAGCACCTGCCCGACTCGGAGGTGAAGGACGCGCTGCAGCGGCTGCCCGAGGAGTTCCGCCTGGCGGTCTACCTCGCCGACGTCGAGGGGTTCGCCTACAAGGAGATCGCCGAGATCATGGACACGCCGATCGGCACCGTGATGTCACGTCTGCACCGCGGACGCCGCCAGCTGCGCGACATGCTCGCCGACTACGTGCGGGCCCACGACCTGCTGCCGGCCGCCACGGTCGGCCCGGCCGGGAAGGACGCCTGATGGCCGCCGAGACCGGGGCGACGCCCAGCGACGACGAGTGCGCCGACGTGCTGCAGAGCATGGTCTACTTCCTCGACAACGAGCTCGACCAGGCCGACTGCGTGGCCGTGCGCCAGCACCTCGACTCGTGCAACCCGTGCCTGGAGAAGTACGACCTCCAGCGCACCGTGAAGATGGTCGTGGCGCGGTCGTGCGCCGAGACCGCCCCCGCCGACCTGCGCGACCGCGTGCGGCTGCGCATCCGCGAGGTGCAGGTCCGCATCACCGAGCGCTGAGCCCGCCCCGGAGGTCGCTGGGTCTCGAGGCTCGGCCGTGGCCGGCCTCGCACCTCGACCATCGTCGATCACGATGGTCGAGGTGCGAGGGGCCCTGGCGACGGGCCTCGAGACCACGGGCCCTTCGAGGCCGACCCAAGCCACGGACCCTGAGCTCGTCGAAGGGCCACAGCCCCACGAACAGCAACGAGCCCCGGTCGGATCGACCGGGGCTCGTGGATCAGTGCGGACTGATCAGGCGTTGGGGCGCTTGCCGTGGTTCGCCTTCTTCTTGCGGCGCGCGCGGCGCTTGCGGCCGGTCTTGCCCATGGTGACCTCCTGGTCGCGTCGACGTCAGACCCTCGATCATCCCAGGTCGGACGGCCTCGGACCAATCCGGGCCAGGAACCGCTCGGCGTCGACGACGACGCGGGTCACCTCGCCGGTGGCGACGACCTTGCCGGGCGTGCCGTCGTCCACGTGACGGGCGGCGACGGTGAAGCGGTGCAGCCGGCCGTCGACGTAGGCCAGGGACGCCGTCACCTCGACCTCCTGCCCGACCGGCGAGGCGGCGCTGTGCTCGAGCGTGACGCGGGTACCGACCGAGGTGGCGCCGTCGTCCAGCGTGGGGTCGATCGCGGCACAGGTGGCGGCCTCGAACCAGGCCAGCACCCGCGGCGTGCCGAGCACCGGCAGCGAGCCGGAGCCGACCGCGGCGGCGGTGTCGTCGTCGCCGACGGTGAAGCGGAGCGTGGCGGCCGGGTCGGGCGTCTCGGGCATCACAGGTCCTTGCGGTAGGCGAGGAGCGAGACCTCGGGGTTCGGCTTCCAGTCGCGCTCGGGCTCGCGCACGAACCCGAGGCTCTCGTAGAGGCGGTGGGCGGTGTGCATGGTGTCGGTGCTCGACAGCACCACCGCACGGTCGCCGCGCCGGTCGAGCTCGTCGACCACCAGGCGGGTCAGGGCGCGGCCGAGGCCCTCGCCCTGCCGGGCGGGGTCGACGGCCAGCATCCGGAACTCACCCTCGCCCTGGCGCGCGATCTCGCGCCACGGCGAGTCGGGCGGGCAGACGGTCACCGTGCCGACGACCGCGCCGTCGTCGTCCTCGGCGACCCACACCTCGGCCTCGCGGTCGCGGCGGGCGACGTCGGTCAGCTCGCTGCGGTAGTCGGCCTCGACGGCGAGGTGGTCGGCGTAGGCGGCGAGCAGGATCCGCCGGACGGCGTCGTGGTCGGCGTCCTCAAGCCGGCGCAGCCGCACGACTCAGATCCCGAACGTGGCCCGCGGGTAGGCGGCCTCGACGTCGGTGATCACGTTGACCAGGTAGGGCACGTTCGCCTCGAAGGCGCGGTCGATGGCCGGGCCGATCTGCTTGGGGTCGGTGACGGTCTCGCCGGCGCCGCCGAGGGCCTTGACGACCTCGTCGTAGCGCGTCTGCTGGGCGAGGTCGGCCACGACGTCGTAGCCGTAGAGCATCTGCATCGGGCCCTTCTCGAGCGCCCACGCGGAGTTGTTGCCCATCACCATGACCACCGGCAGGTCGTGCCGCACCAGGGTGTCGACGTCCATGAGGGAGAAGCCCGCGGCGCCGTCGCCGAGCAGCAGGCACACCTGGGACGACGGCCGCGCGAGCCGGGCGGCGATGGCGGCGCCGAGGCCGGCGCCGAGGCAGCCGTAGGGGCCGGGGTCGAGCCAGCCGCCGGGGCGCTTCGGCTCGACGTACTTGCCGGCGAAGCTGACGAAGTCGCCGCCGTCGCCGATCACGACGGCGTCCTCGGCCAGGCGCGGCACGAGCTCGCCGTAGATGCGGGCGGGGTGGATCGGGTCGGCCTCAGCGGTGAGCAGCGCCCGGTCGCGCTCGACGCCGGCGGCGACGGCGTCCTGCAGGTCGCTGGTCCAGGTGCCCCAGTCGGGCTTGCGGCCGCGCTCGAGGGCGGCCTGCAGGCCGTCGAAGACCTGGGTGAGGTCGCCGGCGACCGAGGCCGCCAGGTCGGCGTGGCGCGAGACCTGGCCGGGGGAGTCGGCCACGTGGACGACGCGCGCCGGCGCCTCGGGGTCGCCGAAGACGCCGTAGCCGAGGCGGAAGTCGAGCGGCGTGCCGACCACGACGACCAGGTCGGCCTCCTTGAGCGCCTTGCTGCGCGCCTTGGTGACCAGCAGCCGGTGGCCGCCGGGGATGACGCCGCGGCCCATGCCGTTGGTGAGGGCGGGCAGGCCGACCTGCTCGACCAGGCGCAGCGCGGCGACCTCGGCGCCGTCGGCCCACACGTCGGTGCCGAGCACCAGCAGCGGACGCGAGGCCTCGGCGAGCAGCCGCGCGACCTTCGCCACGGCGTCCCCGTCGGGCTCGATCGGCTCGGCGCGGTGGCCGGTGGGTGCGTCGGAGGTGGCGGAGTTGAAGAACTCGTCCATCGGGACGTCGACGAACACCGGGCCGCGGTGGGAGGAGCCGGCGAGCCGGAAGGCCTCGTCCATGCCGCCGGCGACCTCGGCGGCGGTGGCCAGGGTGGCGGCGTGCTTGGAGACCGAGGCGAGGATCGGCGGCTGGTCGAGCTCTTGCAGGCTGCCGCTGCCCCAGCGGTTCTGCGGGGCGCGGCCGCCGACGACGACCATCGGCGAACCGGCGAACTGGGCCTGCGCGATGGCGCTGACGCCGTTGGTGACGCCGGGGCCGGCGGTGAGCACCGCGAGGCCCGGCACGCGGGTCAGCTTGCCGGTGGCCTCGGCGGCGAAGGCGGCCGTCTGCTCGTGCCGCACGTCGAGCAGCCGCATCGGCGGGTCGGCCTTGACCGCGCCGTCGTACATCGGGAACACGTGGGCGCCGGAGAGCGTGAACATCGTCTCGACGCCGTGGGCCTGGGCGGCCGCGACGGCGTGCTCGCCCGCGTGCCCGGTGAGGTCGGTCATGCCCGGCAGGCTATCCACCCGGCGGTCGTCGCTACCGCCGAGTAGGGGGTGAGCAGGAACCTGCGCGTGGACGGCGAGGGGTCTCGAGGCTCGGCCGTGGCCGGCCTCGCACCTCGACCATCGTGGGGCCCGGCTTCTGACGATGGTCGAGGTGCGAGGAGCCCTGGCGACGAGCCTCGAGACCGCCGGCCCTCTTCGCGAACGTTCGCGCGGGAGTGCCCTTCGACAAGCTCAGGGTCCGTGGGGTCAGGTCGGCCTTGACGGTGCGGGGTCTCGACGACGGCCTCGCGCAGACGCTCGGCCTGCTCGACCACCGGGGGTCGGTCGTCTGCGGGGACGTTCGCGTGGACGGCGAGGGGTCTCGAGGCTCGGCCGTGGCCGGCCTCGCACCTCGACCACCGTCAGGGCCGGACCCTGACGACGGTCGAGGTGCGAGGAGACCTGGCGACGAGCCTCGAGACCACCGGCCGGGCACGTGAACGCGCGCGGACGACGTCCCGGCGGGCCTACGGGTGGCGCAGCGCGGGGTTGGTCTCGCGCAGCAGGCCGACCAGCACCAGCATCAGGTCGGCGCGCACCGTCGGCGGGCGGCCGCCGAGGGCGAGTCGCAGGTAGAGCGAGCGCAGGAAGGCCTGGGCGCCGGCGGTGGGGACGAAGGGGTCGCTGTCCTCGGCCCGCGAGAACGGCGAGGCGCCGGCGGCGATGCGGTTGACCCACGGCTCGAGCACCGTCATCGGCACCGAGCCCCGGCGCAGCACGGCCATCGTGGTGCCGACCAGGCGGTCGGGCTCGCCGTGGGCGAACGGCGACCCGAGGGGCATCAGCAGGCGGTCGGCGACGACGTCCAGGACGACGGTGAGCTCGGGCTTGGCGAGGTGGGGCGAGGCGGCGAGGGCGCCCAGGGCGTCGGCGCCGTGGGCGACGGCGTGCGCCCAGCCCTTGCCGGGCACGTAGCCGCGCACGTCCTGCTCGCGCAGCAGCCAGGTGGCGATGGCGTCGCCCCACTGCAGCACCTTGCCGCCGAGCACCAGCGGGCGGCCGTTGTCGCGGGTGATGCACTCGGCCAGCACCAGCGCCGAGAACGAGCGGCGGAAGACGCTGTCGGTGCCCTCCTCGCCGATGCCGGCGCGCAGCCCGGCCGCCATGCCGTCACCGAGCGCGGGCAGCAGGTCGTCGTACACGCCACGCTCGACCCAGGTGGCCAGCGTGGGGTAGGCGAGCGCGTCGCGGCGCTCGGGATCGGTGTCGCCGAGCATGACGGTGAGCTCTTCGGTGAGCTCGGCCAGCGATGGACCCGCGGGGACCCGGAAGTCGTCGTCGCAGACCTGCTTCCAGTTCACCCGAGACACGGTGCGCATCCTGCCAAGCCCGGCGCCCCCAGGGCCAGCCGCCGTCCGCGGGGCGGCCCCTATCCTCGGCGGGTGCCGTCGTTCACCGAGGTCGTGCGCACGCACACCGCCCTCACGCCCGACGACGTCGCGTGGCTGCAGCTGCTGCAGGCCGACTGGCAGATCATCGCCGACCTGTCCTTCGCCGACCTCGTGCTGTGGCTGCCCGACCGCGAGGGCACCGGCTTCTGGGCCGCCGCGCAGATGCGCCCGACCACCGGCCCCACCGCCTACGTCGACGACGTGGTGGGCACGTTCCTGGCCCGCGGACGGCGTCCGCTCGTCGACGCCGCGCACGACCAGGCCCGCACCGTGCGCGAGGGCGACCCCGAGTGGCGCGACGACGTGCCGGTGCGGGTGGAGTCGATCCCGGTGGTGCGCGACGGCTCGGTGATCGGCGTCATCGGGCGCCACACCAACCTGCTGGGGGTGCGGACGCCGTCCCGGCTCGAGCTGTCGTACCTGCAGACCGCGGCCGACCTGACGCAGATGATCGCCACCGGGCACTTCCCCTCGACCGGGCAGCGCAGCGACCACGCCGACTCGCCGCGGGTGGGTGACGGCTTCCTGCGCGTCGACGCCGCCGGCCGGGTGGCCTACGCCAGCCCCAACGCGCAGTCGGTGTTCCGGCGGCTGGGGCTCTCGGGCGACCTCGCCGGGCTCGCGCCGGCCGAGGTGGTGCGCGAGCTGGTGTCGTCGCGGCGGCGTCCCGACGAGGAGACGCTCTCGGCCGTGCTCGGCGGGCGGGCCCACCGCGACGTCGAGATCGCCACCGGCGGCGGACCGGACGCCGTCTCGCTCATCGTGCGCTCGATCCCGCTGCGGCCGGGGGGCGAGCACATCGGGGGGCTGATCCTGGTGCGCGACGTCACCGACCTGCGCCGCCGCGACCGCGAGCTGGTGACCAAGGACGCGACCATCCGCGAGATCCACCACCGGGTGAAGAACAACCTGCAGACGGTGGCGGCGCTGCTGCGGCTGCAGGCGCGGCGGGTCGACGACGGGGTCGCCAAGGCGGCGCTGGAGGAGGCGGTGCGGCGCATCGGCTCGATCGCGATCGTGCACGAGACGCTCAGCCAGGCCGTGGAGGAGACGGTGGCCTTCGACGAGGTCGCCGACCGGCTCGGCGCGATGGTCACCGAGGTCGGCGCGCTCGCCGGGCGGGTGCGGGTCGAGCGGCGCGGCTCGTTCGGCGTCCTGCCGTCGGAGGGCGCCAACGCGCTGGCGATCGTGCTCACCGAGCTGGTGCAGAACGCCGTCGAGCACGGCTACGACGACGCCGACCCCACGGCGTCCGGCCGCATCGAGGTCAGCGTCGAGCGCGCGGACGACGGCGGCCGGCGGGTCGTGGTCGACGACGACGGCCGCGGCCTGCCCGACGGGTTCAGCCTCGACGGCTCGACCAACCTCGGCCTCTCGATCGTGCGCACCCTGGTCGAGGCCGAGCTCGGCGGGCGGTTGACCCTCGGCCCCCGCCCCGGCGGCGGCACCCGCGCCGTCGTCGCGCTGCCGGCGGCCTGAGCGTCAGCCGGCGCCGCAGGCTCGGCCCACGGGCCCTGAGCTCGTCGAAGGGCACCCACCGCCGGGCGAAGGTTCGCGTGGAGGGCCGGTGGTGTCGACGACGCTCGTTCCTCGCTGCTCAACCACCGGAGTCGGCCTCACAGTGGTCGAGGTGCGAGGCCGGCCACGGCCCAGCCTCGAGACCGCGCATGGTCGACGCGAACGCACCCGCACGGACCCTGAGCTTGTCGAAGGGCACCCACACGCGAACCTCCCCGCGGAGGGCCGGTGGTTTCGACGACGCTCGTTCCTCGCTGCTCAACCACCGGAGACCGCCGGTGGTCGAGCAGGCCGAGCGTCTGCGCGAGGCCGTCGTCGACACCCCGCACGGTCAACGCCGACGTTCCCGTAGAGGGCCCTTCGACAAGCTCAGGGTCCGTGTGGTGGCGCTGGACCCGGAGGGCCGGTGGTTTCGACGACGCTCGTTCCTCGCTGCTCGACCACCGGTGGTCGAGCAGGCCGAGCGCCTGCGCGCGGGCGGCGCGCCCTTCGACAGGCTCACGGTCCGTGGGGCGGGTCCGCGTCGTCGTCCGGGGGTCTCGAGGCTCGTCGCTGGAGCTCCTCGCACCTCGACCATCGTCAGGGTGCGCCGGCGCTCAGTCGACCGGGCGGACGACGCGGGCGGGGTTGCCGACGGCGACGACGCCGGCGGGGAGGTCCTTGGTGACGACGGCGCCGGCGCCGACGACGGTGTCGGCGCCGATGGTGACGCCGGGGCAGACGATGACGCCGCCGCCGAGCCAGACGTTGTCGCCGATGGTGATCGGCAGCGCGGACTCCCACTTGTCGCGGCGCGGGCCGGGCGCGACGGGGTGGGTGGCGGTGAGCAGCTGCACGTTCGGGCCGATCTGGACGTCTTCACCGATCGTCACGGGGGCGACGTCCAGGACGACGAGCCCCACGTTGGCGAACGTGCGGGCGCCGACGGTCAGGTGCCGGCCGTAGTCGACCTGCAGCGGCGGCCGGATGGCGACGTCCTCGCCCACGGAGCCGAGCAGCTGCTCGAGCAGCACCCGGCGCAGCGGACCCTGCCGCGAGGTCGTGGCGTTGTAGGCGGCGGTGAGGTCGAAGGCCTGGTGGCTCCACTCGGCCAGCTCGGGGTCGTCGGCGATGTACTGGTCGCCGGCGAGCATGCGCTCCCGGTTGCTGCGGCCGTCGGGGGAGAAGGGGTCGGCGTGGCTCACCCGCCTACCCTGCACCAGTGCCCGTGACCTTCGCCCACCCGGCGGCGGTGCTGCTGCTGCGATGGACGCCGCTGCCGCTCGCGGCGATGGTCGTCGGGTCGATGGCGCCCGACCTGCCGCTGTTCCTGCGGTGGCAGGCGGGCTACCGCGTCACGCACGACCCGCTCGGCGTCGTCACCGTCGACGTGCTCGTCGGCCTGGCCCTCCTGCTCGCCTGGACGACGTGCCTGCGCGGCGCGCTGCTCGACGTGTCGCCGCAGTGGGTGCGCGCCCGGGTCGACCCGCAGCACCGGCTGAGCCCGACCGCGTGGGCGCTGGCGCCCCTCGGCCTCGCCCTCGGCGCCGCCACCCACGTCGTGTGGGACGCCTTCACCCACCGCAACCGCTGGGGCACCCGCAGCGTCGACTGGCTGGTCGCCGAGCACGCCGGCATGGCCGGCCACCGCTGGGCGCAGTACGGCTCGGGCGTCGTCGGGCTGACCGTGCTGGGCGTGGTGGTGTGGCTGACGCTGCGTGGACGTCGTCCGCACGAGCCGGCCCCGCGCCTGCTGCCGGAGTGGACGTCGTCCGCCCTCGTCGGCCTGGCCGTCGTGGGCGGGCTGGTGGGCGCCGTGCGCCACCTCGACACCGACCCCTGGCACGTCGGGATGTTCGCGGTGATCGGCGCGGGCCAGCTCACGGCGGTCGGGCTGGCGGTCGCGGGCGCGGCGTGGTGGACGGCGTCGCGGCGGGTCGGGTCAGCCGTCGGCTAGGTGCTGGACCGCCTGCACGAGGTGCCCGTCGGGGTCCTCGACCCAGGCGATGCGCAGCCGGCCGAGCCACGGCGCGGGCGGGTACACCGGCCGGGCGCCGGCGTCCTGCAGCCGCCGGTAGGCCGCCTCGACGTCGTCGCACCACAGGACGACGGCGGCCCGCTGCCCCGCGACGACCGGCTCGAGCCCGTGGTCGTCGCGGGTCGAGCGCTCGGAGGCGAGGCCCAGGCGGTAGCCGCCCAGCTCGACGTCGACGTGGATCGGCGGTCCGTCGGCCGGCGTGCGGAAGACCTCGGCGAAGCCCAGGGCGGCGTAGAACGCAGCGGCGCGCTCGACGTCCGGGCTGAACAGGACGACCTGCGGAGTGCGGAAGGCCGTCACCGGGGCTCAGTCCTCGAGGCGCTCGGCGGTGATGCGGCCGCCCGCCGGCACGCTGGAGTCGTAGGCCCACCCCCGCTCGGCGCACCTCACGCCGAGCGCGAAGCGGCTCTCGGCGCCGAGCTCGTGGGAGAGGTGGGCGATGAGGCGGCGCACCGAGCGCAGCGACATGCCGACCTTGCGGGCCACGGACTCGTCCTTGAAGCCCTCGGCGAGCAGTCGCATCACCTCGCGCTCGAGGGCGGACGGCGTCCACTCCTCGGCGTCGTCGGCGGTGGTGGTGACGAGCAGGCGGCTGGAGTCCCAGATGGTCTCGAAGACGTGCACGAGCAGCGAGACGAGCACCTCGTGCGTCACCAGGACGGCGCCCTCGCTGGGCGCGTCGAGGTTGCTCGGGACGACGGCCGCGGACCGGTCGACGACGATCAGCCGGGTCGGCAGGTAGGCGGCCACCCGCACCTGGGCGCCCATCTCGTGCAGCGTGCGCAGGTGCTGCATCAGCTGCGGCGAGCCGCGCAGCTGGCCCTCGAGCACCAGCACCCGGCACGGCACGCCGCGGCCGAGCAGCTCGGCGTCGTTCGACCGCGCGTGCTCGATGGCGCCCGGTCCGGGACGCCGCGTCAGCATCGTCAGCACCTCGTCGTGGGCGCTGCGCATCAGCTCGGAGACCCGGTCGGTGACCGCGAAGCGACCCGCGATGACCTCGAGGCTGCTGGGGTCGAGGGTGGTGAGCTCGTCGGTCATCTCGGTGAGCGTCTCGGCCGCCCTCCGCGCCTCGGCCAGGCCGCGCTCGGCCTCGCGCAGCCGGATGCTCTGCTGGTCGAGCAGCCGCGCCAGGGCCACCTTCGGCTGCACGGCGTGGAGGACGTCGTCCCCCTCGGCCCGCACGATCAGACCGTGCTGCACGAGCTCGTCGAGCGCGCACCGCGCGGCGGCCTCGTCGGCCCCGAGCTCGGCGGCGATCTGCTCGAGCGACCAGTCGTCGTAGGCGAGCAGGTAGAGGTAGACGCGCACGGAGTCGGGCGTGATGCCCAGCCCGCTGAACCGGCTGGCGAGGTCGTCGCGCAGCGCAGGGTCGAAGCCGGGTGATGTACCTGCCATGTCCGTCTGTTGCCCCTCCCGAGAGCTGTACGAGGCATGCCCGCCTGGCCAGCATAGGCAGACGCCCACGACGCCGATGGGGAGGCTGAGATGAACATCTTGATGGTGGCGTTGCACGCCGACGGTCCGGGCCCACCGGACGACGGGCGCCTGGCCCGCGCGGTGGCCGCGCGGCTGCCCGAGCGCTATCCCGACGTGGTCGGCCACGTCATGTCGATGACCGCCGGCGCGCGGCTGGTCGAGCTCGCCGTCGTGCTGCGCGAGGGCGTGCCCGACCCGCGGGCGCGGGTGCGGGCGTGCGTCGACGAGGTGCTGGCCGAGCTGGCCGGCGGGGCGGTGCCGGACGCCGTCCGGTGGACCTGTCACGCGCCGCGGCTGCCGGAGGACCCGACCGGCGCGTGGTGACCCCCGCCGGTCGGGGGAGGGGCCCCGGGGCACAAGGAGCCACGGCAACTTGTGCCCGGTGACACCGCTCCGGCCGCCGGGTGAGGGTGAAGTCACAGCCGGCCCAACTCGGAGGGCCGGCACCAGGGAGGGAACCACCATGCGGAAGCTCGTCTCGACCATCGTGCTCGGAACCGCTCTGTTCGTCGCCCCGGGGATCGCCTCCGGCCAGGCCGACGAGGGCAACGCCCCCCAGCGCGACGACAGCGCCGGGATCGTCGTGCACACGCCCTGCATCGACTGCTGGTGAGAAGGAACTAGGACAGGAAGGGGTTGACGACGATGACATCGACCAAGCCGATGATCGAGACGCGGGGGCTCGCCCACACGTTCACGGTCGGCCGCGGCCGGGCCCGTCGGGAGGTCCCCGCCGTGGTCGGCGTCGACCTCGTCGTCCGCCCCGGCGAGATCGTGGGCCTGCTCGGACCCAACGGGGCCGGCAAGACGACCACGATGCGCATGCTCACCACGACGCTGCGGCCCACCGGCGGCAGCGCCTCCGTGGCCGGGCACGACGTCGTCCGCGAGCCGGGCGCGGTGCGACGCCGCATCGGCTACGTCTCGCAGTCGGGCGGCGTCTCGGGCCTGGCGCGGGCCGGGCACGAGGTGATCGACCGCGGCCTGCTGTACGGCGGCCGCACCCGCGACGTCGAGCCGCGGGCCCGCGCGCTGATGGCCGAGCTCGACATCGAGGGTCTCTGGGAGCGGACCCCGCGTGAGATGTCGGGCGGCCAGCGCCGCCGGCTCGACCTGGCGATGGGACTGATCCACCAGCCCGACCTGGTGCTGCTCGACGAGCCCACCAGCGGGCTCGACCCGCAGTCGCGGGCCAACCTGTGGGCGCACGTGCGGAGGCTGCGCGCCGAGCGCGGCACCACGGTGCTGCTCACCACGCACTACCTCGACGAGGCCGACGCGCTCAGCGACCGGATCGTCGTCGTCGACGCCGGCCGCGTGATCGCCGCCGACACCCCCGACGCGCTCAAGGCCGCCGTCTCCGGCGACCTGGTCGACCTCGGGGTGCTCGACCCGAGGGACGCCGACCGCGCCGCGTCGGTGCTGGCCGCTGCGGGGGATGCGCCCGGGGCGGTCGAGGTGGACGGCGCGCGCGTCAGACGACGCCTGCGCCACGCCGCGACCGAGGTGCCCGCGCTGACGCGGGCGCTGCAGGACCGCGGCATCCTCCTCGCCTCGCTGGAGGTGCGGCGTCCCACGCTCGAGGACGTCTTCCTCGACCTGACCGGCCGCTCCCTGCGCGACGACGGCGTCGAGCCCGACGCGCTCACCGTGGAGCCCGAGCTGGTGGGGGTGCCGGCATGACGTTCCTCAGGCAGAGCTTCATCGTGTGGCGCCGCCAGATGCGGATGAGCCTGCGCAACCCGGTGTGGGTGGTCGTCGGCATGCTGCAGCCGGTGCTGTACCTCGTGCTGTTCGCGCCGCTGCTCGGGCCGATCGCGAAGAGCATCGGCTACGACAACGCCTACATCTTCTTCGTGCCCGGACTGCTCGTGCAGCTCGGCACCTTCGGTGCCCTGTTCGCCGGGTTCGCGCTGATCGGCGAGAAGCGGGAGGGGGTGGTGGAGTCCGAGCGCGTGACGCCGGCCAACCGCACCGCCCTGCTCGTCGGCCGTCTCGGCCGCGACGTCACCCAGCTGTTCGCGCAGGTGCTGATCCTGGTGGTGCTCGGCTTCGCGATGGGCCTGCGCGCCCCGGTCGGCGGCGTCGCCATCGGCTGCGCGCTGACGCTGCTCATCGGCACCGCCTGCGCCGCGGCGTCCAACGCCCTCGCCATGGGCACCTCGCGCGAGGACCTCATGGCCCCCATCGTCAACACCGTCATGATGCCGGTGCTGCTGCTCTCGGGGATCCTGCTCCCGATGAGCATCGGCTCCGCCTGGCTCCAGCGCATCAGCGACCTGATGCCCATCCGCTACGTGGTGGACGCCGTCCGCGGCGCCTTCTCGGGCGAGGCCGGCGTCTCGACGGTCCTCACCGGCACCGGCTGGGCCGTCGGGCTGTGCGTGCTCGCGCTGTGGTGGGGCACCGCGGCGTTCCGGAAGGAACAGGCCTGACTTCTCCTTGGTGCCCCGACACCTCGACCACCGTCTGCCGGCGGTGGTCGAGGTGTTTTTGGTACGCGGCCCGACGACGGTCGAGGTGCGAGGCCGACGGTCCTGACGATGGTCGAGGTGCGAGGCCGGCCACGGCCGAGCCTCGAGACCTGGCAAGGGATCTCGGGGACGTTCGCGTACACGGCCGGTGGTTTCGAGGTTCGTCGCCAGGGCTCCTCACACCTCAACCACCGTGATCGACGATGGTCGAGGTGCGAGGCCGGCCACGGCCGAGCCTCGAGACCTGGCAAGGACGACGCCAGCCGACACCGCACCCAGGCGGCCATCCACAGGCCGCCCGGACGTCGTTGCCGGCGTACGCCGCGACCCGGACCCTGACGCGATGGCCTGGGTCTACATCCTGCTCTGTGCCGATGGCACCTACTACGTCGGCAGCACCGTCCACCTCGATCAGCGCATCGCCGAGCACAACACGCCGGACCTCGGCGCGGCCTACACCCGCCGCCGACGTCCCGTGCAGCTGCTGTGGTCGGCCGACTTCCCCTCGATCCAGCAGGCGTTCGACTTCGAGAAGCGGGTGCAAGGGTGGGGACGCAAGAAGCGCGAGGCGCTGATGCGGGGTGACTACGACGCGCTGATCGCGTTGGCCAGGCGCAAGGCGGTGCAGGAGCGGGAGGGCGGGACGACGGTCTGAGCTCGGGCGCGTTGGCGTGTGCGCTCTGGGGTCTCGAGGCTCGTCGGCAGGGCTCCTCGCACCTCGACCATCGTCATGCCGGCCCCACGGTGGTCGAGGTGCGAGGCCGGCCACGGCCGCAGCCTCGAGACCTCGCAGGGGGTCTCCGGAACGTTCGCGCGGACGGCCGGTGGTCTCGAGGCTCGTCGCCAGGGCTCCTCGCACCTCGACCATCGTCATGCCGGTTCCACGGTGGTCGAGGTGCGTGGCCGGGCACGGCCGCAGCCTCGAGACCTTCGTAGGGGATCTTGGGAGCGCTGGCGTTGACGGCCGGTGGTCTCGAGGCTCGTCGCCAGGGCTCCTCGCACCTCGACCATCGTCATGCCGGCCCCACGGTGGTCGAGGTGCGAGGCCGGCCACGGCCGCAGCCTCGAGACCTCGCAGGGGGTCTCCGGAACGTTCGCGTGGACGGCCGGTGGTCCTGAGGCTCGTCGCCAGGGCTCCTCGCACCTCGACCGTCGTCAGACGCCAACGACCACCGCCGGCAGAGCCGACGGTGGTCGTCGAGGGGAGAAGCGAGATGCCCTACTGCTCCCGGCAGAATTCGTCGATCGGGTAGCCGACGTGGCGGTCGGCGGTGGGGAGGTGGCCGAGGAGGACGTCGCCGGGGCGCAGCTCGGTGCTGTTGAGCACCACGGCGCCGGGGCCGAGCACGCGCACGTGCCAGTCGTCCTGCAGGATCAGGTTGACCGTGCGGCCGTCGGGGGAGACGGCGTCCACGCTGATCAGGGGGCGGGTCTCGATCTTGACCCGGCCGACGGTGACCTGGCGGGAGCGGCCGTCGGCGGCGACGGCGGTGATCCGGCTGCCGGCGTGCAGCTCGCTGAGGTAGCTGGTGCGGCCGTCGGCGGCGAGCGTGTAGGAGTGGATCGCGCCGGCGTTGACGCGGAACGGCCGGGTCGGCATGTAGGGCAGCGGGTGGGTCTCGCTGACGCACAGCACCATGCCCTTCGAGGTCGAGCCGACGAGGATGCCCTCGTCCTTGTCGAAGTAGGTGCAGGTGTCGACGCAGGCGCGCTCGCCCATGCCGACGTGCGCGGTGGCGGTGACGGTCAGCTCGACGAGCTCGACCTCACCGTGCGTGCCCGAGGCGGCCCGGCGCAGCGCGGTGGCGTCGCCGACCTCGCGGCCCTTCATCAGGACGCCGTCCGAGCCGAGCTCGAGGACGCCGTAGACGATCTCGGCCTCCTCGGGGTCGGCGGCCGTGGTGATGATCGAGCCCTCGGCGCCGGTGGCGGCGGCGATGACGATCTCGAGCGGGATCTTCGTCGGGTCGTGGAAGTGCAGCACGCTCCACGTCTCGCTGCACGCCGAGCGGCACGCGACGTCGAGGCTGTCGGCGTCGGTGATCTCGACCCAGTCGCCGATCTCGACCTTCGGGTGCAGCTCGCGCAGCAGCGCGCGGTCGGCGCCGTGCGGCAGGACGACGACGTCCGCCAGCCCGACGTCGGTGGTCTCGTCGACGGCCGGCAGCGCCAGCACCCGCCGGATCGACGGGGGCAGCACCTCCAGCACGCGCGGGTCGTCGGTCAGCACGGCGTCGATGCCCTGGTGCAGGGCCTCCTCGACGACCGCGCCGACGTCGGACGCCTCGCGCAGGTCAAGCCAGCACAGCTTGGGGACGGTCATGGTCTACCTCCTGGGTCACGGCCCACGGGCTGGGCCTGTGCACGAGACGCGCGACGGCGCGCGTGGTTCGGGCGGGGTCGTCGGACTGGAACAGGCAGCGGCCCAGCGCCACCCCGCCGGCGCCGGCCGCGAGCGCGGCCTCGACGTCGGCGACGAGGTCGGCGTCCCGCTCGCGCGGGGCGCCACCGGCGACGATCACCGGCACCGGGCACGACGCGGTGATGGCGCGCAGGTCGGCCGGGTCGGCCACCTGCACGGTCTTCACGACGTCGGCCCCGAGCTCGGCGGCCACCGTGACGGCGTGCTGCACGAGCGTGGGGTCGTAGGGGTCGGCCACGAGCGGGCCGCGGGGGTAGGCCATCGCCATCAGCGGCACGCCCCACCGGTCGCAGTCGGCGGCGACGTCGGCGAGGTCCTGCAGCTGGCGGGCCTCGGTGCGGGCGCCGACGTTGACGTGCACGCTCACCATGTCGGCGCCGGCGCGGAGCGCCTCCTCGACCGAGCAGACGAGGTACTTCTCGTCGGGCTCGCCGGCCATGGGCGTGCTGCCGTTGAGGTGGACGACGAGCGCCAGGTCGCCCCAGTGGCGCGGGTCGACACGGCCCACCGCGCCCTTGTGCAGGACGACGGCGTCGGCGCCGCCGCGGGCCAGGCCGGCCACGAGGTCGTCGAGGTCGCGGGCGCGGGGCAGCAGCGGACCCATCGCCATCGGGTGGTCGAGGGGGGCGACGAGCAGCCGCGGTCCGTGGCGGTGCAGGCGTCGCAGGCGCAGGTCGCGGCCGCTCATCGCTCCTCCTCCGTCCGGGCACGCATCGCCCGGTAGTCCGGCTTGCCCCGCGAGGTGAGCGGGATGCCCGACCAGAACGTGAACTGGGTGGGCGCGTGGGTCTCGCTGAGCAGCGCGGCCACGTGGTCGTGCAGCTCGTCGGGCGTGACGGCGCCGGGGGCGCACGAGACGGTGGCGTGCACGTGCTCGCGCTGGTCGCACGAGCGGCGTCCCTCGACGACGGCCTGGCGGACGGCGGGGTGCTGGGTGAGCGCGTCCTCGACGGCGGCGGGGTAGATCTTGAGCCCGCCGGTCTTGATGACGCCGCCGACGCGGCCGAGCAGCACGAGGTAGCCGTGGCGGTCGATGCGGCCGAGGTCGCCGGTGGCGACCCAGCCGTCGTCGTCCTTGGTGCGCCGACGGTCAGGGGCGTCGGGGCCGAGGTAGCCGCTCATCACGGTCTCGGAGCGCACCCACACCTCGCCGGTGCGGCCGTGCTGGACGACGTCGCCGGTCTCGTCGCGGACCTCGACCTCGACCCACGGGAACGGCTTGCCGACCGTGCCGTGCAGCTCGGGCTCGAGGTGGTCGTCCGGGGTCAGCGCGCTGATGCCGCCGGTCTCGGTGGCGCCGTAGACCTGCACCAGCGAGCCGCCGAAGGCCTTGGCCGCCTGCTTGACGCGCCAGGGGGACGACGGCGTCCCGCTGTAGACGACGCGGCGCAGGCCGGTGAGGTCGGTGGTGGCGAGGCGCGCGTCGTCCAGCAGCGCGAGCAGGTGCGGCACGGCGAGGTAGAGGTCGGTGACGCCGGCGCCGATCGCGGCGAGCACGGCGTCGACGTCGAAGCCGGGGTGCAGCACGACCGAGCCGCCGCCGAGCAGGGCGGCGTCGATCATCGGCGCGGTGGTGTGGCTGATCGGGGTGACGCTGAGGAAGCGGGCGGGGCGGGTCGGGTCGGTGTCGCCGGCGAGGCGGCCGACGAGCCGCTCGCGGGAGCCCCACGACTGGGCGACCAGCTTGGGGGCGTTGACGGTGCCGCTGGTGAAGTCGACGAGGGCGAGGGCGGAGGCCTCGACTCGGGTCGGGAGCCCTTCGACAAGCTCAGGGTCCGTCCCTTCGACAAGCTCAGGGTCCGTGGTGACGACGTCGACGCCGGTGAGCGAGCCGAGCAGCCGGGCGCGCACGGCGGAGTCGCGGTCGGCCAGCAGCACGGCGGGCCGGGTGGCGCGCAGGACGTCGGCCTGCACCTCGACCGGCAGCTCGACCTCGTCGGTGCGGGGGTTCATCGAGCGCACGTGGACGACGGCGGCGCCGAGGCGGTGGGCGGCCCAGCGGGTGACGAGCATGGCGGGGTCGTTGGGCACGGTGAGCAGGGCGACGGTCGCGCCCGGCCCGACGCCCCGCGCGGCCAGCCGGTGGGCGGCGGCGCGGGTGCGACGGGCCAGCTCACCGGCGGTGAGCGAGCCCTCGGCGGTGAGGACGACGTCCCGGTCGGGGTCGGCGTCCCATCCGGCGAGGAGCCGGGCGACGTAGCCGGTGGTGAGGTCGAGCTGCTCGGCGGCCAGGCCAGGAGACAGTGGCCGGGGGAGCACGGCGGTGGTCACGGGTCACACCACCTTGAGCTGGGCCATCATGCCCATGTCGGAGTGGTCGAGCATGTGGCAGTGGTAGGGGAAGACGCCCTTGTGGCTGTCGAAGGTGATGCGGAGGACGACCTCCTGCGCCGGGAAGACCTGCACGGTGTCCTTCAGCCCGCTCTCGTCGGGCATCGGCGCCTCGCCGTTGCGGCTGACGACCTTGAACGGCGCGAGGTGGGTGTGGAAGTTGTGCGGCAGCGTGGCGTTGGTGTTGACCACCGTCCACTCCTCGGTGGTGCCCCAGCGCACGGTGGTGTCGATGCGGTCGTGGTCGAAGACCTGGCCGTTGATGGTGGCGGTCATGTCGCCGCTGCCCGGCTCGCCCATCGCCAGCTCGAAGCGGCGCTTGACCGTCGGCGCCGCGAGCGCCGGCAGCGGCACGAGGCTGGCCGGCACCGAGCTGGTGTCGGGGGCGGGGTCGCCGACCTCGAACGCCATCACCTTGCCGACGTCGGCCTCGGGGCCGGGGCCGATGTAGTTGTCGAGCGTCAGCCGGGTGCCCTTCGGGAAGGCCGAGAAGTCGACGACGACCTCGGCGCGCTCGCCCGGTGAGATGGCGACGACGGGCGCCTGCCACGGGGCGGGCAGCAGGCCGCCGTCCCCGCCGATCTGGGTGAACGGCGTCCCGCTCGAGAGCGCCATGACGAAGAAGCGCAGGTTGGCGGCGTTGACGAACCGGAACCGGTACTTGCGGGCCGTGACCCGCATCACCGGCCACGGGACGCCGTTGACCAGGATCGTCGAGCGGCCCTCGGCGTCGTCCATCAGGTAGGCGAGGTCGCCGTTGGCGTCGAAGCGGGCGTCGCGCAGCACGAGGGTCTGGTCGAACTCGCCCGACGGCAGGTTGAAGGCGTCCTCGGCGGGGTCGTGCAGCAGGTAGGGGCGGGCGACGCCGCGGAAGACGTTGGCGGCGTGGGCGTGGTGCACGTGGTCGTGCAGCCACAGCGTCGCGCCGGGCTGGTCGTTGGCGTAGACGTACTCGCGGAAGCCGCCGGGCTCGATGTTGTCCATGAGGCCGCCGTCCCAGCGCTGCGGGGTGACGCCGCCGTGCAGGTGCACCTGCGAGGGGTCGGGGGTCTTGTTCTGGTGCACCATCACGACGCGGCGGCCGCGCTCGGCGCGGATGATCGAGCCCGCGAAGTCGCCGTCGTAGGTGCGCACCCGGCTCTTCACGCCGGGCAGGATGTCGGCGGTGCCGTCGACGATGCGGGTGGCGTAGACGTCGGTGCCATTGGTGCGCGCGGTGGGCTGGCGGGTCTTCAGCAGCGGCAGCTCGCGGGTGAACTTGGCGGCGGCCGCGGCGGCGACGGCCGGGTGGGCCGGACCGGGGTCGGTCATGCCGGGCATGCCCTCCATGCCGGCCATGTCGTGCCCGCTGTGCCCGTTGTGGCCGCCGTGACCGGCGGCGGGCGCGGGGGCGGCGTGGGCCGGCTCGGCGCCGTTCAGCCGGCTCGCGACCACCGGCGCGGCGACGAGACCGCTCATCGCGGCCCCGGCGTGCAGCGCGCGGCGGCGGGTGATGAAGCGGCTGGCCTGGTTCGACATCGTGACTCCTGGCTCGGACGGTGTGTGGCTGACTGCTTCGGGACGCTAGGCAGCGAGCGCCGCTCGTGGACGTCGTCGGGCCGGGTCCGGGGCCCGGGGTCATGCGGGCCGTGACACCCGTCATGCCGGGCGCCGGGGCGGGCCTCGCGCGCGTGCGGAGGTGCCAGCGTCGGCGGCATGATCACCACGCGCGCGCCCGAGGCGCCCACACCCACGACCACCTCACCGCCCCTGCACTGGGGCCCGACCTTCAAGCGCGGCACGGTGCTGCGCCGGCTCGAGGACGGCGTCGCCGTCGCCGGCGAGGCCGGCACCGCCACCGTGCTGCGGCCCCTGCCCGCACCGCTGCTCGACCTGCTCGAGCGGATGGTCGACGGACCGCTCGACCTCGACGCCGTCGAGCGCGAGCTGGGCCCCCGCGGCCGGGCCGCGCTGGACGTCGTCCTCGACCGGCTCGGGCACCGCGTCGCCCGGCAGTGGTGGCGCGCCGACGGCACCGTCGTGCTGTCCGCCGAGCAGACCGCGCGCGGCGCCTGGCCGACGCCGGCGCCGGTGGCAGCCGACGACGTCGTCCGGCTGAGCAAGTTCGCGCTGCTGCGGCCGCACGGCGACGCGCTGGTGCTGGAGTCGCCGCTGGCCACGACCCGGTTCGTGGTCGAAGGCGCGCTGGCGCGGCTGGTGCCAGCGCTAGGCCGGGGGCGGGCGGCGTCCGAGCTGGGCGACGACCCCGACGTCCACGCGGTGCTGGCGCACCTCGTCGGCGCCGGAGTCGTCGAGCGGGCCGACGACCAGGGGCGGTTCGCCTCCGAGAGCGACCCCGTGCTGCGGCAGTGGGACTTCCACGACCTGCTCATGCACTCGCGGGTGCGCTCGGGCCGCTTCGACGCCGTGCACGGCGCGGCCTACCCCTACGTCGGCGAGATCGACCCGCTGCCCGCGCGGCGGCCGGTGCCGGACGGCGTCCGCGTGCCGCTGCTGCGTCCGGTGCTGGACGACGTCGCGGCCGCCGACCCCACGCTCACCGAGGCGCTGGAGACCCGGCGGTCGGTGCGCGGCTACGGCGACGAGCCGATGACGCTGGCCCAGCTGGGGGAGTTCCTCTACCGGACGGCGCGGGTGCGGGCGGCCTACGAACCGACGTCGCCGGGGGAGGAGCAGCGGGTCTCGCGGCCCTACCCGAGCGGTGGCGGCTCCTACGAGCTCGAGCTGTTCCTCACCGTGCGGCGCTGCGCCGGCCTGGCGCCGGGGCGCTACTACTACGACCCGGTGGGCCACGCGCTGGTGACGGTGGGCGACCTCGACCGCGACGCCGAGCTGATGCTCAACGTGGCCTCGGCCGCCGTCGGCCTCGAGACGGTGCCCGACGTGCTGGTGACGATGGCGGCGCGGTTCGCGCGGGTCTCGTGGAAGTACCGCAGCATCGCCTACGCCACGACGCTGCGGCACACGGGCGTCGTCTACCAGACGATGTACCTGGTCGCGACGGCCATGGGGCTCGCGCCGTGCGGCCTGGGCAACGGGGACGCCGACCTCGCGGCCCGCGCGTTCGGGCTCGACTACCTCAGCGAGTCGTCGGTGGGCGACTTCATCCTCGGCTCGCGGCCGGCGCTCGACGTCTCGCAGGGTGACGAGCTGGCGCCGGGCTGGTCGCTCGTGAACACCTGATCCGCTCCGGCGGCGCCGGGCAGGGGGTATCGTGGGCCTCCTGCCCGGTACGCATCACCGGACAGCAACTTTCAGAGCACACGACAATGCGCCCGTCGCGTTCGGCAGAACGCAACGGGCGCATCGTCTGTTCAGAGGGCTACAGGGTGCTCCACACGCATCGTGGGGCCGGCTCCCGCTCCCTCACCGATCAGCAGGCCGAGCAGGTCGAGCTCGAGGAGCTCGAGGTGCCGATGGAGCCCGAGGAGGCGCCCATCTCGGGGAGGGCGGTGCCCTGCGCGGTCTCGAGGACCTCCAGCTCGTCGATGTCGAAGGCGGCGAAGGCGTCGTTCTTGGTCATGGTGAACCCTTTCGTCGTGGGCCATCTGGCCCGGTTGGTGGCCACTCGGTGCGGCCAAGACCATTTCCTCAGTCCTGGCCCGCCCTGCCAACCGATCCGCCCCAGACCATGTCTGCAGGTCACGCCCCCCATGACACCGGTCATGCGGGACGGACCTTGAGCCTGTCAAAGGGCCCACTGACGATGGTCGAGGTGCGAGGAGCCCCGGCGACGAACCTCGAAACCACTGGCCTTGCTCACCCGGCCCGGCCATGCGGACCCTGAGGTCGGCGAAGGGCCCGGCCGAACCCACCCAACGCACCCGAACGACATCGAGAGAAAAACCTTTGACCCCGATGTCGAAGACTGACGCCCCCGTTCGACGTACCCACGAACCCAACCGGAACCAACACACAGGAGAGTGATCCAGATGCCGCGCTTCATGGGCTTCGTCCGCATGGAGGAGAACCTCGACACCAACCCGCCCCAGGCGCTCTTCGAGGCCATGGACGCCTACATCGGCGAGCGCGCCGCGAACGGCGTCTTCGTCGACGGCGGCGGGTTGTTCGGCACCGAGGACGCCGTGAACTACGTCGTGCGCAAGGGCGAGGTGAGCCGCGTCGACGGCCCCTACGCCGAGGCCAAGGAGGTCGTGGGCGGCTGGTCGCTGCTGCAGTACGACACCGTCGAGGACGCGATCGCCGACCAGAAGCTGTTCGCCGAACTGCACGCGAAGCACTGGCCCGAGATCACCGTGATCTCGACGCTGCGCCAAATCTCCGAGGCCCCGGAGGAGCCCACCGACTGAGCAGGCTCACTACGCTGGCGCGGTGCCGACGCAGACGAGGGACGACGGCGCGGCGCAGGCCGTGCACGCCGCGTGGCGGGCCGAGTCGGCCCGCCTCGTCGGCGCCCTCGTGCGGATGACGCGTGACGTCGACCTCGCCGAGGACCTCGCGCAGGACGCGCTGGTGGCCGCGCTGGAGCAGTGGCCGGCGTCCGGGGTGCCCGACAACCCGGGCGCGTGGCTGATGACGACGGCGAAGCGGCGCGGCGTCGACCATGTCCGCCGCGCCGAGACGCTGCGCCGCAAGGTCGTCGAGCTGGAGCACGCGCAGGGGAGGGAGGGACAGGAGATGCCCGATCTCGACGCGCAGGTCGACCACATCGAGGACGACGTGTTGCGGCTGATATTCCTGACCTGCCACCCCGCGCTGACGCCGGAGTCGCGGGCGGCGCTGACGCTGCGGCTGGTGGGCGGCCTGACCACCGCCGAGATCGCCCGCGGCTTCCTGGCCGCGGAGTCGGCAGTGGGGCAGCGCATCTCGCGCGCCAAGCGCACGCTGGCCGACGCCCGCGTCCAGCTCGACCTGCCCACGGGCGCCGAGCGCTCCGATCGCCTGGACGACGTCATGGCCGTGATCTACCTGATCTTCAACGAGGGGTACGCCGCCACGGCTGGCGAGGACTGGATGCGCCCCGAGCTGGCCCACGAGGCCATCCGCCTCGCCCGCTTGCTCTCCTCGTTGGCACCCGAGGAGCCCGAGGTGCTCGGACTGCAGGCGCTCTGCGAGCTGCAGGCCTCCCGCATGCCGGCCCGCCTGGACGACGACGGCGCCCCGGTGCTGCTGGAGGCCCAGGACCGAACCCGCTGGGACCGCACCCAATTGCGCAGCGGCCTCACCGCCCTCGCCGCAGCAGACCGCTTCGCTGCCGGGGGTACGCCGGTGGGCCGCTACTTCCTCCAGGCCGCCATTGCCGCCCAGCACGCCCGCGCCGAGACCGCCGACGCCACCGACTGGCACCGCATCGCCGCGCTCTACGACGTCCTCGCGGACGCCGCTCCCGGCCCCGTTGTTGATGTCAACCGCGCCGTCGCTCACGGCCGTGCCAACGGCCCCGCCGTCGGCCTCGCGATCCTGGACCTGCTCCCGGTTGACGCCCTCCCGAACTCACCTCTAATCCCCAGCGTGCGCGGCGACCTGCTCGAACGCGCCGGATGTGATGTCGAAGCTGCTGCCGCCTTCAGCCACGCCGCCGACCTTGCGACGAATCGAACTGAGACAGCGGTTCTTCGCAGTCGTGCAGCTGCGGCTTCGGGCCACAGATAGCAAGCGACCCAGGAGGGTCTAGCCGCTACGTCAGTCGCGGCGGAAGGACACACTCTCTCGACCTAGAACGGGCACGTCCTGGCCTGGCATCTGGTCGGCAAACCAAGGCGGTGCGGCTACTACAACTGCGCGACGAGCTGCTGTTCCAAGCTTCGGACAAACTTTCGACAAGCAATGACGAGCGTCGGGACAGTCGACCGCGCGAAGTGCATCCTGTTGCCGCTCACCACCACGTCGAGCTCTTTCATTCGAGCGCCCAGAGACTCGTCCTTTAGCAGCAGGTCTGTCAGGTTCCCGAGCCCGTGCGCGAGACAGTTTCGAAGGTCTATCCCGGCCTCTACCGGCCGCCAGCCATCACAACTTTCTAGAGAGAAGCCGTGGTACAGGGTGTAGTGCTTCTTTCGCGCTGGCCAAGTGAACGGCTCCTTGGGGACCGGCAGCCCCTTGAGCCGGAAGGACAACTCGGATGCCGCATTCGCGAACGCCTCCACCGTCGCGATCAACCTCAGGACTGCCGTTTCTCGCGGCCACGCCTGCCTCTCGGTGGCTCCCCCTAGCTGTCCCGGACGCAGTGTGCTGAAGGTGTCGGGGGCACGAAGCGAGTCGTGAACGTCGCCCGCGTGGAGGATCAGAACCAACGCGTCGTCCGTAAGGGACCAGGCAGGGTCATCACTGGTCATGACTTCGGCTTCTTCTCCGGCTTATGGAGAAGCAACTCCACAAGCCGGTGGCTCTCCTTCAAGGCCTCAAGACGCTTGGCGTTCACGTTTGGGATCGCCTTCGCCGCAAGCGCGTACCAGGGTAGAAGCGCTTCGGGCTCAGAGCGCACGGCCCGATCAATGTCGTCGAAGCTTGCGAGTTTGAATGGCGCCAGCGCCAAAGTTGCTTCGGCTCGCAGAAGGGCATCGCCTTCGGTTCGCTGCGTTTGGACCCAACCCTGGCGCGCTGGGTCCGATAGCAGCCCACACACTCGGGCGACGTAGACCAACCACACACGCTGCCAGGCGTTGAAGAATTGACCGCGGCCCACCAGCGCATCCCACGTGGGGCCGACATCGACGGCTTTCACGTTTAGCGCTACCAGGTAGGGGCCGAGTCGATGAGTCAGATGCGGCGCGTACTCGTAGAGAGTGGAGACATGCTTCAGCCCGACAGAGTTCGCCTGCTTCGTTGAGATGGCGATCGCCCGCCCCAGGAGCCTGGAGTCCTCGGCGGAAAGATCCCGAGCGTCCAAGTGAGTCGGGGAACCTGCAGGCTGGTCTAGCCTCTCAAAACTCTCCTTGGCCAGCTCGGCTAGACCGTCGTCATCCAGTTCCCCGTAGACACCCTCAGCTTTGATCAGCTCGGGTTTGAATTCGACATCACCCTCCGTGGGCGATTCGATCCAGTTCTTCCAAAAGTAGTTGAAGAACTTTACAACTCGGGTCTTTCTCTCATTTAGGACTAGCCCCACCGTACTAGCGACTTGCGCCAAAGCTTCGAGATTCGCTTGAGCCTCGTCGTACGTGCGGGCCGCCAAACGAAAGTCGTCGTTGTACCGCCAAGCCTCAATCCCGGACCGCTGAAGTTCCCTCTCGACGATCCGTGCATAGACTTCCGAAAGCTCATCGGAGGGATCGAGCAACTGCGGCAGTCCGAATGAGCGCCCTTGTACTTCAGTCAGCAACTCGACCAGCAATTGGGGAGGCCCGACTTCCGAAGTTCGTAACTGCAATTCGGCCAACAAACGGGCGTGATCGACATACTCGTAAAATGCGGTAATATCAGACTCGATGACGTACTGATATACGGCATCGCTCACGCGAAGGAAACGCTTTCCTTGGTACGCAGCTTCGATGGGACCAGCAACGAATCTGGCGTACGCCTCAGAAGACCTGTCAACTGACGCGATGTCCGCGAGTACCCGGCTGCTTAGCGCCCGGTACGCGATTCTTTCCGGTATCCCCACCACCGGGACAGGACGCGTCTGCTGGTGAGCCTTCCGAGCGCGCGCTACCACCACGGGGGCATTTGCCATCCCCGCCTCTAAGCGGGTTCGCACGTAATCACCAAACAACTCGGGGTACTTGGCGACGACCCCTAGCCATGGCTCGGGCGGGAGAAGGTTCCGCCACGCAAGCGCCTCCGCGGCCGCCGCCTTCGTGAAGTCCAGAGTGGCGAGGTCGCCTGCCTCAATCGGTCTCATGGATGACATCCCCTTTATTCCCGGCGATCACGCACGACAACCCCATGCTAGGGGCAGGTGCATGACCGCCGTCGCCTACCAGCTCTCATCTCTGAACAGTCGTCCGCTGGCGCCTTCATCGTGCAAAGTCAGTACCACGTCGCCTGCGGAAAGTGTTGATGGTGACGATCCGAGCGGCGCAGGGAGATCACTGTCAAGGAGCGATATGACAGGCTGAAAACCAAGCCGATCGTATTCTCTAAGCACGCCGATCAATTTCTCTCGCTTGCGTGGCTCGAGTTGTTCGAGCGCTCCATCGTGGTAAACAAACCGTGGGAAGGTTACGTCGGAATAGGCGCGTAGCATCGCCAAGTCGAATGCAATGCATAGAAGCTTTCGGTACGAGGTCCCTCGGTCTCCGCTCGTGGCATTGCCAGCGTCGCCGATGAATTCAGCGGTGAACTCGAGCCCGCCTTGACTATTGACTCGAATCGCAATGAGCGCGTTTTGGCCCAGTACCTCGTAGACAATCTCAGTGAAATACCTACGCAGCCGACCAAAGCGGGACCCTTCATCCGCGCTTAGTTCTTCAATCTCAGACTCGACTTGGGTCTCGAGATGCCCGAACTCTTCCTGCAAGGCGCGTGCACTGCGCCGCAGTTCGAGCAGACGTGAGGCGGCGGATCGCCGAGCCTCCAGAGCGCTCAACTCGCCTTGCAGGGTAGCCAACTCGCGAGAGAGCTCTTTGTACTTCACTAGTGCATCCGACTCACGAAGAAACTCGAGCGATCGAGCGCGGTCATCGTTCAGACGATCGAGTTCGGAACGAATCTCCGCTGCGCGCTGTTGGGCGCGCGCAAGCTGTTGCTGCAGGGCTTCGCGTCGCTCGTTCGTGATGGCTTGGTTGAATGCGACCAGTTGGTTGTAGTCCCGCTTAATCTGTTCACCAAAGACGACCCCAGCCTCGTTGAAAAGGCGCTCAGCTTCACGCGGCCGAAAAACAACCTGTTCCCCGGCAATCGACTCGGAAATGCGTTGCATCAGTTGCGCCAGCCGATAGCTCTCGTCATTCAACGCGGAGATAGATTGTTCTGCGCCCTCTACGACCTCCGCGGTCAGGCGCAAGTCGACCTCGTAAAAATCGAAAGAATCTAGGCTAGCCGTACGGGTCTCTATCTCTCGGCGCTTGACAGAAATGAGCCCGTCGACTACGGAGGCGTCGACGTCGTCGCCTCCCCATTCGCGTGTCAGGGTTGCCAGCGCCGCGTTAACTTCAGCGAGTTCTTCTCGTTTCGAATACAGGTTAATGACGGGTTGAGGTGACAGTCCAAGGAGGTGCCCTACGAACGGCTTCCACTCCTGGTGCTTGCCGGAGAATTTCCCAAGCTGAAAGACGTCCTGGTAGTCCCGCTGAGAGCGAATCAGGTACCCCACCAGTTTTCGGAAATGCCACGGTTGAAGCACATCCAGAGAAAGGTAGCCATCCAAGAGAAGCCGGGCGCGATCGAATGCGACTCCCACATGATCCCACTGGAACGAGCTATCGAGAGTCGTGACGTCACGCAACGGAGCCTCGGACAGGGCGAACGACACACGTGATCCCGGCGTTACCGGGCGGGCGAGGGTCAGGAAACGGCCGTCAGGAAGTTGAACTTCCAAATAGAAGGTGTAGTCCGCGAACCGCTCGCCGTGCTTATACAAAAAGAAGTCTTGATTCTTCCCGCGCAGAAGGCAAAAGTCGAGCAACTCACCGATGGTGGTCTTGCCAAGGTTGTGTGTATCGAGTTGCCTATTGGCAGGAACCCGAATTTCCGCCATCACGGCGGAGAGTCCGCGGTTGAATTGGACGGCCTGGAAGACATCGTCTCTATTCGAGTAAAGGCGATACAACTTCATTCTGAACCGACGTATTCGAACGAGTCTACAGTAGGCCGGTACTCAACGAGTTCGAGAAGGTAAAGCAGACTCACGGCCGGCGAGAAGAGGTAGTCGGCAGAGCGCACGCGAACATCCAAGGATGCCTTGAGGTCATCGTAAGTTACAACGCGCTTCCGTCGAAGTTCCTTAAGGATTGTCACAGCCGCTGCTAGTACAGTCTGATCGGGGTGCGAATGCTTATTCGGCAGCAGCATCAGGGCTCTCTCCGATGTCGCAGTGCCAGTACATGTAGAAGATCATAGCGCCCAGTAGTGGACGGTTACGCGACAGGACGGCGTCTCGTTTAACCAGGAAGTCGACTAGATAGTTGAAAACATCGTCGAACGATTGATATTCTCGCTTTTTCGCGACGATCTTTCGTTGGAAATCGTCCACTGCGCTTTGATAGAGTTGAAGCGCATCATGGTTAGCCGGGTCAGCTAGAAACTTTTCGATCTTCGCCGTATAACTCAGGTACTTTTCTTCAAGCAGCGCGGCGAATTCTGTGCTCATCGCGTTGGTTTCATTCTTCCGGTCGAAAGAGACGCGATCAACAACCGGCGCGTCCTCGACTGGAATTGGCGCCGACAGCTGCGTTGATATAGTGAGAATGACTTCGGCGATCTCGTAGCTGGAGACCAACAACGGTCCGTCAATCGGGTCGATCTCCGCGAGCCTGATCAACTCCGGGTATCGACGCAAGATCCGGTCGAGGAACTCAACGCCCGCGAGACGGATGCTCTCGCGGGCGAGCCCTGTGGCTGACGCGAGCCGCGCTTCGATGCTGGGAGCCGTGGACCCACCCAGGCGCCGGTTGCTAAACAGAATGTAGTTGTCGATTTCTCCAGCTTCTACGAGCTTCTTGATCCTCGGGATCTCCTTGGAAATAACCGAAGAAGCGTTGTCCTCGCCGCTAAAGTTGTTGTCACTGAAGTGGAGGTTGATACCACTCGTGTGCTTGGCCTGACCGATGGTCACTCCACGCCAGGGGTCAGTTGTGCTCGGAAATCGCTCGGCCGTGCCACGAAAGCGTGCGTCTCGACCGCCGTCCTTGCCGGGTGCAAACGACTCGACCCCTTCGCCAAACAGCTTGCGCATGACCTCGACGACCAGATCCTCGAATCGAGAGTCGTCGAGGTCTTCGTAGGGGTAGCGCACGACGGAACACTAGCCCGCGGGGATGGCGGGGTTGAGCATTCCGGCGAAAAGTCGTGACAGGAGTCCCAGTAGGCGTAGTGAGGAGTTGCCGCCTTCCCTAGGGACTAGTTCGCGCGCATACCTCGCGGCGCGTCCCGTCCGAAGTGAAGGACGAATGTGCTGGAAGACCTGGGAAGAGGTGCAACGTCATTCTGGGCGGACTGACGCGGGTGCCTGCTCTCGCACATCAGCGGTACGTACTGTCCAGCACACCTAGTTGCGGGTCGCGACGTTCGAGGACGTTGCCCAGAGCGTGATCGCGCTGGCGTACCCCACCGCAGCCTGGACGACGACGTCCTCGGCGCCGGCGAGCACGAGGCCGGCGCCGGCGGCGCCGACGCCGACGAGCAGGAGCGCGAGGGTGCGGTACTGCGGCTGGTCGAAGGCGCGGGCCAGTGGCACGAAGTGGAGGCCGACGACGACGGCGACGGCGGCGGGGATGTAGGCGGCGTGGTCGGTGCGGGCGAGGGTGATGGCCACGGCGGCGATCACCACGATCTGCAGCACGTTGACCACGCCCACGCCGCGTGACCACCAGGACGGGAGGTGGCGCACGCGGGCGAGGGCGGGGTCGTGAGCTCGGCGACGGGCGGTCACGATCAGGCCCACCGAGACGAGGACGGCGACGCCCACGCTGGGCAGGGCCCAGAGCGAGGCGCCGGTCTCGGAGAGGCCGGAGGCGGCGACCGCCGTCCACACCACCGCGAAGATCGACAGGATCCAGACGCCGCGGACCCGCAGGCCCTCGTCGAGGCTGGTGCACGTGGGGTCGACGGCGTCGACTCGGTGGTCGGTGTGGCCGATAGTCATGCCCCTCACGCTGCGCCCCCGGAGGAGGGGTGACAACCCCGTGGGGGTGGCCACTCGGTGCCTGGCAGCGAGTGACCACCAGGCCCGATCACGGCATGTCACCCGGCGCATGACACGAGTCACCGTCCCGACGTCCACCGGCCTCTGACCTGCGAGAACGCGGTGAGAGTGACGGCTCGAAGCACGCGACCGCCATCCGGTCGCCTCGAGCAGGGAGGACGCCATGACCACAGCGCCCACGACCACACCGGACGTGCAGCCGCGCGCCGGCACCACCACCGGCGGCGTGCGCCTGTTCACCCGCGCCCCGATCACGCAGGACTGGCTGGCCCACCACGCCGTCCCGCTGTGGCGCCGGGCCCGCGACGGCGGACGACGCCTCGCGCACCTCAAGCGGGGCTGGCGGTACGGCCCGCACGTGGACGTCGTCGTCGACGGCATCACGCCCGACGAGCTGGCCGCGCTGGCCCGGCAGGCCGACGCCGGCCCGCCGTCGAGCGCCGAGGACGCCGTCACCGAGGCCGACTACCTGCCCACCGCGCGCGAGCTCGGGCGCCTGGAGTCGGTGCCGCCGCCCTACCTGCCCATGCGCGGGCACGGCGACGTGCAGGTGCTCACCGTCGACGACGTCGGCACGGGCGAGCCCACCCTCGACGAGCTGCGGCTGGTGTGCGCCAGCACCTTGGGCGCGCCGCTCGCCGCCACCCTCGACGACCTCGCCGCCCACCCGGGCGACACCGCGCTCGCCACCCGCCGCGTGGCCGAGGTGCTCGCCGCCATGGCCGACACCCACACCCTCGGCATCGGGTTCGGCGTCTTCTCGCTGCACTCCCACGCCGAGGGCTTCTTCGCCTGGACCAGGCCGACCGCCGACGTGCGCCCTGTCTTCGATCGCCGCTTCGACGGCGAGGCCGAGCTGTTCCGCGACGTCGTCCGCGCGCGGATCGACGGCGGCACCGACGCCGTCGCCACCGGCTGGCGCAACGCGCTCGGCTACAACTCCGGCGTCGTGGACGCGGCCGTCTCGCGCGGCACCGTCACCGGCGCGCTGCTCGACGCCGTCAGCGGCACCGGCGGCGCCGGCGCCGTCAGCCACCTCGGCCCGCCCGGAGCCGCCGCCCAGGGCCCCACCGGCGCCCAGCCCGACACCGACTTCCACCGCACCGTGCACGCCGCCGGCGTCGAGGGCGGCCACGGCGGCTGGTTCACCGGCTACCGGCTGCTGGTCAACCTCGCCTACGAGCAGCTGCCCGTGCTCGGCGTCCCGCCGATGCAGCGCTACTACACCGCCTACGCCGTGGCCCGCGCCGTCGACGACGTGCTCGGCAGCACCTGGCGCGACCGCCTCGCCGGCCCCACCGCTGACCTGACCCAGGAGGCCGACCGTGGCTAGCACGCTCGACATCACCGACCTGACCACCGAGGTCGAGCCCGCCGACCGCCGCGCCGTCACCGACGGCCTGTGGTTCCTGCGCAGCAACCCGCTGCTGCGCGAGCGGCTCGCTGACCCCGCGCTGCGCGAGCTGCTCGAGGCCCTCGTGGACGCCGAGCAGGCGCTCGCCGTCGCGACCACCGCCGCGGAGGACGCGCTCTACGAGCGCATCGGCGCCGCCACCGACCCCGACGAGCGCCGCGCCCTGGTGGCGCTGCGCCGCGCCGTCCACAACGACCGGCCCGCCCCGGCCGACGTCCACGACGACGCCGTCGCCTGGGCCACGGCCCGCACGACCCGCGACGCAGCCCTCGACGCCGTCACGAGCGCGATCGACGACGCCGCCCGCGGCGAGCGCGTCGTCCTCGCCCGGCAGGTCGGCCACCCCGACCTGCGCCGCTCCCTCGACCTCGTCGCGCCCCAGGTGGCCGCCCAGGCCGAGCGCTACCGCGACGTGCTCGACCGCGGCGACCAGCCGGCCTCGCGCCACCGCAAGTCGGAGCGCGGGCTGCTGCAGTACCTCACCCGCGCTGCCGTACGCACCAGCCCGCTCTCGCGGTTCACCGCCGTCTCGCTCGCCGTGCCCGCCACGGCCGCCGACGGCGCCGTCGACCCCGCGCTCGTCACCCCCGACGGCGCGTCGGCCCACGCCTCGCTCGACCGCGTGATGCTGGCCTACCTCGTCGGCGGCCTCGACCCGCGCGCCGCCTGGTGCGGCCTGCCGCCCACCGCCGTCGTCGAGGGCGACCGGCTGTTCTGGCTCGGCGCCGGACCCGCCGGCACCACCCGCATGGCCGTCGCCGCCACCGGGCTGCTCGGCGTGCTCGTGGACGCCGTCCGCCTCGGCCCGCGCCGCCTCGACGCCGTCCGCGACGTGCTGGCCAAGGCCACCGGCGACCCCGACCTGGCCCGCACCTTCCTCGACGAGGCCCTGCGCCGCGGCATGCTCTGCCGCTACGCCGACCCCGAGGACCGCTGGGACGACGTCGACCGGCTGCTCGCCGGCGCGGTGGACGCCGACCCCGGTGTCGCCGACGTGGTCGCCGCCGTGCGCACCGCCCTGGCCGACCTCGAGACCCGCGAGCCCGGCCGCCGCGACGTGCTCGAGCGCGTCGAGCAGGCGCTCGTCGAGCTCAGCGCCCGCAGCGGCCGGCCCGCCCGCGTGCCCGCCCACGAGGACTACTACGTGCCGCCCGCCCACGTGAACCCCGACGCCTGGGCCGGCGCGCTCGCCGACCTCGGCCCCGCCGCCGGCCTGCTCTCGGTCTTCGACTGGCTGCACGACGTGCGCTCGGTGATGCCCGGCCTGTTCGCCCGCCGCTACGGCGCCGACGCCGACGTGCCGCTCGTCGAGCAGGCACCCACCCTCGTCGGCGACGTCACCGCCGCGGCCGAGGCGCTCGCCGCCGCCGGCAGCGACCCCGACGCCGTCGGCCGCGCCCTCGACGGCCTGGGCGGCGTCGGCGGTGTGGATGCGGCCACCCGCGCCACCGTCGTCGCACTCACCACGCTGCGCCGCGACGTCACCGCCACCGTGCACGCCGGCCTCGACGCCGTCGTCGCGGCCGGGGGCGACGAGCTGCGGCTCGAGCCGGACGACGTCCGCGCGCTGCTGGCCCGGCTGCCCGACCCGCTGCGGCAGGCGCCGCTCAGCTACGGCGCGCTCGTGCAGCGCGCCGGCGACCGGCTCGTGCTCAACGACGGGCTGCCCGGCCACGGCATGCTGCTCTCGCGGTTCCTCGGCGCCGACGCCGCCGTCGGCGGCCGCGCCGTCCACCTGCTGCGGGCCCGGCTCGAGCACGTGTACGGCGGACCGCACCGCCTCGTCGAGGACCGATCGCTGCACGGCCTCAACGTCAACGCCCACCCGCGGGTGCTCGAGCACGGCCTCGACCCCGAGGACTGGCACCGGCTGCGGCTGCGCACCGAGGCCGGCCGGCTCGCCGTCGTCGACCCGGACGACGGCGCCGAGGTGAGGGTGCTGCCGCTCGGCGGCGGCCACCCCGGCCTCTACCCGCCCGCGCTGTCGGTGGCCTCCGGCCTCACCATGACCGGCCGGCTCTACAACAGCCTCCCCGACCAGTGGCACGCCGCCCACCCCGAGCTGCACGACCAGACCCTCGCCCTGCCGCGCATCAGCGTCGGCGACGTCGTCGTCGCCCGGCGCCGCTGGTACCCCGGGCCCGACCTCGACGACGCCGTCCGCGCCCCGGACGACGCCACCCGGCTCGTCGAGCTCACCCGCTGGCGTGCGCGGCACGGCGTCCCGGCCGAGGTGGTGCTCAAGACCATCCCGCGCGACACCGGACCCGACAGCGCCGTCACCGCCGAGTCGCAGGACTTCCGGCTGCGCAACAAGCCGCAGTACCTCGACCTGGCCAGCGCCGTCGCCGTGCACGCCCTGCCGCGGATGCTCGAGCGCCGCGCCCACGACACCGTCAGCTACCTCGAGGAGGCCGCGCCCGCGGTGGGGGAGTCGCCCCACGCCACGGAGTGGGTCGTCGAGGTCGTCCAGCGCCCCGGCGACGAGTTCCGCTACGGGCCCGTCCAGCACGACCCGCCCCGCACCGACCCAGCCACCACCGAGAACGAAGGAGCACTGACATGACCCTGATGGCCAGACCCGGACTGCACCACGCCCCCGTCCCCGGCGGCGTGTTCGTCAGCGGGGTCGCGGGCGAGCTGGCGCTGCGCGGCTCCGACGTGCTCGCCCTCGCCCTCGACACCATCGCCCCGGCGCTGCACCGCGGCGCCAGCGAGACCGAGCTCGCCGAGCTGCTCGGCGGCGAGCCCGCCCGACCGCTCGTGCGAGCCGTGCTCACCCAGCTGCTCGCGCACGACCTGCTGCTCGACCTCGACACCCTCAGCCTGCCGCCGCCGTCGGACGCCGTCCGCGGCCGGCACGCCGAGGCGCTCGCGCACCTGGAGTCGGTCGACCCCGACCCCTACGCCACCTTCGCGCGGCTGCAGTCGACCACCGTGCGGGTGCACGGCGCCGGCGCCCCCATGGACGCCGTCCGCCGCGGCCTGCTGCGCGCCGGCGTCGGCGACGTGGTGCCGGGCCACCCGGCCGAGGCCGACCTGGTGGTCGCCCTCGACGCCACCGACGACGACGCCCCGCGCGTGGTCGTGCAGGTCGCCGACCGCGTCGCGCTGGTCTCGGTGCGCCACCCCGGCGCCCCGACCACCGACCTGTGGCGGCGCGTGAGGGCGTGGGCCGACCGGCTCAACCGCGGCGACCTGCCCCGGCCCGGCGCCGACGTCGCGGCCGCCGGCTACGCCGTCGTCCTCGCCCTCGACGTGCTGCGCGACCCCGCGAACGCCGTCCGCGAGGCCGTGCCCGCCATGGTGCTCAGCGGCCTCGGCGCGCAGGCCGAGACGGTGCGGCTCAGCCGCACGGTCTCGGGCACGGTGCACCGCCTCGAGCGGGCCCACCGCGGCCACCTGCGCGACCTCGCGCCCGACCCCGACAAGCTGCGCGAGCTGGTCGAGGCCGCCGCCGCCCCCTGGAGCGGTGGCCACGACGCCGCCGGCGGGCTCGACCTGCCGCAGCTGCCCGACGCGCTGCGCCTCGGCGTCCCGATCGCCCACCGCGGCCCCAGCCGCGTCGCCACCGCGGCCGACCAGGCGGCGGTCTCGCTCTCGCTCGCGCTGCAGCTGCGGCGCGACGCCGGCGGACCCGCCGGAGCGGCCGGCACCACCCGGCTGCGCTGGCTGCTCGACGGGGTGCTGCGCCACCTCGCCGCCCGGCCCGTGCACGGCCTCGACTGGGTGCGCGCCACCAGCGGCGGACACCTCGCCTGGGCCCGCACCGACGCTGAGGCCCGGGACGACGCCGCCGCGCTCGCCCGCGCCGCCGAGGAGGCCGCCCGCAGCGCCGAGCCCGCCACCGTCGCCGCCGTCGGCACCGACGCGCTGGTACGCGCCACCGACGTCGAGATCGCTCGACTGGCGCACGACGTGCTCGCGATGAACGAGGCGCGCGGCGTGACTGCCATCGGCGTCCGCGCCGTCGACGACCCCGCCCTGCCCGCGCCCGACGACGGCGTCTCGCTCTGGTCGGGCCCGGTGCGACTGGAGGCCGACGAGCGATGACGATCACCCAGCCGTCTTTCGAGAGCACTGCTCTCACCCATGAGCTCGCCACCGCGCTCGACCGCCTCGTCGCCGCTCTCGGCGACGTCGAGGTCGTCGTGCACCGCGGCTTCGACCTGCAGACCGAGCGCGAGGCCGTGGCCGCCGCGCTCGGCTCGGGCCGTCCGCTGGTCTCGATGCGCATCGACGCCGCCGAGGTGCTGGTGGGTCCGCGGTGGCGGGCCGGCGCGCCCGTCGGCTGCGCCGGCTGCGCCGAGGCGCGGCAGCGGCAGGTGCTGGCCCACCCGCTCGAGGCCCACCCCGGGCTGCGGCGCACCGGCCCCGCCACCCCGCTCGACCCGGCGCTGCCCGACCTCGTCGACGGCGCCGCCGACGTGCTCGCCGAGCGGCCGCTGGCCGACGGCGAGCTGCTGGCGGTCGGCGTCGAGGGCCAGCGGCGGCACCGCATCGCGCGCAGCAACGCGTGCTCGGTGTGCCGGGTGCTGCCCGCCGCGTCGCCCGACGTCGAGCCGCCGGCGCCGCTGGCGCTGAGGGCCGTGCCCGCGCACCCGGACGACGCCTCGCGCGGCGCCGAGCCGACGCCGCTGCTCGACGAGAGGACGCTCGACGAGCGCGTGGTCGACGCCCGGTTCGGGCCGGTGCGCCGGATCCTGCGCGAGTCGAACGCGCCGTTCGCCATGAGCATGGCCGTCGTCGCCGGCGGCCCCGTGATGGGCCACGGCCGGGCGTTGCGGTTTGCCGGCACCCGCTCGGTCGCGGTGCTCGAGGCCTACGAGCGGCTGGCCGGGTTCCCCTACGACGCCACGGTGGTCACCGACCGTCCGATGGTCGACCTGGGCGACCACGCCCTCGACCCGCGCCGCCTCGGCACCTACACCGCCGAGCAGCGCGCCCACCCGACCCACGACGTCGAGCACTTCACGCCCGACCTGCCCATCGACTGGGTCTGGGGCCACGAGCTCGCCACCGGCCGCCCGCGGCTGGTGCCGGCTGACCTCGCCTTCTACCAGTACGACTACCACCACCGGCACGACCTCGTCGCCGCCCGCGCCCCCGGCCGCACGCCGCGGCGCTGCTTCCTGGAGTCCTCCAGCGGCTGCGCCCTCGGGACGTCGTTCGAGGAGGCCGCGCTGCACGCCCTGTTCGAGGTGGCCGAGCGCGACGCCTTCCAGGTGGCTTGGCACCGCCAGCGCCCGCTGCCCGCCGTGCCGGTCGACACCATCGACGACGAGTCGGTGCGCGCCCTCACGCGCCTGGTGCGCTCGCGCGGCTACGACGTCCACGTGCTCGTCGCCACCCAGGACGTCGACCTGCCCGTGCTCTGGGTGCTCGCCATCCGCGAGGACGGCGCCTTCCCGGCCTCGTTCTCCAGCGCCGGCTCGGGCATCGACCCGGTCGCGGCCGTGGTGAGCGGGCTGCGCGAGGTGGCCCAGCTGGTGACCATGCCGATCGACTGGTCGCCCGAGACGGTCGCACCGATGCTGGAGGACCGCTGGCAGGTGCTGCAGCTGGAGGACCACGTGCGCTACTACTCCGTGGCCCAGACGGCGCCGCGCGCCGCGGTGGGCCTCGGCGGCCCCACCACCACGATGGCCGAGGCGTTCCCCGACTGGCCGGCCGCCATCAGCCGGGCCGCCGGCGGCGACGTCCGCGGGCTGCTGCACCTCGTGGCCGACCGGTTCGCCGCGGCCGGGTGCCCCGACGTCGTGCTCGTCGACCAGTCGTCGGTCGAGCACCACGACCAGGGCATCGCCGCCGTGCGCGCCCTCGTGCCCGGCACGGTGCCGATGTGCTTCGGCACGGCCCACCAGCGGCTCGAGGGCATCCCGCGCCTCGACGCCGCGCTGGCCGAGGCGCCGTCCGGCCCGCTCGACCCGCACCCGTTCCCGTGAGCACCGCTCTCGCGACCCGCCCGGACGCCGGGCCGATCGTGCGGGAGCGGTGGTGGTGGCGCTTCGCGCTCGGGGACGACGACCCCGTGACCCCCGCATGGGCGCTGCCGGCCGACGCGCCGCCGGTCGCGGAGGACCTCGGTCGCGACCTCGCGCCGTCCGCCGTCGTGGGGCGGGCACGGCCCTGGCCGGCGGGCGCCACCGCCCGTCTCGCCGCCCAGCCGTACGCCGCGCCGCGTGGACCCGGAGGGGAGGGCGACGCCGACCCAGCCGACCCGGTCGATGCGTGGGGGCACGTCGTCGCCGCCACCTTCGGGCCCACCCGGCGCGACCCCGACAACCCCTACAACGACCACCGCGCCTACCCGAGCGCCCGCTGCCTGTTCCCGGTGCGCGCGTTCGAGCGCCACGCGGGCCGCGTCGGGCTGCTGCAGCCCGACGCCCACGCCACCCTCGACCTCGGCCCCGACCGCGAGGGGCGGGCCGACCCCGGCCCGAGCGTCGCGCTCACCGGCCGTTACACCGCGATCCCGTCGCTGTACGGCTGGATGCGCGGCAGTCTCGTCGGGCTCGAGCTCGGCATCGTGCTGCGCCAGCTCGCCGTCGCCGCGACCCTGCGTGGGCTGCCGCTGCGGGTGACGCCGCCGGGGGAGGGGTCGGTGCCGGACGACGTCCCGCTCGACGACCCGGGGGCGTGGAGCCCGGTGTGGCGCGTGGGCCCCGCGCGCCCCCATGGCGCGGGGCTCCCGCGCCCCACCGTGGCCCCGCGGGACTACGACCCCTGCCTGCGCGAGGTCGCCGACGTGCTCGCGCGGCACCCGGTCGGCGGGCCCACCGTGCCGCTGCCCGCCGGCGTCCCCGACGACCTCGTGCCGCCCGCCGAGCCCGTCGACTGGGCCGAGGTGATGTGGCGCCGCGGCTCCGGCCGCATGCCGCGCGGCCTGCACGGGTTCTCGTTCCTGCGCCGGCCCGTGCCCGCCAAGGTGCTGGCGGACGCCGTCGCCTGGCTGCGGCACGCGCCGCCGTCCGGGCTGCTCGCCGACGTGCACGCCGCCACCACGGTGCGCGTGGTGCTGCAGGGCGTGGACGGCGTCCGCGACGGCCTGCACCGCCTGGCCCCCGACGGCACCCTGCGCGAGGAGCGCGCCGACCCGCGGCTCGCCGCCACGATCGAGGCCGGCTACGGCTACCCGCGCGACGCCGGCGTCGGCTGCGGCATCGGGTCGGCCACGGCGCTCTGGTTCCTCACCGTGCGCCCGCGCGACCTCGTCGAGGCCCACGGCCCCGCGGCCTGGACGGCGGCCCAGCTCGCCGCCGGGTGGGCCACCCAGGGGCTGTGCCTCAGCGCCGCCGCCCACGACCTCGTCGCGCGCCCCATGCGCGCCTTCCCCGAGGCCGGCGTCGCCGACGCCCTCGGCCTCGAGCCCGACGAGATGCTCGCGATCGCCGTCTGCGTGGGCACCGACCCGCCGGTCGGCGGCGTCCAGCTCGACCTGCGCACCTGACCCGCCCACCGCACGACCCGAGAGGAGCTCGACATGACCACCACCCATCCCACCCCGGAGACCGCCGCGCCACCGCTCGGCGACTGGACCGCCTGGCACCTGCACCTCGGCACCGCCGCCGTCAGCGCCGCCGACCGCGTGCTGCGCGAGACCGTCGCGCCGGTGGTGGCCACGCTGCCCGGGCACGACTGGTTCTTCATCCGCTACTGGCAGGGCGGCCCCCACGTGCGGCTGCGCGTCGCCGACCTGACCACCGAGCAGGTCGTCGCCACGACCGCGCTGCTGGAGGAGTCGCTGCGCGCCTCCGGCGCCGCCCGCGACGACGAGACGCCGCTCGACGTCGCCGCGTTCGGCGACGAGGCCGCCCGCCACGCGCGCGCCGAGACCGGCGAGAACCGGGTCGTCGCCGACGTGCGCCGGCTCGGCGTCCACCCGGCGGTCTACGAGCCCGAGCTGGCCCGCTACGGCGGGGCCGCGCTGATGGCCTCGAACGAGGCGCTGTTCGAGCTGTCGAGCCGCCTGGTGCTCGCCGTGCTGCGCTCCTCGCCCACCCGCGGGCAGCGCGCGGCGACCGCGCTGCGCGCCACGATCGCCGCGGCCGCCGCCCTGGGCGACGCCGCCGACCAGGCCGTCTTCTACGGCATCGGGCTCGGCGCCTGGCGGCGCTGGGCCGAGGAGTTCGGCTACCCGGCGGACGCCGTCCGCGCGGCCCTGGCCACGAGCCCCGAGACGGTCGCCGCGGTGCCCGTCGACCCCACCGCCCACGGACCGTTCGCGCCGTGGCACGAGGCCGTGCGCGGCCTGGTGGACGACGTCCGCGCGCTCGCGCCCGAGCGGCACCCCGGCGAGATCGTCTCGTCGCAGGTGCACATGACCCACAACCGGCTGGGGCTGGGCATCCTCGACGAGCTGCGCACCTACGCGCTGCTGGCCAGCGCGTTCCCGAGCAGCGTCGCCACCGGGTAGCCGTAGAGCCGGTCGCGGTGGGCCAGGCCGGTCTCGGCGGCCCACGCGCGGTCGCGCGCGTCGCGCTCGGGGCCGGCGGGCAGGTGCAGCAGCGCGACCGAGCGCCGCGAGCCCTGCTGCAGGTGCCCGGCGCGACTGGCGCGACGGCGCTCGTACGCGGTCAGCGCCGCGGGCCGGTCGGCGGCGGCGAGGGCCGCGGCCAGCTCGACCGCGCCCTCCACCGCCTGGTTCGCGCCCTGCGCGAGGAACGGCGCCATCGGGTGCGCGGCGTCGCCGACCAGCGCGACGCGCCCGCTCGTCAGGTGCTCGAGCGGGGCGCGGTCGTGCACGGCGTGCCCGCGCAGCATCTCGACGGCGTCGAGCACGGCGCGGACGTCGTCCGGCCAGTCGGCCAGGCGGCGGCGCAGCGGCTCGGGGTCGGTGGCCGCCGTCCAGGCCGGGGCCGTGGGGTCGTCGTCCTCACCGGGGACGACGACCACGAGGTTGAGCTCGCGGCCGCCGGCGACGGGGTAGGCCACGACGTGCGCGCCCGGCCCCACCCAGAGGCGGACGACGGGCGCGGCGAGGTGCGCGGGCAGGCCCGCGAGCGGCACGAGGGCGCGGTGCGCCCACAGGCCGGAGTAGAGGGGGCGGTCGGGGCCGAGGGCGGCGCGGACGACCGAGCGGATGCCGTCGGCGCCGACGAGCGTGCCGGGGTGCAGCGTGCGGCCGTCGGCGAGGGTGACGACGGGTTCGTGTGTCTCGTGGACCGACGTGACGGCGGTGCCGGGGCGCACGTCGGCGACGGACGCGACGCGCGCCAGCAGGGCGGCGTGCACGTCGGCCCGCCGCACCGTGACGTAGGGGGTGCCGTAGCGCTGCTCGCACGCGTGCAGCGGCGCCCGGCCGAGCAGCCGGCCGTCGCTCGCGCGGGTCTCCTGCGCGTGGACGACGACCGCCCCGGCCGCGTCGAGGTCGACGCCGAGCCGGCGCAGCACCGCGACCGTCGGCGGGGCGATCTGGAGGCCGCCGCCGGCGGACGACGCGCCCACGGACGCCGACGCGTCGAGCACGGTGGCGTGCCCGCCGCGGTGCGCCCAGGCGCCCGCGATGACGAGACCGGCGAGTCCGGCGCCGACGACGAGGACGTCGTCCTGGCTCACTAGAGCCAGCCGTGGGCGCTGGCCAGGCGCGCCGCCTCGAAGCGGTTGCGGGCCGAGGCCTTGCGGATGGCCGACGAGCTCACGTTGCGCACCGTGCCGGGGGTCAGGAACAGCTTGGCGGCGATCTCCTTGATGGGGCAGCCGCTCGAGGTCAGGATCATCACGTCGCGCTCGCGGCGGCTCAGCGGCGAGGCGTCCGCCTCGGGCCGCGGCGCCACGACGCCGACGTCGATGGTCGGGCAGCCGGCGGCCGCCCCGCGCACGGCGTGGATCAGGTGCGCCATCCCGGCGTTGTGGCTCACGATGCTCACCGACCCGCCGCGCGTGGCCTCGTCGACGATCGCCGCCGTGGGCTGCGTCGCCACGAGGACGACGTTGCAGCTCGGCGCCTCGACGCCCAGGCGCTTGGTGGCCGAGAGCACGTTCGGGCCGATGTCGCCGGCCACGACGGCCACGCACTTGCCGAGGCGGGCGGCCTCGCGGCCGAGGTCGTGCAGGTCGCTCAGCACCAGGATCGACCCCGCCTGGGTGGCCGCCCGCAACGACTCGGCGATCACCTCCGCGGTCAGTCGACACTCGTGCCAGACCACCAGCCGCAGCGCGCTGCTCGCGCCGCGGGTGGTCGGTCGTCGGTCGTCGGTCATCGTCATGGTCTCGCTCCCTCGCTCCACTCCCATGCCTGCAGCCTGCGCCAGCGACCAGGCCCTCACAACGGGATCGCAGGGGGCACTTGTGGTGCTGGCACGTTGTGCCCGTGGGGTGCGACCGGCCCGCCGAGGCCGACGCACGACACGGGCCCTGAGCTTGGTCGTCGGGACGGGGACGTTCGCGTTCACGGTGCGGGGTCTCGAGGCTCGGCCGTGGCCGGCCTCGCACCTCGACCACCGGCGGAGCGGCCGGATGACGATGGTCGAGGTGCGAGGAGCCCCGGCGACGAGCCTCGAGACCTCCGGCCCTCCTATGCCGCCGCGACCCCACGGACCCTGAGCCGGTCGAAGGGACGTTCGCGTTCACGGTGCGCGGTCTCGAGGCTCGGCCGTGGCCGGCCTCGCACCTCGACCACCGGCGGAGCGGCCGGATGACGATGGTCGAGGTGCGAGGAGCCCCGGCGACGAGCCTCGAGACCACCGGCCCTCCCGTGCCGCCGCGACCCCACGGACCCTGAGCCGGTCGAAGGGACGTTCGCGTTCACGGTGCGGGGTCTCGAGGCTCGGCCGTGGCCGGCCTCGCACCTCGACCATCGTGCGGAGCGGCCGGATGACGATGGTCGAGGTGCGAGGAGCCCCGGCGACGAGCCTCGAGACCACCGGCCCTCCCGTGCCGCCGCGACCCCACGGACCCTGAGCGTGGTCGTTGGGACGGGGACGTTCGCGTTCACGGTGCGCGGTCTCGAGGCTCGGCCGTGGCCGGCCTCGCACCTCGACCACCGGCGGAGCGGCCGGTGACGATGGTCGAGGTGCGAGGAGCCCTGGCGACGAGCCTCGAGACCTCCGGCCCTCCTATGCCGCCGCGACCCCACGGACCCTGAGCGTGGTCGTTGGGACGGGGACGTTCGCGTTCACGGTGCGGGGTCTCGAGGCTCGGCCGTGGCCGGCCTCGCACCTCGACCACCGTGGGGGTGCCACTCCGGTGGTCGAGCCGCAAGGGACGGCCTCGCGCAGGCGCTCGGCCTGCCCGACCACCGGTGGGGGTGGAACCGCGGTGCGCGGACGCCGTCCGCCCTAAAGTTCTGGCATGCCGGTTGCGACGCACCTCAACGCCGCCGTCCGCGGCCGCGTGGACGGCGAGGTGCTCGTGCTGCTGCACGGATTCGGCTGCGGCCAGGAGATGTGGCGGCTCGTCGCGCCCGCCCTCGAGCGCGACCACCGCGTCGTCACCTTCGACCTGCCCGGCTCGGGCGCCGCCGACCCGGCCGCCTACGACGCCGTCCGCCACGGCTCGCTCGAGGGCTACCGCGACGACGTCGTGGCGCTGCTCGACGAGCTCGACCTGACCGGCGCCACCCTGGTCGGCCACTCGGTCTCGTCGATGATCGCGGTGCTCGTGCAGGCGGCGCGGCCCGACCTCGTCTCCCGGCTGGTGCTGGTGGCGCCGTCCGCCCGCTACCTCGACGACGACGGGTACGTCGGCGGGTTCGCCGAGGCCGACATCGCCGACCTGCTGGCGCTGATGGGACGCAACCACCTCGGCTGGCAGGACCCCCTCGCCCGGCTCGTGGCCGGTACCGACGGCGACGTCAAACACGAGCTGGAGCAGTCGTTCTGCCGCACCCGGCCCGAGGTCGCCGAGCAGTTCGCCGCCGTGACGTTCCGCGGCGACAACCGCGACGACCTCGCCGCGGTCACGGTGCCGACGCTGGTGCTGCAGGCGCGCGACGACGTCGTCGCCCCGATGTCGGCCGGCCGGTTCGTGGCCGACACGATCCCCGGGGCGACGTTCGAGGTGATCGACACCCGCGGCCACTGCCCCCACCTCACCGCGCCCGACGAGACGACGAGGTCGATCCAGCGCTTCCTCACGACGGCCGGCTGATGGTCGCCCGGGCCGAGCAGCACGACGCGTCGACCGGCTCCGCCCCCGACGACGACCTGCCCTGCGGCGACGTCGTCCTCGACGCGGACGGCGTCATCGCGTCGGCCAACGCCGAGTTCCACCGCATCGTCGGCCGCGAGCCCGGCACCGTCGCCGGACGCTGCACCCTGGCCTCGCTGCTGCCCGCCGGCGGCCGGGTCTACCTGCAGACCCACCTGTGGCCGGTGCTGCAGCACGACGGGGTCGTGCGCGAGGTCTCGCTCGACCTGCTGCGGCCCGACGAGACCCGTGTGCCGGTGCTGGTCAACGCGCGCGCCGACGCCGTCGTCCCGGGTCGCGTGCGGCTCGCGGTGTTCGAGACCCGCGAGCGGCACCGCTACGAGGACGGGCTGCTCGAGGCGTCCCGCGCCGCCGAGCGCGCCCGGTCGCAGGCGGCCGCCCTCGCCCAGACCCTGCAGGCCACGCTGATCCCGCCCGCGCCGCCGGCCATCCCGCGGCTCGCCGTCTCGGCCACCTACCGGCCCGCCGGCGACGGCACGGTGGTCGGCGGCGACTTCTACGACGTCTTCCGGGTCGACGCGGCCAGCTGGGTGATCGCGCTGGGCGACGTCAGCGGCAAGGGGACGTCGGCCGCGGTCGTCACCTCGTTCGTGCGCTACACGATCCGCGCGCTCGCCGTGGAGCACCCCGACCCGGCCGACCTGCTCCACGAGCTCGACCGCCGCTTCGACCGCGACGAGCTCGGCCACTACTGCACCGTCGTCCTCGCCCTGCTCACCGAGATCGACGGCCGCTGGCGGGTGCGGCTCGCACTCGCCGGCCACCCGCCGGCGCTGGTGCGGGGTCGCGACGGATCGGTGACCGAGCTCGGGGAGTTCGGCAGCGCCATCGGGCTGTTCGACGAGGCCCGGTTCACCTGCGTCGAGCACACGCTCGCCGACGAGGTCGTCACCTTCTACACCGACGGCGTCACCGAGGCGCACCGCGGCGGCGAGCTGTTCGGCGAGGCCGCCCTCGGCGAGCTGATCGCCTCCGCCCCCCACGACCCCCGCGAGGTCACCGCCCGCGTCGCCGACGCCGTCCTGACCTTCCAGGGCGGCGACGCCAGCGACGACATCGCCGTCATCTCCTTCGCCGCCGCCCCCCAACTCCCCTGACCGTCCACGGTCCCGCCGACGGCCTCGCGCTCGGCCCGCTCGACCACTGGCGGGGTCGGATGACGATGGTCGAGGTGCGAGGAGCCCTGGCGACGAGCCTCGAGACCTCCGGCCCGCGGAGGTCGGCGCAACTGCACGGACCCTGAGCTTGGTCGTTGGGCCTGGCCGTGATCGGGCGCGTTCGCGTGGTCGGTGCGGGGTCTCGACGACGGCCTCGCGCAGGCGCTCGGCCTGCTCGACCACCGGTGGCTGCCCTTCGACAGGCGCAGGGTCCGTGCAGCCCAGGTCGCGTCGACGGAGAGGGGTCTCGAGGCTCGGCCGTGGCCGGCCTCGCACCTCGACCATCGTGGGGGTGCGTCTCGTGGTTGAGCAGCGAGCGACGGCCTCGCGCGGGCGCTCGGCCTGCTCGACCACCGGTGGCCGCCCTTCGACAGGCGCAGGGTCCGTGGAGCCCAGGTGGCGTCGACGGAGAGGGGTCTCGAGCTCGACCGTCGGCATGGCGTGTGGTCACCCCCGCCCCGAGGGGTGGGGGAGGGCGGAGGGTGGGTGGTTCGCTGGAGGTCATGCGCATCTTCTTCACCGGCGGCAGCGGCAAGGCGGGTCACCACGTGGCTCCTTACCTCGCCTCCCAGGGCCACCAGGTCGTCAACGCCGACCTCACCCCGCTCGGCCACCCCGACGTCATCGACCTGCGCGTCGACCTGACCGACGCCGGCGAGACCTACTCGGCCATGGCGGGCGTGCCCGCACCCGGCGACTTCGACGACGACGGCCTCGACCTGACGCACGGGTCGGCGTACGACGCCGTCGTCCACTACGCCGCCATCCCCGCCCCGCAGGTCCACTCCGACCAGAAGACCTTCGCCACCAACATCCTGGCCCACTACAACGTGCTCGAGGCCGCCACCCGGCTCGGCATCCGCAAGATCGTCTTCGCCTCGTCGGAGACGACGTACGGCGTCTGCTTCGGCCAGGGCGACCGCAAGCCGCTCTACGTACCGGTCGACGAGGAGCACCCGGTGGTGCCCGAGGACTCCTACGCGATGTCGAAGGTGGCCGGCGAGGTCGTGGCGCGCTCCTTCCACGCCCGCACCGGCGCCGACGTCTACGGGCTGCGCATCAACAACGTCATCGAGCCGCACGAGTACGCCGAGCTGTTCCCGCCGTTCCTCGAGGACCCCTCGCTGCGGCGCCGCAACCTGTTCGCCTACATCGACACCCGCGACCTCGGTCGGCTCACGCTCCACGCCCTCGAGACCGACGGCCTGGGCTACGAGGTCTTCAACGTCGCCAACGCCGACATGTCGGTCGCGGCGACCACCGACGAGGTCATCGCACGCTTCTACGAGGGCGTCGAGGTGCGGCGTCCGATGGGCCGCGACGAGACGTTCTACTGCATCGACAAGGCCCGCGAGCTGCTCGGCTACGAGCCGCAGCACTCCTGGCGCGACGTGCTCGCCGACCCCGGCCGCTGAGCCGTCAGGACGACCTCCGCCGCAGCGCGCGCGTGGCGGCGGCGACCCCCACGACGTAGACGACGTGGCCGGCCAGCGACGTGGCGAGCAGTCGGCCGCGCCACCGCCACGGCGGCGGGGTGTCGCCGAGGGTGGGCAGCAGCACGAGGGCCATGGTCTGGCAGCCGGCCCACAGCGCCACCGGCGCCGCCCACCCCGGGCCGAGCCGGCGGCGCAGCACCGGGTAGGCCAGGCCGATCGCCGACCCGTAGCCCCAGTGGGCCAGCGCGAAGTAGGCGCGGTGCTCGCCGCCGTCCCGCGGCTCGCGGCGCAGCACGGCGGCGACGGCGGTGACCACGTGCGAGCTCGCGTCGTAGTCGACGACGTCGACGCTGTCGGGCAGCAGCCGTCGCTCGAGGCGGCTCGTCGCCGACATGGCCGCCGAGCCGGCGGCGCCGGCCAGCAGCGCCCGCCCGGCGGTGGCGGCCGTGCCGGCGGCGGTCACGCGGGGTCGGTGGCGGCCGACGACTGGACGTCGCCGCGCTGCGAGGTGCCGGGCGCCGAGTCGGTGCGCCGCGAGCGCTGCAGCGCCTCGGTGACGCCGGTCCAGGTGAAGCCGGGCTCGAGCAGGTCGCGGCGGACGTCGTCCTCCTCGGCGACCATGTCGACCGACAGGCTCTCGACGAGGTGCTCGACGGTGGAGCGGTCCATGCCGCTGATCAGCGCGCACGCGCGGCCGACGAGCCAGACCGGCACCCACGGCACCGGGAACCGCGCGCGGCGCAGGCCGGCCACCGAGGCGTAGCGGTCGAGCAGCTCGGGGTAGGTGACCACCTCGTCGCCGCCCACGTCGTAGGCGCGGTTGCGCGGCGTCCCCTCGACGGCGCGCCGGATGAGGTGGACGACGTCGTCGACGGCCACCGGCTGGATGCGGTGGCGCATCCACGCCGGCACGGGCGTCAGCAGCGGCACCCGCTCGCTCAGCCGCCGCAGCAGCTCGTAGGACGTCGACCCGGCACCGATCACCATCGCCGCACGCAGCACGGTGGCCGGCACCTCGGCGTCGAGGAAGACCTGCTCGACCTCGTGGCGCGACCGCAGGTGGTCGGACAGCTCGCCGTCGGGCACCAGTCCCGAGAGGTAGACGACGCGCTCGACCCCGGCGTCGGCGCAGGCGGCGGCCATGCGCTCGGCGGCCTCGCGGTCCTTGGTCACGAAGTCGTCGGAGTCCATGCCGTGCACGAGGTAGACGACGGCGTCGACGCCCTCGACCGCGGCGCGCACCGAGGCGTCGTCCGCGACGTCGAGCATGCGCGGCTGCACCTCGTCACCCCACGGGAAGTCGTCGGTCTTCGACTCGGTGCGGGTGGCGGCCAGCACGGTGTGGCCGCCCTCGAGCAGCTCGGGCACCAGCCGGGAGCCGACGTAGCCCGTCGATCCGGTCACGAGCACTCGGCGCGGCGTGGAGGTCATGTGGATCGAACCTGCCACGCGACGCCGCGGGCGGGCTCACCCGGCCCCCGCGGCGGGACGATGACCTGCGTCACGCGCGCTGCGCCAGCCGCGCGCGCAGCCGGGTGGCGAGCAGGCCGACCGCCGAGACCGGGTCGCGGTCGCGGGCCTGATCGCCGAAGTCGCCGTGGGCGCCGGCGTCCTGGTGCTCGTCGGACGGCTCGTAGAGGTTGCCGTGCCCGCGGTGGGTGGGCCGGTCGGTCTGCTGCGACTCGACGCCGGTGCGGGCGAGGTAGGCGTCCATGAACCACGGTGCGAAGCGGCCGCCGAGCACGGTCATCACGGTGCCGAGGCCGACCCACGTCTGCCGGCGCGGCCGCTCGGCGACGTCGACGATCGCGCGGGCGGCGACCTCGGAGGTGATCAACGGAGGCACGGGTGCCGGACGCCGCGGCATCCGGTTGAGGTTCCACGAGAACTGCGGGGTGTCGACGCCGGGCAGCGTGATCAGGCTGAGCCCGACGCGGCTGCCCTCGGCCTTCAGCTCGGTGCGGATGGCGTCGGTCGCGCCGACGATGGCGTGCTTGGCGCCGCAGTAGGCGGCCTGCAGCGGGATCGAGCGGTGGGCCAGCGCCGACGACACGTTGACGATCGAGCCGCGGTCGCGGGGCCGCATGTGCTTCAGCGCCGTGCGCATGCCGTTGACCTGGCCGAGGTAGGTCACCTCGGTGACGCGGCGGAACTCCTCCTCCGGGCTGTCCCAGAACCACGCCAGCGTGCCGACGAAGGCGTTGTTGACCCAGACCACGATCGGGCCGAGCTCGTCGGCCACCTGCCGCGCGGCGTCGTCGACCGCGGCGGCGTCGGCGACGTCGACCACCACCGTCACGCACCGGCCACCGGACCTGCGGACGTCGTCCGCGGTCGCCCGCAGCCCCTCCGCGCCGCGCGCCAGGACGCCGACGTCGTAGCCCCGCGCGGCGAGCTCGCGCACCGTCGCGCGGCCCACTCCCGCCGTCCCACCCGTCACCACGGCCACCGGGCGCACCTCAGTCATGCTCCCGACCCTCGCGGCCGGCGACCGCCCGGTCACCCTCCCCGCGAGGGAGGGCGCTCACCCCTGCACGTGAGCAGTGATGAGTTCTCGGGCCCGTCGCCGTCACACCGTCGACAGCACCGACGAGAGGATGAGCGATGAGCGCGACCACGCTGACGGAGGAGCCGGACGTGACGAGGCTGGACGAGGTGGAGGAGCCGGAGTTCACCGCGCTCGCGCAGCGGCACCGCCGCGAGCTGCACGTGCACTGCTACCGGATGCTCGGCTCGTTCGAGGACGCCGAGGACGCCGTGCAGGAGACGATGCTGCGGGCCTGGCGGCGCCGCGAGACCTTCGAGGGCCGCTCGACGCTGCGGGCGTGGCTCTACCGCATCGCCACCAACGCCTGCCTCGACCTGCTGGCGAAGCGGCGGCCGAAGGCGGCCACCGGCGGCGAGGTCACCTGGCTGCAGCCCTACCCCGACGCGCTCCTCGACGAGCTGCCCGCGGACGGCGCCGACGAGCCCGAGGCGGTGGCCGTCGCCCGCGAGACGATCGAGCTGGCCTACGTGGCCGCCGTCCAGCACCTCGCGCCGCGGCCGCGGGCCGTGCTCGTGCTGCGCGACGTGCTCGGCTGGCCCGCCAAGGACGTCGCCGACCTGCTCGGCGACTCGGTGAACTCGGTCAACAGCGCGCTGCAGCGGGCCCGGGCGGGCCTGCGCGAGCACCTGCCCGCCGCGCGGCAGGACTGGACCGACGACACCGCGGACGACGCCGCCACCCGCGACCTCGTGCGCCGCTTCACCGAGGCCAGCCTCGCCAAGGACGTCGACGCGCTCGCGGCGATGCTGCGCGACGACGTCCGCTTCGCCATGCCGCCCACGCCCGGCGTGCACGTGGGCCGCGACGCGGTGGTGGCCGACTGGGTGTCGGACGGGTTCGCCGAGCTGGGCGAGCTGCGCGCCGTGCCGACCGCGGTGAACCGGCAGCCTGCCGTGGCCTTCTACCTCTGGCGCGAGGGCGAGGGCGCGTTCCTGCCGCTGACCCTCGACGTGCTGCGCGTGGTCGACGGCGAGGTGGCCGAGGTCGTCATCTTCCACGCCGACCAGCTCGAGCGGCTCGGGTTGCCCGGGCGACTGCCGGCCGACGCGGGCTGAGGACGGGCCGGCGGCGGGCGCGCGTCAGGCTTGGGGGCCCGACTAGCCTGACCGAGCCTGCCTCCCGGTAGCGCACCCCTCCCGATTGGCCCCAGACCCCGGCCAGCGTCCTCTCCGAACGGACTCTGCGTGGCCGGCAACTCCACCCATCACTTCACCAACACCGCGGTGCTCGCGGTCGAGCGGTGCGAGGCCACCGAGGTCGTCCCGTCCCGTTCGTTCGACCGTCGGCTGGCCGACACCTACCGCCGCGCCCGGCTGCGCGGCGGCATGCTCGAGAACCTCGTCGGCGTCCGCGAGCGACGGTGGTGGGACGAGGGGACGACGTTCACCGACGGCGCCGCCGACGCCGGCCGTGCCGCCCTGTGGGCCAGCGGCGTCGCGGCCGCCGACATCGGCCTGATGATCAACACCTCGGTCAGCCGGCACTGGCTCGAGCCGGCGACGTCGGTGGTCGTGCACGACGCGATCGGGCTGTCGACGTCGTGCCAGAACTTCGACATCACCAACGCCTGCCTGGGCTTCCTCAACGGCATCGAGGTCGCGGGCGCGATGATCGACGCCGGCCTGGTCGACTACGCGCTCGTCGTCGACGGCGAGGACTCGCGGCGGCTGCAGGAGACGACGCTCGAGCGGCTCGCGGGCCCGACCACCACCGCCGCCGAGGTGATGGCGGAGTTCGCCGCGCTCACCCTGGGGTCGGGCGCGGTGGCCATGGTGCTCGGCCCGGCCGACCGGCACCCCGAGGGCCACCGGGTGGTCGCGGCGGCCAGCCGCGCGGGCACCGAGCACCACGCGCTCTGCGTGGGCGACGACGACCACATGCTCACCGACCTGCGGGGCCTGCTCGACGCCGGACTCGACCTGTCGCAGGCCCTGTGGGAGGACGCCGCCGCCGAGTTCGACTGGGGCGAGGGCATGGCCCGCTACTTCATCCACCAGGTCTCGCAGGTGCACACCGACGCGATCTGCCAGCGCCTCGAGATCGACCCCGCGCTCGTGCCGCGCACCTTCCCGACGTTCGGCAACATCGGCCCGGCTTCGGTGGTCTTCACCCTGGCCGGCGAGCAGGCCTCGCTCGAGCGGGGCGACCGGATCCTCATGATGGGCATCGGGTCGGGCCTCAACGCCTGCTGTCTGGCGATCGACTGGTGACCGCGCCCGCCGAAGACACCCACGCCCGCGACGACGGCCGGCCCGAGGCGCACGACCTGCCCGGCCTGCCCGATCTGCCCGACCTGCCCGGCCTCGACCGCCGGTGGTCCCGCACCGTCGAGGTCGACGACGCCGACGGCGTCCGACGCCGCTGGCACCTGCTCGACAACGGCGCCGAGCCCGTGCTCGGCACCCTGCTCTGCGTGCACGGCAACCCCACCTGGTCGTACCTGTGGCGCCGGCTGCTCGCGGGTGCGCCGCCGGGATGGCGGGTGGTGGCGGCCGACCACCTCGGCATGGGCTACTCCGAGCGCACCGGGTCGCCCCGCACGGTCGCCCAGCGGGTGGCCGACCTCGGCACCCTCACCGCGGCGCTCGGCATCGACGGCCCCGTGGTCACCGTCGGCCACGACTGGGGCGGCATCATCTCGCTCGGCTGGGCGCTCGAGCACCGCGACCAGCTGCGCGGCGTCGTGCTGGCCAACACCGCGGTGGCGCAGCCGCCCGGCGACCTCGGACCGCCGCTGATCCGCCTGGCGCACCTGCCCGGCGTCCGGCCGCTCGGATGTGTGGCCACCCCGGTCTTCGTGAGGGCCACCTCGGCGCTCTCGCGACCCGCGCTGCCGCGCGCCGTCCGCGACGCCCTGGCCCTGCCCTACGGCAGCCCGGCCCGCCGCCGGGCCGTGGGCGACTTCGTGGCCGACATCCCGTTCTCGCCGGGCCACCCCTCCTACGACGCCGTCGCCGGCTACGCCGAGGGCGTGCGCGGCCTCGACGTGCCCGCCCTGCTGCTCTGGGGCCCGCGCGACCCCGTCTTCGGCGAGCGCTACCTCGCCGACCTGCAGCAGCGGCTGCCGCACGCCTCGCTGCACCGCTTCGAGGGCGCCTCGCACCTGGTCACCGAGGACGCGCCGCAGTACGTCGACGCGGTGGGCGCCTGGCTGGGCGAGCTCGACCGGCCACGCCCCGTCGTCCCGGTGCCGCCCGCCGCGGTGGGGGAGCCTCCGTGGACGGCGCTGGAGCGCCGCGCGGCCGACCCCGGTCCGGCGCTCGCGGTCGCCGGCACCACGGTCAGCTGGGGCGCGCTGTCGCGACGGGTCGCCGAGCTCGCCGCCGGCCTGGCCGCGGCCGGCGTCCGCCCCGGCGACCGCGTCGGCCTGCTGGTCGAGCCGTCGGCCGACCTCGTCTCGGTCGTCTACGCCGCCTGGCGGGCCGGCGCGGTGATCGTGGTCGCCGACCAGGGCCTCGGCTACCCCGGCATGCGCCGGGCGCTGCGCGGCTCGGGGCTGCAGCACCTCGTCGCAGGGCAGCGCGGCCTGCTCGCCGCCCGGGCGATGGGGCTGCCGGGCACCCGCATCTCCGCCACGCCGCTGCCGGACGCCGTGCGCCGGCTGCTCGGCGTCGAGCACGACCTCGACGAGATCGGCCTCCTGGGGCGGCACGCGCCGCCGCCGCCCGTGCCCGGCCCCGACGACGACTGCGCCGTGGTGTTCACCTCCGGGGCCACCGGGCCCGCCAAGGGCGTCGTCTACCGGCACCGTCAGCTGCGCGCCCAGGTCGACCTGGTGCGGCGCACCTACGACCTGCGGCCCGACGACCGGTTCGTGGCGGCGTTCGCGCCCTTCGCCATCCTCGGCCCGGCGCTCGGGCTCGGCTCGGCGGTGCCCGAGATCGACGTCACCGCCCCCGACGGCCTGACCGCGCCGCTGCTCGCCGACGCCGTCGCCGCGGTCGACGCCCGCGTCGTGTTCGCCTCACCGGCGGCGCTGCGGCGGGTCGTGGCCACGCAGGACGACGTCAGCGCCGCGCAGCGCGACGCCCTGGCCGGCGTCCGGCTGCTGATGTCGGCGGGCGCGCCCGTGCCGGTGCCGCTGCTCGAGGCCGTGGCGCGGGTGCTGCCCGGGGCGCGGCTGCACACGCCGTACGGCATGACCGAGGCGCTGCCGGTGACCGACGTGTCGCTGGAGCAGCTGCGCGAGGCGGGCCCCGGTGAGGGGGTCTGCGTCGGCCGGCCGCTCGACGGCGTCGACGTCGGCCTGGCTCCGATCGCGGACGACGACCCCTCCGGCCCGACGGAGCCGAGCGACCGGCCGGGGACGACCGGCGAGATCTGCGTGCGCGCCGCGCACGTCAAGGACCGCTACGACGCGCGGTGGCTCACCGAGTGGCAGGCCGGGCGCCACGCCGGCTGGCATCGCACCGGCGACGTCGGCCACCTCGACGAGGAGGGCCGGCTGTGGGTCGAGGGCCGGCTGGCCCACGTGATCACCACGCCCGACGGTCCGCTGACCCCCGTGGGGGTCGAGCAGCGGGTCGAGGCCGTGCCGGGCGTGCGGGCCGCGGCCGCGGTCGGGATCGGTCCCGACGGCACCCAGGTGCTGGCCGTGGTGGTGGTCGCCGACGACGCGCCCAGCACCCGGCCCCGGCCGCGCGGTCGGCTCGGGCTGCGGCCCGCCGACCACGACCTGGCCGACATCGTCCGCCGCGCGGCCGGCGTGCCGGTCGCCGCCGTCCTGGCCGCCGACCGATTGCCGCTCGACATCCGCCACGCGGCGAAGGTCGACCGCACCGAGGTGGCCCGGCAGGCGCACCGGCTGCTCGCGGGCGGGCACGCGTGAGGGTGCTGGTCACGGGCGCCTCCGGGCTGCTCGGCCGGACGACGGTCGCGGCCCTCCAGGACCGGGGCGACGAGGTGACCACGATGCAGCGCCGCCCCGCCGGCGACGGCTCGACCGTCGGCGAGGTGCTGGGCGACGTCGCCGACCCGGTCGCGGTGGCGCGAGCCGTGGTGGGCCAGGACGCCGTGCTGCACCTGGCGGCCAAGGTCGACGTCGTCGGGGCGCGGGCCGACTACGTGCGCGCCAACGTCGAGGGCACCCGGGTCGTCGTCGAGCAGGCGCGCCGCGCCGGTGTCGCGCGGCTGGTGCACGTCTCGTCGCCCTCGGTGGCCCACGCCGGCCACCCGCTGGTCGGCGTCGGCGCCGGGCCGGCCGACCCGGACGGCGCCCGCGGCCACTACTCCCGCACCAAGGCCGCCGCCGAGCTGCTGGCGCTCGACGCCGACTCCGCCGCGCTCGCGGTGCTCGCGGTGCGCCCCCACCTGGTGTGGGGGCCCGGTGACACCCAGCTGGTGGGCCGGCTGGTCGAGCGCGCCCGGGCCGGGCGGCTCGTCGTCCTGGGCTCCGGCGCGGCCCTGATCGACACCACCTACGTCGACGACGCCGCCGCCGCGCTGGTGGCGGCGCTCGACGCGTGCGGGCCCGCGGCGCACGGCGAGGCCCTCGTGGTCAGCGGCGGCGAGCCCCGCCCGGTGGGGGAGATCCTCGAGCGGGTCTGCCGCGCGGCCGGCGTGCCGGGCCCGCGACGCCACCTGCCGGTGCGGCTCGGCCGGTGGGCCGGCAGCGCGGTCGACGCCGTCTGGGCCGCGACCGGGCGCACCGACACCCCACCGGTGACCCGGTTCCTCGCCGAGCAGCTCACGACCGCCCACTGGTTCGACCAGCGCCGCACGCGTGCGGTGCTCGGGTGGCGACCCGCCGTCGGTATCGACGAGGGCTTCGCCCGGCTGGCCCGCTGGCACGCCACCCGCGGTGCACCCCCGACCGGGTGAGACCACGGCCCTGCCGGCCACCCGGCGGGGCGGCCCCGAGGGGGTTCCGTCCACCTGGCCAGGCGGAAGCCAGGCCCCCCGAGGCGGCACCAGGCTTGAGAGCCGAGGACGAGGAGAACCATGACCGACATCGCGAGCACCCAGCCCGCCAGCACCACCCCGGGCACGACCCCGGGCACCGACGGCACCGCCGACGACACCGCCGACGACACCAGCAGCAGCGGCTCCGCCCAGGCGGCGGCGTCGACCGCCGCCGACGAGGGCAAGCACGTGGCCGGCGTCGCCCAGGGCGAGGCCGGCAAGGTCGCGACCGAGGCCAAGGACCAGGTGAGGTCACTGGTCGGCGAGTCCCGCGACCAGGTGGCCACCCAGCTCGACGACCAGACCCGCCAGCAGCGCGACAAGCTGGTCGGCACGCTCGGCACGCTCGGGGACGACCTCGACCGCATGGCCGACCAGAGCGACGCCGGTCTCGCCTCCGACGTGGTGCGCGAGGTCGCCGGGCACGCCCGCTCGCTGACCTCGCACCTCGACGGTCGCGAGCCGGCGCAGCTGCTCGACGACGTGCGCGACTTCGCGCGCCGCCGTCCGGGCCTGTTCCTGCTCGGGGCCCTCGCGGCCGGCGTCGTCGTCGGACGCGTCGTGCGCGGCGTCAAGGACTCCGACGACGTCACGACGGGCACGAGCGACCTGAGCAGCCCCGGTCGTGCCGCGCCGGAGACGGCGTCCAGCCCGACCCACCCGGCGGCGATCACCCCCGACCCGTACGCGCCGGTCGACGTGCCGCCGATGCCGCCGCCCGCGGCCGCGCCCTTCGCCGACGAGCCGGTGCCGGGGTCGGGTCGGTGAGCGGGACCGACACCCCGACCGGCTCCCACGCCGTCACCGGGACGGCCGGCAGCACCGGCAGCACAGGCAGCACCGGCAGCACCGGCAGCAGCGGCAGCAGCACGGGCTCCGGCAGCGGCGAGACGCGCAGCCTCGGCGAGATCCTGACCGAGGTCACCACCGACCTGAGCGAGCTGTTCAAGCAGGAGGTCGCGCTCGCCAAGGTCGAGCTGAAGCAGGAGGCCGGCAAGGCCGGCAAGGGCGCCGGCATGCTCGCCGGAGCCGGGGTGGCCGCAGTCATGCTGCTGGTCTTCCTCTCCCTCGCGCTGATGTGGCTGCTCGACGACGTGCTGCCCCGCTCGGCCTCGGCGCTGATCGTGGCCGGCCTGTGGGCGCTGGTCGCCGCCGCGCTCGCCGTGGTGGGCCGCACCAACCTCAGGAACGCCGACCCGGCGTTGCCGCAGACGCAGCAGACGCTCAAGGAGGACGCACGATGGGCGAAACACCCGACCAGCTGACCCAGGACATCGAGCAGACCCGCGGTCGCCTCGGCGACCACCTCGACGAGCTGCAGGACAAGGTCAGCCCCACCGCCATCGCCGGGCGTCAGAAGGACGCCGCGAAGTCGCGGATCATGGGGGTGCGCGACAAGGCCATGGGCACCGCCCGCTCGGCGGGCGACAGCACGCCGTCGGCGTCCGAGGCCGCCGACTCGGCCCGGCAGCAGGTGGCCGGCGCCCCGATCGCCGCCGGCGTCGTCGCCTTCGGTCTCGGCATGCTGGCCGCGGCGCTCGTGCCGGCCAGCCGCGCGGAGCAGAAGACCGCCACGCAGGTCAAGGACGCCGTGCAGGAGCACGCCCAGCCGCTGATGGACGACGCCAAGCAGGCGGCGGGCGAGGCGGCCGAGCACCTCAAGGGCAGCGCGGCCGAGTCGGTGCAGCAGGTCAAGGACAGCGCTTCCGATTCCGCGCAGCAGGTCAAGGACAGCGCTTCCGATTCCGCGCAGCAGGTCAAGGACAGCGGCCCCACCCCGACCCGGTAGGGCACGGCACCGCCGCAGCACCGCAGTACCGGCCGCCTCCGCCCGCACCCCGACGTCCCCGGGGCCGGGCGGGGGCGGTCCTCGCGTCCCGGCCCGGCTCGCGATGTCCGGCGCGGACGTCGGTAGCCGGCTCAGCCGGCGAGCGCAACGACCAGCGGCACGGGGGAGGCGAGCAGCACGACCCACCCGACCGCTCGTGCCCACGGGCTGATCGAGCCGCGCGGGTCGTGCACGAGGCCGCTCGGGCCGCGGTCGCCGAACAGAGAGCCGGCCACGAGCAGCACCGTGCTCGGCCAGAAGTAGGCGAAGTGCTCGAGGGCGTCGTCGAGGCCGACGCGCACCGAGCGGCTGCCGCGCACGCCCGCCAGCCACAGCCCCACCGTGGCGCGCCGCACCACCAGGCACCAGCACTCGACCAGCATCAGCACGAGCGCACCGACGGCCGCCGTCACGACCAGGCCGGCGCGCAGTCCCTCACCCGAGGAGTCCGGCAGCAGCAGCGCGGTGCCGAGCGCGAGCAGGAAGAACCCGACCAGCACCGCCTGGTCGGCGAGACCGGCGAGCCAGGCCCGGCCCCGGGACGCCGCCTCGCCCGGCCAGTGGCGGCCGTTCCACGGCTGCGCGGTCGGTGGCGGCGGCGTGGACCGGGACGGCGGGGGCGGGGGCGGTGGGTACGCGGACGACATCGTTCGGCTCTCTCGGAGGGTCGGGGGAGCAGGACGTGGCGAGCCTGCCCACCCGCGGCCCGGCGGACACCCCGGGGCCGTCCCGCCGACGTCCCGCGCGACTACCTCACCGCTGTACCTACTTAGCCGCCCTTGTACGGGCGGGTGAGTGCGCCTTGCGGTGAGGTAGTGCTGCCAGGGGCGGCCGAGACCCACTCAGGCCGGGCGCGCCGGCCGGGACGCCGAGGCCGGGCCGGCGGCGTCCCGCACCCGCTCGAGGACGCCGGTCGTGAACCGCGTGATCACGGCGAGGTCGTCGGCGCTCAGGTCGTCGAAGAGCAGCTCGCGCACGACCCGGGCGTGCGGCGGGGCGGCCTGGGTGATGGCGCGGCGTCCGGCGTCGGTGAGCGTCACCCACGCGCCGCGGCCGTCGTCCTCGCACTCCTCGCGACCGACCAGCCCACGGCCCTCCATGCGCTTGAGGTGGTGCGAGAGCCGACTGCGCTCCCACCCGAGCGCGGCGGCCAGGGGGCTGACGCGCAGCCGCGGCTCGTCGGCCTCGCTCAGCTGCACCAGCACCTCGAAGTCGGGCAGCGACAGCCCGCTGTCGGCCTGCAGCCGCCGGTGCAGGAGGGCGGGCAGCTCGCCGTTGAGCGCCAGCCAGGCGCGCCACGCGGTCTGCTGGTCGTCGCTCAGCCAGGGGCTCTCGCGGTCGGTCACAGACCCATCCTACCTAGATTGGTGACATATCACCTAGCGGAATAGATGACGTGTCACGTAGGTTGGGACCAGTGACGCCGCCCGACCGGGCGGCGCGACCCGAACTACCGCTGCGAGGCCATCATGCAGATCGGCATCTTCTCCGTCGGCGACGTGACCGCCGACCCCACCACCGGGCGCACGCCCACCGAGCACGAGCGCATCAAGGCCACCGTCGCGATCGCCGAGAAGGCCGAGGAGGTCGGTCTCGACGTCTTCGCGACCGGCGAGCACCACAACCCGCCGTTCGTCTCCTCCAACCCCACCGCGACGCTCGCCTACATCGGCGCCAAGACCGAGCGGCTGCTGCTCTCGACCGCGACCACGCTGATCACCACCACCGACCCGGTGCTGATCGCCGAGGACTACGCCAAGATCCAGCACCTCACCGACGGTCGCGTCGACCTGATGATGGGCCGCGGCAACACCGGCCCGGTCTACCCCTGGTTCGGCAAGGACATCCGCCAGGGCATCAACCTCGCCGTCGAGAACTACGCGCTGCTGCACCGCCTGTGGCGCGAGGACGTCGTCGACTGGCAGGGCCGCTTCCGCACCCCGCTGCAGGGCTACACCGCCACGCCCCGCCCGCTGGACGGCGTCCCGCCGTTCGTGTGGCACGGCTCGATCCGCAGCCCCGAGATCGCCGAGCAGGCGGCCTACTACGGCGACGGGTTCTTCCACAACCACATCTTCTGGCCGGCCTCGCACACCCAGCAGATGGTCGACCTCTACCGCCGCCGCTGGGCGCACCACGGCCACGGCCCGGCCGACACCGCCATCGTTGGCCTCGGCGGCCAGTTCTTCATGCGCCGCAACAGCCAGGACGCCGTGCGTGAGTTCCGCCCGTACTTCGACAACGCGCCGGTCTACGGCCACGGCCCGTCGCTGGAGGACTTCACCGCGCAGACGCCGCTGACCGTCGGCTCGCCGCAGCAGGTGCTCGAGCGCACGCTGTCGTTCCGCGACTACGTGGGCGACTACCAGCGCCAGCTGTTCCTCGTCGACCACGCCGGCCTGCCGCTGAAGACCGTGCTCGAGCAGCTCGACCTGCTCGGCGAGATCCTGCCCGCGATGCGCGCCGGGTTCGCCGAGGGACGCCCGGCCCACGTGCCCGACGCTCCCACCCACGCCTCGCTCGTCGCGGCCGCCGGCGGCGCCCACGACACCACCGTGCACGCGGTCGACGACGTCACCGGTCAGGTCCGCGACGCCGAGCCGGTGTCGGCATGACCAGCATCGTCGTCGTCTCGGCGGGGCTGTCGAACCCGTCGTCCACGCGGCTGCTGGCCGACCGGCTGGCCGCCGCCACCGTCGAGGCGCTCGAGGAGGTCGACGTCCACACCGTCGAGCTGCGTGAGCTGGCCCACGACCTCACCGACCACCTGCTCACCGGCTTCCCCAGCGCGGCCCTCGATCGGGCCATCGAGCAGGTGCGCGAGGCCGACGGCGTCATCGCGGTGACCCCGGTCTTCAGCGCGTCGTACTCCGGGCTGTTCAAGACGTTCTTCGACGTGCTGCCGGCCGGCGCGCTCGACGGCACGCCGGTGCTCGCCGCGGCCACGGCCGGGACGGCGCGCCACTCGCTCGTGCTCGACCACGCGCTGCGGCCGTTGTTCGCCTACCTGCGGGCCGTCGTCGTGCCCACCGGCGTCTTCGCCGCCACCGACGACTTCGGCACCGCCGGCACCGACCTCGACGACCGCATCACGCGCGCCGCCGGCGAGCTGGCCACCCTGGCCGGCAAGACGACGTCCGCGGACGCCGTCCGCTCCCGCCGCCGCACCGTCGAGGACGAGCTGGCCGAGCCCACCCCGTTCGAGGAGCTGCTGGCCCGCGCGAGCCGCGGCTAGCCGGCACCACGGCGTCCCGGTCGCCGTTGCGGCGCCCACCCGTCAGGAGCAGGGTGGCCGCACGGTGGCCGGGACGTGCCGCGCCATCCCGAGAGCGAGGAGCGCGCGATGAGCCGAGCCGGCGAGGACACCCACCCCGAGACCCACGCCAGCGGCCGGGCCGGCTGGCTGCGCGCCGCCGTCCTCGGCGCCAACGACGGCATCGTCTCGGTGGCGAGCCTGATGGTCGGCCTCGGTGCCGCGGGCGCGTCGGCGGGCACCATCGCCGCGGGCGGCGTCGCCGCGCTGTCGGCGGGTGCGATGTCGATGGCCGTGGGCGAGTACGTCTCGGTCAGCTCGCAGGCCGACGTCGAGCGCGGCGACCGCGCGATCGAGGCGCGCGAGCTGAGCGACGACCCGGACGCCGAGCTGGCCGAGCTGGCCGCGATCTACGTCGAGCGTGGCCTCGAGCCCGAGCTCGCCGCCCAGGTCGCGACCGCCTTGCACCGTGCCGACCCGCTCGCCGCCCACATGCGCGACGAGCTGGGCTACACCGAGAGCACGGCCGCACGTCCGCTGCAGGCGGCGCTGGCCTCGGCCGCGAGCTTCCTCGTCGGCGGTGCGTTACCGCTGCTCGGGGTGTTGGCGCCGTCGGCGCAGGCCCGGGTGTGGGTGGTCGTGGCGATCACCCTGCTGGCACTCGGGGTGGCCGGCGTCCTCGCTGCCCGCGCCGCCGCGACGCCGGTGCTGCGGCCGGCTCTGCGGGTGCTGGCCGGCGGCGTGCTGGCCATGGCCATCACCGCCGCGGTGGGCCAGCTGGCGCACGTCAGCGCGATCTGAGCCGACCCCGGACGACGACCGCCCGCCACCCCGGGCCGGGGTGACGGGCGGTCGTGCGCGGGTCGAGGCGGGTCAGCGCAGGCTGGGGAGCGCCCGGCGCTCGGCACGGGCCGGCAGCGGGACGGTGGCGCAGCTGAACTGGATGGTCGCGTTCTGCGTCGTCGAGATGCCGGGGCTGTAGGCGACGGCCGCCATCGTGGTGTCGTCGATGAAGCCGACGGACACCTGCAGCGGGGAGTTGTCGGTCGCCCAGTAGGCGAAGGCGCTGATGATGCTCTGGCCGGTCGGGCAGTCGCCCTCGACGATGAAGTCGTTGGTGTTGGCCGGCACGGCGGTCGCCACGTTCTGGTAGTAGGCGAAGTCGTCCAACCCGGCGCCGGGCTGGCCGGGGTCACCCTGGGGGCCGGGGTCACCCTTGGGTCCCTGCTGTCCGGCGGGCCCGCGCGCGCCGCGCAGCGTGGCCTTGGCGGCCGCGCTCAGGTCGGACGCCGCGAGGGAGCCGGCCTTGACGTTCGCGCCGGTGATGGTGTTGAGGGCGATGTCCTTGCCGGTGATCTTCTTGGCCGCCACGGCGCCGGAGGTGGCGCCGATCAGCAGGGCCGCGACGAGCGCGAGGACGAGAGGGGCTGAGCGGGGGATCCGCTTGAGAGTCTGCACCGGCGGAACGTAGCCCGCCCGAGCGTCGGCCGGAGGCGGAACGCGCAAGCCCGGTCGGCCGACGTCCGCGCCCGGTCCGGGGTGCGGCCGCATGACTGGCTCACCGTCGTCCCTACCTTCCCGCCCGTATAGCGGCGGGTCAGTGGGTGCAACGGTGAGGCAGTCGTCCGGAAGGGGAGCGGTGGTGCGGACGGGCCGGCCTGTAGGCCGGGTTCTGTCGGGGGCGACCATCCATCTACGACCGCCGTTGCCGGCGACCTCCTGCGACCTACCCGCACACTCGGGCGAGCAGCCCTCTCGGTCGGAACCTGCGCGTGCTGTCTGGTCTTGCTCCGGGTGGGGTTTGCCTAGCCACGCCGGTCGCCCGGCGTGCTGGTGGTCTCTTGCACCACCGTTTCACCCTTACCCCTCGCCCCCGATGATGCTGGGAGCGGGAGGCGGTCTGTTCTCTGTGGCACTGTCCCGCGGGTCACCCCGGGTGGGCGTTACCCACCACCCTGCTCTTCGGAGCCCGGACCTTCCTCGGGGACGGCGGTCGCCCGTCGTCCACGCGGTCGCCCGGCCGGCCCGTCCGCGCCACGCAGCCTAGCGGCCTAGCGGCGCGGCCGGCGCCCGGCCGTATCGATGCCCTCAGCTGGCGGCGACGAAGTCGCGCAGGACGCCGTCGGGGTCGGCCCACGCGGCGCGGAAGGCGGGGTGGAGGGGCAGGTCGGTCACCTCGGCGGCCGGCACCCAGGCGTGGCCGGCGCTCTCGGCCAGGTCGCGCACGGCGAGGGTCGCGCCGGGGTCGGCGGGCACGCCGAGCACGGTCTCGTAGGTCCAGCCGCCGCCGCAGTCGGCCACGCGCGAGCCCGCCGTGCGCACGGCCGCGCCGGCCACGCCGAGCTCCTCCTCGGTCTCGCGCAGCGCGGCGCGCAGCGCCGACTCGCCGCGCTCGATGGCGCCGCCCGGCACCGACCAGGTGCCGCCGCGGTGCGCCCACGTGGCCCGCAGCTGCAGCAGCGCCGTCCCGTCGCGGGCCAGCAGCAGGCCGGCGGCGCCGTGCGGGCCCCAGTGGCGGTGGCCCAGGCGGCAGCGGGTCCAGCTCACGCGTGCTCGTCCTGGCCCGGCGGCAGCGTGGCGACCGCGATGAGCGTGGTCAGCGGCACCGCCAGCACCAGCCCGATCGAGGTGGCGAGCGTGCGCACCACCTCCTGGCCGATCTCCTCGGTGGCCAGCAGGTCGAGCACCGGCAGCTGGTAGAGGCGCAGCACCAGCAGGACGACGAGCGCGGTGCCGGCGTAGGCGAAGACGATCGTGTAGATGGTCGAGGCGATGTGGTCGCGCCCGATGCGCATGCCGCTGGCGAAGACCCGTGCCCGCGACATGGTGGGGGAGGCGGCCCGCAGCTCCCAGACGGCCGAGGCCTGCGTGATGGTCACGTCGTTGAGCACGCCGAGCCCGGCGATGACGATCGCGCAGGCGAACAGGTCGGTGAACGACAGGTCGGGCGCGAACGTCAGCAGCGCCTGCCCGCCCTCGTCGGCCACCCCGCTCAGGCGCGTCGACGAGACCGCCAGCGCCCCCAGCACGGCGGTCACCCCGATGCCGGCGAGCGTGCCGGCCAGCGCCGCGCTCGTGCGCAGCGACCACCCGTGGGTCGTGTAGAGGACGACGAACATGATCGCCGCCGAGCCGACCACCCCCACCCACGTCGGCGACCCGCCCGACAGCAGCGACGGCAGCACGAACAGCGACAGGACGACGCCCGCGAACGCCAGCCCGACCAGCGCCATCAGGCCCCGCCACCGCGCCACGGCGAGCACCACCAGCACGAACAGCGCCAGCAGCACCACGACCGGCGTCGTCCGCGCCACGCCGAAGAAGCCGAGCGAGGACTCCTGGCCCTCGGCCGCGGGCGGGTTGCGGATCAGCCGCACCGTGTCGCCGGCCGCGAGGTCGGAGGCCACCACCTCGGGCGGCAGCCCGATCGAGAGCTCACGGCCGTCGTCGGCGCCCTCGGTGACCCGCACCCGCGCCTGCCCGCAGTCGGGTGCCGGCTGCCCCGGCGGGCACGGGTCGCCGACCTCGAGCACCTCGGCGCGCGGGAACGTCACGCCCGGGGCCGCGAACGGCGAGGCCTCGGCGAGCGCGTCGACGCGGTCGCCGTCCGGCCACAGCAGCACCACGCCGATGACCGTGACGAGCGCGGCCAGCACCAGCGAGCCGACCAGCACCAGGCGCGGGGTGCGCTGCACCTCGACGTCGAGGTCGCTCGCGCGGTGCGCGTGGGCGCCACCCATCGGCGGTCGTCGTCCGTCGGTCGCCGGGCGCGGTCAGTCGCGCGGGGCGGGACGACGGACGTGGACGGTGCCGGAGCCCAGGTCGACCCGCATCGGCTGCGAGCCGGGCTCGGGGGAGGGCAGCGCCTCGCCCTCGTTCTCCTTCGACTCGAGGTCCTCCCGACCCCGCGCCCGAGCGGGGTCGAAGACCTCGAAGCCGCCGCCGAGGGCGTTGCCGGTGCCGGCCGAGGGGCCGCCCGAGCGCAGGCTGTGGTTGCCGACCCAGATGGCCAGCCCGACCAGCAGCAGACCGCCGACGACGGTGAGGACCACGACCACGCGACGAACCTAGCCGACGACCTCGCAAGTAGGCTTCGTCAGCAGATCAGCGTCAGATCAGCCTCCAGCGCCACGACATCGAGGACCCCCGTGTTCGCCACTCTCTCCGACCGTCTCGCCGACACGTTCAAGAACCTGCGGGGCAAGGGCCGTCTCTCCGAGGCCGACATCGACGCCACCGCGCGCGAGATCCGCATCGCGCTGCTCGAGGCCGACGTCGCCCTGCCGGTCGTCAAGGACTTCGTCGCCGCGGTCAAGCAGCGCGCCCGCGAGGAGGACGTCAGCGGCGCGCTCAACCCGGCGCAGCAGGTCATCAAGATCGTCCACGACGAGCTGGTGACCATCCTCGGCGGCGAGACCCGCCGCATGCGCTTCGCCAAGCAGGGCCCGACCGTGGTGATGCTCGCCGGCCTCCAGGGCGCCGGCAAGACCACCCTGGCCGCCAAGATGGCGCTCTGGCTGAAGGAGCAGGGCCGCTCGCCGCTGCTCGTGGCCTGCGACCTGCAGCGCCCCAACGCCGTCAACCAGCTGCAGGTCAACGGCGAGCGCGCCGGGGTCAAGGTCTTCGCGCCCGAGCCGGGCAACGGCGTCGGCGACCCCGTCGCGGTCGCCCGCGCGTCGGTCGAGGAGGCCAAGCGCACCCTGCACGACGTCGTCATCGTCGACACCGCCGGCCGGCTCGGCGTCGACGCCGAGCTGATGCAGCAGGCCGCCGACATCCGCGACGCCGTCAGCCCCGACGAGGTGCTGTTCGTCGTCGACGCCATGATCGGCCAGGACGCCGTGGGCACCGCCCAGGCCTTCCTCGACGGCGTCGGCTACGACGGCGTCGTCCTCACCAAGCTCGACGGCGACGCCCGCGGTGGCGCGGCGCTCTCGATCCGCCAGGTCACCGGCAGGCCGGTCATGTTCGCCTCGGCCGGCGAGAAGCTCTCCGACTTCGACGTCTTCCACCCCGACCGGATGGCCTCGCGCATCCTCGACATGGGCGACGTCCTCACCCTGATCGAGCAGGCCGAGAAGACCTTCGACCAGGAGCAGGCGCTCAAGGCGGCCGAGAAGCTGTCGGGCCGCGGCGGCGAGTTCACCCTCGACGACTTCCTCGAGCAGATGCAGCAGGTGCGCAAGCTCGGCTCGATGTCGAAGATCCTCGGGATGCTGCCCGGCATGGGCCAGATGCGCGAGCAGCTGGAGAACTTCGACGAGCGCGAGATCGACCGCATCCAGGCCATCATCCGCTCGATGACGCCCGCTGAGCGGGCCAACCCGAAGATGATCGACGGCTCGCGCCGCGCCCGCATCGCCAAGGGCTCCGGCCGCGCCGTCAGCGACGTCAACTCGCTCGTCGACCGGTTCTTCGAGGCCCGCAAGATGATGATGCAGATGGCCCGCGGCGGCGGCATGCCCGGCATGCCCGGGATGCCGGGGATGCCCGGCATGGGCGGGCCCGGCGGCGGCAAGCGCGGCAAGGGCAAGCAGCAGCCGAAGAAGGCCAAGGGACGTCGGGTCTCCGGCAACCCCGCCAAGGCCGCCCAGGAGGCCGCTCAGGCCAAGGAGAAGGCGGCCGCCGCCGGCGGCAACCCCTTCGGCATGCCCGACGGCGAGGACGTCGACTACGAGAAGGCGGCCGCCAACCTCAACCTCCCGAAAGACTTCTCGAAGTTCCTGAAGTAGTGGCCCGGGTGAGGACGGTGCTGGTCGTCGACGCCGCCAACGTCGTCGGCGCGCGGCCCGACGGCTGGTGGAAGGACCGGGCCGGCGCGGCCCGCCGCCTGCACGAGGCGCTGCTGACGGCGCCGGTGCCGCACGACGTCGTCGTCCTGGTGCTCGAGGGCGGCGCCAAGGCGGGGGTGCGGCCCGGTCGCGACGCGCACGTGCGCGTGGTCCACGCCGCCCGCGACGGCGACACCGAGATCGCCAAGCAGGCCCGCGAGGCGGCCGAGGCCGGCCGCGAGGTCACCGTCGTCACCGCCGACCGGGCGCTCGCGGCCAACGTGGCCGGCGTGGCCCGGGTCAGCGGCCCGTCGTGGCTCTGGGACGTGCTCGAGGAGACCACCTAGGGTCGACGGGTGCCCGCCCTGCGCCTCCGCGGCGTCGTCCTGCCCGACGACGAGCAGCGTGACCTCTACGTCGTCGACGGCCGCATCACCTACGAGCCCCAGCCGGGCGCCGAGACGGTGGCGAGCGGCTGGCTGCTGCCCGGTCTGGTCGACGCCCACAACCACCTCGGCATGGACGACGGCGGCGCCGTCGACGACGCCGAGACCGAGCGGCAGGCGGTGGCCGACCGCGACACCGGCGTCCTGCTGCTGCGCGACTGCGGCTCGCCCGCCGACACCCGCTGGGTGCAGCAGCGCGACGACCTGCCGCGGCTGCTGCGCGCCGGCCGCCACGTCGCCCGCACCCGCCGCTACATCCGCAACTACGCCCACGAGGTCGAGCCCGACGACCTCGTCGCGACCGTCGCCGGCGAGGCCCGCCGCGGTGACGGCTGGGTCAAGCTCGTCGGCGACTGGATCTCCCGCGACGACGGCGACCTCGCGCCGTCCTTCGGCGACGGCGCGTTCGCCGCGGCCATCGCCGCCGCCCACGAGCACGGCGCCAAGGTCACCGCGCACTGCTTCGGCACCGACGTCCTCGACGGCCTGCTCGACGCCGGCATCGACTGCATCGAGCACGGCACCGGCCTGCGGCCCCACCAGCTCGACCGGATGGCGGCCGCGGGCGTCGCGCTCGTGCCCACCGTGCTGCAGACCGGCAAGTTCCCCGAGTTCGCCGACGCCGGCCGCGAGAAGTTCCCCGACTACGCCGACACGATGACCGAGCTGCACGCCCGGCGCCGCGAGACGCTGCTGGCCGCTCACGAGGCCGGCGTCGCGCTCTACGTCGGCAGCGACGGCGGCGGCACCGGACGCCACGGCTACCTCGCCGAGGAGGTCGCCGCGATGGTCGCGATGGGCCTGCCGGCGGCCGACGTCGTGGCCGCGGCGTCGTGGCGCGGCCGGGAGTGGCTCGGCTTCGAGCCGACGCTCGCCGAGGGAGCGCCGGCCGATCTCGTCGTCCTCGACGCCGACCCGCGCGTCGACCTCGACACCCTCGCCCGGCCCGCCTGCGTGGTACTGCGCGGCCGCGTCGTCGCGTCCCGGATCTAGCCAGGGGCCCGCCTCGCGCGGCGGGCAGGTCACCGCGCCGGTCCGGTGGAGCCGCGCCCTAGGGTGGTCGCCCGTGAGGTACTTCGTCGGACTGGGCGCGCAGAAGTGCGGCACCAGCTGGCTGCACCACCAGCTCGGCCTGCACCCGCAGGTCGCGGTGCCCCAGCCGAAGGAGCTGCACTACTTCGACGGCGTCCACCGCCCGCGCGCCGGTCCCCGCTTCGGCACCCACTTCGTGCCGTCGCTGCGTGCCTCGGCCGAGCGCGTGCGCGAGGGCGGGACGACGCGCGCCGACGCCCGGCGCGTCGACGCGGCCGCCGACTGGCTCGACTTCGTCATGCGCGGCGACCACGCCTACCGGGCCCGGCTGCGGCGTCACGCCGACGAGCACACCGTGGTGGCCGGCGAGATCACGCCGTCCTACTCCACGCTCGGCGACGAGGGGTTCGCCGCCATCGGCCCGGCGCTCGAGCAGCCACGCGCGATCTTCCTCATGCGCGACCCCCTCGCCCGCTACTGGTCGGCGGTGAAGTTCGCCGTCAAGGACCGCGGCGACCCGGCCGAGGTCTTCGCCGAGCACTGGCGCCTGCCCACCGTGCAGGTGCGCGGCGACTACCGCACCACGCTCGAGCTGATCGACCGGCACCTGCCGGCCGACGACGTCCTCGTGCTGTTCTACGAGGACCTCGTCGGCGAGGAGGGGCTGCGCCGGGTGGCCTCGTTCCTCGGCGTCGACGAGGTGTGGGACTGGGAGCTCACGGCCAAGCCGCTCGCCACCGCCCGCACCCCGATGCCCGACGTGACCCCCGAGCTCGCGGCCGAGCTGCGCCCGCAGTACGAGTACGTGCGCGACCGCTTCGGGGCCGCCGTGCCCGCGCGGTGGGCCGGGGTCTGACCGGCACCTCGACCACCGTGACGTGACGTGACGTGACGATGGTCGAGGTGCGAGGCCGGCCACGGCCGGAGCCTCGAGACCCCGCGCCGTCCACACCACCGTTCGCGTGCTCAGCGCGACGACGCCGTCAGTCTCCCGAGGACGACGCCCGACCGGTCGACCCGCACGCCGGCGGCGTAGCGGGTGGTGGCGCGCAGGGCCGGGTCGGCGAGGTCGAAGGCGCCGGCGGTGTCGAACCTGAACAGGAACTCCCAGCCGGCGCCGCGCCCCTGGTCGACCCACGCCGCCGCCTGGGCTCCGCGCAGCACGAACCCGTAGCGGGCGCCGGGCCCGGAGAGGTCGACGGTGCCGTCGAGGGTCTGCAGGGGCTCGGCGCCGGCGGTGATCAGCTCGCCCGCGACCCGCAGGTCCCAGCCGACCCGCCGCAGGTCGTGGCGGTAGCGCAGCACCAGGTAGTCGCGCGGCCCGGCGGCGAGCCCCACGAACAGCGACTCCTGCCGGGCGGCGCCGTCGAAGGCGGCGGGCTCGAGCACGACGGCCACCTGGTCGGAGCGCGGTGCGACCGGCGAGCGCAGCAGCACGTGCGCCGCCCCGTCGGCGGCGACGCGCACCCGGTCGCCGTCCGGCTCGACCACCGGCGTCGCGGTGGTGCCGGCCACGGTGAGGACGTCGTAGCCGTCCCAGCCCGGCAGCGTCTCGGTGCGGGGGTAGGCGGGGCGGGACGGCGCCGGCGGCAGCACGTCGACCTCGCGCAGGTGACGCTCGAGCAGGCGCTGCAGCCGCCGCGTCTCGTGCGGTCGCTCCGCGCTGACGTCGGTGGTCTCGCCGGGGTCGTCGCGGAGCCCGAACAGCTCGCAGCGGCCGTCGCGCAGGTGCATCACCAGCTTCAGGTCGCCGTCGCGGACGGCGGCCTGCGGGTGACTCTGCCCGATGTGGTGCGGGTAGACCCAGAACAGCGTCTCGCGCCGCAGCCGGCCCGCGCCGGTCAGCACGGGCGCCAGGCTGACGCCGTCGAACGCGCCGGGGTGGGCGCGGCCGCCGGCGAGGTCGAGCGCCGTGGGCAGCAGGTCGACCGTGCTGGCCGGGACGTCGACGTCCCGGCCGGGTCGCCCGGTGCGGCCCGGCCACGAGACCACCATCGGCACCCGGATGCCGCCCTCGTAGAGCTCGCCCTTGCCGCCGCGCAGCGGGGCGTTGGCGTCGCGGTAGGGACCGCCGTTGTCGGAGACCACGACCAGCAGGGTGTCCTCGGCGATGCCGAGCGCCTCGAGGGCCGCGACCAGCGCGCCCACCTGCTGGTCGATGCTCTCGAGCATCGCGGCCAGCTGCGGCCGGTTGGGCAGCGCGTCGGCGCCGGGCTTGGCGGCGTACTTGGCCACCAGCTCGGGCTTGCCGTCGAGGCGGGTGTGCACCGCGTAGTTCGACAGGTGCACGAAGAACGGCTCGGCGGCGTGGCGGGTGACGAAGTCGACGGCCTCCTGGGCGAGCCGGTCGGTGAGGTACTCGCCCGGCTCGCGGGCCGGCAGGGCCGGCATGAAGCCGTAGGGGTGCACGTAGTCGCCGTCGCCGATGTAGAGCTGCTCGGAGGCCACCACCTCGTCGAAGCCGTGCGCGAACGGGTTGCCGGGCCGCTCGGCGTACTCGCCGCGGTAGGTCTCGGTGAGGTGCCACTTGCCGATGAGACCGGTCGTGTAGCCGAGCGGCCCGAGGTGGTCGGGCACGGTGGGCACGTCGGGGGAGAGGAAGGTGTCGCTCGGCGCGTCCGGCCCGCGCAGGAAGTCGGTGATGCCGACCCGGGCGGGGTAGCGGCCGGTGACGAGCGCGGCGCGGGTCGGCGAGCACAGCGGCGCGGCGGCGTAGGCCTGGGTGAACCGGACGCCGGCCGCGGCCAGCGCGTCGATGTGCGGCGTCTCGTTGAAGGTGTTGCCGTAGCAGCCGAGCTCGTCCCAGCCGAGGTCGTCGATCGAGACCACGACCACGTTGGGCGGACGACGCGCGCCCGGCCGGCGCGCGGCCGCGGCGCTGGCCGGTGCGGTGAGGGTCAGCGCACCGACCGTGCCGAGGGCGCCGGTGGCCGCGGCGCCGCGCAGCACCCCGCGTCGGGTCGGGCGGGCAGGTGAGGGCAGGGTGGGCGTCATCCGAGAGCTCCCGAGAGGTTGTAAGTCGAGCGAGTCGGTCGAGAATAGACCACGGTGACGACGGCGTTTCGGCGCCCTGCGCGGGGTCTGGCAGACTTCCGTGCCGAGTCCCGTGCGTCGGCCCCTCTCTCCGACGCGGCGCGGCCCACACGAAGGCGCCGTCCTGGTGTTCCCCACCTGGCGACGGCCTCTTCACCCGCACACGAGTTCCGAGGAGACACCACAACCGTGGCCGTCAAGATCCGTTTGAAGCGCCTGGGCAAGGTCCGGGTGCCGCAGTACCGCATCGTCGTCGTCGACTCGCGCAAGAAGCGCGACGGTCGGGTGATCGAGGAGATCGGCCTCTACCACCCGAAGGAGGACCCCAGCTACATCAAGGTGGTCTCCGACCGTGCCCGCTACTGGCTCGGCGTCGGCGCCCAGCCCAGCGACGCCGTGGCGAAGCTGCTCAAGATCACCGGCGACTGGCAGGCCTTCAAGGGCCTCCCGGGCGGCGAGGGCACCCTGCGGTCCGCCGAGGCGAAGCCCTCGAAGCAGGACGTGTTCAACGAGGCCCTCAAGGAGGCCGGCGGCTCGCCCGACGGCGACGCCGTGACCAAGAAGTCGGCCGCCAAGAAGTCCGCTGCGAAGAAGTCCGCCGCGAAGGACGAGAAGGCCGACGAGAAGGCCGGCGACAAGGCCGAGGCCCCCGCCGGTGAGACCCCCGAGGCCGCCGCCGAGCAGGCCGAGGCCGCCGAGGCGAAGAGCGAGCCGAGCAGCTGATGCTGGCCGACGCGCTCGAGCACCTCGTCCGCGGGGTCGTCGACCACCCCGACGACGTCACCGTCCGCGACCGCCAGCTGCGCCGCGGCTCCGTGCTCGAGGTCCGGGTGCACCCCGACGACCTCGGCAAGGTGATCGGCCGCGGCGGCCGCACGGCGTCCGCGTTCCGCACCGTCATCTCGGCCCTCGCCGGCCGCGGCGGTGCCCGCATCGACTTCGTCGACGTCGACAAGCACTGATCGACCTGCACGCTGACCCGTCGCTCGTGAGCGACGGGTCAGCGTCGATTTGGGAGCAACGATGACCGAGACCATCGAGGTCGTGGTCGCCCGCATCGGCAAGCCGCACGGCATCCGGGGCGAGGTGACCCTCGACGTGCGCACCGACGAGCCCGACCGGCGGTTCTCGCCGGGCGCCGTGCTGCGCGCCCAGGCGCCGACCGGCTCGGCCTTCCCGCACACCGCCCTCACCGTGGGCGCCACGCGCTGGCACCAGCAGACGCTGCTGGTCACCTTCGACGAGCTCACCGACCGCAACGCCGCCGAGGGCGCGCGCAACGTCGTCCTGCACGCCGACGTGGCCGCCGACGAGCAGCCCGACGACCCCGACGAGTTCTACGACCACCAGCTGGTCGGGCTCGCGGTCCACGACCTCGACGGCACGCTGCTCGGCGAGGTGACCGGCCTCGTGCACGGGGCGCAGGACCTGCTGGCGGTCAGGGCCGTCGACGGCCGCGCCACGCTGGTGCCCTTCGTGGCCGCGCTGGTGCCCGAGGTCGACGTCGCCGGCGGCCGGGTCGTCGTCGCCGACCGGCCGGGGCTCGTCGCCCCGCTCGACTGAGGCGCGCGTCCGTGCGCCTCGACTACGTCACGATCTTCCCCGACTTCTTCGCCCCGCTGTCGCTCTCGCTGGCGGGCAGGGCGGTCGAGTCCGGCCTGCTCGAGGTGGGCGTGCACGACCTGCGCGCCTTCACCCACGACCGCCACCGCACCGTCGACGACACGCCCTACGGCGGCGGCGCCGGCATGGTCATGCGGCCCGAGCCCTGGGGCGAGGCGCTGGACGCCGTGCTGCGGCCGGGCTCGGTGCTCGTGGTGCCGACCCCCGCGGGCACGCCGTTCACGCAGGCCACCGCCCGCGAGCTGGCCACCCGCGAGCACCTCGTCTTCGCCTGCGGCCGCTACGAGGGCATCGACCAGCGCGTGCTCGACCACGCGGCGTCCCGCGACGACGTCGAGGTGCGCGAGGTGAGCCTCGGCGACTACGTGCTCAACGGCGGCGAGGTGGCCGCGCTGGCGGTCACCGAGGCCGTGGTGCGGCTGGTGCCCGGCTTCGTCGGCAACGCCGCCTCCCTCGAGGAGGAGTCGCACGAGGCGGCGTCCGGCGGCCTGCTCGAGCACCCCGTCTACACCAAGCCCGCCACCTGGCGCGGTCTCGACGTGCCCGCCGTGCTGCGCTCGGGCGACCACGGCGCCATCGCCGGGTGGCGCCTCGAGCAGGCCCGCGCCCGCACCGCGCGCCGTCGTCCCGACCTGCTCGCGCCCGGCCAGGTCGAGGAGTGGGTCGTCGCCCCGGCCACCCCCGCCGACGCCGGCGAGATCCTCACCCTCCAGCGCGCCTGCTGGCTGCAGGAGGCGATCGCCAACGACAGCGTCGTCGGCATCCCCGCGCTGCAGGAGAGCCTCGACGACGTCCGCGCCTGGCTGCCGCAGTGGACGACGTACGTCGTGCGCTCGGCCGGCCGGCTGGTCGGAGCCGTCCGCGGCCGCCTCGAGCACACCGACGACGGCACGGCGTGGGACATCGGCCGCGTCATGGTCGCCCCCGACCTGCAGGGCCGCGGGCTCGGACGCCGGCTGCTCGAGCTCATCCAGGACGTCGCCCCGCCCGAGGCCACCTTGTTCGTGCTGTTCACCGGCCAGCACAGCGAGGACAACATCCGCATGTACCGGCGCGCCGGCTTCCGGGTGCGTCCCGACCTCACCCCGCCGCCGCTCGCCGTGGTGATGACCAAGCCGCGCCGTCGGGGCTGACCCACCGCCGGTTTGACCGGCGGCGCGGCGAGGGAACACCCCCGCCATGCGCCTGCTGTGGACCCTGACCGGGGCCGGCCTCCTCCTGGCCGCCTGGCTGTTCTGGTCGAGCCCGACCGTCGACTTCGACGGGGCCGGCGTGGACGACGAGGCCACCGTCCCGTGCGAGCCGCTCGGCCCCACGCCGCGCGGCGACGGCGAGGCGCCCTTCCGCTACGCCGGAGACCTCCTCACCCCCGAGCAGTCGTCCATCGCGTCCGACTGGGTCGAGGCCGAGACCCGCAACAGCGACGACCCCGACGCGGAGCGCCGACTGATCGAGACCTCCGTGCTGGCGGCCTGCGAGGACGCCCGCACCGACCGCCAGACCGAGCTCGGGCTGGTGGCGCTGCTCGTCACCGGCTCGGGCGTCGTCCTCGCGACGCGGCTGCTCGCCGGTGCGCCGGCCGGCCCGCGGCGTCAGCGGGACGACGGCGGCTACACCGTGGCCGAGACGCTCGCGCTGGAGCCGCACCCCGAGGGCGGCTCCTACCGCCGTACCTGGGCCTCGCCCGTCACCGTGACGCTCCCCGACGGCCGCGAGCGTCCCACCGCCACGCTCATCTGGTTCTCGCTGGCGGCGGGGGAGGCCTCGGCCTGGCACCGCGTCGCCTCCGACGAGCTGTGGCTCGCGCACGCGGGTCGGGTCGTCCTCGAGCTCGGCGGCGACGGCGAGGCGCCCGAGCCGGGGGAGCGCGTCGTCCTCGACGCCGACGACCTGACGCACGTCGGGGCGGCGCAGGCGCTGGTGCCGGCCGACACGTGGCAGCGCACCGTGCCGACCGACGCCGACGCGCTCGTGCGCTGCCTGGTCTCGCCGGGCTTCGACTTCGACGACTTCGAGCTCGCCTGATTCGGCTCGGCCCCCGCCGCTGTGGCAGACTCGACCACCGGTCCAACCGGCCGAAGGGCTGTCCGGCGCGATGCGCCTGTCAGCCTGCGTCGGACGCCTGCCACAGGGGACGTCCACGCCGCCGGCCACACAGGTTCGACCGTCCATCTGAATGCATGCCGGTGGCGACACCGTCCGATACCGCGGCTGACCTGTGGCACTCGCGAGGAGAACCCATGAGCAACGTCATCGCCGAGCTCGGCAGCGTCCACAAGCGCGACGACAACCCCGACTTCCGCGCGGGCGACACCGTCAAGGTGCACGTGCGGGTCGTGGAGGGCAACCGCTCCCGCGTCCAGATCTTCCAGGGCGTGGTCATCCGCATCCACGGGTCCGGCGTCGGCCGCACCTTCACCGTCCGCAAGGTCTCCTTCGGCGTGGGTGTCGAGCGCACCTTCCCCCTGAACTCCCCGATCTTCGAGCAGATCGAGGTCGTCACCCGCGGCGACGTGCGCCGCGCGAAGCTCTACTACCTGCGCAACCTGCGCGGCAAGGCCGCCAAGATCAAGGAGCGCCGCGAGGCGTGAGCCCCGCCGCTCACGACGCGCTGCCTACCATCGGCGCGTGAGCAGCGACGGCGCCGACCGGGTCACCGACCCGTCCGCCGACGAGGGCGAGAACGAGCACGAGGACGACGCCCCGCGGCGGCGCTGGTCGCTGTGGCAGGAGTGCGTCGTCCTCGGCACGGCTGCGGTCGTGCTCGCCGTGCTCGTCAAGGTGCTGTTCGTCCAGGCCTTCTACATCCCGTCGGGCTCGATGGAGCCCGGCCTGGTCGAGAACGACCGGATCCTGGTGCAGAAGGTCAGCTACTGGTTCGGCGGCACCCCGCAGCGCGGTGACGTCGTCGTCTTCGACGACCCCGGCGGCTGGCTCGAGGCGGACAACGCCGCGCCCGGCGGGCTGCGCGGCGCCCTGGCCGCGGTCGGGCTCTACCCCACCGGCGGACACCTCGTGAAGCGCGTCATCGGTGTCGCCGGCGACACCATCGTCTGCTGCGACGACCAAGGCCGCATCGAGGTCAACGGCCACCCCCTCGACGAGGGCGCCTACATCGCCGACCTCGACGACGCCGACGAGTGCAACGCGCCGATGATCCCGTGCGGCTGGACCGCCGGCCCGGTGCCCGCCGGCGAGCTGTTCGTCATGGGCGACAACCGCGCCGACTCCGCCGACTCCACCGTGCACCTGTGCCTGCCCAACGAGACCGAGTGCGCCAAGGACCCCTACGTCGAGGTCGACTCCGTCGTCGGCAAGGTGTTCTCGGTGGTCTGGCCCGTCGGGCACGCGCGGTTCATCGGCCGCCCCGCCACCTTCGACGCCGTCCCCGACCCGGCCGGCTCGTGAGCGCGCTGCCCCGGGGCCTCACCGTGCGCCGCGACGCCGGCCTCTACGGCTACGAGCGGGCGCTGCGGCGGCACGGCGTCGGCCTGGTCGCCGGCGTCGACGAGGCCGGTCGCGGGGCGTGCGCCGGCCCGCTCGTCGCGGGCGCCGTCGTCCTGCCCCCGGGCAAGGCGGGCATCGTGCCCGGCCTGGCCGACTCCAAGCTGCTGACGCCGCTGGCGCGCGAGCGCTGCTACGCGCAGGTCGTCAAGCGGGCGCTGGCCTGGTCGGCGGTGGTGATCGGGCACGAGGAGTGCGACCGCCTCGGCATGCACGTCGCCAACGTCGAGGCGCTGCGGCGGGCGGTCGCCCGGCTCGAGACGCGGCCCGAGTTCGTGCTCTCCGACGGGTTCCCGGTCGACGGGCTCGGCGTGCCGGGCCTCGCGGTGTGGAAGGGCGACCGGGTGGCGGCGTGCGTGGCCGCGGCGTCCGTCGTGGCGAAGGTGACCCGCGACCGGATCATGGTCGAGCTCGACCGCGAGCACCCCGTCTACGACTTCAAGACCCACAAGGGCTACATCACCGACGTCCACACCGCGGCGCTGCACGAGCACGGACCGTCGCCGGTGCACCGCATGCGGTTCGTCAACGTGCGCCGCGCCGCCGGGCTCGAGCCACCGCTCCCCGACGAGGGTCTACCGGACGACGACGGGCGGGCCGAACCAGGTGTGGACCCCGGTCGAGAAGAGCACCGACTCGGGGCGTGAGTCCACGACCCCCGGCAGGCCGGCCGCGGCGACGAGCTCGTCGCGCAGCCGCAGCAGCCGGGCCTCGCGCAGCGGCCACGGGGAGTGCGTGTTCGGCACCCACAGCGTGCGGCCCCACGCGCGGGTGTGCGCGCCGAACCGGGCGCTGAGGAAGTGCTGCAGCGGCGTCGGCTCGGCGATCGGCTCGCCCACCTCGACCACGACCTCGCTCGCGGGGCGGTGACGGAGCGCAGCGGAGCGGCGGCGGCAGCGGTAGGCGAGCGTCGTCCCGGTGGGGTCGTCGGGCAGCGACGCGTCACGCGGCGGCACCCGGTCCATGGCCGCCCACCGGTAGGGCACCCCCAGCGCCGCGTTGGCCGCAGCCACCATGGCCAGCCGCTCGGTCTCGAGGGAGCGGAAGACGACGCCGCGGCGGCCCTCGTCGTCCACGGAGTAGAGCCGCACGTTCGTCTCGAGGAACGTGCCGAGGTAGGGGACGCCGGGCAGCGAGCCGCCGACCGCGCCGTCGGCCAGCGTGAACGGGATCAGCCCGACCCACGTGCTGCCGTCGTGGACGTCGGGGCGGGTGCCGCGGGGCAGCAGCGGCGCCACCCGGTCGGGGTCGACGCGCCAGTGCAGGTAGGTCAGGTCGCGCCACCGCTGGTGGGTCCAGGCCGGGCCGTCGAGGGGTGGGCCCTGCGGGTCGAGGTGGTGCTCCTGCTGCATGCCGGACACGCTCCCAGGCTGCCGAGGACGCCCGACGTCGGGCACACCCCGTCGCCCGCGCGACCTCGCCAGGGGGGTGACTAGGCTCGTCCCATGAGCGCCGAGGACCTCGAGCGGTACGAGACCGAGCAGGAGCTCACCCTCTACCGCGAGTACCGCGACGTCGTCGGCATCTTCAAGTACGTCGTCGAGACCGACCGTCGCTTCTACCTGTGCAACCAGGTCGACGTGAAGGCCCGCACCGAGGCCGACGACGTCTTCTTCGAGGTCTCGATGTCCGACGCGTGGGTGTGGGACATGTACCGGCCCGCCCGGTTCGCCAAGAACGTGAAGGTGCTGACCTTCAAGGACGTCAACGTCGAGGAGCTCGTGCACTCCGACGTCGAGCCGCCCGACAAGGGCTAGCCGGGCAGCGGCGTCCCCTGGTGGTAGACCTGCTGCCACCGCCCGTCACGCTCGCGCCAGATCGACGTCCGCCGCGCCCGGCGCCCGCCCCGGCGGGACTCCCAGAAGACCTGGACGACGCCCGGCGCCAGCTCGCGGCCTTCCAGCCCCTCGACCTCGATGACGGCCTGGTCGGGGGTCTCCTCGCGCAGCAGCGCGAGCGTGCTCGCGAGGTCCCACCGCCGCCCCGACGCCCCGATCTCGACGAAGTCGACCGCCAGCAGCTCACGCACCCGCACCTCGTCACCCCGGCACACCGGCGTCTGCAGCTCGCGCTCCAGCGCCATCACCTGCTCGAGTGACACCCCACCACCCTCCCACGGACCCCGAGCCCGTCGATGGGCCCCGACCGGACGCCGAACCCGCCCACGGACCCTGAGCCTGTCGAAGGGCCGCGAGTGACGATGGTCGAGGTGCGAGGAGCCCCGGCGACGAGCCTCGAGACCCCGGCCCTCGCACGCCGACCCGCCCCGCGGACCCTCAGCCTGTCGAAGGGCCCGAGTGACGATGGTCGAGGTGCGAGGAGCCCCCGCGACGAGCCTCGAGACCGCTGGCCCTTCGAGGCCAGCCCGGCAACACGGACCCTGAGCCTGTCGAAGGGCCCCGACCGGACGCCGAACCCGCCCGCACCCTGTGGACGAACCCCCGAAATGACCACCAACCGTCCACAGGCGGCCCCCGCGCGCGACTTCTCCACAGGCCGACCGCAGCCCCACGCGGAAGGTCGGCGCCGGCGTCCACCCTGACGCCCAGGAGGTCGACCGATGAGCGAGACGACAGAGACGAAGACGACGAGGGCGTCAGACACCACCGACGCCGGCACCCCAGACACCGGCACCGCGGGCCCACGCCTGGAGCGCCGCGCGCTGGGCGCCTACGGCGAACGGGTGGCCGCGCGCCACCTCGCCGAGGCGGGGCTGGTGCTGCTCGAGCGCAACTGGCGGTGCGACGAGGGCGAGATCGACCTCGTGCTGCGCGAGGGGCCGGTGCTGGTGGTGTGCGAGGTCAAGACCCGCACCAGCCTGGTCAACGGCAGCCCCCACGAGGCGATCACCGACGCCAAGCTCGACCGGCTGCGGCGGCTCGGCGGCCGCTGGGCCGCGGCGCGCGGGGTCGTCCCGCCCGAGACCCGCGTCGACCTCGTCGCCGTCATGAGGCCCCGGCGCGGTCCGGCGCTGGTCGAGCACGTGCGGGGGATCGGCTGATGGCCTTCGCCACCGCCCGCTCGGTCTCGCTGCACGGTGCGCTCGGCCACCTGGTCGACGTCGCCGCCGACGTCTCGCCCGGCCAGGCCGGGTTGGTCATGGGCGGCCGCCTCGACCTCTCGCTGCGCGAGGCCGGCGACCGCTGCCGCATGGCCATCGTCAACAGCGACCTGCCGTGGCCGGCCACCCGCCGCACCACGGTCCTGCTCTCGCCCGCCGACCTGCTCAAGCGCGGCCCCCACTTCGACCTCGCCATCGCGATCGCGGTCCTGGCGGCCGAGGGCGAGGTGCCCACCGACGCGCTCGGCCGCACGGTCTTCATCGGCGAGCTGGCGCTCGACGGCGGCCTGCGGGCGGTGCCCGGCGTGCTGCCGATGGTGCTGGCGGCGGCCGACAAGGGGGTGCGGCACGTCTTCGTGCCCGAGCCGCAGGCGCGCGAGGCGATGATGGTGCCGGGCATGAACGTGCTGGGGCTGCGCTCGCTGCTGCAGGTCGTCGCCGAGCTGCACGGCCGGCAGACACCCGCCGCCCCGCCGGTGGCGCCGATGTCGGGCTCGCGGCTGCTCAGCTGGCGCGGCGACGACCGGCTCGACGAGCTCGACCTCGCCGACCTGCGGGGCATGGGCGAGGCCAAGTACGCCGTCGAGGTCGCGGCCGCGGGCGGGCACGCCGTCCTGCTGTCGGGGCCGAAGGGCGCGGGCAAGACCAGCCTGGCCGAGCGCATCCCCACGCTGCTGCCCGACCTGACGGCCGAGGAGTCGCTCGAGCTGACCGCCCTGCACTCGCTGGCCGGTGCCCTCGAGCCGGGCGACGGCCTCGTCGAGCGGCCGCCGTTCTCGGCACCCCACCACGACGCCAGCAAGTCGAGCATCGTCGGTGGCGGCAGCGGTCAGGTGAGGCCCGGCGAGATCAGCCGCGCGCACGCCGGGGTGCTGTTCCTCGACGAGTGGCCGCTGTTCCGCAGCGACATCATCGAGGCGATGCGCCAGCCCCTCGAGAGCGGCGAGGTGACGATCGCCCGGGCCGAGGAGTCGGTGACGCTGCCGGCGCGCGGCCTGCTGGTGCTGGCCTGCAACCCGTGCCCCTGCGGCGACTACACCGAGGACCACGGCACCAACCGGTGCACCTGCCGGCCGGTCGCCCTGCGCGACTACCGGGCCAAGCTCACCGGCCCGCTGGCCGACCGGGTCGACATCACCCGGCACGTCGCACCGGTGCAGCCCCACGACGACGACCCGTTCTCCCCGCGCGAGAGCTCGGCCGACGTGCGGGCCCGGGTCACGGCCGCCCGCCGGCGGCAGCACGAGCGCTACGAGGGCCGCGGCTACCGCCTCAACGGCCACGTTCCCGGCCCGGTGATGCGCGACCGGTGGCCGCTGCCCCCCGAGGCCCAACGGCTCGTCGACGACCAGCTGTACGCCGGGCGCCTCAGCAGCCGCGGGGCGGTGCGGGTGCACCGCCTGGCCTGGACCGTCGCCGACCTCCGCTCGGTCGCGTCCGGCGACGACGTCGTCCCCGGGCCGTCGGAGGTGCGGGTCGCCCTGCAGCTGCGCACCGGTGAGCCGATGCGGGTGGCCACCCTCGACCGGCGGGCGGCCGGATGAGCGCCGCCACGACGCCGTCCCCGACCGCCGTCGTCCGCGAGCGCGAGCGACTGGCCCGGGTCGCGCTCAACCGGCTCGGCGAGCCGGGCGACCTGCGCCTGACGTCGCTGACTCGCGAGCTCGGCGCCGAGCGGCTGCACGAGATGCTCCTGGGCGAGGGCGAGACGAACGGGCTGCAGACCGACGTCGCTGCGCGGCTGGCCGCGCTCGACCCTGCCCGCGAGCTCGAGCAGGCGGCGCGGCTCGGCCTGCGCTTCGTGGTGCCCGGCGACGCCGAGTGGCCGGTGCAGCTGGAGTCGCTGGCGACCGCGGCGCCGCTGCACGAGCGCGGCGGCGTGCCGGTCGGGCTGTGGGTGCGCGGTCCGCTGCGCCTCGACGAGCTGGCCCGGTCGGTCGCGGTGGTGGGCTCACGCGCCGCCACCACCTACGGCGACGGTGTCGCGGCCGAGATCGCGGCCGCCGTGGGCCGCTCCGGCCGTCCGGTGGTCTCGGGCGGCGCCTTCGGCATCGACGTCGCGGCGCACCGGGGAGCGGTGACCGCCGGCGCCCCGACCGTCGCGGTGCTGGCGTGCGGCGCCGACCGCGTCTACCCGGCGGCCCACCGCGAGCTGATCGAGCACCTGGCCCGCACGGGCGCCGTGGTCTCCGAGGCCGCGCCCGGCTGCGCGCCGCTGCGCATCCGGTTCCTGGCCCGCAACCGCATCATCGCCGCGCTCGCCGCCGGCACCGTCGTCGTCGAGGCGGCGCGACGCAGCGGGGCGCTCAACACCGCTGGCTGGGCGACGAGGCTGCACCGCCCGCTCATGGGCGTGCCCGGCCCGGTCACCAGCGCCGGGTCGGCCGGCGTCCACGAGCAGATCCGCGCGGGTGCGGCCGCCCTGGTCACGTGCGGCGCCGACGTCCTCGAGCTGGTGGGCGGGGCGGGGGAGGCCCTGGTCGAGCGGCCGCCGGTGCCGGGCACGGCACGTGACGCGCTGAGCCACCGGCTGCGGCAGGTGCTCGACGCCGTCCCCGCCGCGAGCGCGGCCGGCGCCGACTCGATCGCGCGGGTCGCCGGGCTGGGCGTTCTCGAGGTGGGCTCGTCGCTGCTGCGGCTGCAGGCGGCCGGGATGGTGCTCGACACCCCCGCCGGATGGCGCCTCACCGAGCTCGCCCGCGCCTAACCTGCAGTGTGGACGAGACCGACCTGCTGCCCGAGCCGATGGTGCGGGTGCTGGCCGACTACGAGCGTCACCTGCGGGCCGAGCGCGACCTGACCCCGCACACGGTGCGGGCCTACCTGGCCGACGTCGCCGGTGTGCTCGAGCACGCCCACCGGCTGGGTCAGACCGACGCCGCCGAGCTCGACCTGCGCACCCTGCGCAGCTGGCTGGCCAAGCAGCAGACGCTCGGTCGGTCGCGCACCACGCTTGCGCGCCGGGCCACCGCCGCCCGCGTCTTCACCGCCTGGCTCGCCCGCACCGGTCGCGCCTCCGCCGACGCCGGCGCCACGCTCGCCACCCCGCGGGCCCACCGCACGCTGCCGTCGGTGCTGCGCGCCGACGAGGCCCGCGACCTCATCGCCGCGGCCGTCGCGGCCGCCGACGACGGCACCCCGGTCGGCCTGCGCGACGTCGCCATGCTCGAGCTGCTCTACGCCACCGGCGTGCGGGTCGGCGAGCTGGTCGGGCTCGACGTCGACGACGTCGACCGCGAGCGCGACGTCGTCCGGGTGCTCGGCAAGGGCCGCAAGGAGCGCACCGTCCCGTTCGGTCGTCCCGCCGCCGCCGCGCTCGACGCCTGGCTGCGCCGTGGCCGCCCCGCCCTCATGGCCGAGGGGGCCGGGGGAGCGCTGTTCCTCGGGGCGCGCGGGCGGCGCATCGACCAGCGGGCCGTGCGCACGCTGGTGCACCGCCGCATCGCGGAGGTGCCCGGGGCGCCCGACATCGGCCCCCACGGCCTGCGGCACTCCGCGGCGACCCACCTGCTGGAGGGCGGCGCCGACCTCCGCTCGGTGCAGGAGCTGCTGGGCCACGCCTCGCTCGCCACCACCCAGCGCTACACCCACGTCACCACCGACCGGCTGCGTCGTGCCTACCAGCAGGCCCACCCCCGCGCCTGACCTAGGAGGTCTCGAGGCTCGGCCGTGGCCGGCCTCGCGCCTCGACCACCGTGCACCGGGGCGTCGACGATGGTCGAGGTGCGAGGAGCCCCGGCGACGAGCCTCGAGACCGCGGGCCCTCCGTGCCCACCTGGCCCACAGATCCGACCCCCGTCGACGGCGAGGTCCGTCGTCACAGCAGCGCGGTGCGCATCGCGGCCACCACGTCCCGCGCCGCGACCGGCACGACGCCGACACCACCCACGCCGGGCGCGCCGACGGGGGAGTCACGCCACAGCGGCAGCAGTCGCACCGGCCCGAGCCCGACCAGGCGCAGCGGGTCGAGGTAGTGCTCGGCCCCCTCGATCCAGCCCCAGTGCAGGCACGCGCGCGGGAAGCAGTGCGACCCGGGCAGCTGCAGGGCGCCGACGACGTCGCCCGCCGCGACGGCGTCGCCGACCGCCACCGACGCGGTGACGGGCTCGTAGGTGGTGCGGGTGGAGCCGTGGTCGACCACCACGACGCCGCGCCCGGCCAGCGGCGCCGCGAACGAGACCCGGCCGGGCAGCGCCGTGCGCACCGGCTGCCCGACGGCTCCCGCCAGGTCGACCCCGCGGTGCCCGCGTCCGTAGGGGTCCTCGGGCGGGTCGAAGTCATGGACGACGGCGGGCTCGGGCGCCAGCGGCCAGACGCCGACCGGGTCGGCCCCGTCGGCACGGTCGGCCCCGTCGGCCGCGGCCGGGACGACGGCGAGCACGAGCAGCAGCAGGGCCAGGACGGCGGCAGGACGGCGCATCGGGCGACCCTCCCGTCCTGCCGCCCCGACGTCGAGCGGCGTCCGGCACCCTGTGGAGAACCCCGTCGCGAGCGCGGCCTGTGCACGGTTCCTGGCGATTCGCCGTCCCCACACCCACGGACTAGTCTGGCGACAGGTCGTTCTCCGGAACGGCCAATTCGCACGCCTCCAGACCGCGACGGCGTCGGCCCAGGCCGGCACCGGCCACCCGTGGGCGACGATCCTCGGTCCGCCCGGGCACCCGCACCTCAGGTCCCGGACGGTGGGATCGCGCGGAGCGTCAGGGCCGAGGGCACCCGTCCGAGGCGAACAACTGAGAAATCGACCGGAAGCACCACCGGTCCACCCTGCCGCGGCACGGCCTCGCCGTCCGCACAAGGGTGGGCGCACGGACGGTGCCTCCACCACCTGGAGAGAACCATCATGGCAGTCGTCACCATGCGCCAGCTCCTCGAGAGCGGCGTGCACTTCGGACACCAGACCCGTCGCTGGAACCCGAAGATGAAGCGCTTCATCATGACCGAGCGCAACGGCATCTACATCATCGACCTGCAGCAGTCGCTGGCCTACATCGACCGCTCGTTCGCCTTCATCAAGGAGACCGTCGCCAAGGGCGGCACCGTGATGTTCGTCGGCACGAAGAAGCAGGCCCAGGAGGCCATCGCCGAGCAGGCGACGCGCGTCGGGATGCCCTTCGTCAACCAGCGCTGGCTGGGCGGCATGCTCACCAACTTCCAGACGGTCAACCAGCGGATCACCCGCCTGAAGGAGCTCGACGAGCTCGACTTCGACAACGTCGCCGGCTCCGGTCGCACCAAGAAGGAGCTCCTGCAGATGAAGCGGGAGCGCGACAAGCTCGAGAAGACCCTCGGCGGCATCCGCGAGATGAGCCGCACCCCCTCCGCGGTGTGGATCGTCGACACCAAGAAGGAGCACCTGGCGGTCGAGGAGGCCCGCAAGCTGCGGATCCCGATCATCGGCATCCTCGACACCAACTGCGACCCCGACGAGGTCGACTTCCCGATCCCGGGCAACGACGACGCCATCCGCGCCGTCGGCCTGCTGACCCGCGTGGTCGCCGACGCCGTCGCCGAGGGCCTCATCGCCCGCTCCGGCGCGCGCACCGGCACCGACGCCGGCGCCCAGGAGCCGCTGGCCGAGTGGGAGCGCGAGCTGCTGGGCGGCGACGCCGAGCAGGCCGCCGCCGCCGCGACCGCCGCCCCCGCCGAGGGCACCGAGACCACCGACGCCCCGGCCTCGGAGTCCACCGGCGCCTCGTCCGAGGGTGCTGCGGCCGCCGAGGCCGCCGAGTCGGCCCAGCCGGCCGAGGCCCCCGCCGCGGACGCCGCCACCGAGGCTCCCGCCGCGGACGCCGCCACCGAGGCTCCCGCCGCGGACGCCGCCACCGAGGCCCCCGCCGAGGACGCCGCCACCGAGGCCCCCGCCGAGGACGCCGCTGCCGAGGCTCCGGCCGAGGCCACGGACGCCGAGCAGCCCGCCGAGGCGACCACCGAGTCCTGACCGGCGCGGGCCCCGGCCCGCTCCCGTCCCACCCCCGCTGTTCCAACGGAGGAGTTACCCCATGGCTTTCACCGCTGCCGACGTCAAGCGTCTGCGTGAGCAGACCGGCGCCGGGATGATGGACTGCAAGAAGGCGCTCGACGAGACCGACGGCGACTTCGACAAGGCCGTCGAGCTGCTGCGCATCAAGGGCGAGGCCAAGGCCGCCAAGCGCGGCGCCGAGCGCGAGGCCTCCTCGGGCCTGGTCGCCCACGCCCCCGGAGTCCTGGTCGAGCTGAAGAGCGAGACCGACTTCGTGGCCAAGAACGGTGACTTCGTCGACGCGGCCCAGCGCATCGCCGACGCGGCCTCCGAGGCCCGCCCGGCCGACGCCGCCGCCCTGCGTGGCGTCAGCGTCGGCGACCAGACCGTCGGCGAGCTCGTCGACGCGCTGGCCGTCAGCATCGGCGAGAAGATCGAGCTGGGCCAATACGCCCAGTTCGACGGCGAGGTCGTCGCCTACATGCACAAGCGCGCGGCCGACCTGCCGCCCGCCGTCGGCGTCCTGGTCGAGTACGAGGGCGACGCCGCCGCGGCCCGTGCCGCGGCGATGCAGATCGCGGCCATGCGCCCGCAGTACCTCACCCGCGACGAGGTCCCCGCCGACGTCGTCGCCAAGGAGCGCGACATCGCCGAGGCCACCTCGCGCGAGGAGGGCAAGCCCGAGCAGGCGATCGCCAAGATCACCGAGGGCCGCCTCAACGGCTTCTTCAAGGACGTCGTGCTGCTCGAGCAGCCGTCGGTCACCGAGAACAAGAAGACCGTCAAGGCCGTGCTCGACGAGGCCGGCACCACCCTGAAGCGGTTCGCCCGCTTCGAGGTCGGCGCCTGACGCACCAGGCATCATCGTCGGGGTGACCCGACGTCCACGCAGTCCACTCACAGCAGCGCTGCCGCTCGCGGCAGCGCTGTTGTGCGTCTCGGGCCTCCTGGCCGGCTGCAGCAGCCCGGACGACGACCCCCCGCCCGGGCCGCGGGCCACGCCGTCCGGCCGGGACGACGGCCGCGCACCGGGCGGGGTCGAGCGGCCGTTCCGCGTCAGGGCCGGGGCGATCATGGCCCCGCCGGCCGGCGACGACGTCGCCGACTGCACCGCGGTCGACGCCTTCCTCGACGCCGTCGAGCACGCCCCGGCGGGGGCGACGGTGCGGGTCGCGACCAACTCCTTCCACCTGCTGCCGGTGGCCGACGCGCTGGTCGCGGCGCACGAGCGCGGCGTCCACGTGCAGGTGCTCGTCGACCGTCGCATCAACCGGGACGACGACGCCCCCGACATCGTGCAGCGGGCGCTCGGCGGCGACCGCAGCGCCGAGTCGTTCCTCTACCGCGTGCGCGGGTCGGCCCGCGGCGGGCCCGAGGGGGCGATGCACCAGAAGACCTGGATGGTCTCGCGCACCGGCGGGTCGCGCTGGGTCACGATGGTCGGCTCGCTGAACCTGACCTACGGCTGCCTCGACCAGTACAACGACGTCTACACCTTCGTCGACCGGCGCGACGTCTGGCGGGCCTTCAACCGGGTCTTCGACCAGCAGGTGCGCGACCGGCCCGTGACCGACCCCGCCCGCGTCGTCGACCTCGACGGCGTCCGGCTGTGGTTCCACCCCGGCTTCTCGCGCGAGGACGACCCGGTGCAGCGGCTGCTCGACCGGGTGCGGCCCGGCCCGGGCGCCCGGCTCCGGATCGTCCAGCTCGCCTGGAGCGGCGAGCGTGGGCTCGACATCGCCCGTCGGGTGGTCGCCCTGCACGACGCCGGCGTGCGCGTCGACGTGGTCGTCGGCGCGCTCGGGCCCCTGGTCGAGCGCACCCTCGCCGACGGCGGCATCGAGGTGCACCGCTCGCCGTTCGACAACGGCGACTACGTGCACCACAAGCTGGTGCTGGTCTCGTGGCGCGACGACGCCGGCCGCGTCCGCCGGGTCGTCTCCACCGGGTCCGACAACGTCGGCGACGCCCCCTTCGGCCGTGACGAGGTGGTCGCCCACGTCGACGCCGACCGCGGTGCGGCCCGACGGTCGTGGACGTCGTACCGGCGCCACGTCGACACCCTGCTGGCCCGCGCCCGCCGCGAGGGCCGCTGACCGCGCCGTGACCGCGCCCTGGCGGGGCCGCCAGGCATGATGACCGCGTGACCCGACGCCCCCGACGGCCCGCCGCCCTGGCGCTGGCGACCGCGCTGCTGGCGTCCTCGGCCCTGGTCGCGGGGTGCGACGCCATCTCCGGCGACGACCCACCCCAGGACGCCACCACCTACCGCGAGCCGTTCCGGGCGCAGGCGGGGGCGTTGCTCTCGCGGCCGGTGCCCGACGGCGACGAGACCGACTACGTCGCGCTGCGGGCGCTGCTCGACAACATCGCGCACACCCCGCCCGGCGCTACCATCCGCATCGTCGGCTACTCGCTGAGCCTCTACCCCGTGGCCGAGGCGCTGCTGGCCGCCGACGCCCGCGGCGTCTCGGTGCAGGTGGTGCTCGACTACAAGGCCAACCGCGACAGCGAGGCCGACGAGCTGCTCGAGGAGGGACTCGGCGACGACGCCTCCGCCGACTCGTTCATCGTGCAGACCGACGGCTCCGCCCGTCGCGGCTCCCGCGGCCGCATGCACCAGAAGACCTGGATGTTCTCGCGGACCGGCCAGTCGCGGCACGTGGTGATGGTCGGCTCGATGAACCTGTCCTACTACTCCACCGGGCAGTACAACGACACCTACGCCTTCGTCGACCGCCGCGACGTGTGGCGTGCGTTCGGCCGGGTCTTCGACCAGCAGCGCCGCGACCGCCCGGTGCGCGACCCGGCGGTCACGGCACGGCTGGACGACGTCCGGGCGTGGTTCTTCCCGGGCTTCACCCTCGACGACGACCCGCTGCAGCGGCTGCTCGACGACCTGCCCGCCCGTCCGGGCACCAGGCTGCGCATGGTCGCCTACGCGTGGAGCGGCGAGCGCGGGCTGCGCCTCGCCGACCGCGTCGCCGCCCTGCGGCGCGCCGGCGCCGACGTCGAGGTGGTCAGCGGCGACGTGCTCACCCCGCGCGTCTCCGACGTCCTCCGCGGGGCCGACGTCCCGGTCTACCTCGCGAAGTTCGACGACGGCTCCGACACCCACAACAAGCTCGCGCTGGCCGAGTGGGACGGCGACGGAGGCCAGCAGCGCATGATCGTCACCGGCTCGCTCAACCTCGGCGACGGCCCGCTCGAGCGCGACGAGGTGCTCGTCGCCGTGGACGCCGACCGCGGGCCGGCCGAGCGCGACTACCGCCGCTACGTGCGTCTCGTCGAGGAGATCACGGCCCGGGTCGAGCGCGAGGCGGGGGAGCGGTAGCCTCGCTCCGACCCGGCGACGGGCCCTCTCGCGGCCCGGTGACGAGTGCGCTTCGGGGCGACGAGAGGACCAGATGACCGGCGACCAGCGTGTGCTCCTGAAGCTCTCGGGCGAGGTGTTCGGAGGTGGCCGGGTCGGCGTCGACCCCGACGTCGTGCAGGCCGTGGCCCGCGAGATCGCCGAGGTCGCGAGCGCCGGCGTGCAGGTCGCCGTCGTCACCGGCGGCGGCAACTTCTTCCGCGGCGCCGAGCTGCAGCAGCGCGGCATGGACCGGGTGCGCGCCGACTACATGGGCATGCTCGGCATCGTCATGAACTGCCTGGCGCTGCAGGACTTCCTCGAGAAGCTCGGCGTCGACACCCGGGTGCAGACCGCCATCACGATGGGCCAGGTCGCCGAGCCCTACATCCCGCGCCGCGCCATCCGCCACATGGAGAAGGGCCGCGTCGTCATCTTCGGCGCCGGCATGGGCATGCCGTTCTTCTCCACCGACACCGTCGCTGTGCAGCGGGCCCTCGAGAGCCGCTGCGACCGGGTGCTGTTCGCCAAGAACGGCGTCGACGGCGTCTACTCCGCCGACCCGAAGGTCGACCCCACCGCCACCAAGTACGACGAGCTCACCTTCGACGAGGCGATCTCGCGCGGCCTGCGCATCGTCGACCAGACGGCGTTCACGCTGTGCGCGGAGAACAAGCTGCCCATGGTCGTCTTCGGCATGGAGCCCGAGGGCAACATCACCCGGGCCATGCGGGGTGAGAGGATCGGCACGCTGGTCCGCCCGTCGTGACCGGCTCGACGCCGCACCAGTGATCAGGAAGGCACACCCGTGATCAACGACATCCTCAACGAGTCCGACTCCAAGATGGACAAGTCGGTCGACTCCACCCGCGAGGAGTTCGCCACGATCCGCGCCGGCCGTGCGACGCCCGCCATGTTCGCCAAGATCATGGTCGACTACTACGGCACCCCGACGCCGCTGCAGCAGCTCGCCGGCTTCACCGCCCCCGAGCCGCGCATCATCATGGTGCAGCCCTACGACATGGGCGCGATGGCCAACGTCGAGAAGGCCATCCGCGACTCCGACCTCGGCATCAACCCGGCCAACGACGGCAAGGTGCTGCGCTGCGTGTTCCCCGAGCTCACCGAGGAGCGGCGCAAGGAGTACATCAAGCTCGCGCGCTCCAAGGCCGAGGAGGGCCGCGTCGCCGTGCGCAACCTGCGCCGCACCGCCAAGCAGAACCTCGAGAAGCTCGAGAAGGACGGCGAGGTCGGCAAGGACGACGTCACCGGCGCCGAGAAGCGGCTCGACTCGATCACCAAGAAGCACACCGACGCCATCGACGACATGCTCAAGAACAAGGAGGCCGAGCTGCTCGAGGTCTGAGCGCCTCGCCCCTCGATGCCCTCGATGGCCACGTCCTCCTCCCCGTCGCCCGCGACCCCACCGGTCAAGGACCACGGCCGCGCCGGTCGCGACCTGCGGGCCGCCGTCCTGTCGGCGCTCGTGCTGCTGGTCGGCATCGCCGCCTCGCTGGCGTTCTGGAAGCCGGCGTTCATGGTCATCGTGGTCGCCGCGGTCGTGGTGGCCGTCTGGGAGCTGCGCCAGGGCCTGCTGGCCCGCGACATCGACCTGCCCGAGCAGCCGCTGATGCTCGGTGGCGCGATCATGGTCGTCGTCGCCTTCCTGTGGGGCACCGACGCGCTGGTCACCGCCACCGCCGTCACCGCCCTGGTGATCATGCTGTGGCTGCTGCACCGCGGCATCGACGGCTACGTCAAGAACGCCACCGCGTCGGTCTTCACGCTCATCTACGTGCCGTTCCTCGGCTCGTTCGTCGGCCTGATGCTGGCCGAGGGCGGCCGCAGCGGCGGCGGTCTCGACAACGACGGCGTCCAGGGCATCCTGGCCTTCATCCTGGTCACCATCGCCTCCGACATCGGCGGCTACATCGCCGGCGTCCTGTTCGGCCGGCACCCGATGGCCCCGGTCATCTCGCCCAAGAAGTCGTGGGAGGGATTCGCCGGCTCGGCCGTCGCCTGCCTCGCCGCCGGCTGGGCGCTCGTCGTCTTCCTCCTGGACGGCGACTGGTGGGTCGGGCTGTGCCTCGGCCTCATCGCCGTCGTCATGGCCACCCTCGGCGACCTGTGCGAGTCGGTCATCAAGCGCGACCTCGGCATCAAGGACATGAGCCAGGTCGTCCCCGGCCACGGCGGCCTCATGGACCGCCTCGACTCCATCCTCGCCACCATCGCCCCCATCTGGCTGCTCCTCCACTACCTCGTCTTCGCCTGACGGGGGCCAGCAGCCCAACCCGACCACGGACCCCGAGCTCGCTCGTTGGGCAGCTCACGATGGTCGAGGTGTGAGGAGCCCTGGCGACGAGCCTCGAGACCTCGCAACGTCAATGCGAACGTCCCCACACGGACCCTGAGCTTGGTCGTTGGGCCCTGTCGGTCAACGTGCACGGCACCTGGGACGACCAGCCGGCTGTGCTTGATTGCGCCTCCGCTCGTTCCTCGCTCCGGTGCGTGTTCGCGGCGCCTGCCGCGAACGGGTCGGTGGCCGACCTGATCCCGTCTCCGTCCAGACGAGGCAGCGGCGTGCCGGACACTGGGGCCGTGACGTTGCACCTCGTCCGGCACGGCCGGCCGCTCGTGGAGCCCGGGACGCCGGCGGCGGCGTGGGAGCTCGACCCGGCGGGGTTCGACCAGGTGTGGGCGCTGCGGGACCGGTTGCCGGCGGGGGCGGTGTGGTGCAGCTCGCCGGAGCCCAAGGCGCAGCAGACCGCGCAGCTGCTCACCGACGGCGAGGTGGGCGTGGTCGAGGCGCTGCGCGAGCACGAGCGCGGCTCCGCGTGGGTCGAGGACTTCGACGGTGCCGTCCGCCGGGCGTTCGCCGAGCCGGACGCCGCGGCCGTGCCGGGCTGGGAGCCGCTCGCCGCGTGCCGCGAGCGGGTGGTGGGCGCCGTCCGGGCGCTGCTCGCCGAGCACGCCGGGCACGACCTGGTGCTCGTGGGTCACGGCACCGCCTGGACGGCGGCCGCCGCGGCGCTGACCGGCGACCCGCCGGACCTCGACCGGTGGTCGCGGCTCGCGATGCCCGACGTCATCGTGGTCGAGCCGCCGTCCGATCGTGGGGGCAACGCCTACGATCACCGGTGATGAGTACCGACGAGGGCGTGCGCGCCGACACCGGCGCGACGCCCGCCGAACCACAGCCGGCCGACAAGCCGGCCGACATCGAGCCGGCCGGCGACGCGCCGCGGTTCTGGCACCGCGACCACCCGGTGTTCACGCCGTTGGCCGGGTTCTTCACCGGCCTCCTGCTCGTGATCGTCGTGCTCGGGGCGTTCTGGTGGCTGCTCGAGGCCGTCTTCGAGTACGACGTCAGCGCGCACCTGTGGGTCTTCGCGCTCGCCCTGGGCGTGCTGCTGGCGATCAACCTCGCGCTGGTCGTCAACCCGCGCACGCGCCGGTTCGCCCGCTACATGCTGTTCGGCGTCGTCATCACCCCGGCCGTGGTGCTGCTCGTCGGTGCGCTCGCCTTCTACGTGCTGCTGCAGACCGACGGCTGACCGGGCCTGACCCTCAGGGTCGCCGGTCGGCGTCCTCACGCACCCAGTGCAGGGTGCGCTGGACGGCGTGGTCCCACGAGTCGCGCTCGCGCCGCCTGACCGCCTCGCTCATCGCCGGCTGCCACACGGCGGCCTGGTGCCAGTTGTCGCGCAGGCCCTCGAGGTCGGGCCAGTAACCGACGGCGAGGCCGGCCGCGTAGGCCGCCCCGAGCGAGACCGACTCGGCCACCAGCGGCCGCTCCACCGGCACGGCGAGCACGTCGGCCACGATCTGCATGAGCAGGTGGTTGGCGGTCATGCCGCCGTCGACCTTGAGCCCGGTGAACGCGATGCCGGTGTCGGCGCTCATCGCCTCGACCACCTCGGCGGTCTGCCACGCGGTGGCCTCGAGGACGGCGCGCGCCAGGTGCGAGCGGGTGACGTACGACGTCAGCCCCACCACGACGCCGCGGGCGTCGGGCTGCCACCGGGGTGCGAAGAGACCCGCGAAGGCGGGGACGATGTAGCAGCCGCCGTTGTCGTCGACGCGCCGTGCGAGCGTCTCGATCTCGGGTGCGGAGCGGATCATCTCCAGCGCGTCGCGGAACCACTGCACCAGCGCGCCGGCGACCGCGATCGACCCCTCGCTGGCGTAGACCGGCGGCTGTCCCTCGAGCGCGAACGCCACGGTCGAGATGAGCCCGTGGCTCGACGTCGGCACCTGGTCGCCGGTGTTCATGAGCAGGAACGCGCCGGTGCCGTAGGTGCACTTGGCCTCGCCGGCGGCGAAGCAGGTCTGCCCGAACAGGGCGGCCTGCTGGTCGCCGAACGCCCCACCGATCGGCACGCCCGGCAGCCCGACCACGCACTCGCCGTACACCTGCGCGTTGGGCCGCACCTCGGGAAGCAACTCGCGTGGGATGTCGAGCGCGTCGAGCAGCCGCTGGTCCCAGTCGAGGGTGCGGATGTCCATCAGCAGGGTGCGGCTGGCGTTGGTGACGTCGGTGACGTGGACGCCGCCGTCCGGCCCGCCGGTGAGGTTCCAGATCAGCCAGCTCTCGATGGTGCCGAACGCGATCTCGCCGGTGCGGGCGCGGCGCTGCAGGCCCGGCACGTGGTCGAGCAGCCACCGCAGCCGCGGGGCGGCGAAGTAGCCGGCCGGCGTCAGGCCGCACACCTCGTGGAACAGCTGCGCGGTCGGCCCGCGGTTGAGCTCCTCGATCAGCGCGGCGCTGCGGGTGTCCTGCCAGGTGATGGCGGGGGCGACCGGGCGGCCGGTGGCGCGCTCCCACACCACGGTGGTCTCGCGCTGGTTGGCGATGCCGACGGCGGCCAGGTCGGAGGGCTGCAGCCCGGCGCTGTCGAGCGCCCCGGGCAGCACCCGCAGCGTGTTGCGCCAGATCTCGGCGGCGTCGTGCTCGGCCCACCCCGGCTGCGGGTAGTGCTGGCGGTGCTCGTGCTGGTCGACGGCGACCATGCGGCCGCCGTGGTCGAAGACCAGGCAGCGCGTCGAGGTGGTGCCTTGGTCGATGGCGGCGACGAAGCGTCCGTGGCGGCGGCTCACGCGGCCCTCACGGCGGCGCTCACAGCCGGTCCCGCAGCGTGTGGCCGACGGCGTCGGCCGCGGCGACCAGCTGGTCGACCAGGCCCGCCAGCGGCTCGCCGCCCGGACCGACGACGCGCTCGCGTCGTCCGACCAGGGCCAGCGCGCCCACCCCGACGCCCGCGTGGTGCCGGACGGGCGCGGCGAGCGCCGCCGTGCCGCTGCGGAACGTGCCGTCGGCGAGCGTCCAGCCCCGCCGCGACGCCTGCTGCACCGCCCGGGTCAGCTCGAGCCGCCGCGTCGGCGTCGTGCTCGTGTAGGGCACCAGCTCGAGGTCGCGCAGCCGCCCGGCCGCGGGCGCGAAGGCCAGCAGGATGACGCCCAACGACGTCGCGTGCAGCGGCTGCCGCTCGCCGACGCGCAGCCGCTGGGCCGAGCCGTCGGGGCGGAAGACGTGGTGCAGCAGCTCGACCTCCTGGCCGGCCAGCATGCCGAGCTGCACCTCGAGGCCGGTGTGTGCGGCCAGGCCGTCGGCCCAGTTGACCGCGCGCGAGCGCAGCAGGTGCGGGTCGAGGCCGTCGCCGAGGTGCACCAGCTCGGCGCCGAGCGCGTAGCGGCCCGACTCGGGGTCCTGCTCGACGAAGCCGACGCCGACGAGCGTGCGCACGATGCCGTGCACCGTGGGCTTGGCCAGGCCGAGCACCCGGGCGATGTCGGCGAGGGCGACCGGCTCGGGCGTGGCGCCGAGGTAGGTGATGACGGCCGCCGCCCGCTCGACAGACTGCACGGTTCCCGCCACAGAGGTGAGCCTAGCGTTCGGCATCCCTGAACGACCGTTCGGCGATGCGAAACGCCTGGGCTGGTCGTGACGACAGTCACGGTGGCACCGTGCGTGACGCACATCACGACCGTTCGAGGAGACCCTTGTGAAGAACAAGCGCAACACACTGGCCGGCGAGCTGAGCGCCGAGTTCGCCGGAACCATGATCCTCATCCTGTTCGGCTGCGGCGTCGTCGCCTCGGTCGTGGCGGCCGCCCGCGGCGACGCCGACTCGATCAGCTGGGCCTGGGGCTTCGGCGTCGTGCTCGGCATCTACACCGCCGGCAAGATCACCGGAGCCCACCTCAACCCCGCTGTCACCATCGCCCTGGCCACCTTCCGCGGCTTCTCGTGGTCGAAGGTGCTGCCCTACTCCGCCGCGCAGCTGGCCGGCGCGTTCGTGGCCGCCCTCATCGTCCGGTTCACCTACTGGGACATGATCAAGGCCTTCGACCCCGAGACCGGCAAGGCCTCGATGGGCATCTTCTTCACCTCGCCCGGCGTCGGCGCCGACGGCAACCAGATCTCGATCCTCAACGCCTTCGGCGACCAGATCGTCGGCACCGCCATCCTGGTGTTCCTGGTCTTCGCGCTCACCACGGCCACCAACGCCCCGCCCCTGGCCAACCTGACGCCGCTGTTCGTCGGCTTCATCGTCGTCGCGATCGGCATGGCGTGGGGCGCCAACGCCGGCTACGCCATCAACCCCGCCCGTGACCTCGGCCCCCGCCTGGCGGCCTGGATCACCGGCTACGGCAACCAGGTATTCGAGGCGGCCGGCAGCGGGGACATCTACTTCTGGGTGCCGATCATCGCGCCCGTCATCGGCGGACTCATCGGCGGCGCGGCCTTCAAGTACCTCGTCGAGATCCACCTGCCCGACGAGGACCCCGAGGACCCCGCGGTCACCGGTGAGAAGGGGGTCCAGTCCGACCCCGTCTGACCAGCACACCGTCCCGCACCCCGCACCACACGCACCAACCCCGAGCACAGTGACGCGAAGGAGACACCATGGCTGACTACGTCGGCGCGATCGACCAGGGCACCACGAGCACCCGCTTCATGATCTTCGACCACGGCGGCAACGAGGTGGGCAAGCACCAGCTCGAGCACGAGCAGATCCTCCCCAAGGCCGGCTGGGTCGAGCACGACCCCACCGAGATCTGGGAGCGCACCTCGTCGGTCATCCAGAGCGCGCTGCGCAGCGCCGGCCTGCAGGGCTCCGACCTGGCCGCGCTGGGCATCACCAACCAGCGCGAGACCACGGTGATCTGGGACAAGAACACCGGCAAGCCCTACTACAACGCGATCGTGTGGCAGGACACCCGCACCGACCGCATCGCCACTGCGCTCGAGCGCGACGGCCACGGCGACACCATCCGCCACAAGGCCGGTCTGCCGCCGGCGCCGTACTTCTCCGGCGGCAAGATCAAGTGGATCTTCGAGAACGTGGACGGCGTCCGCGAGGCCGCCGAGAAGGGCGACGCCGTCTTCGGCAACACCGACTCGTGGCTGATGTGGCACCTGACCGGCGGCAAGGACGGCGGCATCCACATCACCGACGTCACCAATGCCAGCCGCACCATGCTGATGAACCTCGAGACCCTCGACTGGGACGACGAGCTGCTCGAGATCTTCGGCATCCCGCGGCAGATGCTGCCCGAGATCCGCTCGTGCTCGGAGCAGTACGGCACCACGCTGGCCAACGGCCCGCTCGGCGCCGAGGTGCCGCTCTCGGGCATCCTCGGCGACCAGCAGGCGGCCACCGTCGGCCAGGCCTGCTTCGACCCGGGCGAGGCGAAGAACACCTACGGCACCGGCAACTTCATGCTGCTGAACACCGGCACCGAGATCGTCCGCTCGAAGGCCGGCCTGCTGACCACGCCCTGCTACAAGTTCGGCGACCAGGACTGCGTCTACGCCCTCGAGGGCTCGATCGCGGTCACCGGCTCGGCCGTGCAGTGGCTGCGCGACCAGCTGGGCATCATCAGCGGCGCCAGCCAGTCGGAGTCGCTGGCCAAGCAGGTCGAGGACAACGGCGGCGTGTTCTTCGTGCCGGCGTTCTCGGGCCTGTTCGCGCCCTACTGGCGCTCCGACGCCCGCGGCGCCATCGTCGGCCTGTCGCGCTACAACACCAACGCTCACCTGGCCCGTGCCACGCTGGAAGCCATCTGCTACCAGAGTCGTGACGTCGCCGAGGCCATGGAGAAGGACTCCGGGGTCAAGCTCGAGGTGCTCAAGGTCGACGGCGGCGTGACCGCGAACGAGCTGTGCATGCAGATCCAGGCCGACGTGCTCGGCGTCCCGGTCAGCCGTCCGGTCGTGGCCGAGACGACGGCGCTCGGCGCGGCCTACGCGGCCGGCCTGGCCGTCGGGTTCTGGAGCAACACCGACGAGCTGCGCGAGAACTGGAACGAGTCGAAGCGGTGGACCCCCGAGTGGGATGACGAGCAGCGCGAGACCGGTTACACCCAGTGGAAGAAGGCCGTCGAGCGGACGCTCGACTGGGTCGACGTGAACTAGCAGCCCCCCGGGGCCGAGGAGAAGCACATGAGGTCTGTCGCGCTGTCACCCGAGCAGCGAACCGAGGCGCTGCGGCGCATGGGGGACGAACAGCTCGACGTCCTGGTCGTCGGGGGCGGCGTCGTGGGCACCGGAGCCGCCCTCGACGCCGCCACCCGCGGCCTGCGGGTCGGGCTGGTCGAGGCGCGTGACTTCGCCTCGGGCACCTCCAGCCGGTCGAGCAAGCTGATGCACGGTGGCCTGCGCTACCTGGAGATGCTCGACTTCGCGCTGGTGGCCGAGGCGCTCAAGGAGCGCGGGCTGATGCTGCTCAAGCTGGCCCCGCACCTGGTGCACCCGGTGCCGTTCCTCTACCCGCTCAAGCACCGCGGCTGGGAGCGGCTCTACGCCGGCTCGGGCGTGGCGCTCTACGACGTGATGGCGCGGGCCGCCGGGCCCACCGGCGTCCCGCTCCACCGTCACCTGACCCGCAAGGGCGCGCGCAAGCTCGTCCCGTCGCTGCGCAAGGACGCGCTCGTCGGTGCGCTGCAGTACTACGACGCCCAGGTCGACGACGCCCGCCACACGATGTTCCTGGCCCGCACGGCCGCGGCCTACGGGGCGGAGGTCGCCTCGCGGGCCCGCGTCGTCGAGCTGCTGCGCGAGGGCGAGCGGGTCACCGGCGCGGTGGTGCACGACCTCGAGTCGGGCGAGACGATCAACGTGCGCGCCCGCCAGGTCGTCAACGCCACCGGCGTCTGGACCGACGAGACCCAGAGCCTCGGCGGCCAGCAGGGCCCGTTCCACGTGCGCGCCTCCAAGGGCATCCACCTCGTGGTGCCCAAGGACCGCATCCGCTCGCAGACCGGGATGATCCTGCGCACCGAGAAGTCGGTGCTGTTCGTCATCCCGTGGGGCCGGCACTGGATCATCGGCACCACCGACACCGACTGGACGCTCGACAAGGCGCACCCGGCGGCCAGCCAGGCCGACATCGACTACCTGCTCGAGCACATCAACTCGGTGCTCGAGACGCCGCTGACCCGCGACGACGTCGAGGGCGTCTACGCCGGGCTGCGGCCGCTGCTCGAGGGGGAGTCCGAGGCCACCTCGAAGCTCTCGCGCGAGCACGCCGTCAGCCACCCGGCGCCCGGCCTGGTGGTCGTGGCGGGCGGCAAGTACACGACCTACCGCGTCATGGCGAAGGACGCCGTCGACGAGGCCGTGTTCGGGCTGCACGAGAACGTGCCGGAGTCGACCACCGAGAACGTGCCGCTGCTCGGGGCCGAGGGCTACCAGGCGCTGTGGAACAGCCGCGGTGTGCTCGCCCGGCGCCACGGGCTGCACGAGGTGCGCATCGAGCACCTGCTCAACCGCTACGGCTCGCTGATCCACGAGGTGCTCGACCTCGTCGACGCCGACCCCGACCTGGGCCGGCCGCTCGAGGGGGCCGACGACTACCTGCGCGCCGAGATCGTCTACGCCGCCAGCCACGAGGGCGGTCGTCACCTCGACGACTTCCTCACCCGGCGCACCCGCATCTCGATCGAGACCTTCGACCGGGGCGTGGGCGTCGTCGAGGACGTCGCCGCGCTGGTGGCGCCGGTGCTCGGCTGGAGCGACGAGCAGCGCGAGGTCGAGATCGAGCACTACCGCAAGCGGGTCGAGGCCGAGGTCGAGAGCCAGCAGATGCCCGACGACGAGACCGCGGACGCCGCCCGGCTGGGTGCGGCCGACGTCGTCCCGCTGAGCTGAGCCGACGACGGGCGCGAGCCCGTCCACGAGCCACGGACCCCGGGCCCGGCGGGCCCGGGGTCCGTGCTTTCGTCCCGCCGCCCGCCGCGGTGGGACACTGGGAGACGCGATGCCCGAGAACCCCACCCCCCTGCCGCTGGTGATGCGCGAGCCCCGTGGCCGCGCCAAGCCCCCGCGCCACCTCGCCGACCTCGACCCCGCCGAGCGCAAGGCGCTGCTCGAGGAGCAGGGCCTGCCCGGCTTCCGGGCCAGGCAGGTCTCGGCGCACTACTTCGCCCGGCTGGTCGACGACCCCGCGCTCATGACCGACCTGCCGGCGTCCTCGCGCGACGAGCTGGTCGGCGCGCTGCTGCCGTCGCTGATGACGCCGCTGCGCACCGCCGAGGCCGACGGCGGCACCACCCGCAAGACGCTGTGGCGGCTCTTCGACGGCGCGCTGGTCGAGTCGGTGCTGATGCGCTACCCGGGCCGGGTCACGATGTGCGTCTCGAGCCAGGCCGGCTGCGGCATGGCCTGCCCGTTCTGCGCCACCGGCCAGGGCGGCCTGCAGCGCAACATGTCGACCGCCGAGATCGTCGAGCAGGTCGTCGCCGGCGCCCGTGCCCTCGCGCGCGACGAGGTGCCTGGCGGCCCCGGCCGGGTCTCGAACGTGGTCTTTATGGGCATGGGCGAGCCGCTGGCCAACTACAAGGCGGTCGTGGCCGCCGTCCGCCGCCTGACCGACCCCGCGCCCGACGGCCTCGGGATGTCGGCGCGCGGCGTCACCGTCTCGACCGTCGGCCTGGTGCCCCGCATGCGACAGCTGGCCGACGAGGGCGTGCCGGTCACGCTCGCGCTGAGCCTGCACGCGCCCGACGACGAGCTGCGCAACGAGCTGGTGCCGGTCAACACCCGCTGGTCGGTGGGCGAGACCGTCGACGCCGCCCACGCCTACTTCGCCGCCACCGGACGCCGGGTCTCGATCGAGTACGCCATGATGCGCGGCATCAACGACCAGGCCTGGCGCGCCGACCTGCTGGCCGACGTCCTGCAGGAGCGCGGTCGCGGCTGGGTGCACGTCAACCTGATCCCGCTCAACCCCACGCCCGGCTCGAAGTGGACGGCGTCCGACCCCGCCGACGAGCGCGAGTTCGTGCGCCGGCTCGAGGCCAAGGGCGTGCCCACCACCGTGCGCGACACCCGCGGCCGCGAGATCGACGGGGCCTGCGGGCAGCTGGCCGCCAGCGAGGCCTGATGGCCGCGCCGACGCGGGCCCGGGTGGCCGAGGCGTGCGCGCGGTGGCTGTGGGTGCCCGAGGGTGCCACGCTGGTCGAGACCGACGACTGGACCCTGGTGCGCTACCCGGCGTGGGCCTACACGCCGCTGGCGATGCCGGTCTTCCGGCCGGCCGGTGACCCCGGCGCCGCGCTCGACGAGGCGCTCGCGGAGGCCCGACGGCTCGCCGACGGGGTCGACGCGGTCGAGGCGACGGTCGGCATCGACGCCCCGGACGGCGTCGCCGCGCTCTTCGAGGCGCGCGGCGGCGAGCTCGCCGAGGAGACCGACGTCCTCGCCGTCGACCTGAGCGACGGCGTGCCCGACCTGGGTCCGCTCGACGCGGCGGTGACCTGCCGGTGGGTCGTCACGCCCGACGACGCCCGGGCCCACAACGACGTCGCCGTCGAGGTCTTCGACAGCCCGCGCGCCGACGACGAGCGCATCGCGCAGATGGCGCGCCGCGGTGCCGAGCAGGCCACCCACGGGCGCGGCGGGTTCGTGCTCGCGCTGCTCGACGGCGAGCCGGTCGGCTCGTCCGGCCTCGAGGTGGCCGGCACCGACGCGCGCCTCTACGGCGGCGCGGTGCGCGAGCAGGCCCGCGGGCGCGGGGTCTACCGGGCCCTGCTGCGGCACCGGCTGGCCCACGCGGTCGAGCACGGCGCGACGCTGGGGCTGACGAAGGGGCGGGTGGCGACGTCCGGCCCGATCCTGCGCCGCGCCGGGTTCGAGGCGTTCGGCCGCGAGACCACCTACCGCCTGCCCCTCTGAGGCACGACCGCCGTCGGCCTCACCGCCTTGGGTCGGGAACGCGGTCGCCGACTACCGCCCCGTGGCGTCGGCCGGCCGGGCGGCGGCGAGCACGGCGACGGCCTCCTCGACGGTGTCGACGAGGTGCACGTGGTCGGCCATGGGGCGGTCGCGGGCCAGGGAGGTCAGCAGCGGGTGCACCGGCAGCGTCTCGGTCCAGAACCGCTCCCCGAGCAGCACCATCGGCGCCAGCGACATCGAGTCGGCGTAGTAGTTCTCGCAGCCGTCCTGGAAGACCTCCTGCACGGTGCCGGCCGCGCCGGGCAGGAAGACGATGCCGGCGTCGCAGATCTCGACCAGCACGGCCTCGCGGGTGGCGTTGCGCAGGTACTTCGCGATGGCCGTGGCGAACAGGTTGGGCGGCTCGTGGCCGTAGTGCCACGTCGGCACGCCGAGCGTCTCGGCCGCCACCGGGACGCCGTCCATCGCCTCGCGCGCGGTGCGCACCCACGCGTCGACCGACGGCCGGAACGACGGGACGGCGGCCACCGTCGCGAGCGCCGCCTCGAGGGCGTCGTCGGGCAGCCGGGCGCCGAGGTTGGCCGCCTCCATCGCGCCCGGCCCGCCACCGGTGGCGACGGTGAGCCCCGCGGCGGCCAGCCCACGGCCGAGCCGCGCGGCGTCGGCGTAGCCGGGCTCGTCGCGCCGCAGCCCGTGACCGCCCATGACGCCGGCGACGCGGTGGTGCGGCGTCCAGGCGGTGATCGCCTCGTCGATCGCGTGGTCGTGCAGCGCGATCGCCAGCGCGTCCTCGCGGTCGGGCGGCTCCTGCGCCCAGGCGTACGCGCGCGCGTCGAGGGTGTCGCGGTAGCGATCGGCGTCGTAGAGCTCGTCGGCGGTGTAGAGCCGGCCGCGGTAGACGTCGAGCGGCGACTCGCCCACCTGCGGCAGCACCAGCGCACCGGCCTCGACCAGCGCGTCGTCGTCCCCGTCGTCGAAGCGGCAGCCGAGGAACGCCGCCCCGGTGACGTCGCGGCCGAGCAAGTCGGCGCCGCGGCCGCGCAGGTCGAGCCCCGCCACCCGCCAGCTGCCCAGCCGCCGCGACCCCGACGCCAGCCGGCGCTCGAGGTCGGCCTCGGACTCGACGTGGACGACGCGGCCGTGGGTGCGCTTCACGGTCGCGAACCTAACGCCGTGGTCGAGCGGCCGTTGACCTCACGAGGCCTCGACACGCCGGTTCGCTCGACCACCGTCGACACGCCCTCGCAGGCTCGGGCGTGTCAGAAGGCGTGGGCCATCAGGTCGCCGAACAGCTCGTGCTCGTCGGCGGTGGCCAGGCCCTTGCCGCGGAACCACGCGCACACGTTGGCGCAGTCGCGCATCAGGAAGTCCATGCCGGCGGCGTTGCCGACGAGGTCGACGATCTGCGGGAGGTCGATGATCACCAGCCGGTCGCCCGCGGCGAGGATGTTGTAGGCCGACAGGTCACCGTGGACGACGCCCGCCTGCACCATCGTGGCGAGCGCCTCGCGCAGCTGGTCGAAGTACGAGGCCAGCAGGTCGGGGTCCGGTCGGGTCTGGGCCAGCCGGGGCGCGGTCTCGCCGTCGACGGTGATCCACTCCATGAGGATCTCGGTGCCGTCGATCTGCACCGGGTAGGGCACGGGCAGGCCGAGCTCCCAGAACCGCTTGAGCGCGGCCCACTCCGAGACCGCCCACTCGCCGGCGGCGACCTCTCGGCCGAAGGTCGACTTGCGCTTGACGGCCCGCTGGTCGCGCGAGCGCTTCATCGAGCGGCCCTCGGTGTAGGACGCCGAGCGGTGGAAGGTGCGGTGCTCGGGGGAGCGGTAGCGCTTTGCGGCCATCACGACGCCGCCCTCGGGGTCGAGCGGGTCGGCCCGCTCGAGCAGGAAGACGTCGGCCTCCTTGCCGGTCTTGAGGATGCCGAGGTCGGTGTCGACGGCGCCCTGCGAGGTCACCAGCCAGTCGGGGCGGGGCTCGGGGCCGCGGCACAGCGGGTCGACGCTGAGCCAGGTCGACCAGCGCTGCGAGGTCTCGTCGACGTCGTCGTACGTCGTCCAGTCGGTGACGAAGCGGTCGTCGACGTCGTGGAGGTCGTCGGGCTGGGGTGGTGCGGCGGTGCGGAACTCAGGAGGAAACGGGTCCTGGAGGTGCATGGGTGGTGGTGCTCGTCTCTGTGCGGAGGTGGTCGGCGGACAGGCCGAGGACAGTCATGGACATGTCACGCTCCTCTCGACGGGCACCGGGCGCTCCGGCGTCGCTGGCCCAGCATGGAACGGCCCGCCCGGCCCCGCAACCGGTTTCAGGCCAGCAGGGCCGCGACGGCGTCCGGCGTCCACGCAGGCCCCGCGCCCGGCCGCGCCGCGAGGTAGGCCGCGGCGCGCTGCGTCGTCCACCCGCACTCGAGCAGCCCGCGCCCCATCACGACGAGGTAGGGCGCCGTCGGCGCCCGGGGCGGGACGGCGCCCTCGGGTGCGGTGAAGGTGACGACGGGCTCGCCGTCGAGGTCGCCGACGACGTGCAGGGTCTCGTAGCGACCGGGCCCGAGGGTGGCGGTGCCGGTGGCCAGCAGGCCGGTGAGGTCGGTCGGGTCGAGGTCGGCACCGGGATCGCGGTGCATCTCCTGCGCCAGGACGTCGGCGAGCTGGCCGCGCGTGAGACGGTAGGCACGACCGGCCGAGGGGCCCGGCCGGCGCGGGTCGTAGAAGGCGATGCCGCCGCCCCAGGCGGGGGAGTCCCACGCGAAGTGGACGGTGCCGGCCAGCTCGACCGGTCGCACGTCCGACGGCGGCGACGGGTCCCGCGCGCCGGGGTAGGTGCGGGCGGCGCCGGGCGGCCGTCCGCCGGCCAGGTAGCAGGTGAGCCGGGCGAGCGAGAGGTTCGAGCCGTAGGCGGCGTACCAGACCGGCCCGGCGCTCACGCGGCGTGCGGCGTGGTGAGGATGCGCAGCGCGCCGACCCGCTCCCAGGCGTCGTCGACGTGGACGACGTCGCGCCCGGCCCGGTGCAGCAGGCTGGCGGCGAGCCCGGCCCGGTGCCCGGTGGCGGCGTGCACCCACAGCTCACCCCGTGGCAGCGAGGCCGCGACCCGCTCGAGGTCGGGGACCGCGAGGTGCAGCGCGCCGGGCAGGTGACCCGCGCGCCACTCGTCGTCGTCGCGCACGTCGACGACCACCGGCGTCGTCCCGCGGTGGCAGGCCTCGCGGTACTCGGCCCAGTCGGCCACCCGGTAGCGGGCGGTGAGCCGCGAGGGGCCGGGTTCGTCGCCGACGACGTGGGTGGCGACGTCGTCGAGGCCGAGCCGGGCGAGCTCGCGCAGGGCCGGCTCGAGGACGACGGGGGCGTCGGTGAGCAGGACGATGTCGTCGCACCACGGCACCAGCCAGCCCGCGGCGGCCGAGAGGCCCTCGGCGGGCGCGACCCCGGTGAAGCCGACGCTGACCGAGCCGGGTACGTGACCGGCGGCGAAGTCACGGCCGCTGCGCAGGTCGACGACCCAGGCGCCGGCCAGCACGGCGTCCGCGACCTGCTCGGCGGTGACGCGACGGGCGGTGGGCACGCTCATGGACGACCTCCCTCGAAAGTCGACAAGATCACTCCAGTTATAGCAGACCGAGCGGCACGGGTTTAGGTTGCGACCATGCCCTCGTTCTCGGCCCGGCTGACGCCGGGGATCGCGCTCACCGCCGCCGTCGCCACCGTCGCCGCCCTCGTGCCCGGCTCGGCCGTCGGCAGCCCCGACCGCGACCGGTCCGCCGCCCCCGCCGCGGCCGCCCCCGCCGCCGGCAAGCCCGGCATCGGCGACCGCTACTGGCCGCTCGACGGCAACGGCGGCATCGACGTGCGCCACTACGGCATCGACGTCGCCTACGACTTCGACGCCGCCCGGCTCTCCGGGCGGGCGACGGTGCGCCTGCGCGCCCGCAACGCCCTGTCGCGATTCAACCTCGACCTGCTGCTGCCCGTCTCCGCGGTCACCGTGGACGGCGTGCCCGCCCGGTTCAGCAAGCCGAAGCAGCACGAGCTGCAGATCACCCCCGCGACGCCGCTGCGGCGCGGCGAGGTCGTCGACGTCGTCGTCCGCTACGCCGGCAAGCCGGGCCCCGTCGGCTACGCCGGCGAGCGCAACTGGCTGGCCGACGACGACGAGGTCGTCACCATGAACGAGCCGCACATGGCGCCGTGGTGGTTCCCCGCCAACGACCACCCCCGCGACAAGGCCACCTACGACGTCCGCGTCACCGGACCCGCCGCCTACCAGGTCGTCTCGAACGGCCTGCCGGTGCGGCGCACGGTCGACGGACGCCGGGCCACCAGCCACTGGCGCGCCACCGACCCGATGGCCAGCTACCTCGCCTTCTTCGCGCTCGGTCGCTTCGACGTCCGCCGGGGCACCCGCGCCGGGCTGCCCTGGTACGTCGCGGTCTCGAAGGGGCTGCCCGACTCCGCCCGCCGCTCCACCATGCGCACCCTGCTGCAGAGCGACGAGGTCACGCAGTGGCTGAGCAAGCGCCTCGGCCCCTACCCGTTCGAGTCGACCGGCGGCCTGGGCACCAGCCTGCCCGTGGGCTTCGCCCTCGAGAACCAGACCCGGCCCACCTACCCGGGCCTGGGCGGCGGGCTCTCGATCGTCGTCCACGAGCTGGCCCACCAGTGGTTCGGTGACTCGGTCTCGGTGCAGGGCTGGCGCGACATCTGGCTCAACGAGGGCTTCGCCACCTTCATGGAGTTCGCCTACGCCAAGACCTCGCTGCGCGAGGTCTACCGCGGCTACCGCGACGACGGCTCCGACGGCATCGACTCCGGCTTCTGGCGCGTCGACCTCACCGACCCCGGCAAGCACCGCATCTTCAGCGACTCGGTCTACACCCGCGGCGGCATGGCGCTGCTCGCCCTGCGCAACCGCGTCGGCGTGAAGGACTTCTGGCGCATCATGCGCAGCTGGTCGCGCACCCACCGCTACGGCAACGCCACCGTCGGCGACTTCCGCGCCCACGCCGCCCGCGTCAGCGGTGAGCGCCTCGGCGCCTTCTTCGACGCCTGGCTCGAGGCCCCCCGCCCGCCCGCCACGACGAAGGCCAACGGCTTCCGCTGACGGGGTCTCGAGCCTCGGCCGCGGCCGGCCTCGCACCTCGACCATCGTGGAGCCGCTTCCGACGGTGGTCGAGGTGCGAGGAGCCCTGGCGACGAGCCTCGAGACCCCTGGCCCTCCACGCCCAGGTCCCACTACGGACCCTGGGCTTGTCGAAGGGCTCTGACGGTCAGCACACCGTCCACGGGGTCGGGACCAGACGGACCCTGAGCTTGTCGAAGGGCCCTGACGGTCAACGCCCGCGGCGGGCCGGACGACCAGCCCCTGTGTTGTTTGGCGCCTCCGCTCGTTCCTCGCTTCGGCGCGTGTTCGCGGCGCCATCGGCGACCGTGTGCCCTCCTGCGCGCGCAAGGGCTCGCTCGTACCTCGCTGCGCCCTTGCGTGCTCGTCGGTTACACGGTCGCGCGCCGCGAACGGGTCTGTGGTCGGTCCGCCCTGACGATGGTCGAGGTGCGAGGAGCCCTGGCGACGAGCCTCGAGACCGCCGGCCCTCCGCGCCCAGGTCCACACACGGACCCTGAGCTTGTCGAAGGGCTCTGACGGTCAACGGCCATGCGAGGTGGGATGACCAGCCGGCTGTGCTTGATTGCGCCTCCGCTCCTTCGTCGCTTCGGCGCGTGTTCGCGGCGCTTTCATGCACCCCGGTTCGTTCCTGCGCGCGGAGGGCTCGCTCGTCCCTCGCTGCGCCCGCCATGCTCGTCACTCACCAGGTCGCGCGCCGCGAACGGGTCTGTGGTCGGTCCGCCCTGACGATGGTCGAGGTGCGAGGAGCCCTGGCGACGAGCCTCGAGACCGCCGGCCCTCGCTACCCAGGTCCATCCACGGACCCTGAGCTTGGTCGTTGGGCACGGTCGGTCAATAGCCGCGGCCGGTGGGATGACCAGCCGCCTGTGTTGGATGGCGCCTCCGCTCGTTCCTCGCTGCGCCCGCCATGCTCGTCACTCACCAGGTCGCGCGCCGCGAACGGGGGTGACCGGCCCTTCGTGCCCAGACCCGCCGTGCTCGGCGTCCGAGACATCGAGCCGTCGTCCCGGGGCCCTGCGTCGCTGCGGCCGGTCTCGCTGGCGCTCGGTCCGGATCCTGCGCCGGACGGGTGAGGGGTTCCGTGTACGGCACGACCCCCGACCCCGACCGCGGCCGCGGTCGGGGGTCGTGACGACCGTGGGGTGCCGGGTCCTAGCAGACCGAGTCGGTCGGCTTCGGGTTGCGGAGGCCGAAGAGCGGGCGCAGCTTGAGGCCGATGAACGTCCCGACGATGGCCAGGACGCCCCACAGCCAGCCGTGCAGCGAGAACGAGGCGATCCCGCCGAAGTAGGCGCCGATGTTGCAGCCGGCGGCCAGGCGGGCGCCGTAGCCCATGAGCAGGCCGCCGATCACGGCACCGAGAGCCAGCCGGCCGGGGATGCGCTTGTGCGCGAGCCATGACCCGGCGAGCGCGGAGGCGATGAGGGCGCCGACGATGATGCCGAGGTCCATCACCGAGGTCTTCTCCACGAAGATGCCGGCGTCGTACTTGGCCAGGTTCTCCGGCGCCTGCCAGAAGCCCCACGACAGGACGTCGACGCCGAACGCGTCGAGGATCTTCGAGCCCCACAGGGCGAAGGCGAAGGTGACGCCCCAGGCGCCGCCGGAGACGAACAGCGTGGCGGCGTTCAGGCCGGCGAGCAGCAGCGCGCCCACCCACAGCGGCCACGAGCCGCGCAGCACGCGGGCGGGGCCCCGGGCCACCGGCGGCTCCTCGACCGGCGGGGCGTGGCGACGGCGGCCCACCACGTAGGTGAGCGCGACGATCCCCGCCATCACGGTCAGCGAGATGGCCAGGGCGCCGGGGTAGCCGCCCCACTGCGTGAGCGAGACGGGGTCGTGGGCGGGCCGCTCGTTCCACCACGGCAGGTGGTAGGCGCCGAGGGTGGCGCCGCCGACGAAGCCGCCCAGCGTCAGCAGGATGGCGGTCTGGCCCGACCCGACGGCGAACAGCGTGCCGGAGGCGCACGAGCCGCCGAGCTGCATGCCGACGCCGAACATGATCGCCCCGACCACGAGCGAGATGCCGATCGGGGCGAGCGTCTGGTTGACCGGGACGTCGTTCAGCGAGACCTGGTTGGCCAGCAGCGGCGCGAACAGGATGCAGGCGGCACCGAGCATCAGCATGTGGGCGCGCAGCGCCTTGCCCTGGCCCACGGCGACGAGCTGCCGCCACGCGGAGGTGAAGCCGAAGCGGGAGTGGAAGAGCACGAAGCCCAGCGCGAGCCCGATCGTGAACAGCAGGCCGGGCACCTGGCCCTTGGCGGAGTAGACGTAGGCGCCGAGCGCCACGGCCGCCGCGACGCCGACGAGGACGACGCCCGCCTGCGGCGGCGGCGCCTCCTCGGGCAGCGGCGCGACCCGGGTCTCCCGGGTGCGGTCGATCAGTGACATCGGACGGTCCTTTCTGGGTGGTGAGGGAGGGAGGGAGGGGTGGGTGGTGCTCACAGCGAGCCGACCGGCGTGACCGTGCCGCCCGGGAACCAGGCGACCTCCGAGCCGTGCGCTCCGTGGCCGGGCATCGTCGGCATGAACGCCGCCCGCGAGGCCGCGAAGAGCCGTGGCGGGGACGGCGTCCCGCCCCGGGCGGCACGCCAGGCGGCGTACCCCGAGCCGGTCGGCGTCTGGCCCGGGAGGTAGCGGGCCAGCGTCTGGCTGTACTCCTGGGCGGCGGGGTCGCGGATGTCGAAGTCGAGCGGCACGACGGCCCCGGCGGTCGAGTCGACCACCGCGGGGGAGAGCAGCCACGGCGCCAGCCAGGTGCCGTCGTCCCGGATCGGCTGCTCGGGCAGCGGCCGCGCGATCACGGCGGCCAGCGAGCGGGCGGCGTCGGTCCAGCCGCTCACCACCAGCAGGGCGTTGCGTCGTCCGGGGACGGCGTCGGGGTCGACGACCTCGAGGCCGGCCCGGTCGGCGGCCCGGCGCACCACCGCGGACGCCGCGCGGCCACGCGGCGAGGCGTCGGACCGGAGTGCCACCTCGGCCACGCCGCGCTCGCCGAGCACGGCCACGGTCCGGCGCAGCGCCACGGCGTCGCCGGGGGCCAGGGCCTGGGCGGGACAGGCGTCGGGCACGTCGCCGCCCGCGAGCATGGCCGCGGTGGCGGCGGTGACGCACTCGGCACCGTCGTCACCGGTCCAGGCCGCGACCTCGTCGTCCGACTGCGCCTCGAAGCCGGTGTCGACGCCGAAGGGCACGCGGTGGCGTGGCCCGTGCGTGACCAGCACGGTGCCGTACTTCTCGGGCAGGTCGACCACGGCCCACAGGCCCGAGGCGCCCGGCCGGGGGACGGCGCGCACCAGCTCGGTCGACTCCGTCGTCCCCACGAGGACCGGTCGGGCGTCGGCTCCGGTGAGGTGACGGCGGTGGCCGGCGCCGGTGGCGTCGATGCGCACCAGGTTCGGTCCCGGCCGCGACGGCGCCACCGTGACGGTGAAGTCGACGTCGTCGTGGCGCATCCGCTGCACGCTCGGGACGCCGGGCTCGCGGGTCTCGCCGAGCACCTGCTGGCTGCCGCTGCGGCCCTCGGCGTCCAGCTCGAGGGCGTCGGCCGGTCGGGCGGTCGCGCCGTCGTCGTCCCCGGCGGTGGCCGCCCAGCCGGCGCCGGCCACGAGGCCGGCGCCGACGGCGGCCGCCGCCACGAGACGGGCGCGCGCCCGGAGGCGGGTCCGCTGGTCGCGGCCCCGCCCCCGGGTCGTGTCCGAGGTGCGGTCGACCTCGGGCTCGTTCGCGTCGGACGGCACGGAGGTCACCTGATGTCGTCGTCGGCGGTGACGAAGATCATCGAGTGGGGCTTGGCCGGGCCCCAGTCGCCGTGCGGCCAGCTGGCGCGGTCGAAGTCGATGCAGTCCTCCACGGCGCCCGGCTGGCGGAAGTCCGTGTCGAGGCTCAGCGTCTCGTCGTCGGCCACGTCGACCATGCACACGCGGTGGTCGCCGTTGAGCCCGGTGCGCGCGACGAAGTAGTTCGAGTACGCGATCCGGTTCACGTCGGTGGTCTCGTGGTAGTACCCGTCGTCTCCGAGCTCGAGGTTGTCGAACGCGCCCCAGTGCGGGCCGCCCGGCGCCTTCAGCGTGTCGTGCACCGTGGGGCAGTCGGCCTCCTGGCCGCCCGCGGTGATCTCGGCCTCGTCGTCGATGGTGCACTGCGGCGAGGTGCCCGAGGCGACGAGCTCTTGGATGTCGAGCTTGAGGATGTACTGCGGCGAGCCCTTGTCCTCACCGTTGGGCTGCCGACCGACCACCGCGACGTAGAGGTACTTGTCGTCGAGGCTGGTCTGGGTCCAGCCGGCGTTCGACCCGCCCCCGTAGAAGCTGCTGGTCGGGTCGACCAGCTTGTTGGAGGTCGTCAGGTCGAAGACCTCGCGCCACTCGGGCTGCTCGGCGGTGATGTCGGGCGTGTAGTAGATCGCCCCGCCCTGCATCGTGCTGGCGAACGCGCCCTTGTTGGCGGGCAGGTTGGTGACGGTGGTCTCCATCGCCGCCCGCGGCTCCTCGTGGTGGGCCACCTTGCCGACGCGCGGGCCGTCGGGCAGGAACGAGACCGCCTTCAGCCGCGGCTCGTCGGGGTTGCTGATGTCCCACGTGCGCACGGTCGGACGTCGCAGGTAGGACGACGGCGCGGCCACCGGGTTGAGGATGATGTTGCGCGGCTCGTTGTAGTCGCTGGTGACCAGGACGTCGAGGTCCTCGCGGGCCTGGACGCCGTGCGGGTTGGCGCACGTGGGCAGCTGCAGCTGCGGGATGTTGTCGCAGCGCATCTCGGTCTCGGCCGTCTCCGGCGTCGCCGGGGCCTCGTAGAGGGTGCGGCCGTTCTCGTCGAGCCGCACCAGCTCGCCGGGGGAGCCGCCGAAGCCGTTGCCGAGCCGCACGGAGCCGTCGCTGTAGACGCACGGCCCGGGGACGTCGGGCCCGCCCATGTAGGTCCCGTAGGCCTTGTGGTCCTCGGTCACCCAGTAGGCGTCGGGCACCGAGCCGCAGAGCGTGTCGGTCGGCAGGTTGACGTTCTTCAGCGTCAGCTTGGGCAGCTCGCTGGTGTCGACGACGTAGGTGACGTCGGTGAACAGGCCGCCGGCGAAGATGTTGTCGCCCTTGTGCCAGATGTACTGCATGTGGTGCGGCTCGTTCTCCACGAGCGGCCCGACGGTGGCGGTGTTGACCACCTGGCCGTAGGTGTCGGACCCCTTCGTGGCGTCGACGACGGCGAAGAAGTCGGGCCCGATGAGGTCCTTGGTGCCGATCAGGTCGGGCGAGATGGTCTTGGGCAGGGTCGTGAGCTCGGCGCCCGACTTGTCGAGGATGTTGTTGTCGCCGGCCCACACCACGAGGTACTCGCGCCGCAGCCCGTCGTCGGGCACGCCGCCGCCGCTGTCGCCGCCGCCGATGGGCAGCTGCGGGACGACCTCGCCGAGGCCGAGGTCCTGCAGGACGTCGGTCGGCAGGGCCGAGGCGTCGAGGTGGTTCTTCAGCCAGTACTCCTTGCCGTCGCCGGCGAGGATCGAGGTGGTCTGCTCGACGATGTCGTCGCCGAGGAGGTCGGCCAGCTGGTCCTGCAGGTCGACGAGGAGCCGGCCCGCGGAGTCGCTGGTGCCGACGGGGCCGTCGGCGTCGTCGCTGAGCGAGGCGAGCGCCCCGGTCTGGGTCGCGACGACCGTCCCGGTCACGAGGGCGAGGGTGGCGGCGCCGAGCGTGAGCCGACGTCGTCCCCGCGCCCCGCGAGGAGCAAGCGAGATGAGGTTGCGCATGTCATGCCTTCCCGAGTGGCGGCGCCCCATGCGCCGCGCAGATGTGTGTGGTGGTGCCAGGTCGGGGGGAGTCGGACCTCCTTCGGGTCGTGACGGGGCCCCGGGGGGAGGGGCGGGACAGGGAGGGGTGAGGGTCCGGGGGTCAGGCGGCGGCGGGCACGGTGGCCAGGCCGAGCTCGGCGACGCGCTCCCACGCGTCGTCGACGTGGACGACGTCGCGACCGGCGCGGTGCAGCACGCTCGCCGCGATGCCGGCGCGGTAGCCGGAGCGGCAGTGCACCCACAGCTCGCCGGGCGGCAGGTCGCGCCCGCGGTGCCCGACGTCCTGCACGGGCAGGTGCACGGCGCCGGGCAGGTGGCCGCCGCGCCACTCCTCCCGCTGGCGGACGTCGACCAGCACCATCCGGTCGGCCCCGGCGTCGGCGTCGAGGTAGTCGGCCCACCCGGCGCGGCGGTAGCGGCCGGTGAGCGGTCGCGCGGGGGCGAGCACGTGGGTGCGGACCCCCTCGATGCCGATGCCGGCGAGGTCGCGGACGGCGTCGGCGAGCCGGTCGGCCGCCTCGGCGTCGGCGACCAGGACGACGTCGCGCCCCGGCCACGGCACGAGCCAGCCGACGTAGGTGGCCAGCTGAGGTGAGTACTCGACGCTCACCGAGCCCGGCAGGTGGCCGAGCGCGAAGTCGCGGCGGCTGCGCAGGTCGACGACCCAGGCGCCGGCGGCGACGGCGTCCACGAGCGTGGCCCCGTCGACCGGCCGGGCCGGCCGGACGGGTGCGAGGCCGGCCCCGCGCCGGTTGAGCGGGTCCATGTGCTCGTAGTGACCCGGGATCGGGCCGAAGCCCGCGACCAGCTCGGCGGCGAACGGTTCGCGGTCGAGGCGCAGCGCCGGGTTGACCGCGTGCTGGTCACCGACGGTCACCGGGCCCTCGTGCTCACCCCTGTCGACGGCGGCGCCGGCGCAGAAGCTGCCGAAGCCGTGGGTCGGCAGCAGCAGCGTGTCGGGCCGCAGGCGGCCCTGGGCGCGGGCGCTGTCCCACTGGGCGCGCGCCAGCCGACGGGCGAGGGCGGGGCTGTCGGGGTCGAGCAGGTCGGTGCGCCCGACCGTGCCGTGCAGCAGGCTGCCGCCGCTGAGCAGCACCGAGGTGTCGCCGGCTCGGGCCACGAACGACTGGTGGTGCGCGGTGTGGCCGGGGGTGTCGAGCACCTCGACCTCCAGCGCGCCGTAGGCCAGCCGGTCGCCGCCGCGCACGCCGACGCGCTCGAACGCGACCGCCTCCTCGGCGGAGAGCAGGTGGTCGGCGCCGTGGCGTCGCGCGAGCCGCGGCCCGCCCGAGACGTAGTCGTTGTGCACGTGCGTGTCGGCCACCGCGACGATCTCGACCTCCGCGGCCTCGGCCGCGCGCTCGACGGCCCCGAGGTCGCGCGGCGGGTCGACGACCAGACCGACCTCCCCGTCGTGGACGAGGTGGCACCGGTTGCCGAGCGAGGGCACCTCGATCGCCGCGACCGAGAGCGCCGGTGAAGCTGTGTTCCCCATGTTCTTGCTGTCCTGCACCGCACCCGTACTGGTTTAAGTCGAGCAAGTAGGTGGAGTTCTAGCACACGTCGGGGTGTGGTTGTCGAGAGCGACGTCGCGTGTCCGGGGTCGGGGGAGCGCCCGCGAGACCCCGCAAGGTCCACGCGAACGTGGGCACACGGACCCTGAGCTTGTCGAAGGGCCCTGACGGGACCACGGGGACGTCTTCGCAGCGGAGCGTCCGCGGGGTCGGGACAACACGGACCCTGAGCTTGTCGAAGGGCCCTGACGGGACCACGGGGCGCGGCGTGATGGGGTGACCGACCGCCTGTGTTGTTTGGCGCCTCCGCTCCTTCGTCGCTTCGGCGCGTGTTCGCGGCGCCGTCGGCGATCGTCGTTCCCCCGTGCGCGCGGGAGGCTCCGCTCGTTCCTCGCTGCGCCTCCCGTGCTCCTCCTCCACGACGATCGCGCGCCGCGAACGCAACCCATGACCCCGCCGGGCAGACCAACGCATGCGCCGTCGCGTCAGTGGCGGGCTCCGGACCGAGCGCGAGCGAGCCCGACCGCAGCGGAGCAGCGCCAGTCCCCGTAAGGGCAGGACGTCCCAGATGGGGCTGGTGGGCGGTGCTGGGCATCAAGGCAGCGAAGAACCCCGTTCGCGGCGCGCGACCGTGTAACCGACGAGCACGCAAGGGCGCAGCGACGAAGGAGCGAGCCCTTGCGCGCGCAGGAGGGCACACGGTCGCCGATGGCGCCGCGAACACGCGCCGAAGCGAGGTACGAGCGGAGGCGCAACCAAACACGGCGGCGTGCGGGTCGGACGTCGAGCACGCACCCGCTACGGCAGACTCGGGCCGTGACCGACGCCCCGACGCCCGCCCGCCGCGACGTCGTCGTCCTCGGGTCGACCGGGTCGGTCGGGACGCAGGCGCTCGAGCTGGTGCGGCGCCATCCGGACCGGTTCCGGGTGGTCGGGCTGACCGCCGGGGGCTCGAACCGCGAGCTCTTCGAGCGGCAGGTCGCCGAGTTCGAGCCGGCCTTCTCCGGGCTGGGGGAGGACGCGTCGGTCGAGGCGGCCGCGCGGCCGTGCGACGTCGTCCTCAACGCCGTCACCGGTGCCGTCGGGCTGCGCCCGACCCTCGCCGCCCTCGACGCCGGCCGCACCCTCGCGCTGGCCAACAAGGAGTCGCTGATCGTCGGCGGCCCGCTGGTGCGCGACCGGGCGCGGCCCGGCCAGATCGTGCCGGTCGACAGCGAGCACAGCGCCATCGCACAGAGCCTGCGGGCCGGCGAGCGCGGCGAGGTGCGGCGGCTGGTGCTCACCGCCAGCGGCGGACCGTTCCGCGGCCGCACCCGCGAGCAGCTGGCCGGCGTCACCCCCGCCGAGGCGCTCGCCCACCCCAACTTCGCCATGGGCACGGTCATCACCACCAACTCCGCCACCCTGGTCAACAAGGGGCTGGAGGTCATCGAGGCGCACCTGCTCTTCGACGTCCCGCTCGAGCGCATCGACGTCGTCGTGCACCCCCAGCAGCTGATCCACTCCATGGTCGAGTTCTGCGACGGCGCGGTCGTCGCCCAGCTCGGCCTGCCGACGATGCTGGTGCCGATCGCGCTCGGGATGGGCTGGCCCGACCGGGTGCCCGACGCCGAGACCCCCATCGACTGGACCCGCGCCGCCGACTGGCGCTTCGAGCCGCTGGACGACGACGCCTTCCCCGCCGTCCTGCTGGCCCGCGAGGCCGGCGCCCGCGGCGGCACCGCCCCCGCGGTCTACAACGCCGCCAACGAGGAGTGCGTCGCCGCGTTCCACGACGGCCGGCTCGCGTTCGTCGACATCGTGCCCGCGGTGGCCGACACGCTGCGGGCGCACGACGTACCCTCGGATGCGGCGCTCACCGTCGACGACGTCCTCGCCGCCGACGCCTGGGCCCGCGCCCACACCCGTCAGCTGATCACCGGCTGACCCCCACCCGAACGGAACCCGCGTGACCGCACTCCTCTACGCCCTGGGCGTGCTGATCTTCGTCGTCGCGATCCTGGTCTCGATCGGCCTGCACGAGCTCGGCCACATGATCCCGGCCAAGAAGTTCGGCGGGAAGGTCACGCAGTACTTCATCGGCTTCGGCCCCACGGTGTGGAGCAAGCAGGTCGGCGAGACCGAGTACGGCGTCAAGGCCGTCCCGCTCGGCGGCTACGTCAAGATCGTCGGGATGCTGCCGCCGGAGGCCGCGGCGCTGGCCGACGAGGTCACCTACGACGAGCACGGCACCCCGGTGCAGCGGGTGCGCAAGTCGAACACCGGCCTGTTCACCCAGCTCATCAGCGACGCCCGCGCGGCCGAGTGGGAGCTCGTCGGCCCCGAGGACACCGACCGCCTCTTCTACAAGATGACGTGGTGGAAGAAGGTCGTGGTGATGGCGGGCGGCCCGACCGTCAACATCGTCATCGCCTTCTTCCTGTTCTGGCTGGTCTTCGGCACCTACGGCGAGCGCGGTCGTGAGGTCGAGGCCGGCCCGCCGGTCATCGACGAGGTCTCCGACTGCGTCATCGCCTACGCCGACGAGGCGCGTCCCTGCCGCACCGGCACGGACGCCGACCCGCCCTCGCCCGCCAAGCTCGCCGGGCTCGAGCCGGGCGACCGCATCGTCTCCTTCGGCGGCACCCCGGTCACCGACTGGGACCAGCTGCGCGAGCTGATCCGCGACAACGGCGCCGCCGAGGCCGTCGTCGGCTACGAGCGCGACGGCGAGCTGCAGCAGACCACGGTCACCACCGTCGTCGAGCCGCGGCCGATCTCCGAGACCGACGAGAAGCTCGTCGAGGTCGGCTTCCTCGGCGTCACCCCCACCAGCCGCGAGACCGTCACCACCGGCGGCCCGCTGTTCACCCTCGAGCGCATGGGCACCATGACCGTCGACACGGTCAAGGCGCTCGGCCAGCTGCCGGTGAAGGTCTACGAGGTCGGCGAGGCCATCGTCGGCGTCGAGGAGCGCAAGGCCGACAGCCCGGTCAGCATCGTCGGCGGCAGCCGGTTCGCGGGCGAGACGACGTCGTCCGACGACATCGACCTGGCCGGCAAGGCCACCTTCCTGCTGGTGCTCATCGCCGGGTTCAACCTGTTCATCGGCCTGTTCAACTTCCTCCCGCTGCTGCCGCTGGACGGCGGCCACATCGCCAGCGCGCTGTGGGAGGCGGTCCGCCGCGGCATCGCCCGCCTGCGCCGTCGTCCCGACCCCGGCTACGTCGACGCCGCCAAGCTGCTGCCCATCGCCTACGTCGTCGCCGGCGTCATGCTCGTCATGGGCCTGGTGCTCATCGTCGGCGACCTCGTCGTCCCCCTGAGCCTCACCGGCTGACCGCGACCTCGGGGTGGACACCCGCGCCGTAACCTGGACGACGTGACCTCGATCGACCTCGGCATGCCCGCCGCCCCGCCGCCGGTGCTGGCGCCGCGCCGTCCCACCCGTCAGATCAAGGTGGGCAAGGTGGGGGTCGGCAGCGACTCGCCCATCTCGGTGCAGTCGATGACCACCACGCTCACCTCCGACGTCAACGCGACGCTGCAGCAGATCGCCGAGCTGACGGCGTCCGGCTGCGACATCGTGCGCGTCGCCTGCCCGAGCCAGGACGACGCCGACGCGCTCCCCGCGATCGCGACGAAGTCGCAGATCCCGGTGATCGCCGACATCCACTTCCAGCCGAAGTACGTCTTCGCGGCCATCGAGGCAGGCTGCGCGGCGGTGCGGGTCAACCCCGGCAACATCCGCAAGTTCGACGACCAGGTCAAGGAGATCGCGCAGGCGGCCTCCGACCACGGCACCTCGATCCGCATCGGCGTCAACGCCGGCTCGCTCGACAAGCGGCTGCTCGAGAAGCACGGCAAGGCCACGCCCGAGGCACTCGTCGAGTCGGCGGTGTGGGAGGCGAGCCTGTTCGAGGAGCACGGCTTCCGCGACTTCAAGATCTCGGTCAAGCACAACGACCCCGTGGTGATGGTGCGCGCCTACGAGCTGCTGGCCGAGGCCGGCGACTGGCCGCTGCACCTCGGCGTGACCGAGGCCGGCCCGGCGTTCCAGGGCACCATCAAGTCCGCGACCGCGTTCGGCGCGCTGCTGAGCCAGGGCATCGGCGACACCATCCGGGTCTCGCTCTCGGCCCCGCCGGTCGAGGAGGTCAAGGTCGGCATCCAGATCCTGGAGTCGCTCAACCTCAAGCCCCGCCGGCTCGAGATCGTCTCCTGCCCCTCGTGCGGGCGCGCCCAGGTCGACGTCTACAAGCTGGCCGACGAGGTCACCGCCGGCCTCGACGGGCTCGAGGTGCCGCTGCGCGTCGCCGTCATGGGCTGCGTCGTCAACGGCCCCGGCGAGGCCCGCGAGGCCGACCTCGGCGTCGCCTCCGGCAACGGCAAGGGCCAGATCTTCGTCAAGGGCGAGGTCATCAAGACCGTCCCCGAGAGCCAGATCGTCGAGACCCTCATCGAGGAGGCCATGCGCATCGCCGAGGGCATGGACGCCGTCGACGGCGCCGGCGCGCAGGTCACCGTCTCGTGAGGCACCGGTTGTGAGGCTCGGGCCGTGACCCACGACCACTGGCAGGTGCTGGTCGAGGAGGTCGTCGGCGCGCTGAACAAGCCGACGACCGTGCGCATCCAGCCCGAGCTGCACGCCGGCCGCGACGCCGCCCTCGACGCCGCCCTCGAGGTCGCGACGTCGTTCGTCCCGTCGTCGCCTGCCCTCCCGCTCGGCCGCGACGTCTACCGCGACGGCGACGGGTTCTTCGTGGTGATGCACGGCCGCACGAGCGCCGAGCACCACTTCGGCGTCCGCATCGTGCAGCACGTCGCCCGCCGCGACACCTGAGTCGCGGTCGGGTGCACCAACCGAGCGATCGCTCGGTTCAGGACGCCGCGCGGGCCGGTCGGGTGCGCGAACCGAGCGATCGCTCGGTTCAGGACGCGCGCTCGACCCCGTGACCCCTCCCGCCGCTTGACCTCGACCGCGCTCGAGGTCGTGGAGTAGTCACCCGTGCGGGGGCCGTCCGGGATCAGGTCGATGTCGGCGGGCCGGAATACGCTCCCCGAGCGGGCCGGTTGGGTCTCGCGGCACCACGAGACGACGCACCACCGCACCACGACGAGGAGGCACGTGAGCCAGGCGACCGACGCGAGCACGACGAGCACGGCGAGCACGGCGAGCACCGGGGCCGCGCAGGGCCCGCCCGTCGAGACCCTCGACCCCGACGAGGAGGCGGCCCGGCTGGGCCGCGGCTCGACGCGGGCGGGGTTCAGCGTCCTCTGGGTCGCGATCAAGCGCGAGCCGTGGATCTTCACCCTCTCCACGCTCGGCAGCCTGCTGTTCGGTGCGCTCACCGTCGCCGACGCGTGGGTCCTCGGGTGGTCGACCGACCACGTCGTCCTGCCGGCCTTCCGCGACGGCGAGATCGGCACCGGCCTGCTCGTGGCGGTGGTCGCGCTGTTCGTCGGCGTGGCGATCCTGCGCGCGGTCGGCATCGTCGCCCGCCGACTCGGCGCCGGCGTCATGCAGTACCGCATGCAGGCGCACTACCGCCGCGCCGTCACGCGCCGCTACCTCGCGCTGCCGCTCGAATGGCACCAGCGCCACCCCACCGGCCAGCTGCTCAGCAACGCCAACGCCGACGTCGAGGCCGCCTGGGGCCCGATCGCGCCGCTGCCGATGGCCGTCGGCACCGTGGCGATGATGGTGATCGCCGTCGTCCAGATGTTCCTCGCCGACGTCGTGATGGCGATGGTCGGGCTGCTCGTCTTCCCGGCCGTGGTCGTCACCAACCTCGTCTACCAGCACTACTCCCAGGCCCTCGCCACCCGCGCGCAAGAGCTGCGCGCCGAGGTCAGCGAGATCGCGCACGAGTCCTTCGACGGCGCGATGGTCGTCAAGACGCTCGGCCGCGAGCCGCAGGAGACCGAGCGCTTCGGGCGCAAGGCCCGCGAGCTGCGCGACGTCAACGTGCGCCTCGGCCGCATCCGCGCCGCCTTCGACCCCGCGCTCGCCGCGCTGCCCAACCTCGGCGTCCTCGTCGTGCTCTCGGTCGGCGTCTCGCGGGTGCTGAACGGCGACACCGACCCCGGCGACGTCGTCACGGTCGCCTACCTGCTCACCATCGTCTCCTTCCCGATCCGTTCCATCGGCTGGCTGCTCGGCGAGTTCCCACGCAGCGTGGTCGGCTTCCGCCGCGTCGACGCGGTGCTGCAGACCACCGGCGAGATGCCCTACGGCGAGCGCCGGGTCGCGCCGAGCGCGGACGACGGCGCGGCCCGCCTCGAGGTGCGCGACCTCGCCTTCGGCCACGTCCCCGGCCAGCGGCTGCTCGACGAGCTCTCGTTCGCCGTCGAGCCGGGCCGCACGGTCGCGCTCGTCGGGGCCACCGCGTCGGGCAAGAGCACGCTGACCAACCTGCTCTCGCGGCTGGTCGACGTCGACCGCGGCGCCGTGCTGGTCGACGGCATCGACGTGCGCGAGCTGGCCCGCGGCGAGCTGGCCCGCACCATGGCCGTCGTCCCGCAGACGCCGTTCCTCTTCGACGACACCGTGCGCGGCAACGTCACCCTCGGCGCCGAGGTGAGCGACGACGAGGTCTGGGCCGCGCTCCGCACCGCCCAGGCCGACGGCTTCGTCGCGGCGCTGCCCGAGGGCCTGTCCACCCGGCTCGGCGAGCGCGGCACGTCCCTGTCGGGCGGCCAGCGCCAGCGCATCTCGCTGGCCCGGGCGCTCGTGCGTCGTCCGCGCCTGCTGGTGCTCGACGACGCCACCTCGGCCGTCGACCCCGAGGTCGAGGCCCGCATCCTCGGCGCCCTCCGCTCCGGCGGCAACGACAGCACGCTGGTCGTGGTCGCCTACCGCAAGGCCACCATCGGCCTGGCCGACGAGGTGCTCTTCCTCGACGACGGCCGCATCGCCGACCGCGGCACCCACGCCGACCTGCTGCGGCGCTCGCCCGACTACGCCCGCCTGGTCAACGCCTACGAGGCCACCGACCACCCGGACGACGTCCCGCCCGCCGCGGGCTCCGACGATCCGGACGACCCCGCCGACTCCGCCGACCCCGAGGTGGTGACCCCGTGACCGCCGTGCAGACCGAGCGCCAGGCCTCGGCGTCCGGCACCGCGATGACGACCGGCGACGAGATCGGTGCCATCGAGACCATCCGCCGCGGCGTCCACCACTCGCCCGAGCTCAAGGAGGGCATCGGCGTCACGCTGGCGCTCGCCGTCGTCGCCTCGGTGGGCCAGGTCATCGTCCCGGTCGCGGTGCAGCAGACCCTCGACCGCGGGCTCAACGGACCGAACGGTCCCGACGTGTCCTACACCGTGCTGATGGGCGTGGCCGCCGGGGTCGGCATCCTCATCGCCAGCCTCGCCTCCTACGGCATGACGAGCCGGCTGTTCCGCACCGCCGAGCGCGGTCTGGCCACGCTGCGCACCAAGGCCTTCCGCCACGTGCACGACCTGCCCCTGCTCACCCAGAACACCGAGCGGCGCGGCGCCCTGGTCTCGCGCGTCACCAGCGACGTCGACCAGGTCAGCCAGTTCCTCGTCTTCGGCGGCCTGCTGTTCGTGGTGAGCATCGGGCAGGTGCTCATCGCGACCATCGTGATGGTCTTCTACTCCTGGCAGCTGGCCGTGGTGGTGTGGCTGACGTTCGCACCCCTGTTCGCCTCGCTGCGGTTCTTCCAGCGCAAGCTCTCGGCCGCCTACGGCCTGGTGCGCCGTCAGGTCGGAGCGATGCTGTCGGCCATCTCCGAGCCCGTCGTCGGTGCCGCCGTCGTCCGCGCCTACGCCGTGCAGGACCGCACGCAGGAGCGCATCGACGAGGCCGTCGGCATCTACCAGCGGGCCAGCACCCGCGCGCAGGGCTACACCGCCGTCTCGTTCTCCCTCGGCGGCCTCTCGGCCGGCCTGGCGAACGCCGGGGTGCTCGTGGTGGGCGTGCTGCTCGGCTTCGCCGGCGAGATCACCGCCGGTGAGGTGCTGGCGTTCGCGTTCCTGGTCACCTTGTTCGTCGGCCCGGTGCAGATGGGCACGCAGATCCTCACCGACGCCCAGAATGCGATCGCCGGCTGGCGCCGCGTCATCGGCATCCTCGACACCCCCGCCGACCTCGTCGACCCCGGTGTCGACGGCCACACGCTGCCGCGCGGGCCCATCGACGTCCGCTTCGACGACGTCGACTTCGCCTACCCGGGCGGCCCCCTCGTGCTGCGCGAGATCGACCTCGCCATCGACGCCGGACGCCGCGTGGCCGTCGTCGGCGAGACCGGCTCGGGCAAGTCCACGGTGGCCAAGCTGCTCACCCGGCTCATGGACCCCAGCCGCGGCCGGGTGCTGCTCGACGGCATCGACGTGCGCGACATCGGCGAGACCTCGCTGCGCTCGAGCGTCGTGCTGGTGCCGCAGGAGGGCTTCCTGTTCGACGACACCATCGCGGCCAACGTGCGCTACGGCCGACTCGACGCCACCGAGGCCGACATCACCGCCAGCGCCACCGAGCTCGGTCTCGGCGACTGGCTGGCCGGGCTGCCGGCCGGCCTCGACACGCAGGTCGGTCAGCGCGGCGAGTCGCTCTCGGCCGGCGAGCGGCAGCTGGTCGCGCTGCTGCGCGCCCACCTGGCCGACCCCGACCTGCTGGTGCTCGACGAGGCCACCAGCGCCGTCGACCCGCAGCTCGAGATGCGCATCGCCCGGGCCCTGGAGCGGCTGATGTCAGGCCGCACCAGCGTCACCATCGCGCACCGCCTGTCGACCGCCGAGGCCGCCGACGAGGTCGTGGTGGTCGACCGGGGACGGGTCGTGCAGCGCGGCCCGCACGCCGAGCTGGTGCGTCAGGAGGGCAGCGTCTACGCCGGCCTGCACGCCAGCTGGGAGGCGCAGCAGGGTCAGTCCGCCGGCGCCTGACCCGCGTCCGCGCGCACGGTCGCCGGCTCAGCGCGGCCGGCCGTCAGGGTCGCCGCGCAGCCGACGGCGCTCGCGCTCGTCGGCCTGCTCCTGCAGCTGCTCCTCGTAGGGCGCGATCGAGGCGAGCGCGTCGCGGGCGACGACGGTGGCCGCCCGGGTCACCAGGGCGACGCCGGCCGGCCCCTCCGCCCGCGGTTCGCGCCACACCTGCTCCCAGGTGAGGGTGCCCCGCTCGACGCGGCCGCCGATCGAGCGCCACTCGAGCGGGGCGCCGTCCTGCTCGCACAGCGACCGGAGGACCGCCTGCGTGGCCTCGTCGGGCTCGTCGTCGTCCTCGTCGTCGAGCTGGGCCAGCAGCTCGGTGAGGCTGTCGATCGTCTCGAGCAGCCGACGCTCCTCGGGCAGCTCGCCGGGAGCCGGGTCGGGGCTCACGACGCCCTCGGCCGGCTCTGACCGCCGCCGGACTCGGTGGGCGCGTCGGCGTCGTCGGCCTCCTGGCCCTCGGTGACGGGGTCGTCGGAGAGGTCGGGGGCCTCGTCGCCGGTGGTCTCGGACAGGTCGTCGAGGTCCTTGCGGATCTTCTCGAGCGCGTCCTGGGCGCGCTTGCCGGTGAGCGCGTCCTTGAGGTCCGCGAGGTCGGTCCTGAGCGAGGGGTCGACAGTGCCGGTGAGGAGGTCGTGCCCGCTGACGTGGGGCAGCTTCTCCATCACGTCCGGCAGCTTGTCGAACGCCTTGAGCCGGTCGCGCTCGGCCTGCGCCCACTCCTCGACGTGCTCCTTGAGCGCCTTCGTCTGGTCGAAGAGGTTCAGCGCGGTCTGGATGTCCTCCCACAGGTCGCGGAAGTACTCCAGGCCCCGCGTGAGGACGTCCTTGGCGAGGCTGAGCCAGCCGAACCAGCCGGCGACCTTCTCGGCCACCTTCTTGGCGACCTTCACGATCAGCTTCGCGCCCTTGACGATGATGTTCTCGACGACGATGCCGAGCTTCTCCGACATCGTCCCGATGCCGTTGAAGAGCAGGGTGCCCAGCCGCATGATCGCACCGAGGCCGTCCATGACCAGCGCGTAGACGTCGGCCTGGTTCATGAACGCCTCGGCGGCCTGGCCCTCCCAGACGGCGCCGGCCTCGGCGCGCAGGTCGCCGACGTTGCCGGCCCAGGCGTGCATCCCGGTGCGCAGGACGTCGCAGGCGTCGCCGTTCTGCTTGATCTTGCCGTAGTCGCCGGCCAGCGGGACGACGAGCGTGTCGTAGAGGTCCTCGGGAATGGGGCCGAGGTCGATGGGCAGCAGGTCGAGGAAGCGGTTGATTCGGCTGACGACGCCGGTGTAGATCTCGCTGAACTCCTCGAAGGACTCGTTGTGCTTCAGGCTCGCCGTGCCGACCTCCGGCTCGCGGAGGAAGGGGCCGAGCTCCTGCAGTTGCAGCGCGCTCATTCGTAGGCCAGCTTCCCGTCGACGTAGACGCGCGTGCGCCGGTGCAGCAGCTTGTCGAAGCCGTCGGTGACCTTGCCCTCGGTGACCTCGAAGTCGATGAGCGACTGCGCGACGCCCTCGGTGAGACCGGTCCACCGCTGCTGGTAGGTGGAGAAGGCGTCGTCGAACGCCGACTCCATCGCCTCCATCGCCCGGGCGAAGGGACGCAGGGCGCAGACGGGGCTCGGCTCGAAGCCGTCCTTCTGCGTCACCCAGGTCGTCGCGTACTCCATCAGCTCGCCGCCCTCGGCGGCGGGCGTCTGCATCGCCTCGATGAGGCCCTGCATCCGCGGGATGCTCGTGATGTCGATCTGTCCGGTCATGTCTGCCTTCCTCGACTCGATCGATGTCGTGGGGCCGCCCACCACGGGGTGGGGGCTCTCGTCACGACCAACGCACCGGACGTCTGCCCGGTTCACTCACGGGCGGAAACGTGTGCCGAGGTCAACCATCGGTTACGGAGTCGTGACGCCGCCCGTGGGCCACGGATACTGGGGGCGTGAGCTCTCTCGCGCCCGACATCGCGGCCCGCCTCAAGCGCGACGCCGCCGGCCTCGTCACCGCGGTGGTGCAGCAGCACGACACCGGCGAGGTGCTGATGGTCGGGTGGATGGACGACGAGGCGCTGCACCGCACCCTCACCACCGGCCGTGCCACCTACTGGAGCCGCTCCCGTCAGGAGTACTGGGTCAAGGGCGAGACCTCCGGCCACGCCCAGCACGTCAAGCAGGTGCGGCTCGACTGCGACGGCGACACCCTGCTGGTCACCGTCGACCAGGTCGGCGCGGCGTGCCACACCGGCGCGCGCACCTGCTTCGACGAGGGGCTTCTCGGTGCCTGACGAGGGGACCGACGCGACCACCGACCCGACCCCGGGCGCCGAGCGGCCGGCCCGCCGCCGGTTCGGCGTCGTCGTGCTGGTGGGCCTGGCCGCCGCCGGCGCGGCCGCCCTGGCCGGCGCCCGCGCTTGGGTGAGCATCGAGCCGGGCGGCGACGGCGCCGCCGACGCGGCCATCGCCACCGCCGTGGCCACCGCCCGAGACGCCAGCGCGCCGCCGGTCACCGCCACCGCCCTCGTGCTGCTCGCGGCCTGGGGTGTGCTGCTCGTGACCCGCGGCCGGGTGCGGTTCGGCGTGGCCTGGCTGGCCGTCGTGGCCGCGCTCGGGGTGCTCGGCTTCGGCATCGCCGCCTGGGTGGTGGCGCCCGACGCCGTCACGCGCGACCTGCCCACGACCGGCGTCGCGACCAGCCACACGGGGTGGGCCTACCTCGGCCTGCTGGCCGGCGCGGTGGGCCTCGCGACCGCGGTGGTCGCCGTCCGCGACGTGCGCGGCTGGCCCGAGATGGGACGCCGCTACGACGCGCCGGCCGAGGCGGGCGCGTCGCCGACGGTGGGGGAGGACGCCAGCAACCTCGAGCTGTGGAAGGCCCTCGACGAGGGCCACGACCCGACCGTCGACGCACCGCCTGCCCCGCGCGACGACGGCGACGGCCGGGCTCGATAGGATCGGGCCACGCCCCGCCCCCATCGCGACGAGGAGTCCCCGGCATGGCAGACAACCACGGCAACACCCCCGCCGCCTGGACGGCGGTCGCGGTGGCGCTGATCGGGTTCGTCGTGGGCGGAGTCGGACTCATGCTCGAGCCCGTGAGCTACCCGATCTTCTGGGTCGGTGTCGGCCTCAACGCGCTCGCCGGCGTGATCTTCGTGGTCATGGCGCGGCTCGGCTACCACGAGTCGCACGACTGAGCCGACGACCGACACCCGACGGCCCACGCGCAGCATGAGCCTCGACGCGGTGCCCCGCACGGACGCCGTCGCACGCGCCGGCGCCGGGCCGTTGCGCCGCGCGGCCCTGCCGCTGGCCACCGTGGCCGGCCTGGGTGCGGCCACGCTCGCGGTTGCACTGCGCGACCCGCACGTGCGCGGCTCGTGGGGGCTGTGCCCCAGCGCCGCGCTGGGGTTCGACTGCCCCGGCTGCGGCGGGCTGCGCGCCGTCCACGACTTGGCGCACGGCCACCTGCTCGCCGCCGCCTCGAGCAATCTCTACCTCGTCGCTGCCCTGCCCGTGGTGGTCGCCGTGCTGGCCGCCTGGGTGCTCGGCGCCTGGCGCGGGCCCGACCACGACGACCACGTCGCCGCGGCGTTCGCCCCGCTCGCCACCCCGCTCGTGACGCTCGCACTGGTGACGCTCGCCGCCTTCACCGTGCTGCGCAACCTCCCCGGTCTCGGGTGGCTCGCCGCCTGAGGCCCGCCACCCCCCGCGTGGGAGGATGGAGCACGTGACCGTGCTCGACGACATCGTCGCCGGCGTGCGTGACGACCTCGCCCGGCGCCAGGCGCAGACGCCGCTGGCCGACGTCCGCGCCGCGCTGGCCGACGTCGCGCCGCCGCGCGACCCCATGCCCCACCTGCGGGCCCCCGGGTCCAGCGTCATCGCCGAGGTGAAGCGCCGCAGCCCCAGCAAGGGCGACCTGGCCGGCATCCCCGATCCCGCCGCCCTGGCCCGTGACTACGCGGCCGGCGGCGCCGCCGCCATCAGCGTGCTCACCGAGGAGCGCCGCTTCGGCGGCAGCCTGGCCGACCTGCGCGCGGTGCGCGCGGCCGTCGACGTCCCGCTGCTGCGCAAGGACTTCGTGGTCGAGGGCTACCAGCTCGTCGAGGCGCGCGCCGCCGGCGCCGACCTGGTGCTGCTCATCGTGGCCGCGCTCGACGACGCCACGCTGCACCGGCTGCACGAGGAGGCCCGCGAGCTCGGCCTGACCGTGCTCGTCGAGGTGCACGACGAGGCCGAGGCCGAGCGTGCCCTCGCCCTGGGCGCCGAGCTGCTCGGCGTGAACGCGCGCAACCTGAAGACCCTGGCCGTCGACCCCGACACCTTCGGCCGCCTCGCGCCGCAGCTCGGCTCCGACCGCGTGCTCGTGGCCGAGTCGGGCGTCACCGACGAGGTCGACGTCAAGCGCTACGTCGCCGAGGGCGCCCGCGCGGTGCTCGTCGGCGAGGCCCTGGTCAAGGACGGCGACCCGCGCGCAGCGGTCGCCCGGATGACAGGAGTGATGCCATGACCGCCCAGCCGACGACCCGACCCACCCGCCCCGACCCGGGCCCCTGGGGTGCCGACGACCACGGCTGGTTCGGTGACTTCGGCGGCCGCTTCATGCCCGAGGCGCTGGTCGCAGCGCTCGACGAGCTCGACGACGCCTGGCGCGAGGCCATGGCCGACCCGACCTTCCGGGCCGAGTTCGACGCCATCTCGCGCGACTACGCCGGCGTCCCGAGCAAGCTGTACGACGCCGCCCGGCTCACCGAGCAGGTCGGCGGCGCGCGCATCCTGCTCAAGCGCGAGGACCTCAACCACACCGGCGCGCACAAGATCCGCAACGTGATGGGCCAGGCGCTGCTGACCAGGCGCATGGGCAAGCACCGGGTCATCGCCGAGACCGGCGCCGGCCAGCACGGCGTCGCCAGCGCCACCGCCGCGGCCTACTTCGGCCTCGACTGCACCGTCTACATGGGCTCGGTCGACACCCGGCGGCAGGCCCTGAACGTGGCGCGGATGCAGCTGCTCGGCGCGAACGTCGTGCCGGTCGACTCCGGCAGCGCCACGCTGAAGGACGCCATCAACGAGGCGCTGCGCGACTGGGTGGCCACCGTCGACCACACCGCCTACCTGTTCGGCACCGCCGCCGGGCCGCACCCGTTCCCGAGCATGGTGCGCGACTTCACCCGCGCCATCGGCGACGAGGCGCGCGCCCAGTGCCTCGAGCTCACCGGCCGGCTGCCCGACGCCGTCGCGGCCTGCGTCGGCGGCGGCTCGAACGCCATCGGCCTGTTCACCGCCTTCCTCGACGACGCCGACGTCGCCATCCACGGCTACGAGCCCGGCGGCGACGGCGTCGAGACCGGTCGCCACGCCGCCACGATCACCGCCGGCGAGAGCGGCGTCCTGCACGGCGCGCGCACCTTCGTGTTGCAGGACGACGACGGCCAGACCGTCGAGTCGCACTCGATCTCCGCGGGCCTGGACTACCCGGGTGTCGGGCCGCAGCACGCCCACCTGGCCAAGTCGGGCCGCGCCGACTACGTGCCGATCACCGACAGGCAGGCCATGGACGCCATGGCGCTGCTCGCCCGCACCGAGGGCATCATCGCCGCGATCGAGTCCTCCCACGCCGTGGCCGGCGCCGTCGACCTCGCCCGCGAGCTCGGCCCCGACGGGCTCGTGCTGGTCAACCTCTCGGGCCGCGGCGACAAGGACATGGAGACCGCGATGTCGTGGTTCGGGCTGGGCGACGCCGACGCGGACGACGCCACGTGAGCGCCCCGACCCGCGTCGGCACCGCCTTCGAGAAGGCCCGGGCCGACGGCCGCGCCGCGCTGGTGGGCTACCTGCCCGCCGGCTTCCCCAGCGTCGACGGCGGCATCGAGGCGCTCCAGGCGATGGTGGACGCCGGCTGCGACGTCCTCGAGATCGGCCTGCCCTACAGCGACCCCGTCATGGACGGCCCCACCATCCAGGCCGCGGCCCAGCAGGCGCTCGACGGCGGCGTCCGCACCGCCGACGTGCTGCGCACCGTCGAGACCGTCGCCGCCACCGGCGTGCCGACGCTCGTGATGACCTACTGGAACCCGGTCGAGCGCTACGGGGTCTCGCGGTTCGCCACCGACCTCGCCAACGCCGGGGGAGCGGGGCTCATCACGCCCGACCTGACCCCCGACTTCGCGCCCGAGTGGATCGCCGCGGCCGACGAGCACGACCTCGACCGGGTCTTCCTGGTGGCGCCGTCGTCGACCGACGAGCGCATCGAGATGACCACCGCCGCCTGCCGCGGCTTCGTCTACGCCGCCGCCGTCATGGGCGTCACCGGTGCCCGCACCACCACCAGCGACCTGGCCGCGCCGCTCGTCGAGCGCACCAAGGCGCACAGCGCGCAGGACGGCCTGCCCGTCGGCGTCGGCATCGGGGTCAGCAGCGGCGACCAGGCCGCCGAGCTCGCCGCCTACGCCGACGGCGTCATCGTCGGCTCGGCGTTCGTGCGATGCCTGCTCGACCACCCCGGTGACCGCGCCGGCGGCATGCGGGCCCTCTCGGCGCTCACCGCCGACCTGGCCGAGGGGGTACGGCGTGCGCCCTAGCGTCCTGCGCCGGACGACGGCCCGCGCGGCCGCGCTCGTGCTCGCGCTCGGCCTGGCGCTGGCCGGCTGTGGTGGCGACGACGACCAGCCCTTCGCCGGACGGGTGCTCGACAACCCCTACCAGGTGCCCGAGACCCCGCTCACCGACACCGACGGCCAGCCGTTCTCGCTCGCGGCCGACACCGACCGCCGGCTCACGCTGGTCTTCTTCGGCTACGTCAACTGCGTCGACATCTGCCCGGCGGTGCTCACCAACCTGGCCTCGGCCCTGGTGCGCCTCGACGACGCCGACCGCGACGACGTGCAGGTCGTCATGGTCACCAGCGACCCCGACCGCGACACCGCCCCGCTGCTGCGCGACTACCTCGACCGCTTCGACCCCGACTTCGTCGGCCTCACCGGCGACTGGACGACGATCAACGACGTCGCCAAGCAGCTCGCCGTCGGCCTCGACCGCCGCGACCCCGGCGGGCACACCACCCAGGTCATGGGCATCGACAGCGCCGACGAGGCACCGGTCTACTGGGGTGCCGACACCACACCGGCGCAGTACGCCGCCGACATCCACACCCTGCTGGAGGACTGAGCCCCCGTGCTGCCCGTGCCCGCGCTGCTGGACCGCCTGACGGCCGTCCCGCTCTCGATCCCCAGCCCCAGCGACGGCGTCTGGCAGCTCGGACCGCTGCCGATCCGCGGCTACGCGCTCTGCATCATCCTCGGCATCATCGCCGCGATCTGGATCGGTGAGAAGCGGTGGACCGCCCGCGGCGGCCGGCCCGGCGACGTCCAGGACCTGGCGATCTGGGCCGTGCCATTCGGCCTCGTCGGTGCCCGGCTCTACCACGTGGCCACCGACTCCGAGCGCTACTTCGGCGAGGGCAGGAACCCGATCACCGCGCTGTACGTGTGGCGCGGCGGCCTCGGCGTGTGGGGCGCGGTCGCGCTCGGCGCGGTCGGCGTCTACCTCTGGTCGCGCCGCCGCGGCGTGCGCATCAGCGCCGTCATGGACGCCCTCGCGCCCGGCGTGATCGTCGCCCAGGCGATCGGCCGATGGGGCAACTGGTTCAACCAGGAGCTCTACGGCAAGCCCACCGACCTGCCGTGGGGCCTCGAGATCGACCCCGAGCACTACCCCGACGGGCTCAGCTTCCCGCAGGGCACCACCTTCCACCCGACGTTCCTCTACGAGTTCGTGTGGAACCTCGGGGTCTTCGGCGTGCTGCTCTGGGCCGAGCGCCGGTTCAAGCTCGGCTTCGGCCGCGTCTTCGCGCTCTACGTCATGGGCTACACCGTCGGGCGCGCCCTGACCGAGTACATCCGCATCGACACCGTGCAGCTGGACGACGTCGCCGGCCTGCGCTTCAACGTGTGGACCTCGATCGTGCTGTTCGCCCTCGCGCTGGCCTACTTCGTCATCGTCGGACGCCGCCACCCCGGCCAGCCCGAGTCGGTCTACCTCCCCGGTCGCGAGCCGGTCGACGAGGACGACGCCGCCGCCACCGGCACCGAGGCGACATCGGGCGCCGAGGCCGAGGACGACGACCCGGACGACGACCCGGACGACGACCCGGACGCCACCACGTCCGAGGAGTCCTCACCCACCCTCGCCAAGACCCGTACCAAGCCCCCAAGCGACCCCCAGGCGCGCTGACCCGTCAGACATGTCCGACGGGTCGGCGTCGAGTCGTCCGCGCGGGTGACCCGTCTCTTATAGGGGACGGGTCGGCGTCCACGAGGCGGGGAACGCGCACGGGAGCGGGAAACCTGCTGTTAATCTGAGGCCTCCGCCGCGTGGGCCGACGTCGTCCCTGCGACCACCTCGCCATCGCTGTCCTCCAGCGGTGCCGCCGACGGGAGGACACTCAGGTGCCCTACCAGCACGCGTTCCCGACGCACTGGCCCAAGCAGGGGCTCTACGACCCGGCCCACGAGCACGACGCCTGCGGCGTCGCGTTCGTGGCGACGCTCACCGGAGAGCCCTCCCACGACATCGTGGTGAAGGCGCTCACCGCCCTGCGCAACCTCGACCACCGCGGCGCCGCCGGCGCCGAGGTCAACTCCGGCGACGGCGCCGGCATCCTGCTGCAGGTGCCCGACGCGTTCCTGCGCGAGGTCACCGCCGAGGCCGGCTTCGAGCTGCCCTCGCCGGCCGCGTACGCCGTGGGCACCGCGTTCCTGCCCGGTGACCCCGACGACGTCGCCAAGACCCGGGCCCGCATCGAGGAGCTCGCGGCCGAGGAGGGCCTGACCGTCCTCGGCTGGCGCGACGTGCCGACCGACCCGTCGTCCCTGGGCAGCATGGCGCTCTCGGTGATGCCGACCTTCAGCCAGGTGTTCGTGGCCTCGTCGGGCCAGCGGCTGACCGGCCTGGGCCTCGAGCGGCTCGCGTTCTGCCTGCGCAAGCGCGCCGAGCACGAGACCGAGGTCTACTTCCCGTCGCTGTCGTCGCGCACCCTGGCCTACAAGGGGATGCTCACCACCGACCAGCTCGACGCCTTCTACCCCGACCTGCGCGACGAGCGCGTCGCCTCGGCGCTCGCGGTCGTGCACTCGCGGTTCTCGACCAACACCTTCCCGAGCTGGCCGCTGGCCCACCCCTACCGGTTCATCGCCCACAACGGCGAGATCAATACCGTCATGGGCAACCGCAACTGGATGCGCGCCCGTGAGGCGCTGCTCGACTCCGACCTCATCCCCGGCGACCTCGACCGGCTGTTCCCGATCTGCACCCCGGGCGCGTCCGACTCGGCGTCCTTCGACGAGGTGCTCGAGCTGCTGCACCTCGGCGGCCGCAGCCTGCCCCACGCGGTGCTGATGATGATCCCCGAGGCGTGGGAGAACCACGGCGAGATGGACGCCGCCCGCCGCGACTTCTACCGCTTCCACTCCGCGATGATGGAGCCCTGGGACGGGCCCGCCTGCGTGGTCTTCACCGACGGCTCGCAGATCGGCGCCGTGCTCGACCGCAACGGTCTGCGGCCCTCCCGCTACTGGATCACCGACGACGGCCTGGTCGTGCTGGCCTCCGAGGTCGGCGTCCTCGACCTCGACCCGGCGAGCATCGTGCGCAAGGGCCGGCTGCAGCCGGGCCGGATGTTCCTGGTCGACACCGACGAGCACCGCGTCGTCGAGGACGACGAGATCAAGGCCGAGCTGGCCGCCGAGCACCCCTACGGCGAGTGGCTGCACGCCGGTCTGATCCACCTGGCCGACGTGCCGGCGCGTGAGCACGTCGTCCACACCCACGCCTCGGTGACCCGGCGCCAGCAGATCTTCGGCTACAGCCAAGAAGAGCTGCGGGTGCTGCTGACGCCGATGGCGAACACCGGGGGCGAGGCGCTCGGCTCCATGGGCACCGACACCCCGATCGCGGCGCTCTCGAAGCGGCCCCGGCTGCTGTTCGACTACTTCAGCCAGCTGTTCGCGCAGGTCACCAACCCGCCGCTCGACGCCATCCGCGAAGAGCTCGTCACCTCGCTGTCGGGCACCATCGGCCCCGAGTCGAACCTGCTTGAGCCGCACGCGGCGTCGTGCCGCCAGGTGGTGCTGCCGTTCCCGGTCATCTCCAACGACGACCTCGCCAAGATCCGTCACATCAACCGCGACGGCGACATGCCGGGCTTCATCACCCACGTCGCCCGCGGCCTGTACGACGTCGCCGGCGGCGGCGCGGCGATGGCCGAGCGCATCGAGGCGATCTGCGCCGAGGTCAGCGAGGCCATCGCGGCCGGGGCGCGCATCATCGTGCTCTCCGACCGCCACTCCGACGCCGACCAGGCGCCGATCCCGTCGCTGCTGCTCACCGGCGCCGTGCACCACCACCTGGTGCGCGAGAAGACGCGCACGCAGGTCGGGCTGCTGGTCGAGGCCGGCGACGTCCGCGAGGTGCACCACGTCGCGCTGCTCGTCGGCTACGGCGCCGCCGCGGTCAACCCCTATCTGGCCATGGAGTCGGTCGAGGACCTCGCCCGCCAGGGCTACTTCGTCTCCAACGAGCCCGAGCAGGCCGTCGCCAACCTCGTCAAGGCGCTCGGCAAGGGCGTGCTCAAGGTGATGTCGAAGATGGGCGTCTCCACCGTCGCCTCCTACACCGGCGCGCAGATCTTCGAGTGCGTCGGCCTCTCCCAGGACGTCATCGACCGCTACTTCACCGCCACGACGTCCAAGCTCGGCGGCATCGGCCTCGACGTCATCGCCGAGGAGGTCTCGCGCCGCCACGCCACGGCCTACCCGCGCGGCGGCGTGCTGCCGGCGCACCGCGAGCTCGAGGTCGGCGGCGAGTACCAGTGGCGCCGCGACGGCGAGCCGCACCTGTTCAACCCCGAGACCGTCTTCCGGCTGCAGCACTCCACCCGCACGCAGCGCTACGACGTCTTCAAGCAGTACACGCAGGCCGTCGACGAGCAGTCGGCCGAGCTGATGACGCTGCGGGGGCTGTTCCGCTTCAAGGGCGCCCACGTCACCGGCCGCGAGCCGGTGCCGATCGAGGAGGTCGAGCCGGTCTCGGCGATCGTCAAGCGGTTCTCCACCGGCGCGATGTCGTACGGCTCGATCAGCCAGGAGGCCCACGAGACCCTCGCGGTCGCCATGAACCGGTTGGGCGGCAAGTCCAACACCGGCGAGGGCGGCGAGGACTCCGACCGGCTGCACGACCCCGTGCGCCGCAGCGCGGTCAAGCAGGTGGCCTCGGGCCGCTTCGGCGTGACCTCGGAGTACCTCACCCACGCCGACGACATCCAGATCAAGATGGCGCAGGGCGCCAAGCCCGGCGAGGGCGGCCAGCTGCCCGGCAACAAGGTCTACCCGTGGGTGGCCAAGACCCGGCACTCCACGCCGGGCGTGGGGCTGATCAGCCCGCCGCCGCACCACGACATCTACTCCATCGAGGACCTCGCCCAGCTCATCCACGACCTGAAGAACGCCAACCCGCGGGCGCGGGTGCACGTGAAGCTGGTCAGCGAGGTCGGCGTCGGCACGGTGGCGGCGGGCGTCTCCAAGGCGCACGCCGACGTCGTCCTGATCTCCGGGCACGACGGCGGCACCGGCGCCTCGCCGCTCACCTCGCTGAAGCACGCCGGCGGCCCGTGGGAGCTCGGCCTGGCCGAGACCCAGCAGACGCTGCTGGTCAACGGCCTGCGCGACCGCATCGTCGTCCAGACCGACGGACAGCTCAAGACCGGCCGAGACGTCGTCATCGCGGCCCTGCTCGGCGCCGAGGAGTACGGCTTCGCCACCGCGCCGCTGGTCGTGAGCGGCTGCATCCTGATGCGGGTCTGCCACCTCGACACCTGCCCGGTGGGCGTGGCCACGCAGAACCCGGTGCTGCGCGAGCGCTACACGGGCAAGGCCGAGTTCGTGGTCACCTTCTTCGAGTACATCGCCGAGGAGGTGCGCGAGATCCTCGCCGAGCTCGGCTTCCGCACCCTCGACGAGGCGATCGGCCAGGTGAGCACGCTCGACGTCGCGGACGCCGTCCAGCACTGGAAGGCGTCGGGCCTCGACCTGAGCCCGGTGCTGCACGAGGTCGACTCGACGCACTTCCCCGAGCAGGCCCGCCGCGCGACCCGCGGCCAGGACCACGGCCTCGAGCGCTCGCTCGACGTCACCGAGCTGGTGCCGCTGGCCGAGCCGGCCCTCGAGCGGGGCGAGCCGGTGCGGGCCCAGCTGGCGGTGCGCAACGTCAACCGCACGGTCGGCACGATCCTCGGGCACGAGGTCACCAAGCGCTACGGCGCCGAGGGCCTGCCCGAGGGCACGATCGACCTCACGCTCACCGGCTCGGCCGGCCAGTCGTTCGGCGCGTTCCTGCCCCGCGGCGTCACGCTGCGGCTCGAGGGCGACGCCAACGACTACGTCGCCAAGGGCCTCTCGGGCGGCCGCGTCGTGGTGCGCCCCGACCGGGCGGCGACGTTCGCCAGCGACGAGCACATCATCGCCGGCAACACCATCGCCTACGGCGCCACCTCGGGCCGGGTCTTCCTGCGCGGCGGCGTCGGCGAGCGGTTCGCGGTGCGCAACTCCGGCGCCTGGCTGGTCACCGAGGGCGTGGGCGACCACGGCTGCGAGTACATGACCGGCGGGCGGGTCGTCGTCCTCGGCAAGACCGGGCGCAACTTCGCGGCCGGGATGTCGGGCGGCGTGGCCTGGGTGCTCGACCTCAAGGAGCACCGGGTCAACCGCGAGCTGGTCGAGCTCGGCCCCGTCGACGACGACGCGGCCGCCGAGCTGGAGCAGCTGGTGCGCGAGCACCACGAGGAGACCGGCTCCGAGGTGGCCGCCGGGCTGCTGGCCGACTGGCCGGCCGCCCTCACGCGGTTCACCGAGGTGATGCCGCGCGACTACCGCATCGTGCTCGAGGCCAAGGCGAGGGCCGAGGCCGACGGGCTCGACGAGAATCAGACCGCCCACGCGATGATGGAGGCACTTCATGGGTGAGCGGTCGACCTGCCCAGATCGTGGCCACGAGACTTTCAGCTCTCCCAGGAAGGGGCGACGGAGCCATGGCTGACCCACGAGGCTTCCTGAAGACCACGCGAGCCGTCGCCGAGCGGCGTCCGGTCGAGGAGCGGGTGCAGGACTGGAACGAGGTCTACCCGGGCTCGGCCGGGCGGGCGCTGCTGCCGATCATCACCGAGCAGGCCGGACGCTGCATGGACTGCGGCATCCCGTTCTGCCACCAGGGGTGCCCGCTCGGCAACCTGGTGCCGGAGTGGAACGACCTGGTCTGGCGCGACGACTGGGAGGAGGCGATCGAGCGGCTGCACGCCACGAACAACTTCCCGGAGTTCACCGGCCGCCTCTGCCCGGCGCCGTGCGAGACGGCGTGCGTGCTCGGCATCAACCAGGACCCCGTGACCATCAAGAACGTCGAGGTCACGATCATCGACAAGGCGTGGGACCTCGGGCTGGTGCGCCCCCAGGCGCCCGAGTGGCTCTCGGGCCGCACCGTCGCCGTCATCGGCTCCGGTCCGGCCGGCCTGGCCTGCGCCCAGCAGCTGACCCGCGCCGGCCACACGGTCGCGGTCTACGAGCGGGCCGACAAGATCGGCGGCCTGCTGCGCTACGGCATCCCCGAGTTCAAGATGGAGAAGCAGCACCTCGACAAGCGGCTGGCCCAGATGAAGCGCGAGGGCACCGTCTTCCGCGCCGGCGTGGACGTCGGCGCGCCCGGCTCCGACCTGACCGGTGCGAGCCTGCGCGAGCGCTACGACGCCGTCGTCCTCGCCGTCGGGGCCACCGACGCGCGCGACCTCTCGGTGCCCGGCCGCGAGCTGCGCGGCATCCACCAGGCGATGGAGTTCCTGCCGCAGGCCAACCGCGCCGCGCTCGGCGAGGCCCCCACGGCCGACGGCTCGGAGCAGATCAGCGCCGAGGGCAAGCACGTCGTCATCATCGGCGGCGGCGACACCGGCGCCGACTGCCTCGGCACCTCCACCCGGCAGGGCGCGGCCTCGATCACGCAGCTGGAGATCATGCCCGAGCCGCCGGGCACCCGCCCGTCCGGCCAGCCGTGGCCGACCTATCCGATGACCTTCCGGGTCTCCTCGGCGCACGAGGAGGCCGGCGACCGGGTCTACGCCGTCTCGACGCAGGAGTTCCTCGGCGACGACGACGGCGCGGTCCGCGCGCTGAAGCTGGTCGAGGTGGTCTTCGAGAACGGTCGCCCGACGCCGGTCGAGGGCAGCGAGCGCGAGATCCCGGCGCAGCTGGTGCTGCTCGCGATGGGCTTCCTCGGGCCCGAGCGCGCGCCGGCCGCCGAGGGCGACGACGCCGCGGTGCAGCAGGGCCTGCTGGGCCAGCTCGGCGTCGACCTCGACGAGCGCGGCAACGTGGCCCGCGACCTCGGCTACCAGACCTCGGTGCCCGGCGTCTTCTCCGCCGGCGACTGCGGTCGCGGCCAGTCGCTCATCGTGTGGGCCATCGCCGAGGGACGTGCCGCCGCGGCCGCCGTCGACGAGTACCTCACCGGCTCGACGGCGCTCCCGGCGCCGATCCCGCCCACCGCGCGTCCGCTGGTGGTCTGAGAGAGCCCGGGGCCTCCGGGCCCCGGGCCGGCTCGTCGCCGGGCTCGCGTCTTTGATCGATCCAATGCGCGCTAGGCTCCGAGGGTGCGGAGAGCAAAGATCGTGTGCACCATGGGTCCGGCCGTCAGCTCGGAGGAGAAGATCCGCGAGCTGGTCGAGGCGGGGATGAACGTGGCCCGGCTCAACATGAGCCACGGCAGCCACGCCGACCACGCCGAGACCTACCGGCGGGTGCGGGCGGCCGCCGACGCCACCGGCATCGGGGTCGGCATCTTCGCCGACCTGCAGGGGCCGAAGATCCGCCTCGGCACCTTCGCCGACGGCCCGGTCGTGCTCACCAAGGGCCAGCGCTGGACCATCACCACCCGCGACGTCGCGGGCAACGCCGAGATCGGCAGCACCACCTACCAGGGGCTGCCGGGTGACGTCACCGAGGGCGACCCGATCCTCATCGACGACGGCAAGGTGCGGCTGCGCGTGGTCAGCAGCGAGGGCGCCGGCGGCACCGACATCGTCACCGAGGTCATCACCGCGGGCCCGGTCAGCAACCACAAGGGCATCAACCTGCCCGGCGTGGCCGTCTCGGTGCCGGCGCTGTCCGAGAAGGACGCCGAGGACCTCCGCTTCGCCCTCGGCCTGTGCGTCGACTTCGTCGCCCTCAGCTTCGTGCGCGACGCCAAGGACGTCGAGGACGTCCGCACGATCATGCGCGAGGAGGGCCACATGCTCCCCGTGATCGCGAAGATCGAGAAGCCGCAGGCCATCGACAACCTCGACGAGATCATCGAGGCCTTCGACGGGTTCATGGTCGCCCGCGGCGACCTCGGCGTGGAGTGCCCGCTCGAGGACGTCCCGTTCCTGCAGAAGATGATCGTCGAGAAGGCGCGTCGCAACGCCAAGCCGGTCATCGTGGCCACCCAGATGCTCGAGTCGATGATCACCAGCCCCGCGCCCACCCGCGCCGAGGCCAGCGACGTCGCGAACGCCGTCCTCGACGGTGCCGACGCCGTGATGCTCTCGGGCGAGACCTCGGTCGGCGAGCACCCGATCGGCGTCGTCGAGACGATGGCGCGCATCGTGGAGTCCACCGAGACCCACGCCCTCGAGCAGTCCGAGCTGGGTCAGTTCACCTCCATCCAGTGGGACCCGCACACCCGCGGCGGCGTCATCGCCAAGGCCGCCGAGGAGGTCGCGGCGCGCATCGACGCCAAGTACGTCGTGGCGTTCACGCAGAGCGGCGACTCCGCCAAGCGCCTCTCGCGGCTGCGCAGCGCCATCCCGGTGCTCGCCTTCACCCCCGAGGACCGCGTGCGCTCCCAGCTCGCGCTCACCTGGGGCGTCGAGACCTTCCGCACCGTCGGCGTCGAGCACACCGACGAGATGGTGCGCCAGGTCGACGAGCAGCTGCTCGACATCGGCCGCGTCAGCGAGGGCGACCTCGTGGTCATCGTCGCCGGCAGCCCGCCGGGCATCCCGGGCTCCACCAACGCGCTGCGCATCCACCGCATGGGCGACGCCATCAACGAGGTCGCGCCGGCCTACCGAACGCAGGGCTGAGCGCGACCGGGCTCACCGGCTCGCGGTCAGGACGCCGGCACCCACGCCAGGGTGCCGTCGACCTCCGCGATCGTGCACAGCGCGTCGTGCGGCTCGACCAGCACCGGCTGCACCATCTCGGTCGGCGCGGCGTCGTCGGCGTAGGTCAGCCGGACGCCGTCGAGGTGGCCCGGTCGAGTGGCGTCGACCAGCCGCAGCGCCACGAGCACGGCCTGCTGCGGCGCGTCGGCGGCGACCTGGTGTCCCGCCAGCGGACGTCGCTCGCTCCAGTCGGCCAGGGAGTCGGCGAGGCCCGCGTTCGGCAGCGGCGGGTAGTCCTGCACGATGCCCTGCAGCCCGGCGCGGCCCGAGAACGCCACCACCGAGGACTCGACGACCTCGAGGTTGACCGCGTCGATCAGCTCGGCGTCGCCGAGCCGCAGCGGCTGATCGGGGTCGAGGGTGCCGGGCACGACGATGAGCTCGCCCTCGGGGTCGCTGACGATGCACCGGGCGCGCTCGCGGGTGCCCGTGAGCGCGGACGACGTGGCGACGTCCGGGGGAGCGGTGTCGTCGGGGCGGTCGGGGGAGTCGTCACCCGAGCAGGCCGACGCGACCAGCAGCAGCGCGACGGCGGCGAGCGAGAGGCGCACCCGTCGATGCTAGGCCTCGCACGCGTGCCCCGGGTCGGACTCGAACCGACACTGGGTGGGTTTTGAATCCACTGCCTCTGCCAATTGGGCTACCGGGGCCACGGCAACCCGACCTTAGAGCACCTGCCGACTTGCCAAAGTCGAGTAGACGAGTAGTGTTTGGCTCGTGCTGATCGGGATCACGGCGTGGCTGGGCCGGCTCGCGGCCGCCAGCCACGAGGGCGCCGTCGCCAACGCGCGCGCGGCGGCCACCGAGGCGAGCCGGCGTCGCGTCGAGCACGCCGAGGTCGCCCTCTACCTCGCCGACCTCGCCGACCGCCCCGGCATCGGAGCCGGAGCGGGCCAGCGGGCCACGGCCGAGGCCGACGTCGCGGCGTCCACCGCCGCCGAGCACCTCGCGTGAGTCGTGCGGCGTCCCGCTAGCCTGCGAGGGTGAGCGATCCCGCCGCCACCGGCACCCCCTCCGCGCCGTCCACCGCGCGCCGCACGGTCGTGGTCGCCGAGGACGAGACGCTCATCCGCATGGACCTCGTCGAGATGCTCGGCGAGGAGGGCTACGACGTCGTCGGCCAGGCCGGTGACGGCGCCCGGGCCGTCGAGCTCGCCGAGCAGCTGCGGCCCGACCTCGTCATCCTCGACGTGAAGATGCCCGTGCTCGACGGCATCGCCGCCGCCGAGTCGATCGCCTCGCGCCGCATCGCCCCCGTGGTCATGCTGACCGCCTTCTCCCAGCGCGAGCTGGTCGAGCGGGCCCGCGACGCCGGCGCCATGGCCTACCTCGTCAAGCCGTTCACGCAGTCCGACCTGGTGCCGGCCATCGAGATGGCGGTCAGCCGCTACGCCGAGGTCGCCGCGCTCGAGACCGAGGTCGCCGACCTCACCGAGCGACTCGAGACCCGCAAGGCGCTCGACCGGGCCAAGGGAGTGCTGCAGGAGCGCATGGGCCTCACCGAGCCCGAGGCGTTCCGGTGGATCCAGAAGACCGCGATGGACCTGCGTCGCTCGATGCGCGAGGTCGCCGAGGGCGTGGTGACGCACGGCGTCGCTCGCCCGGAGGAGTGAGGTCCAGGGCCGAAACCCGGGCGTGACCACAAGAAAAGGTCACGAAATCGCAACGGCGGTGCCGTTCATCCCCTTGAATCAGTGGACGCACTAGGTTGACCCTGCGCGTCGGTAGCAGCCGACGCCCAACGAACGACGCGGAGGCCCCATGATTCCCCTGAACAAGTCGGCACGACTCGGCGTCGTGGCCGTCGTCAGTGCCCTCGTCCTCGCCGCCTGCGGTGGCGACGACGGCGACGACAACACCAGCGACGGCGCCGACCAGTCGACCGAGAGCGCCAGCTCCGACACCTCTGACACCACCTCGGAGCCGACCGAGGGTGGCGACAGCTCCGAGCCGGCCGAGGCGTCCTCCGGGATGCAGCTGTACTTCGTCGACGGCAACACGGCCAACTACAGCGAGGACTTCGACCCCGGCACCCTCGAGGGCGTCAAGGCGACCTACCCGGGCGCCGAGCTGGGTGACGACTTCCGTCAGCGCATGCTCGAGGCGAACCCCAAGCTGAAGGACTTCACCTACGGCCCCGAGTCCTACGACGCCACGATCATCTCGGCCCTGGCCGCGATCGCCGCCGACGACGACTCGGGCAAGAGCATCGGTGCGAACCTGCAGGCCGTCACGGCCGAGGGCGAGAAGTGCACCGACTTCAAGACCTGCGCCGACCTGCTCGCCGACGGCACCGACATCGACTACGACGGCGTCTCCGGCCCGATCGACCTGAACTCGACCGGCAGCCCGTCGGCCGCGACCATCGGCATCTTCGAGTACGGCAACGACAACAACTACTCGCCGCTCGACTTCGTCACCGGTCAGATCCCCGACGTCGACAGCGTGCAGCCGAACCAGGAGATCAAGGGCACCGCCCAGGGCGACGGCGAGTTCGTCGTCGGCACCCTGCTGCCCTCCAGCGGTGACCTCGCCTTCCTCGGCCCCCCGGAGTTCGCGGGCGTCGACGTCGCGATCCAGGAGATCAACGAGAACGGTGGCGTGCTCGGCAAGGACGCGCGCCAGGTCAAGGCCGACTCCGGTGACGGCACGCCGAACATCGCGCCGTCCGAGACCGACAAGCTGCTCAACGGTGGCGCCGACATCGTCCTCGGTGCCGCGTCGTCGTCGGTGTCGCTCTCGGTGATCGACAAGATCACCAAGGCCGGCGTCGTCCAGATCTCGCCCGCCAACACCTCCACCGCCTTCGACACCTACGCCGACCAGGGCCTGTACTTCCGTACCGCCCCGTCCGACGTGCTGCAGGGCCAGGTCATGGCCTCGACGGTGATCGGTGACGGCAAGCAGAACATCGCGATCCTGGCCCGCCAGGACTCCTACGGTGAGGCGCTGGCCGAGAACGTCCGCAAGTTCTACGAGGAGGCCGGCGGCAACGTCGTCTCCTACCAGCTCTACTCGCCCGAGGCGGCCAACTACAACGCCGAGGTCCAGGCCATCGCCGCCGAGGACCCCGACGCCATCGTGCTGATCGCCTTCGACGAGACCAAGAAGATCGTCCCCGCGCTCGCGCAGGCCGGTCTGGGTCAGGGCGACTGATCACGGGCTGAACCCGCACCACCGCTTCACACAGGGCCCCGCGTGCCGAGCACGCGGGGCCCTGTGCCGTCTCCACGGCACGTCGCACCCAGGTCTCCGCACGGTCCCTGAGCTTGTCGAAGGGCACCGCGGCACCTCGCACCCAGGTCCCCACACGGACCCTGAGCTTGTCGAAGGGCACCGTGGGGCTTGGCACCCAAGTCCCCATACGGACCCTGAGCTTGTCGAAGGGCACCGCGGCACCTCGCACCCAGGTCCCCACACGGACCCTGAGCTTGTCGAAGGGCACCGCGGCACCTCGCACCCAGGTCCCCACACGGACCCTGAGCTTGTCGAAGGGCACCGCGGCACCTCGCACCCAGGTCCCCACACGGACCCTGAGCTTGTCGAAGGGCACCGTGGGGCTTGGCACCCAAGTCCCCATACGGACCCTGAGCTTGTCGAAGGGCACCGGACCGGACCACACGGACCCGCCACCCCGCAGGATCCGGACCGAGCGCCAGCGAGACCGACCGCAGCCGAGCAGGGCCAGCCCGTGCACACGGCCCGAGGCCCCGGAACGCGGGGGCGGCGGCGCTGCGCATCAAGGCAGCGGAGGCGCCAAAGAGCACAGGGGCTGGTCGTCCCACGTGCCCTGGCCGTTGACCGGCAGGGCCCAACGACCAAGCTCAGGGTCCGTGGCGGGACCTGGGCACGGAGGGCCAGTGGTCTCGAGGCTCGTCGCCAGGGCTCCTCGCACCTCGACCACCGTCCGGGTCGGCGATGAGCCCCTCCCGACGCAACGACGCCGGACCGCCAGCAGGCGGTCGGGCGTCGTCGACGTGCCGTGAGGCCGGGAGGCTCAGGCGCCCTTCTGGGCCAGCGTGCCGAGGTAGAGCTCGATGACGCGGGGGTCGTTGGCGAGCTGGCGGCCGGTGGCGGTGTAGGCGTTGCGGCCCTGGTCGAGGACGTAGCCGCGGTCGCAGATCTGCAGGCAGCGGGCGGCGTTCTGCTCGACCATGACGACGCTGACGCCGGCCTTGTTGATCTCGCGGGTCTGCACGAACACCTCGTCCTGCATGGCGGGGGAGAGGCCGGCGGACGGCTCGTCGAGCAGCAGCACCGACGGATCCATCATCAGCGCGCGGCCCATGGCCACCATCTGCCGCTCGCCGCCCGACAGCGAGCCGGCGCGCTGGCCGCGCCGGGCCGCGAGGGCCGGGAAGATCGAGGCGACGAACTCGAACCGCTCGTTGTACTTCTTCGGCGCCTGGAAGCAGCCCATCTGGAGGTTCTCGGCGATGGTCAGGCTCGGGAAGACGTTGTTGTTCTGCGGAACGAAGCCGATGCCGCGGGCCACGAGGGCGTCGGCGCGCAGGTTGGTGATCTCGTCACCGCGCAGCGTGACGCTGCCGGTGTGGATCTTCACCAGGCCGAACAGCGCCTTGAGCAGCGTCGACTTGCCGGCGCCGTTGGGGCCGATGATGCCGACGAGCTCGCCCTCCTTGCAGTACAGGTCGGCGCCGTTGAGGATGTTCACGCCTGGCAGGTAGCCGGCGATCAGGTTGTCGGCGCGCAGGACGGCGCCCTCGGCGGCCCCGAGGTGCACCGTGCGAGCCTCGGCGGCGCGGGCGTCGGCGTCGCTCTGCGCGCTGCTCATCGCCCGGTCGACGGCGTCGGGCTCCTTGCTGAGGTCGGTCATCTCAGGCCTCCTTCTCGGCGGCGATCTCGGCCTCGGCCGCGGCGGCGACCTCGTCGGCGTCGAGCTCGGTGATGTCGACGTCGTGGTGCGCGCCGAGGTAGGCGTCGATGACGCGCTGGTCGGCCATGATCGAGTCGGGCGGACCCTCGGCGATCACCTGGCCCTGCGCCATCACCACGACCCAGTCGGAGATGTCGCGCACCATGTCCATGTCGTGCTCGACGAACAGCACGCTCATGCCGTCCTCGCGCAGCGACTTCACGTGGCCGAGCAGCGACTGCTTCAGCGCCGGGTTCACGCCCGCCATCGGCTCGTCGAGCATGACCAGCTCGGGCTCGACCATGAGCGCACGCGCCATCTCGAGCAGCTTGCGCTGGCCGCCGGAGAGCGAGCCGGCGAAGTCGTTCTCCTTGGCGTCGAGCTTGAAGCGCTGCAGCAGGTCGCGGGCGCGGTCGGTGTTGGCCTGCTCCTGACCGGCCCACAGGAAGCGGAGCGGTCCGGCCCAGAACTTCTCACCCAGCTGCCCGGTGGCGCCGAGGCGCATGTTCTCGAGCACGGTCAGCTTCGAGAGCACCTTCGTGAGCTGGAAGGTGCGCACCATGCCGAGGCGCGCGACCCGCGAGGCCGAGATGCGCTTGAGCGAGCGGCCGTTGAAGCTGCGGTCGCCGGAGTCGGCGCGGTCGAAGCCGGTGAGCACGTTGAAGAACGTGGTCTTGCCGGCGCCGTTGGGGCCGATGAGCGCGGTGATGACACCGCGCTGCACCTCGAGGTGGGCGACGTCGACGGCCTTGAGGCCGCCGAACTGCCGCACGATGCCGTCGGCCACCACGATCGGGTCGGGCTTGGGCGCGCCGGGCTCGCGCGGGACGTCGGCCAGCGCGGCCGCCGCCTCGGCCTTGGTCAGGCCCTTGCGCTCGGACGTCGTGGCCGTCGCGGTCGAGCCCGCGGCGTGGCGTCCGCCCTCGTCCTTGGTCAGGTCGGGCTTGTCGGACTGGTCGTCGCTGGCGTCAGCGGGCATCGATCTGCAGCTCCTTCCGGTCGCCGAAGAGCCCCTGCGGGCGGTAGATCATCAGGAGCATGAGCACCAGGCCGACGGCGGCGAAGCGCACGTTGCCGACGCGGTCGGTGTTGAACAGTGCAGCAGGCACGCCCAAGTCGGGCACCCGGCTGACCAGCTGGCCGAGCAGCGACAGCAGGCCCCAGAACAGCACGGCGCCGACGACCGGCGAGAGCACCCGCGCGGCGCCACCGAGGATCAGCATCGTGAAGGCGATGAAGGTGAAGTCGGTGTTGAAGGTGTCGGGCTGAACCGAGGCGACGCCGAGGGCGCCGACGAAGCCGCCGATGGCACCGATGACGCCACCGAGGATCAGCGCCTGCATCTTGTAGGAGTAGACGTTCTTGCCGAGCGAGCGGACGGCGTCCTCGTCCTCGCGGATGCTCTTGAGCACGCGGCCCCACGGGCTGCGCATCAGGGCCCAGACGAGCACGCAGATCAGGGCCACGACGAACCAGCCGACGATCATGACCCACAGGTCGTCACGGCTGTAGGTGAGCACCCGGCCCTGGTCCTCCGGGAACGGGTTCCAGCTGCGGAAGGTGTCGGTGAAGCCGCTGACGCCGTCGCGGGCCTTGAAGTACTTCTTGAACGACGTGGTGAAGATCAGCCGCAGGATCTCGGCGACCGCGATGGTGACGATCGCGAGGTAGTCGGCGCGTAGTCGCAGCGTCGGGATGCCCATGATGAGGCTGAGCACGACCGCCGCGGCGATGCCGAGCAGGATCGCCGGCACGAACGGCACGTCGAACGAGACGATGGTGACCGCCATCGCGTAGGCGCCGGCGGCGGCGAACGCGGCCTGGCCGAAGTTCAGCAGGCCGGTGTAGCCGTAGTGGATGTTCAGACCGATCGCGGCCAGCACGTAGCTGAGGGCCAGCGGCGCGAACGCGTCGTGGAGGGGTGTGGTGATGATGTCCATGGGTTCCTCCGCCTCAGCCGATCCGTTCCCGGCGGCCGAGCAGGCCTTGGGGTCGCACGAGCAGGATGACGACCAGCAGCACCAGCGCACCCGCGTTCTTCAGGTCGGCCGGGATGACCAGCGTGGAGAGGTCGATCAGCACGCCGATGATCAGGCTGCCGATCAGGGCGCCCCACACCGAGCCGAGGCCACCGACGCAGCAGGCCGCGAAGAGCAGCAGCAGCGTCAGCTGGCCGATCTGGTAGGTCACGCCCAGCGTGAAGCCGAGGAAGACCCCCGAGAGGGCGGCCAGGCCGGTGCCGACGATCCAGACCAGCGAGATCACCCGGTCGACGTTGATGCCGGTGGACGCCGCCAGCGCCGGGTTGTCGGCCACCGCGCGGGTCGCGCGGCCCAGGCGGGTGTAGGAGAGCGTGAGGATCACGCTCAGCAGCACCACGACGCAGCAGATGATGATGACGATGTCGCGGTTGGTGTAGGTGAACCAGCCGTTGAAGTCCTTGCCCTCGGCGGTGACGTACTCGTCGTAGTTCGAGGTGCGCGAGCCGGTCGAGTAGGCCAGCACGTTGCGCAGCAGGAACTGCAGGCCGATGCTCACGATCATCATCGCGATCAGGCCCGTGCCGCGCTTGCGCAGCGGCCGCCAGAGCGCGGTGTCCTGCAGCCAGCCGAACCCGAAGGCGACCAGGAGGGTCAGCGGCACCGCCAGCAGGAACGGCAGCGCGAGGGTCGAGCTGAAGAAGAACGCCATCACGGCGCCGAAGGTGACGAGCTCGCCGTGGGAGAAGTTCGTCAGGCCCGTCGTGCCGAAGACCATCGACAGGCCGAGCGCGGCCATCGCGAGGATCAGGCCGAACAGCAGACCGCTGTAGATCAGGCCGGGGATCCGGTCGGCCTTCGTCTCGACGTCGCGGTTGTCGGGGCCGATGAGGAAGGTGACGTTGAGCTCGGTCAGCGAGCCGGTCAGCGTCTGCGTCGTCGGCTCGCCGCTGCGCATCGTCACGCCCTCGGGCAGCGTCTCGGGGTCGAGGTCGACCTGCACCGGGCCGATGCCGGCGCTGAACTCGATGGTGAAGCTGCCGTCGTCCGAGGTCTCGCCGGGGAAGGTCTCGCCGTCGCAGTTGGTGACGGTGATGGCCACGCCGGCGACGGGGGCGCCGTCGTCGGCGCTGTTGACCAGGCGACCGGACATGGTCTTGTCGATGGCGGTGCCGTCGCAGGCCGCCGAGGCCGGGGCCGCGGCGGGGCCGACGAAGGCGAGGACGCCGATGAGGCCGGCGAGCATGGCGAGGATCGAGGCCACGCCGCGTCGTCGCGGCCGCGCGGGTCGCGACGGTCGTGACGACCGGGCCGCGGGCGCAGGCAGGTGGATGGGCAAGGCGGCTCCTGTGGGCGGTCCGGGCGTCTGTCGTCAGAAGTACGAGGCGGACCCGCCGGCTGCAGGTCCGGCGGATCATATCCACAGCGGGAGCCGTGGGAGCCGGACCGCAACCCCACGATCCTCGGACCGGCTCGACGTCACCCGCGCACGGCACAGTACGGCGTCCGCCCCCGGTCCGTCGCGGAACCGCGGCACATCTTCATCGCGGCCCGGCAACCGTTACCCGGCCGTAACGCCGCCCGACGCCCGCGGACGACGTCCGCTCAGCGCAACGCGGCGACCAGGGTGACCAGCAGCGGGGCCACGAGCAGCGCGGGCAGCAGGTCGGCCACGGGGATCTCGCGGATGCGCAGCAGGCGCAGCGCCACCCCGACCAGCAGCAGGCCACCGGTGGCGGTGATGGCGGCCAGGTGGGCGTCGGGCAGCACGTCGCCCAGCCCCACGCCCACGAGCGTCAGCGACCCCTGCACCACGACCACCGTGATCGCGCTGGCCGCCACGCCCCACCCGAACGACGCTGCGAACGCGATCGCGGCGAACAGGTCGAGCGTCGACTTCAGGTACAGCTGCTCGGCACCGTTGCCGATGCCGTCGTTCAACGAGCCGAGGATCGTCAGCGGCCCGGTGCAGAAGATCAGCGACGCGACCACGAACCCCTCCACGAAGCGCTGCCGCTCGGCCGAGCCCGCCTCGCCGGCCAGGCGTCGCTGCAGCCAACCGCCGAGCGCCGTCACCCGCGACTCCAGCCCCAGCAGCGAGCCCGTGATGCCGCCGATCAGCACCGCGCCGAGCACGATCAGCATCGGCGCGCTGTCGCCCACCTCGCGGGCCAGCACGGGGTCGAGGACGGCGACGGCCGACGTCGCCGCGATCAGCAGCGTCACGAGGCCGAGGCCGTCGGTGACCAGGTCGCGCGTGCGGGTCGGGAGGCGGTTGCCGAGCAACCGGCCGACCACCGCGCCGGCGAGGACGGCGACGACGTTGACCGCCGTTCCGGTGCCAGGGATCACGCGGTGCTTCCTTTACCTGGGTACGTCGGACAAGCCAGCGGGCTGAGCGTAGTGTGGCGGGTCGTGACCGGGCGGCCGGTCGTGGAGCCGGGATGAGGAGGGTGAGTCCCTCGTGAGTCGATCGTTGGTCAGCCTCCGCGAGGCCGAGCCCACCGACGCGGAGTTCCTGGTCGACCTGTGGGCCGACGGCCTGCGTCGGGCCGAGCGGCCCGACCTGCTGGCCGACGTCGAGCAGCTGGTCAAGACCGCCCACGTCTCGCCGGAGCAGCGGCTGGTGGTCGCCGAGTACGACGGCGAGCCGGCCGGCGCGGTGCTGCTGCGCATCGCCACCGTCACCCCGCTCAACCTCGACCTCGCGGTGCAGGTCGTCTCGCCGTGCGTGGCCACGCCGTTCCGGCGCCGCGGCATCGGTCGCACCCTCATGGACTGCGCGGTCGCGTTCGCCGAGGAGGCCGGCGTCCCGCACCTGGCCACTGCCGTCTCCTCCACCTCGCCCGGCTCGCGCGACGGCAACCGCTTCATGGCCCGCCTGGCCCTCGGGCCCCTCGGCACGCTGCGCGTCGCGCCCGTGGTCGCCGTCCGCGCGCGGCTGACGGCCACCCGTCCGGCCAGCGCCGGTGGCGGCCGTCAGCTCACCCGGGTGCTGGCCGCCCGCCGCTCCGCCCGCCGCGCCCGCCCCGTCGTCTCGGAGTAGGTCGGCCACAGCCCTGCGGGGCCGGTGGTCTCGAGGCTCGTCGCCGGGGCTCCTCGCACCTCGACCAGCGTGGATGCCCTCGGCCGCTGTGGTGTCGCCCCTGACGATGGTCGAGGTGCGAGGCCGGCCACGGCCGAGCCTCGAGACCGCGCACGGACGACGTCGACGTCCGGGAGGCTGCTACTGCTTGGGCTCGATGAGGGCGCAGGTGATGCGTGAGGTGCAGACGCGGCGTCCGGCGTCGTCGCTGATGACGATCTCCCACGAGGCCATCGAGCGGCCGAGGTGCAGCGGGGTGGCGACGCCGGTGACCAGGCCGGACGTCGCGGAGCGGTGGTGGGTGGCGTTGATGTCGACGCCGACCGCGATCTTGCCGAGGCCGCGCGCGTGCATCGCCGAGCCGACCGAGCCGAGGCTCTCGGCCAGCACGACCGACGCGCCGCCGTGCAGCAGGCCGAAGGGCTGCTGGTTGCCCTCGACCGGCATGGTCGCGACCAGCCGGTCGGGGGACGCCTCGAGGATCTCGATGCCGAGCTTCTCGTTCAACGGGCCCATCGGCAGGCCGCCCGGGGCCACCTGGTCGTCACTCTGGTTCTCGCTCACCGACCCATTCTCACCGCGCGTCGGGCTGTCGGTGGCGGCGGCTAGGTTGTCGGGCGTGAGCCAGTCCGTCACCGACGCCGCCAGCCCGCCCCGCCTGCTGCTGGTCGACGGGCACTCCCTGGCCTACCGCGCGTTCTTCGCGCTCCCGGTCGAGAACTTCTCCACCACCACGGGCCAGCACACCAACGCCGTCTTCGGCTTCACCTCGATGCTCATCAACATGATGCGCGACGAGAAGCCGACGCACCTCGCGGTCGCCTTCGACGTCTCGCGCCAGACCTTCCGCATGGACGAGTACGCCGAGTACAAGGCCAAGCGCAACAAGAGCCCCGACGAGTTCAGCAGCCAGCTGCCGCTGATCGAGGAGGTGCTCGACGCGCTGCGGGTGCCGTTCCTGAAGAAGCCCGGCTACGAGGCCGATGACATCATCGCCACGCTCACCACCCAGGCCCTCGACCAGGGCATGGAGGTGCTGATCCTCTCCGGCGACCGCGACGCGCTGCAGCTGGTCACCGATCGCTCCACGCTGCTCTACCCCTCGCGCGGGGTCTCCGAGATGTGGCGCATGACGCCCGAGAAGGTCGAGGAGCGCTACGGCGTCCCGCCCGACCGCTACCCCGAGCTGGCCGCCATCGTCGGCGAGACCTCCGACAACCTGCCCGGCGTCCCCGGCGTGGGCCAGGGGTTCGCGGCGCGGTGGCTCAACCAGTTCGACGGCCTCGACAACGTCATCGCCCACGCCGACCAGATCGGCGGAAAGAAGGGCGAGGCGCTGCGCGAGCACCTCGGCGACGTCATCCGCAACCGCCGGCTCAACGCGCTGGTGCGTGACCTCGACCTCGAGGTCGGCCCGGCCGACCTCGCCCGCCAGGCGTGGGACCGGCAGGAGGTGCACACCCTCTTCGACGGGCTGGAGTTCCGGGTGCTGCGCAACCGGCTCTTCGAGGAGGTCGACTCGGTCGAAGAGCTCGACGAGAGCGGCTTCGAGCTGGTCGGGCAGACCCTCGAGCCGGGCACGGTCGCCGCGTGGGTCGCCGAGCTGGGCGAGGAGCGCACCGGCCTGCACGTGCGCGGCAGCTGGGGCAGCGGCACCGGCAGCGTGGACGGCATCGGGCTGGCCACCGCCACCGGCCGCTCGGCCTACGTCGACGTCGCCACGCTCACCCCCGACGACGACGCGGCGCTCGCCGCGTGGCTGGCCGACCCGGCCAAGCCGAAGGTCTTCCACGACGCCAAGGGCCCCGAGCTGGCCCTGGCGGCCCACGGCTGGCGGCTGGCCGGCGTCGTCAGCGACACCGCGCTGGCGGCCTACCTGGCGCGGCCCGACCAGCGCTCCTACGACCTCGCCGACCTCACCGTGCGCTACCTCAAGCGCGAGCTGAAGCAGGAGCAGGCCGAGAGCGAGCAGGGTCTGCTGTTCGACGAGGGCACCGACGTCGCGAGCCCGGCCATGCTGCACGCGCGCGCCGTCCTCGACCTCGCCGAGGCGCTCGACGAGCAGCTCGACGAGCGCGGCGGCGCGGCGCTGCTGGCCGCCGTCGAGCTGCCGCTGGTGCACCTGCTGGCCCGCATGGAGCAGACCGGCATCGCCGTCGACGTCGAGCACCTCGAGCGGCTGCAGGCCGAGTTCGACACCGAGGTGCGCGCCGCGGCCGAGGCCGCCTACGCCGCCATCGGCAAGGAGATCAACCTCGGCTCGCCCAAGCAGCTGCAGACCGTGCTGTTCGACGAGCTGCAGATGCCGAAGACCAAGCGCACCAAGACCGGCTACACCACCGACGCCGACGCGCTGGCCGGGCTCTACGCCAAGACCGACCACCCGTTCCTGGCGCACCTGCTGCGCCACCGCGACGTCATCCGCCTGCGCCAGACCATCGAGGGCCTGCTCAAGACCGTCGCGCCCGACGGTCGCATCCACACCACGTTCAACCAGACCATCGCGGCCACCGGGCGCCTGTCGAGCACCGAGCCCAACCTGCAGAACATCCCGATCCGCACCGAGGAGGGACGCCGCATCCGCGAGGCGTTCGTGGTGGGGCCGGCCGGCGAGAGCCTGATGACGGCCGACTACAGCCAGATCGAGATGCGCATCATGGCGCACCTGTCCACCGACGAGCTGCTCATCGAGGCGTTCAAGTCGGGCCGCGACTTCCACTCCATCACCGCCTCGCGGGTCTTCGACGTGCCCGCCGACGAGGTCACCGTCGAGATGCGGGCCAAGATCAAGGCGATGAACTACGGCCTGGCCTACGGGCTGTCGGCCTTCGGCCTCGGCCAGCAGCTCGGCATCGACCCGAGCGAGGCGCGCGGGCTGATGGAGGAGTACTTCGAGACCTTCGGCGGCATCCGCGACTACCTGCAGGGCGTGGTGGCGCAGGCCCGTCGCGACGACTACACCGAGACCATCATGGGTCGCCGCCGCTACCTGCCCGACCTCAACTCCGACAACCGGCAGCGCCGCGAGATGGCCGAGCGCATGGCGCTCAACGCCCCCATCCAGGGCTCGGCCGCCGACCTGATCAAGGTGGCGATGCTGCACACGCAGCGCGCGATCGACGAGCAGGGCCTCGCCTCCACCATGCTGCTCCAGGTGCACGACGAGCTCGTCTTCGAGGTCGCGCCGGGGGAGTCGGAGACCCTCGAGGCGCTGGTGCGCGAGCAGATGGGCGCCGCCGCCGACCTGCTCGTCCCCCTCGACGTCTCCGTCGGCACCGGCCACTCCTGGCACGCCGCCGCCCACTAGTCCTCTGGTCGCTCCGGGCCGGCCGGTGCCGCCCCCTCGCTTCATCGTCGAGGGCTGCCGCCGGTCTGGGCTGGCGAGGGGTCCAGCACCCGGGCCGGCCCTCCGCTCCGTGCGCCGTGTGGCCGAGTGCTGCCGTGGTCGGGGCGCCCACGTGTGGTCGGGAGGCCTCGCCCAAGTCGCCCTCGCCGCCCCCGCCGTCGTCGATGGTCGTCGAGCGAGCGGCGCGACCGCCCCTCGACAGGCTCAGGAACCGTGGGGTCGCGACCCGCGTGTCGAGACGCCGGGAGGTCAACGGCCAGGCTCCCGGCGCCGTGGCGTGGTGATCGGGTGCTCGTTGAGTGTCACCCCCTCGTGTCATCGTCACGGGCTGCCGCCGGTGGGCCGCACCTGCGCTCCGTGCGCCGCGGGGTCGGGAGCTGCTGTGGTCGGGGCGCACACGTGGGGTCGGGCTTGCGAGCGTGCGCCGTCGTCGCGCCGTCGTCGATGGTCGTCGAGCGAGCGGCGCGCGTGACGCCGACCCGTCTGGGCGGTTCGGCCCCACCACCCGCCCGATACCTGGTTGCATCCTCCTCGTGGACGCCGGGGGGACGACGTGGCGCGCCCATGCGGCCGTCCCGGGTCAGCAACGCGGCCGGGTGGCCGCCGTCGACGGGCTGCGGGGCGTCGCCGCGCTGAGCGTCGTGCTCATCCACGCCGTGGGTCGCACCGACCGGCCTGGTCTGGGCGTCCACCTGCTCGGCACGATGCTGATGTTCGTGCTGTCGGGCTACCTGCTCGCCCGCCCCTGGACGCGGTGGGCGATCGGTCGGGCCGTCCGGCCGTCCGTGCGCGTCTTCGCCCGGCGGCGGGTGCTGCGGCTGTGGCCGGCCTACCTCGTCGTGCTGGCCGTGCTCGTCGTCCTGCACCCGCCGGCGCGGCCCGCGGACGGCGGGTCGTGGCTGCGCGCGCTGACGCTCACCACCGGGCTGCACCCCGACGGTGCCCCGGTCGGCTACCAGCAGACCTGGACCCTCGCGGTCGAGCTCGCCTGGTACGTCGTGCTGCCGGTGCTCGGGATCGGCCTGGCCCTCGCCGCCCGGGGCCACGAGCCGCGGCGGGCGGTGTGGCTGGTCGCCGCCGTCCTGGCCTCCTCGGTCGTGGTCTCGGTGGCGTGGCGCTGGCACCTGGTGTCCTCCGACGCCTCGCCGCGCGCCGTCGAGGCGCAGTGGCTGCCCGCGTTCGCGGTCTGCTTCGGGGCGGGTGCCCTGCTCGCCCACCTCGCCGACGCAGAGCGGGACGGGCTGGTGCGGCTGGCCGGCGTCCGGGCGCTGCTGGTGCGGCCGTGGCCGGTGGCGCTCGTGCTCGTGGTCGCGGCGACGCTGAGCACGTCGTCGCTCGCCGGGCCCGACCGGTTCGGCCAGGCCGACCCGCTGCAGCGACAGCTCGTCTTCGCCTGCGCGCTGCTGATCGCGGTGGTGCTGCTGGTCGCCGCGGTGCTCGGTCCTGCGGGCGGGCCGGTCGACCGCGTGCTCACCGCCCGGTGGCTCACCGCCATCGGCCGCTGGTCGTACGGCGTCTACCTGTGGCACGTGCCCGTCATCGTGCTGCTGGTGCCGCACGCCCCGTGGCGCACCGGTCTCGCCGGCGTCCTGGCCTGGGTGGCGGTGGTGCTGGCCGTCAGCGTCGCGCTGGGCGCGGCCACGTGGGTGCTGGTCGAGCGACCGTGCCTGGCGTGGTCGCGGCGTCCTGCCGCCGGGCGCCACCGGGCGACGTCGAGCCGGGTGCCCCGCCGGGCCGGCGCGCCTCAGTCGTCTCAGTCGTCGTCGGCGGCCGCGTGGGCCGCGTGGCCGCCCCGCAGCAGCACGACGCCGAGCAGCGCCACGAAGAGCACCGCGTTGACGGCGAGCACCACGGTCAGCAGTCCCTCCACCGAGCCGACCAGGGTGGCCGCCAACACCGGCAGCGCCGCGAGCGCCAGCCACAGCAGCAGCACCGCGCGACCGCCCTCTCTGGCCAGCAGGGCGTAGACCAGCAGCTGGATCATCGAGAGCAGCGTGCCGAGGATGGCGAAGAGCCACAGCTCACCACGCACCTCGGCGTAGTCGTCGCCGCCGACGAAGATCAGCGCGACGTCACTGAGCAGGTAGGCCGCCAGCACGCCGACCGCCCCCAGCGCGGCGACCAGCACCAGGCTGAGCCGCAGGGCGCGCTGGCGGTCAGCGCCGGTCGACATCGACGGGAACGCGAGCACCACGACGAACTGCGGGAGGAACAGCACTGCCTTGGTGAGGATCAGCCCGCCCGCGTAGAGCCCGGAGTCGTGGTCGTCGAGCAGGTTGCGGGCGATGATCACGTCGATGTTGGTGACGGCGAAGAACGCCAGCAGCGCCTGGCTGTTGCGCAGCGACTCGCGCACCAACGACCGGGTGCCGTGGTCGGTGTCGCTCGGGGCGTGGTCGCCACCGAGGCGGTGACGCAGCGCGTAGACGCCGACGGCGACCGGGGCCAGCGCGCCGACGAGGACGCCGACCACCGCGGTCAGCTCCTCGGGTCGCCAGAGGATGAGGGCCGAGCCGACCGCAAGCCGCGGGACGCCGGCCGCGACGTAGAGCAGCGCCAGCGACGTCCACCGCCGCTCGCCCTGCAGCGTGCCGGCCAGCCCGCCCATGACGGTCAGCGGCACCGCGATCAGGCCGACCAGCACGGCCGTGCCGACGCTCTCGAGCCGCAGCAGCTCGTTGACGAGCGGCGCGGCGAGCACCAGCACCGCCCCCAGGCCGAGGGCGGCGCGCCACGTGACCCGGCGGACGCCGTCCTCGACGGCGGCCACGTCGCCCGGCGCGGCAGCGATGCGCCGCGCGGCGGTGGCCTGCAGCGCGAGCGAGGCCACGCTGATGACCAGCAGCAGGTTCATCACGGCGGCCAGCGCGCCGTACTGCTGGGGTCCGAGCGCCCGCGCCGCCACGATCTGGAAGCCGTAGGTGGCGATGTTCATGACGCCGATCGCCACCGCGATCGCCGCCCCGCCGCGCGGATCGTCGCGCACCCGGGACGCCGGAGCCCCCGCCCGCCCGGTGGGCGTGGCGGGGTTCTGGTCTGGCACGCAGGGGAGTGTGGCACGGGGCTCGAGGGCCGCCGGCGGAGGGACCGCACCCGCCGGCCCGCGCGCCGCGGCCCTCAGAACGGGTCGTCGGGACCGTCGTGGCCCAGGCGCCGGGCCAGGGCCGCCAAGCGGAGACGCAGCAGCACCTTGACCACCAGGTTGCGCAGGAACCACGGCAGAGGCACGACGGCGCGCGCGCGATCGCGCAGGGTGGGGCGGGCGTGCTCGAGGACGGCCAGCGAGCCCGTCCGGCCGACGTAGCGCAGCCTCGAGGTGGTCAGCAGCACGCGCAGCAGGCCGAGGGTCACGCCGAGCGAGGAGTAGGCGTCGTGCACCAGCAGCCGACCGAGCGGCACCAGGTGCCGCTCCCACCGCAGGTCGGCGACGACGGAGAGGTAGTCGTGCTTGCCGTCGACGTAGACGACCGCGACGGGCTCGTGCCAGCCGGCCAGCACCTCACGCCCGGTGGCGACCCGCAGGTCGACCCGGTGGGCGACCCCGGCGGAGGCGAGGTGCTCGCGACACCGCGCCTCGGTGTCCTCGAGCCCGTACCGCCAGTCGGGGCCGAACGGGTCGACGGCGGTGAGCACGGCGCCCTCGGGCAATGCGGTGGCCAGGGTGACGGTGGAACGCCCGAGGTGGCTGCCGATCTCGACCACCCGCGCACCGGGGCCGGCCGCCAGGGCCGCGTCGTGCAGCACGCCCGCCTGCTCGTGCGTCAGCCAGCCTGGAATGGCGTCGACCGTCGGCCACACGGCGTCGAAGGGGGTCGGAATGCTTGTCATCTCGGTCCAGGTCGCGGGCGGCCAGCATAGGGTGTGCGCCGTGGCTGAGCGCAGCGCCTGGGGCCGGGCGGCGGCGCGGTCGGCCTGGGCGGCCTGGGCGGCGTGGCCGTTGCTGCTGGCCGTCGTCCTGCTCGCTCCACTGTTGGTCTCGGGTGGGATCCCGCTGGCCCGGGACCTCGTCTTCGTGCCGCGGCAGCCGTTCAGCGACGCGGTGTTGGGCCTGACCGACGGCTCGCCGCGCGCCGTGCCGCTCGACGCCGTGGTGAGCCTGCTGACCCTGCTCGTCGACGGCGAGGTGCTGGCGCGGCTCGTGCTGCCTCTCTCCGTCGCCCTGGCGGGCTGGGGCGTGCTCCGCGTCCTCGCCGGTTGGGGCACGGCCCCGCGCCTGGCCGCGAGCGCGATGGCGGTGTGGAACCCCTTCGTCGTCGAGCGGCTCGCGCTGGGGCAGTGGGCCCTGCTGCTCGCCTACGGCTGCCTGCCGTGGATCGCCGTGGCGGCCACCCGGCACCGTCGTGACGGTGCCGCGCGTGACGGGGCGGCGGCCCTGGCCTGGACGGCGCTCGCCTCGTTGACGCCGACCGGGGGGCTGCTGGCCCTCGCCACCCTCCTCGCCTGCGGCGCGCGCCGCTCCCGCCCGGCGACGGTGGTCGGCCTGGTCGGCGTGCTGCTGCAGGCGCCGTGGGTCGTGGCGGCCCTGCTGAGCGGCGCCGGTGTCTCCGACCCCGCCGGTGTGGCCGCCTTCGCGCCCGATACCGAGGCCGCGAGCGGGCCGGTGGTGGCGCTGCTCGGCCTCGGCGGCATCTGGGACGCCGCCGCCGAGCCCGCCACCCGCACCACGTGGGTGGCCGTGGCAGCCGCGGTGATCGTCGTGATGGTCGTGGCGGTGGGCTGGCCGCGGCTGCACCGCGCCTGGTCGCGCGACCTGGTGCGACCGACGGTCGTGGCCGCGGCCGGCGCGGCCCTCGCGCTGCTGAGCGCGGTCGGTCCCGGGCAGGAGGTGCTGCGGTGGGCCGTCGAGACGGTGCCCGGTGCCGGGCTGCTGCGCGACGGGCAGAAGCTGCTCGCGCCCGCCGTCCTGCTCGTGGCCGTGGCGCTGGGCGGCGCCGTGGCCCGCGTGGAGGCCTGGCTCGCGGACCGCGACGCCGACGTCAGGCGGGCGGCCCTGCTGCCGTTGCTGGCGGCGCCGGTCGTGCTGCTGCCCGACGCCACGACGGTCACCTGGCCGACGGTCGAACCGGTCGTCGTGCCCGCCGACCTGCGCGAGGCCGTCACCGTGGTCGACGGGACGCCGGACGACGAGCTCGTCGTGACGCTGCCGTGGCGCTCCTACCGCTCGGTCGGCTGGGGCAACGGGCTCACGGCCTCCGACCCGATGACGCGGTGGAGCAGCGCCCGGGTCGTGACCGACGACGACCTCGTGGTGGGCTCGACGGCGGTCGAGGGCGAGAGCGCCGTCGCCTCGCGCGTCGACGCGGCGCTGTCGGGCGGCGCTGGCCCCGAGCGGCTCGGTGGGCTCGGAGTCGGTCGCGTGGTGGTCTACCGCGACGCGCCCGGTGCCGACGAGGTCGACGTCGCCGGGCTGTCCCTGATCTTCGAGGGGCCGCACGTGGCGGTCTACGCGGTGCCCGACCCGAGACCGGTGCCGCCGGTCGGAGGGGCGCGCCGGGCGGCCGTCGTCGGTGCGCACCTCGGGTTCGGCGTCATCGCCCTCGGCTGCCTCGCGGTGGCCCGGCGGCGCCGCACCGCAGGTGCGTCAGACGCGAGGGCCCGACGGGTCTCGGCCGGGCGTCGTCCGGTGTAGGGTCGGGCTCGAATCGAGGAGGTCGTTGTGGTGAAGAGCGTGACGGTGCTGCTGGCACCGCTCGTCGGCGCTGTGCTCGCCGTCGTGGTGATGTTCGGTCTGATCTGGTCGCAGACCAAGGCCCCCGACACCAACCCGGTCTCGCAGAGCAGCATCGAGCAGTACGGCAACTAGCCCCGGCTGCGCTCTGACGCCGCCTCGTTCAGCACGCCCTCGACGACGTCGGTCGTCGCGCCCCACGTGAGTCCGTGAGCCTTGACGCGCGCCGCCTCGCCCATCCGGTCCCGCAGCCGGCCGTCGTCGAGCAGCCGACGTGTCGCCGCCGTGAGGCCGTCGACGCCCGACGGCCCGGGCACGAGGAGGCCGGTCACGCCGTCGTCGATGGACTCCGTGACGCCGCCGGCGTCGTCGAAGGCGATGCTCGGGGTGCCCTGGGCGCCGGCCTCGGTGATGGCCAGGCACCACCCCTCCTTCACCGAGGGGACGAGCGTCAGCCACGCCTGCGCCAGCAGCCGGTCACGCTCCGCCGCGTCGACGTGACCGTGGAAGGTGACGCGACCGGCGACGCCGAGCCGGGCGGCGGCGTCCTCGAGCGGCTCGCGCCACCAGCCCTCACCGACCAGGTCGAGCCCGAGGTCGGGCCGCTCGTCGGCGAGGCGGGCGAGCACCTCGAGGGCCATGTCGATGCGCTTGTGCGGCACGAGGCGGGCCAGCACGCACAGCCGCGGTGCCGCCGAGGGCGCCGCAGGACTCGTGACGGCGGGGCGGGCATCGGGCGTGACGACGAGGCCGTTGCGGGCGACCGCGATGCTCGCTCCTGCGACGCCGAGCGACACCAGGTCGCGGGCGGTGGCGGCCGAGACGGCCACGAACCGGCACTGCCGGTACAGCCGCGGCGTCACCCGGCTCTCGACGAACCAGCCCGCCCGGCCACCGAGTCCGGGGTAGATGATGTGCCACTGCTGCTCGTGCAGGTGGTGCACCAGCGCCACCACGCCGCGTCGGCGCACCAGGGGAGCGGCGAAGGGCAGGCCGTTGACGACGTCGACCACGACGTCGACGGAGCGGCGGCGTCGCAGGAGCCAGCCCAGGGCGCGTGGGTAGACGGTGAGCCGGCCGCCGGTGCGGTGGATCGTCATGCCGTCGCGCTGCTCGCGCCGTGGCGCCGTTCCGTGGCGGGCGCACACGACGTCGACCCGGTGCCCGCGCCGCGCCAGCTCGGCGGCCACCGACTCGACGTAGACCTCCGATCCGCCGCCGTCGGGGTGCGTCGTGTCGCGCCAGGTGAGGAAGGCGATCCGCACGTCAGCCGCCGGCCGCGACGCCGGAACGCTCGAGCAGGCTGCGGCACAGCGGGAGGTCGAGCGTCGCGACGTCCTCGAGACGGACGCCGAGCCGCTCGGCGGCGTCGTCCGAGGTGCCGTCGACGAGGTCGGTGGGGTGGCTGATCCAGTCGTCGTCGATGTAGGTCGAGCTGACGTAGCCGACGAAGCCGCCCGCGCTGCCGGTGACCTGCCAGGCGCCGAGCTCGGTCAGGTTGCGCAGCGTCACCTGCAGGTAGCCCTCCGGCGGCAGGGAGACCCAGGCGCCGCCCGCCTCGCCGTCGGGGTCGCGCAGCACCACGCGGAGCTGCTCGTCGTCGTCGACCTCGAGCAGCACCCGCTGCTGGGTCTGCGGCACCTCGAACAACAGCATCCGTCCGGCGCGGAGGGTGCCGTCAGCCCTGACCCGCACGGCCACGTCGCGCGACTGCACGGTCAGCCACGGCTCGTAGGCGTCACCGGTGTTGAGGTACCACGCGTCGCAGTCACCGCGGATGGCGAGGTCGTCGGTGCGACCGCCCTCGGGGAGGCCGGTGACGGTGCCGACCAGGTCGGCCTGGGCGTCAGGCGAGACGCGCTGCTGCCAGGCCAGGTAGTCGCGGAGCGTCGTCCCTCGCGCGGCGGTGGCGAGCGAGGCGGTGCCGATGGCGAGCTGGGCGAGCACGGCGAAGACCGTCAGCACCGCGGCGAGGGCGACGGCGGGCACCCGCCCGGGCCGCCACCGGCCGACCAGTCGGACGACGAGGGCCGTGCCGACCGCGCCGCCGAGCACGAGCGCGGGCACGAACTCCGTGGTGTACCGGGTGGCGTAGTAGCCGTAACCCATGACGCCGCCGGTGATGAGGATGCCGGCGAGCATCGGGGCGCGGAAGGCCCGCGCGCCCACGGGGGCCCACCGGCCGAGGAGCACCAGCACGGTCACGATCGTGAGCAGCATCAGCAGCGGCATGAACGCCGTCGCGCTGCCGGTGCGGTAGGCCTGGTCGACGAAAGCGCCGTTGTAGGCCTGGGCCGGCTCGGCCGGGAGGGTGATGAACGGGAAGTAGTCGACGAACCGGATGCCGTCCGGCCGCAGGTAGGCCATGAACGAGGTCGTGAAGAACTGTGGTCCGGTGAGGCCGCCGCCGTTGGCGTCGAGCGCGGCCTGGCGGTGGTCGTTCAGCTGGGTCCAGACCTGGTCCTGCAGCGGGAACAGCAGCGGGTGCCCGAACTTGTAGACGTTGAGCGCGATCGAGGCGGCGAGCGGGACGGCGCCCGCGGTGAGCACGCCCCACCACGCCGTCCGGTGGCCTGCGGTGCTCGGTCGGAACCGCATCCAGAGGGCGACGCCGATCACGGTGAGGCACAGGGCCCAGCCCTCCGTGGCGCGGGTGCCGACCGCGACGAGGGCGAAGAAGCCGAGCCAGCGGGCGGCGTACCAGCTGGGCTCGATGACGACGCGGGTGAGCCAGTACAGCGCGCCGACGGCGGAGGCGACCGCCCACAGGTAGACCTCGTGGTAGACCCACGGCAGCGCCGCGTCGTAGGTCAGGAACGTGCCGCCCGAGGCCGCGGCGAGGAAGATCCCGACCAGGGTGGCGCCGGTACGGGTCACCTCGTCGCTCTCGGTGACCCGGGCGAGGGCCAGCCAGGCGAGCTTGGTCAGCATCACCGCGAAGACGACGTAGGCGATCGCCATCGAGACCAGCGTGAGCCGGCCGTCGAACTCGTTCGTCGTCATCAGCACCGGCAGCCGCAGCACCGCCGGGAACGGCGGGAAGTACATGAAGGTCTGGTCGCCGCGGACGAAGCCCTCGATGCCCATGCTGCCGTCGGGCACCGCGATGCTGCCGTCCAGGAGGGCGCGGCCCTGCAGGTCGTAGACGCCGGAGTAGAAGCCCGAGGCGAGCGCGGTCCGGCCGAGGTCGCGGCCGAAGCCGAGCAGGATGACGGCGAAGGCGAGACCACCGGTCCCCAGCCCGGCGGCGGTGCTGATGATCACCCGGCGCCGATGGTGGGGTGGTGTCACGTGGTGACCAGTCGGTAGAGGAACTGGTAGCCGAACATCCGCGGCCACCAGCGCACCAGCGCGTCGTCCACCTTGCCGAGCCGTTGCGCGGCGGGGCTGCCGTCGCGGCCGTTCTCGGCCCCGCCGAGCAGCGAGTCGAAGGGGGTGCCCACCACGGTCGACTCGACGATGCGCAACCCGCAGTCGTCGAAGAGCCGCTCGATGGTGGTGCGGGTGAAGAAGCGGATGTGGCCGCGGTCGAGTGGACCGCGCTGGTCGTAGTCGAACTTGCCGACCGCGATCCGGCCCCGCGGGTACCAGTGGCCGAAGTTCGGCACCGAGACCAGCACCTCGCCGCCGGGCGCGAGCCGCGCGACCAGGCCGCTCAGCAGCTCTTGCGGCTCCATCACGTGCTCGAGGATGTCGCCGGCGACGATCACGTCGTACTCACGCTCGAGCGAGGCGGGCAGCGGCTGGTTCAGGTCGGCCTCGACGAAGGTGTCGACCCGGTCGGCCACGCCGTCGTGCTTCATGCGGTCCAGGCCGGTGACGTGGTGGCCCAGGCGGCGCACCAGGTCGGCGAAGCGACCGTCGAAGCAGCCCGCGTCGAGCACACGCAGCGGCTCGCGGCCACGCAGCCAGTCGAGCAGGACGCCGTGCGACCCGGTCGCCTTGAACTCGTACAGGTCGCTCTCGGACGACGCGACGCCGCCCCCGAAGCCGCGCTCGTTGGCCCAGTGCTTCGCGACGTCCAGGGAGACGTCGCGGGCGTAGCGCAGGCCGTCGACGTAACAGATCTCGTCGCCGTAGTAGGTGGGGATCGGCACCTCGAGGATCCGCTTGTCGGCGCGGATCAGCCCCAGGATGATCTCGGTGTCGAAGTCGAACCCGTTCGAGTACGACTCGAGGTCGAGGTCGGCGAGGGCATCGGTGCGGTAGGCGCGGTAGCCGGAGTGCCACTCGGTGAGCTGCTGGCCGGTCAGCGCGTTCTGGAACCGGGTGAGGATGCGGTTGCCGACCAGCTTGTACATCGGCATGCCGCCGGCACGGGCGGCGCCGCGGTGCATCATCCGCGACCCGAAGACCGCGTCCGCCTCGCCGCGGAGCAGCGGAGCGACGAGGTCCTCGATGTGCTCAGGGGCGTACTGGCCGTCGCCGTGGAGCAGCACGACGGCGTCCAGGCCGTGCTCGAGCGCCCAGCGGTAGCCGGCCTTCTGGTTGCCGCCGTAGCCCAGGTTGCGCTCGTGGCGCACCACGGTGACCGGGAAGGGCGAGGTGTCGCGGAAGCGCATGCCCACGGCGTAGGTGTCGTCGGCGCTGGCGTCGTCGCAGACGAGCACGTGGTCGACGGTCTCGGCGAACCCCGCGGGGATGCGGGCGAGCGTGCGGGCCAGCGTCGCCGACGCGTTGTAGGCCACGACCAGGACCCCCACACGGGGTTGGTCGGTCAGCGACCCACGGGCGTGCGTCGGCGCGGTCATCAGGTGCTCCCTCCCTGGCATGCCTGAGGCCGCGCCGCCCTCGCGGTCGGCCACGGCCTCCAGATCCGGGGGAGCATAACCCGGTCCACCGACCCGCCCGGGGGCAATCGGGGCAGGCGCCCGGACGCGCCGTCGTCGGGTGGCATGATGCGCGCCATGACGCAGGTGCTGGAGCTGGTCGACATGGCTTCGCTGCTCGACGATCTCGACGGCAAGGCCGCGAGCTACCGCAGCGCAGAGCCCTTCCCGCACATCGTCCTCGACGACGTGCTGACCTCCGAGGCCTTCGCCGCCGCGGTGCGTGACTTCCCGGCGATCCGCGACGAGTTCTGGCGCGGCTACCTGCACGTCAACGAGACCAAGTACGCCAACACCCAGCCCGATACCTGGGCGCCGAGCATCCGCTCGCTGGCCGAGGCGTTCTGCACGCCGGAGTTCGTCGACTTCCTGCAGCGCCTCACCGGCATCGACGACCTGATCGCCGACTTCACCATGGACGGCGGCGGCCTGCACCAGACGCTGCGCGACGGCCACCTCAACATCCACGCCGACTTCACCACCCACCACACCCACCAGGACTGGGCGCGGCGGGTCAACATCCTGCTGTACCTGAACGAGGAGTGGCCGGAGGAGTGGGGTGGCCAGCTGCAGCTGTGGGACAAGGACATGCAGGCCTGCCAGGCCACGGTGACGCCCCGCGGCAACCGCATGCTGATCTTCACCACGACGGTCGACAGCTTCCACGGCCATCCCGAGGGCCTGACCTGCCCGCCCGACCAGGCCCGCCGGTCGCTGGCGATGTACTACTTCACCCGCGAGGACGCACCGGTGCGTCGTGCGACGAACTACCGCGCCCGGCCCGACGAGAAGGGCTTCAAGCGCGCCGCGATCACCGCCGACCGCTGGCTGGTGGCCGGCTACGACCGGCTGCGCCGGCGGGTCGGTGACACGGACGTCGCCCAGCGGGCCCTGACCCGCCTGGCCCGGCTCCGCGGAAAGAGGCGGTGACCGCCCGCACCTGGCCTGCGGTCGACCGGTTCCGGTCGTCGTGGCGGCGCCGTCCGGCGTGGCCCGAGGTCGTGCTCGGCGTCGGCGTCCTGGTCCAGGGCGTCATCGCGCTGGTGGTCGGCAGCCGCGGCTGGTTCAGCGGCGACGTCATCCACTACTTCACCGAGCGCGGCGGACTGCCCGGCGGCACGGAGGGCCTCAACGAGCCGCACGCCGGCCACTGGCAGCCCGTGCTGATCGCGGTCTACCGCGTGATGTTCGAGCTCTTCGGGCTGCGCACCTACCTGCCCTACCTCGCGCTGACGGTGCTGGTGCACCTCGCGGTCGTGGTGCTGCTCTACGCCATCCTGGTGCGGCTCGGCCTGAACCGCTGGACCGCCCTGGTGGCGGCGCTGCTGGTGCTCACCTACGGCTCGGGCTCGGAGGCCTTCCTCGTCGAGGCGCCCGTGGCGCTCACCGCGGCGCTCGCCCTGGGCCTCGTCACCCTGCACGTGCTGATCGGCGGTGACTTCTCCGCCAGGAGCGTCCTGGTCGGCAACCTCGTGCTGCTGGTCGCGGTGATGCTCTCCATCGGAGGCGTGGTGGCCGCGGTGTGGGTGGGCTGCTTCGCCCTGGCGCGGGGCTGGCGGACGATGCTCGCCACCGTCGCGCTGCCCGCCGTGAGCTTCGTGACCTGGTACCTCCTCGCCGGGCGCGGCGGCGACCGGCTCTACATCCGCGGCGCGGAGTGGCTGGAGGTGCCCGAGGCGGCCGCCACCCTGCTCGCGCAGCCCTTCGGCGACGTCGTCCTGGCGCCGAACCTGGGGGCGACGCTGCTCGTGGGTGCCGTGGTGGGTGCGCTGGTCGGCGCCGCCCGAGCCCCCCGGTTGGCCGCCCTCGGGCTGGCGGGGCTGCTCGCGGCCGCGGTGCACGCCGTCCTCAGCTCGGTGGCGCAGGTGCCGTTCGGTGACGCGCAGGTGCTGACGAGCCGCTACCGCTACGTCGTGCTGGTGCTGCTCGTGCCGGCCGCCGCCCTGGCCGTGCAGGTGGTGATCGACGCCGTCTCCCCGCGCGTGCCGGACGCCTCCCGGCGCATCCTGGCGGTCGGCGCGGCCGCGCTCGCGCTCGGCGTGCTGGTCAATGCCGCCGTCGACCAGCGCACGACCGCTCGGCTCGTCGGCGACGCCGGCGACCTCGGCCAGACCCTGCTGCGTGGCACCCTCGCGGCGGTCTCCACCGGCGAGGTCCCCATCAATGACGCCACCCGCGGCGAGTACTTCAGCGGCTTCGACCTCGCCCGCCTCACCGAGCCGGAGGCGCAGTCCGAGATCCCGGCCTACGAGGTCGACCAGGCCGACCGCATCGCGGCCGAGTCGCGCTTCTTCGTCCGGGTCAGCGACGAGCCGCTCGCCGAGGACCCCGACATTGAGCCGCCGCTCGACCCGGCGTCCATGCTGCCGTCCCGCCTGGAGTCGCTGTCCTTCACGACCCCGCTCGAGCAGGGCCCCGGCTGCGGCCGCTACCTCGCGACGTCCGGGACGCCGTCGTTGCGGGTCACCAGCTACCAGGGCGCGGCGATCACCGTGACCAGCCGGGCCGGCACCGTGACCACCACGCTGGTGCGCGACGACCTCGGCGTGCGCGGCGACCCGCAGACCTGGGACGTCGACCCCGGCGACACGCTCTCGATCGCCACCACCGCGCAGGTGGTCACGCTCGAGGTCGGCTTCGACTCCGGGGACTACTTCGAGATCTGCGCCGGCTGAGTCGCGCGCGCGTCGCCGGTGTCGCCGGTGTCGCCGGCAGCGGGTGACTCCTCCCGCCGCCACCGGGGGTGGTCGAGCATCCGGCCGACGCGCCGCTCGACGAGGTAGTGGCTGGCGGCGCACGCCACCGCGGTGAGCGCGAAGCCGAGCAGGGCCCGGGGCACCCACCCCCACTCCGGCACGTTGCGCGCGACGGCGGCGAAGACGGGGTAGTGCCACACGTAGATCGGCAGCGAGTTGCGACCCAGGAAGACCAGGGGGGCAGCGGTCAGGACCCGCGGGCTGCGGGCCCCCAGCGCGAGCGCGCCGACCAGCAGCGCGAGGTCGATCTCGAACAGGGTGACGCCCCAGTGCAGGAAGCGCTGGTCGTGCGAGCAGTACCAGGCGAGGAGCGGCGCCGCCGCGAGGGCAGTCGTCGCGACGATCGTCAGGCTGCGGGGGCGCAGCTCGGTGCGGGCCAGGTGGGCGACGACGAGCGCGGTGAGGACGCCGGCGACGAAGGCATCGATGCGCGCCGTCGTGCGCAGCAGCACGAGCAGCTCGGGCTCGATGCCCGAGACGTGCACGCGCCACCAGGTGAAGAGCAGCAGCAGCCCGGTCAGGGTGACGGCGAGCCAGCCCGGACGACGCCGCAGCAGGTAGATGACGACGGCGCAGAACAGGAACGCCTGCATGTCGACCGAGAGGTACCAGAGGTGCCCGAGGTCCCACCGGGCCGCGGCGAGGTCGTCCTGCAGGAACCAGTTCCAGGTGTAGGTCACCACGTGCCACACCGATTCGGCGTTGGTGCGGCTGCTGAAGGTGTCGTCGCCGTCGAAGGCGCCGACGAGCAGGACGGCGGGCAGCACGACGAGCGTGATCGGGGCGACCCGCAGCACCCGCCTGACCGTCGTCCGGCCGATGCGCGCCCGCGCCAGGCCGTGGGCCGCCAGCGAGCGGTAGGTGAGGAACCCGGCGGCGAAGAGGAAGACCGTGACGGCGAAGTTGCCGTTGCGGAACAGGATGCGCAGGCCGTCGTTGCCGTCGATGGTCTCGGTCGGCCACAGCAGCCAGCCGTGCGAGACCACCACGAGCAGGATCGCGACGCCCCGGAGGCCGTCGAGCCCCGTCAGCCGGCTGCGGGTCCCGGGCCGGTCGCCGTCGCCCGTCGTCGCAGCGTCGACACGGGCGCGCGGGTCGGCGTCCTCGCCCCTGGTCTCCGCAGCCATGGCGGCGACTGTAGTGGCGACCCGTCGGCCGCCGCCGGGCCTCGCCCGAGGTGCGCCCACGACGCGCCTTGGTGATCGTGTGTGACGGCGACCACGAACCGGCTCCGACGTTGCTAGGGTGCGTCGGACTTGAGGGATCCTTGGGAGGGGCGCTCGTGCGATCGAAGCTGAGCCTGGCCGCGTTGGTGGTCGGCATGTTTCTGCTGGTGACGGCGGTTCTCGCCCAGGTGTGGGCGTCGTCCGCCCTGCTGAAGGTGCCGTTGGACACCGACAGCACCACCAGGCTCGCCGGCACGGCGGTGGTCGGCGGCGAGGAGACCCCCGTCAAGGCCTACAGCTACACCCGGGTCGACTCGGCGAAGTCGACCGACGACGTCGTGGTGTGGGAGACGTTCTCCTGCCTGGTCAAGGACGTCGGCGAGGTCGACGGCTGCGTCGAGGCGAACGACCCCGACGACCGGCTCATCACCGCGGGGAGCGACGCCTTTGCCAGCGACCGCACCACGGGCGAGGCCGTCAACGACCCCGACGTCGCACCGGCCGGGGCCGAGCAGAAGACCGGCCTCATCAACAAGTGGCCGTTCGAGGCCGAGAAGAAGTCCTACCAGTACTGGGACAGCGTGATGGGCCAGGCCGTGCAGGCCGACTACGACCGCACCGAGACCCTCCAGGGGCTCGACGTCTACGTCTACACCGTCGCCGTCGACGACGCGCCGGTCCAGCTCACCGAGGACATCGACGGCACCTACACCGACCGCAAGGAGATCTGGATCGAGCCGCTCACCGGCTCGATCGTCAACCAGACCGACCAGCAGGAGCGGGTCGACTCCGACGGCAACCCCTTCATCTCCGTCGACATCGCGTTCACGGATGAGGAGGTCACCGAGTCGGTCGACGAGGCGAAGTCGAACGTCTCCAAGCTCAACCTCGTGCGCAAGACGGTGCCGATCATCGGCTACGTGGTCGGCATCCCGCTGCTGCTCGTCGGCGTCGCGCTCTCGCTGCTCGCCCGCCGCGAGGAGCAGCAGCCCAGCGAGGACGACGAGCGCACCGGCGTCTCGGTCTAGGACGAGGCCCGACGACATCAGCACCGCCGCCGTTCCCATGACGCCGGACGCCCTCGGAGCCGACGACGTCGCGTGGTTCGCCTCCACCTTCGAGCGGGTCGTCGCGAACGTCGAGCAGGCGTTGCTCGGCAAGCGCCACGTCGTCCGGATGTCGCTGTCGTGCCTGGTGACCGGCGGTCACCTGCTGCTCGAGGACCTGCCCGGCACCGGCAAGACGATGCTCGCCCGGTCGATGGCGAAGTCGCTCGACTGCAGCTTCGCCCGCATCCAGTTCACGCCCGACCTGCTCCCGTCCGACGTCACCGGGGTGACGGTCTACGACCAGGGGCGCGGCGAGTTCCGGTTCCACCCCGGACCGGTCTTCCACAGCGTGCTGCTGGCCGACGAGATCAACCGTGCCTCGCCCAAGACCCAGGCCGCGCTCCTGGAGGCGATGGAGGAGGGGCACGTCACCGTCGACGGTGAGACCCACGACCTGGGCGAGCCGTTCGTCGTGATCGCAACCCAGAACCCGATCGAGCAGGCCGGCACCTACCAGCTGCCCGAGGCCCAGCTCGACCGGTTCCTGATGCGCACCAGCGTCGGCCACCCCGGGCCCGAGGCCACCGAAGAGCTGCTGCTGGCATCGCGCATCCGCGACCGGGCGGCCGGCCTCACCCCGGTGGCCGGCACCGCCGACGTGCTGCGCATGCGGTCCCTGGCCGACCTGGTGCACGTCGACCGCGCCATCGTCACCTACGTGCGCATGGTGGCCGAGGCCTCCCGCGAGGCCGACGACGTCCGGCTCGGCATCTCCTCGCGCGGCTGCCTTGCCTGGGTGCGGTCCGCCCGCACCTGGGCGCTCGCCGAGGGCCGCGGGCACGTCGTGCCCGAGGACGTCGAGACCGTGGCGCACGAGGTGCTCTGCCACCGGCTGCTGCTGCAGCCCGAGGCGCTCTTCGGTGGCGCATCGGTGACCGAGGTGGTCGACTCGCTGCTCGGGCGGGTGGCGGCGCCGCGCCGTCGTGCCTGACGACGTCGGTCCCGCCGTCGGCGGCGAGCGTCGACGGATCGGAGGCCGGGCCGCGGTCGGTGTGCTGACCCCGCTGGGTCGGGCCGTGCTGCCGTGCGGCGCTCTCGTGCTCTCCCTCGGGCTGTGGCTCGCCTGGCAGGAGTTCGTGGTCTTCGGCACCGTGGCCGTCACGCTCGTCGTGCTCGGCGTCGTGTGGGTGTGCCTGCCGGGCCAGCCGCGGGCCGAGCTGCAGGTGGGCCCCCGGCGCGTGCAGGACGGCGGCGGCGTCCCGACGGCCGAGCTCGAGGTGCACGCGGGCGCGCTGCCGCTGCTCGGGGCACGCTTCGAGGTGCCCTACGGTGCGACGTCCGCGGTGGTCGCGGTGCCCTTCCTGGCACCCTTCGCGACCCTGACCCGCGCCGTCGAGCTGCCCGCCAGGCCGCGGGGCGTCTACCGCGCCGGCCCGGTCCGCTACGTGCGGGCCGACCCGGTCAGGCTCACGCGTCGCGGCGTCGAGGTCTCGACCGGGCAGACCGTGCTGGTGCGACCGCGCACGCGCGACGTGCCGGGGTTCGCCACCGGCCTCAGCAACGACCTCGAGGGCAGCGCCAGCGAGCAGCTGTCCATGAGCGATCTCGCCTTCCACGCCCTGCGCGAGTACGCCCCCGGCGACGACCTGCGCCACGTGCACTGGCGGTCGTCGGCGAAGACGTCGCGGCTGCAGGTGCGTCAGTACCACACCACGCGACGCGGGCACGTGACCGTGCTGGTCGACCACGAGCCGGCGTCCTACCGCGGCAGCGCCGAGTTCGAGCTGGCCGTCTCCATCGCGGCCTCGCTGGCGCTGCGCGCCACCCGTGACGACCTCGAGGTCTACCTGCGCTGTGGCGACGAGGTGGTGACCGGGCGGGTGGCCGACGCCGTCCTCGACCGCACCTGCGCGTTCACCCGCCAGGCCGGTGACTACCGCGCGGTCGCGGCCGCGGCGGCCACCGCGGTCGCGGCGACCGGGCTGGTGGTGCAGGTGACCGGGTCCGGGCGGGCGCCGTCCGAGCTGCGTGGCGCCGCGTCGTCCTTCCACCGCGACGTCTCGCGCATGAGCGTCGTGGCCGATCCCTCCGCGGCGGCCCGGTCGAGCGAGGTCCGCGCCGAGCGCGAGGTGGTCGCCGCGGGCCTCGCCCAGCTGCCCGGACTGCTCGCGATGGGACGCCGATGACCACCGCGCGCGGGGCGCTGCTCGACGCCGTGATGGTGCTGGTGACCACAGGCGTCGTCTTGAGCGTCCTCGACGTCACCTTCGCCTCACGCGGCTACCTGGTGGTGGGGCTCGCGCCCGTCGTCCTCGCGGTGGTGCTGGCGGCGTGGCTCGCCCGGGTCGAGCACGGCGGCTGGTTCTACGCGGTGGCGATGATCCTGCTCTACGCCCCCGTCGGGGCGCTCGTCGCGCTGAAGGACCCCGGCGACTACGTCGTGCCGTCGACCTCGACGACGGGTCGGGTGCTCGGCGAGACGCCGACGGCGCCGCTCGACCTCGTCAGCACGCTGCCGCCGGTGGTGGCCGACGGCACCGTGATGCTGGTGCCGTTCGCGATCGGCTACCTCGCCGGCGGGACGGCGGCCTGGCTCGCCCTGGGCACGCGGCGTCCGTTCGTGCCGGCCGTCCCGGTGCTGGTGGGGCTCGCGGCGGCCATCTTCGTGGGCAGCTCGGCGCCGGGCTCGCTCCTGCTGCGGGCCGGGGTCGTCGCGGTGCTGTGCCTGTGGTGGGCCGCGGTGCGCCAGGAGCGGGTCGTCGCGCGCCGGCCGGGCGACCGCTCGCCGTTCGCGCAGCTGGTGGTGGCGGCGCTGACGATCGGGGTCGTGTCCACGGTCGTCACCAGCGTCCTGCCGGTGGCCGACGCGACCGACCGCGTCGTGCTGCGAGGGCGGGCCGCCGAGCGCGTCGACACCGCCGACGTCTCCGACCCCTGGTCGCTGCACGGTGCCGGACGCCGCGAGCTGCTGCGGGCGACCGGCGTCCCACGTGGCACGCCGGTGCGCTTCGCGGCCCTCGACCAGTACGACGGCACGGCGTGGGTCGCCGCCGAGCGCTCGCCTGGCGACGCCGCCGAAGGCACCTTCCAGCGCGTCGGTGGCAGCATCACGCCGCTCACCGACGGCGACGAGGTCACGGTCGAGGTGCGGATCCGGCCGGGCTACCGCAGTGACTGGCTGCCCACCGTGGGCGAGCTGACGAGCCTCGAGCTCGACTACACCGGCGGGCGCACCCTGATCGATCAGGTGCGCTACAACCAGTCGACCGGCACGGCCCTCGTCGTCGACGGCGTCGACCCGCGCGACCGCTACACGCTGACCGCGGTGCTGCCCGAGACCCGATGGAGCCCCTCGACCCGCGCGGCCGAGATCGACGGCGACCAGCGGCAGCCGGCCGGTCGCGCGCTCGACCGCTACCTGCGCCCGTTCGAGCGGCTGCGCACCGACCCGATGCAGCGCCTGGTCACGTTCATGCGCTACTTGCGCACCAACGGGCTGGTGCGCCTCGACGGCGCCTCGCCCCAGACCACCGACGACCTCGGTCGCGACTTCCTGGGGGCGCGTCGGGTCGTGGGCACGCCGCACCAGTACACCGCCCTGGTCGCGCTGGCCGCCTCACGGCTCGACGTCCCGGCGCGCCTGGTCGTCGGTGCCTACCCCGACCGTCGCGGCCGCGTCGCCGAGACCGATGTCGAGTCGTGGGTCGAGGTGCAGGTCGACGACGGCACCTGGCGGATCATCCGGCAGCCGAGCTACCTCGGCTCGCGCTCGATCGGACCGGAGCAGCCGGCGCAGGAGGACCCGCCGGCGACGCCGCCCGACGACTGGCTGCGCGACCAACGCGACCCGCGGCTGCCCGACCCGGCCGCCACCCCCGACGCGGCCGACGAGCCCGGGCTCGGCAGCGCGCTCCGCACCACGGGGCTCGCGCTCGCCGGCGTCCTGCTGCTCGGCGTGGTGCTGGTGCCGCTGGTCAAGCTGATGCGACGTCGCCGGCGCCGCCGCGCGGGCTGGCCGATGGTCTACGTGCACGCGTGGCAGGAGGTCGTGGACGCCGCCCGCGACAGCGGCCGGCCCGTGCCCGAGCACCTCGGTCGGCTCGCCCAGGCCCGTCGGCTCGGCACCGGCCTGGAGCTCGCGCGCGCCGCCGACGTCGCGGTGTTCGCGCCGGACCCGACCGCCGACCACGCCCAGCAGGCCTTCTGGGACGCCGCCCAGGCCGAGCGTCGCGCCGTCCTCGCCGCGGCGCCGCTGCCGCGCCGGCTGACCGCCTCGCTGCACCCCGGCTCCCTCGTCTCTGCCTGGGCGAGCCGGCGCCCGCGGGGGGTTCCTGCGGGTGTCGCGGGGTCGTAGCGTGCGACGGGTGCACCAGATCCGACGTCGTCGTCCGTTGCTCCGCACGCTGAGCGCCGCCACCGTCGCGGCACTCGCCGTCACCCTGCTCGCGCCGCTCGCGGCGTCGCGAGCGGCGTCCCCGCCGGCGGCCCCGCCACCGGCGGCGGCCGAGCCGGCCCGGGCCTGTCCGCAGCTCGAGCTCGCCGACCGGTGGTACGGCGACGTCGGCGAGCGGCTGCAGCGCGTCATCGACGACGTCGGCCGCTGCTCGGGCCCGGTGAAGGGCAACCCGGTCGCGGTCTTCGACTGGGACAACACGATGATCAAGAACGACATCAGCGACCAGACGACGTTCTGGCTGATCCGCCAGGGCCTCGTGCTGCAGCCCCGCCGCAAGGACTGGACGACGACCAACCGCTGGCTCACCCCGGCCGCCGCGAAGGCGCTGCGCCGGGCCTGCGGTCCGCTCGCGCCGGCGGGGGAGCGGCTGCCCACCGGACGCCGCACGCCCCAGGCGATCCGGTGCGCCGACGAGATCCTCTCGATGCGCCTGGAGCAGACCACGACCGACGGCAAGCCCGGCTTCGCGGGCCGCTACGACCACCGCCACCTCAACGCCGGCTACATCTGGATGGCGCAGCTGATGGCCGGTCGCACGCCGAAGCAGGTCAAGCGCATCGCACGCGACGCCCGGCGCGTCGCGCTGTCGTCGCCGAAGGGCGCGACGTGGCGGGTGGGCAGCACGCGCCAGATCCGGTGGGTGCGCTACTACCAGCCGCAGCGCGACCTGATCCGCACGCTGAAGGCTGCCGGCATCACGCCGTGGGTCGTCAGCGCCTCGCCCGACCTGTGGGCCAAGGTGTGGTCGCCCGGCGCCGGCGTCCCCGCGCGCCACACCATCGGCATCCGCACCGTGCTGCGCAACGGCCGCGTGACGCCGGACCTGCTCGGCTGCGGCGGCTACCGCGACGGCAACCAGCGGATCATGCCGTACGTGCAGGGCAAGCGCTGCTGGGTGAACCAGGAGATCCTCGGCATCCAGGGCAAGGCTGCGCTGCGCCTCGCCCCGAAGCGGCTGCGGCCGGTGATCGCCGGCGGCGACGCCTCGACCGACGTGGTCATGGTGCGTGACGCCACCCGCGCGCACATCGTGCTCAACCGCAACAGCAACGAGATCATGTGCCGGGCGTTCTTCCGCGGCCGCTACGGCGCCGACGGCAAGTGGCTGGTGACCCCGATGTTCATCGACCCGCTGCCGAAGCTCGACGGGCGCTACCCGTGCTCCACCGAGGGCGCCGAGCAGCGGGACGGCAGCTTCGGCCCGGTCCGCCGGCGCGGCGGCGTCGTCCCCGACCAGCCCGACCGGGTGCACGGCTGACCCGACAGGCACGCCGACGCCCCCGTCGACCGCGCTCGCGGACGGCGGGGGCGTCGTCGTGCCGAGGCTCAGGCCTCGCAGGCGGTCCCGTCGCCGTCGCGGTCCAGGCTGCGGTGGTTGACGGCGTAGACACGCTTGGCGCGCTTGCCGAAGGCCGGGCGGCCGTAGCCGTCGCGCACCTGCTTGGCCGCGGCTGCCCTGCTCTTGGCGACGCCGTGCTTGTAGTCGCGGTGCAGCGCGTCGCAGTTGGAGTAGCCGAGCCCGCCCGCCTCGCTGGGGGAGGCGACGGCCACGGCGACGGCGGTGGTGGACAGGGTCAGGACGGCGGCCGCGATCGCGGCGGGGATCTTGTTCACGCCGCGGACCGTAGGTCGCGAGCCGGGGGACCAGGTCGCGTTTCGCCGCCCGTTCACCCCTGGGGACGGGTCTGTCGCCAACCGCCTGCGCGGCGTCCGGAATCGTGCTGGGCACCGCACCGGGGGCGGGGACGACGAAGGCCCCCGGCCTGCGGCTGCAGATCGGGGGCCTCGGTGACTGGTGGGCGATACTGGGTTTGAACCAGTGACCTCTTCCGTGTCAAGGAAGCGCGCTACCGCTGCGCCAATCGCCCGGGGTGGTGCTGTGGAGCTGTGCGTGGAGGTGGGTACGGGATTTGAACCCGTGTAGACGGATTTGCAGTCCGTTGCCTCGCCTCTCGGCCAACCCACCATGGTTCCAGGCTGGAGGCCGGGACACTGACCTCTCCGAGCGGACAACGAGACTCGAACTCGCGACCTCAACCTTGGCAAGGTTGCGCTCTACCAACTGAGCTATGTCCGCCTGCGGCACGGTTGCGTGAGCGGCCGGGGCCGTTCTGCTTGGTGCGCGTGTGAACACTAACCGATGCCCTCGGGGCCGCCAAACCGGGTATGCCTCGGCGCGCCGCAGCGGTGCCTCGCGTGCCATCGTGTCGCGCATGCGCGCCTGGATCGACGGAACACTGCTCGACGACCCGACCGGCCCGGCGGTGTCCGTCGTCGACCACGGCCTCACCGTCGGCGACGGCGTCTTCGAGGCGATCAAGGTCGTCGACGGACAGCCGTTCGCGCTCACGCTGCACCTCGAGCGGCTCGCCCGCTCGGCCGCCGGCCTGGGCCTGCCGGTCGTGGACGACGCCGTCGTCCGGGCCGGGGTGGACGCCGTCCTCGCGGGTCAGGACCTCCCGCTCGGCCGCATCCGCATCACCGTCACCGGCGGGCCGGCACCGCTGGGCTCCGGGCGGGGCGACCACCCGCCGACCGTCGTCGTGGTCGCCGCCCCGATGGGCGCACAGCCCGAGACCGCCGCCGTGGTGACCGTGCCGTGGCGGCGCAACGAGCACGGTGCGCTCGCGGGGTTGAAGACGACGTCGTACGCCGAGAACGTCGTCGCGCTCGCCGAGGCGCAGCGGCAGGGCGCGGGGGAGGCGGTCTTCGCCAACCTGGCCGGCCACCTCTGCGAGGGCACCGGCACCAACGTCTTCTACGTCGTCGACGGCGAGCTGCGCACCCCCACGCTCGCCAGCGGCTGCCTCGCCGGCGTCACCCGCGCCCTGCTGCTCGACTGGCACGGCGGGCGCGAGGTCGACGAGCCGATCGAGGTGGCCGAGCAGGCCGACGAGGTCTTCCTGGTCTCCACCACCCGTGACGTCCAGCCGGTGACGCGGTGGGGCGACCGCGAGCTCGCGGTCGGCGAGGTGACCCGGGCCGCGGCTGCCACCTGGCGCGCGCGGGAGCCCGAGCTGCTCGGGCAGTAGCCGGCAGCTAGCGCAGCGCGGCGACGAGGGAGTCGAGGTCGATCGACTCCTCACCCGGCGCGACGGCCAGCCACGTGCGCCGCAGGAACGAGAGCAGCTCGCCGGTGCGGACGCCGGCCCGCAGCCGCCCCTCGGGGGAGTGGAAGTCCATGCGGACGACGGCCCGCCCGTCCTCGTCGACCGCCGGCCGCAACCGGACGTCACCCTCCCCGCACGGCTCGGCCAGCCCCTGCGTGAGCAGCGAGCGGGCGATCGTCCACGGGATGTCGCCCGCCGGCACGTGGAAGGTGACGACGACGGCGAACGGGTCGTGCGGGTCGTAGGAGAACGTGGCGATGAACGCCATCGGTCGACCCTGCTGGTCGTCGCAGTGGAGCGCGATGTCGGCGCTGACCGCGGGAGCACGCGGCGGTTGCGTCATGTCTGGAACCCCTGTCCGAGAGCCGTGGGGACAGCAGCCCCCTACCTCCTAGGACGCCCTCGGGAGTGGTTCGGTTGCACTGCCGCCGCGGATTTCTCAGAGGCCCCCGCAGATGGGCTACAGTCAGCGACCGCACGGGCGATTGGCGCAGTGGTAGCGCGCTTCGTTCACACCGAAGAGGTCACTGGTTCGAACCCAGTATCGCCCACACAAAACCGCAGGTCAGAGGCAGTATCCGCTCGACCAACTCCCGGCCATTCAAGGCCGTGGGGGCTATTTGGGGTCCATTGGGGACCCCGTTCGCGCAATCTGTGCACGAGCGGAAACCGATGCCTCTGTCCTGCTTCACACAGAAGAGGACAGTCCCAATGGCTGGTTCTAAGAAGGACGGCCGCGGCTACCGCGGCACCTACTACGTCACGGCCGAGGACGGCAGCGTCCAGCGTCGCAAGACGGCGACTTGCCCAACGAAGCGTGGCGCGCTGATCGCGGCGCGTGACGAAGAGGCCAAGGTCCGAGAGGGATCCTGGTTTGACCCACTGCCTGGACGCATGACGGTCGCTGAGTGCTTCGAGGGCTTCTGGCTCGCGAATCGAGGCGGAGAACTTACGACTCGCAACACCTACAGAGCTCACTGGAACGCTCCCAAGCGCGGCATCCGGGCGCGCTTTGGTCGGCTGGAGCTGCGGCAGATTCGCACCTCACACGTTCAGGGCTGGGTGGCGCGGATGCGTGCCGACGGGCTGTCGGCCACGACAATTGAGGGGCGCTTCATGACCTCCAAACGATCCTCGCAGCCTCGCGGGGCCGCAAGTGCCCTCCGCGACGGTTTGATCAAGGTGAACCCGTGCCATGGAGTTGAGATCCCGCGCCGGGTGACGAAGCCGGTCAAGATCTACAGCCTGGAAGAGGTGGGCCCCCTTCTTGATGCGCTCGACCCGTGGTAGCTGCCCGTTGTTCGTCTGGACGTCGAGACCGGTTTGAGGTGGGGCGATCTGACCGGCCTTAAGGTCTCGGACCTTTCGCTGAACTACCAGGTGGCCACGGTGAATAGGGTCCTTCTGGAACTCCCAATCTCGCAAACCGCTAACGGCACGCCGTACCTCTTCAAGGACTATCCCAAGGAGGGGCCGCGGGCGAACCTCAAGATGGTCTCGCTCAGTGACGACGCGCGCGCATGTGTATCTCATGTGATTGCCACGCGAGGTTTGACTGCCGACGACCTGCTCTTGTCGATGCCCAACAAGGCCGGAGGCATGTGCCAAGTGGAGCGACCGACGTTCGGCAAGCAGCCGAACCAGGTATTGCCTGACCGCTGGACGGTCCTCCGTAAGGCAGCATGGCCGGGAGGCCTGCCGATCTCACGGACTTACTTCCGCGAGCAAGTGTGGCGCCGCGGCATTGAGCGTGCAGGCCTCCCGTACCTGAAGTTCCACGCGCTCAGGGCGAGCCACATCAGCTGGCTCTTGGCCGGGGGCGCGGATCTGCCGGCGGTAATGGAGCTAGTGGGTCACATACGGTTCGCGACAACTCGTCGATACACCAAGGCCATGGAAGACGCGGGTCGGCGCGCGGTGGAAGCCCTGGAGGCCATCAAGCGCCGGCACGGCTTCAAGAGGAGGTTCTAGTGACCACCAGCAGCCTGCGGTGGCCGCGCTCGTGTTGCCTTGGTTTGCGGCCCTCGGCCTCTTCCACTCCTATCGCGAGCGAGACGCAGATGGCTACTGTGGAGGCCATCCAGATCGAAGTAGTGGTGACGGCAAAGGACGAGATGACTAAACAACCCGACGAGGACGTCCGAGAGTCGAACGAGGAGGATGAGCTCTTCGCGGAGACCGAGGACGATCTTGGAGATCTCTCGGGCGAAGAGACCTTCGACGCCATGGTGGTATCTACCGACTGGACGACGGAGACTCTGCTCAGTCAGATCCTGCGCGGAAACCTGGAGCTTGATCCCATCTTCCAGCGCCGAGATGCCTGGGATCGCCGAAAGAAGAGCCGGTTCATTGAGTCGCTGATCGTCGGACTACCCGTTCCGCAGGTAGTCCTCGCGGAGCGAAAGGGACGCCGCGGAGAGTTCTTGGTGCTGGACGGGAAACAGCGCCTTCTCAGCATCGAGCAGTTCGCACGCGGCGACTTCAAACTCAGTGGGCTTGACCTTCGAAAAGACCTCAACCGCTTTTCGTACGAAGCGCTGCCGGAGGCAGAACGTCTTGCGCTCGACACCCAAACCATCCGGACGATGGTGGTACGGAACTGGAAGCGCGAGGAGTTCCTCTACCTGGTGTTCCTGCGGCTGAACACTGCCAACGTCCCGCTGAGCCCTCAAGAACTCAGGCAGGCGCTGCATCCGGGCAAGTTCGTGGCGTTCGTGAATGACTACACCGCCGAGAACACCGACTTCGCCTCGCTCATGCGTCGGGACGGTCGCCCAGACTTTCGTATGCGGGACGTTGAACTACTCGTTCGGTTCTTCGCGTTCACGCGCTTCCTGCCAGAGTACACAGGCAATCTGAAGGACCTCTTCGATTTCACGTGTAAGTCGTTGAATGTGGAGATGGCGAAGGATCCATCCCGGGTCGAGGCTGAGGCCCAGCAATGCCTTGAGGGCGTCCGGGCCGTCACTTCCATCTTCGGAAGGGATGCCTTCCGAAGGTGGAACCTCAACCAGTACGAGCGACCGTTCAACCGGGCAGTTTTTGATGCGCTGATGTTCTATGCCTGCGACGCCGACATTCGTGCCGGGATGCTGGACAAGTCCGCCGAGGTGATCGAGGCGTTCAAGGCCGCTTGTGAGAACCTGGAGTTCCGTGAATCTGTGACCACAACGACCAAGAGCACGGATTCGATCTACGATCGGCTCTCAATCTGGGGAGCGAGCCTCTCACTCCTACTTGGCTCCGCTCCGGCGGTTCCTATTCCAAGTCGAGGCGTGGACGGTCGGATTGCCTACAGCTAGGTACAACCATCTCGATCGCCGTACGAGCCAACTGGCTGCACGGTTCCTCCCGTCGCCGAAGGCCCGATACTCGGCTGAGGAATACGACTACGTTCGAGGATTCGTGCTGCTCGTTCACGCTGAGATCGAAAACTACGTCGAAGACATGGTCGCCGGGGTCCTGACAGCGGCTCGGGACCGGTGGATCGACCACCAGCGCCTCAGTCGGTGTGTGACGACGCTGATGATGTACAACGACAAGCAACTCGCGCCGCCGGCGTCGCTCGCAAAGCAAAGCCCCAACGACACACTCGACGCAACCGTGAAGAATGTCATCAAGAAACATGGTGACTACGTCACACGGGACAACCACGGCATCAGGCAGAAGAACCTCCTCAGGCTGCTCTTGCCCATCGGCGTGAGCGACGGAGACCTTGATCCTGTTTGGCTGGGTGACATGGACACGTTCGGAGCTCTACGCGGCTTGGTTGCTCACACGTCAGCGAAGCGGGTGCAGACGCCACCTGATCCGGGCATCTCGCAGCGGACTGTCAACGATGTCCTCAGCGGCCTCCTGCAACTGGAGCCACTCTTGGTTGCGCTCAAGCGCAAGTAGCGGGCGTTTTGAGGTCCGACGTGGGGTTCGGGTTGCGCATGCGAGCCGCCAGTCTGCTCGTACCGCCGCACCCAGCGGGTGCACGTCGTAGCGTGAGCCCGCCGGCGCGAAGGTGTGGCGACACTCACTCGGGGATTCACACCGTAGAGATCACTGGTTCGAAACCAGTATTGCCCACCCGTCTGCGCAGTTGGTTGGCGGTAGGCCCGTCTTCGGTTGTCACGAAGGTGACCCGTCAGCGCAAGGCGGTGCCATGATTGTTCTGCTCGCAGTACGCGTACCCGCGGCGGCGACTCATGCACACCGTGGCCTAGTGTTCTACGCCCGTCGAAGGTCTTCATCCGCCATGTGCGCATCTAACCGCCGTCTCTCGGAGCTCTGCAATGGACCTGAAAGAACGTCATCACGCGAGGTCTAGAGCCAACTGCGCAGAGTCAAGCTCGGGTCGATAGATTTCACGGCCTGGGCCGCGGCCATCAGCTCGTCGCCATGCCACCTCGTCGATGCTGAGTCCGAACTCTCCGCCGAAGAGAACGGCCGACCGGACAACCATTGGGATGGAACCGGTCACTTGCCATCCGCCGCCGACTTCGAGACGCGACCCCTCCCAGTCGTCTTCTCCCCCGACCTCACGGTCGAACACCGCTGTGAAACGCACCGACTGGCCGATGTCGTACTCGACCAAGGTCAGGTCGGGCGGGACAGCTGCCTCGCTCACGGACCGAAGTGGCCGTTCCACTCCACGTCTTCGATGGTTACCGAATAGGGAGCCGTGTCGAAACCGAGGTCGGCCAGTTCTGGGACAAGTTCCGACTGGAAGTCGGACTTCAGGTAGAAGTCGTAGAACTCGGCATCCCGACTGATCTTGACGGCCGCGGGCAAGCTCTCAGCCTCCCACGGAAGCTGCTCAAGGAGCCACGCTCCAAAGTCGCGAATCAACTCGACCCTGCCACCGACTCGGTTCACGTCCTCCTGGAGGACGTCAGCAAGTTTGCCTCCTGCATCGCCGAACACTCTGTCGGATGATACGAACGCGATGTCGAGTCCCTCCGCGGCGAGCGCCAGTACGTCCGACCAGATGAGCGCGTCCCGCTATCCGCTGCCCTTCGAGTTGAAAGGCGGCAGATGCATCACGGCCCGCTCCACAAGTTCTTCATGGGGGACCGTTGGCCACGGGAGGACGTTGAAGGCGAGCCGCTCATCCCAGCGCTCGGTTATGTATGCCCGGTAGTCGAACTGGTCCGCCACCGTTGCAATGGGGGTTAGACCGAGACGTCGCCTCACCTTGGCGATCTGAGTGATCTCGCCGTCACTCCGCTCGACGGCCCGCTGGTGGTTTGCAACCAGTTCCTCGAGAACAACAGCGGGCACGTAAACGGTCAACCAAGTCGCGTGGAACATGTGCTCCAGGAGCTGGTACTTCAGACCTCTGCACATAAAGTCTCGCGACAGCTCGTTGGCATCGAGGACGACGGTCTTCAGCCCGCGAGCGTACGGTCGATGTTTCGCCGACGCCGGGCAATCAGCCAGACGATGAATCTCCCTGCGCGCGTCGACGGGCGCCACCAACATTGTGTCCTGTCGGCGTGCGCGTCTCGCCCAAACGGCCATATCCGTCGGGGGTCGTCACTAAGGTCTACGGATGTGACAGAAGTTGTGGTTCCGCGCGCCGCCGCCGTGCCCGAGGTCGGACAGATCGTGACCGTGCGCGGAGCCAACTGGGCGGTTGTCGACGTGCAGCAGCAGGGCCTCGGTAGGAGCACCGCTGACGACGCCGCCACGCAGCTTCAGCACGCTGTCACCCTCCAGTCCGTGCAGGAGGACCGCCTCGGGCACGAGTTGCGAGTCGTATGGGAACTCGAGCAAGGAAGGAGTGCGCTAGCGCATCGTGGGCTCCCCGAGGTTATCGACCCCGACAAGTTCGACGACCCGAACCGACTCGCAGCCTTCGTCGACGCCTTGCGCTGGGGTGCGATCACCAGCGCTGACGACGGCACCGTCCAAGCCCCTTTCCGCAGCGGCGCCAACGTCGAGCCGTACCAGCTCACGCCGCTCAAGCGAGCCCTGGCCAGCCCTCGTGCGAATCTCTTGCTGGCCGACGACGTCGGTCTGGGCAAGACCATCGAGGCGGGCCTGGTGACTCAGGAGCTCCTCCTGCGTCACCGGGCACGCACAGTGATCGTGATCTGCCCGGCAGGTCTGGTCTTCAAATGGCAGGACGAGATGCAGGAGAAGTTCGGCCTCGACTTCACCGTCGTCAACTCGGACACGATGAAGGATGTACGCCGATCCCACGGAGTACACGCGAACCCGTTCACTCTCTTCCCACGGATCATCGTCTCGATGGCCTGGCTGCCGGGACAGCGTGCCCAGCGCCAGCTGCGCGACGCGTTCGCCGGCAGCATCCACCGATTCGCCTTCGACATCCTCGTCGTCGACGAGGCACACCACGTTGCCCCGAGCAGTCCCGTGCGCACTGACAAGGTGGGACAAGAGCGTCGTGGCTATGCGGTCGACTCGCAGCGCACCCGGGCCATTCGCGAGATCGCCGAGCGCTCCGAACACCGCCTCTTCCTCAGCGCTACGCCGCACAACGGTTACACGGAGTCCTTCACGGCGCTGCTTGAGATGATCGATCCGCAGCGCTTCGTCCGTGGCAACAAGATCGACCCGGCTGCCCTTGAAGAGGTCGCAGTCCGCCGCCTCAAACGAGACCTTAAGGAGGCGAAGGGCTTCGTCGACCGCAAGGTCAGCCAGCTGCCCTACACCCCGACCGCCGATGAGTCGACGGCCTATGACCGACTGCTCGCCTTCACCCAGCGGCGCGACAAGGCGGTCGCGGAAGGCGGCGGGAGCAGGTCGGCCCGCGACATGGCGACGCTGCTGTTGAAGAAGCGCTTCTTCTCGTCACCGGTGGCGTTCGCCCGGACCGTCGACGTCTACCGCGACACCCGGACCAGAGGGCTGGACGTCGACTTCGACCTCGATTACGACGAGATCTTTGGCCCGGACGCGGACGAGCTTGAGGAGGGTAAGACCGACCAGCCTGAGCTAGAGGCCCTCCGCGAAGCAAGGAGCTCGTTGCCGCCGCTCACGGACGCCGACGTCGAGGACCTCGACTGGCTCAGCGACTGGGGTCACCGCTTCGAAGGCCGACCCGACTCCCGGCTCGAAGCATTGCTCTCCTACATCGAGGGCACCCTTCGTTCGCATGGCGACTGGAACAACGAGCGCCTGGTGGTCTTCACGGAGTACGTCGACACTCTCCGCTGGATCCGTGACATCCTCCGCCAACAGGGCTTCGAAGACGAGCGCATCGAGATCATCGAAGGCAGCACAGATGCTGAGACCCGTGAACTCATCCGCGCTCGATTCAACGAGAGCCCGGCCAAGACCCCCGTCCGGATCCTGCTGGCGACCGACGCGGCAGGAGAGGGGATCGACCTCCAGAACCACTGCCACCGACTCATCAACTTCGACATTCCGTTCAACCCGAACCGCCTCGAGCAGCGGATCGGCCGCGTAGACCGGTATGGGCAGACCGAAGCCCCTGACATTCGCCACTTCGCGCCGGTCATCGGAGGGGACACGGCCCTCAGCAAGGACGTGGATCTGCTCGCGCGAGTCGCGCTCAAGATCGACCAGATCATGCGAGACCTGGGCTCGGCGAACGAGATCATCGCCCCCGATCTGCAGCGCCAGTTCGGCAGCGACGTGATCAAGAGCCGCCGCGCGAAGGCGGAGAAGGACCCGATCGCCGGCATGATGAGCGGCGAGAAGGTGCTCAACGCCGAGTTGGCCCGCCTGGAGCAGAACCTCGCCGACAGTCGTGAGCGGCTCCACCTTCGTCCTGAGAACCTGCAGCGCGTTGTCGAGACTGCGTTTGAGCTCAACCACCTCCCACCTCTCGAATTGGTCGGTTCCGAAGACACCGACGTGCCCGTGTTCCAGCTGCCGAACCTCGACAACTCCTGGGAGCAGGTCACGCGGGGCCTTTACACACGGCTCGATCAGAACAAGCCACGGCCGATCGCGTTCGATCCCAAGGCGCTGACCCAGGATCCGAACGTCGTCTACATGCACCTCGGATCGCCGCTTCTCCAGCGTGCAACTCGAAGGCTCCGCTCAGCGCTGTGGGGCGGTGACCGCTCTTTGGAGCGGGTTAGCGCCACGGTCGTCCCTGGGCTTGAGGAGTCGTACGCCGTCGCGGTGACTCGACTCGTTCTGGTCGGTCGCGCCGGCCTGCGTCTCCATGAGGAGGTGTTCCTAGCAGGTACCCGGCTCGCCCGCCGGCAAGCGGTGGGCGAACAGCGTGCGGAGGAGCTCTTGGAGTCGGCACTCGACTACGCAGATCTCGAGACTGTTCCGGCGCAGATCGCGGCGCAGATCGCGGCCGCCTGGAACACCGCTGGAGACCATGGACTCCGTGCCCGTGTCCAACACGCGGTCGAGGACCGCGCCCAGCGGCGCCGGAGGGAGGTCGAAGGCCACCTCGCCGAACGCAAGGAAGCAGATCGGTCCCGAGTGGACGAGATCTTCGACAGGTTCGAGCAGACCCTGCGTGACGCGCTCCGGGAGGCGGAAGCGCTCGAAGGCGACCCCCAGCTCGGCCTCTTCGACGACGAGCGTCGCCAGAGTGAACGCGACCTTCGAGAGATCCGGCGCCGCATCGACGCGCTGGACGAGGAGCGGGAGCGCGAGCTCGCTGGCGTCGAGGCCCGCTACGACGACGTCCGTCCCTGGGAGTTCCCCGCAGCAGTGATCTTCGCCCTCGCACCGCGCGACTTGGTGAACGGATTGGCGATTCGATGAGGAAGCGCACGAGCAAGAGCTCCGATGTCCACAGTGACTGGCTCGCCCAGGTCGACGTCGACGGGCCGTTCCTCGCCTATCCCGTGCTCAAGGACATGTGGCCGAACGGGGTGGATCGCCTTGGCGACACCGACGACCGCTTGGTCACGTTCAAGCAGGCCTACGCCCAGTGGCAGCGAGCCTTCGACCGGTACGTCGAGCAACCCAAGACTCCCGAGTCGAAGAGCACCTATGACGCGGTACGCCGGGCCTGGATCGACGTGGTCCTCGACGACATCGCCGAGTGGGACGGCTTGCGCACCGACTCGGATGTGACGGTTCGATCGCCGGGCGAACAGATCACGGTGACAGCGACTGGCGCGCTCCAGGGCAGGGACGGCAACCCCGTGGCGCTACTCCTGATCTGCGAGCCGACGTCCGGGCTGCGCGACGCCGGCCTCGACGGATGGGCGGCCAACGACATCGACCGTCTCGCGATGTTGCTGCGCAAGGCAGCGGTCGAGGTCGGCATCGTCACCGATGGCCAGTGGTGGGCGTTGGTCTGGGCGAAGGAAGGCAAGCCGACGGGTTCGGGCATGGTGAACGCGCTGACGTGGGCCGAGGAGCCCCTGCTGCGCGACGCCTTCTTCACCTTGATCGACCAGCGTCGCTTCCGCGCCTCCGACGCCGAACAGCGTCTGACCCGACTCTTCAAGCGGAGCGAGCTCGAGGCGGAGGAGATCACCGAGGCTCTGGGAACCCAGGTCCGCCGCTCCGTAGAACTGCTGGTCCAGGCTTTCTCCGAGGCTCGGCTGGAGGCGGCTAAGGCCGGTGACCCCGATCCGCTCACCGAGAAGCCCGACGACATCTATCAAGCCGCCGTCACGGTGATGATGCGGATCGTGTTCCTGCTCTTCGCCGAGGAACGCGACATGCTCCCGACCGAGCAGCTCTATTGGGACTCGTACGCCATCAGAGACCTTCTCGACGGCCTCCGCGCCCAGGCAGCAGGGGGAGAGGAGCACCTCGACGAGACGTTCGATGCGTGGCACCGACTCCTTGCCGTCAGCAAAGCGCTGCACGGGGGAGTCAACTACGACGAGATGCGCATGCCTGCCTACGGCGGATCGCTCCTGGACCCGGACCGCTTTCCATGGCTCCACGCCACTGACGCCCGCGGACTCCGCCTTAAGGTCTCCGACCGCGTCATGCTTCACGTGCTCGAGTCGGTCCAGACCGTCGTCGCCAAGGGTGAACGACGCCGGATCTCCTTCCGCGAGATCGACGTCGAGCAGATCGGCTACATCTACGAGGGCCTCCTCGGCTACTCCTGTGCCGAGGTGACCGACGACATCATCCTCGGACTCGTCGGCAAGGACGGTGCAGAGCCGGAGATTCCGCTCCGCACCATCAACGACCTCTACGACGAGCACGGTGGCGACTCCAAGAAGTTCACTACCGCGCTGACCGTCTGGGTCAAGGAGCACCAGCCAGCCGCAACCGGCAAGACCGCCGCAGCATTGGCCAAGCTCGTCGAGAAGGAGCCGAACGGCGAGGAGCGCGGTGAGCTCGTGCGGCTACTGACGCCAGTGGCCGACGGAGGCACCGAACTGCTGGACACCTTGGTGAGCTGGGGCAATCTGATCCGCCGCGACCTGCGCAACATCCCGCTGGTGTTCCCCGTCGGCGGCCTCGTTGTGGTCGAGACGCCCTCGCGCAAGAACGCAGGCGCCCACTACACGCCTCGGTCACTGGCCGAGGAGGTCGTCCTCCACGCCCTTCAGCCTCTCGTCTACGAGCCGGGACCGCTGCAGACCAACGACGAGAAGGAGTGGCGGCTCAAGTCCGCCGCGGCCATCCTCGACCTCAAAGTCGCCGACATCGCAGCCGGGTCCGGCGCGTTCCTCGTAGCGGCAGGCCGATATCTCTCAGAACGTCTCGTCGAGGCCTGGATCGCTGAAGGCATGCTGGATGAGCCTGCTTCGGGTGACGCCGAGGAACTCCGCCGCCGCGCGATGAGAGAGGTGATTGCCCGCTGTCTCTACGGCGCTGACATCAACCCGATGGCGGTCGAGATGTGCAAGCTGTCGCTCTGGTTGGTCTCGATGGACAAGACCAAGCCGTTCTCGTTCGTGGACGACAAGGTCTTCTGCGGGAACTCATTACTCGGGCTGACCTCGCTTGAGCAACTCCGATACCTCCACTTGTATCCCAAGCCATCACGCATGCAACAGCAGCTCCTGGTGGACATCGATGCCCGGATCGCCTCGGCGACTCAGCTCCGGCACGAACTGGCGAGCCCAGTCGAGGAGCGCGACCCGATGCGGTCCTCGCGAGCCAAGTCGCGACTCTTGGCGCAGCTCCATGGGGTGACGGCTGAGCTGCGGCTGATTGCTGACGGCATCATCGCTGCTGGCCTCCCGCTGGGAGGGAAGCCCGGCCGGCAGCTTGACGATGCGTTCAAGACGCTGTCATGGCAGTTGCAAGAGGCGTTTCCGGCTGCTGGGAGTGACGGCAACGCGACGAAACTGTTGGAGCGGCTTCAGGTGGGGCTGAGACCGACCGTCGAGACTGATTACGAGCGGTGGGAGCCGATCCACTGGGTCATTGAGGCCCCGGATGTCATCGTCGAACACGGCGGCTTTGATGCTGTAGTTGGCAATCCTCCATTTCTCGGCGGGAAGAAGCTGGGCGGAGCGCTTGGCGCGAATCTGCGTGACTGGCTAACGACCGCCACCAGCCCGGGTGCGCCTGGCGGAGCCGACTTGGTCTCTCACTTTCTACGGCGAGCTGCCGTTCTTCTACGGGACCGGGCGGCAGTCGGGCTCATCTGCACGAATACGGTGGCCCAGGGCGACACCCGCGAAGCTGGCCTTGACGTGTTGCTTCGAAATGGTTTCACGCTCGCGCGTGCGATTAGGAGTGCGCCGTGGCCCTCATCATCGGCCACCTTGATTTATGCCGGCCTTTGGATGTTCAACGGCCCAATAGGTGGTTCCGTCGGGCGCTGGCTTGATGGCGAAGTCGTGCCAGCGATCTCTAGCCTTCTCGAACCGGCGCGCAGAGTATCGGGAGATCCTCTTGCGCTGGCAAGTAGCGCCGGGCGTGCGTTTGTCGGGTCGTACGTTTTGGGAAAGGGATTCATTCTGAGCGCTGAAGACGCAGCGAAGGCGCTGTCGACAGGGGCTGGCGATGCGGTCGTCGTGCAGCCGTACCTTGGTGCTGACGATCTGGTGACGCGTCCGGACTCCTCCGCTTCGCGCTGGGTCATCAACTTTCACGATTGGCCCGTCGAAAAGGCGCGCCAGTTCGGCGTCTTCGATATTATCGAGAAGGCGGTTAGGCCGGAGCGACAGCGGACTAAGCCAGACGGCTCCTTTGTCTTGCGGCGTCCGCTCCCGGACCGCTACTGGCAGTACGCAGACAAGCGGCCCGCTCTTTATCGCGAGCTCGCTCATGTCGATGAGGCAGTTGTCATGCCTCGCGTCAGTAAGATCTTCTTGCCGACGATTGTGTCGTCGCGACAGGTAATCGCCGATTCATGTGTTGTGTTTCCAACCTCCTCCCGCGGCGTTTTCGCGCTTCTAAGCTCTTCAGTTCACCAGGTGTGGGTAATGACCTACTCCTCAACTCTCGGTGCGACCATTCGGTACACGCCGTCGGACGTCCTTGAAACCTTTGCCTTTCCGGCAGACATAGATAGCCTTTCCGTCGTTGGGTCGTCGTTGCATGAACTGCGAGCCAAGGCGTTGTTGCGTCGTGGCGTTGGACTGACGGCCATCTACAACCTGATCAACGATCCGCACGTCGCCGAGCACGAAATCGCGCGTATGCGAACCCTCCACGTCGAGCTCGATGAGGCGGTCATGCAGGCGTACGGCTGGGAGGATGTCGAGCTCGACCATGGCTTCCATACCTACCGCGAGATGGAGCGGTGGACGGTTTCACCGGCGGCTCGCGTCGAGATCCTCGACCGTCTGCTTGAGTTGAATCACGAGCGCGCACGTGAAGAGGGACAGGAGGTCCCTGACCAGGGACCCTCGCGGGAACAGGACACACTCTTCGCATGACCGTCAGCGCATCAACCCCCGTCCGCGCCGACCTCGTGGCGCTGATCGAGCAGGAACTTCTTGGTCCACGCAATGGCTCGGAGGAGGAGATCAAGGGGACGCCACGGGCGGCGTACATGGTTGGCGCGTTGGCGCCGGTCACAGTTGACCCCACGCTTGAGGTCCGGGTCGTTGGCGACGAGGGCGCAGATCCTGCCGAGACCGGACTCGCTGTCAGCGATCTCGATCCCATCACCAACGGCCAGTCGGGCGTCCCGGTGCCGACGGATGAGGACCCGGCCGAAGAGGACGAGGACCGAGATGAGGGCGCGAAGGGCGCGCTGACGCACCCATCATCGATGGGGCTCCGATTCCAGGTTCCGCGCGAATGCGGAGTCCTCAGTGTGACTGCCTCGTGGGGGCGGTATGAGTCGTTCCGTCAGGAGAACGAGGATGGTCGCAAGATCCAGTTCTCCCGACGGATCCCCTTCGAGCGCACCGTTGAGATCGATGTACGCGACCACGCGGAGCACGTCGTCCTCCCGCCGATCACCTTGGATTCAGACGTCACGGTGCGCGTCGAGCTCTACCCACGCGTGGATCGCACGATCGTCGAACTAGCGCTTTCAAACGACCGGGTCACGGCGATGGACGCGCCGCCGGGAGACTGGCTCCTCCAGACCAAGTTGAGGGTCGAAGCCAACAGCGGCGAAGCGGTGTTCCTGCCGACCCGCGACGTCCTTGCCGACGGCTACGACGAGCTCGACCCGGAGCGTCAGCGCCTCGACCTGCAGTACCGGCATCGCCTTGAGTTCGCCATCGGCCGCACCACATCGGTGACCTGGAGCGAAGGATTCGATGCCGACGGTGAGTCCCTGCGGCGTGCCACCTCTGTCGAGACGACGTGGCTGCCGACAGCAGACGTTCCGCAGACCGTTGCGGGCAGTGCTGGGAAGGCCGAGACGGCTATGCGGGTGCTCATGGATCTTGATCCGGCAGGCGTAGATGACGCGTTCATCCCGCTCGTCGACGGCTACCGTGAATGGCTCGACAAACAGTCTGCGCTCGCTGAGCATTTGCCCAGCCACCTGACCGAGATCGCTGATGAGGCGATCGCCGAAGCGCGGCTGGTCGTCACCCGGCTCGAGTCCGGCCTCAAGCTCCTCAAGACGAACTCCCAAGCGCTCGAGGCGTTCCGCTTCATGAATCGCACGATGCGAGACCAGCGAATGCGTTCCCAGGTCGCCGCCAAGCGCTCGGAGCGAGCGACCTTGTCGATCGAGGACGCCGTCGCCGAAGTGGAGAAGGCTGGCGACGCCGCAGCGTCGTGGCGGCCGTTCCAGCTCGCGTTCATCCTGCTCCAAACGCCAGCGCTCAGCGATCCGACCGACGGCTTCCGCAGCGGTCCTGCCGCCAACGTCGAGCTGCTGTTCTTCCCCACTGGTGGCGGCAAGACCGAGGCATACCTCGGGCTGGCGGCCTTCACCTTCGCGATCCGCCGCCTCCAGGGCGTCATCGAGACCGACGACGGACCACTGGACGGTGGCGACGGCGTCGCGGTCCTCATGCGCTACACGCTCCGGCTTCTCACCTCCCAACAGTTCCAACGCGCCGCCGCGCTCGTCTGCGCAGCGGAGCTGATGCGTCAGGCCGATCCCACCACTTGGGGCGAGCGCCCGTTCAGCATCGGCCTGTGGGTGGGCTCAGCGGTCAGCCCCAAGCGCTACACCGACGCGAAGCAGCAGGTCGAGAACGCTCGACAAGACACCGGCAAGACGCACGGGCTGACGGTGCTCCAACTTCAGCGCTGTCCATGGTGCGGCTCCAAGATCGACCCGAAGCGCGACCTGCACACCGTCGGAGCCACCGAGCGGATCGAGGTTCGCTGTGGTGACCGCAAGGGTCACTGCCCGTTCTCGCTCGACGGTGACGCCGGGCCACTGCCGATCACGACCGTCGACGACGAGCTCTACCGCAACCCGCCCACGTTCCTCCTCGCGACCGTCGACAAGTTCGCCCGCCTCGCCCGTGAGGGTGAAGCAGCCAGCCTCTTCGGCTACGTCTCTGAACGTTGCCCCCGCCACGGGTACCGGCACCCCGACTCACGAGGAAGCTGCACCGGCAAGTCCCACAACCAGAAGAGCGAGGGCGGCAAGACCTACCCCCGAGCCAACGTCGCGAAGGTCGGCCGCCTGCGGCCGCCGGACCTGATCATCCAGGACGAGCTGCACTTGATCACGGGTGCGCTCGGGACGGCTGTCGGCGTCTTCGAGAACGCCGTGGACGTGCTCTCCTCCTACGAGCAAGGCGGTACGACTGTCCGCGCCCTTGTGGTTGCATCCACGGCGACAGTGCGGAACGCCCTCAACCAGGTCACCGCGCTCTATGGACGTGGGGTAGCGGTGTTCCCGCCCCAGGTGCTCGACGTGCGCGACACGTTCTTCTCCAAGGAGAAGGAGGTGTCGGAGGAGGATCCGGGGCGCAAGTATCTCGGTGTCTGTGCCCACGGCATCCGTCTGACGCTGGCCGAGATCCGTATGTCCGAGGTGCTTCTCCTCGCTGGCCAGAAGCTTCTCGATGAACACGGCGACGCCGCGGATCCGTACATGACGACGGTCGGCTACTTCTCCGCGACCCGTGAGCTGGCAGGCATGCGGCGCTACCTCGACGACGATGTGACGACCCGCGTCGCCGGCAACACCGAGCCGTTCCCCCGCCGTACAACCGACTGGACCCGGCTGTCGATCGGTGAGCTCACTGCCCGGATCTCGGCGGAGGAGATCGCCAGGACGCTCGACCAACTCGCGGTGCCCTTCGGCGAGCGCTGGACCACCCGGGGGAAGGCGGCCTACGGAAAGGCATACCAAGTGGCGATCGAGGCCAAGCAGGCACCACCGAAGTCCCTGCCGCGCCCCTACGACGTCGTACTCGCGACGTCGATGCTCCAGGTCGGGGTCGACGTTCCACGGCTTGGCCTGATGCTGGTCGTGGGCCAACCGAAGAACACTGCCGAATACATCCAGGCGTCCTCTCGCGTCGGCCGCGATGCCTGCAAACCTGGCCTCGTGGTGTCGTTGGCGAACTGGTCGCGCCCTCGCGACATGTCCCACTTCGAGTCGTTCCGGCACTACCACGAGACGTTCTACGCCCAGGTCGAAGCCTTGAGCGTCACGCCGTTCTCAGACACCGCCATGGAGCGCGGATTGATGGGCATGCTGGTCAGCGCGATACGGGTTGCGGACGAAGGACTGCCCGCGTCACTGTCGCCGGCGGATGGTGCCGGTGAGGTCCTCAGCAAGCTTCCCGCAGCCCAGAAGCTCATCGACAGGTTGATCGCACGCGCAGCCCCCGCGGCACCTGATTCCCAGACGCTTGAGCGGATGCGCCAGAAGCTGCTCCAACGCGTTGACCGGTGGTACGACAAGGCCAAGGAGTACGGCGGCGCGCTCGTCTACGAGCGTCCGCGGAAGGGCCATGTCGAGTGGCCGCTTCTGATCAGCCCCGAGACGACCTTGCCGACACCGGCCGATCACGTGTTCGTCGTAGCCAACTCCATGCGCGAGGTGCAGCCGGAGTTCAACCTCCTGGTCAGCCCCGCCCCAGCCAATCTCGCGTTCAAAGCGCCGGCCACAGCTCCAGACTGGGACTTCCCGACGGGAGATGACGCATGAGCGAGACATCTCTTGACGCCGGCGCCGCCGATCAGGGTCTCGCGCCCGTGACGATCGGTCTCGCCGAATTTGATCCCATCGCCGACATCGAGGCCAATGTCACCAAGAACCGCAGCAAGGTCGGTTCCGTCCGGCCGTCGGCGCTGCTCTACACCTCGGGCGTCGGAGCCACTGTCGATCTGCCCCACCTGTCCGTGATGCCACATGGCCTGGACGCCTGGCAGCGCTATTACGACCGCCGAGCCGGCGGCGCGGACGTCATCGTCGAGCCTCGACTCCTCGATCTGGTCCAGGCATACCTCGGCGACCAGGTCACCCAGCTGCGCAAGGCGCCCTGGGCGCCCGAAGCGCCGGGCGGGTTCGGTGTCGAGACGATCGACCTCGGGATCCCGGCGCGCATCTTCCCGCAGTGGCTTCGCTGCACCGGGTGCAACCTGCTCGCTCCGGTGAGCCACCCGATCTTCGAGTTCAAGAACGTTCTCAGGTACCGACCCGACCAGGCGACGTTCGTCCATAAGGACTGCAAGGGCTGGAGCCCCGGCACAGGCAAGTCGAAGACAAGGAAGGGACGTGATCAGGCCGCAGTGCCCGCGCGCTACCTGATCGCTTGCATCAACGGGCACCTCGACGAGTTCCCGTACGCCGCCTGGGTCCACCGTGGTGGCTCCTGCCCGAACGCCAAGGTCCCGCAACTCCGGATGCGGGAGTGGAAGAGCAACCTCGGCCCGGATGTTCAGATCATCTGTCTGTCTTGCGATGCGCGGCGCGGCATGCTGGAGGCCACTGGGCCGAAGGCAGCCGACAAGTTGCCTCGGTGTCGCGGCCGGCATCCACATCTCGACGCGTTCTACCAGTGCGACCAGCCGGGCAAGCTGATGATGCTTGGTGCGGCCAACCAGTGGTTCGCCTCCACGGTCGGTCTTCTCGCGCTTCCTCGCGAGGAGGTGGCCACCGTGGCCGATCTGCTCCCAGTTCTCCAATCGCTGCCGCCCGAGGTCCTCGCCGCGGCAACCGGGAGGGACGCGCTCGCTGGATTTCGCGGATGGGCTGGCAGCGTCACGCAGAGCGACCTGTTCGGGAACGCCACCGACGACGTCCTGTGGGAAGCGATTCAGGCGCTCAAGGGCGCTGGTGCCCCGCCTCCGACGGCCGCGGCGAGCACTGACCCGACCGACATCTTGATTCCCGAATGGCTGGTACTCACCGATGAGGAGAAGTACACGAAGCACTCGGGTGCAGCGGACTTCCGCGCCGTCCGCCGGAATACCCCTGCGACCCTGAAGCCGATCGTGCGGGAGGTCGTTGCGGTCGAGAAGCTCAAGAAGGTCAATGCGTTCCTCGGCTTCACTCGCATCGACGCACTCGACCGCATCGACGACAGCAAGAGCCGCGTCGCGCCCCTGAGCCGCGACGGCCGACCGACATGGGTCCCAGCCACCGAGGACCGTGGGGAGGGGTTCTTCCTGCAATTCCACGAGGAGGCAGTCGCCGCCTGGGAGGCGAGCATCCTCGAGCGCGACGTCTGGGAGACCTACCGGCGTGCCCACGAGCTCAACTTCAAGCGACGGACCAGCAAGACGGCAGACAGCATCGATCCTGACAGCCGATTCCCCGCGCCGCGGTACTGGGCCCTCCACACTCTGTCCCACCTGCTCATCCGCGAGGCGGCTATGTCGAGTGGCTACGGCTCGGCCAGTCTCACCGAGCGCATCTATGCATGGCGCGAGGACGGCGAGCGGCCACCTGCGGCGGGGCTGCTCATCACAACAACCGCGTCCGACAGTGAAGGAACCCTGGGCGGACTGGTCGACTTGTCGAGGCCGGAGCGGCTTGAACCCCTCGTTCACGATGCCGTCCGGCGGGGAGCGCGATGCTCCAGTGACCCGGTCTGCTCCCACCGCCGCCCCCGAGGCAAGGAGGACTTCCTACACGGCGCGGCATGCCACTTCTGTCTGTTCGTCAGTGAGACCAGCTGCGAGCGGACGAACCGGTTCCTCGACCGGCGCATGCTCCTCGACCTCCTGGTCGATCTAGACATCGCGACACCCGCGCTGCTGCGGCCGATCCTCGGAGCCTGATCCATGTCGCCCGTCGCCCGGTTGGGCGAGTTGCTGGCGCCCGCCGAGGCTGGAGCCATCGCAGCCGCCCTCCGCCAGCAAGGCCTCCCGCACCTCGCGGCTCAACGTGCCTTCGAGGTCAACCGAGGCGAGGTCAAGTCGCTGCTCGTGGCCCTGGTCGAGGAGGCCGGGGGTGCCGCACTAGCCGCCGCTGTCCTCGACGGGATCGCCTCCGTTCCCCGGAGACCGGGCCCTGAGCCTGTGTGGACCGCCCCGACCTTGCCGGGACTGGGTGGTCGAACTACGCTCGCCGTCGCTGAACTGATCAACAGAGCGACCGCGACCGTGTACGCGGCGACCTATTCGGCCGGCGCCGGATCGGACTACGTCCAGGCGTTGGCGCACGCCATCGATCGCGGGATCACCGTCACCGTCATCGTCGACCGCGGTATGCAGGAGAAGAACGGCGGAGTGGTTCCCAAGTCGCTTGCCGGGGCGAGGGTATGGGCGTACGCGCCCGAGTCGGTGGGGAAGTATATTCCTCTTCAGCATGCGAAGCTCGTCGTGGTAGACCGCATCGCCGCGCTCGTGACCAGCGCCAACTTCTCCAACGCCGCAGCCAAACTCAACCTTGAATGCGGACTGCTCAGCCACGACGTGGAGGTCGCTGAGAGCCTTGTCCGGCAGATGGAGACGCTGTATGACCACGGCGCGCTCGTTGACTACTGACGACGCTGGTGTCGAGGGGGTTTGAGCATGCGTTCAGTGGGTCTTTTCGCCGGCATCGGCGGCTTCGAACTCGGCCTGCAGCGTGCCGGCATCGTTACCGATTTGCTGTGCGAGTACTGGGAGCCGGCCTCGGCTGTCCTGAAGAAGCGTTTCGACACCGAGGTTGTCGGCGACATCTGCGAGCTTCGATCGATTCCGAAGGTCGACGTCGTCGCCGCTGGCTTTCCCTGCACCGACCTGAGCCAGGTTGGCCGAACCGCCGGGATCGACGGGTCCGAGTCTGGTCTCGTGCGAGAGGCATTCCGGCTCATCGAAGGTGCTTCGCCGACCTGGGTGGTGCTTGAGAACGTCCCGAACATGTTGAACCTCTCGGGCGGGTCGGCGATGACGTTCATCGCCGACTGGTTCGAGAAGCGGGGGTGGAACTGGGCGTACCGAACCGTCGACTCACAGAACTTCGGCCTTCGACAACGCCGGCGCCGTGTCTTCCTTATCGCTTCGAGATCTGAAGACCCCAGGGGTGTGCTGTTCGCCGACGAGGTCGGTTCGCCGCGCCAACGCGCCAGTCACTCGGCCTATGGCTTCTACTGGACCGAGGGCAACCGGGGGCTCGGCTGGGGCGATGGCGTCACGCCGACGTTGAAGGGGGGGTCGAAGCTCGGGATTGCCTCGCCCCCTGCTGTGTGGCGGGTCGGGGAAGAGGTAGGTCAAGCAATTGCACGTCCGAGCATTCGCTCGGGTGAACGCCTCCAGGGCTTCCACGCCGGATGGACGAACGTCGGTGCGAAGGACGGTGCTCGATGGAAGATGGTCGGAAACGCCGTCTCAGTCCCCGTCGCGCAGTGGATTGGCACCTGTCTCGTCACGCCTCGCGAACCGGCCGAGGTCAGCCGGCGTCGTCTCGTCGCCGGTGGGAGATGGCCCACTGCAGCCGCTTCGATCGACGGCTCTCGTGAAGCGTGGGCACTGAGCGAGCGCCCCATCGCTGTCTCCCGAGGCCCGTCGTTGGGTGCCCTTCTTGATCAGCATGGCGGCGTACCGTTGTCGTATGAAGCGTCGAACGGCTTCTTCACGCGGCTGCAGGCAAGCACGCTGCGAGTCCGCGGCGACTTCCGCGCTGCGCTCAAGGCCCACGTCGAACTGGTCGCAGGATGAATAACGCGCCGATGGGCAGGTTCCGTGCTCACTCGCCCCCCGACAGCGAGGCGCTCGCCCGCGACGGGCAGCCGTATTACGCCATCAACAGATTGTCCGAGATTGAAGGCAGACCGAGAGTGGGATCGCTTCGAGATGCAGTTGGCGGACGGCCTCTGGATGCTCGTGCGCCTGACGACATGATTCGGGATGTCCCGCGCTCCAGCGCCCGAACAAGTCGACTGAAGGGCGGCCTGCGGTGACAGGCAGCTGGGCGTCGACGCCCGGCGTACGTCGCTCGATGCAAGGCAACCGGAGGCGCGACACCAAGCCCGAGATTGCCGTCCGACGCCTCGTCCATGCCGCTGGTCTCCGCTACCGGGTCGACCACAAGCCGCTCGGCTCCCTCAACCGTCGAGCCGACCTGGTCTTTCCGCGGCAGAGGATCGCTGTTTTCGTCGATGGGTGTTTCTGGCATGGCTGCCCCGAACATCACACCGTCTCCCGATCGAACGAGACGTTCTGGGCTGAGAAGGTTCGGCGCAATCGTGAGCGCGACCGCGATACGGATGAGCGGCTCAAGGCGAACGGCTGGCTGATTCTCAGAGCTTGGGAACACGAGCCGCCAGCGGACGTTGCCGAACGAGTGATCGAGGCTGTTACAGCACGAAGAAGCCAACCGCTCACCCAGCGCTCCTGAAAGCCTCAAAGCGCTGGGCGAGGCGATCCTTGTCCGGCTGCTGAGCTGCCCGCCGGGGAACCCAGAGTGGTCGGCGATCCATCTGCTGCAGGCCGTACTTCAAACATCGGACCGTCGACCTCGGTGAGCACGTCGTCCTTGATATGCACAACGTAGTCGGGTGAAATTCCCAGGATGTACTCGTCGTACGCGGCATGGTGGATCTTGCAGAGTGCCAGTCCGTTGCTGACGACTGGCAGTCCATCCGTTGCGATGTCCGCCGAGATGTGCGCGGCATCGAGGAGCGGCGTCTTCTTGAGGTCGCAGACAGCGCACTTAAGCTGGTATGCGCCGAGAACGCGAGATCGGAACTCCGGCTGGTGCATGCGCTGACGGACGACGCGCTCCACATATCGGCGCTGGTCCTCGGTGAGATGAGCCGGATCCGGGAGGAACCGAAGGCTCTCGTCGAGCGCCAGCACGAACCGCCGATGCTCAGGCTCCTCCTTCACGACGTAGACCGGCATCACGGGGACGAACCGACCGTCGGCGATCTTGCGGAGCATGACGATCGGGAGTCCAAGTCGCATGGCCTCGCGGAGCTTGATATTCGACCCCCCACGCGGATCCTGCCCGGGCGGCCGCTTCTCGTATGAGTATCTGTAGAGCGAATCGCCGTGGTCGCCGTCGTCGTACTCGCTGTCGGGATCGCTCACGATCGTGAGCGTGCCGGCGTACGACGACGGGTTCCAGATTCCTTTGCCCACGTCCTTGACGCGCTCGGGACCAAAGCCGAAGTCCACGCGTCCGAGCCATTTGCTGGTCAACACAGCGCTTTGAGCGAACTCCGTGGCTAGCGCATGCATGAGGGCTTCCCGCTTGCACAACTCCTCAGCCAGGTCAGCCACAAGCCCCAGGATGGCAGAGGCGGCCCATCGGGGGAGGGGATTCATGCATTAGGCGGCCGGTCCATCCGTCCCCACATCGTTGTCAGTGTCGACCTCGTCTGCGAGCTCCATGAGGAGTCGCTGGATTCGACCAAGATCATGCTGGGCATCCAGATACTCGCGGTAGCCAGCTTGCGCGTCCGCGAGAAGCTTGTCGTACTGGACGACGCGGATGCTCTTTTGAGCTAGTGATTGGATCGATTGAGTCTTGTTCTGAGAGGTGTCCCAACCCTTGAGCTCCCGCCCGACTACGACGACAACTTCGAGCGCCTCCGGGCTTCCGATTGAGTCGAGGTGCCTCTGTACAACGTCCTTGTACTTCTGGACCTGCTCCATGATCTGGTAGTCGGCGACCTGAACGCTTCGTCGTTTGAGCTCGACGATCACGTTCATCCCGCCGGTGCGCTTGTAGCGAATGTCCATGCGGGCATCGCGCTCCTCCTGCTTGAGCGTCGCATCAATGTCGGCAAAGGAGGACGCGATGCGTTCCTCCTTTTTGCGATCGGTTGCGCGCTCCCAACCAGGATCGAGAAGCCACAGGTTCTCGAAGAGATGGTCTTGAAGGACTTTCTCCAACGCGTTGTCGTCGAAATGCGCCAACAGCTTCTCGATGACCTCGATTCGCTGCTGGACGATTTGGTGATAGAGCGCTGCCTGGATGTCCGTCACGTCACGGAAGAGGGAGGTCGCAGCCGCAATGTCGCCAGGTTTTAGCGCCTCAAGCGCGTCTAGGTTGTCGCGGTATCGCAGTGTCTCGAACCCGACTACGGCCTGGGCGAAGAGCGCACGTCGCTCCGGCTCCTTGTCGATGGTCAACTGGTTGATCTTGCCGAAGAGGGAGACAGCCTTCTTCCTAGTGTCGCCGCTGAGGGTGGAGAACCACTCCTTGATCAGAGGGTTGTCGAGTGCGGCGCTCGTGCCTTCCTTGTTGCGAAGGTCTGTCCACTGGTTGCCAATTCGGGTGATCTCGGCTCGAAGCCAGGTCTTGAGGAGGACGAATCGGGGGTCGTCTTCGACGATGTGTTGACGGCTGCTGGTGGCGATGTCATCCAAATCATCGACATCGAGATCGTCGGCGCGGATCTCGCCGATGAGGTACGAGGCATAGATTCCGTTCTCGTTGAACTCCTCAAGGAGGTCCTCGTGCGCGACCTTGCCCCGAACAATCAAGCTGAGCTTGTTGAGATTGTCTCGCGTATCGCTGTCCTTGAGCGCGCCCGCAGTTCGGGCAGTGCCGATCCACCCAGATATCGTGATGCTCAGTGGCTCGCCATCGGGCCCGACGTCATCGTCAGTGGTCGGTGTCTGGATCCCTCGGACCTCGGTGAACTCAGCCTTCGTGCACCGGTCCGTCACGCGGGTAGCGCCAGCAGCATCGTCGTACACCCACACGTACTGAAGCTTCCCGAAGTAGTTGCGGTCTTCGACGGTGACCTCCTTGCCCCCTATGAAGAGCTGGAACTTCTTGTCCGAGCCAAGAATCGAAATCGGCGAGCGAGTCTGGTCCGCAGCGCCGCGGCTGCGTTAGCGATGCCTTTCTTGAGATCGCGCAGGACGATCTTCGTGCCTTGCTCGAAGTCGATCGAATCTGTGGCTAGCGGGGTGGGGTGATAGGGCTCCTTGCTCGTGCCCTTCTTCTGAGCGTCCAAGACCTCTCGGATCTTCGGAACGGACATTGCAAGCGCGCTGAGCTCGCCGTCGCGCGCCGTGTACACCTCGACTGTGTTGGCGATCGAAAAGAGGGACAGCTTTCCGATGCCCTTACGTCCCATGACCGCACGTTGGTGCTTTGGTGTGATCGCAGCACCGTCCACGCGACGTTCGTAGCCGACGTTCAGGAACCTATCGTTGACCTCGGTGCGGGTCATGCCATGGCCGTCGTCGATGATCGTGACCGTTCCCGCGCCGGGGTCAACGGTGATTTCAACTCGCTCGGCATCCGCGTCGTAGCTGTTCGCGACAACCTCGCTCAGGACGGCTGGCACATTGCTGTACAGGTTGAGCCCGAGATGGTTCAGCACATTGAGGCTGATCGTCATCGTGTAGTCGTGGTCAGGCATCCCGCTCCCTCGTGTCGCCCCCGGACCATGCTAGGGGCGTGCCGCGACACTCGCGAGAGAGCGGAGCCGAGCCAAGGCTGAGCTCGGCTCGATCCGCATCGCGCCGTAGGGTGCGCTGAGTGCGAACCGCAACGAAGAGCGGCGCCTGACGCTGAAGGCGTTAGAGGACATTTCCGCGTGTCAGGCACCGTTTCGGGCCTAGCCTGCAGGCCAGCGACACCCCGGAATTGGAGATCGTAATACAGCTCGAACTGGCTCCCCGGATTCTCAAAGCTAGGTGCTGTCGTGTCGTGTCGGGATCGTGAAGCACGTCTGACGCCACACGCGCGGCGGCGATCGGTACTTCATCGAGGTCACCGACCTGCCCGATCAGCGATGGCGCCTGGCCGAGGCTGCCGCGACGACGACGCCCAGAGCAACCCCGCATTCCTGCACAGCCGTTTGTGAGGCAAAAACCTTCGTGACCTTCGTTGGGCAGGCAAGCTGCACAACGAAACCCTCCTCCATGTAGCCGCACTCGGACTACGGGTGCCCCCGCCTGCGAGCCGGCCAATTCCGACAGGCGCCGAGCGATCTCCGCATCGCGGTCGGAAGCCGCGTGCTGGCAGCGGCTCGCCGGTCTTAGGGGTTTAGCGGCCGGGGCGACCCGTGAGTCCGCCTGAGTCCGCAGGCGTGACAACGGCCCGCCGCGCGTCAAGGAGAGCAGACGCGGGCGGGCCGCCGTACGAGGGAGAGCACGGTCGCGACCGGGGTCGGGCCGTGCCGCGCGCGTGCCCCCACAGCACGGCGCGTGCTCGCACCCGTCCCAACGACGCCCCCGGCGACTGGTTACGTTTCAATCCGCGCCGGTGGGCGGGCGGCAATGGGGGCGCCGGGCGTCGGGGGCGGTCGATACGATCGGCCGGTCCGATCCACCAGCCGAAGGGTCCATCGTGTCCGAGATCAAGGTCGTCCGCAGCCACGCAGGTCAGCGTGAGGAGCGGACGATCACGACCGGCACCAAGGCGTGGGAGCTGTTCGCCGACGACACCGAGGTGATCGCGGCGCGCGTGGGTGGCGTCCTGCGCGACCTCGCCCACGAGGTGGCCGACGGCGACGAGGTCGAGTCGGTGGCCATCGACAGCGCCGACGGGCGCGACATCCTGCGGCACTCGGCCGCCCACGTGATGGCGCAGGCGGTGCAGGACCTCTTCCCCGACGCGCGCCTCGGCATCGGCCCGCCGGTCGAGAACGGCTTCTACTACGACTTCGACGTCGAGACCCCGTTCGTGCCCGACGACCTCGCGAAGATCGAGACCCGGATGCGCAAGATCATCAAGGAGGGTCAGCGCTTCAGCCGCCGCGTCACCACCGACGCCGAGGCGATCGACGAGCTCAAGGACGAGCCCTACAAGCTCGAGCTGATCGGCCTGAAGGGCTCCGGCAACAGCGCGGACGCCGCCGAGGGCGCCTCGGTCGAGGTCGGTAGTTCGGCCGACGCCGAGCTGACCATCTACGACAACATCCGCCGCGACGGCGAGGTGGCGTGGAGCGACCTGTGCCGCGGCCCGCACCTGCCCACCACCAAGCGCATCCCGGCCTTCAAGCTGATGCGCACCGCCGCGGCCTACTGGCGCGGCGACGAGAAGAACAAGCAGCTGCAGCGCATCTACGGCACCGCCTGGGAGACCAAGGAGGCGCTCGAGGAGCACCTGCACCGCATCGAGGAGGCCGAGCGGCGCGACCACCGCAAGCTCGGCCGCGACCTCGACCTCTACTCCTTCCCCGACGAGATCGGCTCCGGCCTGCCCGTCTTCCACCCGCGGGGCGGCGTCATCAAGAGGGTGATGGAGGACTACGTCCGCCAGCGCCACATCGAGGAGGGCTTCGAGTACGTCGGCACCCCCCACATCGCCAAGGAGGGGCTCTTCCACACCTCCGGGCACCTGCCCTACTACGGCGAGGGCATGTTCCCCGCGCTCGACGTCGACGGCATGGACTACCGCCTCAAGGCGATGAACTGTCCGATGCACAACCTGATCTTCCGCAGCCGGCAGCGCTCCTACCGCGAGCTGCCGCTGCGGCTGTTCGAGTTCGGGTCGGTCTACCGCCACGAGAAGTCCGGCGTGGTGCACGGGCTGACCCGGGTGCGTGGCTTCGCCCAGGACGACTCGCACTCCTACGTCACCCCCGAGCAGGCGCCCGCCGAGATCAAGCACCTCCTCGACTTCTGCCTGGGCCTGTTCCGCGACTTCGGGCTCGACGACTTCTACCTCGAGCTGTCGACCCGCGACGACTCCAAGCCCGACAAGTTCATCGGCTCCGACGACGACTGGGCGATGGCCACCGGCGTGCTCGAGCAGGTCGCCGTCGACTCGGGCCTCGAGCTGGTGCCCGACCCGGGCGGGGCGGCGTACTACGGCCCGAAGATCTCCGTGCAGGCACGCGACGCGATCGGCCGCACCTGGCAGATGTCGACCATCCAGTACGACTTCAACCAGCCCTCGGCCGAGCGGTTCGGCCTCGAGTACGTCGCCGACGACGGCTCGCGCCAGGAGCCGGTGATGATCCACTCGGCCAAGTTCGGCTCGATCGAGCGCTTCATCGGCGTCCTGGTCGAGCACTACGCCGGCGCGTTCCCGCCGTGGCTGGCGCCGGTGCAGGTGCAGGGCATCCCGGTGGCCGAGCGCCACCTCGACCACCTCTACGCCGTCGCCAAGCAGATGAAGGCGGCCGGGCTCCGCGTCGACGTCGACGACTCCGACGACCGCATGCAGAAGAAGATCCGCAACGCGCAGCTGCAGAAGGTGCCGTTCATGGTGATCGTCGGCGACCAGGACGTCGAGGCGGGCGCGGTCTCCTTCCGCTACCGCGACGGCCGCCAGGACAACGGCGTCCCGGTCGACGAGGCCATCGAGCGGGTGGCCGCCGCGGTGGCCTCGCGCGAGCAGGTCTGAGGACGCCGGTCCAGCCGCGTTCTGGGTGAGCCGCCCGGCCTCGGGGCCGTGGTGGGCTCGACCCATGCCGCGCAAGATCGCCACCGCCGACACGGTCGACCTCCAGGACGTCCTCGCCTTCGCCCGCGAGCGCCACCACTACGTGCTCATCACGCACCGCAGGGACGGCAGCCCGCAGGTCAGCCCGGTCACCGGGGGAGTGGACGACGAGGGCCGGTTCGTCATCTCGACCTACCCCGAGCGCGCGAAGACCAACAACGCGCGCCGCGACGAGCGGGTCAGCCTGCTCGTGCTCAGCGACGACTGGGACGACGCGTGGGTGCAGGTCGACGGCACGTGCGAGGTCATCGACCCGCCCGACTCGGTCGAGCCGCTGGTCGACTACTTCCGCGCCGTCGCCGGCGAGCACCCCGACTGGGACGAATACCGGCAGGCGATGCGCGACCAGGGCAAGTCGCTGCTGCGCATCACGCCGACCCGGTGGGGTCCGATCGCGACGGGCGGCTTCCCGCCGCGGTTGGCCTGAGAGCTCGGAGGTCTCGAGGCTCGGCCGTGGCCGGCCTCGCACCTCGACCATCGTCATCCCACGATGGCCGAGGAGCGACGAGGCCTCGCGTGCGGCGTCCCTTCGACAAGCTCAGGGTCCGTGTGGCCGGGTACGCGTGATGCCCACCGGGTCTCGAGGCTCGGCCGTGGCCGGCCTCGCACCTCGACCATCGTCATCCCACGATGGCCGAGGAGCGGCGAGGCCTCGCGTGCGGCGTCCCTTCGACAAGCTCAGGGTCCGTGGGGCCGGGTACTCGTGGCATTCGCGAAGTTACTGAGACGTAACGTCACAGACACCCTTTACCTCAGACGTGGTGTCGCACTAACGTCGTGGCATGACGACGACGGACCTGAGCTACGAGGACCGACTGCGCACGCTCAGCGAGGCCTCGGTGGAGCAGCACTTCGACGCCTTCCTCGACATCGACTGGGACGACCCGGCCTACGCCGTCGACCCGGACGACGAGCGGTGGATCCTGCCCGAGGCCGACGTGCTCGGCCGTCATCCCTGGTACCGCGGGCTGCCGAAGCGGGAGCAGATCCGCGTCGGCCTCTACCGGCAGACCAACGTCACCAAGGTCGGCCTGCAGTTCGAGCAGGTGCTGATTGCGGGGCTGATGAACTACGCGATGGGGCTGCCCAACGGGTCGCCGGAGTTCCGCTACGCCACCCACGAGGCGACCGAGGAGACCCACCACACGCAGATGTTCCAGGAGTTCGTGAACCGCACCGGGCTCGACGTCCCGGGCGGCTCGCGGCTGTTCCGCATGCTCAGCCCGGTGCTGCCGCTCGCGGCGCGGGTGGCGCCGTACGGCTTCTTCTACGGCGTGCTGGCCGGCGAGGAGCCGATCGACCACGTGCAGAAGACGATCCTGCGCGGCGGTGACGACCCCGACCGCCCGCAGCACCCGCTGCTGCGACGCATCATGCAGATCCATGTCGCCGAGGAGGCGCGCCACATCGGCTTCGCCCACCAGTACCTCGAACACCAGGCGCCGCGCCTGAGCCGCGGCGAGCGAGCACTGCTCTCGGTGATCGTGCCGGTCGTGATGCGCTGGCTGTGCGACGAGATCCTCGTGCCCAGCAAGCAGGCGCAGCGCGACATGGGCCTGCCGCGCTCGGTGGTCAAGGACCTCTACTGGGACACCCCCGAGTCGCAGCGCTTCCTGCGCGACCTGTTCGGCGACGTCCGCATGCTCGCCGAGCGCACCGGCATCGTCGGCCCGGTCTCGCGGCACGTGTGGCGGGTGCTCGGCATCGGTGGGCGGCCCTCGCGGTTCCGGGGCGAGCCGGCCCCGGCGTCGGCCTCGGAGCGCGCGGCCGCCTAGCCGGCGGGGACGTCGCATGGCCTACGTCGTCACGCAGTCGTGCTGCGCCGACGCCTCGTGCGTGGTCGCGTGCCCGGTCAACTGCATCCACCCCGCGCCGGGCGAGGAGGGGTTCGCGACCGCCGAGATGCTGTACGTCGACCCGCGTGCCTGCGTGGGGTGCGGCGCCTGCGCGACGGCGTGCCCGGTCGACGCCATCAAGCCGGCCGCCACGCTGACGCCCGACGAGCGCCCGTTCGTCGCACTGAACGCCGACTACTACGACTGCTTCCCTCACCACGACCGGACGCCGCTCGCCCCGGTCGCCCCGCAGCGCCGACTCACGCGGCCCGGGCCGGTGCGGGTCGCCGTCGTCGGGGCCGGGCCGGCCGGGCTCTACGCCGCCGACGAGCTGCTGCGCCACCCCGGCATGAGCGTCGACGTCTACGACCGGCTGCTGACGCCGTACGGGCTCGTGCGGCACGGCGTGGCGCCCGACCACCCGCACACCAAGCGCGTCGAGACGCTGTTCCGCGCCATCGAGGAGCAGCCGGGCTTCCGCTACGCGCTCGGCGTCGACGTCGGCCGCGACGTCACCCACGCCGACCTCGCGCGCCGCTACCACGCCGTCGTCCACGCCGGGGGAGCGAGCGCCGACCGGCGGCTCGGCGTCGAGGGGGAGGACCTGCCCGGCTCGCTCGCCGCCACCGACCTCGTCGCCTGGTACAACGGCCACCCCGAGCGGCAGGGGCTCCCCGTGCCGCTGCACCACGAGCGGGCCGTGGTGGTCGGCAACGGCAACGTCGCCCTCGACGTCGCCCGCATGCTCGCCCTCGACCCCGCCGACCTCGAGCGCACCGACGTCGCCGCGCTGCCGTGGGCGGCGCTCGCCCGCAGCCGGGTGCGCGAGGTCGTCGTCCTCGGCCGACGCGGGCCGGCCGACGCCGCGTTCACCCTGCCCGAGCTGGTCGGACTCACCGCGCTCGTGGACGCCGGCCGCCTCACCGTGCGCCTCGACACCGGCGGCGACCCGCTGCCCGACGGACTCCCCGCCTACGTCGCCACCCTCGCCCACCGGCCACCGAGCCCCGGCGCCCGCACGATCGTGCTGCGGTTCCGCACCACGCCCGTCCGCATCGTCGGTGACACGACGGTGAGCGGCGTCGAGGTCGAGCGCGACGGCGTCCGCGAGACGATCGAGGCCGGGCTCGTCGTCCGCGCCATCGGCTACCACGGTCGGCCCGTGCCCGGGCTGCCCCACGACCCCGTCACCGGCACCGTCACCAACGACGGCGGCCGGGTGCGGCCGGGGCTGTACGTCGCCGGCTGGGCCAAGCGCGGCCCGAGCGGGTTCATCGGCACCAACAAGGCCTGCGCTCAGCAGACCGTCGAAAGCCTGCTCGACGACCTGGACGACGGCCTGCCCGACCCGACCGAGCCGGCCGACCTGCCGCCGGGCGCCGTCGGGCTGGCCGGCTGGCGCGCTCTCGACGGCGAGGAGCGGCGCCGCGGCCAGGCCCGCGGCCGGCCCCGGGCGAAGGTCGTCGACCCCGACGAGCAGCGCCGCCTGGCCCGTGCCGCCGCGCCCCCGCGGCCGCGGCGCGGCTACCCTGCCGTGAGGCGCCTGCTCGCACGGCGCTGACATCCGGGGAGCCGAGGGGGCGACGTGGCGCAGAGGCAGGACGGGCGTCAGTCGCGCTGGACCCAGCACAACGCCGAGCGCCGGCTGCGCATCCTCGACGCCGCCACCGCCGTCATCGAGGCGGGCCCGCCGGGCGAGGAGTTCCACGTCCAGCAGATCGCCGAGCAGGCCGGCCTCAACCGCACCGCGGTCTACCGCCACTTCGACGACCGCGCCGACCTCGACCGCGCCATCCGCGCCCACGTGCTCGACGGGCTCACCGCCACGCTGCTGCCGGCGGTCAACCTCGACGGCACCGTCAACGAGATCATCCGCCGCATCGTCTCGACCTACGTCGACTGGGTCGTCGAGCACCGCGCGCTGCACGCCTTCGCCGTCCACGAGGTCAGCGGACCGGCCGAGCAGGGCGCCGACCAGATCGCCGCCGCGCTCGCCGAGCTGCTGCAGACGGTCATCGTGGTGCTCGGTGCCGACCTCGACGACGACGAGCGGGCGCTGGTCGACCCGCTCGCGCACGGCCTCGTCGGAGCGGTCTTCGGCGCCGTGCGCCGCTGGGTCTCGCTCGAGCCGCGTCGTCCCGACGCCGACCGGGTCAGCGAGCTGCTCGCCCACTCGGTGTGGAGCCTGCTCGACGGGCACGCCCGCCGGATCGGCCTGCACCTCGACCCCGACCGCCCCATCGTCGAGCTGCTCCCGGCGGCGGAGTGACGGGCGCCTGATGGACGACGAGACGCTGCACCAGGACGGCGTGGGCGACGGCGACGGCCTCGAGCGCCTGTGGACGCCGCACCGCATGGCCTACATCCGCGGCGAGAACAAGCCCGAGGACGACTCCGAGGGGCAGTGCCCGTTCTGCCGCATCCCGACGCTGGACGACGTCGCCGGGCTCGTCGTGCGCCGCGGCCGGCTGGTCTTCGCCGTGCTCAACCTCTACCCGTACTCGCCGGGGCACCTCATGGTGTGCCCCTACCGGCACATCGCGGACTACACCGAGACCACCGACGAGGAAGCGGCCGAGCTGGCCGACCTGACGCGTGAGGCGATGCGCACGCTGCGGTCGGTCTCGCAGGCCGGCGGGTTCAACGTCGGCATGAACCAGGGCTACACCGCCGGCGCCGGCATCGCCGCCCACCTGCACCAGCACGTCGTCCCGCGGTGGCCGGGCGACCAGAACTTCATGCCGATCATCGGGCGCACCCGCACGCTGCCCGAGCTGCTCACCGACACCCGGCAGATCGTCGCCGACGCGTGGGTGGCCGGCTGAAGGTCGGCCGCGGGTGGCCCTTCGACAGGCTCAGGGTCCGTGTGGGTGCCGTGGCGTGGAGGGTCCGGGGGTCTCGAGGCTCGTCGCCAGGGCTCCTCGCACCTCGACCATCGTGAGCGCCGGCCCCCACGGTGGTCGAGGTGCGAGGCCGGCCACGGCCGAGCCTCGAGACCTCGCGCGGACACGCGGACGGGCCGCGAGACCCCCCAGCGGTCTCGCGGCCCGTCGCGGCCCGTCGCGGCCCGTCGCAGCTCAGAGACGCTCGAGGACCGCCTCGCGGGCCTCGGCGTAGCGAGCGCGGACGGCGGGCACCGGGTCGGCCTCGTGGACCGTGGTGCCCGACAGCTGCCACGCCGGCGGCTCGTCGCCACCGGCGAGCACCCAGGCGGCCTGACGGGCCGCGCCGAGGGCGACGTACTCGCCGGCCGGCGGCACGTGCACCGGGTGCCCGAAGACCGTCGGCGCGATCTCGCGCACCGCGGCCGACGCGGCCCCGCCGCCGACGAGCAGCACCCGCTCGACGACGGCACCCTGCTCGACCAGCGCCTCGATGCCGTCGGCCAGGCCGCACAGCAGCCCCTCGACCGCGGCCCGCGCCACGTAGGCGGGGGTGAGCGAGGTGAGCGTGAGGCCGTGCAGCGAGCCGCTCGCGGTGGGACGGTCGGGCGTGCGCTCGCCCTCCAGCCACGGCACCAGGACGGCGCCGCCGGCCCCGGCGGGCGCCGAGAGTGCCAGCTCGGAGAGGCGGTCGTGGTCGACGCCGAGCAGCGCGGCCGTGCGGTCGAGCACGCGGGCCGCGTTGAGCGTGGCCACCAGCGGCAGGAACCGTCCGGTGGCGTCGGCGAACGAGGCCACGAGCCCGCTCCCGTCGGCGGCCGCCACGTCGCTGACGGCGCAGGCCACCCCCGACGTGCCGATCGAGACCACGACGTCGCCCGGCCCGGCCGAGAGGCCGAGCGCCGCGGCGGCGTTGTCGCCCGTGCCGGCCCCGAGGACGGCGCCCCCGCCGCTCACCGTGCCCGGCGAGTCGGTCGGCCCCAGCACGCGCGGCAGCCGCGCGTCGTGGCCGAGGGCCCGCTCGAGCAGGTCGCGCCGGTAGTCGCCGTCGCCCGGTGACCAGTAGCCGGTGCCGCTGGCGTCGCCGCGGTCGGTGGCCAGGCCGTCGAGGCCCGGGCCGTCCATCGCGCCGGCCAGCCGCCAGGTCAGCCAGTCGTGCGGCAGGCACACCGCCGCCACCCGGGCCGCGGCCTCGGGCTCGTGCTCGGCCAGCCACCGCAGCTTGGTCACCGTGAACGAGGCCACCGGCACCGAGCCGACCGCCTCGGTCCAGGCCTGCGGACCGCCCAGCTCGTCGATGAGCGCGGTCGCCGCCGGCGCGGAGCGCGTGTCGTTCCACAGCAGCGCCGGCCGGACGACGTCGCCGGCCTCGTCGAGGCAGACCATGCCGTGCTGCTGGCCGCCCACGGCGACCGCGGCGACGTCGTCCAGGCCGCCGGCCTGGTCGATCGCCTCGGTCAGCGCGGCGTCCCAGGCGGCCGGGTCGACCTCGGTGCCGTCGGGGTGCGAGGCGCGTCCCTGACGCACGACGGCCCCGGTCGCGGCGTCGACCACCAGCACCTTGCACGACTGGGTGGAGGAGTCGACGCCGGCGACCAGCCGGCCCGTGGGGGAGTCGGCCATGCTCAGCGGACGCCGTAGAGGTACTCGAGGGCGAGCTGGTCGAGCCGCTCGAAGGCCATGCCGCGGCGGCCGGCCTCGTCGGGGTCGAAGGACTCCTGGCGCAGCTGGGCCAGCGTCTCGCCCTCGGCCAGCGTGGGCTGCGCGAGCTGGTCGAGACGGGCGGCGGCCAGCGCCTCCTGCACCTCGGGGTCGGCGCGGAAGGCCTGGGTCTTCTCGCGCAGCACCAGGTAGTTGGTCATGCAGCCGGCGGCCGAGGCCCACACGCCGTCCATGTCCTCGGTGCGCGGCGGCTTGAAGTCGAAGTGACGCGGGCCGTCGTAGCCGTAGGTCTCGAGCACGTCGACGGTCCAGAAGGCGCCGCGCACGTTGCCGGCGCCGAAGCGGAGGTCCTGGTCGAAGCGCGGACCGGTCTGGCCGTTGAGGTCGACGTGGTAGAGCTTGCCGGCCCACAGCGCCTGGGCGATGCCGTGGGCGAAGTTGAGCCCGGCCATCTCCTCGTGGCCGACCTCGGGGTTGACGCCCACCAGCTCGGGGCGCTCGAGCTCGGCGATGAAGGCGAGCGCGTGGCCGATGGTCGGCAGCAGGATGTCGCCGCGCGGCTCGTTGGGCTTGGGCTCGAGCGCGAAGCGCATGTCGTAGCCCTGCTCGACGACGTAGGCGCCGAGGACGTCGAAGGCCTCGCGGTAGCGGTCGAGCGCGGAGCGCACGTCCTTGCTGGCGCCGGACTCGGCGCCCTCGCGGCCGCCCCAGGCGACGAAGGTCGTGGCGCCGAGCTCGGCGGCGAGGTCGATCTGCTCGGCGGTCTTGCGCAGCGCGAAGCGGCGCACGTCGCGGTCGTTGTTGGTGAAGCCGCCGTCGCGGAAGACCGGGTGGCTGAACAGGTTGGTGGTGAGCATCGGCACGACGAGGCCGGTCTCGGCCAGGGCGTCGCGCACCACGCCGAGCAGCCGGTCGCGCTCGGCGGCGCTGGAGCCGAAGGGGACGACGTCGTCGTCGTGGAAGGTGATGCCGTAGGCGCCCAGCTCGCTCAGCTTGCGGATGGCCTCGCCCGGGTCGAGCGGCGGGCGCACCGCGCCGCCGAAGACGTCGACGCCCTGCCAGCCGACGGTCCAGAGGCCGAACGAGAAGCGGTCGTCGCGGGAGGGGGTCGGGATGGTCACGAAGGCGTCTCCTGGGTTCGTTTTCTGTGACAACAAAAGTTCTGCTCAAGTGCTTGCGCACGGCTCCTGGCCGTGACTAAGTTGTGCGCCGCAACATATATCGTGACGGCAGTCACACGGCAACCCCATGTCCGGGGAACGATCGATGGAGGGTCCACCATGAGTCGCTCGATGCGATGGAGGAACGGGACGCGCACCGCGTCCCTCGTGGCCGTGGGCGTCCTCGCCCTGGGCGGCCTGGCCGCGTGCGGCGACGACGACGGCGGCAGTGACGGCGGCGGCGACGGCGGCGGCGACGGCGGCAGCAGCGACGCGAGCGGCGGCAAGGTCGGCGTGATCCTGCCCGACGCCACCACCTCGCCCCGGTGGGAGACCCAGGACCGCCCGAGCCTGCAGGCGGCGTTCGACGAGGCCGGCATCGACGCCGACATCCAGAACGCGCAGGGCGACGTCGAGCAGTTCGGCCGCATCTGCGACGGCATGATCAACGACCAGGTCAACGTCATCATGATCACCAACCTCGACTCCGACTCCGGCAAGGCGTGCCTGAGCAAGGCCGCCGACGCCGGCATCCCGAGCATCGACTACGACCGGCTGACCCTCGGCGGCGGCGCGTCGTACTACGTCTCCTTCGACAACGTCCGCGTCGGCGAGCTCATGGGCGAGGGCCTGATCACCTGCCTGGACGACGAGAGCAAGACGCAGGCGAACATCGTCTACATCAACGGTCTCGCGGCCGACAACAACGCCTCGCTGTTCAAGGAGGGCTACGAGAACGCGCTGGCCGACAAGATCGACAGCGGCGACTACTCGCTCGTCGGCGACCAGGCCGGCGACTGGGACGCCACCGTCGCGGGCAACGCGTTCGAGCAGCTGCTCACCGCCAACCAGGGCAAGATCGACGGCGTCGTCTCGGCCAACGACACGATGGCCGGCGGCATCATCGCCCGTCTGCGCGCGCAGAACCTCAACGGCCAGATCCCGGTCACCGGCCAGGACGCCTCGGTCGAGGGTCTGCAGAACATCCTCAAGGGCGACCAGTGCATGACGGTCTACAAGAACACCAACCTCGAGGCCGAGACCGCCGCCAAGGTGGCGATCGCGCTCATCACCGGCTCGACCGACGACGCCGACGCGCTCGTGACCGGCACCGTGCCCGACAGCGAGACCGGTGAGGACGTTCCCTCGATCCTGGCCGAGCCCGTCTCGGTCACCGTCGAGAACATGCAGCAGGTCTTCGACGACGGCAGCGCCGACCCGGCCGAGGTCTGCTCCGGCGACGTCGCCCAGCTGTGCGAGGAGGCCGGCGTCGGCGGCTGACCCCGCCACGCCGGGTGTGCCGCGAGAGCGGCACACCTCCCCGGCACCCCGACCGGGGTCGCCGCCCCACCCGCGGCGGCCCCGGTCGTACGGCGCGCCCGCGCCGTGCCTCCGCGCGCCCGCGCCCGCTCCGCAGCCCCACACCGTCCGACAGCCAGCCAGCCAGCCAGACCCCGTCCCGGGAGGACCACCATGACTTCCGCCGCCCTCGAGAAGAACCCCCCGAGCAAGGCGTCGCCACCTCTCCTCTCCCTGCGGGGGGTCCAGAAGAGCTTCGGTGCCGTGCACGTGCTCAAGGGCGTCGACCTCGACGTCCGCCCGGGCCGCGTCACCGCGCTGGTCGGCGACAACGGCGCGGGCAAGAGCACCCTGATCAAGGGCATCGCCGGCATCCACACCTTCGACGAGGGCAGCTACACCTTCGAGGGCAACGAGGTCAGTGTCTCGAGCCCCAAGGACTCCAACGAGCTCGGCATCGAGGTCGTCTACCAGGACCTCGCGCTGTGCGACAACCTCGACGTCGTCGACAACATGTTCCTCGGTCGCGAGCTGGCCCACGGCCCGGTGCTCGACGACACCACCATGGAGCGCCGCGCCCGCGAGACGCTCGACGGGCTGTCGGTGCGCACCCTCGCGTCGGTGCGCACCAGGGTCGCCTCGCTCTCCGGCGGTCAGCGGCAGACCGTGGCCATCGCCCGGGCCGTGCTCTGGAACTCCCGCATCGTCATCCTCGACGAGCCCACCGCCGCGCTCGGCGTGGCGCAGACCGAGCAGGTGCTGCTGCTGGTGCGCCGCCTGGCCGACCAGGGCCTGGGCGTCGTGCTGATCTCGCACAACCTCAACGACGTCTTCCAGGTCGCCGACGACATCGCGGTGCTCTACCTCGGCACGATGGTGGCCCAGGTCGAGACCAGCGAGGTCAAGCACGGCCAGGTCGTCCAGCTCATCACCGCCGGCCGCTACGAGGAGGACGCGCGATGACCGCCGTCGACACCCCCCAGACCTCCGGACCCGCGGGCGGCGGCTCCGGCTCCGCCGACATCAAGCAGGTCGGCCCGCGCGAGATCGTCCACGACTACCTGGTCAAGGTCCGCGGCGGCGACATCGGCTCGCTGCCGGCCGTGCTCGGCCTGCTGACCCTCATCATCCTCTTCTCGATCCTGCGGCCCGACAGCTTCCTGACCTCGCTGAACGTCGCCAACCTGATCAACCAGTCGGCCGCCGTCGTCATCCTCTCGATGGGCCTGGTCTTCGTCCTCCTGCTCGGCGAGATCGACCTCGCGGCCGGCTACACCGCCGGCACCTGCGCCGGCGTCATCGGCTGGGCCGCGACCAACCAGGGCTGGCCCGTGCCGGTCGCGCTCCTGCTCGGGCTGGTGGCCGGTGTGGTCATCGGCGCCGTCATGGGCAGCCTGGTGGCCTACCTCGGCATCCCCTCGTTCGTGGTCACGCTGGCCTTCTTCCTCGGCCTGGCGGGTCTGCTGCTGCGCATCGTCGGCAACGGCAAGACCATCTCCTATCCCGAGGGCTTCCTGATCGACATCAACAACGCCACCCTGCCGGTCTGGCTGGGGTGGGCCGCGGCGATCGTCGGCCTCGCCGTCTACGCGGGCTCGCGGCTGCTCGGCAACCTGCGCCGGCGCCGGCTCGAGCTGGCCGCCGAGCCGCTCCTGCTGTGGGGCCTGAAGAGCGTCGTCCTCGCCGTCCTGGTGCTGGCCGCGGTGGCCTACCTCTCCCAGGAGCGGGCCATCAACCCGGCGTTCCGCTCCCTCAAGGGCGTGCCGGCCATCGTGCTGGTGGTGGTCGGACTGCTCGTCCTGCTCACCCTGCTGCTCAACCGCACCCGCTGGGGCCGCCACGTCTACGCCGTCGGCGGCAACGCCGAGGCCGCGCGCCGGGCCGGCATCAACGTCGTCTGGGTCAAGGTCAGCTGCTTCATGCTCACCGGCGCGCTCGCCGCGGTGGCCGGCCTGACCCTCGCCAGCCGCAACAACGGCGTCACCGGCGAGACGGGCGGCGCCAACACGCTGCTGCTCGCCGTCGGCGCGGCCGTCATCGGTGGCACGAGCCTGTTCGGCGGCAAGGGCCGCATGGTCGACGCCATCATCGGCGGCCTGCTGATCGCGGTCATCCAGAACGGCCTGCTCATCCTCGACCAGCCGGCGAACATCTTCCAGATGGTCACCGGCGGCGTCCTCCTGCTCGCAGCGACCGTCGATGCGGTGAGCCGACGACGCAGCGCCGCGACCGGACGGGGCTAGTCCCGTGGCTCGGGCTCGCCCCACCGGGGTGGGCACCGACGTGGTGCGCCGGGCCAACCTGAGCACGATCCTGCAGACGGTCCACCGTCGAGGACCCACCACCCGGGCCGAGCTGACCCGGCAGCTCGGCCTCAACCGCAGCACCATCGGCGGCCTCACCGCCGAGCTGCTCGAGCTCGGCCTGGTCATCGAGGGCACCGCCTCGGTGGCCGGCCGTTCGGGTCGGCCCTCGCACCTCGTCGTCCCGCGCGACGACAACGTGGTGGTCGCCGTCGACCTCGGGGTCGACCGCATCAGCGCCGCGCTCGTCGCGCTGGGCGGCCGGGTCACCGAGCGGCGCCGGCGGCTCCACGCCCGCGGCGAGCACGACGTCGACCACGTGGTCGACGTCGTGGCGCAGCTGGTCGGCGACCTGCTCGCCACCAAGCCCGGCGCGCGGTGCCTCGGCGTCGGCGTGGCCGTGCCGGGCGCCATCCGCACCGACGACGGGCTGGTGCAGTTCGCCCCCAACCTCGGCTGGGTCGGCGAGCCCTTCACGGCCCGGCTGTCCGAGCGGCTGGGGCTGCCGGTGTGCACCGGCAACGACGCCAACCTCGGTGTGCTGGCCGAGCACATGCGCGGCGCCGCGGTCGGCTTCGACCACGCCGCCTACCTCGCCGGCTCCGTCGGCATCGGCGGGGGCTTCCTCGTCGGCGGCACGCTGCTCGGGGGCTCGAGCGGCTACGCCGGCGAGGTCGGCCACCTGCAGGTCGACAGCGCCGGACCGGTCTGCCGCTGCGGCGCCACCGGCTGCTGGGAGATGAAGGCGGGGGAGAACCGGCTGCTGCAGCTGGCCGGCCGGCTGCCCGGCGGCGGTCCGGACGCCGTCGCCGAGGTCATCGACGCCGCCCGCGGCGGCGAGGCCCGCGCCCGCGACGCCCTCGCCGAGACCGCCGAGTGGGTCGGCGCCGGGCTGCGCGCCGTCGTCAACGTCTTCAACCCCGACATCATCGTGCTCGGCGGCAGCCTGGCGCAGGTGTGGGACGTGCAGGCCGACGTCGTCCGCGCCACCGTCAAGCGCACCGCGCTGCCCGCGCTGCGCGACGAGGTCGAGATCGCCTCCGCGCGCCTGGGTGGCGACTCGCCGCTCGTGGGGGCGGCCGAGCTGGCCTTCGCGCCGGTCCTCGAGGACCCCCAGGACGTCGGCTCGCCCCAGGTCGCCCTGGGCTGACGCCGGGATCACACCGGGCTCACACCGGGCTCGAGGCCCGGCCGGCGGCGTCCATGCCCTAGCCTGACGCACCATGCTCGAACGGTTCCGCGGCTTCTGGCAGGGCGTCGTCCTGATGCCCTTCGTGAGGTTCTTCATCCGCCACGGGATCAGCCCCGACACGGTCACCTTCGTCGGCACCGTCGGCGTCAGCACCGGAGCGCTGGTCTTCTTCCCGCGCGGCGAGCTGCTGGCCGGCGTCCTGTTCGTCACCGCGTTCGTCTTCAGCGACCTCGTCGACGGCAAGATGGCCCGCGAGCTGGGCCGCAGCTCGACCTTCGGCGCGTTCTGGGACTCCACCCTCGACCGCATCGGCGACGGCGCGATCTTCGGCGGCCTCGCCCTGTACTTCGCCGGCCCCGGCGACAGCACGCTCTACCTGTGCCTGTCGGTCTACTGCCTGGTGATGGGCTCGGTCACCTCCTACGCCCGGGCCAAGGCCGAGTCGCTCGGCCTCGACGCCCGCGGCGGCCTCGCCGAGCGCGCCGACCGGCTGGTCTCGATCCTGGTCATGACCGGGCTCGGCGCCATCTTCGGGCTGCCGATCCTGATGCTGGTCACGCTGTGGGCGCTGGCGCTCGCCAACACCTACACGGTGGTCTTCCGGGTGCTGAAGGTGCGCCGTCAGGCGGTCGCCGCCGACGCCGCCCGCGATGCAGCCGCGGCCCCCGCCGCGCCCTAGCATCGCTGGCATGAGCGAGGCAGGCACCGAGGCGGCGACCGGATCGAGCGACCAGGCGGGCACCGGCACCACGCGCGTCAAGCGCGGCATGGCCGACATGCTCAAGGGCGGCGTCATCATGGACGTCGTCACGCCCGAGCAGGCCCGGATCGCCGAGGACGCCGGCGCCGTCGCCGTCATGGCGCTCGAGCGGGTGCCGGCCGACATCCGGGCCCAGGGCGGCGTGGCCCGCATGAGCGACCCCGACATGATCGACGGCATCGTCGAGGCTGTCTCGATCCCGGTGATGGCCAAGGCCCGCATCGGCCACTTCGCCGAGGCGCAGGTGCTGCAGAGCCTCGGCGTCGACTACGTCGACGAGTCCGAGGTGCTGACCCCGGCCGACTACGAGCACCACATCGACAAGTGGGCCTTCACCGTGCCGTTCGTCTGCGGCGCCACGAACCTCGGCGAGGCGCTGCGGCGCATCACCGAGGGCGCGGCGATGATCCGCTCGAAGGGCGAGGCCGGCACCGGCGACGTGTCCAACGCCGTCACCCACATGCGCACCATCCTCGGCGAGCTGCGCAGGCTCGCCGCCCTCGAGCCCGACGAGCTGTACGTCGCCGCGAAGAACCTGCAGGCGCCCTACGACCTCGTCGCCGAGGTCGCCCGCCGCGGCTCGCTGCCCGTCGTCCTGTTCACCGCCGGCGGCATCGCCACCCCCGCCGACGCCGCGATGATGATGCAGCTCGGCGCCGAGGGCGTCTTCGTCGGCTCGGGCATCTTCAAGTCGGGCAACCCCGCCGAGCGCGCCGCCGCGATCGTCAAGGCCACCACCTTCCACGACGACCCCGACATGGTCGCCAAGGTCTCGCGCGGCCTCGGCGAGGCCATGGTCGGCATCAACGTCGACGAGATCCCGCAGCCGCACCGGCTCGCCGAGCGCGGCTGGTAGTCACACCGGGGGGCAACTGACTGGCCCCGGCCGGCCGTGACTGGCCCGGACGGGCCGGGCCGGACTGGTCCACCTGGGTGGTTCGCACCCGACCACCGGAGGGTCCGGGGCCGAATCGGGGACGCCGCACGCGGCGATCACGTCTGATGGGGGCACACCGGCCCGGACTCGGGTCGGTGACCCCCCACGACAGACAACGGAATCCCCCCACCATGCGCAAGACGTACAAGGGCGCCCTCGCGTCCGCAGCCGCCGCCACCCTGCTCGCCGGCACCGCCGGCACCCTCGCCTTCTGGACCGACTCCGGCGACGCCGAGGCCGGTGAGGTCGGCACCGGTGAGCTCGCCCTCGGCGACGCCACCTGCGACGCCGCCTGGACCTATCCCGCGGGCCACCTCGACGCGGGCGACCCCGCCGTCCGGCTCGTGCCGGGCGACGTCGTCACCAAGAGCTGCGCCTTCGAGCTCGCCGCCGAGGGCGACCACCTGCGGGCCGAGCTGACCGCGCCGTCCTCGCTCGGCTACTCCGAGCCCGGCACGACCGCGACCACCGACCGCCTCGACGTCGAGGTGGCCTACGCGCTCGGCGGCGTGGCCCTGGCCGACGGGGCGGTGCTCACCGACGCCGACGACGGCAAGACGCTCACGGCGACCTTCACCGTGACGATGCCCTACGGCACCGACCAGAACGGCGTGCCGGTGGTCAACGGCAACGACACCCAGGGCTGGACCGCACTGCTCGACACGCTCACCGTGTCGGTGCGCCAGCTCGCCCACTGAGCGGGGGGCGCCGGAGCGGGAGACCCGACGTGCGTTCCACTCTCACGGTCCTGGTGCGGACCTCCGCCGTGCTCGTGCTGCTCGCCGGGCTGGCGCTGCTCGCCACCGTCGTGGTCGTGCCGCGGCTGGCCGGCGCGACCCCGTACACCGTGCTCACCGGGTCGATGCGGCCCGACCTCGGCCCGGGCACGCTGGTCGTCGTCCGGCCGGTCGATCCCGGCACGGTCGCGGTCGGCGACGTCGTCACCTACCAGCTCGAGTCGGGCGAGGCCGACGTCGTCACCCACCGCGTCGTCGAGGTGCAGCACCGCGTCAACGGCACCCTGTGGTTCGTCACGCAGGGCGACGCCAACCCGGTGGCCGACGCCGAGCCGGTGCGGCCCGAGCAGCTGCGCGGCGAGGTCTGGTACTCCGTGCCGCACGTCGGCCGGCTGCACGACCTGCTCGGGGCGCAGAGCCGGGCGGCGCTCACCCTGCTGGCCGTGGTGATGCTGTCGGGCTACGCGGTGACGATGTTCGCCGGCGCCGCGCGCGACCGGCGCGACCGGCGGGACGGCGGGCACCGGGCCGCGGAGCCGCGGCGCCGTGCGACGGCGGGGCGGCCATGACCGCCGGGCGCCACCGCGCGTCGTCCGGGACCGGGCGCGGGCACCGCACCGGGCTCGGCCTCGCCGCGCTGGTGCTGGCCGTGCTCGCCTGCGTGCAGCTGCCCGGCACGCTCGCGGCGTGGAGCGACGGCTCGGCCGCCACGACCGGGACGCTCACCGCCGGCTCGATGGACCTGCAGCTCGCGGCCGAGGGCGGCGCCACCGGCGCCGTCGGGCTCGGCACCGCGTTCGACGCCGCGGCGATCACCTGGAGCGGGCTGAGCCCCGGCGAGCGCCGGGCCTTCGAGCTCACCGTGCGCAACGTGGGCTCCCCGCCGATGAGCTGGAGCGCCACGGCCCGCCAGGGCGCGACCCCCGCCTGGACCTTCACCGGCGACCCCGTCACCGTGCAGCTGTTCGAGGGCACCCGCACCGCCGTCGACACGACCTACCCGGTCGAGGAGTCCTGCACCGGGACGGCGCTCGGCCCGGTGCGCGCGGTCGGCACCTCGGCCGCCGCGCTGGTCACCGCCGCCCGGCGGGTCGCGCCCGGCGCGCTCGACCGGGTGTGCGCGGTCGTCGGGCTGGCGACCGACGCGACCAACGCCAACCAGGGCAAGCGCGGCGCCGTCGTGCTCGACCTGACGGGCGCGCAGGCGACCTCGTGAGAGCGGTGCTCGCGTCCGGCGTGGCGGCGGGTCTGCTGGCCCTGCTCGGTGCCGTCCCCGGCACCTCGGCGGCCTTCACCGACGAGACCGCAGCCACCGGGGGAGCGCTGGGCGCCCACACGGTGGTCTCCCAGGCGCAGCCGACCTGCACCGACGTCCTCACCGTGGCGCGCATCCAGTGGGTCAAGACCGACGTCCGCTACGACTACGCCTACGCCGTGCGGCACACCGCCACCGGGGTCGTCGTCGCCACCGGCACGGCCGGCACCGCCACCCCGGCCGGCGGCATGGTCACCCTCGACGTGGCGCCGGGGCTGCTCTCCGGCGGCCAGCAGTACGACGTCGAGGTGCGGGCGCGGCTCGCGCTGCGCCCCACCTGGGTCGCGGCCACGGCGACGGTCACGCCGGTGCGCCACGCGGGCGTGCTGGTCGTCGGCCTGGCCGTGCGCTGTGGTCACGTCTGAGCCGCGGCCCTACGATCGCGCGGTGCCACCGCCCCGCCCCGCCACGTCGAGCCCGACCATCGGCGTCCTGGCGCTGCAGGGCGACGTCCGCGAGCACGTCACCGCGCTCGAGGGGCTCGGCGTCCGAGCCGTCACCGTGCGGCGTCCGGCCGAGCTGGACGCCGTCGACGGTCTCGTGCTGCCCGGCGGCGAGTCGACGACCATCGTGCGGCTCGCCCGCACCTTCGAGCTGCTCGAGCCGCTGCGCGCCGCCGTCGCCGGGGGACTGCCCGCGCTCGGCACCTGCGCCGGGATGATCCTGCTCGCCGACCGGCTGCTCGACGCCGCCGCGGGCCAGGAGACCATCGGCGGGCTCGACGTCACCGTGCGCCGCAACGCCTTCGGCCGCCAGGTCGACTCCTTCGAGGGGCCGGTGCGCGTGGCCGGCCTCGACCGGCCCGTGCACGGCGTCTTCATCCGCGCCCCGTGGGTCGAGGAGGCCGGCCCGGACGTCGAGGTGCTGGCCCGCGACGAGCGCACCGATAGGATCGTCATGGTGCGGCAGGGCGCGCTGATGGCGACGTCCTTCCACCCCGAGGTCGGTGACGACCCCCGGATCCACGCGCTGTTCCGCGAGCTGGTGACCCACCACGCGTGACGCGGCAGGCGCCGACGCGAGACGAGTTGGAAGAGGAACCCATGTCCGGCCACTCCAAATGGGCGACCACCAAGCACAAGAAGGCGCTCATCGACGCCAAGCGCGGCAAGATGTTCGCCAAGCTGATCAAGAACGTCGAGGTCGCGGCCCGCATGGGCGGCGGCGACCCCGGTGGCAACCCGACGCTCTACGACGCCATCCAGAAGGCGAAGAAGAGCTCGGTGCCCAACGACAACATCGACCGCGCGGTCAAGCGCGGCTCCGGCGCCGAGACCGGCGGCGCCGACTACCAGACGATCATGTACGAGGGCTACGGCCCGGCCGGCGTCGCGCTGCTCATCGAGTGCCTCACCGACAACAAGAACCGTGCCGCCATGGAGGTGCGCACCGCCATGACCCGCAACGGCGGCTCGCTCGCCGACCCGGGCTCGGTCTCGTTCCTGTTCAACCGCAAGGGCGTCGTGCTCGTGCCGTCCGAGCAGGAGGGCCGCACCGTCGGCGAGGACGACGTCCTCGAGGCCACGCTCGAGGCCGGCGCCGACGACGTCGCCGACGTGGGCGGTGCGTTCGAGGTGGTCTCCGAGGCCACCGACCTCGTCGCCGTACGCACCGCGCTGCAGGCCGCCGGCATCGACTACGACTCCGCCGAGGCCTCGTTCGTCCCCGACAACAAGATCGCCCTCGACAAGGACGGCGCCGCCAAGCTGTTCCGCCTCGTCGACGCCCTCGAGGACCTCGACGACGTGCAGAACGTCTACGCCAACTACGACGTCACCGACGAGATCATGGCCGAGCTCGAAGGCGCCGACGCCTGACGTCCCGGGGCCCGGCCGTGGCCGCGTGGGGTGGACGATGGTCGAGGTGCGAGGCGCCGCGGCGACGGGCCTCGAGACCACCGGCCCTCGCACGCAGAGCCAGCCATCCACACGGACCCTGAGCTCGTCGAAGGGCCACCACGCGCGTGTCGCACCCCGTCCCGCCGGCACGCAGCCTCTAGCGTGTCTCCCGAACAGACGTTCGACCGACTGGCCGGGGCGAAGGAGCGACGACGTGCGGGTGCTGGGCATCGACCCCGGGCTGACGCGGTGCGGCATGGGGGTGGTCGAGGGTGACGTCGGCCGGCCGCTGCGGCTGGTCGACGTCAACGTGCTGCGCACCTCCGCCGACGTCCCCACGGCCCAGCGGCTGGTCACCATCGAGCGCGGCATCGACGCCTGGCTCGACGAGCACCGGCCCGACGCCGTCGCGGTCGAGCGGGTCTTCGCACGCTCCGACTCCAGCACCATCATGGGCACCGCCCAGGCCAGCGGCATCGCGCTCGTGTGCGCCGCCCGCCGCGGCCTGCCGGTCGCGCTGCACACCCCCAGCGAGGTCAAGGCCGCCGTCTCCGGCAGCGGCCGCGCGGCCAAGGCACAGGTGGGCGCGATGATCACGCGCATCCTGCGGCTCGACGCACCGCCCAAGCCGGCGGACGCCGCCGACGCGCTGGCGCTCGCCATCACCCACATCTGGCGCGGCGGGGCGCAGGCCCGCATCGACGCCGCCCTGGCCGCCTCCCGCGCGGGGGGCCGCCGGTGATCGCCTTCGTGCGCGGCGAGGTCGCGGCCGTCGGCGTCACCAGCGCCACGCTCGTCGTCGGCGGCGTGGGCCTCGAGCTGATGTGCACCCCCGGCACGCTCGCCACGCTCCGCACGGGCCAGACCGCCACGCTGCCCACCAGCATGGTGGTGCGCGAGGACTCCCTCACCCTGTTCGGCTTCGTCGACGACGACGAGAAGGCGATCTTCGAGCTGGTGCAGACGGCGTCCGGCGTCGGCCCGAAGGTGGCGCAGGCCATCGTCGCGGTGCTCGCCCCCGACGACCTGCGCCGTGCCATCGCCTCCGACGACGTCAAGGCGCTCACGCGGGTGCCGGGCATCGGCCAGAAGGGCGCCCAGCGCATCATCCTCGAGCTCAAGGACCGCATCGGCGCGCCCGTCGGTGGTCGCCTGGCCGCCGCGCCGCCCGCGGTCGCGCCGTGGCGCGACCAGGTGCACCAGGCCCTCACCGGGCTCGGCTGGGGCGCCAAGGACGCCGACCGCGCGGTCGACGCCGTCGCGGGCATGCCCGAGGCCGACGGCGCCGCGCCCGACGTCGGTGCCCTGCTGCGCGCCGCGCTGCAGCGGCTGAGCAAGGCGTGAGCCAGGCGTGAGCGAGCACGACCACCCCGCCCAGCCCGACCAGCTCGACGCCGCCGAGGAGGCGCACCTGCGCGAGCTCTCGGCGTCCGCGGTCACCGCCGAGGCCGAGGGCGACGAGCGCGCCATCGAGGCCGCGCTGCGCCCACGCACCCTCGACGAGGTCGTCGGGCAGGCGCGGGTGCGCGAGCAGCTCGGCCTGGTGCTCGAGGCCGCCCGGGGGAGGGGCCGCGCGCCCGACCACGTGCTGCTCTCCGGCCCGCCCGGCCTGGGCAAGACCACGCTGGCCATGATCATCGCCGCCGAGCTGAGCGCGCCGCTGCGCCTGACCAGCGGCCCGGCCATCACCCACGCCGGCGACCTCGCCGCCATCCTCTCCGGGCTCAACGAGGACGACGTGCTCTTCGTCGACGAGATCCACCGCATGTCGCGACCGGCCGAGGAGATGCTCTACCTGGCGATGGAGGACTTCCGGGTCGACGTGGTCATCGGCAAGGGCCCCGGCGCCACCGCCATCCCGCTCGAGATCCCGCCGTTCACCCTCGTCGGCGCCACCACCCGTGCCGGCCTGCTGCCGGGGCCGCTGCGCGACCGCTTCGGCTTCACCGCCCACCTCGAGTTCTACGAGCCGACCGAGCTCGAGCTGATCGTGCGCCGCTCGGCCGGGCTGCTCGGCGTCCGCATCACCGACGACGGCGCCGCCGAGATCGCCGGGCGCTCACGCGGAACCCCGCGCATCGCCAACCGGCTGCTGCGCCGGGTCCGCGACTTCGCCCAGGTGCGCGCCGACGGCGTCGTCACCCTCGACGTCGCCCACGCCACCCTCGACCTCTACGAGGTCGACGTGCTGGGCCTCGACCGCCTCGACCGCGCCGTCCTCGACGCGCTCTGCCGCCGCTTCGGCGGCGGTCCCGTCGGCGCGGCCACGCTGGCGGTCGCCGTCGGCGAGGAGCGCGAGACCGTCGAGGAGGTCGCCGAGCCGTTCCTGGTGCGCACCGGCTTCCTGGCCCGGACGCCGCGGGGTCGCGTGGCGACCCCGGCCGCCTGGGCCCACCTCGGTCTCGCCGCGCCCCGATCCGAGCCCGGGGGAACCCTGTTCGAGGCCTGAGCGTTGGTCGGGGAGGTAGTCCGGATTCGTGGGCGAGACCACACCCCTGGCTAGACTGCCCCGGTTGTCCGGTCCCGGCGCTGCACGTGCGCCGTCACCCCCCACCGGACCATCTCCTCCACCTCGACATCGAAGGGTCTGTGTTCGTGGAAGGGCTTGTCGGGCTGCTGCCCATCTTGGCCATCCTGCTCCTCTTCTGGCTCCTGCTCATCCGGCCGCAGGCCCGGCGAGCGCGTGAGCAGCAGCGGCTGCAGTCCTCGGTCGAGGTCGGTGACGAGGTGATGCTGGCCTCCGGCCTGTTCGGCCGCGTCGTGGCCCTCCACGAGGACCGGGTGGACATCGAGATCGCCACCGGCGTGGTCGTCGGCGTGCTGCGCGCGGCGATCGGCCGCGTCCTGCGCGACGACGAGCCCGGGGCGATCGACCCGACCGACCAGTCCGAGCAGACCGACGGGCTCGAGCAGCTCGACCAGCTCGATCAGACCGACCACACCCACCACACCGACCCGGCCGAGGAGTCGTCGCTGCTGCGCAAGCGGCCGACGTCCGGCCCGGAGGAGAACTGAGATGGCGAAGCGCAAGCAGGCGCCGGGCCGCACGCTGATCGTCTTCCTGCTCGGCACCGCGCTGCTCTACGGCCTCGTGGCCCTCGCGGGGTCCTGGAAGCCCGAGCTGGGCCTCGACCTGCAGGGCGGCACCCGCATCACGCTGGTGGCCAAGGGCGACCCGAGCGGCGACAACCTCGACGAGGCCCGCGGCATCATCGACCAGCGCGTCAACGGCTCGGGCGTCGCCGAGGCCGAGGTGGTCACGCAGGGCGGCAACATCATCGTCGTCGAGATCCCCGGCAGCCAGCGCCGCGACCTCGTCGAGACCGTGCAGCGCCAGGCCCAGCTGCGGTTCCGGCTCGTGGCCTGCTCCGACTTCCGTCCGTGCCAGCCGCCGGCCCCCGACCAGGGCGTCCCGCCGAGCGGCATCCCGCAGACGGCCGAGCCCGACCCGCAGTCCACCGACGCGCCCAGCGCCGACGCGCCCAGTGCCGACGCCCCCAGTGCCGACGCCCCCAGTGCCGACCAGAGCGCGCCGGCCGAGGAGCAGTCGGGCACCGCCAACCGCGTCGCCCCGGGCTTCGGGTCCGCCGACCAGCCGGCCCAGGCCGCGGCCACCGACGAGCCCACCGACGGCGCCACCACCGACGGGGCGACCGACGGCGCCACGGACGGGGCCACCGACGTCCCGAGCGACGGCGCGTCGACCGAGCCGGGCACGCCCACCGAGAGCCCGACGGCCGACAGCGACCTGCCCGAGTCGTTCGACGAGACCGCCGTGGTGCCGCTCGACGACGCGATCGCCTTCATGAACGGCGGCTACTCGCTCGCCGACTACAACGCCTTCTCCTCCTACCAGTGCAGCCCCGACGGTGGGATCACCAAGGTCGAGACCGCGCCGCCGGGCATCTCGCCCGAGGAGTTCGAGGCACTGCCGCCGCAGCCGGTCGACGACCCGACCGCTCCGCTGGTCTCGTGCTCGGCCCAGGAGGACAGCGGCGACAACCCGGCCCCGGCCGTGAAGTACCTGCTCTCGCCGTCGGTCATCGCCGGCACCGACCTCGAGGGCGCCAGCTACGGCATCCCGCAGAACGAGGTCAACTACGCGGTCACCCTCGACATCGGCGGTGAGGGCCAGGACGTCTTCGCCGACGCCTCCTCCAAGCTGGTCAAGGGCGAGAACGGCGACAACTTCGCCATCGTCCTCGACGGCGAGGTGCTCTCCGCGCCCTACTTCAGCTCCGTCATCCCCGACGGCTCGGCGCAGATCTCCGGCAACTTCACCGAGTCCGAGGCCCGCAGCCTCTCGACCAGCCTCAAGTACGGCTCGCTGCCGATCAGCTTCGACCAGCCCTCGGTGCAGACCATCGGCCCGTCGCTCGCCGGTGACCAGCTGAGCGCGGGCCTGCTGGCCGGCGCCTTCGGTCTCGGCCTGGTGCTGATCTACTGCCTGCTCTACTACCGCGGCCTCGGCGGCGTCGTCGTGGCCTCGCTGCTGGCGGCCGGTGCGGTCAACTACGCGCTGGTGCTGCTGCTGAGCGAGACCGCGGGCTTCGTGCTCACGCTGCCCGGCATCGCCGGCTTCATCATCGCCGTCGGTGTCACCGCCGACTCCTTCATCATCTTCTTCGAGCGCATCCGAGACGAGATGCGCGAAGGACGCTCGATGCGGGTCGCGGTCGAGCAGGGCTGGAAGCGCGCGAAGGTCACCCGCCTCGCCGCGCAGGTGGTCTCGCTGCTCTCGGCCGCGGTGCTCTACATCTTCGCGACCGGTGCGGTGAAGGGCTTCGGCTTCGCCCTCGGCCTCACCACGATCGTCGACCTCGCGATCCTGTTCTGGTTCACCAAGCCGATGGTGTCCTGGCTGGCGAGGTTCCACTTCTTCAACGGCGGCGGGCGCCTCTCCGGCCTCAGCCCCGAGACCCTGGGAATCGACCGACCGAGAGGCGGCGGCACGACCGTCGCCGCTCCGGCGGAGCGGAGGAAGGCCTGATGGGCAAGGCGTCACGGCTCGGAAACGCGCTCTACACCGGCGAGAAGTCGCTCGACTTCGTCCACCGCCGGCCTCTCTGGTACGCCATCACCGGCAGCGTCGTGCTGCTGGCGTTCGCGGCCCTGATCTTCCGGGGCCTCGACTTCGGCATCGAGTTCACCGGCGGCACGGAGTACCGCGTGCCGGTGACCAACGCCTCGCAGGAGGTGGCCGAGGAGCTGCGCGACGCGGTCGCGGCCAGCGACGTCGAGGGCGCCGAGGCACCCAGCGCCACCACGGCGGGCGACTTCATCCTGGTGCAGGTGCAGGAGCTCACGCCCGCCGAGAGCGACGAGGTGATCGCGGCCATCCAATCCGTGGTCGACGTGCCCGCCGACGACCTCAACCCGAGCGAGATCGGCGCCTCCTGGGGTGCCGAGATCGCCCAGCGGGCGATCATCGGCGTCATCGTCTTCCTCGTCCTGGTGCTGATCTTCATCGGCTTCTACTTCCGCGAGTGGAAGATGTCGATCGCGGCGCTCGTGGCGCTCATCCACGACGTCGTCATCACGATGGGCGTCTACGCGCTCTCGGGCTTCCAGGTGACGCCGTCCGCGGTCACCGGTCTGCTCGCGATCCTCGGCTTCTCGCTCTACGACACCGTGGTCGTCTTCGACAAGGTGCGCGAGAACACCCGCGACATGCGGCGCAACCGCCAGACCTACGCCGAGGCGGCCAACCTCGCCGTCAACCAGACGCTGGTGCGCTCGATCAACACCGGCATCGTGGCGCTGATCCCCATCGGCGCGATCCTGTGGGTCAGCGCGGCGCAGCTCGGTGCGAGCTCGCTGCAGGACCTCGCGCTCTCGCAGTTCGTCGGCATGGCCGTCGGCGTCTACTCCTCGGTGGTGCTGGCGCCGCGCGTGCTGGTGCACCTGAAGTCGAACGAGAGCGAGGTCAAGCTCGCCGAGCGCCGGGCCAAGGCGCGTCAGCGTGCCCTGGCCGACCGCTACGCCGCCGTCCCGGTCTTCACCGACGACCTGCCGGTGAGCGAGTCCGACGACGACCCCGACGAGCTGACCGACGAGGACGACGACCTCGAGCGCGCCGCGCCGAGCCTGTCGAAGTCGCGCACGGCGTCCTCGCCCACCGAGCCCGGCCTCGGCCGCACGCCGCCGCCGGCGCGCGGCCCGGTCCGGCAGAGCAACAGCTCCGGACGGGTGCAGCCGACGCGGCAGCCGAAGTCCAAGCGCAAGTAGCCGGGCCACCGTGACGAGTGGGGCCGAGGCGCTGGCGCGCCTGGTCGTCGACGTCCCCGACTACCCCGAGCCGGGGGTGGTCTTCAAGGACGTCACCCCGCTGCTCGCCGACCCCGCGGGCCTGCGGGCGGTCGTCGCGGCGCTGGCTGACGCCGGCCGCCGCGACGGCGAGGTCGTGGTCGACGCCGTCGTCGGCATGGAGGCCCGTGGCTTCCTGTTCGGCACCCCGGTCGCGCTCGAGCTGGGCGTCGGCTTCGTGCCGGTGCGCAAGGCCGGCAAGCTGCCGCGCGAGACGCACAGCCGCAGCTACGCGCTGGAGTACGGCGAGGCGACCCTGCAGATCCACCGCGACGCGCTGGCCCCCGGCGCGCGGGTGCTGCTGGTGGACGACGTCCTCGCCACCGGCGGCACGGTCGAGGCCACCCGCGAGCTCGTCACCGCGTGCGGGGCCGAGGCCGTCGGCGTCGCGGTGCTGATGGAGCTGTCGTTCCTCCACGGCCGCGCCCGGCTCGGCGACCTCCCCCTCACCGCCCTCCTGACCCTCTGACGCCCCCGCAGTCGCGCCTGACTCCCGTCGAACGGGGTGGAGGACTGCTGCTGACGACGGTCGAGGTGCGAGGAGCCCCGACCACGAGCCTCGAGACCGCCGGCCATCCATGCCAGCGTTCGCGGCGTCCTCGCGGGGTCTCGAGGCTCGGCCGTGGCCGGCCTCGCACCTCGACCACCGTATGCACCTGACGATGGTCGAGGTGCGAGGAGCCCTGGCGACGAGCCTCGAGACCTCCGGACCGGGACGCCGACCCGACCACGGACCCTGAGCCTGTCGAAGGGCCCTGAGCCGGCCCGAACGCGCCTCGCCGACCGTGCCGCGGCGATCCCGCCCTAGACTCGGTGCATGACGGAGGAGCGCACGGCCCCGGCCCCGGCGCCGCGCGCCTCGCGTCATGACACGGCCGCCCCGGCCGAGCCCCCGGCCGCGAGCCCGGCGCCGTCCAGCGGCACCCCCGGCCGCGGCATGCGCGCCAAGCTCGCCCGCATCGGCACCCGCGGCACCACCGCCACCAACCCGGTGCTCGAGCCGCTGTTCCGCGCCGTCCGCGCCAACCACCCCAAGGCCGACCTGGCGCTGCTCGAGCGGGCCTACACGACGGCCGAGCGGCTGCACGGCACCCAGACCCGCAAGAGCGGTGACCCCTACATCACCCACCCGCTGGCGGTCACCACGATCCTCGCCGGCATCGGCATGACCGAGCCGACGCTGGTCGCCGCGCTGCTGCACGACACCGTCGAGGACACCCCCTACACGCTCGAGCAGTGCCGTGCCGACTTCGGCGACGAGGTCGCCCAGATGGTCGACGGCGTCACCAAGCTCGACAAGGTGCAGTACGGCGACTCGGCGCAGGCCGAGACGATCCGCAAGATGATCGTGGCGATGTCGCGCGACATCCGCGTGCTCGTCATCAAGCTCGCCGACCGGCTGCACAACATGCGCACGCTGCGCTACGTGCCGCTGCGCAGCCAGGAGCGCACGGCCCGCGAGACCCTCGACATCTACGCCCCGTTGGCCCACCGGCTGGGCATGAACACCATCAAGTGGGAGCTGGAGGACCTCGCGTTCGCGACCCTGCACCCCAAGATCTACGACGAGATCGTGCGGCTCGTGGCCGAACGGGCGCCCTCGCGCGACTCGTTCCTGGCCGAGGTGATCAGCCAGGTGGAGAAGGACCTGCGCGACAGCAAGATCAAGGCCACCGTCACCGGCCGGCCCAAGCACTACTACTCGATCTACCAGAAGATGATCGTCGGCGGCCGCGAGTTCTCCGACATCAACGACCTCGTCGGCATCCGCATCCTCGTCGAGGCCGACCGCGACTGCTACTCGGTGCTCGGCGTGCTGCACTCGCGCTGGAACCCGGTGCTGGGCCGGTTCAAGGACTACGTCGCGATGCCGAAGTTCAACATGTACCAGTCGCTGCACACGACGGTGATGGGCCCGCAGGGCAAGCCGGTCGAGATGCAGATCCGCACCTTCGCGATGCACCGTCGCGCCGAGTACGGTGTGGCCGCGCACTGGAAGTACAAGGAGGACGGCCGCGCCGGCGTCGACACCGAGCGGCTCGGCGACCTCGACGACATGAACTGGGTGCGCCAGCTGCTCGACTGGCAGAGCGAGGTCGAGGACCCGGGCGAGTTCCTGGAGTCGCTGCGCTTCGAGATCAACCGCACCGAGACCTACGTCTTCACCCCACGTGGCGACGTCATCGCACTGCCGTCGGGCTCGACGCCGGTCGACTTCGCCTACGCGGTGCACACCGAGGTCGGCCACCGCACGATCGGCGCGCGGGTCAACGGCCGGCTGGTGCCGCTGGAGTCGACGCTCGAGAACGGCGACGTCGTCGAGATCTTCACCTCCAAGTCGGCCACCGCCGCGCCCTCGCGCGACTGGCTCGGCTTCGTGCGCTCGCCGCGGGCCCGCTCGAAGATCCGCCACTGGTTCACCAAGGAGCGGCGCGAGGAGGCCATCGAGCGCGGCAAGGACCAGATCGCCAAGCTGATGCGCAAGGAGGGGCTGCCGATCAAGCGGCTGCTCACCCACGAGTCGCTGACGCTCGTCGCCGAGCACTTCAAGCTCGCCGATGTCACCGCCCTCTACGCGGCGGTGGGGGAGGGCAACCTCGGCGCGCAGTCGGTGGTGCGCCGCGTCATCGAGCTGCACGGCGGCGACGAGGGCGTGCAGGAGGACCTCGCCGAGGCGGTCACCATCACCGGACGCCGCTCACGCGGCCGCTCGCGCGTCGGCGGCGGCTCCGACGCCGGCGTCATCGTCAAGGGCTCGCCCGACGTGTGGGTGAAGCTGGCCAAGTGCTGCACGCCCGTGCCGCCCGACGCCATCCTCGGCTTCGTCACCAAGGGCGGCGGCGTCTCGGTGCACCGGCGCGACTGCACCAACGCCACCGACCTGCAGCGTCAGCCCGAGAAGGTGCTCGACGTCGAGTGGGCCCCCACGGGCCAGTCGACCTTCCTGGTCAACATCCAGGTCGAGGCGCTCGACCGTGCGCGGCTGCTCTCCGACATCACGATGGTGCTCTCCGACGCCCACGTGAACATCCTCTCGGCCAACCTGACGACGTCGCGCGACCGCGTCGCCAAGAGCCGCTTCACCTTCGAGATGGCCGAGGCCAAGCACCTCGACACCGTCCTCAAGGCCGTCCGCGGCGTCCCCGGCGTCTTCGACGCCTACCGCGTCACGTCGTAGTCGCGCGCTCCTGGGTCGCTCCGGCGCGGCTCAAGGCGCCGGCGAGCGGTCCCGGCGCTTCCGGTGAAGCGGGGCGTCATACGAGGTGGTTGCCAGAGCCGCCAGGACGTATGACGCGCCGGCCGGTCGGAGTGGGCGTCATACGAGCCGGTAGCGCGAGCCGCCAGGACGTATGACGCCCCGCGACCACACGACAACGACCACCCGCAGGCGCCCCGACCCGAGCCCACCACAGGGCGCACGGAGCGGAGGGGAAGGAGCAGGTGCCGGACGCCTCGCAGGCCCAGATCGCGGCAGCCCTCGAGGATGACGCGAGGCGGCGGCACCCGCCGCCCCGCAGTGACCGATCAGGAGGAGAACTCGGCGGAGGCCTGCTTGGCCATGGCGAGGAAGGACTGGCGGGAGGCGAGGTTGTCCTCGAGCTCGCGCACCTTCTTGTCGTTGCCGGCGGCGCGGGCCTTCTCGAGGTCGGCCTCGACCTTGGCGATGGCGGTCTCAAGCTTGGTGACCATGTCGTCGGCGCGGGCCGACTTCTCGGGGTCGGAGCGGCGCCACTGCTCGTCCTCGGCGCCGCGGATGGCCTTCTCGACCGCGCGCATGCGGCCCTCGAGCTCCTTGACGCGGTCGCGCGGCACCTTGCCGGCGGCCTCCCACTTGTCGGCGAGGTCGCGGAAGGAGCGCTTGGTGGTGTCGATGTCGGCGCCGTCGGCGCCGTCGGCGAGCGCGGCGGCCAGCGCCTCGGCCTCGACGATCAGCTCGTCCTTGACCACCGCGTTGGCGGCGTACTCGGCGTCGATGGCGGCGTTGGCGGCGTCACGGGCGCCGAAGAACTGGTCCTGGGCGCCGCGGAACCGCTTCCAGAGCGCGTCGTCGACGTCCTTGGGCGCGGGGCCGGCGGCCTTCCAGTCGCGCATCAGGTCGCGGTAGCGGCCGGCGGTGGGACCCCAGTCGGTGGAGCCGGCGAGCGACTCGGCCTCCTTGGCGAGGCGCTCCTTGACGGCGCGGGCGCCCTCGCGCTTCTCGTCCTGCTCGGCGAAGTGCGCCTTGCGGGCCTTGGTGAAGGAGGTGCGGGCGGCCGAGAAGCGCTTCCACAGCGCGTCGTCGGCGGCGCGGTCGAGGCGGGGGAGCGCCTTCCACTGCTCGAGCAGGTCGCGCAGCTTGTTCGAGCCGCCGCGCCAGTCGGAGCCGGCGGCCACGGCCTCGGCCTGGGCGACGAGCTCCTCCTTGGCCTGCTTGGTCTCGGCGACCTTCTGCTCGCGCTCGGCCTTGCGTGCCTCCCGCTGGACGGCGAGCACGGGCCCGAGCGCGTCGAGGCGGCCCACCAGGCTCGCGAGGTCGCCGACGGCGTTGGCCTCGGAGACCTGCGTGCGCAGGTTCTTCACCGAGGAGGTGGCCTCCTCGGGCGTGAGCTTGGCGCCGTTGACCCGCTGCTCCAGCAGGCCCACCTCGAACTCGAGCGCGTCGAAGCGCTCGGTGAAGAAGGCCAACGCCTCCTCGGCGGTGCCGGCGGGGTAGGAGCCCACGGCCCGCTCACCCTGCTCGTTCTCGGTCGTCTTGACGTAGACGGTGCCGTCGTCGTCGACCCGGCCCCACTCGCTGCTCGTCACTGCGTTCCCTCTTCGTCGGCGCACCTGCCCCGGCGGGGCGCGGCCCACGATAACGAGACCCACGACACCTCCGCACAACCAGGAGCACACCGGGCGGTCGGCGCCGCCCGCCGCTCGCTACCCTGACGCGGTGCTCATCGCCGGATTCCCCGCGGGACCGTGGGGCACCAACTGCTACGTCGCGGCCACCGGTCCGGGCACCGAGTGCATCGTGATCGACCCCGGCAAGGACGCCGCTCCCGGCGTCGCCGAGGTGGTCCGCGAGCACCGGCTCAAGCCGGTCGCGGTGCTCGTCACCCACGGCCACGTCGACCACATGTGGTGCGTCGCGCCGGTCGCGGGCACCTACGACGCCACCGCGTGGATCCACCCGCGCGACCGGCACCTGCTCAGCGACCCGATGCAGGGCATGTCGCGCGAGACCACTGCGATGCTGCTCGGAGGCAACCACACCTTCGCCGAGCCCGACGACGTCCGCGAGCTGGACGACGGCATGCGGCTCGAGCTGGCCGGCCTCGAGGTCACCGTCGACCACACCCCCGGCCACACCGAGGGCTCGGTCACCTTCCGCTCGCCCTACGACGCCGACGGCGTCAGCGAGGTCATGTTCGCCGGCGACCTGCTCTTCGCGGGCTCGATCGGCCGCACCGACCTGCCCGGCGGCGATCACGCCACGATGCTGCGCACCCTGGCCGCCAAGGTGCTGCCGCTGCGCGACGACGTCGCGGTGCTGCCCGGACACGGCGAGCAGACCAGCATCGGCCGCGAGCGGGCCACCAACCCGTTCCTGCAGGACCTGCCCACCCCCTGACGCACGCGAGTGCCGACACGAGTGACTGATGAGTGACAAGCCCACCCCGCTGAGCGGGTTCCCCGAGCTGCTGCCCGAGCACCGCGCCGTCGAGCGCGCGGTGATCGCCTCGCTGGCCCACACCTTCGAGCTGCACGGCTTCGCCAACATCGAGACCCGCGTCGTCGAGCCGCTCGAGCGGCTGTCGAAGGGCGGCGAGATCGACAAGGAGATCTACGTCCTGCGGCGGCTGCAGGCCGAGGAGTCGGCGTCCGACTCCGGTCTCGCCCTGCACTTCGACCTGACGGTGCCGTTCGCGCGCTACGTGCTCGAGCACGCCGGCAAGCTGGAGTTCCCGTTCCGGCGCTACCAGATCCAGCCGGCCTGGCGCGGCGAGCGGCCCCAGGAGGGCCGCTACCGGCAGTTCACCCAGGCCGACATCGACATCGTGGGCCGCGACACCCTCGGCTTCCACCACGACGTCGAGGTGGTGCGGGTGATGGTCGAGGCGCTCGACGGCCTCGTGCGCACCGTCGGGCTGCCCGACCTGTCGTTCCAGGTGAACAACCGCAAGCTCATCCAGGGCTTCTACCGCGGTCTCGGCATCCCCGACGTCACCGCGGCGATCCGGCAGATCGACAAGCTCGACAAGCAGCCCGCGGACGCCGTCGCGGCCCTGCTGGTCAGCGAGGCCGGCGCCACCGACGAGCAGGCGCAGCGCTGCCTCGACCTCGCCACCATCCGTGTCGCCGACACCTCGTTCGTCGAGCGGGTGCGTGCGCTCGGCGTCGACGACGAGCTGCTCGAGGAGGGCCTGACCGAGCTGGCCGCCGTGGTCGACGGCTGTGCGGGCGCGGTGGGGGAGCACGTGACCCTCGAGGCCAACCTGCGCATCGCCCGCGGGCTCGACTACTACACCGGCACCGTGCTCGAGGTCTTCATGGCCGGCTACGAGCGGCTGAAGTCGGTCGGCGGCGGCGGCCGCTACGACGCCCTCGCCAGCGACGGCCGGACGACGTACCCGGGCGTCGGCGTCAGCTTCGGCGTCTCACGCACCCTGATCCCGCTCTTCGCCGACGGCGTCCTCGCCCCCGGCCGCAAGGTGCCGAGCGTCGTGCTGGTCGCCCTCGCCGACGACGACTCCCGGCCCGCCGCCGACGCGGTCGCCCAGCGGCTGCGCGCCCGCGGCATCGCCGCCGAGGTCGCGGCGAGCCCCCAGAAGTTCGGCAAGCAGATCCGCTACGCCGAGCGGCGCGACATCCCGTTCGTGTGGTTCGCGAACGACCAGCACGAGGTCAAGGACATCCGCAGCGGCGACCAGGTCGCCGCCGACCCCGACACCTGGACCCCCACCGACCAGCCCACCGACCAGCCCACCCCGGAGGACACCCCGTGATCCGCACCCACGACGCCGGCAGCCTGCGCGCCGAGCACGTCGGCCAGACCGTCACCCTCGCCGGGTGGGTGGCCCGCCGCCGCGACCACGGCGGCGTCGCCTTCCTCGACCTGCGCGAGGCCAGCGGCGTCGTCCAGGTGGTGGTGCGCGACGAGGAGGTCGCCAGCGCCCTGCGCAGCGAGTACTGCGTCAAGGTCGTCGGCGAGGTCGCGCTGCGCCCCGACGGCAACGCCAACGCCGCCCTGCCCACCGGCGAGGTCGAGGTCATCACCAGCGAGCTCGAGGTGCTCAGCGCCGCCGCGCCGCTGCCGTTCCCCATCGACGAGACCGGCCACGAGGCCGGCGGGGTGGGGGAGGAGGCACGCCTCAAGCACCGCTACCTCGACCTGCGCCGCTCCGGCCCCAGCGAGGCGCTGCGGCTGCGCAGCCGGGCCAACAAGGCGGCACGCGACGTCCTCGACGGGCACGGCTTCGTCGAGATCGAGACCCCCACGCTGACCCGCAGCACGCCCGAGGGCGCCCGCGACTTCCTGGTGCCGGCGCGGCTGCGCCCGGGCAGCTGGTACGCGCTGCCGCAGAGCCCGCAGCTGTTCAAGCAGCTGCTGATGGTCGCCGGCATGGAGCGCTACTACCAGATCGCGCGCTGCTACCGCGACGAGGACTTTCGCGCCGACCGGCAGCCGGAGTTCACCCAGCTCGACATCGAGATGAGCTTCGTCGACCAGGACGACGTCCTCGCCGTCGCCGAGGAGGTGCTGAGCGCGCTGTGGGCCCTGGTCGGCCACGAGGTGCCCACGCCCCTGCCCCGCATGACCTACGCCGAGGCGATGGCCCGCTACGGCACCGACAAGCCCGACCTGCGCCTCGACCCCGCCCTCGAGCTGGTCGAGTGCACCGACTACTTCGCCGACACCCCGTTCCGGGTCTTCCAGGCGCCCTACGTCGGCGCCGTGGTCATGCCGGGCGGCGCGAGCCAGCCCCGCAAGCAGCTCGACGCCTGGCAGGAGTGGGCCAAGCAGCGCGGCGCCCGCGGCCTGGCCTACGTGCTGGTGCAGGACGACGGCGAGCTCGGCGGCCCGGTGGCCAAGAACCTCTCCGAGGCCGAGCGCGCCGGTCTGGCCGCGCAGGTCGGCGCGAACCCGGGCGACTGCGTCTTCTTCGCCGCCGGCCTGCCCAAGCCCAGCCGGGCGCTGCTGGGCGCCGCCCGTCTCGAGATCGCCCGCCGCGGCGGGCTGGTCGACGAGAGCGCGTGGAGCTTCCTCTGGGTCGTCGACGCCCCGCTCTTCGAGCCGGCCGACGACGCCACGGCCGCCGGCGACGTCGCGGTCGGCAGCGGTGCGTGGACCGCCGTGCACCACGCCTTCACCTCGCCGCAGGACGTCGACGGCTTCGACGCCGACCCCGGCAACGCCCTGGCGTGGGCCTACGACATCGTCTGCAACGGCAACGAGATCGGCGGCGGGTCGATCCGTATCCACCGCGACGACGTCCAGCGCCGGGTCTTCGCGATCATGGGCCTGGAGGAGGACGAGGCGCAGGAGAAGTTCGGCTTCCTGCTCGACGCCTTCAAGTACGGCGCCCCGCCGCACGGCGGCATCGCCTTCGGGTGGGACCGCATCGTCGCCCTGCTCGCCGGCGCCGACTCCATCCGCGAGGTCATCGCCTTCCCGAAGTCGGGCGGCGGCTACGACCCGCTGACGGCCGCGCCCGCGCCCATCACCGAGCAGCAGCGCAAGGAGGCCGGTGTCGACGCGGTCGCGCCGGACGACGTCGCGTCACACGACGGAAACGGCGCAGGAACCTCGCCGTAAGGGTGGTTGTGCCGGTCGCGACGTCGAGACCAGATCGTTACCCGTCCGTACTCGGCGTCGCGGTGCAGGTCACATAGAGTCCCCCACGGCGCTGAGGCGCGCCGGGGCTCCACAGCCACCGGCCGGGCTAGATGCGGGGCCGTCTCGGCCCCTCCGGGGTGAGCATGTCTGGTGTGGGTGGCGGCGAGAGCCTCGGTGACTTCCACGAGGAGCCGGAGCCGGTCGCGGCCGCTGACGGCAAGGCGAAGAAGGCGGTCACCGGCAAGTCGCCGACGCGCATCGCGCTGAGCCGCCTGGCGCACGACAAGCTGGCCATCTTCTGCAGCGCGATCATCGTGATCCTGATCGCCCTGGCGATCTTCGCGCCGTGGATCTGCGACTGGCTGAACATCTTCCCCAACCAGGACAGCCCCGACGCCCCGACGCCGTCGGAGGTCCTCGACCAGGACGTGCTGTTCGGCAACCCGGGCTACCCGCTGGTCGGCCCGCCCTACCACGGCTTCACGTGGGACCACCCGCTCGGCCTCGCGCCCAAGACCGGCTACGACAACCTCGCCGTGCTGCTCTACGGCCTGCGCACCTCGCTGGTCGTCGCCACGCTCGCCACGATCATCGCGGTGGCCGTGGGCGTCACCCTCGGCCTGATCGCCGGCTACGCCAAGGGCGTCGTCGACGGCCTGCTGTCGTTCATCATCGACTTCTTCCTCTCCTTCCCGTTCGTGCTGGGCGCCCTCGCGCTGGCCCCGATCATCACCTCCAACTTCGGCGACACGCAGACCACGCTGCGCAACGCCGAGTTCATCGCCCTGATCGGCGTGCTGGTGCTGTTCGGCTGGATGGGCATGGCGCGACTGATCCGCGGCCAGGTGCTCTCGCTGCGCGAGCGCGAGTTCATCCAGGCCGCCCGCGTCATCGGCGTCCCGACGCGCCAGATCCTGTTCAAGGAGCTGCTGCCGAACCTGGTGGCCCCCATCGTGGTGGCCATCTCGCTCGCGCTGCCCGGCTACGTGGCCGCCGAGGCCGGCCTGTCGTTCCTCGGCATCGGCCTGTCCGAGGCCACCTCGCTGGGCAAGACGGTCGACGTCGCGCGTCAGTACTACCGCGAGTACGGCCTGTACCTGTGGACCCCGGTCATCACGATCATGATCCTCGTGATCGCGCTGAACCTGTTGGGCGACTCGGTCCGAGACGCCTTCGACCCCAAGACTCGCCGATGAGCCAGCCCCGGCCTCGGGAGAACACAATGAACAAGAGAAGGGTGGGCACACGATGCGGTTGAGGAAACCGATCATCGCGGTCACCGTGATCAGCGCGTTCGCGCTGGCTGCGTGTGGCGGAGGCGACGGCGACGGCAACGACGACGGCGGCGACGGCGGCAGCGGGAGCAGCGCGGAGCCGAGCGACGAGACCAGCCAGAAGGTCGACAGGGCGAACGAGGGCGGTAACACCGGCAACGGTCAGGACCCGACCGCCAAGGGCCCCGTCGAGCTCGAGGGCGCCACCGAGGGTGGCACCGTCAAGGTCATCTCGGCCGCCGGCCTGAACACGATGGACCCGAGCGAGGCGTACTACCAGAACACCACCTCGATCCTCACCGGTCTCGTCACGCGTTCGCTGACGCAGTACAAGTACGACGCCGAGGAGGACACGATGATCCTCGTGCCCGACCTCGCGACCGACCTCGGCACGCCCAGCGAGGACTTCAAGACCTGGACCTTCGAGCTGCAGGAGGGCCTGAAGTACGAGGACGGCTCGCCGATCAAGGCCGAGGACTTCATCTACTCCGCCGCCCGCTCGATGGACCGCACCCAGTTCCCCGAGGGCCCGGCGTTCTCGAACGACTACTTCGTCGGTGGCGACACCTACGAGGGCCCCTACACCGGCAACGGCCTCGACGGCTTCAGCGCCGTGACGGTCAAGGGCAACGTCATCACCTACAAGATGCGCACGCCGTTCCCCGACCTGCCGTACTGGCTGTCGTTCGCGGCGATGGGCCCGATCCCCGAGGCCAAGGCCTCCGACCCGGCCGCCTACGCGCTCAAGCCCCTCGCCTCCGGCCCGTACAAGTTCGACGAGTACACCCCGGAGAAGTCCCTCACCCTGGTCCGCAACGACCAGTGGGACCCGAACTCCGACGCCGCTCGCACGCAGTACCCCGACGGCTACGAGTTCAACTTCCAGACCGCCTCGGAGAAGATCGACGAGCTGCTGCTCTCCGACAACGGTGACGCCCAGACGACGATGACCTACGACGACGTCCTGGCGAACAACTTCAAGGCGTTCAACGACTCCGGCCGTCTCGAGATCGGCGGCTTCCCGCTGACCTCGTACTGGGCGCCCGACTACCGCAAGATCACCGACCTCAAGGTCCGTCAGGCGCTGGCTTACGCCTACCCCTACGACGACGCGTACCTCGCCGCCGGTCTGATCAAGGGCGTCACGGCCATCCCGGGTCAGGGTCTGCTGCCCCCGGGCACGCCGGGCCGTGTCGACTTCGAGGCCATCGAGGGCTACGAGACCGGCACCACCGACACCGACAAGGCGCGTGCGCTGCTCGAGGAGGCCGGCGCCGTCGGCTACGAGATCAAGTGGCCCTACGCCAAGGACGACCAGCAGGCCGTCGCGACCAAGGACACCATCGTGGCCTCGCTCGAGAAGGCCGGCTTCAAGGCCAGCCCCGTCCCGAGCACCGTCGCCGACGTCTCCACGGTCCGCGCCGACCCCGACGCCGACATCAACGTGCGTCCGGCCGGCTGGATCGCCGACTGGCCGTCGGGTGCCACCTGGTTCCCGCCGCTGCTGCAGAGCACCAACCTCAAGGCCGAGGGTGTCGGCTCGAACTACTCGGTGTTCTCCGAGCAGGCCGTCGACGACAAGATCCAGGAGATCCTGGAGTCCCCGATCGAGGAGCAGCCCGACGCCTGGGGTGCGCTCGACGAGGAGGTCATGACGACCTACTTCCCGCTGTTCGTCACCCGCTACGGCGGTGTCGCGCAGGCTCACGGCTCGAAGATCGAGGGTCACAGCATCGACAACACGATCGGCATGCCGACGTGGAAGGACATCCACGTCGTCCAGTGACGTCGTCCTCGATGCGTTAGTGCACTGAGCACGACCGTCGGCCGACGCGGCACACCCGCGTCGGCCGGCGGGCACCAACCCGCACGAGCAGCCCGGCGGGGTCGGCGTCCACCGACCCCGCCGAGGTCTGTACGCCGCGGCTAGATCGCTCCACACTCTCCCCAGGGAACCCCGGCTCGACAGAGCCCCGAGGGTCCCGACTCCGGGAAGGACACCCATGTTCGGCTTCGTGGTCCGACGGCTCCTGTCGTCGTTCATCGTGATCCTGCTCGCCTCGTTCGCGGTCTTCGCGATCTTCTACCTCGGGCCGAGCGACCCGGCGCGCCCGGTGTGCGAGGGCGCGGGCGGTCGCTGCACCCAGGAGAAGCTGGAGCGGATCCAGGAGAACATGGGCCTGGACAAGCCCGTCCTGAAGGCCTACGGCGAGTTCATGGGCGGGGTCGTCACCGGCCGCGACGTCGTCGTCGGCTCCACCAGCTACGAGTGCGACGCCCCCTGCCTCGGCATCACCTTCGCGACCAAGCAGGAGGTGACCAAAGAGCTCGGCAAGAGACTCGTGCCGACGATCCTGATCGCCATCGGCGGCTCGATCGTCTACCTGACCATCGGCGTCCTCATCGGCCTGCTGGCCGCAGCCAGACGTGGCACCGCGGCCGACCGCATCATGGTCAGCGGCACGCTGATCATCTCCTCGATCCCGTACTACCTGGTCTGCCTGATGGCGTGGATCTTCCTCACGGTGAGGACCAACGCCTTCCCCGACACCGGGTACTTCCCGATCACCGACAACCCCTTGAAGACCTTCGGCGGCCTGTTGCTGCCCTGGCTGGTGCTCGGCATCGCCACGGCGCCGGCCTACGCGAGGTACACCCGCGGCCAGATGGTCGAGACGCTCGGTGACGACTACATCCGCACGGCCAAGGCCAAGGGCCTCACCGGCCGCAAGGTGCTGCTCAAGCACGGCCTGAGAGCCGCCATCGTGCCCATCGTGACCATCTTCGGACTCGACTTCGGCGCCCTGCTCGCCGGCACGATCTTCACCGAGTTCATCTTCGAGATCGACGGCATGGGCTTCTGGGGCCTCCGGGCGATCCAGGCCCCGCAGGACCTCCCGATCATCACCGCTACCGTCATGGTGGGAGCCTTGTTCATCGTGGTCAGCAACCTGTTGGTCGACATCGCCTACGGCTTCCTCGACCCGAGAGTGAGGATCGGATGACGCAGATCGACTCGACTCCCGGCGGCGCGGCCCGCGCCGCGGCCGACACCGAGCCCTACCTCGTCGTCGACGACCTGACGGTCAAGTTCCCCACCGCCGACGGCCTCGTGCAGGCGGTGAGCAACCTCAGCTACTCCGTCGCCCTCGGCCAGACCCTCGGCATCGTGGGCGAGTCGGGCTCGGGCAAGTCGGTCTCGAGCATGGCCGTGCTCGGCCTGCACGACGCCCGCACGGCCCGCATCACCGGCTCGATCACCGTCGGCGGCACGGAGGTCGTCGGGCTGCGCGACGAGAAGATGCGCTCGATGCGCGGCAACACCGTCGCGATGATCTTCCAGGACGCGCTGGCGGCGCTCCACCCCTTCTACCGTGTCGGCGCGCAGCTGGCCGAGGCCTACAAGGTGCACCACCCCTCGGCGTCCAAGCGCGACGCCCGGCGCCGGGCCATCGAGATGCTCGACCGGGTCGGCATCCCCGAGCCGCAGAGCCGCGTCGACGACTTCCCGCACCAGTTCTCCGGCGGCATGCGCCAGCGCGTGATGATCGCGATGGGCCTGATCAACGACCCGTCGCTGCTGATCGCCGACGAGCCCACCACCGCCCTCGACGTGACGGTGCAGGCCCAGATCCTCGACCTGCTGCAGGACCTGCAGCGCGAGTTCAACTCCGCGATCATCATGATCACCCACGACCTCGGCGTCATCGCCGAGATGGCCGACGACGTGCTGGTGATGTACTCCGGCCGCGCGGTCGAGTACGGCGCGTGCCGCGAGATCCTCGGCCACCCCGAGATGCCCTACACGTGGGGCCTGCTCTCGAGCGTGCCCGACGTGCACTCCGACACCGACGCCCGCATGATCCCGATCCCGGGCACGCCGCCCAGCCTGCTCAACCCGCCCCCGGGGTGCGCCTTCGAGCCGCGGTGCGCCCACAAGGACAAGGTGGCCGGTGACCTGTGCGCCACCAAGCTGCCCGACATGCGACCGGGTGGACGCGGCGAGGGTCACCTCAAGCGCTGCCACCTGGCCGACCCCGACGCGGTGTACAAGCAGGAGGTCCTGCCCGAGATCGCGCCCCAGCTCGTGGAGGAGCCCCGATGACCCACTCCCGCTCCGAGGACGCCGAGCTGTCGGCGTCCGAGCCGCGTCACGCCGGCGCGCCGACCGACAACCCGGCCGACACCAAGGGTCACCGCGGCTCGGCCGCGCGTGACGACGGTGGTGCCGGCGACGTCGCGGCGTCCTCGTCCCTGCTCGACAAGCGCGACCACGAGGACCAGGCGCCCGAGTCGTTCACCGAGCTGGTCGGCCAGACCCACAAGGCCGCCGTCCTCGACCCGACCGCCGAGCCGGTGCTGACCGTCTCGAACCTGAAGATGTACTTCCCGGTCAAGTCCGGTGGCCTGGTCCGCCGCAAGGTCGGCGACGTGCAGGCCGTCGACGGCGTCTCGTTCGAGGTGCCCGAGGGCGGCTCGCTCGGCCTGGTGGGTGAGTCGGGCTGCGGCAAGTCGACCACCGGCCGGCTCATCACCCGGCTCTACGAGCCCACCGGCGGCTCGATGATGTTCCAGGGCAAGGACCTGGCCACGCTGAGCCAGAAGGAGATGCTGCCGCTGCGCCGCGAGGTGCAGATGATCTTCCAGGACCCCTACAGCTCGCTGAACCCCCGTCACACCGTCGGCACGATCGTCGGCACCCCGCTCCTCGTGCACAACATGGTGCCGAAGAAGCAGGTGCTCTCGCGGGTGCAGGAGCTGCTCGAGGTCGTCGGGCTCAACCCCGAGCACTACAACCGCTACCCCAACGAGTTCTCCGGCGGTCAGCGCCAACGCATCGGCATCGCCCGGGCGCTCGCGCTGCAGCCGAAGGTGATGGTGGCCGACGAGCCGGTCTCGGCGCTCGACGTCTCGATCCAGGCCCAGGTGATCAACCTCCTGCAGGACATCCAGCACGAGTTCAACGTCGCCTTCCTCTTCATCGCCCACGACCTCGCCGTGGTGCGGCACTTCTGCCCCGAGGTCGCGGTGATGTACCTCGGCAAGATCGTCGAGATCGGCGACCGCGAGAGCATCTACGGCCGGGCGCACCACCCCTACACCCAGGCGCTGCTCTCGGCGGTTCCCGACATCAAGCAGGCCGCCACCGGTGGCCGCCGCGAGCGCATCCGGCTCGAGGGCGACGTGCCCAGCCCGATCAACCCGCCGTCCGGCTGCCGGTTCCGCACCCGCTGCCCGATCGCGCAGGAGATCTGCGCCAAGCACGAGCCGCCGCTGCTGCAGATCGGCAAGCGCCACAAGGTCGCCTGCCACTTCCCGGGCGAGCTGGGCAAGAACCCCTCCGAGCCGCTCACCGCGCGCCTGCTCGGCGTCGACAACGCCGGCAGCCCCGACCCCGGGGCCTCGCCGAGCAAGGACCTCGTGACCAAGCCCGGGTACGACGACACCTGGTTCGACCTGGACAAGCGGTCGTTTGGACGAGCCTGACGCTCTCTTCGCCGTCGACCCGGCCGGTGCAGGACGCGCCGGTCGGGCGGGGGAGGGCGGCGGCGGGTCGCTGAGCGCGGCGGTGCACGCCAACGCGCCGCTCGCCGTCCGCATGCGTCCGCGCACGCTCGACGAGCTGGCCGGCCAGGAGCAGCTGCGCGCCCCGGGCTCGCCGCTGCGACAGCTGATCGAGGGCGACGCGTCGATGTCGCTGCTGCTGTGGGGCCCGCCGGGCACCGGCAAGACCACGATCGCCTCGATCCTGTCGCGTCAGACGGGGCGCCGCTTCGTCGAGGTCTCGGCCGTCTCGGCCGGGGTCAAGGAGGTGCGGGCCGCCATCGACGCCGCCCGCGTCGAGCTGGTGCGCGGCGGCGGCGCCGAGACGGTGCTGTTCGTCGACGAGGTGCACCGGTTCAGCAAGGCCCAGCAGGACGCGCTGCTGCCCGGCGTCGAGAACCGGTGGGTCACCCTGGTCGCGGCGACCACCGAGAACCCGTTCTTCTCGGTCATCTCGCCGCTGCTCTCGCGCAGCCTGCTGCTGCGGCTGGAGTCGCTGACCGACGACGACGTGCGGGGCGTGATGGTGGCGGCGCTGGACGACGAGCGCGGGCTCGCCGGTGCCTACGAGGCCGACGACGACGCGCTCGACCACCTGGTGCGGTTGGCCGGGGGTGACGCCCGCCGGTCGCTGACCTATCTCGAGGCGGCCGCTGGCGCCGCGGCGTCCCAGGGCACCACCCGCATCGACCTGGCCGCCGCCGAGACCGCCGTCGACCGTGCCGCCGTGCGCTACGACCGGCAGGGCGACCAGCACTACGACGTCATCAGCGCCTTCATCAAGTCGATCCGCGGCTCCGACGCCGACGCCGCCCTGCACTACCTGGCCCGCATGGTCGAGGCCGGCGAGGACCCGCGGTTCATCGCTCGCCGGCTCGTCATCCTCGCGAGCGAGGACATCGGCCTGGCCGACCCCACCGCGCTCACCACCGCCGTCGCCGCGGCGCAGGCCGTGCAGCTGATCGGGATGCCGGAGGCCGGCCTCAACCTCGCCCACGCCGTGATCGCGCTGGCGGTGGCACCGAAGTCGAACGCCGTCACCACCGCGATCGCCGCGGCCACCGCCGACGTGCGCGACGGCAAGATCGGCACCGTGCCGGCCCACCTGCGCGACGGCCACTACGCCGGCGCCCGCCAGCTCGGCCACAACTCCGGCGCTCCGACGCCCTACGTCTACAGCCACGACGCCCCTTTCGGCATCGCCGAGCAGCAGTACGCCCCCGACGTCGTCGCCGACGCGACCTACTACCGCCCCACCGAGATCGGCGCCGAGGCCGCCGTGAAGGAGCGCTGGGAGCGCGTGCGCCGCATCATCCGCGGTCGTTGACCACGGTGCTTCGACGCCAACCCACGTGCGCGGACCCTGAGCCTGTCGAAGGGCCGCTCCATGCGAACGTTCGCGTGCTCCTCACGAGGTCTCGAGGCTCGGCCGTGGCCGGCCTCGCACCTCGACCACCGTTGTCACGGTCCGCTACCGGCCCGCCGAGTTCGACGCGCCTGCACGGACCCTGAGCCTGTCGAAGGGCCGCTCCACGCGAACGTTCGCGTGCCCCTCACGAGGTCTCGGGGCTCGGCCGTGGCCGGCCTCGCACCTCGACCATCGTCATGCCACGGTGGTCGAGTGCGGGGGACCTCCGGCCCTCCGACGTCGACCCGGCCCCGCGGACCCTGAGCCTGTCGAAGGGCCGCTGCACGCGAACGTTGGCGTGCTCCCCACGAGGTCTCGAGGCTCGGCCGTGGCCGGCCTCGCACCTCGACCACCGTCATCCCGCGGTGGTCGAGGTGCGAGGGACCTCCGGCTCTCCGACGTCGACCCGGCCCCACGGACCCTGAGCCTGTCGAAGGGCCGCTGCAGGCGAACGTTGGCGTGCCCCTCACGAGGTCTCGGGGCTCGGCCGTGGCCGGCCTCGCACCTCGACCATCGTCATGCCACGGTGGTCGAGTGCGGGGGACCTCCGGCCCTCCGACGTCGACCCGGCCCCGCGGACCCTGAGCCTGTCGAAGGGCCGCTGCACGCGAACGTTGGCGTGCTCCCCACGAGGTCTCGAGGCTCGGCCGTGGCCGGCCTCGCACCTCGACCACCGTCATCCCGCGGTGGTCGAGGTGCGAGGGACCTCCGGCTCTCCGACGTCGACCCGGCCCCACGGACCCTGAGCCTGTCGAAGGGCCGCTGCAGGCGAACGTTGGCGTGCTCCCCACGAGGTCTCGGGGCTCGGCCGTGGCCGGCCTCGCACCTCGACCACCGTTGTCACGGTCCGCTACCGGCCCGCCGAGTCCGACGCACCGACCTCCTCGGCGGGGACGACGACGTCCGCCAGCAGCCGTGGACGCACCGCGCGCTCGTACGCCCACCCCTCGGGGACCCACTTCGTGCGCCAGAGGTCGAGCTCGGCGTCGTCGTCGCCCTGGCCGCGGTTGCGCTCGACCGCGCGGCGTCCGGCGACCTCGGGTGACAGGTCGATCCAGACCGCGAGGTCGAGCAGCGGTCGGGTCTCGGGGCGGAATAGCCGGATGCCCTCGAGGACGACCACGGGAGGCATCGCCACGTCGACGACCCGCTCGGCGCCCTCGTAGGTGCGCACGGGGTAGCCCAGTCGGGCCGGGGTGGGCGTGGCCCGCACCCGCCGCAGCAGCTCGAGCAGCCGCGGCCAGTCGTGGAGGTCGAGCAGGCCCGAGCCGGGCCCCGCGCCCACGGCGTAGAACCGGTCGGTGCCGACGACCTGGTCGGGCCGGCCGCCGAGGTCGCCGACCAGACGGGCGGCGAGCGTCGACTTGCCGGCCCCGCCGTGCCCCGAGACGCCCACGACGGGCGGCCGGTCGAGCGTGGCCGCCAGCCGCTCGACCCGGGCGCGGACGACGTCGTAGGTCACGGGCGGCACGGGTCCGGATGGTGCCACGGCCGGGTCGCCGTCAGAGGTGGGCGACATTGACCCGGTCGGCGTTCGCGAGCAGCGACGTCGCGCGGGTGACCTCGAGGCACTCGATCCCGGGGTCGTCGAGAAGGGCGGCCAGGAGCGCACGCGGTCCGGCGACGAGGGTGCTGTCGAGGTCGACCTCGGAATGGACGATCCAGGCCCGGTCGTCGGGCCACCACCACGAGGGCGACTGCAGGTCGCCGTCCGCGCGCAGTCGGCGGAGGAACCGCGTGCAGACCTCCGTCACCTCGCTCGGGGTGAGGGGCCGGTCGTGCCCGAACGTGAACAGGTTGCGCAGGCGCCCCGTCTCGGCGAGCTGCTCCTCGCGCCCCTGCAGCTCGAACGCGACCGCGACCCGGACGACGTCCGCGACGGGCACGGGCGGGAACAGCCAGTGGGCGCGGCCGGGCAACATGAATCGCGGGCACGCCTCCCACGAGCGCGGGCTCGCTCCGGTGCCGTCCCACAGGGCGACGTGACAGCGTCCCGGGGTGTCGGTGTGCTGACCGAGGTGACGAGCCAGCCGGGGGAGCGTCAACGGGTCGAGCGAGCCGGAAGCCGGTCCGTCGGCCGGACCGTCCTCGTCCGTGGAGTGCGGCGAGTCGAGCCGTCCACCGGTGAGCGACCACCACTGGGCCTCGGGGTGCAGCATGGTGTCGTGACGCTCGGCGACCTCGGCCCACGTGGTCGCCGACCCCTCCTCGGGCCGGCCCTGGTCGGGCCGGTGGAATACCCGCACGTAGGTCTCGTAGCCGCCCGGGAGCATCTCGGCGACCCGGCCTCCGAACAGCGGGGTCGCCTCGACCAGCCACCTCGCCGGCGCGAGGTCGCTCGTCGGCACGAGGCGGCTCATGCCGTCATTGAATCCGACGGCCTGGCTACGGTGCTCCGGTGATGCGGACGGCGGTGACCCGGGTGGTGCTCGCCCGCCACGGCGAGGCGGCCTACGAGTCCGACGGCAACGGCGACAGCGGCGGCAGCCTCACCGCCGGGGGCCGCCTCCAGGCCCGGCGCCTGGGGGAGCGGCTGCGCGCGTCCGCGCCGGTGGCCGTGGTCTGCTCCGAGCTGTCGCGCGCGGTGCAGACCGCCGAGATCGCCGCCGCCGGCCTCGGGCTGCCGGTCGACGTCCGCGTCGGTCTGCACGAGCACGACGTCGGCGCCGAGCGCGGGCGCCCCTACGACCCCGGACTCTTCGAGCCGTTGCTGCTGGGCTGGCTCGCGGGTGACCTGTCGGTCGGCATCCCGGGCGGCGAGGACGGCCACGCCGTCGCCCGGCGCGTGCTCGCCGTGCTCGACGACGTCGCCGACCGGCACGAGGGCGGCACGATGGTCGCGGTGAGCCACGGCGGCGCGATCGCCTCGGTGCTCGGCACCGTGGCGCCCGGAGGTCCACTGCTCCCGACCGACGCCCGCGACCTGCCGGGGTGCGACGCCTACGTGCTCGAGCGGGACGCCGGCACCTGGCGCCTCGTCGGCCGGGACCGTCCGGCCGAGCAGCTCGACGCCGAGGAGCCGCCCGCCGGGCCGACCGCGGTGCTCCTCGTGCGGCGCGACGGCTCCAAGGAGCTCGTCGACGGCGTCCATGTGCACGGCTGGCGCGACGGCCGCCTGCTGCTGGCGTCCGGCGATCCCGGCGCGGGACTGCTGGCCACGGTGGTGCGGGAGGTGCCGGTGGCCGACCTGCTGCGGGTCGAGACGGTCGGGGCCCCGGACGACGAGCCGGAGGGCGAGGGTGACACGTGGCGGATGACGTGGTGATTGCCACCCACGATCACCCGCGACCACCCACGACCACCCGCGGGTGACCACCGCGGCGAACCGCGGACAGCGCCGCGGCCGCCGCGTAACCTGCGCCTTCCTGCCCCCGACGCGACGGAGAGTGTGTTGACGAACGAACGGTCCACCCGAGTGCCCCTGCTGCTGCCCCGGGCGGGTCTCGCCCTCGCGCTCTGCCTCGCCCTGGTGGGGCTGGTGACGCCGACGGCCGGCGCGTCGTCCAACCCGCCGAGGCTCTCGACGTACATCTCGGGGACGAGCGACACCGGCAAGGTGACGCTCCTCGCCTGCCAGCGGCGCAACCCGACGTCGGGCAACATCCGCATCTTCGCGCGCATCGACAACCGGAAGTCACGCGCGAGCGCCACCGCCACCATCGCCATCGTCCGTGAGGGCGAGGTCGTGCGCCGGCAGCGGCTCGAGACCGTCGCCGAGCGCGCGAGGGGACCCGTGACGTCGTTCGTGGTGGCCGACCGCCCCGGCCTGCGGTCGCGGGTGACCCTCACCTCGGGCAGCGGCAGCAGCGGCAGCCTCGGGCCGCTCAGCTTCGCCACCTGCGGCTGACACGCGGCCGTCCGGTTCGGTCCGTCCACGAGCCGCGAGCCGGTCGAGCCGGTCGGCCCGGACGGCGCGACGGGCCGTCAGTCTTCTGAGTCGTCGTCGTCGAAGGTGAGGGTCAGGGTCGAGGAGAGGACGGACGACAGGCCCTCGACCTCCACCACGGCCGAGCGGTCCGGCTCGCGGTCGGCCGGCCACACCTCGACGGCGCAGAACGCGTAGGGGTCTGGGGTGCGGCCTCGAAGGTGAACCGCACCTCCTGGCCGGCGCGCAGGCCCGCCGCCCCGGCGACGAGGACGGCGCTCGCGTGGGCCCAGCACCCGCCGGGGGTCTCGCCCGAGTCGATCACGCCCCAGCCGTCGTCCTCGTGCCAGACCCGAACCCTGCCCGTCGACGTCATGCGGCCAGTCTCACCCACCGGCCGCCGCCCGGTCGGTCTCGCACACGCACAACTGGATCGGCGAGGCGGCCGTGAAGGGGCCGCGCGACCAGTCGCCGAACCGGTCGACGAGCCGCAGCCCGGCGAGCGCGAGCAGCACCGGCAGCTCCTGCGGGAAGACGCTGCGCAGCTCGAGCGGGACGACGAGGAAGTCCGGCTCGACGTCGGTGGAGAGGAACCACGTGCCGCGGGTGACCTGCGCGGCGGCGTCGTAGGTCTCGGCGACGTCGACGTGCACGACCCCGCGGTCGGGGTCGGTGAAGGTGAGCGCGTCGCGCCGGCGGCGGACGCCGTCCGCCCGGGCCAGCAGGTGCACGCTCGGGTTGAACACGTCGAGCGCCAGCCGCCCGCCGGGCGCGAGGTGGCGGCGCACCGACCGCAGGCAGCGCACGAGGTCGTCGACCTCGTGCAGGTGCAGCAGCGAGTTGGCCGCGATGACGACGAGGTCAAAGGTGCGGCCGAGGTCGACGGCGCGCATGTCGCCCTCGACCCACGTGACCTCGACGCCGGCGTCGGCGGCCCGCCGTCGCGCCCCGGCCAGCATCGCGGGGGAGAGCTCGAGGCCCGTGGCGGCGTGGCCGTCGGCGGCGATGGGCACCAGCTTCTGGCCGGTGCCCGCGCCCAGCTCGAGCACGCTGCCACCCTGCCGGTCGGCCTCGGCCCGGTAGAAGCCGATCGACTCCTCCCGGCCGGGGAACAGTCGGTCGTAGAGCGCCGCGTCGGCGTAGAACGGCTCGTCCATGCCCGCATTCTCCGCGCACGCCGCCGGCACACGAAGCTGTTCGTCGACGCCGCGGGGTCTCGAGGCTCGGCCGGGGCCGGCCTCGCCCCCCGACGACCGTGAGGTCTCCGGTCGTCGAGCAGCGAGGAACGAGCGTCGTCGAGACCACCGGCCGGCCACGCGAAGGTCCCCGTGGTCCGTGCGGGGTCTCGACGACGGACTCGCGCAGACGATCGGCCTGCTCGACCACCGGTGGTCGCCTCACGACCGACCCCGCTCGGTAGGCTCGCGTGCCATGGACCAGGACCTGAGCGTGCCCGCCTGGGTGCTGCTCGTCGTCCTGGCGGCCCTGGTCGTCACCGGCCTGCTCGTGGCGTGGCTGGTCAGGCGCAGCCGGGCCCGCGCCGCGGCGGCCCTCGGCGCGCTGCAGCAGCAGGTCGAGGCGATCGAGCAGCGGCTCGCCGCCGCCGAGCGGCCCGAGCCCGCGCCGGTGCGCCGCGACGAGCGGGAGTACGTCGTCACCACCCTGGCCCGGCCGGACGCCGAGGCCGACGCCGACGCCACCCCGGTCCCGACCGTGCCCGCACCGATGTTCGCCGACCTCGTGCTGCGCGAGGGCGTCGTCCAGGCGGCCTCGCTGGCCGCCGGTCTGCGCCGCGCGCTGGCCCCCGAGACCCGCCACCGCATCCGGTTCGAGATGCGGCGCGAGGTCAAGCGCGCGCGCAAGCAGCGTCGCGCCGACGTCCGCCAGGCCCGTCGCGAGGTCGAGGCGCGCCAGCGCGCCCGCGTCCGGGACGCCGCGTGAGCCCACCGACGAGGCGGCCGCGATGAGCCGCGCCCTCTGGTTCGCCGCCGGCGCCGGTGCGGGGCTCTACGCCACGCTGCGCGCCCGCCGCGCCGCGGAGGCGCTGAGCGTCGAGGGCCTGCAGGACCGCATCGGCGCCACCGTCGTCGGGCTGCGGATGTTCCGCGACGAGGTGGCCCAGGGCAAGGCCGACGCCGAAACGCGGTTGCGCGAGCGCATGGGCGCGGCGCTCACTGCAGGCAGCCCCGCGGACGACGACCGCCCCGCCCCGCTGCCCACCACGAACCCGACCCGGCACCCCAGCACGAGCGAGAAGGAAGCAGGCACCAGCTGATGGACACCTCGGAGATCAGGCGGCGCTTCGTCGCGCACTTCGAGCGCAACGAGACCGTCGGCGCCCACACGCCCGTCCCCTCCGCGTCGCTGCTGCTCGACGACCCCAACCTGCTGTTCGTCAACGCCGGCATGGTGCCGTTCAAGCCCTACTTCCTCGGCCAGGAGACCCCGGCCTACGACCGCGCCGTCAGCGTGCAGAAGTGCGTGCGCACCCCCGACATCGAGGACGTCGGCAAGACCACCCGCCACGGCACGTTCTTCGAGATGTGCGGCAACTTCAGCTTCGGCGACTACTTCAAGCAGGGCGCCATCGAGCTCGCCTGGGAGCTGGTGACCAAGCCGCAGTCCGACGGCGGGTGGGGCTTCGAGGAGGGCCGGCTCTACCCCTCGATCCTCGACGGGGACGACGAGGCGCTCGCGCTGTGGAAGAAGGTCACCGGGCTGCCCGACGACCGCATCATCCGGCTCGGCCCCAAGGAGAACTACTGGTCGATGGGCGTGCCCGGCCCCGGCGGCCCGTGCTCGGAGATCCTCTACGACCGCGGCCCGGCCTACGGTCCCGACGGCGACTTCTCCGCCGAGGACCGCTACCTGGAGTTCTGGAACCTCGTCTTCATGCAGGACGAGCTGAGCGCGGTGCGGTCGAAGGAGGACTTCGACATCTCCGGCTCGCTGCCCAAGCGCAACATCGACACCGGCATGGGCCTCGAGCGCGTCGCGTTCCTCACCCAGGGCGTCGAGAACATGTACGAGATCGACGTGATGTTCCCGGTGATCGAGAAGGCGATGCAGCTCACCGGACGCCGCTACGGCGCCGACCCGGTCGACGACGTCCGGCTGCGCGTGGTCGCCGACCACGTGCGCAGCTCGATGATGCTCATCGCCGACGGCGTCACCCCGGGCAACGAGGCGCGCGGCTACGTGCTGCGCCGGCTGCTGCGCCGCGCCGTCCGCTCGATGCGGCTGCTGGGCTACGAGGACCCCGCGCTGCCCGAGCTGATGCCGGTCAGCCGCGACCGGATGGGCGAGACCTACGCCGACCTCCACACCGGCTGGGACCGCATCTCGCGCGTCGCGTTCGCCGAGGAGGAGGCGTTCCGCAAGACGCTGCAGTCGGGCACCCAGATCTTCGACCTCGCCGCCACCCGGGTGCGCGACGCCGGTGAGTCGCGCCTGTCGGGCGAGAGCGCGTTCGCACTGCACGACACCTACGGCTTCCCGATCGACCTCACGCTCGAGATGGCGTCCGAGGCGGGTCTCGGCGTCGACGAGGACGGCTTCCGCTCGCTCATGGCCGAGCAGCGCGAGCGGGCCAAGGCCGACGCGCGCGCCAAGCGCGGGCAGCACGCCGACACCGGCGTCTACCGCAGCATCCTCGACGAGCACGGCCCCACCGCGTGGCTGGCCTACGAGACCCTCGAGACCGAGTCGCGTCCGCTCGCGCTGCTCCAGGGCGGCGCGCCCACCGCCTCGCTCGGCCACGGCGAGGTCGGCGAGATCGTGCTCGACCGCACCCCGTTCTACGCCGAGTCGGGCGGCCAGGCCGCCGACGCCGGCATCATCGAGTTCGACGGCGGCCGCCTCGAGGTGCTCGACGTGCAGCGGCCGGTGCGCGGCCTGGTGGTGCACCAGGTGCGGGTCGTCGACGGCGAGCTGGGCAGCGGCGGCGACGCGGCGGTGCTCCACGCGCGGGTCGACCCCGAGTGGCGCACCGGCGCGCGGCAGGCGCACTCGGGCACGCACGTCGTCCACGCCGCCCTGCGGCAGGTGCTCGGCCCGAGCGCGCTGCAGTCGGGCTCCTACAACCGGCCCGGCTACCTGCGTCTCGACTTCGGCTGGACGACGGCGCTCGCGCCCGAGCAGGTGCGCGACATCGAGCAGGTCTCGAACGAGGCGCTGCGCGCCGACCTGCCCGTCGGCTGGCAGTACATGACGCTCGAGGAGGCCCGCGACTGGGGCGCGCTCGCGCTGTTCGGCGAGACCTACGACAACACCAAGGTGCGCGTCGTCGAGATCGGCGGCCCGTGGTCGCGCGAGCTGTGCGGCGGCACCCACGTCGACCACGCCTCGCAGATCGGCACGGTCGTGGTCACCGGCGAGTCGTCGGTCGGCTCCGGCAACCGCCGCATCGAGGCGTTCACCGGCGTCGAGGGCTTCGCCTACCTCGCCCGCGAGCGCGACGTCGTCAACCGGCTCACCGGTCTGCTCAAGACCCAGCCCGACGACCTCGTCGGCCGCGTGGGCGACCTCGTCGAGCGTCTGCGCCAGAGCGAGAAGGAGCTCGAGCGGCTGCGCCTCGGCCAGCTGCTGGCCGGCGGTGCGCAGGTGGCGGCCGGCGCGGACGACGTCCACGGCGTCAAGGTCGTGGCCCACCGCGTCGACGGCGCCGGGGCGGGCGACGTCCGCACCCTGGCGCTCGACGTGCGCGGCCGGCTGCCCGGTGACGAGCCCGCCGTCGTCGTGGTGGTCGGCGCGGCCGACGGCAAGGTCTCGGTCGTGGCGGCCGTCAACGACCCCGCACGCGCGCGCGGGCTGAGCGCCAACGACCTCGTGCGCGCCCTCGGTCCGCTGCTCGGCGGTCGCGGCGGCGGCAAGGACGACGTGGCGCAGGGCGGCGGCAGCGACGTCGCCCGCGTCGACGAGGCCCTGGCGCTGGTGGGCACCATGGTCGCCGAGACGGTCACCGGCCGGTGAGCCGGCTCGGCGAGCGCCCGGGAGCCGCGTGAGGCCGGGCGTCCGCGTCGGCGTCGACCCCGGGCAGGCCCGCATCGGGGTCGCCCGCAGCGACCCGTCCGGGATGCTCGCGACACCGGTCGAGACGGTGCGCCGCGGCGCGGGCGACCTGCGCCGGCTCAAGCGGCTGGTGCGCGACGCCGGCGAGCTCTCGCCGGTGGTCGAGGTGGTCGTCGGGCTGCCCCGCTCGCTCTCCGGCGGCGAGGGGCCGGCGGCCCGCACCGCCCGCGGGTTCGCCCAGCGGCTGGCCCGCGCCGTGGCGCCGGTGCCGGTGCGGTTGGTCGACGAACGCCTCACCACCGTCTCGGCGGAGGCTATGCTGCGCGACCAGGGTGTGAAGGGCGCTGCGCGCCGCGCCGTCGTCGACCAGGCGGCGGCGGTGCTGATCCTGCAGCACGCCCTCGACAGCGAGCGCACCGCCGGACGACCCCCCGGCGAGCTGGTCGCCGTCCAAGCCGCCGACCACGAGGACCCGAATGCCTGAGCACGACGACGCCCCGCACGCCGACGCGGGACCGGTCGACTCGGACGACGGCCTGGCCTTCCACGGCGACGACACCTCGAGCCAGCCGATCGTGCCGGGCGGACGACGTCGCGCCCGGCGCCGCCTGTCGGGGTGCCTGCCGATCCTGGTGGCGCTCGTCGTGGTCGCCGTCGGCGGCTGGTTCGTGGTCACACGCGGCATCGACGCCATCGCCGACCAGTTCGGCGGCGACGCCGACGACTACGCCCGCGACGACCAGGGGGCGCCCGTCACCGTCGAGGTCATCGACGGCGCCTCGGTCTCCGGCATCGCCAAGACGCTGCTCGACCAGGGCGTCGTCGCCTCAACCGAGGCGTTCGTCGAGGCCTCCCAGGACGACGGCGACCCCACCATCCAGCCCGGCGTCTACCGCGTGCCCACGCGGCTGCCGGCCGCCGAGGCGCTCGACCTGCTCGTCGCCGGCACGACCCGCGGCTCGCAGTTCAACATCCTGCCCGGCAAGACCGTCGCCGAGCTCGTCGACCTGCTGGTCGAGGACACCGACCTCTCGGCCCGCGAGTTCGAGGAGGCGCTCGACCAGCCGAAGGCGCTCGGGCTGCCCCCGGCGGCCGGCGGCAACGCGGAGGGCTACCTCTACCCCGGCCAGTACGTGTTCTTCTCCGACACCAGCGCGGCCGACGTCCTCAAGCAGATGGTCGACCGGTGGCGCACCGAGACCGACGAGGTCGGCCTGGCCCGCCGGGCCAAGCAGCTCGGCTACAGCGTGCACGACGTCATGACCGTCGCCAGCATGGTGCAGGCCGAGGGCAGCCTCCTCGACGAGGAGGGCAAGGCCCGCATCGCGCGGGTGATCTACAACCGCCTCGACAACCCCGGCACCCAGGGCACGGTGGGGCTGCTGCAGATCGACGCCACCGTCGACTTCATCTACGGCGACAAGAAGGCGCGGCGGACGGAACCCGAGATCCAGGCGGTCGCCGACGACCCCTACAACACCTACACGCAGACGGGTCTGCCGCCGGGCCCGATCGCCGCCCCGGGCGCCGAGGCCCTCCGCGCGGCCTCCCAGCCCGCCGAGGGCGATTGGTACTACTACGCCACCGTCAACCTCCGCACCGGCGAGACCAAGTTCGCCGAGAGCCCCGACGAGTTCGCGCAGCTCAGGGCCGAGCTCGACGCCTTCTGCGACCGGTCGGACCTGTGCGACTGAGCGTCCCGACCCGGCGTCCGACCGGCTGAGCGGCTGACCGTGCGCTGCGCCGTCCTCGGGGACCCCATCGCCCACTCGCTCTCACCGGTCCTGCACCGCGCCGCCTACGCCGCGCTCGGGCTCGACGGGTGGCGCTACGACGCCGTCCGGGTGCCCTCGGGCGGGCTGGCGGCGTTCCTCGCGACGCTCGAGCCGGGGGAGTGGCGCGGGCTGTCGCTCACCATGCCGCTCAAGCGCGAGGTGCTGGCGCTCGTCGGGCCGCGCACCGACGCGGTGGCGCTGGCCGGGGCGGCCAACACGCTGGTGGTCGACGACGACGGCGCGCGCCGCCTCGACAACACCGACCTGCCGGGCGCCGCGGCGGCGGTGCGCGAGCGGCACGACGGCCCGGTCGCGGCCGCCACGATCCTCGGCGCCGGGGCCACCGCGGCCTCGGTCGGTCTGGCCCTGGCCGACCTCGGCGCCCGCTCGCTGCGGGTGCTCGCCCGCTCGCCCGAGCGCGCGGCGTCCACCCTGGCGGCCCTGCGCGCCCACCCGTCGTCGCCCGAGGTCGTCGTCGCGCCGCTCGACGCCGCGGTGGTCGGCGACGTCGTCGTCTCGACCGTCCCCGCCGCCGCGCAGGACGACGGCCTCGTGGCCCGGTGCGCCGACGTCCCGGTGATCTTCGAGGTGCTCTACGACCCATGGCCGACCCCGCTTGCGGCCGCGGCCACCGCGCGCGGGCAGGTGCTCGTCGGCGGGCTCGACCTGCTCGTGCACCAGGCGGCCCGCCAGCTCGAGCTGTTCACCGGGCACGCGGCACCCCTGGACGCGATGCGCGACGCCGGAGCGGCGGTGCTCGAGGCGCGGGCGTCGTGACCGACGCGGTCGACCCGGTGCTGGTCGGGGCGCTCGCGGCGGTCGGCTGCGGCGTCGCCGGGCTGCTGGTGCCCGCCGTCGTGGCGCGGCTGCCCGAGCCGCCGGCCGACCCCGAGCTGGCCGACCTCGCCGCCGCCGTCGAGGAGCGGGCACTGACCACCAGCGAGCAGATGCGGCTCGACGAGGGCCCGAAGCGGCTCTACGCCGACGTCGCCTCGGCACCCGCGCTGGGTCCGGTGTGCTCGCTGGTGGCCGCGGCCGTCGCCGTGGTGCTGGTGGCGGCGCTCGGGGTCGAGCGCGACCTCGTGCTGTTCGTGCCGCTGGTGCCGCTCGGCGTCCTGCTCGCCGCCGTCGACCTGCACACCCGCACGCTGCCGCGGCTCGTCGTGCGCGCCGGGGTGGTCTGGGCGCTGGGCTACGTGGCCGTGGTCGCGCTGCTCGACGGCGACGCCGGGCTGCTGGCGCGCCCGCTGGCCGGCCTCGCCGTGGTCTTCGCGATCTTCTACGCGCTGTGGTGGGTGCGTCCCGGCGGGCTCGGCTACGGCGACGTGCGGCTCGCGGCGCTAATCGGACTCGTGCTCGCCCAGCAGGGCTGGGCCGAGGTGGTCGTCGGCGTCTACGCCGCGCTCGTGCTCTTCGCGCTGCCGGCGGTCGGCGTCGCGCTGGTGCGGCGCGACCGGCGCGAGCTGGCCCGCCACCAGCCGTTCGGGCCGTTCCTGCTGCTCGGCGTGCTGGCCGGCCTGCTGGTCGGCGAGCCGGTGGCGCGTCTCGTCGGCGGGTGACCGGCGTCCGGCCGTCACAGGCCGATGGGAGACTCGGGGCATGCTCCGATGGCTGACCGCAGGTGAGTCCCACGGTCCCTCCCTCACCGCGATCCTCGAGGGCGTGCCGGCGCACGTCGCGCTGACCACCGACGACCTCGTCGACGCGCTCGCTCGGCGCCGCCTCGGCTACGGCCGCGGCGCCCGCATGAAGTTCGAGCAGGACGCCGTCACCCTCACCGGCGGCGTGCGCCACGGCCGCACCCAGGGCGGCCCGGTCTCGATCACCATCGGCAACACCGAGTGGCCCAAGTGGGAGACCGTGATGTCGGCCGACCCGGTCGACGCCGAGGTGCTCGACGCCCAGGCCCGCAACGCGCCGCTCACCCGGCCCCGGCCCGGCCACGCCGACCTCGCCGGCATGCAGAAGTACGACTTCGACGAGGCCCGCCCGGTGCTCGAGCGGGCCTCCGCGCGCGAGACCGCCGCCCGCGTGGCGCTCGGCCGCGTCGCCTCGGCGCTGCTCGAGCAGAGCGTCGGCGCCCGCCTGGTCTCGCACGTCGTCGAGCTCGGCGGCGTGCGGGCGCCCGCGGGCGTCGTCCCCGACCCGGCCGAGCCCGGCATCGTCGAGCGCCTGGACGCCGACCCCGTGCGCTGCCTCGACCCCGACGCCTCGGCCGCGATGGTGGCCCGCGTCGACCAGGCCCACGGCGAGGGCGACACGCTCGGCGGCGTCGTCGAGGTGGTCGTCAGCGGTCTGCCGCCGGGCCTCGGCTCGCACGTGCACTGGGACCGCCGCCTCGACTCGCGGCTGGCCGGCGCGCTCATGGGCATCCAGGCGATCAAGGGCGTCGAGGTCGGCGACGGCTTCGAGCTGGCCGCCACGCCGGGCTCGCAGGCCCACGACGAGATCGTCACCACCGAGGGCCCCGAGGGGTCGCGGCTGCGCCGGGCCACCGGCCGGTCGGGCGGCACCGAGGGCGGCATGACGACGGGGGAGTGGCTGCGCGTGCGGGCGGCGATGAAGCCGATCGCCACCGTGCCCCGTGCACTGCGCACCGTCGACGTCGCCAGCGGCGAGGCCACCGTGGCCCACCACCAGCGCTCCGACGTGTGCGCCGTCCCCGCCGCCGGCATCGTGGCCGAGGCCATGGTGGCGCTGGTGCTGGCCGACGCCGTGCTGGAGAAGTTCGGCGGCGACTCAGTGGGCGAGACCCGCCGCAACGCCGAGTCCTACCTGGCGTCGCTGAGGTACCGGTGAGCCCGCGGGTGGTGCTGGTCGGCCCCATGGGCGCGGGCAAGTCGACGGTCGCGGCGCTGCTGGCCGAGCGCCTCGGCGTCACCGCCCGCGACACCGACGCCGACGTCGAGGCGGCCGAGGGCCGCTCGGTCAGCGACATCTTCGTCGACTCCGGCGAGGCGCGGTTCCGCGAGCTCGAGCGGGACGCCGTCGCCGCCGCGCTGGCCTCGCACGACGGCGTCCTCGCCCTCGGCGGCGGCGCGGTGCTCGACGAGCGCACCCGCTCGCTGCTCGCCGGCCACCCCGTCGTCTTCCTGCGCGTGGGGCTGAGCGAGGCGGTGAAGCGGGTCGGGCTCGGCGCCGGCCGGCCGCTGCTGCTCGGCAACGTGCGGGCGCGGGTCAAGGCGCTGCTCGACGAGCGGGCGCCGATCTACGAGTCGGTGGCCACCGCGGTGGTCGACACCGACGACGCGACGCCGGCCGAGGTGGCCGACCGGGTCGAGGCGGCCCTCGCATGAGCGCCGCCCCCGGCGACCCCGCCCACCCCGAGCCGACCGTGCTGCACGTCGGCGGCGCCTCGCCGTACGACGTCGTCGTCGGCCACCACCTCGCCGGCCGGCTGGCCGACCTGGTGGGCGACGCGCTGCGCGTCGCGGTGATCTGCCCCGAGGCGCTCACCCACCTCGTCGACGACCTCGTCGGGCCGCTGCTCGACCCGCTGCCCGACGGCATGGACGAGCGCGACGTCACCGTCCTCGCCGTCCCCGACGGCGAGGAGGCGAAGACCGCCGAGGTGCTCGTGGCCTGCTGGGAGGGCCTGGGCGAGGAGGGGTTCACCCGCTCCGACGTCGTGGTCACCCTCGGCGGCGGCGCCACCACCGACCTCGGCGGGTTCGTCGCGGCGTCGTGGCTGCGCGGGGTGCGGGTGGTGCACGTGCCCACCACGCTGCTGGCGATGGTCGACGCGGCGGTGGGGGGCAAGACCGGCATCAACACCTCCTCGGGCAAGAACCTCGTCGGTGCGTTCCACGAGCCGTCGGGCGTGCTCTGCGACCTCGCGCTGCTCAAGACCCTGCCGCGCGCCGAGCTGGTCGCGGGCCTCGGCGAGGTCGTCAAGTGCGGCTTCATCGCCGACCCCGAGATCCTGCGGCTGGTCGAGGAGACCCACCCCGACGAGCTGGTGCCGGGCTCGCCCGTGCTGCGCGAGCTGGTCGAGCGGGCCATCCGCGTGAAGATCGACGTGGTGGTGGCCGACCTGAGGGAGACCGGCGGCGAGGGCGGCCACCCGGGCCGCGAGGCGCTGAACTACGGCCACACGCTGGCCCACGCGATCGAGCGGGCCGAGGAGTACGAGGTGCGCCACGGCGAGGCGGTGGCCATCGGCTGCGTCTACGTCGCCGAGCTCGCCCACCGGGCAGGCAGCCTGTCGGCCGAGGTCGTCGAGCGGCACCGCGCCGCCTTCCGGCGCGTCGGCCTGCCGGTCACCTACGACGGCGCGCCGTTCGACGTCCTGCTCGCCACGATGCGGGTCGACAAGAAGGCGCGCGGCGCGACGCTGCGCTTCGTGGTCCTCGACGACGTCGGCGCGCCGCGGGTGCTGGCCGGGCCGAGCGAGGAGCACCTGCGCGAGGCCTACCTGGCGATCGGCGGGTTCGTGTGAGCGTGCCGGTGCTCGTGCTGAACGGGCCCAACCTCGGCCGCCTCGGACGACGCCAGCCCGAGATCTACGGCACCACCACCCACGACGAGCTCGCCGAGCGGTGCCGGGCGTGGGGCGCCGACCTCGGCCTCGACGTCGAGGTGCGCCAGACCAACCACGAGGGCGTGCTGCTCGACTGGCTCAACGACGCCGCCGACGCCGCCACCCCCGTCGTCCTCAACGCCGCCGCCTGGACGCACTACTCGTGGGCGGTCTACGACGCCTGCGCCCAGCTGACCGCGCCGCTGGTCGAGGTGCACCTCTCCGACCCCTCCCAGCGCCCCGAGGTCTTCCGCCACACCTCCGTCGTCACCCCCCACGCCGCCGACGTCGTCGCCGGCCTCGGCGTCGACGGCTACCGCGTCGCCCTCGAGACCGTCGCCCGCCTGATCTCGGGATAGATGGATCGTTGGTCGACCTCGGGGACCCCGGTGGACGTCGACCAGCTGTCCATCTACCCCAGCTGACGCATCCGGGCGAGATGACCACGAACCGTCCACAGGGGCGGCTCGCGCGGGGGTTGTCCACAGCTCGCGAGATCACCCGAGTGCACCCGCACCGCGCGCGGCACATCACGGGGCATGGCGATCGCGAGCGAGGACGACGGTGCCTTCGACCCGGTCTGCCGCCGACCGGCCGGGCTCGTGCACGCGGTGCGCGCCGGTCGTTCGGCATTTGACGGGCTCACGTGGCGCGTCGCCAACGGTCCGCACTACGAGCGGGTCGGCAAAGGCCTCTACGTGCCCCGCGACCGCCCGGGCGTCGTCGAGCAGCGCGTCGTGGACGCCGCCTGTCGCCTGCCGGTGGACGGGTCCCGGGGGTTCGTGACCGGGTAGGCGGCCCTGCGGTGGCACGGCGCGACCTACTTCGACGGCATGGGAGTCGACGGCGTCCCGGCGCCCGTCGAGCTCGCCATCCACCAGCACACGAGCCTCGGCCCGTGGCCGGGCACGCTGGTCCGGCGGGCCGAGGTGGGGCCGCGCGAACGGACTACGGTGGCGGGGGTACCGGTCGCGACACCGGCGCGCGCGCTGCTCGACGAGATCCGTACGCGCGGCCGGTTGTGGCCCGCCGTCCAGGCGATCGACATGACGGCCGCTGCTCGACTGCTGTCGGTGTGGCTGTTCGCCGAGTTCCTCTGGTGGTGTCACGCGCGCACGGGAGTCGGTCTGGCGCGCCACGCGGCCTCGCTCGCGGTCGACGAGAGCCGCTCCCCCCGCGAGAGCTGGCTCAGGCTGGTGTGGCAGCTCGTCGCCGGGCTCCCGGACCCGCTGGTCAACGCCCCGGTCTACGACCTCGGCGGTCGGCTGATCGGCGTCCCCGACCTCTTCGACCCAGCCGCAGGACTGGTCGGCGAGTACGCAGGGGCCATCCACCGCTCGCGCAGCCGGCACCGGCGCGACCGCGTCCGCGAGGAGCGGTTCCGCGACCACGGCCTCGAGTACGCCGAGATCGTGGCCGGTGACTCGCGCTCGGCGGCGGCGGGGCGCCTCCTCGGCGCTCGCAAGCGGGCACCGTTCCTGTCGCCGGAGCGTCGGGCCTGGACCCTGGACCGGCCCGCCTGGGACCCGGCCCCCGAGACGCTGGACGACTACTTCGATCGGACGGGCCAGGCGGCCGCCATCCGCGCCTGCGAGGGGGCCCCGCTCTCCGGCGCGGATACATGGATCCCAGGTCGACCTCCTGAGGGTCGGTGAGGTCGACCTGGGATCCATGTACCGGGGGTGAGGGGCTGCCCACGCCGACGATTCGGGCGCGCACGACGCCCCTCCTAGACTCGCGGCCATGGCTTCGACGAACGACCTGAAGAACGGCATGGTGCTCAACATCGACGGGCAGCTGTGGGCTGTCATCGAGTTCCAGCACGTCAAGCCCGGCAAGGGTCCCGCCTTCGTGCGCACCAAGCTGAAGAACGTCGAGTCCAACAAGACCGTCGACAAGACCTTCAACGCCGGCACCAAGGTCGAGACCGCGACGGTCGACAAGCGCACGATGCAGTACCTCTACAACGACGGCACGTCCTACGTCTTCATGGACACCGGCACCTACGACCAGCTCGAGATCGCTCCCGAGATCGTCGGCAACGCCGCCAACTTCCTCCTCGAGAACCAGGAGGCGGTCGTGGCCACCAACGACGGCCGCGTGCTGTTCATCGAGATGCCCGCCTCGGTCGAGCTCGAGATCACCTTCACCGAGCCGGGCCTGGCCGGCGACAGCGCCACCGGTCGCACCAAGCCCGCGACCCTCGAGACCGGGCACGAGATCCAGGTCCCGCTGTTCATCAACCAGGGCGAGCGGGTCAAGGTCGACACCCGCGACTCCTCCTACCTGGGTCGCGTCAAGTCGTGACGCCCCGGGCCGCCCGGACGACGGGCGCCCGGTGAGCGCCCGGTCCAAGGCGCGACGCCGCGCGCTCGACGTCCTGTTCGCCAGCGACCTGCGTGGCGAGTCGCCGGTCGAGGCGCTGGAGCGCTCGAAGGCCGCCGGCGACGGGCCGACCAACCCCTACACCGAGACGCTGGTGCGCGGGGTGAGCGAGCACCGCGACGAGCTCGACGACCTGCTGCGCCGCTACGCCGAGGGCTGGACCCTCGAGCGGATGCCGGCCGTCGACCGCAACGTCCTGCGCCTCGGCGCGTGGGAGCTGCTGCACGCCGACGACGTGCCCGACACCGTCGCGGTCACCGAGGCCATGGCCCTGGTGCGCGAGCTGTCGACCGACGAGTCGCCGGTCTTCGTCAACGGCGTGCTCGGCGCCATCCAGCGTCACAAGACCGCGCCGGCCTGACGCCGGCGTGGGGCCTCAGCCCTGCGGCACGACCTGCTGGTAGCTCCAGGTGTTGCCGTCGGGGTCGGCGAAGTAGACGAACCGGCCCCACGGCTGCTCGTCGACGCCCTGCGCCTCGACGCCACGCTCGCGCAGCTCGGCCAGCGCCGCGTCGGCGTCCGGGACGACGCACTGCAGCTGCTGCTGCGAGCCCGGTGCCATGCCGCTGAGGTGACCGACCAGGATCGAGCACGCCGACCCGGGCGGGGTGATCTGCACGAACCGCACCTCGTCGCTGACGCGGTGGTCGTGGTCGAGGGTGAAGCCGACCTGCTCGGTGTAGAACGCGATGGCGCGGTCGATGTCGGTGACGGGGATGCTGACGAGCTCGATCCTGATGTCCATGACGAGCATTCTGCCGCTCCAAGCGGTCAGTTCCTGTCCTCAATGGGGCCGGATCCGTTCGGTCCGCACGGGGGAGGACGCCGCCCGCCCCGAGCGAGGATGATGCAGGCCGTGACCGAGGACGAGCAGTACGACGTCGTGGTGGTGGGGCTCGGCCCCGGAGGCGAGGCGCTGGCGACGGCGACCGCGAAGGCGGGGCTGCGGGTGCTCGCGGTCGACCGCCACCTGGTGGGCGGCGAGTGCCCCTACTACGGCTGCATCCCCTCCAAGATGATGGTGCGCGCCGCCGACACGCTCGCCGAGGCGGGCCGCGCGGCCGAGCTGGCGGGCGAGGTCAGCGTCGTCCCGAGCTGGACGCCGGTCGCACGCCGCGTCTCCGAGCAGGCCACCGCCGGCTGGGACGACACCGTCGCCGTCGAGCGCCTCGAGAGCGCCGGCGCCACCGTGGTGCACGGCATCGGCCGCCTGGCCGGACCGGGCCGCGTCGAGGTCGAGCGACCGGACGGCGGCACCCTGCGCGCCGCCGCCGCGCGCGGAGTCGTGCTCAACCCCGGCACCCGGCCGGCCGCGCCGCCGGTCGACGGGCTCGCCGGCACGCCGTACTGGACCAACCGCGACGCGCTGCAGGCCACCGAGCTGCCCGGCTCGCTCGTCGTCCTCGGCGGCGGACCGATCGGCTGCGAATTGGCGCAGGTCTTCGCCCGGTTCGGCGTGCGGGTCACGATCGTGCAGCACGGCGACCGCCTCGTGCCGGCCGACGAGCCCGAGGCGTCCGCGCTCCTGGCCGACGTGCTGGTCGGCGAGGGGCTGCGCGTCATGACCGGCGCCGAGGCGACGTCGGTCTCCTACGCCGACGGCACCTTCACGATCGGCCTCGGCAGCGGCGAGACGCTCACCGCCGACCGGCTGCTCGTCGCGGCCGGCCGCACCCCCAACCTCGACGACCTGGGCCTCGAGACCGTCGGCCTCGACCCCACCGCCCGCACCCTCGACGTCGACGACCGCATGCGCGTGCAGGACGGTCTCTGGGCCATCGGCGACGTCACCGGCAAGGGCGCCTTCACCCACGTCTCGATGTACCAGTCGGGCATCGCGCAGCGCGACCTGCTCGGTGACGACGGCCCGCCGGCGAGCTACCACGCGCTGCCGCACGTCACGTTCACCGACCCCGAGGTCGCCGCCGTGGGCCTCACCGAGCAGCAGGCCCGCGACGCCGGGCTCGCCGTGCGGGTCGGCTCGACCCCGCTCGAGCAGTCCTCGCGGGGCTTCACCCACGGGCCCGGCGCCCGGGGCCTGGTCAAGGTCGTCGAGGACGCCGACCGCGGCGTGCTCGTCGGCGCCACCGTCGTCGGCCCCGCCGGCGGCGAGATCATCGGGGCCCTCGCCGTCGCCGTCCACGCCGGCGTCCCGGTCGAGGTGCTGCGCTCGATGATCTACGCCTACCCGACCTTCCACCGCGCCATCGAGACCGCCATCGGAGACCTGTCGTGACCCCCACCTCCGGACAGGCCGGCCAGGCCGCACGCCGCGGCAAGGCCGCCGCCGACCGCGCCCAGAGCAGCGACTGGACCGACCGCGCCGCTGCGGCCGGGTTCGTCGCGTTCGGCGTCGTCCACCTGATCATCGGCTGGCTCGCCCTCAGCCTCGCTCTCGGTGACCGCGAGGGCTCGGCGTCCTCGACCGGGGCCTTCGCGCAGCTGGCCGAGCAGCCGTTCGGCAAGGTGTTGGTCTGGCTGCTCGCCGTCGGCATGGTCCTGCTCGCCGGCTGGCAGGCGCTCGAGGCCGCCGTCGGCCACCGCGGCGACGACGACGACGGCGACGGCCCGGTCAGCGAGCGCACGCGCCACCGCCTCCTCTCGGCGGGCAAGGCAGTCGTGTACCTGGTCATCGCGATCAGCGCGGTGCGCGTCGCCACCGGCTCCAGCAGCGGCGGCTCGGGCGGCGGCAGCGACTCGACCACCGCGAAGATCATGGACATGCCCGGCGGCCAGGTGCTCGTCGGCCTGATCGGCCTCGGCATCGTCGCGGTCGGCATCGGCCTGCTCGTGATCGCCTACAAGGAGTCCTACCTGGAGAAGATGGACGGCGCCGCCCGCAGCGGCCGCTCCGGCACCGTCATCCGGTGGCTCGGTCGGCTGGGCCACGTGGCCAAGGGGGTCTCGCTGGGCATCGTCGGCGGGCTGTTCCTCTACGCCGCGTTCACCCACGAGGCCGACAAGTCGGGCGGCCTCGACCAGGCCCTGCGCACCGTGCTCGAGCAGCCCTACGGGCCGGTGCTGCTCGGCGTCATCGCCGTCGGCTACGTCGGCTACGGCGTGTTCTGCCTCGCTCGGGCCCGCCACCACGCTCGGTGACCCACCCGCGCGCGAGGACGGGTAGACGGGTCCGGTTCGGGGCACAACCCCACGGACGCGTTGCCGTCACGCGAGATGACGCTAGGGTCCCACCGCACCACCAGCACACTGCAGCACCACGAACACCTCCGAGTCACGTGCGTCTCGCGCGATCCCCCCATCCGACAGGAGCGCCATGACCGAGACCCCGCAGTCGCCCGAGCCGGTCTCCGACACCAGCGACCGGCTCTTCACGCCCGACGAGCTGGAGGCCTACCAGAGCCAGCACAGCGGGACCGCCGCGCCCGACCCGCTCAACGACCCGCTCCCCGACGTCGACCCGCCGACGCGGCGCACACCCGCGCCCCGGACCGACGCTCCCGCGGACGCGGCCGACGCGGCTGCTGCCTCCGACGACCCGGCGTTCGAGACCTACCAGCCGCCCGTCGAGGCCCCCGAGCCCGAGGACGCCGCCAGCGCCTGCTGGCCGCAGGTGCAGCCGCCGGCCGGCCCGCCGCCGTCCACCCCGCCGCCGTCCGCGCCGCCCGCCTGCCCGCCGCCGTCCAGCCCGCCGCCCGCCGCCATGCCGTCGGGCCCGCCCCCGGCGGCCCCGCCGGCCGCACCCCCGGTCGCCGCCCCGCCCGCCGCCGTCCCGCCGGTGGTTCCGCCGGCCGCCCCGCCCATGCAGGCGGTCCCGCCCGCCGAGCCCGGCCTGCAGCTGCCCCCGCAGGACCCCGCCCGCGGCGAGCCCCGCCGGTTCATGACCGCCACCGACTTCCTCGACCGCCGCGAGAACGAGAAGACGATGGGCCCCGCCACCTGGGGCTGGCGCGGCAAGATGCGGCGCTGGTCGGGTGGCCTGATCTCGCCGAAGATGGGCCCGCGCGAGCAGGAGTACGAGAACGACCGCCACGCCATCCAGCGCGACTTCGACGGTCCCCGCACCATCGCCTTCATCAACCCCAAGGGCGGCGCGGCCAAGACCACCGGCGTCCTCGCCGCCGGGTTCACCTTCGGCACCGTGCGCGGCGGTGGCGTCGTCGCCTGGGACAACAACGAGACCCGCGGCACGCTCGGCATCCGCGGCGCCCGCAGCTCGCACCGCAACACCACCCGCGAACTGCTCGAGGACCTCGGCCGCTTCAACGACGTCTACCAGTCGCGCATCGGCGACCTCAGCTCGTTCGTGCGCTCGCAGGGCGACGCCCACTTCGACGTGCTCGCCTCCGACGAGCGCCCCGACGTCACCGGCACCATCAAGGCCTCGGACTTCAACGAGGTGCACGCCCTGCTCGAGCGGTTCTACAAGATCATCCTGGTCGACACCGGCAACAACATGCGCGCCGAGAACTGGCTCGCCGCCGCCGACGCCGCCGACCTGCTCGTGGTCACCAGCACCGTGCGCGAGGACACCGGCTACAGCGGCCTCTGGATGCTCGACGCCCTCCAGGACGCCGGCATGTCGAACCTGAAGTACAAGTGCGTCACCGTCGTCTCCGACCCCTCCGCCAAGGTCGACGACAAGCTCGCCGCCGACCTCGTCCAGGTCTACGAGCAGCGCACCCGCGCGGTCTACCGCGTCCCCTACGACCCGGCCCTCGTCGCCGGCTCGGTCGTCCCCTACAACCAGCTCTCCGAGGCCACCAGGATGTCGTGGCTCAAGGCGTGCGCCGGGATGGCCGCCGCCCTTTGACGGCGGTCGAGGTGTGAGGAGCCCTGGCGACGGGCCTCGAGACCCCGCACGGTCGATGCGAACGTCCCCACACGGACCCTGAGCTTGTCGAAGGGCACAGTCGGTCAACGCTTGGGGCGTAATGGTCAGACCGGCCGCCGGTGTTATTTGGCGCCTCCGCTCGTTCCTCGCTTCGGCGCGTGTTCGCGGCGCCTTCATGCGACCCGGTTCGCTCCTGCGCGCGGAGGGCTCGCTCGTTCCTCGCTGCGCCCGCCGTGCTCGTCACTCACCAGGTCGCGCGCCGCGAACGGGGCTGTGGTCGGCCCGACCTGACGGTGGTCGAGGTGTGAGGAGCCCTGGCGACGAGCCTCGAGACCTCTGGCCCTCCACGCCCAGGTCCCCACACGGACCCTGAGCTTGTCGAAGGGCACGGTCGGTCAACGGCCGCGGCGAGCGGGCTGACCAGCCCACGGTGTTGTTTGGCGCCTCCGCTCGTTCCTCGCTTCGGCGCGTGTGCGCGGTGCCTTCAGCCCAGCATAGACACCGCGGGCGGATGGGACATCGCACCGCGGCGCGGGCTGACCCCGCATCCCCGCGGTCGAACTCGCCAGGCCAGGGGGGCGTGGTGGCGTTCGCGGCGGCGGAGTAGGAATTGAGCATGCGTGCTGTGGTGTACCGCGAGACCGGTCCGTCGTCCGTCCTGCAGGCCGTCGAGCTCGACGACCCGACGCCGGGGGCGGGGGAGGTGGTGGTGCGGGTCGTGCGGTCGGGCATCAATCCCACCGACTGGAAGTTCCGCGCCGGGGCGATGGGTGGGATGCCGGGCGGGTTCGACCAGGTCGCGCCCGGGCAGGACGGCGCGGGGCGGGTCGAGGCGGTCGGCGAGGGCGTGAGCGACCTCGCTGTCGGCGACCCGGTGTGGCTGTTCATGGCCCAGTCCGGGCGGCCGGTCGGCACCGCGGCCGAGCTGAGCGTGCAGCCCGTCGAGCGCGTGACCCGGCTGCCCGAGGGAGCCGGCTTCGACCTCGGCGCCAACCTCGGCGTCCCCGCGATCACCGCCCACCGCGCGCTCACCGTGGGCGACGTCCCGCGGCTCGCGCCCGGGGCCCTCGACGGTCGCGTCGTCCTGGTGGCCGGGGGAGCGGGCGCGGTCGGCAACGCCGCCGTGCAGCTGGCCCGCTGGGCCGGAGCCACCGTGATCACCACTGTCAGCAGCCCCGAGAAGGCCGCGCTGGCCGAGGCGGCCGGCGCCCACCACGTCGTCGACTACCGCCGCGAGGACGTCGTCGCCCGAGTGCGCGCGATCGCCCCCGACGGCGTCCACCAGGTCGTCGAGGTGGCGCCCGCCCAGAACCTCGCCCTGGACCTCGAGGTGGTCGCCCAGCACGCCACCATCGGCTTCTACGCCAACAACGGCGGCGACGAGATGACCCTGCCGGTGCGGGGCGCCTTCGCCAAGAACGTCGCCCTCGTCGGCGTCCTGCTCTACTCGGTGCGGCCCGACCTGCTGCGCGCCGCCGCGGACGACGTCACCGCCGCCGTCGCCGCCGGAGCCCTCCGCGTCGGCGAGGACGCCGGCCTGCCGCTGCACCACTACCCGCTCGACGAGCTCGCGGCCGCCCACGACGCCGTCGAGGGCGGCGCCGTCGGCAAGGTGCTGGTCGACGTCACCGACGCCTGAGCGGCGGGCGCCGTCCGGGCGTCAGTCCTTCATCTCGCCCCAGCCGTGCCAGCGCTCGACCTCGAACCAGGCGCTGGTGCGCGGGCTCTCGCGGTCGGGGTAGGGCTGGCCGCCGTAGTGGGTGCTGAGGCGGTCGATGTCGACGAGGCCCTCGTCGGGCTTGATCTCCACGACCCGGCCGACGAGCGAGACGTGGGTGTACCAGCTGTCGCTGTCGAGCACCGTCAGCGAGACCCGCGGGTCACGCTGCAGGTGACCGAGGCGCACCCGCGTGTCGTCCATGTTCAGCAGCACGCGGTCGTCGTCCTCGAGCAGGTACCAGGTGGCCACGGAGACCGGTGCGCCGTCCGAGCGCAGCGTGGCCACCACGGCCGGGTTGGGCTTGAGCAGCATCTCGCGGACGTCGTCGCGGAAGGGCAGGTTCGGCATGGGCCCAACCTCTCACCACACGCCCAGGTGGTCGAGCAGGATGCGCAGACCGACCAGGATCAGCACGACGCCGCCGATGATCTCGGCAGGCCCGCGCAGCTTGTTGCCGACCTTGTGCCCGATGACCACCGCGCCCAGCGACAGCGAGAACGTGATCGCGCCGATCAGCAGCGCCGCCAGCGCGATCGAGACGTCGAGGAAGGCGAAGCCGATGCCGACGGCGAGCGCGTCGATGCTGGTGGCGACACCGAGCAGCAGCAGCTCGCGCAGCGGGATTCGCTCGTCGCCGGGCTCGGGGTCGGCCTCGGCGTGGTAGGCCTCCCAGATCATCCGGACGCCGATCACCGACAGCAGGCCGAAGGCCAGCCAGTGGTCGACCTCGGTGACGACGTCGCGCAGCCGGCTGCCCAGCCACCAGCCCAGCACCGGCATCAGCGCCTGGAACAGCCCGAAGGTCAGGGCGAGCGCGACGGCGTCGCCCATCCGCAGGCGTCGCATGGCCAGGCCCTTGCCGAGCGCGACGGCGAAGGCGTCGGCGGAGACGGCGAGCGCGATGAGCAGGAGCGTCCAGGTCGACATGGCGGGGGTACCTCTACGGCTTCTCTGGTGCGGCTGCCGCGCGACCCCGGGGGAGGGGAGGCCTCGGCACGGACGTGCCGAAGGTCTCGCTCACCGGGCCGTGCTGTGATCGGCCGGGCGGTACGCCGGGTGGTCTTCATCGTTCGGCCACCGGTGTGTCGACGCACCTCCGTCGTCCTCACGGACGACGGGAGCTACTCCCCTTCGCGGAGACGATCCTGCCAGACCCCACCCGCGAGGGGCCACCTGACGAGGCCGAGGTCACGCGCCCGCCGGCTCAGCCGTTCGGGTTGCACTCACCCTCAGGCGACGGAGCGTCCCCGGAGTCGGGACCACACGGACCCTGACCTTGGTCGTCGGGCCCTCGTTGGGTCAACGGCCGCGGCCGCGAGTGGGTCGCTGCCCAACGATGGTCGAGGTGTGAGGAGCCCTGGCGACGAGCCTCGAGACCTCGCACGGTCGATGTGAACGTCTCCCACGGACCCTGAGCTTGTCGAAGGGCACGGTTGGTCAACGGCCGCGGCGGGCGGCATGACCAGCCCCTGTGTCTGATTGCGCCTCCGCTCGTTCCTCGCTTCGGCGCGTGTTCGCGGCGCCATCGGCGACCGTGTGCCCTCCTGCGCGCGCAAGGGCTCGCTCGTACCTCGCTGCGCCCTTGCGTGCTCGTCGGTTACACGGTCGCGCGCCGCGAACGGGTCCGTGGTCGACCCGCCCCCACGGTGGTCGAGGTGTGAGGAGCCCTGGCGACGAGCCTCGAGACCGCTGGCCCTCGGCGCCCACGTCGCATCACGGACCCTGAGCTTGTCGGAGAGCTCGGTCGGTCAACGGCCGCGGCGGGCGGGGCGACCAGCCCCCTGTGTTGTTTGGCGCCTCCGCTCCTTCGTCGCTTCGGCGCGTGTTCGCGGCGCCTTCACGCGACCTGGTTCGCTCCTGCGCGCGGAGGGCTCGCTCGTTCCTCGCTGCGCCCTCCGTGCTCGTCACTCACCAGGTCGCGCGCCGCGAACGGGCTGGTGGTCGGCCCGCGCGGACGGTGGTCGAGGTGTGAGGCCCTGGCGACGACCCTCGAGACCTCGCAAGGTCGATTGGAACGTCTCCCACGGACCCTGAGCCTGGTCGTTGGGCCCCGACGGTCAACGGCCACGGCACCTGGGATCTCCAGGTCGCGCGCCGCGAACGGGTTCTCCGCTGCCTCGATGCCCAGCACCGCCACCGCGGCCTGCTGGGACGTCAGACCCGTCCGCGGGCTGGCTCTCCCTCGGCTGCGGTCGGTCCCGCTGGCGCTCGGTCTGCGCGATAGGGTCGGCGCGATCGACGTCCTTTAACGAGCCGTCCCGTGAGGCGGAGAAGGAGGTCAGGCGTGACCGACGCCGCCCCACCCGCTGCATCCCCGTTCTCGGCCCCGCCGCCCGACGGCCGCGAGGTCCTCGACCCCGGCGACGTCGCCCGGGCGCTGACCCGCATCGCGCACGAGATCCTCGAGCGCAACAAGGGGGCCGGCGACCTCGTGCTGCTGGGCATCCCGAGCCGTGGCGTGCCGCTGGCCCACCGCATCGCCGACCGCATCCGCGCCGTCGAGGACGTCGCCGTCCCGGTCGGGGCGCTCGACGTCACGATGTACCGCGACGACCTGCGCCGTCACCCGGCCCGCGCACCGCACCCGACGGAGGTGCCGCCCGGCGGCGTCGACGGCCGCACGGTGGTGCTGGTCGACGACGTCCTCTACTCCGGCCGCACGGTGCGCGCCGCGCTCGACGCGCTCAACGACCTCGGCCGGCCCGCCGTCGTGCGGCTCGCGGTGCTGGTCGACCGCGGCCACCGCGAGCTGCCGATCCGGGCCGACCACGTCGGCAAGAACCTGCCCAGCGCCACCGTCGAGCGGGTCATGGTGCGGCTGGCCGGCCCCGACGGGCCCGACGGCGTCGAGGGGGTGTGGATCGCGTGAGGCGGCACCTGCTCTCGGCGGCCGACCTGACCGCCGACGACATCGCCACGCTGTTCGCCACCGCCGCCGAGATGCACGACGTGCAGCGGCGCGAGGTCAAGAAGCTGCCGGCGCTGCGCGGCCGCACGGTGATCAACCTGTTCTTCGAGGACTCCACCCGCACCCGCTCCAGCTTCGAGATCGCCGGCAAGTGGCTCTCGGCCGACACGATCAACATCGCCGCGAAGGGCAGCTCGGCCAGCAAGGGCGAGAGCCTGCGCGACACCGTGCGCACCATCGACGCGATGGGCGTCGACGCGCTCGTGATGCGCCACCCGGCCAGCGGCGCGGCCCACCTGGTCTCGCGGTGGGTCGACGCCGTGGTGCTCAACGCCGGCGACGGCACGCACGAGCACCCCACCCAGGCGCTGCTCGACGCCTACACCCTGCAGCGGCGGCTCGGCCCGCTCGAGGGCCGCCACGTCGTCATCGTCGGCGACCTCACCCACAGCCGGGTCTTCCGCAGCAACGTCATCTGTCTCGCCACGCTCGGGGCGCGGGTCACCGTGGTCGCCCCGCCGACGCTCATGCCCAGCGGCGTGGTCGCCTGGAGCGCCGAGGCCGGGTTCGCCACCGCGCACGACCTCGACGAGGTGCTGCCCACCGCGGACGCCGTGATGATGCTCCGCGTCCAGCGCGAGCGGATGAGCGGTGGGTTCTTCCCGAGCGCGCGCGAGTACACCGTCGGCTACGGGCTGACGCGCGACCGGCTCGCGACGCTCGGGCCCGACGTCCCGATCTGCCACCCGGGCCCGATGAACCGCGGCCTCGAGATCGCCGCCGACGCCGCCGACGCCGCCCAGTCGCTGGTGCTCGAACAGGTCTCGGCCGGCGTGGCGGTGCGCATGGCCGTGCTCTACCACCTGCTGGCCGGGGAGGAGACCCGATGAGCGACCGTCCTGTGCCGACCCTGATCCGGGGCGCCCGCGTGCTCGGCGGCGACCCCGTCGACCTGCTGCTCGCCGACGGCGTGGTGGCCGAGGTCGGCACCGGCCTGTCCGCCGACGGCGCCGAGGTCTTGGACGCCGACGGCCTGGTCGCGCTGCCCGGGCTGGTCGACCTGCACACCCACCTGCGCCAGCCCGGCCGCGAGGACGCCGAGACGGTGCTCACCGGGTCGCGGGCCGCGGCCGCCGGCGGCTTCACCGCCGTGCTCGCCATGGCCAACACCTCGCCCGTCACCGACACCGCCGAGGCCGCCGAGCACGTGCACGACCTCGGCCGCGCGGCCGGGCTGGTCGACGTCCAGCCGGTCGGTGCCGTCACCCGCGGCCTGGCTGGTGAGGAGCTCGCCGAGCTCGGCCTCATGCACCGCTCGCGGGCCGGCGTGACGGTCTTCAGCGACGACGGCCACTGCGTCGCCGACGCCCGCGTGATGCGCCGCGCGCTGGAGTACGTGCGGGCGTTCGGCGGCGTCGTCAGCCAGCACGCGCAGGACCCCGCGCTGGCCGGGCCCGGCGCCTGCTGCCACGAGGGCGAGGTCTCGGGCCGGCTCGGCCTGCCCGGCTGGCCCGGCGTCGCCGAGGAGGTCGTCGTGGCGCGTGACGTGATGCTGGCGCGGCACACCCGCTCGCGCGTGCACGTCGCCCACGCCTCCACCGGCGGCACCGTCGAGGTGCTCCGCTGGGCCAAGGCGCAGGCCGAGCGCGACGGCACGTGGTCGGTCACCGCCGAGGTGACGCCCCACCACCTGCTGCTGACCACCGACCTGCTCGCCGGCTACGACCCGACGTTCAAGGTCAACCCGCCGCTGCGTCCCTCCGACGACGTCGAGGCGCTGCGCGAGGCACTCGCCGACGGCACCATCGACGCCGTCGCCACCGACCACGCGCCCCACGCCCGCCACGACAAGGAGCACGCCTTCGCCGACGCCGCGTTCGGCATGCTCGGCCTCGAGACGGCGCTGCCGGTGGTCGCCACCGTCATGGTCGCGACCGGCCGGATGACGTGGGCCGACGTCGCCCGCGCGATGTCGACGACGCCGGCCGCCATCGCCGGCCTGGCGCAGCAGGGCCGCCCGCTCGCGGCGGGCGAGCCGGCCAACCTCGTGCTCGTCGACCCCGCCGCCACCTGGACCGTCGACCGCGACGAGTCCGCCTCGCTCTCGCGCAACAACCCGTGGCACGGCCGCGAGCTGACCGGCCGCGTCGTGGCGACCTACCTGCGGGGCGTCCGCACGCACGGCGGGTGACGCTGCTCGACCGCCTCCGGCGCGCCGGCGACCTCCCCGTCGCCGGCGGGCTCGCCCGGCTCGCGGCCGCGCTGGACGCCGGCGGCACCGCCGTGGTGCAGGCGCCGCCCGGCAGCGGCAAGACGACGCTGGTGCCGCCGGCGGTGGCGGACGGCGTCGCCGACGGCGGCCGGGTGGTCGTCACCCAGCCGCGACGGATCGCCGCCCGGGCCGCCGCGGCCCGGCTGGCCCACCTGCTCGGCGAGCCGGTCGGCGCGACGGTGGGGTACGCCGTCCGCGGGGAGCGGCGGGTGTCCGACCGCACGCGCGTCGAGTTCGTGACCGCCGGGCTGCTGGTGCGTCGGCTGCAGTCCTCGCCCGACCTGCCCGGCGTCGCGGCCGTCGTCCTCGACGAGGTGCACGAGCGCTCGCTCGACGCCGACCTCGCACTGGCCCTGACCCTCGACGTGCGCGGTGCGCTGCGCGACGACCTGCGGGTGGTGGCGATGTCGGCGACCGTCGAGGCGGAGCGGTTCGGCGCGCTGCTGGGCGGCCCGGTGGTCGACGTGCCCGGTGCGCTGCACCTGGTCAAGGTGCGGTACGCGCCGCTGCCGCCCGGCGCGCGGGCGCTCGACGAGCGGGGCGTCACCCGCGCGCTGCTCGATCACGTGTCCGCGACCGCGCGGCAGGCGCTCGCCGCGCACGGCGACGTGCTGGTCTTCGTGCCCGGGGCGCGCGAGGTCGACGAGGTCGCGCGGCGGCTCAGTGGGTCCGGTGTCGCGGCGGTGCGGCTGCACGGCCGGCTGCCCGCGGCCGAGCAGGACGCCGCCCTGCGCCCGGCCGCCGACGGCGCGCCGCGCGTCGTCGTCAGCACCGCGGTCGCCGAGACCTCGCTGACGGTGCCCGGCGTGCGGGCCGTCGTCGACGCCGGGCTGAGCCGCGAGCCGCGGCACGACCACCGCCGCGGGCTCGGCGGCCTCGTCACCGTGACGGCGAGCCGGGCGGCGGCCGACCAGCGCGCCGGGCGTGCCGGCCGCGAGGCGCCGGGCGCCGCCTACCGCTGCTGGGGCGAGGCCGAGCACGCCCACCGCCCGGCCCACCCGACCCCCGAGATCGCCGCCGCCGACCTCACCGGCCTCGCGCTCGAGCTCGCTGCCTGGGGCGACCCCGACGGGTCGGGCCTCGCGCTGCCCGACCCGCCGCCCGGCGCGGCGTTCGCGGCTGCCCGCGGGGTGCTGCACGACCTCGGCGCGGTCGACGACGACGGCCGCGTCACCACGCGCGGCCGGGCGCTGGCCGCCGTCCCCACCGACCCGCGGCTGGCGCGCGCGCTGCTCGACGGCGCCCCACTGGTGGGCGCGCGGCGGGCCGCCGAGGTGGTGGCGCTGCTGGCCGACGACCGGCGTCCGCGCGAGACCGACCTGACCGCCGCACTGCGGGCGGCGCGCCGGGACGGCGGCGCGTGGCGGCGGGAGGTGCGGCGGCTCGAGGCGCTCGTCGAGCGCGGCGGCGCGCACGACCTGCCCGACGACCTCGCCGCCGGGGCCGTCGTCGCGCTCGCCCACCCCGAGCGGGTGGCGCGGTCGCGCGGCGGGGGCCGGTTCGTGATGGTCGGCGGCACCGGCGCGGTGCTGCCCGCCGGCGACCCGCTGGCCGAGGTGGAGTGGCTGGCGGTGGCCGACGTCGACCGCCGTCCCGGTGACGCCGAGGCCCGGGTGCGCGTCGCCGCCCCGCTGACCGCCGAGCTGGCCCTCGACGCCGCGTCCGCGCGCCTGATCGAGACCGACGACGTCCGCTGGCGCGACGGCCGGGTGCGGGCCCGCCGGGTGCGGCGGCTCGGCGCCGTCGAGCTGGCGTCGACGCCGGTCTCCGACCCCGCCCCGGCCCTCGTGGCGGCGGCGGTGCGCGACGCCGTGGCCGCCGACGGCGTCGGGGTGCTGCCGTGGCCGCCGGCCGCGCGGGCGCTGCGCACCCGGCTCGCGTTCCTGCACGAGGCGATCGGCGACCCCTGGCCCGACGTCTCGGACGTGGCGCTGGCCGACGTCGAGCGGTGGCTGGTCGTCGGGTCCCGCGGCCCGCGCCCGGACGACGTCCTTGCCGGCCTGCGCGGGCTGCTGCCGTGGCCCGAGGCGGCGCACCTCGACGAGCTGGCGCCCGAGCGGATCACGGTGCCGAGCGGGCGGTCGGTCGCGGTCGACTACGAGGCCGTCGACGCCGGCGGCCAGCCCGTGCTCGCGGTCAAGCTGCAGGAGTGCTTCGGCTGGACCGGGACGCCCCGCCTCGCCGGCGGCCGGGTGCCGCTGCTGCTGCACCTGCTCTCGCCCGCCGGCCGCCCCGCCGCCGTCACCGCCGACCTCGCCTCGTTCTGGGCGTCGGGCTACGCCGCCGTCCGCGCCGAGCTGCGCGGCCGCTACCCCAAGCACCCCTGGCCCGACGACCCCACCACCGCCCCGCCCCGCCGCGGCACCACCCGCTCCGGCCGCTGAGCCGCGGGGTCGGGTCCGCGTGACGCGTGCGAGGTCTCGAGGCTCGGCCGTGGCCGGCCTCGCACCTCGACCATCGTCAGGGCCGGCAGGGTCGGTCCCACGATGGTCGAGGTGCGAGGAGCCCTGGCGACGAGCCTCGAGACCACCGGCCCGCCGCCGCCGACGCGTCTGCACGGACCCCGAGCTCGTCGAAGGGCTCGGCCGTCTGTGCGGACGTTCGCGCGGGGGTGCCCGTCGACAGGCTCAGGGTCCGTGGGGGCGTTCGCGTCGACGAGGCGTCCGCCCACCGGCCCGGCGCGGGGGAGGGGCGGGCGGGCGCTGATAGCGTGACCCCGCGAGTCCCCGACGTCCTTTAAGGTCCGTCCCGTGAGGCGGAGAAGGAGGTAGGCGTGCCACCGCATGCCCCGCCCAGCCCGGCCATCCTGGTCCTCGAAGACGGTCGCACGTTCCGTGGTGAGGCCTACGGCGCCGAGGGCGAGACTTTCGGCGAGGCGGTCTTCAACACCGGCATGACCGGTTACCAGGAGACGCTCACCGACCCCAGCTACCACCGCCAGGTGGTGGTGATGACCGCGCCGCACATCGGCAACACCGGGGTCAACGACGACGACCCCGAGTCGTCCCGCATCTGGGTCGCGGGCTACGTCGTGCGCGACCCCGCGCGGACGCCGTCCAGCTGGCGCAGCCGCCGCAGCCTCGACGACGAGCTGCGCGCGCAGGGCGTGGTCGGCATCAGCGGCGTCGACACCCGCGCGCTGACCCGCCACCTGCGCGAGCGCGGCGCCATGCGCGCCGGCATCAGCAGCGTCGACACCGATCCCGCCGCCCTGCTCGAGAAGGTGCGCGCCAGCGACGCGATGGCCGGCTCCGAGCTCGCCAGCGCCGTCTCGACCGCCGAGGCCTACGTCGTCGAGGCGCACGGCGAGCGGCGGCACACCATCGCCGCCGTCGACCTCGGCATCAAGTCGATGACGCCCTACCGGCTGGCCCAGCGCGGCGTCGAGACGCACGTGCTGCCCGCCACCGCCACCCTGGACGACGTCCTGGGCGTCGGCGAGCACGGCCCCGACGGGCTGTTCTTCTCCAACGGCCCCGGCGACCCGGCCGCGACGACCCACCAGGTCGAGCTGCTGGCCGCCGCGCTCGAGCGGGGCCTGCCCTACTTCGGCATCTGCTTCGGCAACCAGCTCTTCGGCCGGGCGCTGGGCTTCGAGACCTACAAGCTCACCTACGGCCACCGCGGCATCAACCAGCCGGTGATGGACCGCACCACCGGCAAGGTCGAGGTCACCGCGCACAACCACGGCTTCGCCGTCCGGGCGCCGCTCGACGCGCCCACCACCACGCCGTACGGCGAGGCCACCGTCAGCCACGTGTGCCTCAACGACGACGTCGTCGAGGGCCTCGAGCTGCGCGACGACGCCGGCCGCCTCACGGCCTTCTCGGTGCAGTACCACCCCGAGGCCGCGGCCGGCCCGCACGACGCCGGCTACCTGTTCGACCGCTTCGCGGACCTGCTCTCGGTCCGCACGACCGGAGGGGAGGCCTGATGCCCAAGCGCACCGACATCACGTCCGTCCTGGTCATCGGCTCGGGGCCGATCGTCATCGGGCAGGCCTGCGAGTTCGACTACTCCGGCACCCAGGCGTGCCGCGTGCTGCGCGAGGAGGGCCTGCGCGTGGTGCTGGTGAACTCCAACCCGGCCACGATCATGACCGACCCCGAGTTCGCCGACGCCACCTACGTCGAGCCGATCACGCCCGAGTACGTCGAGCGCGTGATCGCCCAGGAGCGGCCCGACGCGCTGCTGGCCACCCTCGGCGGGCAGACCGCGCTCAACACCGCGATGGCCCTGGCCGCCGACGGGACGCTCGAGAAGTACGACGTCGAGCTGATCGGCGCCTCGGTCGAGGCCATCGAGAAGGGCGAGAACCGCGAGTCGTTCAAGCGGATCGTCGAGGGCCTGCCGCCCGAGTGGGGCGCCGAGGTCGCCCGCAGCGCGATCTGCCACACGATGGCGGAGTGCCTCGCGGCCGCCGACGAGCTCGGCTACCCGATGGTGGTGCGTCCGTCGTTCACCATGGGCGGCGCCGGGTCGGGCCTGGCCTACGACGAGCACGACCTGCACCGCATCGCCGGGGCCGGGCTGGCGGCGTCCCCGACCACCGAGGTGCTCCTCGAGGAGTCGATCCTCGGCTGGAAGGAGTACGAGCTCGAGGTGATGCGCGACCGCGCCGACAACGTGGTCATCGTCTGCTCCATCGAGAACGTCGACCCCGTCGGCGTGCACACCGGCGACTCGATCACCGTCGCGCCGGCCATGACGCTCACCGACCGCGAGTACCAGCGCCTGCGCGACATCTCGGTCGGCGTCATCCGCGAGGTCGGCGTCGACACCGGCGGCTGCAACATCCAGTTCGCCGTCGACCCGCGCACAGGCCGCATCGTGGTCATCGAGATGAACCCGCGCGTCAGCCGCTCCAGCGCGCTCGCCAGCAAGGCCACCGGGTTCCCGATCGCGAAGATCGCGGCCAAGGTGGCGGTGGGCTACACCCTCGACGAGGTCGCCAACGACATCACCGTGCGCCCCGACGGCAAGAGCACCCCGGCCGCCTTCGAGCCCACGCTCGACTACGTCGTGGTCAAGGTGCCGCGGTTCGCATTCGAGAAGTTCCCCGGCGCCGACCCGACGCTCACCACCCACATGAAGAGCGTCGGCGAGGCCATGGCCATCGGCCGCAACTTCACCGAGGCGCTGCAGAAGGCGCTGCGCAGTCTCGAGAGCGCGGACGCCGTCTTCGACTGGCACCAGGAGTGGGTCGACCTCGACCGCGACGCGCTGCTCGAGGCGATCCGCACCCCGCACGACGGCCGCCTCAAGCTGGTCATGGACGCCCTGCGGGCCGGCGCGACGCCCGAGCAGGTGCACGAGGCCACCGGCATCGACCCGTGGTTCGTCGACCAGCTGCTGCTGATCAACGAGGTCGCCGCCGAGGTCACCGCCGCCCCCGAGCTGACCCCCGGGCTGCTGCGCCGCGCCAAGCGGCACGGCTTCTCCGACGCCCAGGTCGGCAAGATCCGCGGCATGACGGCGGACGTCGTGCGCGGCGTCCGGCACGCGCTCGGCATCCGGCCGGTCTACAAGACCGTCGACACGTGCGCGGCCGAGTTCGCCGCCGCGACGCCGTACCACTACTCCTCGTACGACGAGGAGAGCGAGGTGGCGCCGCGTGAGCGGCCGGCGGTGATCATCCTCGGCTCGGGCCCCAACCGCATCGGTCAGGGCATCGAGTTCGACTACTCGTGCGTGCACGCCGCCCTCGCGCTCTCCGACCCCGGCCTGCCCGGCGGCGCCTACGAGACCGTGATGGTCAACTGCAACCCCGAGACCGTCAGCACCGACTACGACACCTCCGACCGGCTCTACTTCGAGCCGCTCACGCTGGAGGACGTGCTCGAGGTCGTGCACGCCGAGCGGCAGGCCGGCCCCGTGGCCGGCGTCATCTGCCAGCTCGGCGGGCAGACCCCGCTCGGCCTCGCCCAGGGGCTGGCCGCCGCCGGCGTCCCGATCGTCGGCACCAGCCCCGACGCCATCGACCTCGCCGAGGACCGCGGCGCGTTCGGCCGGGTGCTCGCCGAGGCGGGCCTGGTGGCCCCGCAGCACGGCAGCGCGACGTCGTTCGAGGAGGCCCGCCGCATCGCCACCGACATCGGCTACCCGGTGCTGGTGCGGCCCTCCTACGTGCTCGGCGGGCGCGGCATGGTCATCGTCTACGGCGAGGACACGCTGCGCACCTACCTCGACAAGTACGTCGCCGCCGGGCTCATCAGCCGGGCCGCGCCGGTGCTGGTCGACCGGTTCGTCGACGACGCCGTCGAGGTCGACGTCGACGCCCTCTTCGACGGCGACGAGCTGTTCCTCGGCGGGGTGATGGAGCACATCGAGGAGGCCGGCATCCACTCCGGCGACTCCAGCTGCGCCCTGCCGCCGATCACGCTGGGCGAGCGGGAGGTCGGGCGCATCCGCGAGGCCACCGAGGCCATCGCGCGCGGCGTCGGCGTCCGCGGTCTGATCAACATCCAGTTCGCGCTGGGCTCCGACATCCTCTACGTGCTCGAGGCCAACCCGCGCGCCTCGCGCACCGTGCCGTTCGTCAGCAAGGCCACCGCGACGCCGCTGGCCAAGGCCGCGGCCCGGGTGATGCTGGGCGAGTCGGTCGCCGACCTGCGCGCCGCCGGCGTGCTGCCGGCCACCGGCGACGGCGGCTCGCTGCCGGCCGACCAGCCGATCGCGGTCAAGGAGGCGGTGATGCCGTTCAACCGGTTCCGCACCCCCGACGGCCAGCAGGTCGACACCGTGCTCGGCCCCGAGATGAAGTCGACCGGCGAGGTGATGGGCCTCGACCGCGACTTCGGGACGGCGTTCAGCAAGTCGCAGGCCGCCGCCTTCGGCCCGCTGCCCACCAGCGGGCGGGTCTTCGTCTCGATGGCCAACCGCGACAAGCGCTCGATGATCTTCCCGGTCAAGGCGCTCGCCGACCTCGGCTTCGAGATCCTCGCCACCCAGGGCACCGCCGACGTGCTGCGCCGCAACGGGGTGACGTGCACCGTCGTCCGCAAGCAGCACGAGGGGCCCGGCCCGAACGGCGAGAAGACCACCGTGCAGCTGATCCTGGACGGCGAGGTGCAGCTGATCGTGAACACGCCCTACGGCGCCGGCACCGGCGGCAACGTGCGTCTCGACGGCTACGAGATCCGCACGGCGGCGGTCATGGCCAACGTCCCGTGCATCACCACCGTGCCGGGCCTCGGCGCCGCCGTGCAGGGCATCGAGGCGCGCCGGCGCGGCGACATCACGGTGCGCAGCCTGCAGGACTGGGCCCGGGCACGTCGGGACGGTTCGTGACGGCCTACCAGCGGCTCTTCGAGCACGGCTTCCGGCGCCTGGACGCCGAGGACGCCCACCGCCTGGGCTTCCGCGGCATCCGGGCCGCGGCGCCGGTGCTCGCCCGGCTGCCCGCCCCGACGGGACGGCCGGTGGAGGCCATGGGGCTGCGGTTCGCGCACCCGCTCGGCCTGGCCGCCGGGTTCGACAAGAGCGCCGAGGGAATCGACGCGCTCGGCGGGCTCGGGTTCGGGCACGTCGAGGTCGGCACCGTCACGGCCCGCCCGCAGCCCGGCAACCCCCGGCCACGGCTGTTCCGGCTGGTCGCCGACCGGGCCGTGGTCAACCGCATGGGCTTCAACAACGACGGCGCCGAGGCGGTGGCCGCCCGGCTCGCGGCGCGCGGACGTCGTCCGGTCGGCGAGGGCCCGGTGCTCGGCGTCAACATCGGCAAGACCAAGGTCGTGCCGGACGACGACGAGCCGGCCGTGCTCGACGACTACGGCACCAGCGCCCGGCTGCTCGCGCCGCACGCCGACTACCTCGTGGTCAACGTCAGCTCGCCCAACACCCCCGGCCTGCGCAGCCTGCAGGCCGTCGAGCGCCTCGGGCCGCTCCTCACCCGCGTGCAGGAGCACACCCGCGACGCCGGCCGTGCCGGTGAGGTACCGCTGCTGGTCAAGATCGCCCCCGACCTCGCCGACGACGACGTGCGCGCCGTGGCCGACCTCGCCCTCGAGCTCGGCCTCGCCGGCATCGTGGCCACCAACACCACGATCGCCCGCGACTACGTGCGCAGCCACCCGGCCCAGCTCGACGAGGTGGGGGCCGGTGGCCTGTCCGGACGCCCGCTCGCGCCCCGCGCCCTGGCCGTGATGCGGCTGCTGCGCGAGCACGTCGGCGACCGGCTCACCCTCGTCGGCGTCGGCGGCATCGCCACCGCCGACGACGCCCGCGCCCGCCTCGAGGCCGGCGCCGACCTGCTGCAGGCCTACACCGCGTTCATCTACGAGGGCCCCGCCTGGCCGCGGCGGCTCGTCAGGGAGCTCGCCCATGGCTGAGCCCCTCCCGCGCCCCTCAGCGCGAGAGGAACGACGCGGCCAGCCACCGCAGCGCGTCGTCGACGTGTGGAGCCAGCTGCGCCTCGACCTCCCGCTCCCGCGCGGCGTCGAGGACGACGGCGGGCTCGCGCCGCTCGACGCCCTCGACCAGCCGCAGCCGCTCGACGGTGGCCGGGTGGCTGTCGTCGATGCGACTGCGCCGCGACGCCCCGGCGCGCCGCAGCCCGGCCCGGCGGGCGTCGTCCAGCCCGGCGGCCACCGCCTCGATGGCCGGTCGCAGGGGCGGCCGGCCCGCGGTGACGGCCGTGCGGTTGCACGCGACCACGACGCCGTCCTCGGCGAGGACGGTCTCGAGCAGGTCGACCGCGCCGGCGGTGCCCGCGACCCTGACGCTGGCGAGGTCGGCGAAGACCTCCTGACGGCGGCGCGAGGGTCCGTCGAGCAGCGTCATCAGCCGCAGGTAGCCCGTCAGCACGGCCCGCACCGGCCACGTCACCGCGGCCATCGCGCGCTGGGCGGCGTCGTCGGGGTCGCCGTTGCCGGCGAGGACGTCGAGCCAGGCCCGCACCTCGACCATCGCGGCGCCGACGTAGCGCCCGCTGAGCACGTCGCGGTGGGCGAAGTGGCCCAGCTCGTGGCCGAGCAGGGCGACCCTCGCCTGGGGGCCGAGCGCCACCCAGAGCGGCGCGCCGATGGTGAGCACACGTCGTCCGGTGCGGGTGCTGGTGACGAACGCGGTGAACTCGGGGCTCAGCTCGACCCGGTGCGGGGTGGGGCCGCCCACGCAGCCGGCCACCTCCTCGACGAGCCCGGCGAGGGCGGGGCTCTCGCCGAGCAGCCCGCTGCCGCGCGGCACCCGCACGCCGGGGGCCGCCACCATCGCCACCGCGGCGAGCAGCGCCACCACGCCCAGCACCCGCAGCACCCAGGTCGAGCCGGCCGCGAGCAGGCCCACGCCGGTGACCACCAGCGCCAGCAGCACCAGGTGCACCGCCGTCGCCATGAGCACCAGGACGACGGTGCTCGCACCCAGGCGCGGTCGCTCGCGCCGCGTGCCGACCACCTCGTCGACCAGGCGCCGGTCGAGCGCCGCGCCGGCGTAGTCGTGGAAGGCGTCGCGTCGGCTGCGGCCGTCGCCCGGGACAGTCACGCGCGGCAGCCTAGGCTCGGCGCCGTCCTCGCGTCGCCCCTCGTCCCCAGCCCCGCCCAGGAAGTCGTGCCCCTCCCATGACCCTCGCCCCGTTCGGAGCCCGCTTCGTCGCCGCGCTGGCCGAGCGCGGGCCGTTCTGCGTCGGCATCGACCCCCACGCCGCACTGCTGCACGACTGGGGGCTCGACGACGACGTCGCCGGGCTCGAGCGGTTCGCACTCGCGGTCGTGGACGCCGTCGCGCCGCTGTGCGCGGTCGTCAAGCCGCAGTCGGCGTTCTACGAGCGGTTCGGCTCACGCGGCGTGGCGGTGCTCGAGCGGGTGATCGAGCAGTCGCGGGCGGCCGGCGCGCTGGTGCTGCTCGACGTCAAGCGCGGCGACATCGGCTCCACCTCGCAGGCCTACGCCGAGGCCTACCTCGACCCCGCCAGCCCCCTCGCCGCCGACGCCGTGACCGTCAGCCCCTACCTCGGCGTCGGCTCGCTCGACCCGTTCGTCGACGCCGCCCGCCGCCACGGCGGCGGCCTGTTCGTGCTGGCCCACACCTCCAACAAGGAGGGTCCCGAGGTGCAGCACGCCGTCACCGACACCGGCGAGCCGGTCGGCGACCGGGTGCTGGCCCACCTGCGCCGCCTCAACGACGGCGCCGAGCCGCTCGGCTCGTTCGGCGCCGTCGTCGGGGCCACCGTGGCCGCCGAGATCGCCGGCGTCGGCCCCGAGCGCTACGCCTTCAACGGGCCGATCCTCGCGCCCGGCTACGGCGCGCAGGGCGGCACGGCCGCCGACGTCCGCCGCATCTTCGGACCGGCGGCCGCCCACGTGACGCCCAGCTCGTCGCGCCAGGTGCTGCGGGCCGGGCCCGACCCCGAGGCGATGCGCGACGCCGTCCGCCGCGCCAACGACGAGCTGCGGACGCCGGCGTGAGACGCCTCGCCGCGGGCCTGGCCCTCGCGGTCACGTGCGGGACGGCGCTCGCCGGCTGCGGCGAGGACCCCGACCGCTTCGGGGCCTACTGCGAGGCCGTCGCCGACGAGCAGTCGGCGCTCACCGACGCGCTGTCGCTGGGCGGCGCGCCCGGCCTGCTGGCCGCCCTGCCCAGCTTCGAGCGGCTGCTCGAGGCCGCCCCCCGCGACATCGAGGACGAGTGGACCATCGTGGTCACCCGCATCGACGTGCTGCGCGACGCCCTCGAGGACGCCGGCGTCGACCCGGCGTCCTACGACCCCGTCGACCCGCCGGAGGGCGTCACGGACGAGCAGCAGGAGGCGATCGCGGCCGGTGCCAGCAGCGTCAACACCGAGCAGGTGCGCGAGGCGCTCGACGGCGTGCAGCAGCAGGCCCGCGACGTCTGCGGGACGTCGCTGACGCTCGGCTGACCGCCCGCCGAGACCCCATCGACCCCACCGGCCACGGACCGGGCTGGACCGGTCCGGACCGGTCTGCACGCCGGGGGAGCCCGGCGTTGCCGCGCGCGCGGGCCTCTGACTAGATTGGCTCTCTCATGGCCGCTGGCCACCCGCTCCTGCCCGACCTCTCGGAGGACCCTCACCCGTGGCCTTGCCCCCGCTGACCCCCGAACAGCGCCAGGCGGCGCTCGTCAAGGCCGCCGCCTCCCGACGCGAGCGGGCCGAGGTGAAGAACCGGCTGAAGAACTCGGGCGCCTCGCTGATCGACATCGTCGAGCAGGGTCAGACCAACGAGGTCATCGGCAAGATGCGCGTCGTCGAGCTGCTGCAGTCGGTCCCCGGCCTCGGCAAGGTGCGCGCCCGGCAGGTCATGGAGCGTCTCGGCATCGCCGAGTCGCGCCGCGTGCGCGGTCTCGGCTCCAAGCAGATCGCCGCCCTCCAGAAGGAGTTCGCGGCCGAGTGACCGGCTCCCACAGGAGCCGGCTCGTCGTGCTCGCCGGCCCCACCGCGGTCGGCAAGGGCACGGTGGCCGCCGCCGTCCGCGAGCGCCACCCCGACGTCTGGCTCTCGGTCTCGGCCACCACCCGCGCGCCCCGGCCCGGCGAGGTCGACGGCGTCCACTACCACTTCGTCGACGACGCCACCTTCGACCGGCTCGTGGCCGAGGAGGCGCTGCTCGAGTGGGCCGTGGTGCACAAGGCGGCCCGCTACGGCACGCCGCGGCGTCCGGTCGAGGAGGCGCTGGCCGCCGGCCGCCCCTCGCTGCTCGAGATCGATCTGCAGGGCGCCCGGCAGGTGCGCGCCACCATGCCGCAGGCGGTCTTCGTCTTCCTCAAGCCGCCCTCGTGGGACGAGCTGGTGCGCCGGCTCGTCGGGCGCGGCACCGAGACCGAGGCCGAGCGCGAACGCCGCCTGGCCACCGCCGAGGACGAGCTGGCCGCCGAGACCGAGTTCGACGTCACCATCGTCAACCGGGAAGTACAGGCCGCAGCCGATGAGTTGGTAGCCTTGATACGGCTGGAGTCCCAGCCCGGCTGAGTGCGTCCCCGTCATCGGGTCCGCCCCCGGTTCACGATGCATCTGCCACGATCCACCTGCGAGAGGCTCACGCGTGTCTGCGCCCAACATCGATGCCGTCGGCGTCACCAACCCCTCGATCGACGACCTGCTGACCAAGACCGACAGCAAGTACAAGCTGGTGCTCTACAGCGCCAAGCGCGCCCGCCAGATCAACGCCTACTACAGCCAGCTCGGCGAGGGCCTGCTCGAGTACGTCGGCCCGCTGGTCGACACCCACGTGCAGGAGAAGCCGCTCTCGATCGCGCTGCGTGAGATCGCCGACGACAAGCTCACCTGCGAGGACATCGACCCCGCCGAGCTCGCCGCCGAGGAGGCCGCGGCCGCGCAGGCCGCCGCCGACGCCGGCACCTCGTCCGGCACGTCCGGCACCGAGTCCGCCGAGTAGGACCCGCGCCCTGAGCAGCGCGCCCGGCGAGCGGCCCGCCGTCGTCCTCGGCGTCGGCGGCGGCATCGCCGCCTACAAGGTCGCCACGCTGCTGCGTCGGCTCACCGAGTCGGGGCACGACGTCACCGTCGTGCCCACTGCCGCCGCGCTCGAGTTCGTCGGTGCGCCCACCTGGGCCGCGCTGTCGGGCCGTCCCGTGGCCGCCGACGTCTGGACGGCGGTGCACGAGGTGCCGCACGTGCGGCTCGGCCGTCACGCCGACCTCGTCGTCGTGGCCCCCGCCACCGCCGACCTGCTGGCCAAGGCCGCCCACGGCCTGGCCGACGACCTGCTCACCAACACCCTGCTCACCGCCCGCTGCCCGGTGGTGATGGCCCCGGCCATGCACACCGAGATGTGGGAGCACCCCGCCACCCGTGCCAACGTCGCCACGCTGCGTGAGCGCGGCGTGCTCGTCGTCGAGCCCGCCGAGGGCCGCCTCACCGGCGCCGACTCCGGCCCGGGCCGCCTGCCCGAGCCCGACGCGCTGTTCGAGGTCTGCGCCGACGTGCTGGCCCGCGGCGCGGACGCCGGCCCCGGGCTCGACCTGGCCGGGCGCCACGTCGTCGTCTCGGCCGGCGGCACCCGCGAGCCGCTCGACCCGGTGCGCTTCCTCGGCAACCGCTCCTCGGGACGCCAGGGCTACGCGCTGGCCCGCGCCGCGGTCGCCCGCGGCGCCCGGGTGACCCTCGTCGCGGCCCACACCGAGCTGGCTGACCCGGCCGGGGCGCACGTCGTCCGGGTGGGCACCACCGCCGAGCTGCGCGAGGCCGTGCTCGCTGCCGCTGGTGACGCCGACGCCGTGGTCATGGCCGCCGCGCCCGCCGACTTCCGGCCGGTCGCGGTCAGCGAGGCCAAGATCAAGAAGGCGGACGACGGCTCGGCGCCGACCATCGAGCTCGCCCAGAACCCCGACGTCCTCGCCGAGCTGGCCGCCGCCCGGCCGCGTCCCGGTGCCGTCGTCGTCGGGTTCGCCGCCGAGACCGGCGACGCCGACGGCACCGTGCTCGAGCACGCCCGCGCCAAGCTGGCCCGCAAGGGCTGCGACCTGCTCGTCGTCAACGACGTCAGCGGGGGAGCGGTCTTCGGGCGCGACGACAACGAGGCCGTCGTCCTCGGTGCCGACGGCAGCGCCGTCGAGGTGCCCCACGGGTCGAAGACCCGCCTCGCCCATGCCATTTGGGACCAAGTCGTCCCGAGGCTCCATGATGGGGCCGGTTCACCAGTTGCTCAGCCGAAGCAGGAGACATAGCCCGTGCCCGGACGTCTGTTCACCTCCGAGTCGGTGACCGAGGGTCACCCCGACAAGATCGCCGACCAGATCAGCGACTCGGTCCTCGACGCCATGCTCGCCCAGGACCCCCACAGCCGGGTCGCGGTCGAGACGCTGCTGACCACCGGACTCGTCGTCGTCGCCGGCGAGGTCACCACCACGGGCTACGTCGACGTCAAGCAGGTCGTGCGCGACCGCGTGCTCGCCATCGGCTACGACCACTCCGACAAGGGCTTCGACGGCAGCTCGTGCGGCGTCATGGTCGCCATCGGCGGCCAGTCGGGCGACATCGCCCAGGGCGTCGACACCGCCCACGAGAGCCGCACCGGCTCCGTCGACGCGATGGAGAAGCAGGGCGCCGGCGACCAGGGCCTGATGTTCGGCTACGCCTGCGACGACACCGACGTCCTCATGCCGCTGCCGGTGGTCATCGCCCAGCGCCTGGCCGAGCGGCTCACCGCCGTCCGCAAGGACGGCACGCTCGCCTACCTGCGCCCCGACGGCAAGACCCAGGTCACCATCGAGTACGACGAGGACGACCGCGCCGTGCGCATCGACACCGTCGTGCTGTCGACCCAGCACGCCGAGGACGTCGAGCTCGACGCGCTCGAGGGCGACATCGCCAAGCACGTCATCGACCCGGTGCTCGAGACCTTCGACATCCCCTCCGAGGGCTACCGGCTGCTGGTCAACCCCACCGGCCGCTTCGTCGTCGGCGGCCCCATGGGCGACGCCGGCCTCACCGGCCGCAAGATCATCGTCGACACCTACGGCGGCATGGCCCGCCACGGCGGCGGCGCCTTCTCCGGCAAGGACCCCTCCAAGGTCGACCGCTCGGCCGCCTACGCCATGCGCTGGGTAGCCAAGAACGTCGTCGCCGCGGGCCTGGCCCGCCGCTGCGAGGTGCAGGTCGCCTACGCCATCGGCAAGGCCCAGCCCGTCGGCGTCTTCGTCGAGACCTTCGGCACCGGCACCGTCGCCGACGAGCAGATCCAGCAGGCGGTGCTCGAGGTCTTCGACCTGCGGCCCGCCGCGATCATCCGCGACCTCGACCTGCTGCGCCCGATCTACGCGCAGACCGCCGCCTACGGCCACTTCGGCCGCGAGCTGCCCGACTTCACCTGGGAGCGCACCGACCGCGCCGAGGCGCTCAAGGCCGCCGTCTCCTGATCGACGCTCCCGTCCCCCGGCCGGGCTGACGAGCCTCGACCATCGGGCGACGGCCGACTGCGGTGGTTGAGCAGCGAGCCCTTGGGCGAGCGTCGTCGAAACCACCGGCCTCCGCGCGAACGGTGGCGTGGACGGTGCGGGGTCTCGAGGCTCGGCCGTGGCCGGCCTGGCACCTCGACCATCGTTCGGGGCGTGGTCTGACGATGGTCGAGGTGCGAGGAGCCCTGGCGACGAGCCTCGAGACCTCAAGGGTCTCGTGGGTCCGGGTGGGCGGTGTCCGGGCCTCGCACCTCGACCGTCGTCGCGGCGGGTGTCACCCGCGGCTGCTAGACAACGAGGCGTGACCCAGCGCCGGCCGGAGGCCGACCCGCACCCCGAGGCCCAGCCCGAGCTGGTGCCGGGGATGGTGCGCGCCACGGTGCGGCAGGCGCGCGAGGAGGCCGCGGCCAAGGCGCGCGCCACGCGGGCCCGCAAGGCGGCCGACGCCCCGATCAGCGAGGTCGACCCGGTCGCGCGGGTGCTCGTCGACGTCGCGCTGGCCCACCTCGACCGCACCTTCGACTACGCCGTCCCGGCCGCGATGGCCGACGACGCGGTGCCGGGTGCCCGGGTCAAGGTGCGCTTCGCCGGTCACGACGCCGACGGGTTCGTGCTCGCGCGCGGCACCGAGACCGACCACACCGGTCGGCTGACGCCGCTGCGCCGGGTCGTCAGCCCCGAGCCGGTGCTCACCCCGGCCGTCGCGGCACTGGTCGGTGACGTGGCCGAGCGCTACGCCGGCGTCCGCTCCGACGTGCTGCGCCTGGCCGTGCCGCCCCGGCACGCCGCCACCGAGAAGCGGCCCAGCCCCGAGCCGCCGTCCGAGCCGGTGCCGCCGCCCGACCCGGCCGGCTGGGACGGCTACCCCCAGGGCCCCGCGTTCCTGCGCCACCTCGGGGAGGGCCACCGTCCCCGCGCCGTCTGGGCCGCCGCGCCGGGCGACGACTGGCCCGCGCTGCTCGCCGGCGCGGCCGCCGCCACGCTGGCCGGTGGGCGCGGGGCCGTGCTGTGCGTGCCCGACGGCAAGGACGTCGTCCGCGTCGACGCCGCACTCACCGCCGCGCTCGGGCCCGGCCGTCACGTCGCCCTCACCGCCGAGTCCGGCCCGGCCGCGCGCTACCGCGACTTCCTGGCCGTCTCGCGCGGCGCCGTCCGCGTCGTGGTCGGCACCCGCGCCGCCGCCTTCGCGCCGGTCGCCGACCTCGGCCTGGTGGCGATCTGGGACGACGGCGACGACCTGTTCGCCGAGCCGCGCGCGCCCTACCCGCACACCCGCGAGGTGCTGCTGCTGCGGGCCGAGCGCGAGGGCTGCGCGGCCCTGGTCGGCGGGTTCGCGCGCACCGTCGAGGCGGCCGGGCTGCTGCGCACCGGCTGGGCGCGCGAGATCGCCGCCCCGCGCGAACGGCTGCGCGCCGCCGTCACCACCGCCGTCGCCGGCGCCACCGAGCACGACCTGGCGCGCGACCCGCACGCCCACGCCGCCCGCGTCCCGCGGCAGGTGCACGAGCTGCTGCGCGCGGCGCTAGCCGACGGTCCCGTGCTGGTGCAGACGCCGCGCGCCGGCTACGCGCTGGCCCTGGCCTGCGACCGCTGCCGCGAGCCGGCCCGCTGCGGCACCTGCGCCGGCCCGCTCGCGGTCACCTCGCCCACCACGCCGCCCGCCTGCCGGTGGTGCGGCACGCCCGCCTCGCCGTGGGCCTGCCCGCACTGCGGCGGACGCGGCCTGCGGGCGCCGGTGCTCGGCGAGGCCCGCACGGGGGAAGAGCTGGGCCGCGCGCTCCCCGGCGTGCGGGTGCGCACCTCGGCCGGCGACCACGTGGCCGCCACCGTCGACGCGACGCCACAGGTGGTGGTGGCGACGCCGGGTGCCGAGCCGGTGGCCGAGGGCGGGTACGCCGCCGTCGTCCTGCTCGACACCCACCTGCTGCTCGGCCGCGACGACCTGCGCGCCACCGAGGAGGCGCTGCGCCGCTGGAGCAACGCGGTCGGGCTGGTGCGGCCCGGGGGCCGGGCGCTCGCCGTCGGCGACCCCGCGCACCCCGCCCTGCAGGCGCTCGTGCGCTGGGACCAGCCCGGCCACGCCGAGCGCGAGGCCCACGAGCGGGCCGCCGCCCGGCTGCCGCCCGCCACCCGCCTCGCCACCGTCACCGGCGAGCCGGGCGCCGTCGACGACGCGCTCGTGCTGCTCGCCCCGCCCGCCGACGTCGACGTGCTCGGCCCGGTGGCGCTCGGCGACGGTGAGGAGCGCGTCGTCCTGCGCACCCCGCGCGCCCGCGGCGCCGCCCTCTCGCACGCGCTCGGCGAGCTGCAGCGGCTGCGCGCCAGTCGCAAGCTGGACGCCGTCCGGGTGCAGGTCGACCCGGCGACGGTCTAGCGGTGGAACCCGTCCCGTCGCCACCTCGTCCCACCGGCATGACCACGCGCGCCGTCCGCCTGCTCGCCCCCACCGCCGCGGTGCTCGCCGGGCTCGCGCTCACGGCGTGCGGCACCGAGAGCCCGGACGACGACGGCGCCACCGATCCGGGGTCGACCACCTCGGCGCCCACGACCGACGACCCGAGCGGGGACCCCGACGACGCGGCCGCCTACGACCACCCCACCGGCGCCGACGACGTCGTCCTCGACGTCACGACCGCCGGCGGCTACACCAGCGCGCAGTACCAGTTCACGATCCAGCCCGACGTGCGCGTCTACGGCGACGGCACCGTCGTGGTGCCGGCCGCCCCCGACGACCTCGACGAGACGTTCGTCCCCCAGCTGACCGGCACCCTGAGCGAGGACGACCTGCAGGGCCTGCTCGCCGCGGCCGACGAGGCGGGCCTGCTCGGACCCGACCGCGACTACGAGATGGCCGGTGGCGTGATGGTCTCCGACCTGCCGACCACCGTGGTGCGGCTCGTCGCCGATGCCCCCCACACCCACGGCGCCTACGGACTGTCCTTCGCCGACGACGAGGGCGACACCCCGGCCCGCGCCGAGCTGCGCGCGTTCGTGGACGACGCCGTCGCACTCGCCACCCGCGCCGCCGACGAGCCCTACGCACCGCAGACCCTGCGCCTGCTCGTCGAGGACGCCGGCCGCGGTCGGCCCACGCTCACCGACGCCGCCACCTGGCCCGCCGGCGCCCCTCGCCTGGCCGGCGACCCCGGTTGCCGCGTGGTCGACGGACCCGAGGTGCCCGCGATCGTCGAGGCCCTCGAGTCGGCCGAGCCGGGCACCACCTTCACCGACGGCGACCGTTCCTACCTGGTCACCGCCTCCACCGTGCTGCCCGGCGACGGTCGGCCCTGCGATCCGTGGGCCTCCTTCTAGACTGACCTCGCGCACCCGGGTCCGACAGGGGTGCCCGGGGGAGGAGTCACGTTGGTGGTCAGGCCGGGGCCGAGCCCCACCCGCGGGACGGCGTGATGCGGGTCGTCTTCGCGGGCACCCCCGAGGTCGCCGTCCCCTCGCTCGATGCCGTCGCCGACTCCGCCCACGAGCTGGTCGGCGTCGTCACCCGTCCCGACGCTCCCGCCGGTCGTGGACGCCGCCTCGTCGAGAGCCCGGTCGCGCAGCGGGCGGTCGAGCTCGGCGTGCCGGTGCTGAAGCCCGGCCACCCGCGCGAGCCGGAGTTCCAGGCGGCGCTGCGCGACCTCGCGCCCGACTGCTGCCCCGTGGTGGCCTACGGCGCGCTCGTGCCGCGCTCGGCCCTCGACATCCCGCCGCTCGGCTGGGTCAACCTGCACTTCTCGTGCCTGCCCGCGTGGCGCGGCGCGGCCCCGGTGCAGCACGCGCTGTGGGCCGGTGAGCAGGTCACCGGCGCCACCACGTTCCGGCTCGTCGAGGCCATGGACGCCGGCCCCACCTTCGGCGTCATGACCGAGCGGGTGCGCCCCCGCGACACCGCCGGCGACCTGCTCGCGCGGCTGGCCGAGGGCGGCGCCGGCCTGCTCGTCGCCACGCTCGACGGCTTGGCCGACGGCAGCATCGAGGCCCGCGAGCAGCCCACCGACGGCGTCAGCCTCGCCCCGAAGCTCACCGTCGCCGACGCCGAGGTCGACTGGGACGAGCCGGCCCTCGCCGTCGACCGGCGGGTGCGCGCCTGCACCCCCGCCCCCGGCGCGTGGACGACGCTCGCCGGCGAGCGCGTGAAACTCGGCCCGGTCGATCCCACCGACCTCACCTCCGTCGCGCCCGGCGAGATCATGGCCGGCAAGCGGGAGGTGGTGGTCGGCACCGCCACCACCGCCGTGCGCCTCGGCGACGTGCAGGCCGTCGGCAAGCGGCCGATGCCGGCCGCCGACTGGGCCCGCGGCGTCCGGCTCGGCGAGGGGGCGCGCTTCGAGCGGGTCGAGCGGTCGGGGGACCGGTGAGCGGCGCCGACCGCCCCGCCACCCCCGACGACGTCGACGCGATCTGCGCCGCGCTGCCCGAGACCGAGCTCGGCACCTCGTGGGGCGACCGGCCCACCTGGAAGGTGCCGCGCGGCCCGAAGGGCAAGGGGTTCGTGGTCTACCGCTCGCCGCGGCCCGACGCGATCGACCCCGCCACCGGCGAGCCGTTCGACGACCTCGTCGTGATCACGACGCCCACCGACGTCGAGAAGCAGGCGCTGGTCGCCGACGCCGACCTGCCGTTCTTCACCACCGACCACTTCCGCCGGTCGAACGCCGTCCTCGTGCAGCTCTCGCGCCTCGGCGAGGTCGGTCGTGACGAGCTGGCCGAGATCCTCACCGACGCCTGGGCCACCCGGGCGCCGAAGCGGCTGGTGCGCGAGCACCTCGGGTCGCCCGATGCCTGAGCACCGGGGCGGCGGCCGGCCCTCGCGCGGCTCCCGGACCTCGCGCCCGACGGCCGCCGACCCCGCGCGCCGGGCCGCGTGGGAGGTGCTGAAGTCGGTGCGGGCCGACGACGCCTACGCCAACCTGGTGCTGCCCGCGGTCGTCGTTCACTTCTCGCTCTCCGCGCGCGACGCCGCCTTCACCACCGAGCTCGCCTCGGGCACGCTGCGCTGGCGCGGTCTGTACGACGCCGTGCTCGCCGCGTGCGTCGACCGGTCGCTCTCGCGGGTCGACGCGCCCGTGCTCGACGCGCTGCGGCTCGGCACCCACCAGCTGCTGGCCATGCGGGTGCCCACCCACGCCGCGATCAGCACGACCGTCGACCTGGTGCGCGCGGTCGGCGGTGGCCGGGGTGGCGGTCGCGCCGACGCCGCCGCCGGGTTCGCCAACGCCGTGCTGCGCAAGGTCGCCGCCCGTGACCGCGACGCCTGGGTCGCGCAGGTCGCCCCGCCCGCCGAGCGCGACCTGTTCAAGCACGCCGAGGTCGCCTGGAGCCATCCCGCCTGGGTCGTCGACGAGCTGGCCAAGGCCCTCGGGACGGCGGCCGCGGGCGACGAGCTGGCGGCGCTGCTGGCCGCCGACAACGTGCCGCCCGCCGTCACGCTCGTGGCCCGCCCCGGCCGCGCCGAGCGCGACGAGCTGCCCGGCACGCCCACGACGTACTCGCCCTTCGGCGTGGTGCTCGACGGTGGCCGGCCGGCGTCCGTGCCCGCGGTCGCCGAGGGCCGCGCCGCCGTGCAGGACGAGGGCTCCCAGCTGGTCGCCCTCGCCCTGGCCGCCGCCGACGTCGAGGGCGACGACCGGCTGTGGGTCGACCTCTGCGCCGGTCCGGGCGGCAAGACGTCGCTGCTGGCCGCGCTGGCGGCCGGCCGCGACGCCCGGGTGCTCGCCGTCGAGCGGGCGCACCACCGCGCCGGCCTGGTGCGGTCCGCGCTCGGCGCCGACCCGGCCGGCTCGTGGGGCGTGGTCACCGCCGACGGCACCCGTCCGCCGCTTCGGCCCGGCACCGTCGACCGGCTGCTGGTCGACGCGCCGTGCACGGGGCTGGGGGCGCTGCGACGCCGTCCCGAGGCGCGGTGGCGGCGCCGTCCCGACGACCTGCTCGACCTCGTGCTGCTGCAGCGCGCCCTGCTCGGCCGCGCGCTCGACCTGGTGCGGCCCGGCGGCGTCGTCCTCTACGCCACCTGCTCGCCGGTGCTGGCCGAGACCTCGGGCGTCGTCGGCTCGGCCGTCGAGAGCCGCCGCGACACCGAGCTGCTCGACGTCGCCGGCCTGCTCGCCTCGCGCTACGGCGTGACCGACTGCGCCGGACCGTTGCCCGGCACCGCCCAGCTGTGGCCGCACCGCCACGGCACCGACGCGATGTTCCTGGCCCTGCTGCGTCGCACCGCCTGACCAGTCCTCAGCGGTCGAGCCAGGGAAAGCCGAGGCCGTAGCCGTTGCTGCCGCCGACCACCGTGCCGCACTCGGAGTCGATCATCGTCACTGCGCGCCGGGTACCGGAGGCGTCCTCGACGACGGCGGTATAGGTCGGGCGGGGTGAACCTGCGCAATCGGCCATGCCCCCCGCGACGGCGTGCAGCCCGATACGCACCCGCTCGGCCTGGCCCGGGGTGAGGCGGGTGACGGTCGGTTGCACCGCCTCCTCGCCCACCGGCCAGCGGCACAGGATGCCGGTCACGGCCGTGGCCGGCGCGTTCATGACGGCCCGGGTGCCGAGGTTCCAGGCGGGGACCCGGACGGCAGGGTTCTCGGAGTCGACGGACGCCGGATTGCGAGGGTCGGCCGGGCAGGCGAGTGCCGGCCGGTCGACGGCCGGCAGAGCGGGCAGCATCTCGGCGACCTGCTCGCCGAAGGCGGCCATGACGGTGCCGAAGACGCCGAGCCCGGGGCGTCCGGACACCCGGCCTTCGGCTCCGTCGAGCCTGCCGAGGCAGGTGGGGTCAGTGGGTCCGCTGATCTGCGCGACGGTGCCGTCGGCGTAGCCGACCTGCAGCCGGTAGGTGCGGCTGGAGAGCGGGTAGCAGTCGCGAGGCTGGCTGCGGTCGGCCACGAGGAGGAGGTCGTCGAGCGCGTCGAGGTGGCTGGTCAGCGCGTCGGCAGGCACCTCGGCCGGGATGGTGAACCCCTCCCGACCGGGGCAGAACCGCGCCCACACCGCGTCACCGCCCAGCTCGGTGCGGCCGACCTCGGCGGCCGGCAGGCAGGCGGGCGGAGCGGTGTCCCCGCCCGTCGGCTCCGAGACCGTGGGTGACGGCGAGGCCGACACCGACGGCGTCGGGTCGGCGTCGGCGGTGCGGCCGGGGGCGTCGTCCCCGCCGACCACCACCGGGACGACGACCGCCGCGGCCACCGCGAGCGCCGCGGCGGCGACGACCGCGCCGCGTCGGCGGGCACGGCGGCGTCGTCCGGACGTCTCGGCGCCGGCGCCGAGCGCGGCGAGGTCGGGCGGCGGGGGAGCGGCCCGGTCGAGCCGGTCGCGCAGGTGGTCGGTGCTGTCGGGGTCGTTCACGGGGTCTCCTCGGTGTCGGGTGCGGTGAGGAGGTCGCCGGCCCGCAGGCGCTCGAGCGCGCGGGCGTGGTGGGTCTTGACCGAGGCCACCGAGCAGCCGAGCAGGCGGGCGGTCTCGGCCTCGGTGTGGTCGCCGTAGTAGCGCAGCACCAGCACGGCCCGCTGCCGCGGCGACAGCGTCGCGATCGCCCGCCGGACGTCGAGCCCGTCGTCGGCGTCCACGGCCCGCGCCGGCGCCGGACCGTCGGGCAGCGTCTCGGTGGGCACCTCGCCCCACCACCGCCGGCGCCGCCACCCCACGTAGGTCGTGACGAGCGCGGTGCGCACGTAGGCCTCGAACGACCCGTCGCGGCTGACCCGCTCGAAGTGCGGCCACGCCTTGACCAGCGCGGTCTGCAGCAGGTCCTCCGCGGTGGCGCGGTCACCGGTCAGCAGCCAGGCGGCGCGCCACAGCGCCTCGCCACGCGTCTGCACGAACTCGGTGAACGCCGACATCGGTGCCTCCCCACCTCCTCGACCCCTCTGACGCGGTGGCGGCCGCGTCCGGACGACAGCCGGTCTCAGGAATCCTGGTCGAGCACGTGCCGCAGGTAGCGCTCGGGCGCGTCGAGGTAGGCGCGCCAGTGCTGCACCAGCTCGAGCTCGCTCCACGTCGTGCGCCGCAGCCCCCACTCGCCCACCTCGAGGATCGTGGCGCCAGGCATCGCGGCCAACACGGGCGAGTGCGTCGCGCACAGCACCTGCCCACCGCCCCGGACGACGTCGTCGAGCGTCGCGATCAGCCCGAGCGTCGAGCTGAACGACAGCGCCGCCTCCGGCTCGTCGAGGCAGTAGAGCCCGGGGGAGTCGAAGCGGGTGCGCAGCACCGCCAGGAACGACTCGCCGTGGCTCATCTCGTGGAAGGCCGGGTCGCGCGGGCCGGCGTGCTCCTCGGTGAAGGTGTACCAGCCGTGCATCGTCTCGGCCCGCAGGAAGAAGCCCCACCGGCCGGTGCCCACGCCGCGCCGGAGCCGTAGCGCGGCGCCGAGTGGCGACTCCGTCGGACGCGTGCTGTGCCGGCCGAACGGCGTCCCGCCCTCGGGCGAGAGGCCGTAGCGCGTGGCGACCGCCTCGACGATGGTCGACTTGCCCGACCCGTTCTCACCGACCAGGAACGTCACACCGGGGTCGAGGTCGAGGCCCTCGGCCGCCAGCTGCGCGACGGCCGGGATCGACATCGGCCACGGGTGCAGCTGGACGGGCGTGTCGGGGTCGACGGTCACCCGGACGACGGGCGGCTGGTCGAAGTCCACCGCGCGGAATCTAGTCGGCGGCACTGACTACGGTGGCCCGATGGCGTCGAAGTCCCCGTTCGTCGAGCTCGAGGTCGACGACCGCACGGTCAAGGTCACCAACCCCGACCGCGTGTACTTCCCGCAGAGCGGCGCCACCAAGCTCGACCTCGTCGAGTACTACCGCGCCGTCGGACCCGGCATCGTCAACGCCCTGTTCGAGCGGCCGTGCATGCTGCACCGCTTCCCCAAGGGCCTGGCCGGCGAGAAGGTGCACCAGAAGCGGCTGCCGCCGGGCGCCCCCGGCTGGGTCGAGACGGTGCGGCTGCACTTCCCGCGGTGGAACCGCACCGCCGACGAGCTGTGCGTCACCGAGCTGGCCTCGGTGATCTGGGCGGTGCAGATGTCGACCGTCGAGTTCCACCCCTGGAACAGCCGTCGCGCCGACCCCGAGAAACCCGACGAGTGGCGCATCGACCTCGACCCCGGCCCGCTGTCGGACTACGCCCAGGTGCGGCGGGTGGCCGGCGTCGTCCACGAGGTGCTCGACGAGCTCGGCGTCGTCGGGTTCCCGAAGACCAGCGGCGGCTCGGGGCTGCACGTCTACGTGCGCATCCGCCCCGACCACGGGCACAAGGAGGTGCGCCGCGCGGCGCTGGCCTTCGCCCGCGAGGTCGAGCGGCGGGCGCCGGACGACGTCACGACCACCTGGTGGCGCAAGGACCGCGACCCCCACCACCTGTTCGTCGACTACAACCAGAACGCCCGCGACCACACCATCGCGGCCGCCTACTCCGTGCGCGGGCTGCCCGACGCACGGGTCAGCGCGCCGGTGGCGTGGGACGAGGTCGACGACTGCGAGCCCGAGGACTTCACGATCTTCACGATGCCGGAGCGGTTCGCCCGCCTCGGCGACCTGCACGCCACCATCGACGACGACGCGAGCACCTACGACCTCGCGCCGCTGCTGCAGTGGGCCGACCGCGACGAGGCCGAGGGGCGCGAGACGCCCGAGGTGCCCGACGACGACGGCTGAGTGCCGGCCCGGACGGGCCGCTAGCGGCTCCGGGTCGGGTAGACCGCGTAGTCGACCTCCTGGAAGCCCGGTTCGGCGACCGTCGCCAGCCACCCGGGTCCGTGACCCGCGTAGTAGCCGTCGTACACGGCGACGCGCCGGCCGTCGTCCGCGGCGAAGACCACCGTCTTGCAGGGGTCGTAGCAGTTGACGTCGGCGGCGATCAGCCGGTCGTCGTCCACGAGCCAGAGGTCACCGGTGCCCTCGGGGGCGGTCCAGCGGACGTCGCCGCCGCGCGGCGTCACGACCCGCACACCCTGCGCGAACCCGCCCTGGGCCTGGACGGCGACGATCGTGCGGCGCGAGACCACCGGGGTCCTCTCGCCCCGCTCGCCGCGCCACACGGTCTCGCCCGTCGCGGCGTCGACCACCGTCGGCACGCCCTCGTACCAGCTCAGCGTGACCAGGCCGTCGTCTCCTGCCTCGACGTACATCTCGAAGCACTCGCCGGGGTCGAGCGTGTCGCGGCCCACCCGGAGCACCCGCCGCCACAGCCGGTCGCCGGCGAAGTCGACGGCGAAGGCGGCCTGCCGGCACCCGTCGCGGTCGACGTCGTCGCCCGGGCCGCTCGAGACGAGGGCGCGGCCCGCCAGCGCGACGTAGCCGCGGGCGTCGACCGTGGTGCTGACCGGCTCGCCGGTGGCGAGGTCGTGCACCTGCACCACCCCGGGGTTGCCCTCGGGGTACGAGTGCACCAGGACCAACCCGTCCTCGTCGTCCTCGACCGAGGACGACGCGTAGGTCGGCTGCGACCAGAGCACGTCGCCGGTGCGCGGGTCCCGGGAGGAGAGCGTGCAGTCGCCCAGCGTGGACTCCTGCTCGCCGGTGCACACCGAGGTGAAGAGGGCCTCGTCGGTCGAGGAGACGAACGAGGCCGTCTCGTCGCGCCACAGCACCTCGCCCGAGCGGCCGTCGATCACCGTCAGCCGCTCCAGCCCGGGCCACGCCTGGCCCTCGATGTCGTAGGTCAGGGTCACCACGCGGCCGACCCGGGCGACCTCGGCATCGTCGCGCTTGCCGGCCGGGACGGGCACCTGCCAGACCTCCTCGCCGTCCCGGTCGAGCCCGACGACGGCGTCGCTCGCGATCACGGTGCGCGGCCCGAAGCGGGTGATGAACGACTGGTAGCCGAGCTCGGGGTAGGCGGCCCGCAGCAGCGGGTCGGGTCCGGGGTCCGGCTGCGTCGTCGGCGACGGCGTCACCGGTACCGGCGTCGGGGGCAGGTAGGAGTCGTCGGCCGCGTCGGCCTCGGCCGACGGGGTGGACCGGGCGTCGGCGTCGTCCCCGACCGCGGAGCAACCACTCGCCAGCAGGGCGCCGACGACGACCGCCACGACGGCCATGGGCGTGGCGGGGAGACGGCGTCGCGACGGCATGGGCGAAGTGTCTCCGGCCCGGGCGGGGGCAAACCGGGACGGCGCGTGGGTCGTAGTCTCAGCCGCATGGCGCTGTCGCTCGAGAAGGTCGACGTCGAGACGCTCGCCGAGTTCGTCGACCACCAGATGTGGGGCGCGGCCTACTTCGACCCCACCAACGGCCAGGTCTACCCGGCCTTCGACGGCGAGGTGCTCGACGACGCCGGCGAGCCCACCGACCCGGACGACCACGACTGGCTCGAGCTCGGCGGCGGGTCGAGCCGGCCGGCGTACGTCGACATGGAGACCTTCACCGCCCGGCTCGCCGACCGGCGACTGGCCGAGCGCCTCGAGCAGGCGCTCGACGGCAAGGGCGCCTTCCGCCGCTTCCGCGACACGGTCTACCGCGACGCCGACGGCATCGTGAGCCGGGCGTGGAACGCCTACGCCACCGCCCGGTCGCAGCAGCGGGCGCTGGCCTGGCTGGGCGAGCAGGGCCTGGTCGACCAGGCCGAGCTGGACGCCGCCCACGCCGTCCTCGAGGCGGCCGCGGCCGGCGCGCTGCGCGAGGTGGGGGTGCCGGCCACCGGCGCCCGGCTGGTCCTGCTCAACGGCATGCCGGGCGCCGGCAAGTCGACGCTGGCGCGGCGCTACCTGGCCGACCACCCCGGGGTGCTGTGCGTCGAGGCCGACCAGCTGCGCGGCTGGATCGGCGGCGACCCCGCCGACCACGCCGAGGCGGCCCGCCGGCTCTCGCTCGCGCTGGCGGCCGCGCACCTGGCCGACGGCCACGATGTCGTCGTCCCGCAGCTGGTCGCGCGACTCGACCAGGTCGAGCGCTTCGAGGCCGTCGCCCACGACGTCGGCGCCGAGCTGGTCGAGGTGGTGCTGCACGGCCACGTCGTCGAGGCGCGGGTGCCCGACGAGGCACTCGAGCACCTCGTCGACTACGCCTCCGGGCTCGCCGACGTGGTCGCCGGGCGACCCGACGCCCATCGCCTCGCGATCCACCACGACGACCTCGACGCCACCTACGCCGACCTGCTGGCGCTGCTCGAGCCCGACGTCCCCGCCTGAGCGCGCCCGAGCGAGGCCCGTAGCCTCGCCCGCATGGGCGTCCAGATCACCCCGAGCATCCTCAACGCCGACTTCGCGGCGCTCGGCGCCGAGGTGGCCCGCATCCCGGGCGCCGACTGGGTGCACGTCGACGTCATGGACAACCACTTCGTGCCCAACCTGACCTTCGGCGCCACCATGGTCGAGGCCCTGGCGCGCAGCACCGACCTGCCGCTCGACGTGCACCTCATGATCGAGGACGTCGACCGCCATGCCGCCGGGTTCGTCGAGGCCGGCGCCGGGTCGGTCACCTTCCACGTCGAGGCGGCGCGGGCGCCGGTGCGGCTGGCGCGCGAGATCCGGTCGGCCGGCGCCCGGGCCAGCATGGCGCTGCGCCCGGCCACCCCGGTCGAGCCCTACGAGGACCTGCTCGGCGAGCTCGACATGCTGCTGCTGATGACCGTCGAGCCCGGCTTCGGCGGCCAGGGCTTCCTCGAGCTGGTGCTGCCCAAGCTGCGCCGGGCCCGGGCGATGGTCGAGCGCCACGGCCTGCAGACCTGGCTGCAGGTCGACGGCGGCGTCTCGCTCGACACCATCGCGCAGTGCGCCGAGGCCGGCGCCGACGTCTTCGTCGCCGGCAGCGCCGTCTACTCCGCCGACGACCCCGACCGCATGGTCGCCGACCTCCGCGCCGCCGCCGAGGCCGCGCAGGCCTAGCGCTGCCGGTCGAGCAGCGAGCCCTCGGCGAGCAGGTTCCCGGACGGCGTCCCTTCGACAGGCTCGGGGTCCGTGGGGTCGGTTCCGCGTCGGCCGTGCGGGGTCGACGAGCGGCCGTCGTGGAGGGCCCGCCAGGACGATGGTCGAGGTGCGAGGAGCCCTGGCGACGAGCCTCGAGACCGCCGGCCGTGCACGCGAAGGTTCCCGGACGGCGTCCCTTCGACAGGCTCAGGGTCCGTGGGGTCGGTTCCGCGTCGACCCTGCGGGGTCTCGAGGCTCGGCCGTGGCCGGCCTCGCACCTCGACCACCGGTGGTCGAGCAGCGAGCCCTCGGCGAGCAGGTTCCCGGACGGCGTCCCTTCGACAGGCTCAGGGTCCGTGGGGTCGGTTCTGCGTCGACCTCTCAGGGTCTCGACGCTCGGCCGTCGTGGAGCGCCTGCCGTGACGATGGTCGAGGTGCGAGGAGCCCTGGCGACGAGCCTCGAGACCACCGGCCGTGCACGCGGACGTTCCCGGACGGCGTCCCTTCGACAGGCTCAGGGTCCGTGGGGTCGAACATCACGTTGACCGTGCGGGGTCTCGAGGCTCGGCCGTGGCCGGCCTCGCACCTCGACCACCGTGCGGGGCCGCATCAACGACGGTCGAGGTGCGAGGAGCCCTGGCGACGAGCCTCGAGACCACCGGCCGGGCGCGCGAACCCGCGCGGACGACGTCCGCTCAGGTGCAGGGGCGGCGGCTGCCGGACTCGACGGTGCCCCGGCAGCCCGCCAGGCGCCGCAGCTCGGCGCGCAGCGCGTCGAGGCGGGCGCGGCGGGGGCCCTGGCCGTAGTGGAGCAGGTTGCGGGTCATGCCGGGGTCGGCGTAGTACTCGCGGGCACGCAGGCGGCCGTCGCCGCGGTACCACTCGACGTAGGCGTCGCCGTCGGCCAGGCGCAGCATCTTCCACGACGGCACGTGGGTGGTCTCCTCACCCGACTCCTCGGCCACCAGGCGGCTGCTCTCGGTGAAGAACTCGAGGTACTGCACCGACCGCCGGTGGGGGCCGAGCAGCGAGTGCCCGTCCATCACGTGCTCCGGCGTGACACCCAGCAGCTCGTAGACCGTCGGGGCGAGGTCGATCAGCCCCACCGGACGCCGGTCGGTCGCGGGCGCGCGGCCCGGCCACCACGCGAGCAGGGGCACGTCGGTGGCGGCCGGGTAGGGCACCGCCTTGGCCTCCCAGTTGCTCTGGTTGCGGTCGGCGAGGCCGTTGTCGCTCACCAGGACGACGGCGGTGCGGTCGAGCAGGTCCCGCTCCAGCAGCGACTCGAAGACCCGCGCCACCTGGTCGTCGACGTCGAGCATCGCCCGGCGCCGCTGCTCGTAGAGCGCCCGGAAGTACTCCCGGCTCCACCACGGCTTGCTCCGCTGGAACAGCGGCAGCTTGTCCCGCGCGTCGACCTCGGGGGCGTAGCGGAACCCGGGCACGACGGCGTCCGCGTGCGCCTCGGACGGCTGCGGCAGCGCCTCCCACCCCTTCGCGCCCACGATCGCGTGGGGCGCGTAGAAGGCGCCGTAGAGGAAGAACGGCTCACCGGCGTCCGCGTAGTCCTCCAGGCTCCCGACGAGCCCGTCGCCCACGGCCTGGGTGGCGGGCACCGCCGGTCGCGCCGAGGTGCCGTCCTCGGCGTAGGTGCGGTAGGTGCCGGGAGCGTAGGTGTAGCGGTCCCACAGGTCGAACTCGTCGAACCCGCTCCACCGGCCGGCGGCGAAGTCGGCCGCCTTGACGCCGTTGAGGTACTTGCCCGCGGCGTAGGTGCGCCACCCGGCGGCGTCGAGGTCGTCGGGCACGGTGTCGCCGGGGTCGAGCGACCACGCGTCGACCTGGCGTCGCACGCCGTTGTTGTGCGAGAGCTGCCCGGTGAGGATCTGCGAGCGCGCGGGGCAGCACACCGGCGTCGCCGTGGTGGCGTTCTCGTAGCAGGTGCCGAGGTCGCGCAGCCACAGCGCCGAGCGCGGCAGCACCGTCGCGGTGTCGCGGCACGCCACGTCCGACATGTCGTCGACCACCAGCAGCACCACGTTGTCGACGCCGGGCTCGACGGGCTCGACGTCCCCGACACCCCCGACGACGGGCTCGACACCCCCGACACCCCCGACGGCACCCGGTGCGCCGACGGCACCCGCGGTGGCCCGGTCGGACGGCGGCGCGCCGAGCGCGGCGGCGCAGCACGCGAGCGCGACGACGGCGGCCAGCAGCGTGGGCAGCAGGCGACGACGGGCGGCGGGCATGGGGGAGTCCTCGGGTGCGGCGACGCGCGACGCTAACAGCCGTGCGCCGTCCCGCGAGGGCGAACGCGGGTATCCCGTCGCGCCCCGACCGGCCGCTCGGCACACTGTGCCGGTGCTGCTGACCATCACCACCACGGCGACCGAGGTCGCGGGCGAGCGCGTGCCCGCCACCGACCTCGGCTACCTGCTGCACAAGCACCCCGACCGGGTGCAGGCCTTCCCGCAGTCCTTCGGCACCCTCACCGTGCTCTACCCCGAGGCCGGCGAGGAGCGCTGCACGGCCGCCCTGCTGCTCGAGGTGGACGCCGTCCGCCTGGCCCGGCGCCGGCGCGGCGGGCCCGACGTCACGCTGGGCCACTACGTCAACGACCGGGCCTACGCGGCGTCGTCCCTGCTCGGGGTGGCGGTGGCCGACGTGCTCAGCACCGCCCGCTCCGGGGTCTGCCGCTCGCGGCAGGCGCTGGCCGACAGCGCCATCCCGCTCGAGCTGCGGCTGCCCGCGCTGCCCTGCCGCGGCGGCCTCGACGTCGCCCGCCGCCTCTTCGAGCCGCTCGGCTGGACCGTCGCGGCGACGCCCGTGCCCCTCGACCCCGACTTCGCCGAGTGGGGCGAGTCCCGCTACCTCGACCTCACGCTCACCGGCACCGTGCGCCTCGCCGACGCCCTCAACCAGCTGCACGTGCTGCTGCCGGTGCTCGACGAGTCGAAGCACTACTGGCAGGGCCCCGACGAGGTCGACAAGCTGCTGCGCTCCGGTGGCGACTGGCTCACCGGCCACCCCGAGCGCGAGCTCGTCGTGCGGCGCTACCTCGGCCGCCGCGGCGCCCTGATCCGGCTCGCGCTGGCCCGGCTGGCCGAGCTCGACGGCGAGGCCGACGAGAGCCTGGACGACGACGCGGCCGCCGCCGCCGACGAGACCGCCGCGCTGCCGGCCGAGCGCCGCGCACCCCTCAACACCCAGCGCCGCGAGGCCGTGCTGGCCGCGCTGGCCGAGCTCGGGGCCGCCTCGGTCATCGACCTCGGCTGCGGCGGCGGGCAGCTGCTCAAGGCGCTGCTGGACGACGGCCGCTACCGCCGGGTGACCGGCGTCGACGTCTCGGCGCGGGCCCTGCAGCTGGCCGCGCGCGCCGTCCGGCTCGAGCGGATGTCGGAGCGGCAGGCCGAGCGGCTGAGCCTGTTCCAGGGCGCCCTGACCTACGACGACGAGCGGTTCGCCGGCTACGACGCCGCGGTGCTGATGGAGGTCGTCGAGCACCTCGACCCGCCGCGCCTGCCCGCGCTCGAGCGGGTCGTCTTCGGCGTCGCGGCGCCCGCCGCCGTGATCGTGACGACCCCGAACGTCGAGTACAACGCGCTCTACGAGGGCCTGGCCGAGCGGCCGGGCGCGCACCGCCACCACGACCACCGCTTCGAGTGGACGCGTGCCGAGTTCGCCGCGTGGTGCGAGCGCGTGGGCGCCGCGCACGGCTACGCCGTCGAGCTGCGCGGCGTCGGCGAGGCGGACGACGAGCTCGGTGCTCCCACGCAGCTGGCGGTGTTCCGCCGTGGCTGAGCGCACCCGCCCGCGCGAGATCGCCGTGCCCGCGATGGGGCTGGTGGTGCTCGTCGGCGTCTCCGGCAGCGGCAAGTCGACCTTCGCGGCCCGCCACTTCCTGCCCACCCAGGTCATCTCCAGCGACACCTGCCGCGGCCTGGTCGCCGACGACGAGAACGACCAGTCGGCCACGCCCGACGCCTTCGACGTGCTGCACTACATCGTCGGCACCCGGCTGCGCCGCGGCCTGCTGACCGTCGTCGACGCCACCAACGTGCAGCGCGCCGCCCGCGCCTCGCTGGTGCGGCTGGCCAAGGACCACGACGTCCTCGTCGACGCCGTGGTGCTCGACGTGCCCGAGCGGACGGCGGTCGAGCGCAACGCCGCCCGGCCCGACCGCACCTTCGGCGCGCAGGTGGTCACCCGCCAGCACCGCGACCTGCGCCGCTCGCTGCGCGGGCTGCGCAAGGAGGGGTTCCGGCGGGTGCACGTGCTCGACGGGGTCGAGCAGGTCGAGTCGGTGGTCGTGGGGCGTGAGCGCTCCTGGAACGACCGGCGCGACCTCACCGGGCCGTTCGACGTCGTCGGCGACGTGCACGGCTGCGCCGCCGAGCTGCGCACCCTGCTGACCCGGCTCGGCTACGACGTCCGCGGCGGCGGCGCCCACCACCCCGACGGCCGCACCGCGGTCTTCGTCGGCGACCTCGTCGACCGCGGCCCCGACACCCCCGGCGTGCTGCGCCTGGTCATGGGCATGGTCGCGGACGGCGACGCGCTGTGCGTCAGCGGCAACCACGAGGCCAAGCTGGTGCGCGCGCTGAAGGGCGCGAACGTGCAGGTCAGCCACGGCCTGGCCGAGTCGCTCGAGCAGCTGGCCGCCGAGCCCGACGAGTTCCGCGACGCCGCCCTGGGGTTCATGGACCGTCTCGTCAGCCACTACGTGCTCGACGACGGCCGCCTCGTCGTCGCCCACGCCGGGCTCAAGGAGGCCTATCACGGCCGCTCGTCGAGCCGGGTGCGCAGCTTCGCGCTCTACGGCGACACCACCGGCGAGACCGACGAGTACGGCCTGCCCGTGCGCTACCCGTGGGCGCAGGAGTACCGCGGCGCCGCCACGGTGGTCTACGGCCACACGCCGGTGCCGCGCGCCGAGTGGGTCAACGGCACGATCTGCCTCGACACCGGCGTCGTCTTCGGCGGTCGGCTCACCGCGCTGCGCTACCCCGAGCGCGAGGTCGTGGACGTCGAGGCCGAGCGGCAGCACTACGAGCCGGTGCGCCCGCTGGCCGGGTCGCCGGCGGGTGCCCGCGAGCCCACGACGCTGCGGGCCGACGACGTGCTGGGCACCCGCTGGCTCGAGTCCGACCGCGCGGGCCGGGTCAAGGTGCCGGAGGAGAACGCCGCCGCCGCGCTCGAGGTGATGAGCCGGTTCGCGGTCGACCCGCGCTGGCTGGTGTACCTGCCGCCCACCATGGCGCCGGCGCCCACCTCGCGCCGCGAGGGCTACCTCGAGCACCCCGCCGAGGCCTTCGACGCCTACGCGGCCGCCGGCGTCGAGCGCGTGGTGTGCGAGGAGAAGCACATGGGCTCGCGCGCCGTCGCGGTCGTGTGCCGCGACGCCGACGTCGCCGCCGGGCGCTTCGGGGTCGACGACGGCACCACGGGCGTCGTCCACACCCGCACCGGGCGGCCGTTCTTCGCCGACCGCGACCAGCACGAGCGGCTCGTCGGCCGGGTGCGCCGGGCGGTGGCGCCGCTGTTCGACCGCCTCGATGCCGACTGGCTGGCCGTCGACGCCGAGCTGCTGCCGTGGTCGGCGAAGGCGGGCGGGCTGATCCGCGAGCAGTACGCCTCGGTCGGGGCCGCCGCGCGGGCGGCGCTGCCGGTGGCGGTCGACGTCCTGGACGCCGCGGCCGCGCGCGGCCTCGACGTGGCCGACCTGGTCGCGCGCACCCGGCACCGGCTCGACGACGCCACCGCCTTCCGCGACGCCTACGCCCGCTACTGCGAGCCCACCCCGCCCGGCGACCCGCTCGACGGCGTCCGGCTCGCGCCGTTCCAGGTGCTGGCCGCGGGCGACCGGCTGCTGGCCGAGACCGAGCCGCACCCGTGGCACCTCGACGTGCTCGGCGGTCTCGACGACCCCTTCCTGACCCCGACGCGCCACGTGGCGGTCGACCTCGGCTCCGAGGCCGACCGCGAGGCCGCCACGCGGTGGTGGCTCGACCTCACCGAGGCGGGCGGCGAGGGCATGGTGGTCAAGCCCGCGGCCGTGCCCGAGCCGGGACGGCGCGGCGTGCAGCCGGGCCTGAAGGTGCGCGGTCGCGACTACCTGCGCATCGTCTACGGCCCCGACTACACCCGCTCGCTCGACGTCCTGCGCGAGCGCCACCTCGGCCGCAAGCAGCACCTCGCGCTGCGCGAGCACGGCCTGGGCCTCGACGCGCTCGACGGGTTCTGCCGAGGTGAGCCGCTGTGGCGGGCGCACCAGCTGGTCTTCGCGGTGCTCGCGCTGGAGTCGGAGCCGGTCGACCCCCGCCTGTGATCGGTGTGTGCTCGTACGGGGCCGATCGAACGAACCTTTCGCGTTCCCCCTCGTGGATGGGAGATTCGACGTACGGTCCGCTGCCATGGCGACCCTCGAACCCGGCTGGTACCCCGACCCCGAGGCGCACGGGTTCCTGCGCTACTGGGATGGCGTGACGTGGACTCTGTCGCGGGTGCCGGCCCAAGAGGCCGGATCCGCGGCGCCCTACCCGCCCTTCCCGGGTCCAGACAAGGCTGGCTACTCCGACGTCCGCACGTCACCCGTGCCCGTCGGTCCGGGTCAGCAGACGCCGTCGCCGTGGTATCTGCGCAAGCCCTTCGTCGCGGCTGCCGTCGTCGTCGGCCTCCTCAGCATTGGTGCTGCGATCGGAAACGGTTCTGACGAGCAGGACACCAAGGAACCAGGCAAAACCGAGCAGGCCGCCGCGACGGAGCAGCGCCAGGGCTCGCCCAACACGCTGAAGGCGACGACGTCGGAGTCGGACGGGGTGGCACCGGTTGACGTAGAGGCTGCCGAACCGGCCAAGTCGGCCAAGCCGGGCGGGCCTGTCGGGCGCGGTCAGGTGGGTGGGCAGTCGAATGCCGGCGGTGACTCGTTCGCACTTCCCGATGAGACGGGCAAGAACTTGCAAGCGGCGCAAGACGACGTTCAGGCGGTAAGCGGCATTCCGTTCTTCGTGACCTTCTCCGAAGATGCCTCGGGCGAGGGACGAGCACAGATCCTCGATTCCGGCTGGCAGGTGTGCTCCCAGCAACCCGCGGCGGGAACGATGGTTTCGGTCGAGGACGACATCACGTTCTTTGTCGTCCGGGTCTCGGAGTCGTGCCCCTGAGCAAAGCGCTGGGTAAGAAGCATAAGCCGACTGACATTATTGTGTTTTGGTGCGTTGGTCGCCAGACTGCGCGTCATGCGGTGGACGGCGGTCGCGGACGACGGGTGGGTGCGCTGGTGCCTGCTGGTCGGCGCGCTGCTGGTCGCCCTGTCGGTCTTCGAGCCACTGCCGTGGGCGCTGTGGCTGGGCTGGGCCTACCTGCTCCTCGTCTGCGCGGCCGACGTGCCGGGCGGCGGGGGTGGGCAGCGCCACAGCCCGGCGTCCCAGCCCCTGTGGCAGACTCGAGACGACGAGTGAAGCTCGCTCGCGTGCTCTGGGGTCGGTGAAATTCCGAGCCGGCGGTGACAGTCCGCGACCCGGTCACGAACCAGTGACCGGTTGACCAGGTGCAATTCCTGGACCGACGGTGAGAGTCCGGATGGGAAGTGCACGCAGGTGACGACACCGCCACGGTGCTGCCGTGGCGTGCGCCGTCCCGTCGCCCCCGGAGTCCGTCGAGCCCGATCCGGACGAGGGGCACAGACAGCACATGCTCACCGCTGACGCACGAGCGGCCGAGGACGACGCGATGCGTCGCGCCCTCGAGCTGGCGGCCACGCCCGGCGTGCCGCTCGGGCCCAACCCGCGGGTGGGCTGCGTGCTGCTGGCCGACGACGGCGGCGTGGTCGCCGAGGGCCACCACCGCGGCGCCGGCACCCCGCACGCCGAGGCCGACGCGCTGGCGCGGGCGGGGGAGCGGGCCCGTGGCACCACGGCGGTCGTCACCCTCGAGCCCTGCAACCACACCGGACGCACGCCGCCGTGCGCGGCCGCGCTCGTCGGCGCCGGCGTCCGTCGCGTCGTGGTGGCCATGCCCGACCCGCACGCGATCGCGGCCGGCGGCGCCCAGACCCTGCGCGCCGCCGGCGTCGAGGTCGAGGTCGGCCTGCGCGCCGACGAGGCCCGCGCCCTCAACCGGGTCTGGACCTTCGCGGTCGAGCACGCGCGCCCGTTCGTCACCTGGAAGCTGGCCGCCACCCTCGACGGCCGCAGCGCCGCCGCCGACGGCACCTCGCGCTGGGTCAGCAGCGAGGCCGCCCGCCGCGACACCCACCGGCTGCGCGCCCTGGCCGACACGATGCTGGTGGGCACCGGCACCGTGGCGGTCGACGACCCGTGGCTCACCGTGCGCGGCGCCGACGGCCGGCCGCTGGGCCGCCAGCCGCTGCGCGCGGTGATGGGCGAGCGCGACCTGCCGGCCGACCGGCGCGTCTTCGACGACGCCGCCCCCACCGTGCGCCTGCGCACCCGCGACCCGCACGTCGCGCTCGCCGAGCTCTACGGCCGCGAGCGCCAGCACGTCTTCCTCGAGGGCGGTCCCACGCTGGCCGCCGCCTTCCTGCGCGCCGGCCTGGTCGACGAGCTGGTCGCCTACGTCGCGCCCGCCTTCCTGGGCGCGGGCCTCGCCGCCGTCGCCGACCTCGGAATCGGCACGATCGCCGCGGCGTTGCGGCCCACGGTCACCGACGTCACCGTGCTGCCCGACGACCCCGAGCACAACGTCCGCTTCACGATGACCCCCACCGCCAGCCCCACCGCCAGCCCCACCCCCAGCCCCACCCCCAGCCCGACCGAAGGAGCCGTCTGATGTTCACCGGGATCGTGGAGGAGCTCGGCACCGTCGCCGCCGTCGAGCCGCTTGGCGACGCCGTCCGGCTCACCGTGGCCTCGCCGCTGGTGCTCGCCGACGCCTCGCCGGGCGACTCCATCGCCGTCAACGGCTGCTGCCTGACCGTCGTCGAGCACGACGGCGAGCGCTGGACCGCCGACGTCATGCAGGAGACCCTCGACCGCACCAGCCTCGCCGGCGTCGAGCCCGGCGACAGCGTCAACCTCGAGCGCGCCGTCACCGCCGACAAGCGCCTCGGCGGCCACATCGTGCAGGGCCACGTCGACGGCGTCGGCGAGGTCGTGCGCCGCGCGCCGAGCGAGCACTGGGAGGTCGTCGAGGTCTCGCTGCCCGACGGCCTGTCCCGCTACCTGGTCGAGAAGGGCTCCATCACCGTCGACGGCGTCAGCCTGACCGTCGTCGACGCCGGGCAGACCTCGTTCACGGTGAGCCTGATCCCCGAGACGCTGGCCCGCACCACGCTCGGACGCCGGCAGCCCGGTGAGCGCGTGAACCTCGAGGTCGACGTCCTCGCCAAGCACGTCGAGCGACTGCTCGAGGCCCGGCTCGGCCGGCTCGAGCCCCAGCAGACCCAGCACGACCAGCAGACCCCGCACGACCCGCAGACCCGGCAGGACCAGCAGCAGAACGGAGCGACCCGATGACCGTCCAGCGAGAGCCGCAGCACGGCGGCGTCCGCCTCGACCCCGTCGAGCGCGCGATCGAGGAGATCGCCGCCGGCCGGGCCGTCGTGGTGGTCGACGACGAGGGCCGCGAGAACGAGGGCGACCTCATCTTCGCCGCCAGCAAGGCCACGCCCGAGCTGATGGCGTTCACCATCCGGCACTCCAGCGGCGTGATCTGCGTGCCGATGCCGGGCTACATGCTCGACCGGCTCGAGATCCCGCTGATGACGCCGCACAACCGCGACAAGATGCGCACCGCCTACACGATCACCGTCGACGCGCGCGACGGCGTCACCACCGGCATCAGCGCCGCCGACCGCGCCCACACCGCGCGGGTGCTGGCCGACAGCGCCACCGAGCCGTGGGAGATCACCCGGCCCGGACACGTCTTCCCGCTGCGCTACCGCGACGGCGGCGTGCTGGCCCGCCGCGGCCACACCGAGGCGGCGGTCGACCTCGCCACGCTGGCCGGGCTGACGCCCGCCGGCGTGCTGGTCGAGCTGGTCAACGACGACGGCACCATGCAGCGCGCCGAGCAGCTGCGCGCCTTCGCCGACGAGCACGGCCTGGCGATGATCTCGATCGAGGACCTCGTGCAGTACCGCCGCCGCACCGAGAACCTGGTCGAGCGGGTCGCCGAGACCCGGCTGCCCACCCGCGCCGGCGAGTTCACCGCCTACGGCTACCGCATCACCGTCGACGGCTCCGAGCACGTCGCGCTCGTGCACGGCGACGTCTCCGGCCCCGAGCCGGTGCTCACGCGCGTGCACTCCGAGTGCCTCACTGGCGACGTCTTCGGCAGCCACCGCTGCGACTGCGGACCCCAGCTCGACGAGGCCCTCGAGCGCATCGTGGCCGAGGGTCGTGGCGTCGTGGTCTACCTGCGCGGGCACGAGGGCCGCGGCATCGGCCTGGTCGCGAAGCTGCAGGCCTACCAGCTCCAGGACGGCGGCCGCGACACCGTCGACGCCAACCTCGACCTCGGCCTGCCCGCCGACGCGCGGCACTACGGCACCGCCACGCAGGTGCTCAAGGACCTGAAGGTCGAAAGCGTGCGGCTGCTGACCAACAACCCCGACAAGGTCGCCAACCTCGAGCGGTACGGCGTCCCGGTGGCCGAGCGGGTGCCGCTGACCCCGCGCCCCAACGACCACAACCTGGCCTACCTGCTCACCAAGCGCGACCGCATGGGCCACGACCTGCCGGGACTTGAGGGGCTGACGCTCCCGCCCCACGAGGTCGAGCCCGAGAGGAGCCAGGCGTGAGCGGGCACGGTGCCGCCGTCGTCGAGCCGTTCGACGCCTCCGGCCTGCGGGTCGGGGTCGTGGCAGCCAGCTGGCACACCGTCGTCATGGACGGGCTGGTCGCCGGCGCCCGGCGCGCGCTGGAGGAGTACGGCGTCGCGGACGCCGAGGTGGTGCGGGTGCCGGGCACCTTCGAGCTGCCCGTCGTCTGCTCGGCCCTGGCCGCGGCGGGCTACGACGCCGTCGTCGCGCTCGGCGTCGTCATCCGCGGCGGCACCCCGCACTTCGACTACGTGTGCGACGCCGCCACCGCGGGCCTGACCCGCGTCGGCCTCGACCACACCGTCGCCGTCGGCTTCGGCGTCCTGACCTGCGACACCGAGCAGCAGGCCCTCGACCGCGCCGGCCTCGACGGCTCGAGCGAGGACAAGGGGCACGAGGCCACCACCGCCGCCCTCCACACCGCCCGCACCCTCCGCGAGATCGCCCAGCGCGGCTGACCACCCACGGGCACGCGCCCGGACGACGAGCCGGACGCCGGGTCGTGTGCCCGAGACCGGTCCAGGGCCCGGTGTGGGCACACGACCCCACTCCGCCCCCCTCCCGAGCACCAGCCACGATCACCCGGCGAGCCGGCCGGACGCGGACCGTACGCTGAGGGCCGTGAAGACGTTCGAGGAGCTGTGGACCGAGCTCAGCGACAAGGCCCGCACCCGCCCCGAGGGCTCGGGCACCGTGGCCGCCCTCGACGCCGGCGTCCACGCGATCGGCAAGAAGCTGCTCGAGGAGGCCGCCGAGTCGTGGATGGCCGCCGAGCACGAGGGCCGCGACCGCACCGCCGAGGAGATCAGCCAGCTGCTGTACCACGCGCAGGTGCTGATGCTGGCGAGCGGACTCGAGCTCGACGACGTCTACGCGCACCTGTGACCGCACCGAGAGACGACCGATGACCCTCAAGATCGCCCTGCCCAACAAGGGCTCGCTGTCGCAGTCGGCCACCGAGATGCTGCGCGAGTCGGGCTACCGCCAGCGCGACGACGCCAAGCAGCTCACCGTCGCCGACGTCGAGAACGACGTCGAGTTCTTCTACCTGCGCCCGCGTGACATCGCGCTCTACGTCGGCGAGGGCACCCTCGACGCCGGCGTCACCGGCCGCGACCTGCTGCGCGACTCCGGCGCCAAGGCCGACGAGGTGCTCACCCTCGGCTTCGGCGCCAGCACGTTCCGCTTCGCCGGCCCGCGCGGCCGCTACACCGAGGTCGCCGACCTCGCCGGCGCGCGCATCGCGACGTCCTACACCGGCATCGTGCGGTCCTTCCTCGAGGAGCGCGGCATCGAGGCGAGCGTCACCCGCCTCGACGGCGCCGTCGAGACCAGCATCCAGCTCGGGGTCGCCGACGCCATCGCCGACGTCGTCGAGACCGGGACGACGCTGCGCCAGGCCGGGCTCGAGGTCTTCGGCGAGCCGTTGCTGCGCTCCGAGGCGGTGCTCATCACCCGCGCCGGCGCCGACGTGCCCGACGCGTTCGGCGTCTTCCTGCGGCGGCTGCAGGGCGTGCTGGTCGCCCGCGGCTACGTGATGATGGACTACGACATCGCCGAGGAGCACCTGCCCACCGCCACCCGGCTCACCCCCGGCATCGAGAGCCCGACCATCGCGCCGCTCGACCGCGAGGGCTGGGTCGCCGTCCGCGCGATGGTGCCCCGCGACGGCTCGCAGCGGCTGATGGACGAGCTCTACGACCTCGGCGCCCGCGGCATCCTTCTCACCGACATCCATGCCTGCCGGCTCTGATGCCACGGGGCAGCCCGCGCTGCCGCGCACCTGGCGGCCGCTCGGGCCGCGCATCGCCGGCGCCGTCGCCGGCGGGGCGCTGCTCGTCATCACCGCCATGCTCTGGATCGGCTTCGACGACGAGACCCGCGCGTCCGTCACGCCGTTCCAGCGCGGCACCGTGATCGCGATGTACCTGCTCGGCTTCTCGCTGCTCTACGCCCTCGCCCGCTCCCGCGTCGTCGCCCGCCGCGAGGGCCTCGTCGTGGTCAACGGCTACCGCCGCCGCGAGTACGCCTGGGCCCAGGTCGTCGCCGTCCACCTCGGCCGCGGCGCCCCCTGGGTCACCCTCGACCTCGCCGACGGGACGTCGGCCCCCGCCATGGGCATCCAGGGCTCCGACGGCGCCCGCGCCCGCCAGGCCGTCCGCCAGCTGCGCGCCCTGGTCGACGACCCGCCGGCCTGAGCCCCGACGATGGTCGAGGTGCGAGGAGCCCTGGCGACGAGCCTCGAGACCTCGCAAGGTCCACGGGAACGCCCCCAACGGACCCTGAGCTTGTCGAAGGGCCTGAACGCAACCACCGACCCGAACACGCAGGCTCCGGACCGAGCGCCAGCGGACCCAACCGCAGCCGGAGCGCGGTCAGTCGCACAGCGGCGCAATGTTATGGCAGGCCGCTGCGGCGGTGCTGGGTTCAAGGCAGCGAAGAACCCCGTTCGCGGCGCGCGACCGTGTAACCGACGAGCACGGAAGGGCGATGCGACGAAGGAGCGAGCCCTTGCGCGCGCAGGAGGGCGCACGGTCGCCGATGGCGCCGCGAACACGCGCCGAAGCGACGAAGGAGCGGAGGCGCAATCAGACACAGCGGTCGAGATGTCCCGGAGCGCCAGCACCGTTGACCTGTCAGGGCCCAACGACTGCGCTCAGGGTCCGTGTGCACCGGACCCGTGAACGCTCCGCCGTCAGTCCCTGCTCCGCTGCGGTCGGTCTCGCTGGCGCTCGGTCCGGATCCCGCGTGGTGACGGGTCGGTGGTCCGGTCGACGCTGACCCGTCAGACATGTCTGACGGGTCAGCGTCCGATTACCAGTTGGGCGTCGTCCCGGGCACGTGGGCGGGGAGCCGGGTACCGGGGCGGGTGTAGACGTAGGAGATGCCGCCGGTCGACTCCTGCCAGACCTTCTCGAAGTTCTCGCGGGTGTAGACGTTGCGCACGGCGTCGTTGCTGCTCGAGGCGGGGTCGTTGAGCACGGGGTCGCCGTCGGCGGTGAACCCGACGACGACCATCAGGTGGCCGTCGGTGTCGTAGCCGGCCTCGGGCATCTCCTCGAGGTCCCACGATAGAGAGACGACCACCGGGATGCCGAGGGCCACGAACCGCTCCACCTCGGCCAGCGAGCGCAAGCGGGTCACGAAGGCATCGAGGCCGCGGCTGCCGGCGTAGGCGGCGTTGAACGGCCAGTTGCCGGCGCCCTCGTAGGTGAAGTCCCAGGTGTGCATGGCCGCGTAGGGCACCTGCGGGTCCTGCGGGACGTCGATGTCGGCGGTCTCGCGGGCCGAGGGGGCGTAGCGGCGTCCCCACCAGCGCAGCACCATCGAGGACGACGTGGGGGAGCACCAGACCTGCCCGCCGCCGCCGTAGTCGGGGTACTCGCCCTTGTGGATGTTCTGGGAGTAGCGGGGCACGTCGAGCTCGACGGCCCGGCCGAGGGTGAACGCCGACGTCGGCTGCGCGTCGTCCGGCACGAGCTCGCTGCTCATCGTGGTCACCTGGCGCACGCGCGGGCCGCGGTCGTCGCGCCGCGAGACCGGCCGGTAGAGCCTGACCTGCGTCTGGAACGCCACCGGCTCGCGGCCGGTGCGGGCGCTGAAGGTGTCGGTGTAGACGGTGCCGTCGGTGTCGCCCTGCCCGTCGAGCGAGGTGCGGTGGATGTCGCCGCCGGCGAAGTCCATGCCCGAGGTCCAGCGGCCCAGCACGAACCACTTGGTCCAGCTGCCGTCGTCGTGCCGGCCGCGGAAGAGCGTCTCGACCCAGGTGCCGGTCGGGGTGTCGGCGTTCCACGACGTGACGGCCTCGTCGAGGTCGTAGCCGAGGTCGACGACGGGCGAGGTCCAGGTGCCGACGTCGTAGAGCCGGGCGGTCGCACCCTCGCCGGCGTGCGGGTCGGTGTAGCGCTCGCGGTCGAGGTCGCCGCGGGCGAGCGTGAGCCCCCGGCCGGTCGCCCGCAGCCCGTCGAGGTCGCCGTGGCGCCAGTCGCGCACGTCGTCCCAGCGGGTCAGCGTGGCGTCGAAGCCGTCGGTGGACGGCGGCGCCCCACCGTCACCGGGCGGCGACGCCGTGGCCGGCGAGCCGGGCAGCACGGGGGCCAGCAGGGCGGCGGTGGCGAGGGTGGCGAGGACGGCGGCGGCTCGGCGCGCGCCATGACGCAGGGTGGATCGCATGAGGTCTCCCGAGAAGTCGACTGCTCGGCAACCTAGTCCTCAGCGGCGGGTGCCGTCGACCACCAGGTCGGCGCGCGCCCGGGTGCCGTGGGCGGCGTGGTGGGCGTCCTCGGCCTCGCGCCAGGCGAGCCAGTGCCCGCGCAGCGCCTCGCCGTCGCGCTCGAGCCCACGGCGCAGCCGCTCCTCCGACGGCGCCTCCACCCACACCAGGACGGTGGCCAGGTCGGCTGTCTGCCGCGCGCCCGCGCCCACGCCCTCCACCACCAGCAGCCCGGCCGCCGCCAGGTCGGCCGGCGCCACCGTCACGGTCTCGGCGAACCGCCCGGCGTGCCAGTCGTAGCGCCGGAAGCGGCCCGGCAGACTGGTCGCCAGCGGCCGCAGCAGCGTCGTCAGCTGGAGGTGGACGTCGTCCAGCCCGTCCCAGCCGTCGTACAGGTCGTCGAGGTGGACGACGACCGCCCCCGTGGCCGCCGCGACGGCGTCCGCGAGCGTGGTCTTGCCCGACCCGGCCGGCCCGTCGACGCAGAGCAGCCGCGCGGGGCCGAGCGTCGGGGTGCGCGCGGCGAGCAGGTCGAGCAGGTCGGGCACGTCGGGCAGGTCAGGCAGGTCAGGCACCGGGGCGGGCCCAGGGCTCAGGTGATGCCCCGGCTCTTGAGGATGGCCTCGATGTCGGCCAGGTCGTCGTCGACGGGAGCGGGGGCGGCCTTGCCTCGGCGGCCCGCCGGCTCGGGCTGGGAGGCCGGCAGCGACGCCGGCGGCGCGGCGGGGTCGGCGGGACGACGCTCGCGGGGCGCGGGTGCCGCGCCGCCCGAGCGGGCGTGCACGGCGCGGCCGGCGACGAAGACCAGCACGCCGACGACGGCGAGCACGATGCCGACCCACACCCGCGGGCTGAGGACGAGGTTGCTGCCCCACCGCCCGACGGCCGAGCCGACCTCGGAGAACATCCGCAGCGTGCCGGTCAGCCAGGCCGCGACCGGCAGCACCGTGATGCCGGCCCCCATCAAGCCGGCTCCGAGGCCCCGCTTGGTGTAGGCCACCCAGGTGCCGATGCCGAAGGCCACCGTGAGCGCGATGGCCAGGACGCCGTACGTCGTGCTCTCCATGCCTCCAGACTCCCACGTGGGCCCGAACCCCAACCCCGTCGGCGCGGGGAGGGGTCGACCCTTGCGAGGATGCGGAGGTGCCCGACGAGCCCCGCCGCGAGCTGATGGCGCCCGCCTTCCCCGACGACACCGGTGACGCCGACGCCGCGCTGGGCGCCGCGCTGGCCGCGCACGCCGCCGGTGCCACCGCCGCCACCCTGGCCGCCGTGCTTGCCGCGCTGCGCGACGCCCGGGTGCTGGTGCCGGTCGTCGCGGTCGCGGGCGAGGTCGACGCGGTCACCGGTGCCGACAAGACCAGCGACATGGCGGCGGTGCTCGTCGAGAGCGCCGGCGGCCAGCGCGGCCTGCTCGCCTTCACCTCGACCGCGAGCCTCGCCGCCTGGGACCCCGCGGCCCGGCCGGTGCCCGTCACCGCCCCGACGGCCGCGCTCGCCGCCGTGCAGGAGGACGCCGCCGCGCTCGTCGTCGACCTCGCCGGCCCGGCCCGGTTCGTCGTCACCGGCCCGCACCTGCTCGGTCTCGCCGACGGACGTCGTCCGGTCGCGACCGCCGAGGGCCTGGCCTGGGTCGCCGGGGAGTCGCAGGAGGGGGAGCAGTCGCGGCCGGGGGAGTGAGACGCTGGCGCCATGCCCGTGGTCATCGCCGATGAGGTCCGCTCCGCCTACCCCGACGTCCTGACCGACGAGGTCGTCGCCGCCCTCGACGCGCTCGCCCCGCTCGACGCGCAGCGCGAGCGGCTGATGGCCGAGCGGATCGAGCGCCGGGCGCAGCGGGCGCGCGACCGCCGTCCGCCCGGCTTCCTGCCCGAGGACGCCGTCCTCCCCGGCCCGGACGGCACCGAGCTCACCGTCGCCGACGCCCGCGCCGGCCGCTTCGTCGGTGCCGTCGTGCCGCCCGACCTGCGCCGGCAGTGGATCCAGGGCACCGGACCGGGCACCAAGCCGCGCGCCTCGGTGGCCTCCGGGCTGCGCAACGTCGCCCACGCCATGCTCTCGGGCGCCGACGGCTGGATGTTCGACGGTGAGGACGCGCTCGGCCAGGTCGACACCATGTCGCTCGACAACCAGCGCAACCTGCGGCTGATGATCGCCGGCGACCCGCAGTTCCTCGAGGTCGCCGAGCAGGTGGCCGGCGAGATCAACGCCTGGGCCCGCGAGTTCCACGGCCGCGAGTCGATCGCCGACTGGCGCGAGCAGCTCGGCTGCACCACCCGCATCTTCCGCGCCCGCGGCCTGCACCTCGTCGACCGGCACCTGCGCCACGACGACGGCCGCGCCCTCTCGGCCACCATCGCCGACCTCGCGCTCTACGTGGTGGGCAACCACGCCGCGCTGCGCGAGCAGGGCCGCTCGGTCGTCGTCTACATGCCCAAGATCCAGACCGCCGCCGAGGCCGCCTTCTGGGGCGCCGTGCTCGACGCGCTCGAGGACCACCTCGGCCTCGACCGGGGCACGGTGGTCGGCTACGTGCTCGTCGAGCAGCTCGAGGCGTCCTTCCAGCTCATGGAGATCCGCGCCGCGCTCGGCCGGCACTTCGTCGGCTTCAACACCGGCCGGTGGGACTACATCAACTCCCTGTCCGACGCGCTCGCGTGGGACGAGTCGTTCGTCAACCCCGACATCGACGTCATCACCATGACCTACGGCTACATGGCCGCCTACGAGGACCGCGTGCGCCGGGCGGTGAACACGCCCGACGCCGACGGCAACCACGCGCTGTGGCAGGGCGGCATGGAGCCCAACATCCCCGTCGGTGCGCCCGCGGCCGTCGACGCGGCGATGGCCAAGGCCGTCGCCGGCGGCGAGCGCGAGCAGCGCGAGGGCGCCTCGGGCAAGTGGGTCGCCCACTGGAAGATGGTCCACGTCGTCCGACCGGTCTGGGAGCGCGTCGGCGACGACAACCAGCTCGGCAAGGACCTCCCGCCGCTGACCCACACCGCCGACGACGCCGCCGCCCTCGTCGCGCTCGACGGCGGCAAGCGCACCGTGCGGGGCGCCCGCGACCTGATCAGCGTCGGCCTGCAGTACGGCAACGCCTTCGGCCGCGGCTTCTCCGCCGCCGCGCTCAAGCCCGCCGACTTCTTCGCCGACGACGAGGTGCTCTACCTCATGGAGGACGCCGCCACCGGCGAGATCCGCCTCTCGGTGCTGTGGGAGTGGCTGCACAAGGGCGGCGCCTTCACCGCGGACGACGCCGAGACCGGCGTCGCGGCGGGCGACGTCCTCACCCGGGAGCTGTTCGAGCGGCTGCTGGCCGAGGAGTACGACAAGCTGCAGCACGCCGACGGCAACGACGTGCACGACGACTCCAAGGCCACGACGCTGCCCGTGGCCCGCGAGATCGTCGAGGCCTACGTGCTCGAGCCGGTCAAGGCGCCCTGGTACATCGACCTGCTCAACCTCAACCTCGGGGTCACCGACGTGGACGCCGCCCGCAGCCGCATCCGCGACTACCTCGACCGCTTCGCCGCCGACGGCACCCGGCTGTACTGACGGGCGCAGCGTCGGCAGGCGATTGGGTGCGCGGGGAATCCTGCCGTAGGCTTGCGCGTTGACCGATCAGTGACCACTCCCGGGTGGTCGCCGATCCACAAGCGGAGACCACGCACCACCGTCTCCCACCCGCACCGACCGCAGCACCACCAGGTCGTCGGGTCCGGTCCGACAGGCCCCTCCCGCACGCATTTTCCGGGAGGCGGTCGTGACTGGCCTCCGCTTGCACCAGGCGGGGGCCTTTTGTTCGTCCTCCACCCGGTGAGCCCACCGCAAGCCATCCCACTGGAGGACACATCAGCACCGAGCTGCGTATCAACGAGCGGATCCGGGTTCCCGAGGTCCGCCTCGTCGGACCCAACGGAGAGACGGTCGGCATCGTGCCGACCGACCAGGCCCTCAAGCTGGCGCAGGAGGCAGACCTCGACCTCGTCGAGGTGGCCCCGACCGCCCGTCCGCCCGTCTGCAAGCTCATGGACTACGGGAAGTTCAAGTACGAGAACGCCCAGAAGGCCCGTGAGGCGCGTCGCAACCAGACGAACGTCGTCATCAAGGAGATGAAGCTTCGTCCCAAGATCGACGCCCACGACTACGAGACCAAGAAGGGCCACGTCGTCCGGTTCCTCAAGGCCGGCGACAAGGTCAAGATCACCATCATGTTCCGCGGCCGCGAGCAGCACCGCCCCGAGCTCGGGTTCCGGCTGCTGCAGCGCCTGGCCGGTGACGTCGACGAGCTCGGCTTCGTCGAGTCCAACCCCAAGCAGGACGGCCGCAACATGGTGATGGTGCTCGGCCCGCACAAGAAGAAGGCCGAGGCCAAGGCCGACCACGCCGTCGTCCAGGCCGAGAAGGAGGCCGCCCGCGCGGCCACCAAGGCCGAGCGGGACGCCGAGCGCGACGCCGCCCACGCGGCCGGTCCCGTCGCGAAGAAGAAGGAGCGCGGCCGCTCCGAGAACCTCGACCCCGAGATCGAGGCCTGAGCGCCGCTCCACCCCGGCCCCGCGTCCGTCCGGACCAGGCCGCCACGCACCGCCCGCAGCACCACACGGAGGAGAACCACGATGCCCAAGATGAAGACCCACTCGGGCGCTAGCAAGCGCTTCAAGGTGACCGGCTCCGGCAAGATCCGCCGGCTCCAGGCCGGGCGCAAGTCGGGCGCCGCGTTCGCCTCGCAGCCGACCACCGGCAGCCGCAAGAAGCAGCGCCGCAACGCCGGGATGGTGACGTTGGAGAAGGCCGACGTCAAGCGCGCCAAGAAGATGCTCGGGCTCTGAGCCCCAGCCCTTCGCGCTGACCCCGACCCCACCACCCACCAGGCCACACCAGCCCGCGGCGTCCGACGCCGCAGCAAGCACCGAGGAGCAACGACCATGGCACGCGTCAAGCGCGCAGTGAACGCCCGTAAGAAGCGCCGGACCACCCTGGAGCGCGCCAGCGGCTACCGCGGCCAGCGCTCGCGGCTGTACCGCAAGGCCAAGGAGCAGGTCACCCACTCGCTGGTCTACAGCTACAACGACCGCAAGAAGCGCAAGGGCGACTTCCGCCGTCTCTGGATCCAGCGCATCAACGCCGCCGCGCGTGCGCAGGGCCTGACCTACAACCGCTTCATCCAGGGCCTGAACCTGGCCGGCGTGGAGGTCGACCGCAAGATCCTCGCCGACCTCGCCGTCAACGACGTCACCGCGTTCAACGCGCTCGTCGAGACCGCCAAGGCCGCGCTGCCCGACGACGTCAACGCGCCCAAGGCCGAGGCCTCCGCCTGACCTCCCAGCCGTCCGCCCAGCCGCTGACGGCGGGCAACGCCCGCGTCAAGCAGGCCAGGCGACTCAGCCGCCGCTCGGAACGCTCCGAGCGGCGGCTGTTCCTCGCCGAAGGGCCGAACGCGGTCACCTCGGCTCTCGCGGCCGGCTGCGTGGTCGAGGTCTTCGCCACCGCAGCCGGCGCCGACCTCGTGCCCGGCGCCGGGGTCACCCTGGTCGACGACCGGGCGCTCGCCTCGCTCGCCGAGGCCGTCACCCCGGCCGGCGTCGTCGCGGTGTGCCGCTTCGTCGACGTCCCCCTCGCGGACGCCGTGCGCGGCGACCTCGTCGCGATCTGCGCCGACGTGCGCGACCCCGGCAACGCCGGCACCGTCGTCCGCACCGCCGACGCGGCGGGCGCCGCGGGCGTCGTCCTCGCCGGGCAGTCGGTCGACCTCTACAACCCCAAGACCCTGCGGGCCAGCGCCGGCAGCGCGCTGCACCTGCCGGTGGCCGTCGAGCCCGATCCCGCCCGGGCCGTCGAGGCCGCCCGCGCCGCCGGCCTCACCGTGCTGGCCGCCGACGGCGCCGGCGAGGCCGACCTGCACGGCCTGCCGGTCGACCTGCTGGCCGCACCCACCGCCTGGCTGTTCGGCAACGAGGCGTGGGGACTGCCCGACGACCTCGCCGCGGTGGCCGACCACCGCGTGCGCATCCCCATCCACGGCCGCGCCGAGAGCCTCAACCTCGCCACCGCCGCCGCGCTGTGCCTCTACGAGTCGGCCCGCGCTCAGCGCGGCTGAGGTCGGGGCGGCGGTGCGTGAGTCACCGAATCGCTCCTCGATCCGGTCACCAGCTCACCGCCGGGGCGGGCCGGGTCGGGGCGGCGGTGGGTGAGTTACCGGATCGCTCGTCGACTCGGTCACCAGGTCACCGCCGGGGCGGGCCGGGTCGGGGCGGCGGTGGGTGAATTGCCGAATCGCTCGTCGATTCAGTAACCAGCTCACCGCCGGGGCGGGCCGGGCCGGGGCGGCGGTGCGTCAGCTACGGAACGCCGGCGCGGAACGGTCACCAGCTCACCGCCGCCACGTCCCGCGCCCGCACGTGGAGAGCCTGCCGTGACAGGGTGGGTCCGTGCCCAGCGACGCCCCGGCCCAGGACGTCGTCGACGCGCTGCCCGACGGCGTCGTCGTCGCTGATGTCGAGGGCCGCGTCACCGTCGTCTCCCGGGTGGCCGCGCGGATGCTCGGCCACGACGACGACCCGGCGGCGCTCGTGGGCCGGCCGCTCGCCGACGTCCTCGCCCTGCGCGACCAGGACGACCACGCCTGGGTCGCCCACAACTGCCCCTTCGAAGGCCTGCGCACCCGCACCGCCGTCCCCGAGCAGTCGTGGCTGCTGCCCGACGGCACCGAGGTGCTGGTCGTGGCGCGGCTGCACCGCGAGGTGCCGCTCGGACCGGTGACGTCGGTGGCGGTCACCATCCGCAACGGCCGCGGCCGGGCCCGCCTCGACCGCGAGCGCTCCGACCTCGTCGCGACCGTCGCCCACGAGCTGCGCTCGCCGCTCACCGGCGTCAAGGGTTTCGTCCAGGCGCTGCTGAACCGCTGGGACAAGCTCAACGACGAGCAGAAGAAGCTGATGCTCACCACCGTCAGCGCCGACTCCGACCGGCTCAGCCGGCTCATCGCCGAGCTGCTCGACGTCGCCCGCATCGACACCGGCCGGCTGCAGCTCTACCCGCGGCCGAGCGACGCGGCCGTGCTCGTGAGGCGGGTCGTCGACTCGGTGAGCGCCGGCACCGCGCGCGAGATCGTGGTCGTCGCACCCGCGGACGACGTGTTGCCGCCGGTGCTGGTCGACCCCGACAAGTTCACCCAGGTCGTGACCAACCTGGTCGAGAACGCCGTGCGGCACGGCGAGGGCGTCGTGCGGGTCGAGCTGGCGCCGGAGCCGCACGCCGACGGCCCCGACGGCGTGCGGCTGACGGTGAGCGACGAGGGCGAGGGCATCCCGCCCGAGCTGCGCCGCCGCGCCGTGACCAAGTTCTGGACCGCCGGCGCCGGCGGCGGCTCGGGGCTCGGCCTCTACATCGTCAACGGCCTCGTCCGCGCCCACGGCAGCACCCTCGTCATCGGTGACGCCGACGGCGGCGGCGCCCGCATCTCCAGCGCCTGGCCCGGCGTGCCCGCCGAGCTCGCGTTCTGACCCCCGCCTGTCCCGGCGACCTGAACCGCGCGATCGCTCGGTTCGTGCGGGACAGCACCCGGAACTGGGACCTGAACCGCGCGATCGCTTGGTTCGTGCGCACCCCGGGCCGGTCCTGGGACCTGAACCGTGCGATCGCTCGGTTCGTGCGCACCCCGAGCTGGTCCTGGGACCTGAACCGTGCGATCGCTCGGTTCGTGTGCACCCCGAGCCGGTCCTGGGGCTTGAACCGTGCGATCGCTCGGTTCGTGTGCACCCCGCGCCGGTACTGGGGCTTGAACCGTGCGATCGCTCGGTTCGTGCGGCTTCCGGGAGCGCGCGGGACGACGTCAGCCCGCCGGCGTCCAGGCGGGGTCGCGGCCGACCCAGGCGACCAGCCGGTCGTAGGCGGGGGCGTCGTCCGGCACGGCGACGACGGGTCCGAAGGGCACCCACGGTTGGTCGCGCATCTCGGGGGTCAGCGCCCGGCGCATGGGCTCGAGGCAGCCCTCCGCGACCGCCGGGTCGAGCCCCGAGACGTCGTCCAGCGCGGCACCGAGGTCCCATCCGTGCACAGCGAGCTCGCTGACGTAGATGCCGATCGCCTGCGGTGCCGGCATCCGCCCCGCGGGGTGCTCGACGGTGCGGGTGAGGACGTCGTCCTCGGCCAGCGCCACCTCGAGCGCCTCGCCCGCCTCGCCCCACGCGGCGGCCCAGCCCTCGTCGGCGACGCCGTCGACGAGGGAGGGGAGGTCGGCGGGGTGGGCACCGCGCAGGATCGCGGCGATGCGCACCTCGACGGCGACGAGGTGGGCCAGCAGGTCGCGCACGGCCCAGTCGTCGCAGGGGGTCGGGCGGTCGAGGTCGGCGGGCCGCACCCGCTCGACGAGCGGGGTCAGCTGGGCGGCGGCGCGCAGCAGGGTCGGACGGGGGTCGGTCAGGGTGGTGCTCCGGTCGGTCATGTGACGAGCCTGGGGCCTGAACCAGACAGCCACTGTCAGGTTTCGGTGCGAGACTCCACGACGTGCGCGCCGACCGCCTTCTCCGCCTCATGCACCTGCTGCAGCGCCACGGCACCACGCCCGCGGCGCGGCTGGCCGAGCTGCTCGAGGTGAGCGAGCGCACCGTGCTGCGCGACGTCGAGGCGCTCTCGGCGGCCGGCGTCCCGGTCTTCGCCCAGCGCGGGCGCGGCGGCGGGTGCGGGCTGGTCGAGGGCTACCGCACCGACGTCAGCGGGCTGACGGTCGGCGAGGCGCAGGCGCTGTTCCTGTGGGGCACCCGCGACACCACGGCCGAGCTGGGGCTCGGGCCCGAGCTCGGCAACGCGCTGGCCAAGCTGGCCGCCACGGCCCCCACCGACGCGATGCAGCAGGCCGACGCGCTCGCCTCCGTGCTCGTCGTCGACCGCCGGCGCTGGTTCGCCGCCGCCGAGGAGGTGCCGGTGCTGCCGGTGCTGCGCGACGCCGCCACCCGCGCCCGCCGGGTGCGGCTGCGCTACGCCGCGAGTGACGGGCAGCCGCCCGCCGTCCGCACCGTCGACCCCTACGGCCTGGTCGAGAACGCCGGCCGGTGGTACCTGCTCGCCGCCCACCGGGGGCAGCGGCGCACCTACCGCGTCTCCCGCGTGCTCGAGGCCACGGTGCTCGACGAGCCGGCGCGTCGTCCGGCCGACCTCGACCTCGCGCACGAGTGGGAGCAGTCGCGCCGGGCCCTCGAGGTGGGCGACGCGGTCACCCTCGAGGTGGCCGTCGACGCCGCCCAGGTCGAGCTGTTCCACCGGCTCGCCTCCTTCCAGGTCGTGGCCGGGACGACGCCCGAGCGGCTCCCCGAGGTCGCGGGCGACCCGCGGCCTCGGGTCCGCCTCACGATGCGGGCCCGCCGGCAGGCCGTCGGGCTGCTGCTGACCTTCGGCGGCGAGGCCGAGCTGCTTGCGCCGGCCGACCTGCGCGACGAGCTGGTCGCCCGCGCCGGGGCGGCGCTCGCCGTCCACGCGTGAACCGGTTCGCGGGCGAGGCACCGCCGTTCCTAGACTCGCGGGCATGAGCGGCCCCAACACCGACTACGACCCCGTGGAGGTGAGCACGCTGCAGCCCGAGCAGGTCGAGGCGGCCCGCGAGGCCGCGCTCGCCGCGATCGCCGCCGCCGGCGACCTCGACGAGCTCAAGAGCGCGCGTCTCGAGCACGCGGGCGACCGCTCGCCGCTGGCCCTGGCCAACCGCGAGATCGGGGCGCTGCCGCCCCAGGCGCGCAAGGAGGCCGGCCAGCGGGTCGGCCAGGCGCGCGGCGCGGTCGGCCAGGCGCTGGCGAGGCGGCAGGCCGAGCTCGAGGCCGAGCACGAGGAGCGGATGCTCGCCGACGAGACCGTCGACGTCACGCTGCCCACCGACCGGCAGCCGACCGGGGCCCGCCACCCGATCACCACCGGCTCCGAGCTGATCGCCGACATCTTCGTCGCGATGGGCTGGGAGGTCGCCGAGGGTCCGGTCGTCGAGGCCGAGTGGCTCAACTTCGACGCCCTCAACCTTGGGCCCGACCACCCGGCCCGCACCATGCAGGACACCTTCTGGACCGACCCCGGCGACGACCACCTCGTGCTGCGCACCCACACCTCGCCGGTGCAGGCCCGCACGATGCTCGACCGCGAGCCGCCGATCTACGTCGTGTGCCCCGGCCGCGTCTTCCGCACCGACGAGTACGACGCCACCCACAGCCCGGTCTTCCACCAGGTCGAGGGCCTCGCCGTCGACGAGGGCATCACGATGGCCCACCTGAAGGGCACGCTCGACCACTTCGCCACCGCCATGTTCGGCGAGGGCATCACGACGCGCTTCCGGCCGTCGTACTTCCCCTTCACCGAGCCCAGCGCCGAGGTCGACCTGGTCTGCTTCGTGTGCCGGGGCGCGACGACGGTCGACGGCCAGACCTGCCGCACCTGCAAGGGCGAGGGCTGGATCGAGTGGGGCGGCTGCGGCGTCGTCAACCCGCGCGTGCTGCGCGCTTGCGGCGTCGACACCGACCGCTACACCGGCTTCGCCTTCGGCATGGGCATCGACCGCACCCTGATGTTCCGCCAGGGCATCACCGACATGCGCGACCTCTTCGAGGGCGACGTCCGCTTCACCACGACCTTCGGAAACGAGCTCTGAACCGATGAAGGCCCCCGTCTCGTGGATCCGCGAGCACGTCGACCTGCCCGACGACGTCACCACCGAGCTGCTCGCCGCGCGCCTGACCGCACTCGGTCTCAAGCTCGAGGCGATCGAGCGGCCCGGCGACGCCATCACCGGCCCGCTCGTGGTCGGCCGCGTGCTCAGCCGTGAGCCCGAGCCGCAGAAGAACGGCAAGACCATCAACTGGTGCCAGGTCGACGTCGGCGACGCCAACGGCACCGGTGAGCCGCAGGGCATCGTGTGCGGCGCGCACAACTTCGACGCCGGCGACCTCGTGGTCGTCGTCCTGCCCGGCGGCGTGCTGCCCGGCGACTTCGCCATCAGCGCCCGCAAGACCTACGGCCACGTCTCCGCCGGCATGATCTGCTCGGCCCGCGAGCTCGGCCTCGGCGACGACCACGACGGCATCATCGTGCTCCCCGCCGACGCGGGCGAGCCCGGCGACGACGCCTTCGACGTCCTCGGCCTGCACGACGACGTCATCGAGCTCGAGATCAACCCCGACCGCGCCTACGCCCTGAGCCTGCGCGGCCTGGCCCGCGACGCCGCGCTCGGCTTCGGCGTCCCGTTCACCGACCCCGCCCAGCGCGACGTCCCCGCCGCGAACGACGAGGGGCACCCGGTGCACCTCGACGACCCCGAGGGCTGCCCGCTGTTCGTGGCGCGGCTCGTCGAGGGCTTCGACCCGACCGCACCCACGCCCGACTGGATGGCGCACCGGCTCGTGCAGTGCGGCATGCGGCCGATCTCGCTGGCCGTCGACGTGACCAACTACGTGATGCTCGAGCTCGGCCGGCCGATCCACGGCTACGACGCCGACACGCTCACCGGCGCCGTCCGGGTGCGGCGCGCGCACCCCGGCGAGCGGCTGACCACCCTCGACGGCACCGACCGCGCGCTCGACCCCGCCGACCTCGTCGTCACCGACGACTCCGGCGTCATCGGCCTCGGCGGCGTCATGGGCGGCGAGGCCACCGAGATCTCCGGCACCACCACGCGCGTGCTCGTCGAGGCCGCGCACTGGGACGCCGTCTCGATGTTCCGCACCGGACGCCGTCAGCGCATCACGTCCGAGGCCGGCAAGCGCAACGAGCGCGGCGTCGACCCCGCCATCACCGAGGCGGCCGCCGACCGCGTGGTCGAGCTGCTCGTCGCGCACGGCGGCGGCACCGCCGCGCCCGGCGTCACCGTGGCCGGCAGCGTGCCGACGCCCGACGCGATCGACATGCCCGACGACCTGCCGGGCCGCATCGCCGGCCTCGACATCCCCGCCGAGGTGGCCCGCGAGAGCCTGCTCGCCGTGGGCTGCACCGCCACCCCGGCCGGCTGGCTGCCGCCGCCGTGGCGCCCCGACCTCGTCGACCCCCACGACCTCGTCGAGGAGGTCGTGCGGGTCGTGGGCTACGACCGCGTGCCCTCGGTGCTGCCCACCCCGGGTGCGGGCCGAGGCCTGACCCGCAGCCAGCGGCTGCGCCGCCGGGTCGGCCGCACCCTGGCCGGCGCCGGGTGCGTCGAGGTCATCAGCTTCCCGTTCGTCGGCGAGACCGCCCTCGACCAGCTCGGCCTGCCCGCCGACGACGAGCGCCGCCGCACCGTGCGGCTCGCGAACCCGCTGTCGACCGAGGAGCCTTCCTACACGACCACCCTGCTGCCCGGCCTGCTGCGCGCCGCCGCGCGCAACCTCGGCCGCGGCGCCCCCGGTGTCGCGCTCTTCGAGACCGGCACGGTGGCCTTCCCCTCCGACCGGGGACCGGCACCGGTCTACGGGGTCGACTGGCGGCCCTCCGAGGCCGAGCTCGCCAAGCTCTTCGACGCCCTGCCGCGCCAGCCGCTCCACCTTGCGGTCGTGCTGGCCGGCGAGCGCGAGCGCGCCGGCTGGTGGGGCCCAGCCCGCGACGCGGGCTGGGCCGACGCCATCGAGGTCGTGCGGCGACTGGCCGCCGAGCTGGGCGTGCCCGTCGACGTCGAGGCCGCCGTCCGCGCGCCGTGGCACCCCGGCCGCTGCGCCGCCGTCAGGGCCGGCGACGCCGTCCTCGGTCACGCCGGCGAGCTGCACCCCCGTGTCTGCCAGGCCCTCGGCCTGCCGGCCCGCAGCGCCGCCGTCGAGCTCGACCTCGACCGGCTGCTCGCGCTGGCCCCCGAGGTCGTCACCGCGCCCGAGCTGTCGAGCCTGCCGGTGGCCAAGGAGGACGTCGCCCTGCTCGTCGCCGACGACGTCACCGTCGCCGAGGTCGAGGACGCCCTGCGCGAGGGCGCCGGGCCGCTGCTCGAGTCGATCCGGCTCTTCGACGTCTACACCGGCGAGCAGGTCGGCGCCGGACGACGCTCGCTCGCGTTCGCGCTGCGGTTCCGCGCCCCCGACCGCACCCTGACCGAGGCCGAGACCGGCGCCGCCCGCGACGCCGCCGTGGCGCTCGCGGCCGAGCGCTGTGGTGCCGTCCAGCGCTGAGCTGGTCCGCCGCCCCGGGAGCGGGGCGTGACCACACTGCGGGTGCTCGACGGCGTCGCCCTCGACGGGACGCCGGTCACGGGCGAGCGCAGCCAGGCCCTCCTCGCCGCGCTCGCCGCCGCGCACGGCCGCGCCGTGGGGGAGGGCGACCTCGTCGAGGCGGTGTGGGGTCCGGCCGACCGGCCGGCCAACGCCGCGAAGGCGCTGCAGGTGGTGGTCTCGCGCACCCGGCGCCAGACCGGCGCCGAGGTGGTCGTGCGGGTCGACGGGGGCTACCGGCTCGGCGACGAGGTCGACGACGACGCCACGGCCCAGGCGGGTGCGCTGCGCGAGGCCGTGCGGGCCGAGGCGCGCGGCGACGCCGTCGCCGCCCGTGACGCCGCCCGTGACGCCCTCGTCCACCCGGTCGCCACGGCGGCCGGTGTCGAGGCGCTCGACGCGCTGCGCGACGACGCCCGCCGCGTCGCCGACCTCGCGCGGGCCGTGCTCGGACGGGCGCTCGCCGCGCTGGGCGACCACGCGGAGGCGCTGCCACTGCTGCAGGCGGTGCCCGACCCCGACGAGACCACGACGGTGGCCCTGCTGCGCGCCGAGGCGGCGGTGCACGGCGTCCCGGCGGCGCTGGCCGCCTACGAGCACCACCGGGCCCGCCTGGCCGACGACCTGGGGGTCGACCCCGGGCCGGCGCTGCAGGCGCTGCACGCCCAGCTGCTGGCGGCCGACAACCCGGTGCGCACCGGCGTCCGCTTCGACGCCACCTCGCTGGTCGGCCGCGACGACGACGTCCGGGCCCTGCGGGCGCTGGTGCGCGAGGCCCGCGTGGTCTCGATCCTCGGCCCCGGCGGCCTGGGCAAGACCCGCCTGGCCAACCTGCTGGCCCGCGAGGCCGAGCAGCCGGTGGTGCACCTCGTCGAGCTGGTCGGCGTCACCTCGCCCGACGACGTGGTGGGCGAGGTCGGCTCCACGCTGGGCGTGCGCGACTCGGTCACCGGACGCCGTGTGCTCACCGCCGAGCAGCGCGCCGACGTGCGCGGTCGCATCGCCCAGCAGCTGGCCCAGGCGCCCACGCTGCTGGTGCTCGACAACTGCGAGCACGTCGTCGAGGCGGTCGCCGACCTCGTCGCCTTCCTGGTCGCGACCACGAGCGACCTGCGCGTCGTCACCACCACGCGGGCGCCGCTCGCCATCGCCGCCGAGCGGGTCTTCGCGCTGCCGCAGCTGAGCGCCGAGGCGGCCACCGAGCTGTTCCGCCAGCGGGCCGAGGCGGCGCGCCCCGGCGTCCGGCTCGACGACGTGGTGGTCGACCGGGTGGTCGCCCGCCTCGACGGCCTGCCGCTGGCGCTCGAGCTGGCGGCCGCCAAGGTGCGGGCGATGTCGGTGGCCGACATCGACCGCCGCCTCGACGACCGGTTCGCCCTGCTGCGCGGGCACGACCGCGGCGCCCCCGACCGCCACCAGACGCTGCTCGCCGTCATCGACTGGTCGTGGAACCTGCTCGACGAGCGCGACCGCCGCGCCCTGCGGCGGCTCTCGCTGTTCGCCGACGGGTTCGGCCTCGACGGCGCCGAGGCGCTGTGCGGCCCGGCCGCCCTCCCGGCCCTCGAGTCGCTCGCGGGCCAGTCGCTCGTCACGGTCAGCGACACCGCCGACGGCGGCCTGCGCTACCGCATGCTCGAGACGGTGCGCGAGTTCGGCCGGCTGCGGCTGGCCGAGGCCGGCGACGAGGACGACGCCCGCGCGGCCCGGCGGGCGTGGGGCGTCACCGTGGCCCACGAGGCGCTCGACGGCCTCGACGGCGCCGGGCAGGTCGACGCCGTCCGCGCGGTCGCCCGCGAGGAGGTCAACCTCACCGACGTGCTGCGCGAGACGCTCGCCGAGCCCGACCCGGAGTCGGTCGTCGTGCTCATCGCCGCGCTCGGTGGCACCTGGACCATCCGCGGCGAGCACGTGCGCGTCATCGCGCTGCTCGACGCGCTCGACCAGGCGCTCACCGGCTGGGAGCCGCCCGACCGCCTCGTCGACGTCACCGCCCGCGCCACCGCCGTCGCGGTCATGAACACCACCATCGTGGAGCTCGACGTGCCCCCGCGCAGCCGTGAGCTGTTCGGGCTCTGCGCGCCGCGATCGAGCCACCCCGGCAGCCGCGCGATGGCGCGGCTGGTGGCCACGATGGAGGGCGACGGCGACCTCGAGGCGTTCGTCGACGACCCCGACCGCCACGTCGCCTCGCTCGCGCTGCAGTGGGCCAGCCACGCCCGGGAGAACGTCGGCGACGCGGACGGCGCCATCGAGGCCTCCACCCGGGCGCTCGCGCTGTGGCGGCCCGACGACGGCGTCTGGCTCCGCTCGCTGCACCACACCCAGCTCGCCGGGCTCTACTCGCAACGGGGCGAGCTGGCCCGGGCCGTCGAGCACGCGGCCGCCGGGCTGGCCGGGCTCGACGCGCTCGAGGCGGCCGACGACGCCGTCCAGCTGCGCGCCGTCCTCGCCTGCGCCGCCATCGAGCGCGGTGACCTGCCGGCCGCCCGCGACACCATCGCCGCGCTCGACGCCGCGCCGGCCACCGGACTGTTCGGCGGGGCCGTGGTGATCGCCTCGGTGCACGCCGAGCTGGCGCTGGCCGAGGGCGACGTCGAGCGGGGCCTGCGGCTGTACCGCGACGCGCTGGCCCCCGCCCGCTCGATGCGCTTCCCGGGCTCGACGGCCGACGACGACTACCAGCCCTACCTGCTCTTCGCCGAGGGCGGCGTGCTCGCCGCGCACGCCCGCCACGCCCGGGCGGCCGGACCCGAGGCCGTCGCGTTCGCCTCGCGGCTGCACCGGGTCGTGGTCGCCAAGCTGCCCGGGCTGCTCAGCCACGAGCACCACCGCCCCGACTACCCGCTCGACGGCTGCACGCTGTTCGCGGCGGGCGCGTGGTGGCTGCTGGCCGAGCACGACGTCGAGCGTGGGGTCGCGCTCCTCGCCCTCGCGCACCGCTTCGGCTACAGCCGGTACGCGCCGTCGATGTCGTGGACGCGGGTGCTCGCCGACGCCGAGACGATCGCCCCCGGTGCCCTCGAGGCCGCCGTGGCGGCCTACGGCACGCGCCGCGGCCCCGACGTCCTGGACGACGCCCGGGCCGTCGTCGCGCGGCTGTGACCCGGCCCGCGAGCCGGGCTCACATGCGGCGGCCGTAGCTGCGCACGGCGAGCGGCGCGAAGACCGCCACCACCACGGCGCACCCGAGCAGCGCCCAAGCCACCTCACCGGTGACCGCGCCCCGGTTGGCCAGGTCGCGGACGGCCGAGATGACGTGCGAGACCGGGTTCACGTCGGCGAAGGCGCGCAGCCAACCTGGCATGGTGTCGGTCGGCACGAAGGCGTTCGACAGGAACGTCAGCGGGAACATCACCATGAGCGAGATGCCCTGCACGCCCTGGGCGCTGCGGCCCACCGTGCCGAACCACGCGAAGATCCACGCCAGCGACCACCCCGCCAGCACGGCGAGGACGACGGCGCCGGCCACGCCGAGCACGCCGCCGCCGGGACGGTAGCCGAGCGCGACGCCGGTGGCGAAGGTGAGCACCGAGGCGGTCAGGTAGCGCAGCATGTCGGCGAGCATCGGGCCGGCCAGCGGCGCGATGCGGGCGATGGGCAGCGACTTGAAGCGGTCGAAGACGCCCTTGTCCATGTCCTCCCGCAGCTGGACGCCGGTGGCCACGCAGGCGGTGAGCACGGTCTGGCCGACCAGACCGGGGATGATGATCGGCAGGTAGCTCTCGACGTCGCCGGAGATGGCGCCGCCGAAGATCCCGGCGAACATGGCCGTGAACAGCAGCGGCTGGATCGTCACGTCGAAGAGCTGCTCGAAGTTGCGCTGCATCTTCTTCACCGCGCGCCAGGCGAGGGTGACGGTCTGGCTCACCGTCTCGCCGAACGTGACGCGGGGCGAGAGCGTGCGCTGCCCGACGTCGACCGGGTGGGATGCGGGGGCGATCAGGGTGGTCATCAGGAGGCCTCCGGGAGGTGGGTTCCGGTCGTGGTGTCGGTGCCGGTGCCGGTGCCGGTGCCGGTGTCGGTGCCGTGGCCGGTCAGGGCGAGGAAGACCTCGTCGAGCGTGGGCTTGGCGACGTTGACCGAGGCGATCGACAGCCCGGCCTCGCGCAGCGCGATGAGGACGTCGCCGGCCCGGTCGGCGTCGGTGAGCGGCACGTTGAGCCCGCCCGACTCGGGCGTGAGCACCGGCTCGTCGCCGAGCACGCGCCGGACGACGTCCGCGGCCTCGGCGGTGCGCTCGCGATCGGTGAGCCGCAGCTGCAGCGTCGAGGAGCCGACCGACGACTTGAGCTCGTCGGGCGTGCCCTCGGCGACGGTGCGGCCGCGGTCGATGACCGCGATCCGGTCGGCGAGCTGGTCGGCCTCGTCGAGGTACTGCGTGGTGAGCAGCACCGTGCAGCCGTCGGCGACCAGGCTGCGGATGGTGTCCCACATCTGCCCGCGGGTGCGCGGGTCGAGCCCCGTGGTGGGCTCGTCGAGGAAGATCAGCGGCGGGCGGGTGATGAGGCTGGCGGCGAGGTCGAGGCGCCGCCGCATGCCGCCGGAGAACTGGGCGATCGGCTTGTCGGCCGCCTCCTGCAGCCCGAAGCCGCCGAGCAGGTCGTCGGCCGTCGCCCGGGCCCGTCGCGACGGCAGGCCCTGCAGGCGGCCGAAGAGCCAGAGGTTCTCGCGGGCGGTGAGGTTCTCGTCGACCGAGGCGTACTGCCCGGTGACGCCCACGAGCTGCCGCACCTCGTGGCCGCGGGTCGCGACGTCGACGCCGAAGATGCGGGCCGAGCCGCCGTCGATGGGCAGCAGGGTCGCGAGCATCCGCAGCATCGTGGTCTTGCCGGCGCCGTTGGGCCCCAGGACGCCGAACACCTCGCCGCGCCGCACCTCGAGGTCGATGCCGTCGACGGCGCGCTGCGCGCCGAAGGTCTTCACCAGGCCGACCGCCGAGACGGCCGGGTCGGGGGAGTCGGGGGAGTCGGGGGAGCCGGGGGAGTGCTGTGTCGTCATGCCACGAACGCTCCCGCGCCCCGGTTTCACCCCGGCTTCACGCCACCTTCACGCCAGCCCCCGACCCCGCCGCCCGGACCCTGAGCCTGTCGAAGGGGCCCCGCCGCACGGACCCTGAGCCTGTCGAAGGGGCCCCGCCGCACGGACCCTGAGCCTGTCGAAGGGACCCGCCGCACGGACCCTGAGCCTGTCGAAGGGCCGCCGACGATGGTCGAGATGCGAGGAGCCCTGGCGACGAGCCTCGAGACCGCCGGCCCGGCGCACCCGGGCCACCCCCACGGACCCTGAGCCTGTCGAAGGGCCCCGCCCCACGCTCAGTCGATCGGCGGGGTCACCGCGGCCATGAACCCCTCGAGCGCCGCCTGGTCACCGGTCGCCTCGATCCCCTCGCGCCCCCGCCGCTTCCACAGCCAGGCGTCCACGTCCGCGGCCGTGCCCGAGACCACGGCGTCCGCCTCGACACCGGGGTCCTCGACCAGCAGCACGTGCGGCCCGTCGTGGGTCTTGCCGCTCTCGGGGTCGGTGCCGAGGAACGTGCAGGGCCGCGCCCACAGCGCGACGCCGACGTCGGTCAGGTCGACGCGCACGACGTGCTCGCCGCCCTCGATGCGCCCCCACGCGGGCGCGTCGCCGCCGTACATCAGGTCGATGGCCTCGGCGACGCCGTCGGTGGCGAGCTCGGCGTCGAGCGGCTCCGGCTCGACCCCGGCGGTCTGCTCGGCGTCGAGCCGGTGGATCAGCACCTCGTGCGCCTGGCGGCGGTAGGAGGCGAGCACCGTCTGCTCCGGGCCCCAGTGCCAGGCGGCCTCGGCCGGGTCGGCCGCGGCCAGCGCGTCGACCAGCCCCGCCGAGCACGCGTCGAACTGGGCGAGCAACGCCTCGTGGCCCGAGGCCCGTGCGGGACGGCGCGCCTCCAGCTCGTCGTCGGGCCCGGCCGGCCGGTGCCGGACGACGTCGCTCCAGAACCACTGCACCTCGGCGAGGTGCCAGAGCAGGTCGTCGGCGTCCCAGTCGGGGCAGGCAGGCACCCGGGCGGCCGGGTCGCAGCCGGCGAGCACGTCACGGAAGCGAGCGGAGTCGCGGCGGAGGTGGTGGAGGTAGCGGTCGGGGTCGAGGCGCGTCACGCTGTGAACCTAGGGCGGCCCACCGACACCGTGCACCCGCTTTCGGCCCCCCGATCGCGTGACTATGCATCGAACTGTATAGTCATGCACATGACGTTCACGGTCGCCGTCGCCGGCGCCAGCGGCTACGCCGGCGGCGAGGTGCTGCGCCTCCTGCTCGCCCATCCCGAGGCCCGCATCGGGGCGCTCACCGCCGGCTCCAACGCGGGGGAGCGGCTGGGCGCGCTGCAGCCCCACCTGACCCCGCTGGCCGACCGCGTCCTCGAGCCCACGACCCCCGAGGTGCTCGCCGGCCACGACGTCGTCGTCCTCGCGCTGCCGCACGGGCAGTCGGCCGAGATCGCGCGGGCCGTCGGCGACGACGCGGTGGTCGTCGACTGCGGCGCCGACTTCCGGCTCACCGACGCCGAGACGTGGTCTCGGTTCTACGGCGGCGAGCACGCCGGCGCCTGGCCCTACGGGCTGCCCGAGCTGCTGCTGCCCGACGGCGGCCGGCAGCGCGACCGCCTGCGCGGCACCCGGCGGGTCGCCGTGCCGGGCTGCTACCCGACGGTCTCCTCCCTCGCCCTGGCGCCCGCCCTCGAGGCCGGGCTCGTCGTGCCCGACGTGGTCGTGGTGGCGGCGTCCGGCACCAGCGGGGCGGGCAAGGCGGCCAAGCCCCACCTGCTCGGCAGCGAGGTGATGGGCAACGCCTCGGCGTACGGCGTGGGCGGCACCCACCGGCACACGCCCGAGATCACCCAGAACCTCGCGCCGCTCGCCGGCGACGCGCCGACGACGGTCAGCTTCACGCCCGTGCTGGTGCCGATGGCCCGCGGCATTCTCGCCACCTGCTCGGCGCCGCTGCGCGACGGCGTGGGCGCGGACGACGCGCGCGCCGCCTACGCCAAGGCCTACGCCGACGAGCCGTTCGTCACCGTGCTGCCCGAGGGGCAGTGGCCCCAGACCCAGTCGGTGCTGGGCGCCAACGTCGTCCAGCTGCAGGTCGCCGTCGACGACGCCGCCCGCCGCCTCGTCGTGGTCGGCGCGGTCGACAACCTCGCCAAGGGCACGGGCGGCGCCGCCGTCCAGTGCCTCAACCTCGCGCTCGGTCTCGACGAGACCCTCGGCCTCACGACCGTGGGGCTCGCACCATGAGCACCACGGCCCCGCACGGCTTCCGCGCGGCCGGCGTCGCCGCCGGCCTGAAGTCCACCGGCGCCCTCGACGTCGCCGTCGTGGTCAACGACGGCCCCAGGTTCGACTCGGCCAGCGTGTTCACGGCCAACCGCTGCAAGGCCAACCCGGTGCTGTGGAGCCAGGAGGTCGTCAAGGACGGCACCGTCCGCGCCGTGTTCCTCAACTCCGGCGGCGCCAACTGCTACACCGGCCCGGAGGGCTTCCAGACCACCCACGCCGTCGCCGAGGCCGTGGCCGGCCACGTCGGGTGCGGCGCCGTCGACGTCGTCGTCTGCTCCACCGGCCTGATCGGTCTCACCAACCCGCGCGACCAGGTGCTCGCGGGCGCCACCGCGGCCTGCGAGGCACTCGCCACCGACGGCGGCCAGCAGGCGGCCGAGGCGATCATGACCACCGACAGCCTCAGCAAGACCGTCGTCGTCGAGGGCGCCGGCTGGAGCATCGGTGGCATGGCCAAGGGCGCCGGCATGCTCGCGCCGCAGCTGGCCACGATGCTCGTCGTCCTCACCACGGACGCCGTGGTCCCCGCGGCCGACCTCGACGCCGCGCTGCGTGCCGCCACCCGCGTCAGCTTCGACCGGCTCGACTCCGACGGCTGCATGTCGACCAACGACACCGTCACCGTCCTGGCGAGCGGCGCCAGCGGCATCACGCCGAGCCTCGACGACTTCACGGCGGCGCTCACCCAGGCCTGCACCGACCTGGCCATGCAGCTGCTGCGCGACGCCGAGGGCGCCGAGCACGACATCGCCGTCACGGTGCTCGGCGCGGCGTCCGAGGACGACGCCGTCGAGGTCGGCCGCAGCATCGCGCGCAGCAACCTGTTCAAGGCCGCGGTCTTCGGGCGCGACCCCAACTGGGGCCGGGTGCTGGCCTCCGTCGGCACCACCGCGGCGGCCTTCGACCCCGCCGACCTCGACGTCGCGATGAACGGCGTCTGGGTCTGCCGCGGCTCCGCGCCGTCCGCCGACCCCGCGGGCGTCGACCTGACCGGACGTGAGGTCACCGTCACCGTCGACCTGAAGTCGGGCGCCGAGCGGGCCACGGTCTGGACCAACGACCTCACGCACGCCTACGTGCACGAGAACAGTGCCTACTCCAGCTGAGACCGGGAGCAGACCGATGAGCATCCCCACCACCCACCACGAGCCCGGCAAGCCCGACCCCGCCAAGGCCCGCACCCTGGCCGGGGCGCTGCCGTGGCTCAAGCGCTACCACGGCACCGTCGTGGTGGTGAAGTACGGCGGCAACGCGATGATCGACGACGACCTCAAGCGCGCCTTCGCCGAGGACGTCGTCTTCCTCCGTCTCGCCGGGTTCAAGCCGGTCGTCGTCCACGGCGGCGGGCCGCAGATCTCCGCGATGCTCGACCAGCTCGGCATCGAGTCGGAGTTCCGCGGCGGCCTGCGCGTCACCACGCCCGAGGCGATGGAGGTCGTGCGCATGGTGCTGGTGGGCAAGGTGCAGCGCGAGCTCGTCGGCCTGGTCAACGACCACGGGCCGTACGCCGTCGGGCTCTCCGGCGAGGACGCCGGCCTGTTCACCGCCACCCGCACCAACACCGTCGTCGACGGCGAGGAGGTCGACCTCGGCCAGGTCGGCGAGGTCACCCGCGTGCGGCCCGAGGCGGTGCTCGACCTCATCGAGGCCGGGCGCATCCCGGTCGTCTCCAGCGTCGCCCCCGACGCCGACGGCCTCATCCACAACGTCAACGCCGACTCCGCCGCGGCCGCGCTCGCCGTCGCCCTCGGAGCCGAGAAGCTGCTCGTGCTCACCGACGTCGAGGGCCTCTACCTCGACTGGCCGAGCTCGGAGGACGTCATCGGCGAGATCAGTCCCGAGGCGCTCGAGGAGATCCTCCCGACGCTGGCCAGCGGGATGGTGCCGAAGATGACCGCCTGCCTGCAGGCGGTGCGGGGCGGCGTCCCGCGCGCCACGGTCGTCGACGGCCGCGAGCCGCACGCCGTGCTGCTCGAGCTGTTCACCCAGGAGGGCGTCGGCACGCAGGTGCTGCCCGGCGTCGAGACCAAGACGCGGAAGGCGAGGGACGGCGGTGAGTGACGCCACGTCGCACACGGGCGACTACCAGGAGCGGTACGCCGCGTCGCTGATGAACACCTTCGGGCCGCCGAAGCTGGTGCTGGCCCGCGGCGAGGGCGCCCACGTCTGGGACGTCGACGGGCGCGAGTACGTCGACCTGCTCGGCGGCATCGCCGTCAACGCGCTCGGCCACGCCCACCCCGCCCTGGTGCGGGCCGTCTCCGACCAGCTCGCCACGCTCGGCCACGTCTCCAACTTCTTCGCCACCGAGCCGCAGGTGACGCTGGCCGAGCGGCTGCTCGGCCTGCTCGGCCACGGCGACGGCAGGGTCTTCCTCACCAACTCCGGCACCGAGGCGGTCGAGGCGGGCTTCAAGCTCACCCGGCGCACCGGTCGCACCCACGTCGTCGTCGCCGAGGGCGGCTTCCACGGCCGCACGATGGGCGCGCTCGCCCTCACCTCCAAGGCCGCCTACCGCGAGCCGTTCGAGCCGCTGCCCGGCGAGGTCACCTTCGTGCCCTACGGCGACGCCGAGGCGCTGGCCGCCGCCGTCACCGACCGCACCGCCGCCGTGCTGCTCGAGCCGATCCAGGGCGAGGCCGGGGTCGTCGTCCCGCCGCCCGACTACCTGCCGGCCGCCCGCCGCGTGGCCGACGAGCACGGCGCGCTGCTGTGGCTCGACGAGGTGCAGACCGGGGTCGGTCGCACCGGTCTCTGGTTCGAGCACCTGCGCTCGGGCGTGCGCCCCGACGTCGTCACGCTGGCCAAGGGCCTCGGTGGCGGGTTCCCGATCGGCGCCTGCATCGGCCTCGGCGCCGCCGGCGGGCTACTGCAGCCCGGCAACCACGGCTCCACCTTCGGCGGCAACCCGGTCGCCAGCGCGGCCGCGCTCGCCGTGCTCGACACCGTCGAGGCCGAGGGCCTGCTCGACGCCGCCCTCAAGCGCGGCGAGCAGCTGCGCACCGGGCTCGAGGGCCAGGACGGCGTCGACCGCACCACCGGCGAGGGCCTCCTCGTCGGCGTCCAGCTGCTCGACGACCTCGCCCCCGAGGTCGTCGCCGCCGCCCAGGAGGCCGGCTTCATCGTCAACGCCACCGGCCCGAGCCGACTGCGGCTCGCCCCGCCGCTGGTGCTCACCGAGGCCGACGCCGACGCGTTCGTCGCCGCCTGGCCCGGCGTCCACGGCAGCGCCCGGCAGGGGAGAACCCCGTGACCCGCCACTTCCTGCGCGACGACGACCTCACCCCCGCCGAGCAGGCGCGGCTGCTCGACCTCGCCGCCGACCTCAAGGCCATGCCGTTCGCCCGCCGTCCGCTCGCGGGGCCCCGGTCGGTCGCGATGGTCTTCGACAAGCCGACGCTGCGCACCCAGGTCTCCTTCAGCGCGGGCATCGCCGAGCTCGGTGGCTTCCCGATGCTGGTCGAGGGCCGGCTGGCCGGCATCGGCGTGCGCGAGTCGGTCGAGGACGTCGCCCGCGTGCTCGGCCGTCAGGTCGCAGCTGTCGTGTGGCGCACGTTCCTGCAGTCCGACCTCGAGACGATGGCCGCCCACGCCGGCGTCCCGGTCGTCAACGCGCTCACCGACGACTTCCACCCCTGCCAGCTCGTCGCCGACCTGCTCACCGTGCGCGAGCGGCTCGGCGGGCTGGCGGGCGTCACGGTGGCCTTCGTGGGCGACGCGGCGTGCAACATGGGCAGCTCGTGGCTGCTCGCCGGCACCACGGCCGGCATGCACGTGCGGGTCTCGGGTCCATCGGGCTACCTCCCGTCCGCCGAGCCTGGCGGCATCCTGCAGCGGGCCACCGACATCGCCGCCGGCACCGGCGGCTCCGTCTCCGTCGTCGCCGACCCCGTCGACGCTGTCAGCGGCGCCGACGTCGTGGTCACCGACACCTGGATCTCGATGGGCAAGGAGCAGGAGGAGGCCGAGCGGGTCACCGCCCTGACCCCGTGGTCGCTGACCAGTGAGCTGCTCGCCACCGCCCGGCGCGACGCCGTCGTCCTGCACTGCCTGCCGGCCTACCGCGGTCTCGAGATCGCCGCCGAGGTGCTCGAGGGTCCGCAGAGCGCGGTGTGGGACGAGGCCGAGAACCGGCGTCACGCCCAGAAGGCGGTGCTGGCGCACCTGCTCGACTCCGCGCCCCGGGCCGAGGCCCCGGCCGTGCCCCGGTCCACCGTCTCGGAGCCGGCATGACCGTCGCCGCCACCAAGACCGCCCGGCACCGACGCATCGTCGAGCTCGTCAGCCACCACGAGGTGCACTCCCAGGCCGAGCTCGCCGAGCTGCTCGCCCGCGAGGGCGTCAGCGTCACCCAGGCCACGCTCTCGCGCGACCTCGTCGAGCTCGACGCCCTCAAGGTCCGCGCCGCCGGGGGAGCGCTCGTCTACGCGGTGCCGGGGGAGGGGGGCGACCGCCGCGTCGCGGCCCCCGCCGAGAGCGCGGCCGGCACCCAGCGGCTCGCCCGGCTGTGCGGCGAGCTGCTCGTCACGGCCGAGTCCAGCGCCAACCTCGTCGTCCTGCGCACCCCGCCCGGCGCCGCCCAGTTCCTCGCCTCGGCCTTCGACCGCGCCGAGCTGGACGACGTCCTCGGCACCATCGCCGGCGACGACACCGTCCTCGTCATCACCCGGGGCGCCGACGGCGGCGAGGCCTTCGCCACCCGCGTCCTCGCCCTCGCCCAGAACTCGGCCGAACCGGTCACCGAACCGGCCCACGACTCAGTCACCGCATAGGAGCCCGCAGTCCCATGAGCAAGGTCCTCACCAGCCTCCCCGTCGGCGAGCGCGTCGGCATCGCCTTCTCCGGCGGCCTCGACACCTCCGTCGCCGTCGCCTGGATGCGCGAGAAGGGCGCGGTGCCGTGCACCTACACCGCCGACATCGGTCAGTACGACGAGCCCGACATCGCCGGCGTCCCCGACCGCGCGCTGGCCTACGGCGCCGAGATCGCCCGCCACGTCGACTGCAAGACCCCGCTCGTCGAGGAGGGTCTCGCCGCGATGGCGTGCGGCGCCTTCCACATCCGCTCGGGCGGCCGCACCTACTTCAACACCACGCCGCTCGGCCGCGCCGTCACCGGCACCCTGCTGGTGCGGGCGATGCACGAGGACGGCGTCGACATCTGGGGCGACGGGTCGACCTTCAAGGGCAACGACATCGAGCGCTTCTACCGCTACGGACTGCTCGCCAACCCCGAGCTGCGCATCTACAAGCCGTGGCTGGACGCCGACTTCGTCACCGAGCTGGGCGGCCGCGCCGAGATGAGCCAGTGGCTCACCGAGCACGACCTGCCCTACCGCGACAGCAAGGAGAAGGCCTACTCCACCGACGCCAACATCTGGGGCGCCACCCACGAAGCCAAGACGCTGGAGCACCTCGACGTCTCGCTCGAGACCGTCGAGCCGATCATGGGCGTGCGGTTCTGGGACCCCTCGGTGGCCATCGACACCGAGGACGTCACGATCGCCTTCGAGGCCGGCCGGCCCGTCGCGATCGACGGCGAGCGGTTCGACGACGCGGTCGAGCTGGTGCACCGGGCCAACGCCATCGGCGGCCGCCACGGCCTCGGCATGAGCGACCAGATCGAGAACCGCATCATCGAGGCGAAGTCGCGCGGCATCTACGAGGCGCCGGGCATGGCGCTGCTGTGGGCGGCCTACGAGCGGCTCCTGAACGCCGTCCACAACGAGGACACCATCGCGCTCTACCACACCGAGGGACGACGCCTCGGCCGGCTGCTCTACGAGGGCCGGTGGCTCGACCCGCAGGCGCTGATGCTGCGCGAGTCCATCCAGCGCTGGATCGCCTCGCTCGTCACCGGCGAGGTCACCCTGAGGCTGCGCCGGGGCGAGGACTACACCGTGCTGCGCACCGACGGCCCGGCGTTCTCCTACCACCCCGACAAGCTGTCGATGGAGCGCACCGAGGGTGCCGCGTTCGGCCCCACCGACCGCATCGGCCAGCTCACCATGCGCAACCTCGACATCGCCGACTCCCGCGCCAAGCTCGAGCTGTACGCCGCGCAGCCGATCGAGCAGGGCCAGGTGCTCGTCGAGCACGGCACCCTGTACGGCGAGCTCGAGGCCGGCGGCGCCGACCGCATCGCCCGCAACCCCGCGGCCGCGGGCGACACCAGCGACGAGGCCCTCGACCACGCCGCCATGGAAGTCGGAACGGACTGACGGCCCCTGACCCCGCCGAAGGCCCGCGCCCCACGGACCCTGAGCCTGTCGAAGGCCCGCGCCCCACGGACCCTGAGCCTGTCGAAGGGCCCCGACCCGGCCACACGGAAGGACCCATGACCGCACCACCCCCGGTCCGCCGGGTCACCGCCCGCGTGCTCCCGGTCGCGCCCGACGGCGCCGTGCTGCTCCTGCACGAGCTCGACCCCGCGCGCCCCGAGCGCCCCTACTGGTCGAGCGTCGGCGGGTCGGTCGACGCCGGCGAGGCGCTGGCCGACGCCGCCGTGCGCGAGCTGTTCGAGGAGACCGGCGTCCGCACGACGCCCGGCGCACTGGTCGGACCGGTCCTCGTCCACCGCAACGCCTACACCTGGGACGGCGTCCGCTACGTCGGCGAGCACGCGTACTTCGCGCTGGCGCTGCCGCGCGCCACCGTCGTCCGGTTCGACCACCTCGAGCCCGAGGAGGTCGACACCGTGCTCGACGCTGCCTGGCTCACACCGGACGACGTCACCGCCCGCGAGCACGAGCCGCCCGACCTGCCTGACATCATGCGAGCCGCGGTCGCGGTCGTCGCCCAGCCCGACGAGTCCCGAGGAGGGGCATGAGCACCAACGAGGGCGCCCTGTGGGGCGGCCGGTTCGCCAGCGGTCCGTCGCCCGAGCTGCAGGCGCTCTCGCGCTCGACCCACTTCGACTGGCGTCTGGCGCCGTACGATCTCGCGGGCTCGCACGCGCACGCCCGCGCCCTCGGCCGCGCCGGCTACCTGACCGAGGCCGACGAGGCCGAGATCCACCGCGGCCTCGACGTGCTGGGCGCCCGCTTCGCCGACGGCTCGCTGCGACCCGACCCCGGTGACGAGGACGTCCACGGCGCACTCGAGCGCCTGCTGCTCGACGAGGTCGGACCCGAGGTCGGCGGGCGGCTGCGCGCCGGCCGCAGCCGCAACGACCAGATCGCCACCCTGCTGCGGTTGTTCCTGCGCGACCACGCACGGGTCGTCGCGGGCCTGTGCCTCGACCTCGTCGACGTCCTGGCCGGCCAGGCCGCCGCGCACCCGGACGCCGTGATGCCCGGCCGCACCCACCTGCAGCACGCCCAGCCGGTGCTGCTGGCCCACCACCTGCTGGCGCACGCCTGGCCGCTGCTGCGCGACGTCGACCGCCTGCTCGACTGGGACGCCCGCGTCGCCGGCGACTCGCCCTACGGCTCCGGCGCCCTCGCCGGCCAGACCCTCGGCCTCGACCCGGTCGCCGTCGCCGCCGACCTCGGCTTCACCGGCTCGAGCGCCAACTCCATCGACGGGACGGCGGCCCGCGACTTCGCCGCCGAGCTCGCCTTCGTCCTCGCCCAGGTCGGCGTCGACGTCAGCCGGCTGGCCGAGGAGGTCATCCTCTGGTCGACCGCGGAGTTCGGCTTCGCGCGCCTCCACGACTCCTGGTCGACCGGGTCGAGCATCATGCCGCAGAAGAAGAACCCCGACATCGCCGAGCTGGCCCGCGGCAAGGCCGGCCGGCTGGTCGGCAACCTGACGGGGCTGCTCACCTCCCTCAAGGCGCTGCCGCTGGCCTACAACCGCGACCTGCAGGAGGACAAGGAGCCGCTGTTCGACTCCGTCGACACCCTCGAGGTGCTGCTGCCGGCGTTCGCCGGCATGGTCGCGACGCTCACCTTCGACACCGAGCGGATGGCGGCGCTCGCCCCGCAGGGCTTCTCCCTGGCCACCGACGTGGCCGAGTGGCTGGTGCGCGAGGGCGTCCCGTTCCGGGTGGCCCACGAGCTGGCCGGGGCCTGCGTGCGCCGCTGCGAAGAGCTGGGCATCGGCCTGGAGGACCTCACCGACGGCCAGCTCGCCGAGATCTCGCCGCACCTCACGCCCGCCGTCCACGACGTGCTCACCGTGCCCGGCTCGGTCGCGGCCCGCACCGGACGGGGCGGCACCGCGCCCGTCCGGGTCACGGAGCAGCTCGACGAGGCGCGGGCTCGCGCCGAGGCGCTGCGTGGGCGACTGGCCTGAGCTGCGCGGCGCCGCCGAGGACGTCGCACCCCGGCTGCTCGGCGCCATCGTGCGTCGCGGCTCCGTGGCCGTGCGGCTCACCGAGGTCGAGGCGTACGCCGGCGAGCACGACCCGGGCTCGCACGCCTACCGCGGGCGCACCCGTCGCACCGCGGTGATGTTCGGACCGGCGGGCCGGCTGTACTGCTACTTCAGCTACGGCATGCACGTCTGCGCCAACGTCGTGGTGGGGGAGGAGGGCACCGCCGCGGCCGTGCTGCTGCGCGCGGGGGAGGTCGTCGAGGGCCTGGACGTCGCCCGCGAGCGCCGCCCGGGCGTGAGCGACCGCGACCTGGCGCGTGGCCCCGCGCGACTGTGCCGCACGCTCGGGATCGCGCTGGCCGACGACGGCTGCGACCTGGCCCGTGGGCCGGTCCGGCTCGAGCTCGCTGCCACGCCGCCGGACCCCGCGGACGTCGCGTCCGGACCCCGCGTCGGGCTGCGCCTGGCGCCGGACCGGCCCTGGCGGTTCTGGCTCGCCGGCGACCGCTCGGTCTCGCCGTACCGCCGCCATCCGCGGGCGGATGCGACCTCGATTTGAACCGATCGAGGACGTGTCCTAGTGTTCTTCTCGCAGACGCAGTCTGAGCGCCACTACTCAGTGGATCGAGTCGCTCCGCTCTGGAGTTGACTCCCCTGAGGTGCCGCAGGTAGCGTTTCGCAGGTTGCCCCGAGGCAAGGTCGAGAGACTGAGGCTCGAGCGCGTCTGATGTTTGAGAACTCAACAGTGTGTTTGTCGATGGTTTTTTGTTTGTGGGCCTGTCGACTCTGATGATCGGTTCGTCTGCCTTGTTTGGTGGGGGTTCTGGTTGGATGGGTTTGTTGGGTT